>NZ_KE137292.1:2254171-2293093 GCF_000408805.1 Escherichia sp. KTE159
GAACGCCTTATCCGACCCACGTGTGACCTGTAGGCCTGATAAGACGCGGTAAGCGTCGCATCAGGCATGGTGCTCCAGACGCCACAACTTACTGCTGTGAAGCCTGCTGAAACAGGTGTTCCCACATATCGGTCACCAGCGCCTGATCGCGTGGCGACAATTCACCCGCACCAATCGCTTTCTCCAGACTCTGGCTAACGGTTGTATGCACCGCCTGAGCGGAGTGGTCATCACCACTTTCCAGTTCTGCGATGGCTAACGTCAGGTGGCCACGCAAATACCCACTGGCAAACAACTCATCATCACTGGCATGGTCAACCATACCGTCGATTAATGCCAGAATGCGTGATTCAAACTCCGCGATCATCTTCTTTCCTCATTGTAAACGTGGCGCTGGCTTCAGTTGAGCGCTTCCGGCCACGGGAACTGTTCCGCCGTAAGTTCCGGCGTGTGATAATAATTTCGTAATGCTTTTATGAAGCGTGCCGGACGTTCAGGAATACCGTTCACCAGATAATCCATCACCTGCGCATGAACCCGTCGTTGGAATACCACACGATCCGGTTCGACGTCGCCTTCCAGGTTGTCGCAACTGACGTTAAACGGATATCCCGCCGCCACGCAGAACAACCAGTCAAGCGCCTGCGGCTTAACTTCAACATCTTCAAACTGGCTTTGCGTCCGGGCATCGCGTCCGTCAGGGCAATACCAGTAACCAAAATCAACCAGTTCACGGCGCGCTTTCCCGGCAATACACCAGTGCGAAATCTCGTGGATAGCACTGGCGTAAAAGCCATGAGCAAAGACGATTCGGTTATATGGAACTTCCGCATCAGCAGGAAGATAGATCGGTTCGTCGTCGCCTTTAATCAGACGGGTATTAAATTCATCGGCAAAGCAGCTATTAAAAATTTCAATCAACTGCTTGTAGTGGTGTGTACTGTTCATTAGTTCATCCCCAACCAGTGGAGGATCTCCTGTCCATGGCTATCATAAAGTAATTTGGCACTCATCACCGCCGAGACGATAACGATCATCGGGCGGATCAGTTTTTGTCCTTTGCTCAACACCAGTCTTGAACCCATACGCGCGCCGAGGAACTGCCCCACCAGCATCACGAATCCTGTCGCCCAAATCACTTTGCCGCCGAGAATAAACAGCAGCAGACCGCCGATGTTTGACGTTGCGTTAAGTAATTTGGCATGGGCGGTGGCTTTGGCGAGGTTAAAGCCGCACAGCGTAACGAAGGCCAGTGCGTAAAACGATCCGGCTGCCGGGCCAAAGAATCCGTCGTAAAAACCAACGCAGCCCCCTGCTACCAGCGCAAATGGCAGCCCATACATCCGACGCTGGCGATCTTCTTCTCCCAGTTTGGGCATCAGTAAGAAATAAAGACCGATACAAATCACCAGAATCGGTAAAATTTGCCGCAGCACATCAGCTTTAACATACTGCACCAGCAGTGCGCCGCTCATCGAGCCGACAAAGGTCATGGCGATATTGAGTTTCTGATCGCTTAAGCTGACGACTTTGCGGCGAATAAAGTAGATGGTGGCGGAAATAGAGCCACCGCAGGCTTGCAGTTTGTTAGTTGCCAGCGCGTTAGCCGGAGACATCCCCGCCGCCATCAATGCCGGAATAGTGAGTAACCCACCACCACCGGCAATCGAGTCGATAAATCCCGCCAGTATCGCGACAAAAAAGAGAACTCCCAGCAACAGCGGGGAAACCATAAACAGGCTATTAAACGTTTCCATTAGATCACGTGCTCATCCAGTAGCGCCTGGCAGGAAGGCGGCAACGGAGGCGGTGTCTTCTTCTCAGGCTTTGTTGTTCCCGGTTTTGGTGGTTCAAACCAGCTTTGCAGTTCTGCCCCGCAACCATCGCCCGGCGGTGGTAAAGGTTGGTCTTCACACTCCAGGCTATCGGCAGGACAACGTAATCGTACATGCATATGTGCGCGATGCTGGAACCAGGGTCGCACTTTCCGCAACCAGTCACGATCGGTGCCTGCATCAAGGCAAAGTTGTTGTTTAATCGCCGGATTAACAAAAATGCGCGTCACGTCTTTGTCCTGCGCAGCAAGTTTGATCAGACTGAAAATTTCCGGCTTCCACAGCGTTGGGACGACATGCTTGCCATCACGGGAAACCAAATCCAGCGCCTGCGGACGCAAAAGTTGCGCGGCGGTCCAGCGAGTTTTCGGCAGTTGCAGGAAGATATCGACATCCAGTCCGGTCTGGTGGCTGGCGTGGCCGCCGTTGAAACGCCCACCTGCGGGCATCCCCATATCGCCAATCAGCACCGTCCCCATACCCAGATTGTTCACCTGGCTACTCAGACGCTGGATAAACATCACCAGATCCGGATGACCGAAATAGCGACGCTGATCGGTACGCATCACCTGATAATGTTCGGACTGTATCGGCAGCGTGTCAGCGCCGACGATACAGCCATTGGAAAAACTGCCTATCGATTGTGCGCTACCCGGCACAGGTTGGGTAATTTTTTGCCACGGCGTTGCTGCCAGGCTGGTGCTACTGGCAAACAGGGCCAGCAGCGCAATCGCAGTTTTGTTCATTTTTTACCAGCGTGGAATATCAGTCTTCACATCGGCATTTTGCGCCCGTTGTCGTAACAGGTGATCCATCAAAACGATTGCCAGCATCGCTTCAGCGATCGGCACCGCGCGGATCCCGACACAAGGATCGTGACGGCCTTTGGTGATCATCTCAACTTCTTCGCCAAAGCGGTTAATTGTACGCCCAGGCACGGTAATGCTGGAGGTCGGTTTTAGCGCCATATGGGCAATGATTTGCTGCCCGCTGCTGATACCACCGAGAATACCGCCCGCATGGTTGCTCTGAAAACCTTCTTTGGTGATTTCGTCGCGGTTCTGGCTGCCACGCAGCGCCACCACGTCAAAACCGTCGCCAATTTCCACGCCTTTCACCGCATTAATGCTCATCAACGCGTGGGCGATGTCAGCATCCAGGCGATCAAATACCGGTTCGCCAAGTCCGGCAGGTACGCCACTGGCAACAACAGTCACTTTCGCACCGATGGAGTCGCCCTCTTTTTTCAGCGCGCGCATCAACTCATCTAACGCGTCGATTTTATCCGGGTCCGGGCAGAAGAACGGATTTTGTTCAACTTGCGACCAGTCTTTGATTTCCAGTGGAATGTCGCCCATCTGGCTCAGGCAGCCGCGAATTTCGATGCCAAATTTTCCGGCGAGATATTTTTTAGCAATTGCTCCAGCCGCAACGCGCATGGCGGTTTCACGGGCGGAAGAACGTCCGCCGCCGCGATAATCGCGCAGGCCGTATTTTTGTTCGTAGGTGTAATCAGCATGACCCGGACGGAAAACGTCTTTAATTGCGCTGTAATCTTGAGAGCGCTGGTCGGTGTTTTCGATCAACAAGCCAATACTGGTGCCGGTGGTGACACCTTCAAAAACGCCGGAAAGAATTTTGACCTGATCCGGTTCACGACGCTGTGTGGTATAGCGCGATGTCCCCGGGCGACGCCGGTCGAGATCGTGTTGCAGGTCTGCTTCCGTCAGCGGGATGCCTGGCGGAACACCATCGACGATGCAACCGAGCGCAAGCCCGTGCGATTCACCGAAGGTGGTTACGCGAAAGAGTTGTCCAATTGTGTTTCCAGCCATCACGGCTCCGTTATTGTTGTGTTTGCATTTTTTACTCTAAATAATTCAAGTTGCAGGAAGGCGACAAGTGAGTGAATCCCCAGGAGCTTACAGAAGTAAGTGACTGGGGTGAACGACAAATCCGCATGGAGCGGATTTGAACGCTACTTGCAGCGGCCCCGTAAAGGGGGAGGCCCATGGATGAGCCGAATAACCCGCAGACGCAGCACATGCAACTTAAAGAATGTCGAGTAAATTTAATCTTTATAAATACCAAAATGTTCTCGTGCCGCAATAAGCTGCGCTTTGGTGAGCATAAACACACCATCGCCACCGTTATCAAACTCCAGCCAGGTGAACGGAACATCCGGATATTGTTCCATCAGATGTACCATGCTGTTGCCGACTTCACAAATCAGTACACCATCATCAGCAAGATAATCCGCCGCGTTGCCGAGAATGCGACGTGTCAGTTTCAGGCCATCAGTGCCAGACGCCAGCCCCAGCTCCGGCTCGTGACGGTATTCGTTTGGCAGGTCGGACATATCTTCCGCATCGACATACGGCGGGTTGGTGACGATCAGGTCGTACTGCACTTTCGGCAAATCACGGAACAGATCGGAACGAATCGGTATGACGTTGTGGATCAGACCATGTTCTTCAATGTTCTGTTCGGCTACCGCCAGCGCGTCGGGAGAGATGTCCACCGCGTCGACTTCCGCTTCCGGGAAGGCATAAGCGCAGGCAATAGCAATGCAGCCACTACCGGTACACATATCCAGAATATGTTGCGGTTGCTTGCTGATAAGTCCGGCAAATTTATTGTTGATCAGTTCACCAATCGGTGAACGCGGCACCAGCACGCGTTCATCGACGTAAAATTCATGGCCGCAGAACCAGGCTTTGTTGGTCAGATAGGCAACCGGAACGCGCTCGTTGACGCGGCGGATCACGCGCTCAACAATACGGTGTTTTTCGCTGGAGGTCAGGCGGGCGTTGCGCATATCTTCCGGAATATCCAGCGGCAGGTAGAGCGACGGCAATACCAGTTGCACCGCTTCGTCCCACGGGTTGTCGGTGCCATGACCGTACCAGATATTTGCCGCGCTGAAGCGGCTAACCGACCAGCGCAACATGTCCTGAATGGTTTGCAGTTCATTTACTGCTTCATCAACGAAAATTTTATCCACGTATTCCTCCAGGGCATGGTCGCATTAATTTCGGCGGCTAGTTTGCCATGAAGATGACGATAAATCAGCATTCACGCGGCAATGACGCAGGAAAATTATGTTTTGGCCGATCGATTGCGCTACGAGTCGGGTAAACTGTAGGAAAAATAAAATAGAGATGCATAGATGAAAAAGAAAACAACTCTCAGCGAGGAGGATCAGGCCCTGTTTCGCCAGTTGATGGCGGGTACTCGCAAGATTAAGCAGGACACGATTGTCCATCGACCACAACGAAAAAAAGTCAGCGAAGTGCCGGTCAAGCGGTTGATTCAGGAGCAGGCTGATGCCAGCCATTATTTCTCTGATGAATTTCAGCCGTTATTAAATACCGAAGGCCCGGTTAAATATGTCCGCCCGGATGTCAGTCATTTTGAGGCGAAGAAACTGCGACGCGGTGATTATTCGCCGGAGTTGTTTCTTGATTTGCACGGCCTGACGCAGCTACAAGCCAAACAGGAACTGGGCGCATTAATTGCCGCCTGTCGCCGTGAACATGTGTTTTGCGCCTGTGTGATGCATGGGCACGGTAAGCATATTTTGAAGCAACAAACACCACTGTGGCTGGCACAGCATCCGCATGTGATGGCATTTCACCAGGCACCAAAAGAGTACGGCGGCGACGCGGCGTTATTGGTATTGATTGAAGTGGAAGAGTGGCTGCCGCCAGAACTTCCCTGACATTCAATACAACAAGAGCCACTTAAGTGGCTCTCTGAAAGTTGATATGCGATATAAACGTTGCGTAATTATATCGCTTTTGCCATTTTCAAATTACACGGGCTCATCTGCCAGTTAAATTCGCCTTTTCCGCTTTCATCAAGCGTTACGCTGGCAATAGCTGAAGTGGTAAACATAGGCGGCGTTTCGCCCGGACATAACTCGGCTACCAGATAACCGACTAAGGGTAAGTGAGAGATAACCAGTACCGACCCGACTCCCTCGTTGGTCAATGCCTGAAGATAAGCACTAACCAGACCGACATCGCCGCAGGGCGTCAATTCTGGCAGAACTTCGACACTGGATGGCAGTTCCATACAATCACCTACGACATCCAGAGTTTGCTCGGCTCGCAGGAACGGGCTCACCAGAACACGTTCGACTTCCACTTTTTGACCTTTCAGCCAGTTCGCCATCAGGCGAGATTCGTCACAACCGTTAGTGGTCAGAGGACGAACCGAATCACTGGCGGCATCGAGGGCTGCGTCGCCGTGACGCATGATAAAAACTTGCATATTGCACCGCTTTTGTTAACCAGATTCACCCGTCTTCTTTCATCTGAAACCAGAGAAAGAAGACGGTGGCCGGCATTGTGCCTTATCCATTCACCGAATGAAACGCTGTTTTTTACCTCAATGGCGTAAGTATAGTCAATATGCGTTTACATTTTAACCAGTACTCCACCATTCAGCGCGGATTCATATAGCTTTGACCTTCTTATTGCAGGTCAGTTGCAGTTGTTTTCCAAAAACTTTCCCCATGCTCACTCATCTCAAGTAAACGCTCGCAAGGGGTAAAACGGGAACCATATTGCGCGGCCAGTCGTTGCATTATTGCAACCACTTCGCCCGCGCCGAGAGAATCGATATAGCGGAACGGACCACCGAGAAATGGCGGAAAACCAATTCCAAATACTGCGCCAATATCCCCGTCTCGCACGCTACGGATAACCTGCTCGTCCAGACAACGTACTGCTTCATTCAGCATCAACATCACACACCGTTCAGCAACCTGCGGTGCGGACAGTCGCCCCTGCCCTTGCGCGCCAATCAACGGGTAAATGGCGGGATCAACCTGTTTTTTGCTTTTACGCCCTTTTTGGCGGTAAAGATAGAAACCCCGGCCATTTTTTCTACCTTTGCGATCGTCGTTCAAAATTGAAGAAACAACATTTGCAGGCGCACTAAAACGTTCTCCATAAGTTGCTTCCAGTACAGGAATAATTTTAGTCCCTGTGTCGATTCCTACCTCATCCAAAAGTTGGATTGGTCCCACCGGAAAACCAAATTTAACCAGTGCGGCATCAATGTGCTCAACACGCTCACCTTCGGTCAACATGCGGATAGCTTCATTAATGTAAGGTGCCAGAATGCGATTAACGTAAAATCCGGCTTTATCCTGCACCACGATTGGCGTTTTGCCCTGTTTTTTCGCCAGTTTTACCGTGGTGGCGAGGGTTTGCGCCGATGTCCCGGCGTGAGGAATGATTTCTACCAGCGGCATTTTTTCTACCGGGCTGAAGAAATGCAGGCCGATAACCTGCCCTGGTCGTGAGGCGTGAGCGGCAATATCGCTAATCGGTAAAGATGAGGTATTGGAGGCAAAAATTGTATGAGGGGCGCAGTTTTGCTCCACTTCCGCCACCATCTGTTGTTTTAATTCGAGATTTTCAAACACTGCTTCAATAATCAGATCGCGATGGGAAAAACCGTGATAATCCATAGAACCTGAAATCAGCGCCAATTGTTTGTCGCGTTCACTGGCTTTGATATGCCGGCGGCGCACTTTCCCCTCCAACTGATCCCAACTGTATTTCAAAGCATGATTTATGCCCTGGGCGTTGATATCTTTAATTCTTACAGGTAGCCCCGCTTTACCGGCTGTAACGTAAGCAATACCACCGCCCATCAAGCCACCACCTAATATCCCCACGCTATTTAATGGGGCGGGGGCAACATCGCTGCCAGGATCTTTCTTCACGTCGGTACTGGCAAAAAAGATATTACGCAGAGCCTGTGATTGCGATGTCATTGCCAGTTCACCAAAGGCCCGTGCTTCAGCGTCATAACCGCTACTGGAGCCCTGCGCTAATCCTGTTTCGATAACCTCAAGAATGCGTTCTGTCGCCGGGTAGTTGCCCTGGGTTTTCTGTTCTGTTTTCTTGCCTGCCATTTTGAATAACAGCGCACGACCTAATGGCCCGGCCATCACTCGTTCACGAATCGGGAGAGTCCGAGAAACTGTACGCTCCTGCTTCGCCAGCTCTACAGCGGCTTCCAGTAAAATAGAATGCGGAACGACGTCATCCACCAGCCCCAGCTTTAACGCCTGCTTTGCCCGTAGTTGCTTGCCAGTGAGGATCATCTCTAGTGCTGTGCTGACGCCGATCAGGCGCGGTAAACGCTGGGTGCCGCCTGAACCAGGTAACAACCCAAGTTGTACTTCCGGCAAACCGAGCACGGTTTTAGGATCGTCTGTACAGATACGACCGTGGCACGCCAGTGCCAGCTCCAGACCACCGCCCAGGCAAGCGCCGTGAATGGCGGCAATAACAGGAACTGGCAAAGCATGAATTTCCGCCATCAACTGTTGGCCCTGCCGCGCCAGTGCTTCCGCTTCTTGCGCGGTTTTGCAGTTGCCAATCATGTTGATGTCTGCACCGGCAATAAAGTTGTCCGGTTTAGCGGAGATAAACACTACGCCTCGAAGTTCTTTATTTTCGCGGAGTTGTTTAATAATGGCGCGCACCTGCGAGGCAAACTCTGCCTTCAGGGTATTCATTCTTTCGCCGGGAACGTCAATGGTGATGACGGCAATATTGTCCAGACGTACATTGAGGGTAAAAGCCGATACCATTTCCATTATTCCGCCTCCAGAACCATTGCCGCACCAAGTCCACCTGCGGCACAGGCGGTCACTAAACCAAATCCACCGCCGCGACGGCGAAGTTCGTGTAATGTCTGGGTAATCATCCGCGCGCCGGTTGCCGCGAAGGGATGACCATAAGCAATGGAACCGCCAAGCACGTTAAATTTGCTATCGTCCACTTCGCCAGTGGCATGTGCACGCCCCAGCACATCGCGGGCAAAACGTTCGCTACCCAGCAACTGAATATTTGCCAGCGTCTGGGCGGCAAATGCTTCATGCATATCAATCAATGTCAGATCGGCCATCGTCAGGCCTGCTCTCTCCAGCGCCAGCGGCGTTGACCAGGCCGGACCAAGCAACATATCCTGCCAGACATCAATAGCGGTAAACGCGTAACTGCGCAGATATCCCAGCGGCACCAGCCCTAATTCTTTCGCTCGCGATTCGGTCATCAGGATCACTGCCGCCGCGCCATCGGTCAGAGGCGTACTGTTCGCCGCAGTTACCGTTCCGTGTTTACGGTCAAATGCCGGACGCAGTTTTGCGTAATCAGCAAGCGTGGAATTACCGCGAATATTGTTGTCTTCCGCGAGGGGTTGTTTATAAGGAGGGATAAAGGCGGTCATCACCTCTTCTTTGAGTTTGCCTTCTGACCATGCCTGGGCAGCACGCTGGTGCGAACGGTGCGCCAGTGCATCTTGCTGTTCGCGGGTGATACCGTAGGTTTTCGCCATTTGTTCGGCGGTATCGCCCATTCGCAAACCGGTGGAATATTCCGCTACCGCAGGCGGAACAGGCATTAAGTCACGCAAACGCAAGCTGGAGAAGAGTTTAAGACGCTGGCTCAGCGTGCGGGCTTTGTTGACATCAACCAACACGCGCGCCAGTTTTTTACTGACGCCAATTGGCAATACCGAAGAGGAATCGGCCCCGCCAGCAATACCGGCGCGGATGGTTCCCGCCATCAGGCTTTCGGCCACGTTCGCAACCGCCTGGAAACTGGTAGCGCAAGCTCGGCTGACGCTGTATGCGTCGGTATGGACGTTCATTCCAGTGCCAAGAACAATTTCACGCGCAATATTGGGAGCCTCTGGCATTTGCACAACCTGACCAAAGACCAGTTGTTCAATCACTTCGGCGGGGATCTCACTACGTGCCAGCAGCTCACCGACGACCATCTTCCCCAAATCAACAGCGGGAATGCCATGAAAAGCCGTTGCCTGGCGAGCAAAAGGCGTACGTAACCCGCTAACGATGGCGATGCGATCGCCCTGGCGGGTAACCAGCGGTAAAACCTGACCCATAACACTCCCCTGTAAAAAAAGACATAAAGTGGTCTGACCTGATCATAGTCTTAACTATTTTTTTACATTTAGCCAAGTGGAGAAAAGGGAAAGTGGGAGCTATGACACAGAGAGAAAAGAAGAAGAGAAAATAAAACGCCCCTGCCAACAACCTGGCAGGGGCGTATGTACCCGAGAGGAATTAACGCAGACCCAACTGGAAAATCAGCATTTCAGCTTCGCAGGCAAAAGTGAAATCAATATCCAGGCGAACACCGTCAGACTCTTCAGTGAAAGTCGGGGTGATTTTGCATGGTTCGGATTCTACGCTACGGGCTTTTTCAGTCAGCGCCGCCAGCGTTTGTTCTGCTTCTGCGCGGTTTGCAAACACGCGGCTGTAAGACGCGGTGCAATCGGAGTTGTCCATAATGGTGCCAACATCCATACAGCAGCAAACCGGGGTTTCATCAGCACTACATTTACTCATCGTTGATTTCCTCTGTATGTGCACCCAAGGTGCCAGATAAACGTTACGGATATTTTACGCTTCTGAAAAGTGCTGCTCCAGTTGTTAATTCTGCAAAATCAGATAAGTGACCGAAATCACACTTAAAAATGATCTAAAACAAAATTCACCTGGATGAATGAGTGCGCCACCTCCAAATTTTGCCAACTGGATCGCGTTTCTTAGATCATATTTGAAAAAATATAGAAACATACTTGCAACATTCCATCTGGTCAGACCTATACTCTCGCCACTGGTCTGATTTCTAAGATGTACATCAGCCCCTACACTTCGCGCTCCTGTTACAGCACGTAACATAGTTTGTATAAAAATAAATTATTGAGGTTATGGTCATGAGCCAGAAAACCCTGTTTACAAAGTCTGCTCTCGCAGTCGCAGTGGCACTTATCTCCACCCAGGCCTGGTCGGCAGGCTTTCAGTTAAACGAATTTTCTTCCTCTGGCCTGGGTCGGGCTTATTCAGGGGAAGGCGCTATTGCCGATGATGCTGGTAATGTCAGCCGTAACCCCGCGTTGATTACCATGTTTGACCGCCCGACTTTTTCTGCGGGTGCGGTTTATATTGATCCGGATGTGAATATCAGCGGAACTTCTCCGTCTGGTCGTAGCCTCGACGCGGATAACATCGCACCTACAGCATGGGTTCCGAACGCACACTTTGTTGCGCCGATTAACGACCAATTTGGTTGGGGGGCTTCCATTACCTCTAACTATGGTCTGGCGACAGAGTTTAATGACACTTATGCAGGCGGTTCTGTCGGTGGTACAACCGACCTCGAAACCGTGAATATGAATTTAAGCGGTGCCTACCGCTTAAACAACGCCTGGAGTTTCGGTCTTGGTCTTAACGCCGTCTATGCTCGTGCAAAAATTGAACGTTTTGCAGGTGATCTGGGGCAACTGGTTGCTGGTCAGATTATGCAATCTCCCGCCGGACGGACACCACAGGGACAAGCGCTGGCTGCAGCCGCTAATGATATTGAAAGTAACACCAAAATTGCTCATCTGAACGGCAACCAGTGGGGCTTTGGCTGGAACGCCGGGATCCTGTATGAACTGGATAAAAACAACCGCTACGCGTTGACCTACCGTTCTGAGGTAAAAATTGACTTCAAAGGTAACTACAGCAGCGACTTGCCAATTGGCCTGAATAACTACAATCTCGGTTTGCCTGGTGCTACAGGTGGCGCAACGCAGTCGGGTTATCTGACGCTGAACCTGCCTGAAATGTGGGAAGTGTCTGGTTATAACCGTGTTGATCCGCAGTGGGCGATTCACTATAGCCTGGCTTACACCAGTTGGAGTCAGTTCCAACAACTGAAAGCAACCTCAACCGGTGGCGACACGCTGTTCCAGAAACATGAAGGCTTTAAAGATGCTTACCGCATCGCGTTGGGTACAACTTATTACTACGATGATAACTGGACCTTCCGTACCGGCATTGCCTTCGATGACAGCCCAGTTCCGGCACAGAACCGTTCTATCTCCATTCCGGATCAGGACCGTTTCTGGCTGAGCGCAGGTACTACTTACGCATTTAATAAAGATGCTTCTGTAGATGTCGGCGTCTCTTATATGCACGGTCAGAGCGTGAAGATCAACGAAGGTCCATATCAATTCGAGTCTGAAGGTAAAGCCTGGCTGTTCGGGACTAACTTTAACTACGCGTTCTAATAACACGTTAGCTTAATAAGAAAAAAGGTGAGTTTTACGACTCACCTTTTTTATTTGCATCTTATTCAGAATCGATATCTTTTAAATCATCCTGAATCGCTTGCGCGTTCGGGTTTTCCTGCGGTTTGAGTTCGCCGCCATTGGCGATGAAATCATGACGCTGGAAGTAAGCCTCGCGAACCATAATATAAGGATCGGACGACTGACGAAGCAGACCGTCGGAATCCAGTAACTGCGCACGGGTTTCGATCCCTTCAAGCGTCCATTTACCCACAGACATCGGCCAGGTCAACCAGGAAAGTACCGGGTAAAGAGCATCTGCCATATCACCGCCGTCATCACGCAGCGTGAAACTACCGTAGAACGGTAACTGAACATACGGCCCATAGCCCACGCCATAGTGACCGAGCGTACTACCAAAACGGTGAGGTTCAGTACGTTGCAGTTTCGGATTCGCCATCCCCGCAACATCAATAAAGCCGCCCATCCCCAAAATGGTGTTCAGGAAAAAGCGGGTAAAGTGAACCATCCCTTGATAAGGGTCGCCCTGCAGGAAATAGTTAACCATCACCGCAGGTTCTTCAAGGTTGCCGGTAAAATTGCTCAAACCGTTACGCGCCGGTTGCGGAACATAATCACGCCAGGCGACAGCTACCGGTCGAACCACATACGGGTCTAACACATTGAAGTTAAAATTGTACATGGTGCGGTTGAACCCTTCTAACGGGTCTGAACGCCCTTGCTGATCTGTACCGGAACTCGCACACCCCACCAGAAGCGTAGTTCCCAGAGCAAGCGCCGACAGGCGAAGCTTCATAAATGTCTCCCTGTTTTTTATGGCTTTTTATGGCTTATGCAGTTTGCCATCCATGACGGAACGATACCGTATCCGCCTGTTTAGGCGTGGGCGATTGTAGCAGCACGTCAACTGATGTCCAGACGCCCTGAAATGCTGATTTGATCATAGCCTGGTAATCGCCGCCCTGTAGGCTACTTGATTCCGTATAAACAGAAAAAGGCAAACGCGGCCTTTTATACATTTTCAGAGTAACTCCCGCCAGTTGCGAGCAAAAAAGCCGCTACGCTTTAGCTATGCGTGCTAATTCAAGAGACGACACCATGGATAACGACAAAATAGATAAACACAGCGACGAACTTGAAGTAGAGAGTGAAGAAAAAGAACGCGGGAAAAAAATAGAAATAGATGAAGACCGACTCCCCTCCAGAGCGATGGCTATTCACGAGCATATCCGCCAGGACGGCGAAAAAGAGCTGGAACGCGACGCAATGGCGCTACTGTGGTCAGCTATTGCTGCGGGCCTGTCGATGGGCGCTTCGCTACTGGCAAAAGGTATATTTCATGTCGAACTGGAAGGTGTACCGGGGAGTTTTTTGCTGGAGAATCTGGGTTATACCTTTGGTTTTATTATCGTCATTATGGCACGCCAGCAATTATTTACTGAGAATACCGTAACTGCGGTACTGCCGGTAATGCAAAAACCGACTATCGGCAACATCGGCTTACTGATGCGGTTATGGGGCATCGTGCTGCTGGGTAATATTCTTGGAACAGGTATTGCGGCGTGGGCGTTTGAGTATATGCCTATCTTTAATGAAGAAACCCGCGATGCGTTTGTCAAAATCGGCATGGATGTAATGAAAAACACCCCCAGCGAGATGTTTGCCAACGCGATTATCTCCGGCTGGCTGATAGCCACAATGGTATGGATGTTCCCTGCGGCAGGAGCGGCAAAGATTGTGGTAATTATATTAATGACGTGGCTTATCGCCCTGGGTGACACCACCCACATCGTCGTGGGCTCTGTAGAGATCCTCTATCTGGTATTTAACGGCACGCTGCACTGGAGCGATTTCATCTGGCCATTTGCGCTACCTACTCTGGCGGGGAATATTTGCGGCGGCACTTTCATCTTCGCGTTAATGAGCCATGCACAGATCCGCAACGATATGAGTAACAAGCGTAAAGAAGAGGCCCGCCAGAAAGCAGAATGTGCGGAAACTATTAAGAAAAATGATAAAAACCCGGTGTAAGTGGCGAGGGTTTAAGCAATCGAGCGGCGGTGTACTTACTCCGCTGTTTAATAGCGGTTATACTCATGCCGCATTGTCCTCTTAGTTAAATGGATATAACGAGCCCCTCCTAAGGGCTAATTGCAGGTTCGATTCCTGCAGGGGACACCATATCTCCCCCTCATTACCGCCTTCCATACCCC
Organism: Escherichia sp. KTE159; assembly: GCF_000408805.1. Lineage (NCBI taxonomy): Bacteria > Pseudomonadati > Pseudomonadota > Gammaproteobacteria > Enterobacterales > Enterobacteriaceae > Escherichia > Escherichia sp. KTE159. The sequence continues at coordinate 2,268,351 of NZ_KE137292.1, forward strand.
ACCATAAAGCGGATCATCAAGCCACAAGCCGGGGCAAGAAACATAAATATCCCCGTTGCCAGCTCATTACCGCCAGTTAACCACATAGTGAAGTAATAAATGAGTGCGGCAAGGATCACCATGCCAAAAAAAGAAGAAACGGCAGATGCTATATTCAGTACCTGACCGATATACCCACTAACACAGACAATGCAAAGCGCGAGAAACATCCATAAATAAATCATAGCTCAACCTCCTGCCGTGCTAAAAAACCTGTAACTTCAGTTACTTTTATAGTAAGACAATCCTTATATACTTGCAATTTATGCAACAATTTATCAACATCCTTCTCTTACCCGACCAGCAGTGGAGTTAAAACAAGGTGTTACAAACGGTTCTTTGTCAGGTGGAAAAATATTTATTCAGCATGATTAATAAAAAGTGGCTGAAAACGATCTGCCAGTGTTACAGTAGAAGTACCGCATTCATGCTCCTCGTGGTTTTGTCCTGGCTAGTCTTTACACTCTTTACAGGAACCATTGTCGTACATGATGGCCTAATATATTGAGTGTACCGCTGTCGACATGGAATCTTCTGCGATACAACAATTAGTATCTACAGAAGGTAACTATGTTTCCACAACGCAAATTTTCCCGCGAGTTTCTCCATCCTCGCTACTGGCTCACGTGGTTTGGTCTTGGCGTACTCTGGCTTTGGGTACAACTTCCTTATCCTGTTCTGTGCTTTCTTGGCACACGTATCGGCACGATGGCCAGACCATTTCTGAAACGTCGCGAATCCATCGCGCGTAAAAACCTTGAACTTTGTTTCCCGCAGCATTCTTCTGAAGAACGCGAGAAGATCATTGCCGAAAACTTTCGCTCGCTTGGTATGGCGCTGGTTGAAACCGGAATGGCGTGGTTCTGGCCCGATCGTCGCGTGCGTAAGTGGTTTGATGTCGAAGGCCTGGATAACCTGCAACGCGCACAAATGCAAAATCGTGGCGTAATGGTCGTCGGCGTACATTTTATGTCGCTGGAACTGGGTGGCCGCGTAATGGGACTTTGCCAGCCAATGATGGCAACTTATCGTCCGCATAATAACCAGTTGATGGAATGGGTGCAGACTCGTGGTCGCATGCGCTCTAACAAAGCGATGATCGGCAGAAATAATCTGCGCGGTATTGTCGGCGCTTTGAAAAAAGGTGAAGCCGTATGGTTTGCCCCCGACCAGGATTATGGTCGTAAGGGTAGCTCCTTCGCCCCGTTCTTTGCGGTAGAAAATGTCGCAACAACCAATGGCACCTACGTATTGTCTCGCCTTTCAGGTTCCGCCATGTTGACTGTGACAATGGTTCGAAAAGCCGATTACAGCGGATACCGTTTGTATATCACCCCAGAAATGGAAGGTTACCCGACTGATGAATGTCAGGCTGCCGCTTATATGAACAAGGTTATTGAGAAAGAGATTATGCGTGCACCGGAGCAATATCTCTGGATCCACCGCCGCTTCAAAACACGTCCGGTGGGTGAAGCGTCGTTATACGTTTAACAAACGACCCGTTCTCTTTCCCTCTTCAAATTAGCCACAATAACTCAATGGTTTTTATGGCTTTTTTCTTAAGGCTTTTCCCTTCGCTAAATCGTGAATTATTACTGGCAGAAATTAAACTGTCGTCGATATGAGACACTCGTAAGTTACTAAAAGTAAATAAGAAAATGCCACTTGTTTCAATTTAGTTTTAGGCGTACATTAGCGCCGTCTCGAGCAAATCAGCTCAGAATTCTGGGATGATGCCCACGGCAAAGCTGAGGACTTTTAAGGTCGTTTTGCCCGGTGTCAACTCACTGTACCAGATGTAGTGAAGTCATTCAGGCGTAACAGTAATTACGCGGAGAGATGTAAAGTGAAATATTTCTTTATGGGCATTTCTTTTATGGTCATCGTTTGGGCCGGTACTTTTGCCCTGATGATCTAAAAGCAAACTGTGCAATGAAAAACAGGAGCCGTCTGGCTCCTGTTTGCTTTTCTGAGAATACATTTATTCGCCGTTTTCGTGAATATGTTTACTGCTGGCTGGCAGTAAGCCATCAGCGCGGAACATTGCTTTGATACCTCTGACAGCCTGACGAATGCGGTCACGGTTTTCAATTAACGCAAAGCGTACATGGGTGTCACCGTAGTCACCAAAACCGATACCCGGCGAGACGCAAACCTTCGCTTCATTGAGCAGCTTTTTGGCAAATTCCAGAGAGCCCATCGCTGCATATGGTTCCGGGATTTTTGCCCAAACATACATTGAGGCTTTCGGTATTTCGACCATCCAGCCCGCTTCATGCAGCCCTTTTACCAGCACATCGCGACGGCGCTTATACTGTTCGGCAATGTCGCGCACACACTGCTGATCGCCTTCCAGCGCCGCAATAGCCGCCACCTGCAACGGTGTAAAGGTGCCGTAATCGTGATAGCTTTTGATGCGTGCCAACGCGCTGACCAGCGTTTTGTTGCCAACCATAAAGCCGATACGCCAGCCTGCCATGTTGTAACTTTTCGACAGCGTAAAGAACTCGACCGCTACGTCGCGTGCGCCCGGAACCTGCATAATTGACGGCGCTTTCCAGCCATCGTAGACGATATCGGCATAAGCCAGGTCATGAACCACCAGCACATCGTAGCGTTTCGCCAGCGCAACAACCTTTTCGAAGAACTCCAGTTCCACACATTGCGCGGTTGGGTTCGACGGGAAGCCGAGGATCATCATCTTCGGTTTCGGATAACTCTCGCGAATAGCACGTTCCAGTTCATTGAAAAAATCAACACCCTCCACCAGCGGTACTGAACGTACCTGCGCCCCGGCAATCACCGCACCGTAGATATGAATCGGGTAGCTGGGATTAGGCACCAGCACCGTGTCACCGTGATCCAGCGTCGCCAGCATCAGGTGCGCCAGCCCCTCTTTCGAGCCAATGGTGACGATGGCTTCTGATTCCGGGTCGATTTCAACGTCGTAGCGATCCTGATACCAGCGAGAAATGGCGCGACGTAACCGTGGAATGCCGCGTGAAGTGGAGTAACCGTGCGTATCCGGGCGCTGTGCTACAGTGCATAACTTTTCAACAATATGCGGCGGAGTTGCGCCGTCAGGGTTACCCATACTGAAATCGATAATATCTTCGCCGCGCCGACGCGCAGCCATTTTCAGTTCAGCGGTAATGTTAAAAACGTAAGGCGGGAGACGATCAATACGCGTAAAGCGACGTTCAGGGCGAGTGTCAGCCATAATTTCCTCAGATTAACGTGAGCGCCCGGACCGTCCGAGCGACGCTACCACGATAGGTGGCTGTTTTGAAAATAGCCTGAATAAAATCTGTCTGTCGAGCGTTTTAGCAAAAAAATTTTTGCTGCCATAAAAGAGGAACATCCGTAATAAAACAGGAAATTCTCACCTTTTCCCAAGAAAACACCACCACATTAATTAACATTATAATTTCAATAAATTTACCAACCTGATGTGCATTATCAAGATATGTATTGCCAATGCACCATTTACCTGACAATCCCCTTTTAAATTTGTGGTTTTTCCTCAAAAATGGTCTGCTGGTCATCAGCCCTCAGGTTACCTATCATAGAGGTTTAATCCTTATCCAGAGTTACCCGTGCACGAAATATTCAACATGCTGCTGGCGGTCTTCGATCGGGCAGCGTTAATGCTTATCTGCCTGTTCTTCCTTATTCGTATCCGCCTGTTTCGCGAGTTGTTACACAAGTCGGCGCACTCACCAAAAGAGTTGCTTGCCGTTACCGCCATTTTCTCGTTGTTCGCCCTGTTCAGCACCTGGTCCGGCGTGCCGGTGGAAGGCTCGCTGGTTAACGTGCGTATTATTGCGGTAATGTCAGGCGGGATTTTATTTGGCCCGTGGGTGGGCATCATTACCGGCGTAATAGCCGGGATTCACCGCTATCTTATTGATATTGGAGGCGTGACGGCGATCCCCTGCTTTATCACCAGTATTCTGGCGGGCTGTATTTCTGGCTGGATTAACCTGAAAATCCCCAAAGCGCAGCGTTGGCGCGTCGGTATTCTGGGCGGTATGCTCTGCGAAACACTAACCATGATTCTGGTGATTGTCTGGGCACCAACCACCGAGCTGGGGCTGGATATCGTCTCCAAAATCGGGATTCCGATGATCCTCGGCAGTGTCTGTATCGGCTTTATTGTACTGCTGGTGCAAAGCGTTGAAGGCGAAAAAGAGGCCAGCGCTGCGCGGCAGGCCAAGCTGGCGCTGGATATTGCCAATAAAACCCTGCCGCTGTTTCGTCACGTGAATAGCGAATCGTTACGTAAAGTCTGTGAAATTATCCGTGACGACATTCACGCCGACGCGGTGGCAATTACCAATACCGAGCATGTGCTGGCCTATGTCGGTGTGGGCGAGCATAACTACCAGAATGGCGATGACTTCATTAGCCCAACGACGCGTCAGGCGATGAATTATGGGAAAATCATCATTAAAAACAATGATGAAGCCCACCGCACACCGGAAATCCACTCGATGCTGGTGATCCCATTGTGGGAGAAAGGCGTTGTGACCGGAACGCTGAAAATTTACTACTGCCACGCGCACCAGATTACGTCCTCATTACAGGAGATGGCGGTAGGACTGTCGCAAATTATCTCCACCCAACTGGAGGTTTCCCGTGCCGAGCAGTTACGTGAAATGGCAAATAAGGCAGAGCTTCGCGCCCTGCAAAGTAAAATTAATCCCCATTTCCTGTTTAACGCACTGAACGCAATCTCCTCATCGATTCGTCTGAATCCAGATACCGCTCGCCAGTTGATCTTTAATCTGTCGCGTTATCTGCGCTATAACATTGAATTAAAAGACGATGAGCAAATCGATATTAAAAAAGAGCTATATCAAATCAAAGACTATATCGCCATTGAGCAGGCCCGCTTTGGTGACAAGCTGACGGTTATCTATGATATTGATGAAGAGGTGAATTGCTGTATTCCCAGCCTGCTGATTCAGCCGTTGGTGGAGAACGCCATTGTCCACGGCATTCAACCCTGTAAAGGAAAAGGTGTTGTAACTATTAGCGTCGCAGAGTGCGGTAATCGGGTCCGCATTGCGGTCAGAGATACCGGGCATGGCATCGATCCACAAGTGATTGAACGAGTCGAAGCGAACGAAATGCCAGGTAATAAAATAGGCCTGTTGAATGTGCATCATCGCGTGAAGTTATTGTATGGCGAGGGGCTGCATATCCGCCGTCTGGAACCCGGAACGGAAATTGCGTTTTACATTCCTAACCAACGCACCCCTGTCGCCTCACAGGCTACGTTATTGCTTTGAGCCGGAGTGATATTGTGAAAGTCATCATTGTTGAAGACGAATTCCTGGCGCAACAGGAACTGAGCTGGCTAATTAAAGAGCATAGCCAGATGGAGATTGTCGGCACCTTTGACGACGGTCTGGACGTGTTGAAGTTTTTGCAACATAACCGCGTCGACGCCATTTTTCTGGATATCAATATTCCGTCGCTGGATGGCGTGCTGCTGGCGCAAAACATCAGCCAGTTCGCCCATAAACCGTTTATTGTGTTTATCACCGCGTGGAAAGAACATGCGGTAGAAGCGTTTGAACTGGAGGCGTTTGACTACATTCTCAAACCGTATCAGGAATCACGCATCACCGGGATGCTACAAAAACTGGAAGCGGCCTGGCAGCAACAGCAAACCAGCAGTACGCCTGCGGTAACAGTAACGCGTGAGAATGACACCATTAATCTGGTGAAAGATGAGCGAATTATCGTCACGCCAATTAATGATATCTATTACGCCGAAGCGCACGAAAAAATGACCTTTGTCTATACGCGGCGTGAATCCTACGTGATGCCGATGAACATCACCGAGTTTTGCAGCAAATTGCCGCCGTCGCATTTTTTCCGCTGCCATCGCTCATTTTGTGTCAATCTGAACAAAATCCGCGAAATCGAACCGTGGTTTAATAACACCTACATTCTACGACTGAAAGATCTGGATTTTGAAGTGCCTGTCAGCCGCAGCAAAGTTAAAGAATTCAGACAATTAATGCATCTATAAATCGGGGATATCCATGAAAGCAACAGGCTTGCCCGCCGATCAACAATTTTTCGCAGATCTGTTCAGCGGCCTGGTGCTTAACCCACAGCGACTGGGGCGCGTCTGGTTTGCCAGCCAGCCCGCCTCGTTGCCGGTGGGCAGTTTATGTATTGATTTCCCCCGGCTGGATATTGTGCTGCGCGGCGAATACGGCAATCAACTGGCAGCAAAACAGCAACGCATGGTGGAAGGGGAAATACTGTTTATTCCGGCGCGCGCGGCTAATTTACCGGTCAACAACAAACCTGTTATGTTGTTAAGCCTGGTGTTTGCACCAACATGGCTGGGGTTGTCGTTTTACGATAGCCGCACCACCACACTGTTACATCCGGTTCGCCAGCTCCAGCTTCCCAGCCTGCAACGCGGTGAAGGTGAAGCAATACTCACCGCCCTCACCCATCTCAGCCGTTCGCCGCTGGAGCAGAATATCATTCAACCGTTGGTACTCAGTTTGCTGCATCTTTGCCGCAACGTGGTAAATATGCCGCCGGGTCATTCGCAGCCGCGCGGCGATTTTCTCTATCACAGCATTTGTAACTGGGTTCAGGATAATTATGCTCACCCGCGAGAATGTGGCGCAGTTTTTTAATATCACGCCAAATCACCTGTCAAAACTGTTTGCGCTGCATGGGACGATGCGATTTATCGAATATGTGCGTTGGGTGCGGATGGCGAAGGCGAGGATGATTTTGCAGAAATACCACCTGTCAATTCATGAAGTAGCACAACGCTGCGGCTTTCCGGATAGCGACTATTTTTGTCGCGTCTTCCGGCGTCAGTTTGGTCTGACGCCAGGAGAGTACAGCGCCCGTTTTCAGGGCTAAACTTAAAAAGTTAGCTCTGTTTCGAGCAGTGTCAGAATACTTTGAGCATCTTTGGCGGCAAACAGCGATTGGCGGAAGTTTTTATTCACCAGTTTGCGCGCCAGTTGCGAAAAGACTTTCACATGGTTCATTCCTTCGCTAGCGCCCAGCGTCAACATGATCACCAGTTCGACATCACCCATCTCTGACTGCCAGTCGACAGGTTTCACCAGGCGGGCAATACTGATACTGGAATGGCGGATCCACTGAGATTTGGTGTGCGGGATCGCCACGCCAAAACCAACGCCAGTGGTGACAATCTCCTCACGCTGCCAGACATCTTCTTCCAGCTCGAACGGATGCTCAGTACGCCCGTTAACGCCAAGGTTGCCGCACAGGAACTGAATAGCCTGCTCTTTATTGCTAAAAGTCTGATCAACGAAGATATTCTCCAGCGCCAGCAGCGGACGAACGTCTTCTTGCGGTGTAAACGCAGTGAGTAACGCTTCAATTTCCTGCGCGCTGCGGCACTCGCACGCCTGACGCGCCAGTTCCTGACACGCCTCGCTATCCAGTTGCCGAAGCTGGTTTTTCACCGCCGGAATGCGTGGGCTACTCATACTTAACTCATCCAGACCCAGCCCAAGCAGTAGCGGCAGATAGCGGCTTTCGCCACCCAGCTCCCCGCAAATTCCCACCCATTTGCCCCGCTGATGCGCAGTGGTAATGATCTGCCGCAACATGCGCAGGAACGATGGCGTAATCGGGTTATACAGCGGCGATACGCGCGGATTATTACGATCGACCGCATACAAATACTGGGTCATATCGTTGGAGCCGATACTGAAGAAATCGACCTCATCACAGAAGTGGTCGATGATGTAACACACCGACGGCACTTCCACCATGATCCCAAGCGGGATCGATTCTGCATGGCGCAGGCCATCGCGTTTAAGCTCAACGATTGCCTTCTGGATCTCACTCTTTACCCATAAGATCTGATCGAGGCTGTGCACCATTGGGATCATCAACTGAGCGTTGCCAAAACTGGCAGCACGCAAAATAGCCCGCAGTTGAGTGCGGAACAGACCAGCAAATTCCGGGTAAATACGTACCGCACGATAGCCGAGGAACGGGTTCTCTTCCTGGGGAATGTTGAGGTAAGGAATGCTTTTATCGCCGCCGATGTCCATCGTACGGAAGATAATCGGCTTTTCGCCCGCTGCCAGTAACACCTGCTGGTAGGCTTCAAACTGTTCCTGCTCGTCCGGCGCACTATCGCGATCCATATACAGCATTTCGGTACGGAACAGCCCGACGCCTTCCGCGCCGTTAGCAAACGCGCCTGGTGCTTCCAGAGCAGTGCCAATATTCGCAGCAATATCAATACGCTTGTGATCGCGGGAGTACGCCTGTTGCGCAGCGGCAAGTGCTTGTTGCTGCTGACGTTTATCCGCCAGCGTCTGTGCCACCTGGTAATAACCACTCACCGCGTCATCAGGATTAATCGCCAGCACGCCGCACTGGGCATCAAGCACCGCCGGTTGTCCGGCATAGCGTGCTATCGCATCCAGCGGCAGGCCGCTAAGAACGGGGATCATCGAAGCACGTGCCAGAATCAGGGTATGCGAGGTGCGCCCGGTTTTCTCCAGAATCATGCCCGCGAGATTTTTTAGATCAAGGCTCAAAAACTGGCTTGGCGTTAAATCCTCAGCAACCAGAATGGTCGGTTTTTCAAGCTCCAGATTATTGCGTGGCTTCAGCTCCGGCCAGGTGATATGCAACAACTGTTCGCTGATATCGCGGATATCGCTGACCCGCTCACGCAGGTAATCGCTGGCAGAGGCAGAAAGTTTGTCGCAAACCTGTTCCATATTACTGATGATCGCCGCGCCCAGCCCCTGATGCTGTTCAGCCATCAGCCGACGGATATTGCCTGAAAACTCGTCATCCTGAATCAGTGACAAATGGGCGCTGAGAATAGTTTTGCTTTCGCCGTCACGCTCACGCAGTTGCTGGTTCAGTTGCTCGGCAAGCGTTGCCAGGCTGTGTTCCAGTCGGGTGGAATCTTGTGCGCAGGCGGGGATCGCGCGATAACTGTCGAGATTATCGCTCTGTAATAAGGTCAGTGTACCAACGCCGATACCGCTCGCCAGCACATTTCCATACAACAAATCTGGATTCAGGCGGCTTAATGAACGCGGTAACGGATGTGCCATCAGCTCTGCCTGCGTCGGCTGGACGCTGTCGCTGTCGATAAAGCGCACCTGGATATATTCTTCCAGCACGCGCCGCGCCTGCTCTTCATCGCTGCCGCTAATGTTCAGGCTGCAACTGTCATTAAATAAGGTTCCGGTGCCAATCAGTGCCAGCGAGCTTTTTGCATCGGCCTTCGCATTCTGGCGATGGTTGATGAAGGTCACTGCACTTTGCCACTGGCTGCACTGTTCTTTAAGTTCCCACGCCGGGCGAGCATGAAGACCGTTAGGCAAAGGGCAAAGAAATTGAATCGTTAACATAACCGCTCCGGGTTAATCAGGAGATCATCTGAAATCCGTCAGTTGAACAACGGTCTCACGCGTAATACGTTGAATAAGTGCAGATAAAAGTTGCTGCATTTGCAAAATGTCGCGGCAATCGGCAATCGACGCGGCACAATGGCCGTGGCGGGTGGCAGGGCCCATCACCACTGTGGGTATGCCTGTGCCGGTTAAGTGAATCGCTCCACCGTCCGTGCCGCCGTTGCTGAGCATATCCGCCTGCAACGGCACACCAATTTCTGCCGCCACGCTTTCAATCCACGCGATGAATTTTGGCGGCGCAATCAGCGATTTATCACTTAACACCAGCATCGGGCCGTTACCAATCTGGCGATGGTTAGCCGCGCCATAATCAAAGTTTTTCGCCCAGCAGGCGGTATCCAGCACAATGGCGACGTCCGGCGACACTGCGCGGGTGGCGGTTTGCCCGCCGCGTAAGCCAACCTCTTCGCTGGAACTGGCCACCAGCCAGACTTCCACAGGGAGTTCGGCGTCGTGCAGCTCGCGCAGTAAAGTCACCAGCAGGTAGCAACCGAGGCGGTCATCAAAGGCTTTGCCCATTACCCGCTGGTGAGGGAGAACCTGAAAAGTGGTATCGAAGGTGACGCGATCGCCCGGACGAACTCCCGCCTGCATGACTTCGTCATAAGAACGTGCGCCAATGTCCACGCGCATTGCGCTAACGTCATTTCCCTGCCTTTCGCCATCGAGCAGGCCTGGAATTTTGCATTCTTCACGGGTGGTGATCCGCACCGGCTGAAGCTGGCGGGCGGCCATGCGCACATTACCAACCGGCAGCACGTCGATAGCACCCTCACAGGAGATGCTGCGTACCATAAATCCCACTTCGTCCATATGCGCGCAGATCATCACCTTCGGACCTGTCGATTCATTGAGGCGGATCAGCACCGATCCCAGACCATCAAAACGGACCTTTTTTTGCAGGCGATCCGCTTCCTCCAGCAGGATCTGCCGCACTTCCTGTTCCGAGGAGGCGATCGCATCTGCCTCGCTCAACGCTTTTAATAGCGATAAATCCATTATGCCTCTCCCGTGAGCAACACTGTTTTCGGCATGGCGTACAGCACTTCTGCGCCTTGCGGGGTAACCAGCACGACATCTTCGATGCGCACGCCCCCTTGCCCTGGCAAATAAATCCCCGGCTCCACGGTCAGTAACATACCTGGCAGGAGCATCGTGCTGTCCCGCGGTGAAAAGCGCGGATCTTCATGCACTTCAATACCGATGGCGTGACCGGTGTTATGACCGAAATACTCGCCATAACCAGCCTCGGTAATCACCCGACGCGCGGCGTCGTCAACCTGCTGACAACGCACACCGGGGCGAATCGCAGAGATTGCAGCCAGTTGCGCCTGCAGGACAATCTGATACACGTTAAACAGCGGGTGAGATTCGGCGCTCACCCCTTCGCCATTCACCAGAAAGGTGCGCGTCATATCAGAACAGTAGCCCTGATACAGCGCACCGAAATCGAGAGTGACAAACTCGCCCGCGGCAACAATCTTGTCGCTGGCCTTGCCGTGCGGTAGCGCCCCACGCCAGCCACTGGCAACAATGGTGTCAAAAGAGGCTTTTTCCGCGCCCTGCTGGCGCATAAACCACTCCAGTTCAGCGGCTATCTCACGCTCGCTCATCCCCGCCTGTATAAACCGGCGGATATGTTGCGCACCGCGATCGGCAATCCCACAGGCGAGGCGGATTTTCTCTACCTCCTCCGGCATTTTGATTTGCCGCAGTACGTCCGGCGTGGCGCTGACCAACGTTGCATTGAGTTCAGTCTGCCAGCGATGTGCGCTTTCCCAACTCACCTGCTGGCTTTCAAAACCAAGCGTTTGCAGTTGCTCATCGGCAATGAGCTGATTGACGATGGTTGCAAGCGTCTGCGCCGCATCGAGTAAATGTAGCTGGTAGCCTTGCGCACGGGCTTCCACATCCGCGTAATAGCGTGAGTCCACCAGAATGTGCGCGCTCTCACGGCTAATCACCACATAGCCTGATCCGGTGGAGAGTCCCAGATGTGGCTGCTTGTTCTGCCGTGAAGAGAGAAGCACCGCATCAAGCTGTTGTTCCGCAAGCCAGTCGCGCAGCGAAGCGAGTAATGTCATCAGGATTGTCCTTCTTACAGGCTATCGATTAACAATTTGCCTTTGCGGAACATCATCAGACGCAGGAACACCACCATCAGCGCAGTGATGATTGCCCCCAACGCGATCCCCGCCATATAGACGCCGAGGTTAGTAACCAGCGGCCATGCCCAGATAGCAGATTCCGGGAACCACTGCACTGCACCCAGCCAGACAGCGGCGGTGGAACCAACAATCGCACCTACCATATAGGACGGAATGGCGGTGATGGGACTTTCCAGCGCGAACGGAATAGCACCTTCACTGATACCCATAAACGCAAGGAACATGGCGGTTTTGCCCTGTGGATAAAGCTGGGCGTTGAACAGGCGTTTGCCGGTTAAACGACGGTCGATAATGGTCGCCAGGCCCAGACCAATCGGCGGAATAACAATAGCGATAGAACGCGCGGTGACGGGTAGTACGTGGTCTGTCGTAAAGCTGAAGGCAACGAAACCTGCCGCTTTGTTGATTGGCCCCCCCAGGTCAATTGCCGTTGCTGCGGCAATTCCCATTGCGTACATCAGCGCGCCTTTTTCACCTGCTGCCGTCAACATGGCGCGAATGCCACCGTTGATCCAGCCACCAAACGGCGTGATCACGTAATACATCGCCAGCATGACAAAAATGGCGGAAAGAATTGGTAATAAAAAAGTGGTTTTGAACGCTAACAGGAAATCCGGCATCTGGATTTTCTGGTTCATCCATTTCACGAGGTAACCCGCGACAATAGAAATAATCAGCGCGCCAATGAAGGTGGACGGCACGGGCGAAGAGGTCGCCCACTGCATGGTGCTGGGGTCAAAATTCAGCAGTTGCGTGGGCTGGGTAGACATCAACCCGCCGATAAACCCTGCCGGGAACGCCAGTTTGCCACCAATGGAGTTAGCCACAAAGGCGGCGAACATCGGAATGGCAAAGCCAAATAGCACACCGCCAAACGACTGCGACAGCCAGGCAAATTTCAGTAACGAGAGGTCGAAACCGGTAAATTTCCCACTATTGAGCGCATCCATAATGCCAATGTCAGCGGGAATTTTCAGCCAGCTATAAGCAATCAACTGGCTGAAAGCGAGGATCACACCGCCCATAATTAAGGTCGGCACCATGCGTGAAATCCCTGACATCACGTGCTGCGGGAGTTCACCCCAGAAGCTGCTTTTAGAGGCCTGCGGATTCTTAACTGCCGCTGCCGCACCGGATGCGCCAGGCACAACGGTTGCACTGCGTTTTTTAATGGCCATAACAATATCCCTGTAAAAAATTACGCCTGTTCAGCGGCAATCATCTCTTCGATTTCTTTGATGATGCCCGCAGCGTTTTTAATTGCGTCCTGCAAAGTGATTTCATAAACATCGCGTGACTCAAAACGTTCGTTATCTTCCGGGGTAACCGCCACGGAGTGGATGATGATGGTCGCCTCTGCGATATCTTGCGCCATAAGACGGTTCTGGATGCCATCTGCGCCCTGGGTTTCAATTTTCACTTCATAGCCTGCTTCTACCGCCGCTTCTTCCAGCGCCTGGGCAGCCATAAAGGTGTGCGCCAGCCCCATTGGGCAAGCACACAGGGCAATCAGTTTCTTACTCATCGTTATTTCCTCGCTTGGTTATAGTTAGCGAGTGAAATTATGAACGTGCAAAACAAATCGCTGTTACCAGACAAATAATGCTTTTACTGGATAATTAATCCCGTTATACGGAAGTGTGACGCAGGTCGGCCTTGTGATGAAACACAAAGAAAAATCTAATTAACTCTATGATTTAAATGACTATCGGGAGAGATTCCTCCCGATATGACAGGAAGGTTTTACAGGATGTGGCCTAAGGTCTGGCGTAGATGTGCGCCCGAACCGAGAAGTCCCGGATTGTCATGGACGATGAGATAAACCGGAATATCATGGACATATTCTTTAAAGCGGCCTTTGTCTTCAAAAGCGGCGCGGAAACCAGAAGCTTTGAAGAACTCGAGGAAACGCGGCACGATACCGCCTGCAATATACACACCGCCAAATGTCCCGAGATTGAGCGCCAGATTGCCGCCAAAACGTCCCATTATGACGCAAAACAGCGACAATGCCCGACGACAATCGGTGCAACTGTCGGCCAGTGCACGTTCGGTAATATCTTTCGGCTTGAGATTTTCCGGCAGGCGGTTATCGGCTTTCACAATCGCACGATACAGATTCACCAGCCCAGGGCCAGAAAGCACGCGCTCCGCCGAGACATGGCCAATTTCCGCACGCAGTATTTCGAGGATAATGGCCTCTTCTTCGCTATTTGGCGCAAAATCAACGTGACCGCCCTCACCCGGCAGGCTGATCCAGCGTTTATCTACATGGACCAGATGCGCAACCCCAAGCCCTGTTCCGGCACCGTACACCGCGATTGGTTTACCTTCTACTGGTTCTGCTCCGCCAAACTGGATCAGGTGCTCTTTTTTCAGCATCGGGATCGCCATCGAAACCGCCGTAAAATCATTGATAATTTCCAGATGGCTAAAACCGAGGCTCTTTTTCATTTCAGCAATCGAAAATGCCCAGGTGTGGTTGGTCATTGCCACCCAGTCACCGGTGATTGGGCAAGCGATGGCAATACAGCCGTCTTTCACCTCAACCTTATGTTCTTCGAGATAAACGCGAATGACCGCTTCCAGGCTGGGATAATCAAGCCCTGAATAGGTTTTAGCCTGCGAGATTTCGCCACTGGCAATATCACACAGGGCAAGACGTGCGTTGGTGCCGCCCACATCACCGACTAATGCATACTTTGTCATTCTTCTACTGCTCCGCTAAAGTCAAAAGAATTCTTTCTCACACTGTAAATACCTGGGGGCATAACAACAACGCCGGAAAGGCTGGCTCCCTGTAAATATCGATCTGGGTCACACAATTACTTTATCGTTTCAGCACCAATTGCAGCGATGCCTTTATGCAAGCTGGGCAAACTAAGTATCTGATCCCGCATAAGGAATAGAACATGCTCCATCCGCGAGCCAGAACCATGTTGTTATTATCGCTTCCCGCAGTGGCAATTGGGATTGCGTCCAGTCTTATTCTGATTGTAGTGATGAAAATCGCCTCGGTATTACAGAGTTTGCTCTGGCAACGACTACCGGAAAGTCTGGGGTTAGCTCAGGACTCACCGCTGTGGATCATCGGAATATTAACGCTGACAGGGATCGCGGTAGGACTGGTTATCCGTTTCAGCCAGGGTCATGCCGGGCCAGATCCAGCCAGTGAACCACTGATCGGCGCACCGGTTCCCCCCTCTGCGCTACCGGGACTGATCCTGGCATTAATTCTCGGTCTTGCTGGTGGCGTCAGCCTCGGGCCGGAACATCCGATCATGACCGTTAATATCGCTCTCGCAGTGGCGATTGGCACTCGTCTGTTACCACGAGTTCACCGGATGGAGTGGACTATTTTAGCCTCAGCCGGAACTATCGGCGCGCTGTTTGGTACACCTGTTGCGGCAGCGTTGATATTTTCGCAAACCTTAAATGGCAGTAATGAAGTCCCGCTATGGGATCGGCTCTTTGCACCGTTAATGGCGGCGGCGACTGGTGCTCTGACCACAAGTCTATTTTTTCATCCTCATTTTTCGCTACCCATTGCGCATTACGAACAGATGCAGATGACCGACCTCATCAGCGGTGCCATTGTGGCGACGATTGCCATCGCTGCGGGGATGGTTGCTGTGTGGTGTCTGCCACGGTTGCACGCGATGATGCATCAGATTAAAAACCCAGTACTCATGCTGGGAGTTGGCGGTTTTATGCTGGGTATTCTGGGCGTCATCGGCGGACCTGTCTCACTGTTTAAAGGACTGGATGAGATGCAGCAAATGGTGATGAATCAGGCTTTGAGCGCCAGCGATTACTTTTTGCTGGCGCTCATTAAACTTGCCGCCCTGGTTATTGCCGCCGCCAGCGGATTTCGTGGTGGGCGAATCTTCCCGGCCGTGTTTGTTGGCGTAGCGTTAGGGTTGATGCTGCATGAACATGTTCCCGCAGTCCCGGCGGCGATTACCGTTTCCTGCGCTATTCTCGGCATAGTACTGGTGGTGACGCGCGATGGCTGGTTAAGTCTGTTTATGGCGGCGGTCGTTGTACCTGATACCACTTTGCTACCGCTGCTTTGTATCGTCATGCTTCCGGCGTGGCTATTGCTGGCAGGTAAACCAATGATGATTGTGAATCGCCCGAAGCAACAGCCCCCCCACGATAAGCTTTAACAAAAAATGCTCTCCCTCACGATTTAAGAGTTATGGCGATGAAACGGGGCTTTACCTCCCCGTAATATTGCGTTAACAGGCCGCTGACGGCTTCGATCGTGAAGGAGAATAACAATGTTCAGGTCACTGTTTCTGGCGGCCGCCCTGATGGTATTTACCCCACTTGCGGCAAACGCAGGTGAAATTACCCTACTGCCATCGATAAAATTACAAATTGGCGATCGCGATCATTACGGTAATTATTGGGACGGTGGTCACTGGCGCGACCGTGATTACTGGCACCGTAATTACGAATGGCGTAAAAACCGCTGGTGGCGTCACGATAATGGATACCACCGTGGCTGGGATAAGCGTAAAGCGTATGAACGAGGCTACCGCGAAGGCTGGCGCGACCGTGATGATCATCGCGGAAAAGGTCGTGGACATGGGCACCGTCATTAAACACATTCGCCAATGGAGTACGATGCCTGATGCGACGCTGGAGCGTCTTATCAGGCCTACAAACCCGCGCCATTAAACACGTAGGGCGGATAAGGTGTTTACGCCGCATCCGCCAGTGGCACCACATGCGACGCCAGTTGAACTACAACCCTAGTGCCGTTCCCACCAGCAGCCAGATATTCAACGCGACCACCAGTACTACAATCACCCAACCGGTTTGTTTAACCCATTTGCTGTTAACCAGATCGCCCATCAACTTACTGTCACTGGTGAAAATCAACAGTGGCACCAGCGCCAGGGCAATACCAAAACTTAGCAGCACCTGACTCATGACCAGAATCCGCGTCGGATCCAGCCCCATCAGAATAACAATAAAAGATGGCAACATGGTCACGGTACGGCGCACCCACAGCGGAATATGGAAGCGAATGAATCCCTGCATCACTACCTGCCCCGCCAATGTTCCCACCACCGTTGACGAAAGCCCCGCCGCCACCAGACTTAAACCAAAGACCGTCGCGGCAGCATTGCTTAACAGCGGTTGCAGCGTCAGGTAGGCTTCGTCAAGATCAGCGACCCCCGTATGACCGGAAAAATGGAACGCGGCGGCAGCCGTTGCCATCATCGCCAGATTAACAAAACCGGCAATAGTCATGGCAATAGCCACATCCCATTTGGTGGCGGAATAACGTTGTTGACGCGAACCACCATGTAAATGCTGAGTGAGCGAAGAGTGCAAATAAATCACGTGCGGCATAATCGTCGCCCCTAACACGCCAGCCGCCAGGAAGACCGCCTCCGAGGTTGGTAAACTCGGAATCACCATCCCTTTACTCAACTGCGCCAGGTTAGGCTGAGAGAAAATCAGCTCGACAATGTAAGCCGCGGCAACAAACAGCAGTAGCCCGCCAATCACTTTCTCCAGCGGTTTTTGCCCGCGACGTTGCAGCATTAAAATCAGGAAAGTCGCGATACCCGTCAGCACCGCCCCCTGCAACAACGAAACACCAAGAATCAGTTTGAAACCGATCGCTGCGCCAATAAATTCCGCCAGGTCGGTCGCCATCGCAATAATTTCCGCCTGAACCCAATAGAACCACACTACGGGGCGCGGGTAGTGATCGCGGATTTGCTCTGCCAGATTTTTACCGGTGGCTATCCCCAGTTTGGCTGAAAGAATCTGAATCAGCATCGCCATCAGGTTCGCCCAGACAACAACCCATAGCAGTTGATAGCCGAAGCTGGCTCCCGCCTGAATATTGGTCGCAAAGTTACCGGGATCGATATAACCAATCGCTGCAATGAACGCAGGTCCCATTAATGCGAGCCTCATCTTGCGCGCCGCCCGTCCACTGCTACTCTCAACGCGATAGTTTGTCATCTTGTTGTGCCTCTAAAACATAGCCTTTGCTATGTTTCATGCTATGCTAAACGAGAATGATTATCAAATTCATTTAATTGGATTAGGGTGATTTCTCTGATAGGCCAGGATTATGACTACGAAAAGATTGATGAGTTAAATGTTATGATTATGTTTAATGTTAGCACATTTACATAACTTTCAGCTTCCATACACAACATAGCAGAAATGTATAACAGCTCACTATTTTTGAAGCTTGTCACAGGACATCATTATAGTGTGTGTCAGATCTCGTTTTCCTTAACCATGTTACATAGAATGTGCACGGAAACTTAACCTGCCTCATATTTGGAGCAAATATGGACCGCGTCCTTCATTTTGTACTGGCACTAGCCGTTGTTGCGATTCTCGCATTGCTGGCAAGCAGCGACCGCAAAAAAATTCGTATCCGTTATATAATTCAACTGCTTGTTATCGAAGTGTTACTGGCGTGGTTCTTCCTGAACTCTGACGTTGGTCTGGGCTTCGTGAAAGGCTTCTCCGAAATGTTTGAAAAACTGCTCGGGTTTGCCAACGAAGGTACTAACTTTGTCTTTGGTAGCATGAATGATCAAGGCCTGGCGTTCTTCTTCCTGAAAGTGCTGTGCCCAATCGTCTTTATCTCTGCATTGATCGGTATTCTCCAGCACATTCGCGTGTTGCCGGTGATTATCCGCGCGATTGGCTTCCTGCTTTCCAAAGTCAACGGAATGGGCAAGCTGGAATCTTTTAACGCCGTCAGCTCCCTGATTCTGGGTCAGTCCGAGAACTTTATCGCCTATAAAGATATCCTCGGCAAAATCTCCCGTAATCGTATGTACACTATGGCAGCCACGGCGATGTCCACCGTGTCGATGTCCATCGTTGGCGCATACATGACGATGCTGGAACCGAAATACGTGGTTGCAGCGCTGGTACTGAACATGTTCAGCACCTTTATCGTACTGTCGCTGATCAACCCGTACCGTGTTGATGCCAGCGAAGAAAACATTCAGATGTCCAACCTGCACGAAGGTCAGAGCTTCTTCGAAATGCTGGGTGAGTACATTCTGGCGGGCTTCAAAGTAGCCATTATCGTTGCAGCAATGCTAATCGGCTTTATCGCCTTGATCGCAGCACTGAACGCCCTGTTTGCTACCGTGACTGGCTGGTTTGGCTACAGCATCTCCTTCCAGGGCATCCTGGGCTACATCTTCTATCCGATTGCATGGGTGATGGGTGTTCCTTCCAGTGAAGCACTGCAAGTAGGCAGCATCATGGCGACCAAACTGGTTTCCAACGAATTCGTTGCGATGATGGATCTGCAGAAAATTGCCTCTACGCTCTCTCCGCGTGCTGAAGGCATCATCTCTGTGTTCCTGGTATCCTTCGCTAACTTCTCTTCTATCGGGATTATCGCGGGCGCGGTTAAAGGTCTGAACGAAGAGCAAGGTAACGTGGTTTCTCGTTTCGGTCTGAAACTGGTTTATGGTTCTACGCTGGTGAGTGTGCTTTCTGCATCAATCGCAGCACTGGTGCTGTAAGGCAATCCATTAAAAAAGCCGGGGATTATTTATCCCCGGCTTTTTTATCCCTGCTAATCAACTAATGGCTGCGGGCGACCAATTAAATATCCTTGCAGATATTGCACCCCAAGTTTATGCAATAGCGCTTGCTGCTGTTGCGTCTCTACAAACTCTGCAACCACACTTAACGACTTCGCTTTCGCCAGATCGGTAATCGAGCGCACAATCATCGCATCCAGCGTGTTCGTGACGATATCTTTCACAAAGACGCCATCAATCTTGATGATATCGGCCTTCAAACGTTTTAACCGCTCGTAGTTGGCATAGCCAGTGCCAAAGTCATCAATCGCAATACGGAAGCCAAATTTATGCAGTTGTTCAATGTTATACATACTGCTTTCTGCGTTAGAAAACGCCTGCTCCTCGGTGATTTCGAGAATGACAGCCTCCGGGGAGATGTGATAACGCTTAAACAGGCGAATAATCCGTCCGGCGATATTTTTTTGTAGCAGAGTGAGCGGCATTAAATTTACCGAATATCGCGGTCCTTTTTTGTCACAAGGGTGAGTTGCCAGCCACTTCAACAGGGATTCCAGCACCTGCAAATCGAAACGCGCGCTTAGGTTAAACTGGGCGATAAGTGGCAGAAATTTATCCGGCGTCATAATGCCGCCGTCATATTTCAGACGAGCAAGGATCTCATCATAGCCTTGTCCCTCTTTGTTACGAATGGGCTGGGCGTAGAGAAGCAAATCACCATTATCTAATGCTTTACGAATGGTGTTCAGCAATAGCACCTGTTTGGTAGTCTGCCCGGACGCCATCTCCTCTCGATTATCCAACGCCAGAACGTGATGATGAACGCAGGATTGTTCCGCCAGCCAGCTTAACTGCCCCAGCATGGGCTGCAGGGTTTCCTGATTGCCATCAAAACGCCCCCAGGCCGCGCCGTAGCCCATATCCAGGCCGGTGTTGTTCCAGTGAATCTGCCGACTATTGAGGACATTAACCATATGCTGGAGCCGCCCTTCCGTTTCCGGCCCGGTCAGTACCAGCAGCAATTCACTGCCCGGTAGTTGATACAACTTTTCGTTTTCCTGCATCAACGGTAGCAGTGTACGGTAAATTGAGCGGATGCAATGAACGCGCATCACCAGACCGTAATGACGACTCATAAACTCAAGATTATCAATACGCAGGCAGCAAAAACTCTTTCCGGCCTCTTGCTCTTGCGATTGCTCCAACGCGCGAAAGTTGGGTAATAGCGTTAAAGGGTCGGTCAGCGCCTGCAAATGCCAGCGACGGTTAAGCCATTCACTACGATAATAAATGCGCACCATGTAGAGCAGGCAAACGCTAAAAGAAATCAGTACCGCCAGAATAAATGCCAGCGAATATTCTGTTTCCACCCCTTGTAAAAAGTTCTGGTTGTAATTCAGGAGGAAAAGAGTCGAGACAGCCCAGGTGAGATTTAAAAACGGATAGCGAAGCTTACCGACACCAAGAGTAAAGATGATAAAGAAAACGGGCACCAGATAACCGGCAATGAAGTCGTTTTCATAAGGCGTACACATCAGAAGTAGCAGCACGGTAAGAACAGCAAGCCAGCTTAAGGTAAATGCACGTTTCTCTTTGTTCAGTGACGGTGCGATATCTCTGCGCCACAATATCTGCGCAAAGTGGGGACTTACAATCATGCGAGTGAGATAGTAAAAGAACATGTTGTAAATCAACACCGCAGTGAAAAGGCTAAGAAAATCAACGACCGTGAAAATAGCATCTGCATCCCCGAAAAATGTCGATATTTTTAGCGGGAAATCAAAGAAGTTGCCTACAAGATACATGCTGCATTTGATGCCGATCGGCGTCACCAAACCAAGCCAGAAGAGACGTTGCCAGACGTTTCGGGTGGTCAAGCCATAACGCCAACGCGTTCCCAACTGCCAGCGTAATATTGCACAAGCACACAACACAGCGAAAGTCTGGCTGCCAAGCATGACAGCGGTTTGCAAAAATGAGAGATGAAAATTCCACAGATTAGTGCAAAACATCCCGCATAAAACGGGAACGACACCACGCCAGCCAAAGATGAACACTATTGACAGCATTACGCACAGAGGCATCCACGCCAGAAAGATATAACTGGAATGGATAACTGCAAGTGGCGAAATAAAACGAGATAGCTGAATAAGTACCACGGTGAGCGTAAACGCCAGTGTGAATATCTTGATATTTTTTATCAGGTTATGCTCCACAAACATGAGTACACTACTCTCACTGATCGGGTTTTTCAGGCACACAAATAATAAGTTTATTCGCATCGCGAAGCAAACAGGGGCCGGCCTGCTGCTGTTTTTTTGTCCAGTGATGTTTTCACCAGGCGGCGCTAACCCGGGCGTGGACTGTATTACAAAAGCGGCAAAAAGCAGAGACAAAAAACCCCCGCTTCGCAGCGAGGGTTTGAAATTTGGTGGAGCTAAGCGGGATCGAACCGCTGACCTCTTGCATGCCATGCAAGCGCTCTCCCAGCTGAGCTATAGCCCCACGAGGCGTTTACGTACCAAATTTGCTGGGTGCAAAATTTGGTGGAGCTAAGCGGGATCGAACCGCTGACCTCTTGCATGCCATGCAAGCGCTCTCCCAGCTGAGCTATAGCCCCACGAGGCGTTTACGTACCAAATTTGCTGGGTGCAAAATTTGGTGGAGCTAAGCGGGATCGAACCGCTGACCTCTTGCATGCCATGCAAGCGCTCTCCCAGCTGAGCTATAGCCCCGTCACGTAAAGCTTGTCGAGTTGACGGGCGGCATCATATGAATTCCGCCCTTATGTGTCAACGGCAAATTGCAGCACCTGGTTTCAATCGCTGAAAAATCAGGCAAATGAACATTTTTGGATTACGTCTCGCATTCAGTAGTTATTCATATCACGGTTTCCTGTAAATTGATGCTATAAAATGAACACTTAATAGACCCACAACTATTCAGGGAATTGTTATGTTCAAGGAGAGGATGACGCCAGATGAACTTGCCAGACTGACCGGTTATAGCCGCCAGACCATTAATAAATGGGTACGCAAGGAAGGCTGGACGACATCACCAAAACCAGGCGTCCAGGGTGGCAAGGCCCGACTGGTACACATCAATGAACAGGTTCGTGAATATATTCGCAATGCAGAACGCCCACAGTGTCAGGGAGAAATACCCGCCCTGTCTGGCGATGCGCCGCTTGAAGTGCTGTTAGCGACGCTGGCGAAAGAGATGACGGCAACTGAACAAAAACAGTTTACATCCTTGCTTCTGCGGGAAGGGATTATCGGGTTATTACAACGCTTAGGGATTCGCAACAGCAAATAATATGAAAAGATTACGCAATAAAATGACCACCGAAGAACTGGCGGAATGCCTCGGCGTGGCTAAACAAACCGTTAACCGCTGGATTAGAGAAAAAGGCTGGAAAACGGAAAAATTTCCCGGCGTGAAGGGCGGCCGTGCCAGACTTATTCTGATCGATACGCAGGTTTGCGAGTTTATTCAAAACACACCGGCCTTCCATAACACGCCGGTTTTTCTCGAGGCCGAAGAACCTCTTGCTGAATACGCACCTGGTATGCGAACTCCGGCTTACCGGCAAATAATCAGCGCGATAGACAATATGACTCATAGTGAGCAAGAAAAAGTTGCGCAGTTTTTATCGCGTGAAGGGATTCGCAATTTCCTTGCCCGTCTCGACATTGACGAATCAGCATAAATAATAAGTAAAAAACGGCAGGATATTATCTCCTGCCGTTTATCTTTTAAGTATTAATTACTGCTGGTTTTCGCGTTCAGCAATAAATGCCAGCGCTTTATTGATGCGCTCAATGCTGCGTGCTTTGCCAATTGCGTGAACCGTAACATCCAGCGCCGGAGACTGACCCGCACCGGTAACAGCTACGCGCAGCGGCATACCGACTTTGCCCATACCCACTTCCAGCTCATCCGCAGTTGCCTGAATAGCGTGGTGAACATTTTCAGCCGTCCAGTCAGTAATTGCAGACAGTTTGTCACGTACCACTTCCAGCGGCTGGCGAGCGACCGGGCGCAGATGTTTTTTCGCTGCATCAGCATCAAACTCGGCAAAATCTTCGTAGAAATAACGGCAACTTTGTGCCATCTCTTTCAGGGTTTTGCAGCGTTCACCCAGCAGTTTCACCAGTTCCGCCAGTTGCGGGCCGTTGCGGGTATCAATATTTTCCTGCTCGATATGCCACTGTAAATGAGTAGCGACATACTCCGGCGGCAACGCGTTAATGTAATGATGGTTTAGCCACAGCAGTTTGTCTGTGTTAAACGCACTGGCAGATTTGCTAACCGCGTTCAGGGTGAAGTATTTGATCATTTCTTCACGGGTGAAGATTTCCTGATCGCCGTGGGACCAGCCCAGACGTACCAGATAGTTCAGCAACGCTTCTGGCAGGTAACCATCGTCGCGATACTGCATTACGCTGACCGCGCCGTGGCGTTTGGACAGTTTTTTACCGTCATCACCGTTGATCATAGAAACGTGCGCGTAAACAGGTACTGGCGCTTTCAGGGCTTTCAGAATGTTGATCTGACGCGGTGTATTGTTGATATGGTCTTCACCACGGATTACGTGGGTGATTTCCATATCCCAGTCATCAACAACCACACAGAAGTTATAGGTCGGAGAACCATCGGTACGGCGGATAATCAGATCATCCAGCTCCTGGTTACTGAACTCGATCGGACCACGGATCTGATCGTCAAAAACAACGGAACCTTCCTGCGGATTAGCAAAACGCACGACGCACGGTTCATCATCAGCATGATGTTCATGACTGTGGCGGCAGCGACCGTCATAACGCGGCTTCTCGCCTTTTGCCATCTGCTCTTCACGCAGTGCTTCCAGACGCTCTTTAGAGCAGTAGCATTTATAGGCCGTCCCCTCTTCCAGCATCTGATCGATAACCGCGTTATAGCGATCAAAACGTTTGGTCTGGAAGTACGGACCTTCATCCCACTCCAGACTCAGCCAGTTCATGCCATCCATAATGGCTTCGATAGCTTCCGGCGTGGAACGCTCAAGATCGGTGTCTTCAATACGCAGCACAAACTCACCACCGTGGTTACGTGCAAAAAGCCAGGAGTAAAGAGCAGTACGCGCGCCGCCAACGTGCAGATAGCCTGTTGGGCTTGGCGCGAAGCGAGTTTTGATTTTCATGAAATGGCCTTACGTTTAGAAAGATGCCGACAACCGGCAAATCCTGGAAAAATTGAGTGGGCGATATTCTATCACTCCAGCCTGATTCCTCAATGTAGTTCGGGTTGCTACATGATGCATTATTGTTTTCGTTGAGAAATTGCGCAACACGGTCTGTTTTGCGATCATCCTGCTTAAATTTACGACGAACGAACAATTTCTTTGGAAAAGGCGTTGACTCATTTTGAACTCTCCCTATAATGCGACTCCACACAGCGGGGGTGATTAGCTCAGCTGGGAGAGCACCTCCCTTACAAGGAGGGGGTCGGCGGTTCGATCCCGTCATCACCCACCA
>NZ_KE137292.1:2293103-2328734 GCF_000408805.1 Escherichia sp. KTE159
TGGGTGATTAGCTCAGCTGGGAGAGCACCTCCCTTACAAGGAGGGGGTCGGCGGTTCGATCCCGTCATCACCCACCACTTCGGGTCGTTAGCTCAGTTGGTAGAGCAGTTGACTTTTAATCAATTGGTCGCAGGTTCGAATCCTGCACGACCCACCAATGTAAAAAAGCGCCCTAAAGGCGCTTTTTTGCTATCTGTGATTTGCGAAATTGCCTGATGCGCTTCACTTATCACACCTACTATTTCCGGCAATTCCTGCCCCCTCACCTACTGTGTCAATGCTGCCAACAGCTTAACCATCGCAGGCGTCACCTGCTGTGTTTCATAAACAATATATAAATCCGCAGGGATGCGCTCTTTGAGCGGACGGAAAATGACACCTGGCCAGTTCATTTGTGCGTAGCTGTCCGCTATCAATGTGATACCAATACCCATACTGACCATGGCGAGTACCGTTTGCGGTTCATTAACTTCACGAATAACAACCGGTGAAAATCCCACCTGCTGGCAAACTCGCTGCAAAAAATCCCAGTCAGTGTACACAGGCGGCATTGTAACAAAATACTCGTCACGTAGCGCCTCCAGTGGGACGGTGGAAAATGATGAGAGATGATGCTCTTCAGGCATCGCCACCAGAAACGCCGATTCATGCAACCGTAAGCTGGTAAAACCTGCCGGTGGTTCTGTCGCCATTCGCCAGATCCCGGCATCGAGTTCACGTCGTTCCAGCAGGGCCATTTGCATCGCGGGCATCTTTTCGCGAAAAAGAACTTCAACGTTAGGATTTTCCCTGAGGAATCGCCGCATAACCGGGCGCATCCGTCCCCACATTGCCGTTCCCACTACGCCGAGTTCAATCCGCCCTGCTTCTCCCCGACCTATTTGTTCAACCCGAGCCAATACATTATTTGCATTCACCAGCAATCGACGCGATTCTTCCATCAAGATTTTGCCCGCGTGTGTCAGTACGACGCTGCGCGAATGGCGAATAAAAAGCTGCGTGCCGAGTTGATTTTCCAGCTCTTTAATATGAATACTGAGCGGAGGCTGAGACATATTTAAACGCGCTGCTGCGCGGCCAAAATGCAACTCTTCCGCTACGGCAAGAAAATAACGGAGCAACTTAAGATCTGTTCTGTATACGCGTTCCATAATTAAGTGCTCCATATAATAAATACATCGTATTAAATTATCATGGCATAAAGTATTTCACCACCAGATATCCGACATACATAAACACAATGGATAATATACCCGGTAATACATTTGGTACAGGAATAGGCAAGCGCACGATTGTAAATAAAGCACCAATACCAAAACCAACGCCGGAAGAAAATAAAATATCTTTCACTAATTAACCTTTATCATAAAAGCAGCTCTGAAGAGCAGAGCTGCGAATCCTTTTAATGAGTCACCGCTTGATGCTTTATCTTTTCAGGGTCATGATTATATTTAAACCCAAAGAAAAATATCACTGCGAGAAAAAGAGCATATCCTGCAAACACCAGCCAGATAGTTTGCCAGTCTTTTACGCCATCTACCGAGAAGTAATCTACTGCCATACCACTCAGAATCGAGCCAACCCATGCGCCGACACCATTTACCATGGTCATAAAGAGCCCCTGCGCGCTGGCACGGATGCTGGAATCAACTTCCTGTTCGACAAATACCGAACCAGAAATATTGAAGAAATCAAATGCACAGCCGTAAACAATCATCGACAGCAGCAGCAAAATAAAGCCGGTTGGTGACGGATCTCCATAGGCGAAGAAGCCAAAGCGCAGCGTCCAGGCCACCATACTCATCAGCATGACGGTTTTGATGCCAAAACGCTTCAAAAAGAACGGAATCGTCAAAATGAAACCGACTTCAGCCATCTGTGAAACTGACAGTAAAATGGAGGGATATTTCACCACGAAGCTATCAGCAAACTCCGGGTTACGGGCGAAATCATGCAGGAATGGATTACCAAAAACGTTGGTAATTTGCAGTACCGCACCCAGCATCATGGCAAAGAGGAAAAAGATGGCCATGCGTGGATTTTTAAACAGCACGAAAGCATCCAGACCCAGCTTGCTGGCAAGCGACGTGGTCGATTTTTTCTCCGCAACCGGAATCTTAGGCAAAGTCAGCGCATAAGCCGACAGCAGCAATGACGCACCAGACGCAACATACAACTGCAGGCTGCTCAATTCCAGATGCAGTAAGCTGACCGCCCACATCGCGACAATAAATCCTACCGTACCAAAAACGCGAATGGGCGGGAAAGCAGATACGGGGTCAAGCCCTGTCTGAGCAAGACAGGAATACGAGACGCTGTTCGATAATGCGATAGTCGGCATAAATGCCATCGCATTAATTAACATCACCCAAAACATCGTATCCGGATCACTCACCGACGCCGCATAAAAAAGTACACCAGCGCACACCAGATGACACAGCATATATGCACGTTCAGCGCGCAGCCATTTGTCCGCGATGATCCCCATAATACCGGGCATAATGATCGCGGCGATACCTTTGGAGCTATAGACCATACCGACGTTCGCGCCGGTGAAATGAAGGGTATTAATCATGTAAGATCCAAGGGTAACCAACCAGCTCCCCCAGATAAAATATTGCAAAAAGGACATTACCTTTAAGCGCATAGCGATGCTCATAATCGTTTCCTTGTCGCATCATATGGCCTCACCCGCGAGGCCGTTTCTTATTGTTTTTCTCAGGCAATTTTGCGCAGAAAGCCGCAAATAAGGTTGATGAAGTTCTGCTTAGAGAGCTCCGCAGCCGCCAGCGTTTGGGCATGTGACAATTTCACATCGCTTAAACCTTCCGCCATATTGGTAATCGCAGAGACCGCAACTACTTTAAGGTCGCAATGGCGAGCTGAAATAACCTCAGGCACCACAGACATACCAACAACATCCCCACCAATAATTTGCATCATGCGAATTTCCGCCGCAGTCTCGAAATTCGGCCCCGGATACGAGACGAACACGCCCTCCGTCAGAGGGAATCCCTCTTCTTTCGCCACTTTTTGTAACAGTGCGCGGTATTCCGCATCGTAGGCATTTGCCAGTGAGAAGAAACGCTCTCCAAAACGATCATCGTTAAGACCCACCATCGGCGTACCTGGCATGGTGTTGATATGATCTTTCAATGCGACCAGGCTGCCTGCCCCCACTTCCGGACGCAGTGAGCCTGCCGCATTGGTGCAGAACAGTAGCTCGCAGCCCAGCAGCTTAAAGGTACGAATTGCGTCAGTCATGATGGTCATTCCACGACCCTCGTAGAAATGTCCGCGACCTTTCATACATACCACCGGTACGCCCTGGAGATGGCCCAGCACTAACTCCCCCGCATGACCATGTACCGTACTTACCGGGAAACCTGGCAGCTTTTCGTAGGAAATTGCGACAGCGTTCTCAATCTGATCAGCCAGCGCGCCCAGCCCGGAACCTAAAATAAAGGCCACTCGTGGCGTGAAATTAGGTTTATAAGTCTTGATAATATCTACGCAAAACAGCGAGTTATGAGAAAATTGAACCTGAGACATATATATCCTTTTTCTGTAGGGTGGAATCTAACGCCTTTTTATAGCGAGGTTGTCCCGGCTCTTACCAATACACTTTTCTCACGCATTCAATAGCGATTCGATATCGATGGATTTATATCTTTTCTCTATTAATCAATGGTAAAAACTGTATTGGCGATATTAATTCCTTTGCATTAACAATATATCGTTTTTAACAAACCACTTTATTAAGCAATCTACTAATAACGATCAGCATAGGGATTTATGCTATGAAAAAACATCTTTTAACTCTGACTCTATCCTCTATATTAGCGATACCTGTTATATCTCATGCAGAATTTAAAGGCGGTTTTGCAGATATCGGCGTGCATTATCTGGACTGGACCAGTCGGACTACCGAAAAATCGTCAACAAAATCACACAAAGATGATTTTGGTTATCTTGAAATTGAAGGTGGCGCTAACTTTAATTGGGGAGAAATGTACGGGTTCTTCGACTGGGAAAACTTCTATAACGGTCGCCATAATAAACCAGGTAGCGAGCAGCGTTATACCTTTAAAAATACCAACCGTATTTACCTGGGTGACACCGGATTTAATCTTTACCTGCACGCGTATGGCACCTACGGATCTGCAAATCGCGTGAATTTCCACGACGATATGTTCCTGTACGGTGTCGGCTACAATTTCACCGGCAGCGGTTGGTGGTTCAAACCGTTCTTTGCTAAGCGTTATACAGATCAAACCTATTACACTGGCAACAACGGCTATGTAGCCGGCTGGGTTGCAGGTTACAACTTTATGCTGGGCAGTGAGAAATTCACTCTCACCAACTGGAACGAGTACGAGTTTGACCGTGACGCTACCTATGCGACGGGTAATGGCGGTAAAGAAGGGCTGAACGGCGCAGTTGCACTGTGGTGGAATGCAACATCACACATCACTACGGGGATTCAGTATCGATATGCGGATGACAAACTGGGCGAAGATTTTTACCAGGATGCGATAATCTACTCCATCAAATTTAACTTCTGATTAATTACTGCCGGGGCTCCCGGCAGTATGAATTCATTCTATATCTGATACAACGGATCCCCTTCCCGCTCAGCCATTAGCGCATGACCCTGGTCTCGTACCACATCCCATAACGCTTCAGCGGCAGTGGAAAGTGAACGGTTCTTCCTGCGCACCAACATCAACTGGCGTTCCACCACCGGCGTAATACGCTTTACCACCAGTGGGCTACCTTCAGGTAATGGCAGCGCCAGTGCGGGAAGAATACTGATGCCGATGCCTGCGGCTACCATCGGGAACAACGTCGCCGGATGACCAATCTCCTGCACAATATTTGCCTGAATACCGTTGCGCGCCAGCGCTGCATCAATCAGCGGTCGGCTGCCTGACGCGTAATCCTGCAACACCAGTTTCGCTCCCTGTAATGCCTGCCAGGGTACATAATCTTCCGCGGCCAGAGAGCTATCGCGATGACAAAGCAAGAAGAAAGGCTCGGAAAGAATCGCTTCACATTGCAGATCGCCCACTGGGCCTGGATCGATGACGATGCCAAAATCGACATCTCCCTGGCGAATACTTTCCATCACCCACTGCTGCGGACGATCGTGCAGGACAAACTGAATATCTGGATAGCGGCGATGGCTTTCAGCAATGCATTGCGGAATAAGATGCGCGGAAATGGTCTGGCTGGCAGCGACCCGAACTTTTCCGCTCAGTTGTTGCCCCATACGCCCGGTATCGCGCAACGTGCTGTTTAGTTCATCCAGCAGTCGCTCAAGACGCAAAGCCAACTGCAGCCCTGCATCTGTAAGCACCACTTCACGCGTGGTTCTGTCCAGCAGGCGAACACCCGTATGGTTTTCCAGCTCCTTCACACTGTGACTCACTGCCGACTGGCTCAGGCCAATACGCTCTCCTGCGCGACTAAAACTTTTCTCCTGCGCTACTGTGACGAAAACCTTTAATTGTTTTAAAGAATAATTCATCTATTTTCTTCATAAATGGATGCAATAAATCAATTTTATTTCTCAAACTGGAAGAAGCACAATAGAACCATCGATCATCTGGAGTCTTTATGAAACTTTTTCGTATCCTCGATCCTTTCACCTTAACCCTGATCACAGTGGTATTACTGGCTTCCTTCTTCCCGGCCAGAGGCGATTTCGTCCCGTTCTTTGAAAATCTGACTACGGCAGCTATTGCCCTGCTGTTCTTTATGCACGGCGCAAAATTGTCGCGTGAAGCGATTATCGCTGGCGGTAGTCACTGGCGGCTACATTTGTGGGTAATGTGCAGCACCTTCGTGCTGTTCCCAATTCTGGGCGTACTGTTTGCCTGGTGGAAACCGGTAAATGTCGACCCGATGCTCTACTCCGGTTTTCTCTATCTGTGCATTCTTCCGGCTACCGTGCAGTCCGCAATTGCCTTTACCTCAATGGCGGGTGGTAATGTCGCGGCTGCAGTTTGCTCTGCGTCAGCATCCAGTCTGCTGGGGATTTTCCTTTCGCCGTTGCTGGTTGGTGTGGTGATGAATGTTCACGGTGCAGAGGGTAGCCTCGAGCAGGTCGGTAAGATTATGCTGCAACTGTTGCTGCCGTTTGTGTTGGGGCATCTTTCCCGCCCGTGGATTGGTAACTGGGTGGCGCGCAATAAAAAGTGGATTGCGAAAACCGATCAAACATCCATTCTGTTGGTGGTTTATACGGCATTTAGCGAAGCAGTCGTTAACGGTATCTGGCATAAAGTCGGCTGGGGATCGCTATTGTTTATTGTGGTGGTTAGTTGCGTGCTGTTGGCTATTGTGATTGTGATTAACGTCTTTATGGCGCGCCGACTGGGTTTCAATAAGGCGGATGAAATCACTATCGTCTTCTGTGGCTCGAAAAAGAGTCTGGCGAATGGTATCCCAATGGCAAACATTCTGTTCCCGACATCGGTGATCGGTATGATGGTGCTGCCATTGATGATTTTCCATCAGATCCAACTGATGGTTTGCGCGGTACTGGCGCGTCGTTACAAGCGCCAGACCGGGCAGTTACAGTCGCAGCAGGAAAGCCACGGAAAGGTTTAAAGCGGGCGTTTCAGGGGCTGGACCAGTTGCGTCAGCCCCTCCGTTTTAATCAGCAGCGTGATTTGCATTAGCTCACCGAGTTTCCCTGCCGGAAATTCATCTTTGCGGGCAAACCACAGCAGATACTCCTCCGGCAGGTCAATTAAGCGACGCCCTTTGTACTTGCCAAACGGCATTATCGTATTGGCTATTTCAATCAACTGCTCTTTTTCCATCTCAGTTGCCCAACAAACGCAGCATTTCAGCTTCGTCGATCACTTCAATGCCCAGTTCCTGCGCTTTCGCCAGTTTAGAACCTGCGGCTTCTCCGGCAATCACCAGGTCGGTTTTCTTCGACACGCTGCCCGCCACTTTCGCGCCCAGTTCGACCAGGCGAGCTTTAGCGTCATCACGCGACATCTGACTTAAGCTACCCGTGAGCACCACCGTTTTACCAGCAAACGGGCTGTCGATCTCTTCCGCGTTGATGACTACCGGCGCAGGCCAGTGAACGCCTTCCGCCAGCAGTTCACTGATGACATTACGGTTACTTTCTTCGGCAAAGAAGTTGTGCACATGAGATGCGACGACAATTCCAACATCGGGCACTTTTTGCAGCTCTTCAATCGAAGCCGCTTCCAGCGCTTCCAGCGTGCCGAAATATGCCGCCAGACCTGATGCCGTTGCCTCACCGACTTCGCGGATGCCAAGCGCATAAAGGAAGCGGGCAAAGGTGGTTTCTTTCGCTTTTTCCAGTGCGTTAACCACGTTTTGCGCCGATTTCGGCCCCATTCTCTCCAGCCCGGTGAGCTTACCCACCGTTAACTTGAACAGATCCGCAGGCGTATGGACATATTCTTTTTCAACCAACTGGTCGATGATTTTGTCTCCCATACCGTCAACGTCCATCGCGCGACGGGAAACAAAGTGTTTCAGCGACTCTTTACGCTGGGCGGCGCAAATCAAACCACCAGTACAGCGAGCCACAGCCTCGCCTTCCACTCGTTCCACGTCAGAACCGCATACCGGGCAATGCGTCGGGAATACTACCTCACGAGTATCTTCCGGGCGTTCAGAAAGCACCACGTTAACCACTTGCGGGATCACGTCGCCAGCACGGCGAATCACCACTTTATCGCCAATACGTAAGCCAAGACGTTCGATTTCATCGGCATTGTGTAGGGTGGCGTTGCTCACCAGCACACCCGCGACATGGACAGGTTCGAGACGTGCAACAGGCGTAATCGCGCCAGTACGCCCAACCTGAAACTCGACGTCACGCACAAAAGTCATCTGCTCCTGTGCCGGAAATTTAAACGCCACTGCCCAACGAGGGGCGCGCGCAACAAAGCCAAGCTGTTCCTGCTGCGCCAGGGAGTTGACCTTAATTACCACGCCGTCGATATCAAAGCCCAGCGTCGGGCGGTCTTCTTCTACTTTATGGTAGAACGCCAGCACCTCTTCCGCCGATTCGCATAACGTGACGCGATCGCTGACCGGTAATCCCCACTTTTTAAATTGCAGTAAACGACTAAGATGAGTATCTGGCAGCTCACCGCCTTCCAGCACGCCAACGCCGTAGCAGAAGAAAGTGAGCGGCCGCTTGGCTGTGATACGCGGATCAAGCTGACGCAATGAACCTGCCGCCGCATTACGTGGGTTAGCAAACACTTTTCCGCCCGTGCGTCGCGCATCTTCGTTGATCTTTTCGAAGCCCGCCTGCGGCAGGAACACTTCACCACGCACTTCCAGACGCGCCGGGATATTCTCACCGTGTAGTTTCAGCGGAATGGCGCGAATAGTACGGACGTTAGATGTGATGTCTTCCCCGGTAGTGCCATCGCCACGGGTTGCTGCGCTCACCAGTACGCCATTCTCATACAGAATGCTGACGGCAAGGCCATCGAGCTTCAGCTCACAGCACCAGGTCACTTTTTCGTTACTTTTCAGACGATCCTGAACGCGTTTGTTGAAAGCAAGAAAACTCTCTTCATCAAAAACGTTATCCAGCGACAGCATCGGTACTTCATGACGGATCTGGCTGAAAGCCGCTAACGGTGCTGCACCTACACGTTGAGTGGGTGAATCAGGGGTAATCAGTTCTGGATGTTTGGCTTCCAGCTCGCGCAGTTCGCGCATCAGGCGATCGTATTCAGCGTCAGGAATTTCCGGCGCATCCATCACATGATAAAGATATTCATGATGACGAAGCACCGTTCGCAGTTCTGTCAGTTGTTGTTCGATTGATTCCATATCGCACCATCAATGCTAAAAACCCCCGACAAGCGGGGGTTCGAAGAGAAGTTGATTTAATTTAAGTGTATCAGGCGTTAGCGTCTTTCACTTCGCGGATGATGTCCTGATACTCGCGCAGTTTCTGCGGAGTCATCATACGGCGCTGATCATCAAGCACCACGCCGCCCACTTCATCAGCGATATGCTGCGCAGATTGCAGCATCAGCTTGAAGTTTTGCAGTTCATCACCATAAGACGGCACCTGCATAAAGATAGTGACACCCGGTGTAGTGAAATCCTTCATTTCAGGATCAAATGTTCCCGGTTTCACCATATTCGCCAGGCTGAATAACGCCGGGCCACTGCCGTCCGGGCTAAGATGACGATGGTAAATATTCATATCGCCAAAGATAAAGCCCGCCTGCTGAATGCTGTTAAGAAGCAGTTCACCGTTCAGCTCGTTACCGTGATGCGCTGCGACGTTCATAATGATCACCGCTTCTTTGCGCTTCGGCTTATCCATGACAGGCACCGGTTCAGCCACAGGCTCAGGCTGCGGTGTTGCTACGGGTTCCGCAGTCTGGAAAGCCTGCTGCGCCGGTTGTGGCGCTGGCTGTGTCGGCTGCGGAGCTGACTGTACCTGCGAAGCAACAGGCTGTTCAGGCTGCGGCGGGTAGGCCGGCTGCTGTACTGGCTGTGGTTGCTGAACAGGATGCGCTGAATGCGGAGCATGTTGCGGCGATACCTGCGCTTCAGGCGGCTGCTGAACCGGTTGACGCGGCTGCGCAGACGCATAAGGCGGTTGGTACTGGTGTTGCGGCGACGGACGAGCAGCCTCATGCTCCTGGGCGTTAGCCGGGGCATGATTTACGCGGTGAACACGAACCTCACCAACGCCCTCATCATCTTCGACATCCTCGTCATAAGAATCGTCGTCACGTTTTGACTTCATTCGTTTTAATGGCCGATCGCGGAACATAGAAGATCGTTCTTTACGGCTGGTCCAGAAACCATGTACCAGTAAAGCGATTATGGCGATCGCGCCAACAATGATTAATATCAGACGCAAATCCTGCATCATTATATTCTCTGTTGTTCTAACACCTTGCCACCACGGCAAACATTTACTCACTAAGAGTATTTGCCGATTACCTCAAGTGCAAGTGCACTCTTAACTTTCACAGCACAAAGATAGATGAAATCGTGCTTTTTGCTGTTTTTTCGAACATATCCTAACTGTCCATTGCGCAATTACCCGGTAAAATACGCAGAATTTTCCTGGGATTGGTCAAAAGGAGCATATCCTGATTATGATTTCAACATTCACATCTTCCCCACGCAGCGGTTTTTACTATTTTGCGCAAGGCTGGAAGCTCGTCTCGCAACCCGGGATTCGGCGTTTTGTTATTTTACCTCTGTTGGTCAATATTTTGTTGATGGGAAGTGCATTCTGGTGGCTCTTTACTCAACTGGATGCCTGGATCCCATCATTAATGAGCCACGTGCCTGACTGGCTGCAATGGTTGAGCTATTTGCTGTGGCCTGTCGCGGTTATCTCCGTTCTACTGGTTTTTGGCTATTTTTTCTCAACTATTGCGAACTGGATTGCCGCACCGTTTAACGGTTTATTGGCTGAACAGTTGGAAGCCAGGCTGACAGGCGCTACGCCGCCGGATACCGGCATCTTTGGCATCATGAAAGATGTGCCGCGAATTATGAAACGCGAATGGCAAAAATTTGCCTGGTATCTGCCACGCGCCATCGTATTGCTGATCCTCTACTTCATCCCGGGCATCGGGCAAACCGTCGCGCCAGTACTGTGGTTCCTGTTCAGTGCCTGGATGTTAGCCATTCAGTACTGCGACTATCCGTTCGACAACCACAAAGTGCCGTTCAAAGAGATGCGCACTGCCCTGCGCACGCGCAAAATCACCAATATGCAGTTTGGCGCATTAACCAGCCTGTTCACGATGATCCCGGTGCTCAACCTGTTCATCATGCCAGTGGCCGTCTGTGGCGCGACAGCAATGTGGGTCGATTGTTATCGCGCTAAACATGCATTGTGGAAGTAACAGTCTCCTGGTTATTTTGTAAACTTTTTGTATGGAAGAGGGGTGGCTTATGCACCCTTATTCCATCTTGCAAGCCATTATTTCCCTTCTGCATATAGATATGCTAAATCCTTACTTCCGCATATTCTCTGAGCGGGTATGCTACCTGTTGTATCCCAATTTCATACAGTTAAGGACAGGCCATGAGTAAGATTTTTGAAGATAACTCGCTGACTATCGGTCACACACCGCTGGTTCGCCTGAATCGCATCGGTAACGGACGTATTCTGGCGAAGGTGGAATCTCGTAACCCCAGCTTCAGCGTTAAGTGCCGTATCGGTGCCAATATGATTTGGGATGCCGAAAAACGCGGCGTGCTGAAACCCGGCGTTGAATTGGTTGAACCAACCAGCGGCAACACAGGTATTGCTCTGGCTTATGTGGCTGCCGCTCGCGGTTACAAACTCACCCTGACCATGCCAGAAACCATGAGTATTGAACGCCGCAAACTGCTGAAAGCTCTGGGCGCAAACCTGGTGTTGACCGAAGGCGCGAAAGGCATGAAAGGCGCAATTCAAAAAGCAGAAGAAATTGTCGCCAGCAACCCAGAAAAATATCTGCTGCTGCAACAATTCAGCAACCCGGCGAATCCAGAAATTCATGAAAAAACCACCGGTCCGGAGATCTGGGAAGATACCGATGGCCAGGTTGATGTATTTATTGCTGGTGTTGGTACTGGCGGTACGCTGACCGGCGTCAGCCGCTACATTAAAGGCACCAAAGGCAAGACTGATCTCATCTCTGTCGCCGTTGAGCCAACCGACTCTCCCGTTATCGCCCAGGCGCTGGCAGGTGAAGAAATCAAACCCGGCCCGCATAAAATCCAGGGCATAGGTGCTGGCTTTATCCCGGCTAACCTTGATCTTAAACTGGTCGATAAAGTTATTGGCATCACCAATGAAGAAGCTATCTCTACCGCACGTCGTCTGATGGAAGAAGAAGGCATTCTTGCTGGGATCTCTTCTGGCGCGGCGGTTGCCGCTGCATTGAAGCTGCAAGAAGATGAAAGCTTTACCAATAAGAATATTGTGGTTATTCTGCCATCATCGGGTGAACGTTATTTAAGCACTGCATTATTTGCCGATCTCTTTACCGAGAAAGAATTGCAACAGTAATGCCAGGTTGTTAGAAATGCGTAAAAAAGCACCTTTTTAGGTGCTTTTTTGTGGCCTACTTCAAATTTTCGCCCCTCCTGGCATTGATTCAGCCTGTCGGAACTGGTATTTAACCTGACTAATTATTTTGATGCGCGAAATTAATCGTTACAGGAAAAGCCTTAGCTGAATCGATTTTATGATTTGGTTCAATTCTTCCTTTAGCGGCATAATGTTTAATGATGAACGAAACGTCAGCGGCCAACATCCGCCAGCAATGGACTGCATAGAACACTTCGTGCGTCGCGTCTGTTAAAACTGGCGCTAACAATACAGGCTAAAGTCAAACCGCCAGGCTAGACTTTAGTTCCACAACACTAAACCTATAAGTTGGGGAAATACAATGTTCCAGCAAGAAGTTACCATTACCGCTCCGAACGGTCTGCACACCCGCCCTGCTGCCCAGTTTGTAAAAGAAGCTAAGGGCTTCACTTCTGAAATTACTGTGACTTCCAACGGCAAAAGCGCCAGCGCAAAAAGCCTGTTTAAACTGCAGACTCTGGGCCTGACTCAAGGGACCGTTGTGACTATCTCCGCTGAAGGCGAAGACGAACAGAAAGCGGTTGAACATCTGGTTAAACTGATGGCGGAACTCGAGTAATTTCCCGGGTTCTTTTAAAAATCAGTCACAAGTAAGGTAGGGTTATGATTTCAGGCATTTTAGCATCCCCGGGTATCGCTTTCGGTAAAGCTCTGCTTCTGAAAGAAGACGAAATCGTCATTGACCGGAAAAAAATTTCTGCCGACCAGGTTGATCAGGAAGTTGAACGTTTTCTGAGCGGTCGTGCCAAGGCATCAGCCCAGCTTGAAACGATCAAAACGAAAGCTGGTGAAACGTTCGGTGAAGAAAAAGAAGCCATCTTTGAAGGGCATATCATGCTACTCGAAGATGAGGAGCTGGAGCAGGAAATCATAGCCCTGATTAAAGATAAGCACATGACGGCTGACGCTGCTGCTCATGAAGTTATTGAAGGTCAGGCTTCTGCCCTGGAAGAACTGGATGATGAATACCTGAAAGAACGTGCGGCTGACGTGCGTGATATCGGTAAGCGCCTGCTGCGCAACATCCTGGGTCTGAAGATTATCGACCTGAGCGCGATTCAGGATGAAGTCATTCTGGTTGCCGCTGACCTGACGCCGTCCGAAACCGCACAGTTGAACCTGAAGAAGGTACTGGGTTTCATCACCGACGCGGGTGGCCGTACTTCCCACACCTCAATCATGGCACGCTCTCTGGAACTGCCAGCCATTGTGGGTACTGGTAGCGTCACCTCTCAGGTGAAAAATGACGACTATCTGATTCTGGATGCCGTAAATAATCAGGTTTACGTCAATCCAACCAACGAAGTTATCGATAAATTGCGCGCTGTTCAGGAGCAAGTAGCTTCTGAAAAAGCAGAGCTTGCTAAGCTGAAAGATCTGCCAGCCATTACGCTGGACGGTCACCAGGTAGAAGTGTGCGCTAACATCGGTACTGTTCGTGACGTTGAAGGTGCAGAACGTAATGGCGCTGAAGGCGTTGGTCTGTATCGCACCGAATTCCTGTTCATGGACCGCGACGCGCTGCCGACTGAAGAAGAACAGTTCGCGGCCTACAAAGCTGTGGCTGAAGCGTGTGGCTCGCAGGCGGTTATTGTTCGTACCATGGACATTGGCGGCGACAAAGAGCTGCCGTACATGAACTTCCCGAAAGAAGAGAACCCGTTCCTCGGCTGGCGTGCTATCCGTATCGCGATGGATCGTAAAGAGATTCTGCGCGATCAGCTCCGCGCTATCCTGCGTGCCTCTGCTTTCGGCAAATTGCGCATCATGTTCCCGATGATCATCTCTGTTGAAGAAGTACGCGCACTGCGCAAAGAGATTGAAATCTACAAACAGGAACTGCGCGACGAAGGTAAAGCGTTTGACGAATCAATTGAAATTGGCGTGATGGTGGAAACACCGGCTGCCGCAACAATTGCGCGTCATTTAGCCAAAGAAGTTGATTTCTTTAGTATCGGCACCAATGATTTAACGCAGTACACTCTGGCAGTTGACCGTGGTAATGATATGATTTCACACCTTTACCAGCCAATGTCACCGTCCGTGCTGAACTTGATCAAGCAAGTTATTGATGCTTCTCATGCTGAAGGCAAATGGACTGGCATGTGTGGTGAGCTTGCTGGCGATGAACGTGCTACACTTCTGTTGCTGGGGATGGGTCTGGACGAATTCTCTATGAGCGCCATTTCTATCCCGCGCATTAAGAAGATTATCCGTAACACGAACTTCGAAGATGCGAAGGTGTTAGCAGAGCAGGCTCTTGCTCAACCGACAACGGACGAGTTAATGACGCTGGTTAACAAGTTCATTGAAGAAAAAACAATCTGCTAATCCACGAGATGCGGCCCAATTTACTGCTTAGGAGAAGATCATGGGTTTGTTCGATAAACTGAAATCTCTGGTTTCTGATGACAAAAAAGATACCGGAACTATTGAGATCATTGCTCCGCTCTCTGGCGAGATCGTCAATATCGAAGACGTGCCGGATGTCGTTTTTGCGGAAAAAATCGTTGGTGATGGTATTGCTATCAAACCAACTGGCAACAAAATGGTAGCTCCGGTTGACGGCACCATTGGTAAAATCTTTGAAACCAACCACGCGTTCTCTATCGAATCTGATAGCGGCGTTGAGTTGTTCGTCCACTTCGGTATCGACACCGTTGAACTGAAAGGCGAAGGCTTCAAGCGTATTGCTGAAGAAGGTCAGCGCGTAAAAGTTGGCGATACTGTTATTGAATTCGATCTGCCGCTGCTGGAAGAGAAAGCTAAGTCAACCCTGACTCCGGTTGTTATCTCCAACATGGACGAAATCAAAGAACTGATCAAACTGTCCGGTAGCGTGACTGTGGGTGAAACCCCGGTTATCCGCATCAAGAAGTAATTCTTGCCACAGTGAAAAATGGCGCCCGTGGGCGCCATTTTTTTATGCTTCCGCCAGCGGCGGCAAAATCAATTCATCGCTTTCATGCTGCTGGGTATAACACATCACCTCCAGCACGCGTAAACCTGCGCTGTGCACTGCGTCGGTTAACGCCTTCCCTTTCAGTAATCCACTGATAAGTTGAGCGCAAAACAGATCGCCAGTACCTTTAAGATCCGTTTTTACCCGAGAGTGGGAAATGACATTCACGCTATCGGCACTGACCACCACCACCTGCATATCCTGATTGTCTTCATTGCCGGAAGCGCTGGTAATAACCACCCATTTTAATGTCTCTGAAAGCAGGCTTTTTGCAGCAGCAATGGCGCTGTCGAGATCGCGGCAGTTTTTACCGGTCAGGATTTCCAGCTCAAAGATATTTGGCGTAATCCCCTGCGCCAGTGGCAGTAAATATTGCCGATACGCATCGGGAAGGTCAGGTTTGACGTAAATACCACTATCAATATCGCCAATCACCGGATCGACCATAATCAGCAAGTCAGGATGCTCTTCGCGTAAGACTGTCAGCCATTCGGCAAGGATTCTAATTTGTGACGCTGTCCCCATATAGCCCGTAGTCACCGCACGTAACTTACGCAGCGCATCACGCTCTTTCAGTGCGCGCAAATAACCGCTAAACCACTCGTCCGGAATCGCACCACCGTAGAACGTGTCATAATGCGGCGTATTACTCAGCAACACGGTCGGTACGGCAAAGACATTCAGGCCGTTCTGTTTAATGGCAGGCACGGCAATGCTGTTGCCTACGCTGCCATACACCACCTGCGACTGCACGGCGACGATATCCGCCTGCAACGCCCTGCTCTTATCGTTAAACAACAACAAACTACTCATTTAATAATTTCTCCTTGCCGATGATCCTCATCGTACCCCAACCGAAACTTTACCTGATTCTGGCAGTCAAATCGGCTAATACAACACAAGGATAAGGCAATTCAGTGAAGAAAATCATTTGTCTGGTCATCACACTGCTGATGGCACTCCCCGCTTACGCGAAGTTAACTGCCCATGAAGAAGTCAGAATTAACGCCATGCTGGAGGGATTAGCGCAGCATAAGGATTTGATATTCATACGCAATGGCGATCAACATACTTGTGATGAAGCAGTTTCTCATCTGCGCTTGAAGCTGGGTAATACCCGTAACCGCATTGATACTGCCGAGCAATTCATTGATAAGGTTGCTTCGTCGTCATCCATTACCGGGAAGCCTTACATCGTGAAGATGCCCGGTAAGAGCGATGAAAATGCGCAACCTTTTTTACATGCGCTGATTGCGCAGACGGATAAAACAGTGCCTGAGGAAGGGAATTAATCCGCTTTGGCAAGGCATTTACAGGAGGTAACATGAAAAAATGCTTTATTTATAACGATGAAAAATCGAGTAAATTTTGGTGGATAGATTACGAAGGGGATAGTTTAGCTGTCAACTATGGCATTTGTCGGCAGCAACAACTGCCGACAAATCAGATTATTGACAAAGTGCACTTTGTTTATGCCGGATGCGGCGTAAACGCCTTATCCGGCCTACAAAATATTGCTAATGCAATATATTACAGGAACCTTGTAGGCCTGATAAACGTAGCGCATCAGGCTGTTTTGCGTTTGTCATCAACCTCCAATGCTATTAATCCTTAAATCCCCGCCCCCTGGCTAAAGTGTTCTTCGCCAAACACCCCGGTGGAAAGGTAGCGATCGCCACGATCGCAGATGATCGCTACCACCACTGCGCCAGGGTTGGCTTTTGCCACGCGTATCGCACCGGCAACCGCGCCGCCGGAGCTGACGCCGCAGAAAATCCCTTCCCGCACCGCCAGTTCGCGCATGGTGTTTTCCGCGTCGCGCTGGTGAATATCCAGTACCTCGTCCACCAGAGAAGCGTTAAAGATGCCCGGCAGATATTCCGCTGGCCAGCGGCGAATCCCCGGAATGCTGCTACCCTCTTCCGGCTGCAGGCCAACAATCGTTACCGGTTTGGATTGTTCGCGCATAAACCGTGACACGCCGGTGATGGTGCCAGTCGTCCCCATGCTGGAGACAAAATGCGTAATGCGACCGCCGGTTTGCTGCCAGATTTCCGGCCCGGTGGTGGTGTAATGCGCATAAGGATTATCGGGGTTATTGAACTGGTCGAGCAGCTTGCCTTCACCACGATTCGCCATCTCCAGCGCCAGATCGCGTGCGCCTTCCATGCCCTGCTCTTTAGTGACAAGAATCA
This sequence comes from Escherichia sp. KTE159, assembly GCF_000408805.1. Lineage (NCBI taxonomy): Bacteria > Pseudomonadati > Pseudomonadota > Gammaproteobacteria > Enterobacterales > Enterobacteriaceae > Escherichia > Escherichia sp. KTE159. The sequence continues at coordinate 2,310,397 of NZ_KE137292.1, forward strand.
GTTCCGCACCGTAGGCACGCATCGCCGCGCGACGTTCCTGGCTCATGTTGTCGGGCATCAGCAATTTCATGCGATAGCCTTTTAGCGCGGCGATCATTGCCAGCGCAATGCCTGTGTTACCACTTGTGGCTTCGATTAACACATCACCGGGTTTAATTTCCCCACGCTTTTCCGCCTCGACAATCATTGATAATGCCGCGCGGTCTTTCACCGAACCCGCAGGGTTATTCCCTTCCAGTTTTAACCACACTTCACTGCCGTTATCCGGCCCCATTCGCTGCAACTTCACCAGAGGCGTATTGCCAATTGTTTGTTCTAATGTACTCACGATCTCTGTCCATACGTGGTGTTGCCTGATGCGACGCTTGCGCGTCTTATCAGGCCTACAGGTTATAAACCTTGCCATTAAAAAGCCCGGATCGCGGGATGCGCCTCCGGGCGTTTAACATTTACTCAACCTATCAGGCGCTTTGTGCGAGAGCAAGCTCCTCATCGCGGGTTTCAATACGCTGATCGCCGTTGTACAACCGCGCATGTTGCAGGCCAACGAATAAACGCTCACCGCGTTGCGGGGCGTCATCGCCATGCATCACAACTGTCAGCGGTTCGTTGTACCACCCCAGCGGTTGTACGACTAATTGGGTGTAGTGTCCTTTCGGACTGGCTTCCAGTACCTGTACCGGCAGCGGCGAATCGAGGCTGGTGCGGCGACTGATATCCACTTCCCACGGACGCAGGAAGAGATCCACCGGCCCCTGATATGCAGGCGTATACCCAAGCGGCCAGCGATGCGCGCCAACGTGGAACTGCCCGCCGCGAATAATTCCCTGTAAGCGGTTCACTTCGCCCATAAACTCGAGCACAAAACGGGTCGCCGGTTCGCGCCAAACCTGATCCGGTTCATCGGCCTGTTCGATATTGCCCTGGCTCATCACCACCACGCGGTTGGCGACTTCCATCGCCTCTTCCTGGTCGTGGGTAACGAACACGCTGGTGAATTTCAGTTCTTCATGCAGTTGACGCAGCCAGCGACGCAGCTCTTTACGCACCTGCGCATCCAGCGCGCCAAACGGTTCATCGAGCAGCAGAATTTGCGGTTCCACAGCCAGCGCACGCGCCAGTGCCACACGCTGTTTCTGCCCGCCGGATAGCTGCGCCGGATAACGATCCGCCAGATGAGCAAGCTGCACCATCTCCAGCAATTTTGTCACTTTCGCTTTGATGGCTGCGGCATTCGGGCGCTCGCGACGCGGTAGCACCGTCAGGCCAAAAGCAATATTGTCGAATACCGTCATATGGCGGAACAACGCGTAATGCTGGAACACGAAACCGACTTTACGGTCGCGCGCGTGCAGGCGGCTGACGTCGGTACCGTGGAAGCGAATATGCCCGCTGGTTTGATGCTCCAGCCCGGCAATAATGCGCAGCAGCGTGGTTTTTCCGGAACCGGACGGCCCCAGCAACGCGACCATCTGACCAGAAGGAATATCCAGTGAGATATCGTTCAGCACCTGGGTGCGACCAAAAGACTTCTTAATATTGGCAATCTCAATGCTCATGATGTTCCTCCTGCTGCGCGCGTTTTTCCTGATTTTCCAGGCGCCACTGCAACATACTCTTTAAAAACAGGGTGATAATCGCCATCAGCGTTAACAGTGCGGCGGCGGTAAAGGAGCCGACTGCGTTGTAGTCCTGCTCCAGCAATTCAATCTGTAACGGCAGCGACAGGGTTTCGCCGCGAATCGAGCCGGAAACCACCGATACCGCGCCAAACTCGCCAATCGCGCGGGCGTTGGTCAGCACCACGCCGTAAAGCAGCGCCCAGCGAATATTCGGTAATGTGACGCGACGGAACATCTGCCAGCCGGACGCGCCAAGCAAAATCGCCGCTTCGTCCTCCTGGCTGCCCTGGCTTAACATCACTGGCACCAGCTCGCGCACCACAAACGGGCAGGTGACAAAAATCGTCACCAGTACCATTCCCGGCCACGAGAACATAATTTGCAGGTTATGCTCGTCGAGCCAACCGCCCAGCGGGCCATTAGAGCCGTAGAACAGCAGATAAACCAGACCGGCAACCACCGGCGAGACGGCAAACGGAATATCCAGCAGCGTCAGCAACAACTGGCGTCCGGGGAAGTTAAAGCGCGTCACCAGCCACGCCAGCAGAATGCCGAACACCAGGTTTACCGGTACGGCAATTAGCGCGATCATCACCGTCAGCCAAATGGCGTGCAGCATGTCCGGGTCGGCCAGATTCTGTAAAACCGGCATCAACCCTTTGCTGAACGCCTGCACGAAGATGTAAATCATCGGCACCAACAGGATGAACGCCGAAACCAGCATCCCGATGCCAATCAAAAACCATTTGCCCCAGTTAATCGGGCGCGCGTCATAACGCTTCAACTGTGTAACTTCCGCCATTAATGACCTACCACACGCCGACCGAAGCGACTTTGCAGAGTGTTAATAGAGAACAGCAGCAGCAGCGATGCTGCGAGGATCACCGAAGCAATCGCGCTCGCCGCCGGGTAATCAAATTCCTGTAAGCGAACAAAAATCATCAGCGACGTTACTTCCGTCTTCCAGGCGATGTTCCCGGCGATAAATATCACCGCGCCAAACTCACCAAGACTACGGGTAAACGACAGCGCCACGCCCGCCACCAGCGCCGGAGAAAGCTCCGGCAGCACCACTTTGCGGAAACTCTGTAAACGTGTTGCGCCGAGCGTTTCTGCCGCTTCTTCGTATTCCGGCCCTAATTCTTCCAGTACCGGCTGCACGGTTCGCACCACAAACGGAATGCTGGTAAAGGCCATCGCCACCGCGATCCCCAGCCAGGTATAGGTCACTTTGATATCAAACTTCGCCAGCCATTCGCCGTAAAAACCGTTCACGGAAAAGAGCGACGCCAGGGTTAAACCCGCGACCGCTGTCGGTAGCGCGAAGGGTAAATCCATCAGCGCATCAAGCAGCGTGCGCCCCGGAAAGCGATAGCGGGTTAAGATCCACGCCATTAACAGACCGAAAACGCCGTTAAAAATCGATGCCACAAACGCTGACAGCAGCGTCACTTTGTAGGCCGCGACCACCTGCGGATTGGTGATCACCTCCCAGTACTGCGCCCAGCTCATCTCAGAAAGCTGCATCACCAGCGCGGAAAGCGGCAGTAACAATATCAGGCACACAAACAACAGACTGGTGCCAAGGCTTAAGGTAAAGCCCGGCAGCACGCGTCTTGAAGAAACTGCAAACATCAGTTACGCCCCGCAGCCAACAGCTTGTCTAACTCACCGCCGCTGGTAAAGTGGGTTTTCATCACTTCTGGCCAGGAGCCAAACTTATCTTCCACGCGGAACAGTTCGGTCTGCGGGAATTTATCTTTCAGCTTGTCCATGACTTCCGGGTTATTCACGCGGTAGTAATAGTCGGTGATGATGGTTTGCGCCTGCGGGCTGTAGAGCCAGTTCAGATAAGCTTTTGCGGCTTTTTCCGTACCGTTGGCCTGCACGTTTTTATCCACCCATGCCACCGGGAATTCCGCCAGAATATTGGTTTTCGGAATCACCACTTCAAAACCCTGCGCTTCATACTGTTTGCGGATGTTGTTCACTTCCGACTCAAAACTTATCAGCACGTCGCCCAGGCCACGCTCGGCAAAGGTTGTGGTCGCGCCACGACCGCCGGTATCGAAGACTTCAACGTTTTTCAGGAACTGGGTCATAAACTGTTCGGTTTTGGCTTTATCGCCGCCGTCCGCTTTATCGGCTGCGCCCCACGCTGCTAAGTAGGTATAACGCGCGTTACCGGAGGTTTTCGGATTCGGGAAAATCAGCTTCACGTCGGAACGCACCAGATCGTTCCAGTCGTGGATATTCTTCGGGTTGCCCTTACGCACCAGGAAACCCATCGTGGAGTAGAACGGCGAGCTGTTATTCGGCAGGCGCGACTGCCAGTCCGCCGGGATCAGCTTGCCTTTGTCGTGCAGGATCTGCACGTCGGTCACCTGGTTATAAGTTACAACATCGGCTTTTAAGCCCTGCAAAATCGCCAGCGCCTGTTTTGATGACCCGGCATGAGATTGTTTTATCGTCAGTTTGTCACCGCCGTTATCTTTTGCCCATTGTTGCTCAAACGGCGGATTCAGGGCGGCAAACAGCTCGCGGGAGACGTCATAAGAACTGTTCAGCAGTTCCGTTGCCTGCACGTGGCCAGCCAGCAGCAGAGAAGCGACCAGCGCGAGAGAGTTCTTTTTCAGTAAGTTAACGGCCATTGCGCACCCTTATATATTTAATGACTTTCTAATAGCCATCATATTTATAACGGGCGTGAAAGGAGTAACGGTTTTATATACCGTTTGGTGATTTGGAAGTTAAAAAGAGAATAAGGCGAAATCCCCCCCACTGATGCAGGGAGGAAACAGAGGTGAATCAGATGCCGACGCTGACCGTCTCTGGCAGTGTGCTGCCGCCATCGATCACATTCTGTGTACCCGTTAAATAGCTGGACTCATCCGACGCCAGAAAGGCTGCCAGCTCGCCTACTTCCAGCGGATCAGCGAGGCGACGCAGCGGAATTGCTTTCGCCATTTCAGTCAGTACTGATTCCGGATCTTGCGGATTCGACTGGCGAGCGATGTTTTCCGCCATTGGCGTGCGCACGTAACCAGGGCAGATTGCGTTAACGCGAATCCCCGACTGAGCATACTCCACTGCCAGCGATTTGGTCAGGCCAACAATCGCCGCTTTCGACAAGGCATACGCCGTTTCGCCCGGATCGGCCACCATATCGCCAGTAACCGAAGACATCATCACAATGCGACCATCTTTGCGGGCAATCATCTCCGGTAGGACTGCCTTCGTGACGTTCCACACGCCTTTGATATTGATATCAATATGGAAATCGCGATCGTCATCGCTCATTTCCAGAAAACTACCCAGACGGCAAACACCTGCGTTATTCACCAGAATATCAATGCGCCCTTCTTTTTCCTTCGCGCGCTTGATCGCTGCCGTAACCGACGCCGGGTCGCGTACATCGGCAATTACCGCCGTACAGCGATGACCGCGACCACACAGCTCGTCTGCCAGCTTTTCAATCTCAGGGGAGATATCCAGCAAGATTAGGTTTGCGCCATGACGCGCAAAGGTTCTGGCAATACCTTCGCCAATACCTTGCGATGCGCCCGTAATCAGTGCTGTCTTGCCCGTGAGTTTACCCATTTCAAGTTTCTCCTTTTGAATACAGAGCATTACGCCCTATTGTCCCTACCATACCTGAATGACAGATCAATGCTGAGGAGTGGATCTAAATTCAGGGAAATCTTAAGTAAAATCACCCATAACCACAACTCAGCCATTGCGCGAATTCACTGCTGTACATAATCAGGCAGGGAGATATGATTCACGCCAGATGAAATTATTTGAAGACAAATATTTAAGGTGATTGCCTATGCAACTTGAAAAGATGATTACTGAAGGCTCCAACAATGCCTCTGCTGAAATTGACCGCGTATCGACGCTGGAAATGTGTCGGATCATTAACGAAGAAGATAAAACCGTACCGCTCGCCGTTGAGCGCGTACTACCGGATATCGCAGCGGCGATTGATGTTATCCACACCCAGGTGAGCGGCGGCGGTCGTCTGATTTATCTCGGCGCGGGAACTTCCGGTCGTCTGGGTATTCTCGATGCCAGCGAGTGCCCCCCCACTTACGGCGTGAAACCAGGTCTGGTCGTTGGTTTGATTGCTGGCGGCGAATATGCCATCCAGCACGCGGTGGAAGGCGCGGAAGACAGCCGGGAAGGCGGCATCAACGATCTGAAAAATATTACTTTAACGGCGCAGGATGTGGTGGTTGGTATTGCCGCCAGTGGACGCACGCCATATGTGATTGCCGGGTTGGAATACGCGCGCCAGTTGGGTTGCCGTACGGTCGGTATTTCCTGTAATCCGGGAAGCGCGGTTTCCACCACCGCAGAGTTTGCTATTACGCCAGTCGTCGGGGCTGAAGTGGTTACCGGTTCTTCGCGGATGAAAGCAGGTACGGCGCAGAAACTGGTGCTCAACATGCTCTCCACCGGGCTGATGATTAAGTCAGGCAAAGTGTTTGGCAACCTGATGGTCGATGTGGTCGCCACCAACGAAAAATTGCACGTGCGCCAGATCAATATCGTCAAAAACGCGACCGGATGTAGCGAGGAACAAGCGGAAGCGGCATTGATTGCCTGCGACCGTCACTGCAAAACGGCCATTGTGATGGTGCTGAAAAATCTCGATGCCGCAGAAGCGAAAAAACAACTGGATCAATACAATGGCTTTATTCGTCAGGTTTTAGACAGGGAATAACCCATGACAAATTTGAAGACATCTCCTGGCTATTCATACACCTGAGCAGTGATCCGCTCAGTTGTGCCGTGCTGTTTACACCACGCTCTTTGGCTGCCATAACGTCAATCTGGACTAAGCAGTAGCTTAGAGACAAAACAGCCCGATGCGCTACGCTTATCGGGCCTACAGGTTGACTGCAATTTATTAAGTTTGAACGATCTTACACGCCGGATTAAGCATTTACGCCGCATCCGGCAAGACGCTACAAGTGCGTGAGTAAAACTTACAGCGCCATCAGTTTGTCCAGCGACGGTGCAAAGTAATAGCCGCCAGTGACTGGTTTGGTAAAACGTAACATTGCGTCACGTTTGCCATCGGTATCGCCAAACATACTCAGCAACTGCTGCTCAATGTTATGCAAACGTGCACAGTAAGCGCAGAAGTACAGGCCGTGCGTGCCGCTGGCGGTGCCATATGGCAGGCTCTGGCGAACAATCTTCAGGCCTTTGCCATCTTCTTTCAGATCAACACGGGTCAGGTGAGAAGTTTCCGGACGCTCATCGCCATCGATCTCTTCGTTGGCTTCTTTAGTACGGCCGATCATCATTTCCTGATCGTGAACGCTCATACGGTTGAGTTGCTTCAGGTTGTGTTCCCAGCGCTGCACAAACACATAGCTGCCGCCCGCATCCACACCGTCTTTGATGACCGCCACTTCGCGACGCGTCTCTTCACCCGCCGGATTTTCCGTGCCGTCAACAAAGCCGCTCAGGTCACGCTCTTCCACCCAACGGAAGCCGTGGATCTCTTCTTTTACCTCAATGCAGCCGCCAAAGGCTTCCATCGCCGCCTGGGCCACGGAGAAGTTTACGTCGTGACGCAGAGAAAGAATGTGGATTAACACATCGAACTGGGTCGTCGGCGCAAGACCTTTTCCGTAACCCGGAAAATCTTTTAGCTCTTCGGCTCCCACGCCGCCGCTCAGAGCACGCCAGGTGTTGTTGCCAAAGGCGACAACCGCGCCAAGATGCGCGTCCGGGTATTTTGCTTCAAAGGTTGCCAGTTTATCGGCAAAGTTTTTACTGGCCGCACGCAGGGCATCAACTTCCCCTTTTACGTTGGCTTCGATCCAAATCGCCGCGCGGCAATGTTCTGGCAAAATGCCACTCTGAACCTGAGACATTGTTCCTCCTGAAATAAGAATGCCACGCAATCCGTGGCATTGTTGAGCGCTATTTTACGTGTTTTTTGTGGCGACGGTTTGTTCAGACGCAAATTAACGCCGCCAGATGATTTTACTGACTTTCCAGTTTTTCAGGGTATCGTCAGAAGGCATTAACCCTTCAGGACCACTCCACTCACCGCTAAACTGGTAGCTAATATGTTGACTGCCTTCGGCTTTACATTCGACGGCACGATTATCATCACCGTCTGCTTTTTTGCAATTGCCAAATGCTTTGCTGTAAAGGTCACTAAACGATGTACCGATTTTAACCCCCGTGTCAGCAGAAATATCGCTATCTGAGACATCAATGCGGCTGATTGTACCTTGATCACCGTTGATAACCATCGCCACGCTGTCGCCCTTCATCACTTCAAAAAAGCGCACCACATTACCGTTCGCGGTTTTCATTCCGCTGCGCAGCCGATAATCACCATCAAGCGCATCGGCAATGGCTTGTTCTTGTAGTGGCGTGGACGCCGTTAATTTGCCAACGCCTTGCTCGCTCACTTTAGTGGACGAGCCAAACCAGTTCCACGGATTAGCGGCAGACCAGTTAACTGACGACATGGTGGAACAGCCGGTCAGCATCAACGGCATAGCGCATAACATTAAACGCAGCGATTTCATGTCACTTCCTTTGGTTATTCAATAACGTTGCTTGGAGTGCGAATTTGCAAAAAAGTGCCGTTATTCTTTTTCTTCCACAAAACAAGCGCGTAAACGTCGATTGGTCAACAGCCAGATTAACGCCACAATATCCGCGATAACCAGCGCCAGACCGATACCGCTGACGGATTCACCATTTAGCCACAGCCACGGTTGCCAACAAAGCAAAACGAGCTGCGCCAACAGCAACAGAAAATAGAGCACGTGCCAGATACGGGGAAACGTATCCCGCCGACCACTCAGTAAGAATGCCAGCACCGCCGGAATGCCCGGTATCAACCCCAGCCAGAAATTATCGTGATCGGGATAAAACAGATTCAGCAGCGCAGTGCCCTGCTCGCGCGACGCACCGGCAATGACAAACAGCACCCAGGTTCGCGCCTGAAGCAATAGCACAAACCAGAAGAGGAAGGGTAAACGCAGGCGTCCGTGCACATCATAATGGACAGGATGAAACTCAGTACTCTTCATCTTCAATCAAACGCTTACCCAGACTCAGCACATCGGCGTGTTCATATCCCAGGCGTTCGTACATTCCGAGTACCATATCGTTGTCTTCCGGTACATTGATCTGAATTTTCGGACAGCCGCGAGCAATAAGCTTTTTCTCCAGCCGATTAAGCAATGCATTGGCAATTCCACGCCCGCGAAACTCCGGATGCACGCCAAGATAATAAGCAGACCCGCGATGCCCGTCATAACCGCCCATCACCGTTCCCACTACTTCGCCGTTAACTTCCGCGACCAGGAACAAACTGACGTCATGGTTCATCTTGCGCTCGATGTCCATTTCCGGATCGTTCCACGGACGCAGCAAGTCGCAACGCTCCCAAAGGGTGATGACCTCTTCGAAATCTGCCTGGCGAAATACGCGTATCTCCATGGTATGAGTTACCTTTTTGGGGGTTAAAAGGGTGATTATGGCGTGAACGACCGAATTAGCCAATATCTGACGAAAATCGGTTGAAAAAGTGGCATAATGACGCGTTGTCATTTATTGAAATGAAAAGTAAAACAATTCTCACCAGCAAACCGTCGTAACGGATTACGCGATACGATATAACATCTGGAACTTTATTATTACAACTCAGGCCGTATGAGCACTTTTAAACCACTAAAAACACTCACTTCGCGCCGCCAGGTGCTGAAAGCCGGATTGGCTGCCCTGACGTTGTCAGGAATGTCGCAAGCCATCGCCAAAGAAGAGCCTTTAAAAACCAGTAACGGACACAGTAAGCCGAAAGCCAAAAAAGCCGGAGGCAAACGGGTAGTCGTTCTCGATCCAGGTCATGGCGGGATTGATACCGGTGCGATTGGTCGCAACGGATCAAAAGAAAAACACGTGGTGCTGGCAATCGCCAAAAATGTCCGTTCTATTTTGCGCAATCATGGCATTGATGCGCGTTTAACGCGTTCTGGCGATACGTTTATTCCACTGTACGATCGCGTTGAAATCGCCCATAAGCATGGCGCAGATCTGTTTATGTCAATTCACGCCGACGGCTTCACCAACCCGAAAGCCGCGGGGGCATCGGTCTTTGCCCTCTCCAACCGTGGCGCGAGTAGTGCGATGGCAAAATATTTGTCGGAACGCGAAAACCGCGCTGATGAAGTCGCCGGGAAAAAAGCGACTGACAGGGATCATCTATTGCAGCAAGTGCTGTTTGATCTGGTGCAAACAGATACCATTAAAAACAGCCTGACGCTTGGCTCGCATATTCTGAAGAAGATTAAACCAGTGCATAAGCTGCACAGCCGCAACACCGAACAAGCCGCGTTTGTGGTGTTGAAATCACCGTCGATTCCTTCGGTGCTGGTGGAAACCTCATTTATCACCAACCCGGAAGAAGAGCGACTGTTAGGCACGGCGGCGTTTCGTCAGAAAATCGCCTCTGCCATTGCCGAAGGCGTGATCAGTTATTTCCATTGGTTTGACAACCAGAAAGCACACTCGAAAAAACGGTAAGTTATGAAGCCCGACGCACACCAGGTTAAACAGTTCCTGCTCAACCTTCAGGATACAATTTGCCAGCAACTGAGCGCCGTAGATGGCACACAGTTTGCCGAAGATAGCTGGCAGCGCGAAGCTGGTGGCGGCGGGCGTAGCCGGGTGTTGCGTAATGGTGGTGTTTTCGAACAGGCGGGCGTCAACTTTTCTCACGTCCACGGCGACGCGATGCCCGCTTCTGCCACTGCTCATCGCCCGGAACTTGCCGGGCGCAGTTTCGAGGCGATGGGTGTATCGCTGGTAGTGCATCCGCATAATCCGTATGTTCCCACCAGCCACGCCAATGTGCGCTTTTTTATTGCCGAAAAACCGGGTGTCGATCCCGTCTGGTGGTTTGGCGGTGGTTTTGACTTAACCCCTTTCTATGGCTTTGAAGAAGACGCCATTCACTGGCACCGCACCGCCCGCGACCTGTGCCTGCCATTTGGCGAAGATGTTTATCCACGCTACAAAAAGTGGTGCGACGAATACTTCTACCTTAAACATCGCAATGAACAACGCGGCATTGGCGGGCTGTTCTTTGATGACCTGAACACGCCAGACTTCGACTACTGTTTCGCCTTTATGCAGGCGGTAGGCAAAGGTTACGCCAACGCCTACTTGCCGATTGTTGAGCGACGTAAAGCAATGACATATGGCGAGCGCGAGCGCAATTTCCAACTCTACCGTCGCGGTCGTTATGTCGAATTCAACCTGGTCTGGGATCGCGGTACGCTGTTTGGCTTACAAACCGGCGGGCGCACCGAATCAATCCTGATGTCAATGCCGCCACTGGTACGCTGGGAGTACGATTATCAACCGGAAGAAGGCAGCCCGGAAGCGGCGTTGAGTAAATTTATTCAGGTCAGGGATTGGGTGTAATTTCATCACCCTAACTCCTGCATCCGCTGATGCAGCGTCAGTGATGGCTTCTCGGCAAACAGTTGCTGATAATCCGTCGCAAATTGCCCAAGATGCCAGAATCCCCACTGCATGGCGGCGTCTTTTACCGTCAGACTTTGCGACCACGGGCTTATCAGCTCGCGGCGCACGGCGTTCAGGCGAATGCGTTTCAGCCACGCGTTCGGGCCAATGCCCAAAATAGTGTGAAATGCGTTTTGTAAGGTGCGGCGACTGACGTGCAGTTGATTGCACAAGTCCAGCACCGTTACCGGTTCGGACATATTCTCCAGCACATATTCGCGGGCGCGGGAAAGCAATCGTCGATAGCCCTGATGGCTGATGCTTTCCGCCGTCACCATTGGCTGCGCTTCTTCCAGCATCACTCCCATCGCCAACAACAAGTTATCGCCAAGCACTTTACGCACAGCGGATTGATGTAAGTTCTCCGGATTCTCGCAAAACGTCGCCAACGCCTGTTGAACAAAGCCCCACAGTGCGGCTTTATGCTGCTCCTTCACTTCCAACGCCGACTGATTACGCAACATATGCAGCACCCTTTCCGGGTTATGCAGAAAGTTTGCGTGACGGGAAATGACATCTTCCGAGATCACCACGCCAAGAATGGTGTAATCGTCCGGCGTACTTAATTCAAACTCAGTGCCGCCGGGCCGCGTGGCTATTTCTGCGCTTCCCAGACATTGCGAACCGATAAATCCCTGTTCACCGCGCGTCGCCGGAATACCAAACCAGAATGAGTTCGGCCAGACCAGACACGACTGGCGCAGCGCCAGACCGGTGTATTCACGGAAAACCTGAATATCATCAAGCAGGATTTCCGTAAATTCACCATGAAACTTTCCCGGATGCAGTTGATCATAAATCTGCTGCCAGGCGGTAATTGTCAAAGCATGTTCATAGACATCTGTTGTCTGTTGTTGATGAACATTATCCACTTCAACCTTCGGCGTGAGCCTCAGATTTTCGGGTAAGGGTTCATGATAAAGATGGTGCAAGTTGGCTGTACGGGTCTTTTTCATGATGTTAATGCCGGGTGTTATATGACACCCGGCACCTCCGACAGGTTAATGGGGCTTGAGACGATAACGACTACTGCGTTTACGCAACGTCCCGGCAGAAAAGAGCTGTTCGAGCGCATTTCTGGCTTTTTCCAGCGGCCAGCCAAAGTGGGCGGCAACTTCTCCGACCGTCATTCCCTGACGTACTGATGTTAACAACGCCAACAACTCGTCGGCAGATTCCGTGACGATCGCTGGCGCGCCAGGTTGCTTTAGCTGTCGGTTAAAGCCAGCAACCAGCCACTGGGTGTCATCATCAGGTCGACCAATTTCCTTGCGGCTGATAACTCGCCCGGTACGCATTGCGGCGGCATAACCGGCATCCAGCGCCGCACGACACGCCGCCAGATCGCCTTCCACCACCAGCGTTAAGCGACCGGGGTCAAGCACTTCATGACTGAGCAGACGCACGTTTGCCGCTTTCAGCATGGCATCTGCCGCATCGATTGCGGCGACCATGCCGTCAACTTCCAACAAACCCAGTGCATTGTTCATCGGCAACCTCCGTTACGCACGTTGGATTGGATTACGCGCGATTTCCAGCACTGCATCAGTAAAGGCGTTACAGGCCGCTTTACACGCTGCCTGGCTACCGGTCAAAAATGCCGCTGAATAGTTGGTTTCTGACGGTGGCGGAACATAAGTCACCAGTTGCACATCAGCAGATTTCAACGCAGCATCAATGCCGTAGGTCGCTTCCAGCGGCGGTGCCACCAGATACGCCATCGGATCACCGAGCGTAATGCCCGCAGTGGAAGAGAGATAAGAACCGGTACGCGAAACCACATGAGCGAGGAATGCCGTATCTTGCTTATCGTTCGCCCACTGGAACGCCGCGCCGTTTTCAATATGCGCGACCATCGCATCCAGACCGGCACGCACTTCCGCCGGGTTTGGCCCGCCGAGCATAATCAATACTTCACCGGCAGTCGGTGACGGGCTGTGCGCCGCGCCGGCATACAGCGAGCGACCATACACCACTTCAACCATCGCCTGTTTTGTCGCTTCATCAGCCGCAATGTAGGTGACATCATCAGAATCGGCGGAAATCAGCCCGAGGCTACGAATATGCGGCGGCAATTTCAGTTCACGCGCAAAATCAGCGTTAACGGAGGCAATCACCCGCATGGCAGTGACCGACGGTCGAATCAAATCTAAAGCTGGCATGATGCCTCCTTATCGGGTCATGTTGATGCCGGATGCTTTCTGCTCCAGCATACGTTTCGCCAAATCCACAATGACGGCTGCGGCTTCAACCGGCGGCGTGCCGCCCTGGTGAATGTTAGAGATACAGGTGCGATCGGCCTCCACGGTAGTTGCCATACGCGGTGAGTAAACGGCGTAACAGGAGAGGCTCTCTGACTGCCCTAACCCCGGACGTTCGCCCACCAGCAGGATCACCACTTTCGCGCCAAGAAGCTCGCCAATCTGGTCTTCAATTTTCACGCGACCATAACGCACAAAAAACGGCGTGCCGACTTTCAGCCCCGCATGTTGCAAGCCCGCCATCAGCGGCGGCAGAATTTCTTCGTAGTTCACAGTGATGGCATCCGTAGACAGACCATCGGAGACAACGACCTGCACGTCAGGATTGGCGACACATTGCGCTTTCAAAGCCTCGACGGCTTCCGCACACAGACGACGTCCCAGATCCGGGCGCGTCAGATAAAGGTTTTTGTCGCTAATTTCAGAACGTACTTCCAGCAGCCCCTGCGCTTTCACCCACTCTTCCGGCACCTCTTTCAGCACCGTATCTTTAGAGCGCGAGTGGTCGGCCAGGAAACGCAACAGCGCCTGGGTACGCGGACGCGGACCGGCACGACCGGTACAGACGCGGGCCACGGTGCTGCGGCGCAGTTCGGTTAATACGTCTGCGCGATGCGGATTTTCAACGCCAATCCACGCCTTCGCTTCAGCAGAACCTAAATCCAGCACGCAGCTTTCCGAGGTCACCGGTGTTGCACAGGTTGTGGTGGCGCATTTTGCTTCTGACGGCGCGGCGGCCGCTTGTCCCATTGACGCCATCACGCTGCGTACAATTTCTTCAATCTGTTTTTGATCCATGATGTGTTATCTCCGCGTCATCAGAAGAACAGTGACGGATCGCCCGCCCGTTTGGTCAGGCGACCGTTTGCCATAATGCCCATGCTTTCCAGCCAGCGTTCAAACTCCGGTGACGGACGCAGATTCAGTAACTGACGCACAGTAGCGGTGTCATGGAACGCCGTGGTCTGGTAGTTGAGCATGATGTCGTCACCCAGCGGCATCCCCATGATGTAGTTGCAGCCTGCGGTAGCGAGCAGGATCATCAGGTTTTCGTTGAGGTTCTGGTCAGCGTCAGCGTGGTTGGTGTAGCAGCAGTCACAGCCCATAGAAATGCCGCTCAGCTTGCCCATAAAGTGATCTTCTAAGCCCGCACGGATAATCTGCCGGTCGTTGTAGAGATACTCCGGCCCAATAAAACCGACCACGGTGTTGACGATAAACGGATCGTAATGACGCGCCAGCCCGTAGTTACGCGCTTCCATCGTCACCTGATCTGCACCGAAGTTGGCACCAGCGGAGAGTGCAGAACCTTGTCCGGTTTCGAAGTAGAGGCAGTTTTCCCCGGCAATACGGTTGAACTCTGTGCCCACTGCGCGGGCTTCGTCCAGCATTGCCAGTTCCACGCCGAACTCTTTCAGCCCTTTCTCGCTGCCACAAATACTCTGGAAAATCAGCCCGCCCGGTGCGCCGCGACGAATCGCTTCAATCTGGGTGGTGACGTGCGCCAGCACGCAGCCCTGAGTCGGAATGTTGAATTTGTCGATCACCCCGTAGATGGTGTCCAGCACGCGGCTTAAGTTTTCCACATCGTCCGTCACCGGGTTGACGCCGATCACCGCATCGCCTACCCCGAAGGAAAGCCCTTCATAGATTTGCGCGGCGATACTTTGTACGTCATCACGGGTATCGTTTGGCTGCAAACGGGCGCTGAAAGTGCCTGGAATACCGATGGTGGTATTAGCCTTTTTGATAATCGGCATTTTCTTTGCGCCGTAGATCAGATCCGCGTTAGAGCAAATCTTCGCCACCGCCGCGACCACTTCCGAGGTCAGCCCTTTACGGGTAAAGGCAATATCATCAACGCTGGTTTCGTCGCTCAGGACGTACTCACGCAGCTCACTGATGCTCCAGTTTTTAATCTGGTTGTAGGCCGTTTCGTTAACGTCATCCTGAATCAGCCGCGTCACGCAGTCTTCTTCATAGGCAATCACCGGGTTATTGCGGATATCCGCCACAGTCATTTCCGACAACACCTGCTTTGCCGCTACCCGCTCCTGCGAGCTTGTTGCCGCAACCCCCGCCAGCACATCCCCCGAACGCAGTTCGTTGGCCTTCGCCAGCACCTCTTTTACATCCTTGAATTGATAAACATTGCCAAACAATGTGGTCTTTAGTTTCATAAGTCGTTCCCTCAGGAAGGAAATGCGAGTGATTTCACCGTCACCGGCACAACCGATCCGCCAAAAAGAGGCGTACCAATGTCGATATAGTCCCCCGCGCGAACAATCACTTCGTCAATGACTGCCAACGGGAGTTGTTGTAGCTGTGGGCGCAACAACATGCCCAGAGCTTTACCAAAGTCCTGCCCGGCCACCACCAGCAGGGGATGCGGATTCGGAAAACGCGCGACGAAATCGACCAGCGCGTTGATGACCGTCAGTACCGCGGCGTAACGCACGGGAAGCCCGGCGGGAAGCGCCAGCACGTACGCGTCAGAGTTGGGATCAAGATCGAGCTGAATCAGCGCCTGTTGCCAGCCATTCACCAGATCCGTTTCATCAATCGGGATCGCCACCGGTAAATTGCGCAGCGGCAGTTGCACGCCCTCCAGCCAGATAGTGCTGCCAGAGAGCGAAAGGGTATGCGCACCCGCGCCAATCACCGTGGCGCGCACGGTTTGCGCCGGAAACTGCACGCGCATCTCACGCAGGCGCGGATGGTCATGCAGCGCTGTTGCCAGCAGCGGCCCAATATCGGCAAAACAGAACGGGTCAGCGGGCTGATGGCGATAACATTCGCCCACGCCGCCAGAAAGAGTAATGATTTCGGGCGTAACGCCTGCGGGCAGCAAACCGGTTTGCATCAATGCCTGCGCGAGCGGCGAGAGCGTTCCTTCAATCACTTCGACAATCAGTTCCGCCATCCGCCGGGTAACCTGCACCAACTGCGCACCGGTCAGTAAACGGGCGTCAGTGCCTGTGCCGAAGCACTCATCCACAATCATCTGCCCCGGTTTATGAGCGTAAATCACGCGCCCCTGGCAGTCGGTTTCCAGCAGCCGACCGCCGACGTTGAGGCAGGCAGTCCCGCTGATTTTTCCGGCATCGAACAGGGCGTAGTTCGCCGTGCCGCCACCGATATCGATATTCAGCACCCGACATAACCGTTGTTCAGAGAGTGTTTGCGCTCCGGCACCGTGCCCGGCAATCACCGATTCGAGATGCGGTCCGGCACTGGCGACGACAAAATCGCCCAGCGATTGAGAGAGCGTCATCACCGCCGGACGGGCATTGCGGGTTTTCGCGCTTTCGCCGGTGATAATAATGGCACCGGAATCGACGCTCTCCGGTGCAATGCCCGCAGCCTGATATTGCTCAAGGATTAAAGTTTTCAGTTCCGCTTCTTTTAATCCACCCTGTTTGTCGACAGGGGTAAAGAACACCGGGCTTTGCCAGCTAATTTCGCGTTTGATGAATTCGTAACGCGGCACCTGCGACACTGCCGCACGGTTAACCAGTTCCAGGTGGGAGAAGATCACCTGGGTGGTGGTGGTGCCGATATCGATACCGACGCTCAGTAGCTGGCGAGTGTTCACGATTGCGCCTCCGCTTCGGTTTTAGCCGTGGTTGCATCTTCTTTTGGCACCAGCATCATCGCCACGCCAATCGCCGTAACACCGCCGATCAGCTTGCCGACAATCATCGGGAAGATCATGGCGTTCATGTTGGCAGCGGCGAAACCTAAGTGGTCGCCCAGGGCAAAGGCAGCGGAAACGGCGAAGGCACAGTTGATCACTTTGCCGCGGGTATCCATCTGCTTCATCATGCCGAACATCGGGATATTGTTGGCAAGCGTCGCCACCATACCCGCCGCCGCAATATTGTTCATATTCAGTAGCTTACCGACACTCATCAGCGGTTTTTCAAACCAGCGGGTCAGCAGCAGCACCATCGGGTACGCCCCCAACAGAACGCAGGAAATCGATCCGATCACTTCAATGGCGCGCATCACTTCGCCGGGTTTGTCGCCAGGAGACATAAAGATGGGATCAAGACCGGGGATCAGTTCCCAGCCAAGCAGGAATTTCACCACCGCAGCGGCAAGACCGATGGTGATTAATGCAACGAGAAATTTGGCGAAGATCTGGAAACCGTTGATCATTTTTTCCGGGATGAATTTCAGCCCCAGCGCCACCAGAATCGCGACAATGATCACTGGGATCATATTCATCAGGATCAGCGCGAAGGTAAATTCCACCGGCTGGCCGTTGATCTGCACACCGGAATACATCGCCACCAGACCACCGGCGATACAACCAATCGGAATGGTCACAATACCGGCCAGCACGCCGAGTGCGAGATAACGGCGGTCAGACGGTTCGATGATGCCAAGCGCCACCGGAATGGAAAACACAATCGTTGGCCCCATCATCGACCCGAGAATTAACCCAGAGTATAGCCACGCTGCCACATCGCCGCCCGCCAGTTCTTTGGCGAGGAAGAAGCCGCCCATATCGCACGCCAGCAGTGTTCCGGCGAACATTGACGGGTTTGCGCCGAGCATTTCGTAAACCGGGATGATTACCGGCCCAAGTACGTGTGCCAGTACAGGCGCAAGCGCGGTCATACCGACCATCGCCAGACCCAGAGCGCCCATTGCCATAAAGCCTTCTTCAAACTGGCCGCCCGATCCCTCAATGCTTTTACCGAATTTACCGAGGAAACGCGCTGAACCGCCGAACTGCGACAGAACCCTGTCTACGGCAGCTATCAGCATAAAGAACATCATGATGTACATGATGATTTCATTAATTCCCATCGCCTTTACTCCCTGTTAGTTATTATTTATTGGCGGATGCGGCGTGAACGCCTTATCCGCCCTACAT
>NZ_KE137292.1:2329633-2472953 GCF_000408805.1 Escherichia sp. KTE159
CTGCGTACAGGCTGACAATCTGCTCCAGGCTGGCGGTACGCGGGTTGCTACGCAGACAAATATCTTCCTGCGCGGCCTGCGCCCATGCATCGTAATGCGCAGATGTCGCACCAACATCGCCCAGCCGTTTACCAATCCCAACTTCCACAATCAGCTCACTTACCGCGTTAATAGCGTCACGATCGTCCGATTTTTTAGTTCGCAGCGCCCGACCAACCTGGCTAAAGCGTTCACGACAAACCATTCGGTTAAACTCCATCACCGTTGGCAGCAACATGGCGTTCGCCAGACCGTGCGGAATATGCAGCGCCGCACCCGACTGATGCGCCATCGCGTGACACAACCCAAGCCCCGCGCTGGAAAACGCCATTCCGGCCATACATGAAGCCAGCAACATGCTCTCGCGCGCAGCAAGGTCATGCCCGTAGCCCACCGCTTTCGGCAACGATTTACCGATCATCGCGATTGCGCCAATCGCCAGACTGTCGGTAAACGGTGTGGAGTTCAGCGCGCTGTACGCTTCAATGGCATGAGTTAACGCGTCGATACCGGTCATCGCCGTGACATGCGACGGCACGCCTTCGGTCAGCGCGGCGTCGAGAATGGCAACATCCGGCATCAGCGAAGCATGTGCTAATACCTGCTTGCGCCCGCTCACTGCGTCGATAATCACCGTCACGTTAGTGGTTTCAGAGCCGGTTCCGGCAGTCGTTGGAATGGCAATCAGCGGCAGGCGTGATTGCAGAACGCTGTTTTCTGACATCCCGGCCAGTGTGCTATCGGGGTTCGTCACCAGCAACGCAACGGCTTTCGCCGCATCCAGCACCGACCCACCGCCAAACGCGATCACCCCATCGCAACCCGATTCACGCAGTTGCGCCACAGCCGCACAAACGTCAGTAATACACGGTTCGCCCACCGGACACGGCCAGAGCGTGATGGCAATTCCTTTGACGGCCAGACTACGCATAAGGCCAGCGGTCATCCCCGCCTGATGTAAAAAGCTGTCTGCCATTACAAACAGATGTTTCAGGCCACGGGTTTGCGCTTGTTGTCCACAACCGCTCACCGCGCCCAGACCGCTGAGCGTCACTGGCGGAACGCTAAATGTTTTTACCCGTTGCAGATTCAGGGTATCGAATGCCTGAAAGAGCGCCGTTTGCAATTCATTTTGCATAGATCCCCTCCGCTTTCTCTCGCCCGCTACTGGCTATCGCCAGCGGGGTCATAAACAAACTGTGCTGCGGTAAATGCACCTGTAATGCCGGGAATTGTTTGCGAAACAGTTCCGCCACGCCCGGTTGCATACAGGAACCACCCGCCAGCCATAAATCAGTAATGCCCTGCCCTGCGATATGTCGGGCGACAATGTCCGCCATTTTTTCGTATACCGGCTTCACCGCAGGCCAAATTTCTTTGCCGTGACCGCGCTTGTAATGCTCCGCCTCTTCCAGCGGAATGCGACGATTTCCGGCGAGGGTCAGAGAGATATGATGTCCGCCAGTCGCTTCATCTGCCGAGTAAGTCACTTTGCCCTGTTTCACAATGGCAATACCGGTGGTGCCACCGCCGATATCCACTACGCCAGCGTTGTCCAGTTGCAGCAGGTCTGCCACCGCCGTTGGCTCATCCAGCACATGACTCACTTCCAGTCCGGCAGATTCCAGCACGTTGATGGAAATACGCGCATCCGTCCCCGGGGGAAATGACGTCGCCGCATGACTAAAACGGCGACCCAATTGCTGCTCAAGGGTGTCAAGATGGCGACGAACAATGGTGACTGCGCCGAAGAAATCCCAGACGATGCCGTCGCGGACCACATCGGCCCAGTCGAGGCATACCGCCACCGGCTGACCGTCGCGGTCGACGACCATTGACACCACATCGCAGGTGCCCAGATCCACCCCCAACCACAGCGGAGATTCCGTCGCCGCTGGCGTCTGGTTACACAACGTTGCTGCTGTTTGCAGACGTGGGGTGAGCCATTGTTCGTCGTGCGCCATCTGTTACTCCTTAAACAATGCGAAACGCATCGACTAATACACAGCGGCGCAGACGAACAAACGTCCGCGCGCTGGTTACCCCTTCACCGGTTGGCGTGGTGATGGTCATCGTGGTCCAGCCTTCTCCGCCCAGCCCCAGCCCGGCAATGCACGACCCGTTCTTGACGAAAATGCTGGTATCAATGGCGTTTGCCATCTGGTTCATGTTGTCGATATTGCGCGAGTGCATTGCCGCCGTGTGGTGGCAACCACCTTCCAGTTTCACCGCCAGCGCAATGGCATCCGCCACGTTGGTGACGCGCACGACAGGCAACACCGGCATCATCAGCTCGGTAACGGCAAAGGGATGTTCTGCTGTGGTTTCCACAAACAGCAAACGCGTTTCTTGCGGGACGTTCAGGCCAATTGCTGCCGCGATTTTCGCCGCGTCACGACCTACCCAGTCACGGCTGACGGTGCCTTTTCCGCGCTCGTCGATATTTTTCAGCAACACAGATTGCAGTTGCTGTGCCTGCTCTGCGGTCAGTTTCACCGCGTGCTGGCCTTCCATCAGGCGCATCAGTTCATCGGCTACGCTATCAACGACAATCAGTACCTTTTCATCGGCACAAATGATGTTGTTATCGAAAGAAGCGCCTTTGACGATGGACTGCGCGGCACGGGCGAGGTCGGCGGTTTCATCCACCACCACCGGCGGATTACCGGCACCTGCGGCAATCAGGCGTTTATTGGTGTGTTTGCGCGCCGCTTCCACTACCGCTTCGCCACCTGTCACCACCAAAAGGCCAATGCCCGGAAACCTGAACAAGCGTTGCGCGGTTTCGATATCCGGATTTGCCACGGTAACCAGTAAATTTTCTGGTCCGCCTGCGGCGACAATCGCCTGGTTGAGTAACGTAATCGCCCGCTGAGAGACTTTTTTCGCCGCCGGATGTGGGGCGAAAATGACGCTGTTGCCCGCGGCGATCAGGCTGATGGCGTTATTAATTACAGTTGCCGCCGGATTGGTTGACGGTGTCACCGAAGCCACCACGCCCCAGGGTGCGTTTTCAATCAAGGTCAGGCCGTTATCACCGGTCAGCACCTGCGGAGAAAGGCATTCAACACCCGGCGTACCGCGCGCCTGAGCGACGTTTTTGGCAAATTTATCTTCAACGCGACCCATGCCGGTTTCACTAACGGCAAGTTCCGCTAAATCTCTGGCGTGCTTTTCGCCTGCTTCACGAATAGCAGCAATGGCTAACTGGCGCATCGCCACACTTTTTAACCCTTGCTGGGCAATTTTGGCTGCCGCAACGGCGTCATCCAGGGAAGCAAAAACGCCCATCTCATGAACGGCGGCGGGCGGTGTATCACTGCTTTGCATTTTCAGCAGCACCGCTTTCACCACCTGTTCAATATCCTGTTGATTCATGATGTTCTGCCTTATTTGTGGAAAATGACCTGACCGCCAGACACCACCTCATCGACAATGCCAATCACGCACAAGTCGACCGGCGATGTTTCGCTTTTATGCGCCTGGCGGGCGGAACTGCCACTCACCAGCAACACCCACTCTCCGGTTCCTGCGCCAATATTGTCGATAGCGACGGCACACTGCCCATCGGGATTTCCCTGTGGATCAATCATTTCCACCATCAGCAATTTGTCATGCGCCAGTCCGTGGTGGCGCACGGTGCAAACAATTTGCCCAGTGACGACAGCCAGTTTCATACCCGCCTCCGTGGCGTATTTCAGGTAAAAGCTCCCCCTACCCTCCGCAGAAGGTAAAATGAACAAGGAGAGAGCGTGACGCCCGAATCGACGTCACACAGGGTGATTACAGGTTGCTGCTGTCGCCTTTCAGGCCGATCGGGAAGACTTCTTCCAGGTCGCCGTGCGGACGCGGGATAACGTGTACGGATACCAGCTCGCCAATACGCTGTGCCGCTGCGGCACCGGCATCGGTCGCGGCTTTACAGGCAGCAACATCACCGCGAACCATTGCAGTCACCAGACCGCCACCAATCTGCTTAACACCAACCAGTTTGACGCGCGCGGCTTTCACCATCGCATCAGAAGCCTCAATCAGTGCAACCAGGCCCCGGGTTTCGATCATTCCTAATGCTTCCATTGTGTTTTCCTCTTTATAGGGGTCCAGAACGGGACCGTTCATTCAACCAGTGTGGGTAAACTGCTTTCGCGGTTCACTTTTGTCTGACGCGGTACGGCGGCCACCAGCGCCAGCTCGATAATTTCCTGCACGCTACAACCACGCGAGAGATCGTGCATCGGCGCGGCAAGTCCTTGTATCAATGGCCCGACGGCACGATATCCGCCAAGTCGTTGTGCGATTTTGTAGCCAATATTTCCCGCCTCTAGCGACGGAAAAACCATCACATTGGCGTTGCCCTGAAGCGGGCTGGCAGGCGCTTTTTGCGCTGCCACTTCCGGCACAAAGGCGGCGTCAAACTGCAACTCGCCATCCACTACCAGTTGTGGCGCGCGTTCACGGATTATTTCTGTCGCCTGCTGAACGTTAGCAACGCAGGGGTGGCGGGCGCTGCCGTTGCTGGAAAATGACAGCATCGCCACGCGCGGCTCTTCTCCGGTGATAGCCCGCCATGTTTCGGCGCTGGCAAGCGCGATATCAGCCAGTTGCGCCGCCGTTGGTTGCGGCACTACGCTGCAATCGGCAAAACCCAACGCCGGGCCGCTGTACTGCGGCAACATCAGGAAAATGGAGGAGAGCGTTTTACAGTCAGGTTGCAAACCAATAATGCGTAATCCGGCACGCAACACATTCGCCGTGGAAGAGAGATTGCCCGCGATACAGACATCCGCTTTACCGGCGCTAACCATCGCGGCGGCGAACATCAACGGGTCGGTGAGTTTTTCCAGCGCATCCGGCGGCGTTTTTTCTCCCGCACGGGTCAGCCAGCGCTGGGCAAATTCTTCCCGCATTGCGAGGTTGCCATGCGGATCAATGGCCTGTAGTCCATCCATCGCCACACCATGAGTGAACGCAAACTGGCGAAGTTCAAACGGACTGGCGACCAGAATGGGCGTCGCCAGGCCTTGCTGATGCAGATATTGCGCAGCTTTCAGCACACGCTGGTCTAACGCATCCGGAAAAACCACTCTGGCGGGCGCTCGCAACGCCAGTTCACGACAACGTTCAATAATCATTGCGTTTCCCCCAGTCGTTGTTGGATCTGTTTCACCGTTAGCGGCTGCTTCGTTACGCTCAAAATCATCATCACGTAAACCGTGCTGGAAAGGCGGTTCAGCGCCTGCAAGATGTCCGGACGCAGTACGTTAAAACTGCGGGTAATAAACACCTGCGCCGCGACGGTTTCGGTTTCCCGCACTTTGGTTCGCAGCAGGTTCAGCAACGCCGCATCGCGTCCGTGGCTGGCTTCCGGCACCAGATGATCGTGGTCGAGATAACGCAGCGGCTGGTGAGAAAGCCGATGCAGCTCTTCGTCAGAAAACCCGACAATCGCCTGATCGGCCAGCGGTTCCCCCAACGCATCGGCACGCATAATGTTGCCAAGACGCGAACGGATATCCGCCAGCCACGGCTGCCACGGTTCCGCCAGTTCAATTTGCAGCCAAACTGTCAGCGCAATGGTGCTGTCGAGGACAGCGCGAAAACCCAGGCGCGGATCGCTTTTAGCGACCATTTTTTCCGCCGACAGGTGAGTCAGCGTGTCAGGCTTTTTTGCCACCGGCTGGCGACACAGTTCGCAGCACGCTTGCGGATATTCATCGCTACTGGTCAACCCGTGAACACGCTGCGGCTGCTGCAGTTCATCGTCAACAAACAAACTCCCCTGCTCATCAATAAACTTGATGCGCAGATGGCGGCTTTCCAGCAACTCCCGGGCAGAGGGCGTCAGGCGACTGTCCGCAGGGAGATGGATCTCTGCGCCTTCGCTGAGCGTATGGTTTGCTCTTAGCCATGCTTCGGTGATGAAATCTTTCATAGGGATTGCCAGTTCGCCGGCCAGGCGACATACAGGAACTTCACGCTGGATGTCGTACCAAATTCGATGCTGGAACCTTTCGGGATAAACATCACATCGCCCGCTTTGGCGATCATGGTTTCGCCTTCGTGGCGAACATGCAGTTCCCCTTCCAGTACCATGTCGATTTCGTCGTAGTTCAGGGTCCACGGGAAGAAGGCGTTCTCCCACTGCATAAAACCGGCGGCCATGCTGCTGCCGTCGTCTCCGGTCACGAGATCAGTCAAGCCCACGCAGTGCGGTTGTGCGCCATCGAAACGACCAAATTTCACGCTGCCGCCATCAATCACTTTGATGCCGCCTTTGCCGGTCACCGATTTAAAGCTCGGCTGCATTGCGCCCTGCTCCAGCGACTGTTTTTCCTTCATCACTTTTTCCATCAGTTGCGCGACCAGGCTTTCGGTAAACTGGCCTTCCGGTAACTGGGCGATGATGGTTTCGCGGATGCGCTGGTTTTCGGTTTTATCGGCTGGCGCGCTGGCGGGAACGGATGCCGTTACCGGCGTCGATTCATCGCACTCGATGATGGTAACCCCCAGCAGGGCCGCCACTTCTCGCGCTTCCGGGGTAATAATGCTGGCACGCAGAACCACGGACATTGCCTGTTCGCCGCGTGAATGTGCTTCACGAATATCATTCGCTGTGATGAGTTTTTTCACCTGCTTCCTCCTGTTCGGTGAGAGATGCCAGATAATCCACCAGTTGCTGCACGCTTTGCGGGTCGTGGCTGTTTAGCGCGAAAATCGGTTCTTCGAAGCCCGTCTCAAGCAATAGCTGTCGCGTAGCGGCGATGTCAGCATCTGGCATGTCCGTTTTACTGATGACGGCGATTTGCCGTTTAATAACGCCAATATCCAGCAACCCGGCAGGTAATCGGCTTTCCTGGTCATTCGCGCCGTGGACATAGATCAGCATGTCCACATCCTGTAGCGTGGTAATTAAGGCGTGATACAGGCGGGGATGGCTAAAATATTCACCTGGAGTATCAATATCACCCTTATCATTAAATTCCACAGCCTGCGTTTTTCTGGCGAGAGCGTAATTCCCCTGCAAAGCATTAAAAAGCGTTGTTTTTCCTGCCCCGACGGCCCCCACAAACGCGATTCGTTTCATGAATGCCTCGTATTAACTTTTCGTCATTTCACACAGCGTATAATTTAATAAGCGCCCTAAACCGCTAACGGTTTGTAATAAAGCTTCTTCCACTGCGCCCACCGAGCCATAAATCACCAGAGCACCACTGAAGCGGTCGAGAAAACCAATGTGTACGTCGGCGGCTTTCAATGCTAAATCACCGGCAATCATCGCCGTTTCTCCGGGAGTTAGCGTCATAATGCCGATTGCACCTGCATCCGGAACACCGATTTTCTTCGCCAGTTCCTCGCCAGGGTGCGCAATGAGATGTGCCAGCGTGACCTGTTTCCCGGGCACAAATTCCTGAATGATGCGTTCTTTATCCATGAGTCGCCGCCTGTGAAAAACTTGCGGCTATCGTGACAATTTTTCGTCAGAGTAAATAACAAAATTCGGCAAGCGAGTTTGAAAGGTGAGGTAGATCACTAAGAATGGGGAGATATTTTATGTAATGCATAAATTTTCACGTGCAGCACATGAATATAATTAAATTGATATTGATTTATTTTTATATGGCGTACTTTATTATTCGAAAAACCAGTAATAATCCCTTCTGATATATTGCGGTAAATCGCTTACCCCGAATAATTCAGGGTAAGCGTGATTTAACATTAAGAATTACAGCGGTTGAGTTTGCGCTTCAACCACGGCCAGCGCCACCATGTTAACGATACGACGCACTGACGCGATTGGCGTTAATACGTGAACCGGTTTTGCCACGCCCATCAGCACCGGGCCGACCGTCACACCTTCCGAGCTGGAAACGCGCAACAAGTTGTAACTAATGCGGGCGGCTTCCATGTTCGGCATCACCAGAATATTGGCGGAACCTTTC
Organism: Escherichia sp. KTE159; assembly: GCF_000408805.1. NCBI lineage: Bacteria > Pseudomonadati > Pseudomonadota > Gammaproteobacteria > Enterobacterales > Enterobacteriaceae > Escherichia > Escherichia sp. KTE159. Next base: position 2,337,613 of record NZ_KE137292.1, read on the forward strand.
AAAGGGCTGTCCGGCATACGGTCGTTGCGAATCGCTTCTACCAGCGCCGCGTCACCATGCATTTCACCATCAATCATCAGTTCAGGAGCACGTTCTCTCACCAGCTCCAGCGCTTTACGCATCTTGCTTGACGACGGGCAGTCAGAAGAGCCGAAGTTGGAATGCGACAGCAGAGCAACGCGCGGCTCAATACCGAAACGACGGACCGTTTCTGCCGCCATCAAGGTGATCTCCGCCAGCTCTTCTGCATCTGGCTCATTATTGACGTAAGTATCAGCAATAAAGGTGTTACCACTCGGCAGCAGCAGCGCGTTCATTGCGCCAGCGGTGTGAACACCATCGCGATAGCCAAACACATTTTTCACCACGCTGAAGTGTTCGTGATATTCGCCCACCGTACCGCAGATCATTGCATCGGCTTCGCCACGCTGAACCATGATCGCGCCGATCACAGTCGGGTTGCTGATCAGAGCACGCTGCGCCTGTTCCTGAGTTACACCACGACGCTTCATGATCTGGAAGTATTCGCTCCAGTACTCTTTAAAGCGCGGATCGGATTCGTTATTGACGATCTCAAAATCAACGCCCGCTTTGATCTGCAAACCCAGTTTCTGAATGCGCATTTCGATCACATTTGGACGACCAATAAGAATTGGTTTTGCCAGTCCCAGCGTTACCAGTTCCTGAGTCGCGTGCAGAACGCGCGCCTCTTCCCCTTCAGGCAGGACAACGCGCTTCGGCGCTTTGCGAGCCTGGGAGAAAATCGGCTTCATAAACAGGTTGGTTTTGTAAACGAACTCGGTCAACTTGTCGATGTAGGCGTCAAAGTCGGCAATCGGGCGCGTCGCCACACCGGACTCCATTGCCGCTTTTGCCACCGCTGGCGCGATCTTGACGATCAGACGTGGATCGAACGGTTTAGGAATAATGTATTCCGGGCCAAAGCTCAGATCCTGATCGCCATAGGCAGAAGCAACCACTTCGCTCTGTTCCGCATGAGCCAGTTCAGCAATTGCGCGTACCGCTGCCAGTTTCATCTCTTCGTTGATGGCCGTTGCGCCAACGTCCAGCGCGCCACGGAAGATGAACGGGAAGCAAAGCACGTTGTTGACCTGGTTCGGATAGTCGGAACGACCGGTACAGATGATGGCGTCCGGACGCACTTCTTTCGCCAGCGGCGGCAGAATTTCCGGTTCCGGGTTCGCCAGCGCCAGAATCATCGGCGCGCGAGCCATTTTCTTCACCATCTCCTGGGTCAGCACTTTCGGGCCGGAACAGCCGAGGAAAATATCCGCGCCTTCAATCACATCGTCGAGGGTACGTTTGCCGTCATCCACAACTGCATATGCCGCTTTGGTTTCCGCCATGTTCGGCTCGCGCCCCTGATAGATAACGCCTTTTGAGTCGCAAACTACGATGTTGTGTTTTTGCAGACCCAGCGCCACCAGCAGGTTCATACAGGCGATTGCCGCTGCACCTGCGCCAGAAACCACCATCCTTACGTCGGAGATATTTTTCTCCACCACGCGCAAGCCGTTGAGGATGGCGGCGGTGCTGATGATTGCCGTACCGTGCTGGTCGTCATGGAATACCGGAATGTTCATTCGCTGGCGCAGTTTCTGCTCAATGTAGAAACATTCTGGCGCTTTAATGTCTTCAAGGTTGATACCACCGAACGTCGGTTCGAGTGCGGCGACCACTTCAATAAATTTATCCGGGTCCAGCTCATCAACTTCGATGTCAAACACATCTATCCCGGCGAATTTCTTAAACAGAACGCCCTTGCCTTCCATTACCGGTTTGCCTGCCAGTGCTCCAATGTTACCGAGCCCCAGCACTGCCGTACCGTTAGAGATCACCGCCACCAGGTTACCGCGCGCTGTATATTTGTAGGCTTTTAACGGATCTTTTTCGATTTCAAGACAAGGCGCGGCGACGCCAGGCGAATAGGCCAGCGCCAGATCGCGCTGCGTTGCCAGAGGTTTGGTCGGAGAAACCTGGATTTTCCCTGGGACTGGAAATTCATGGAAATCAAGTGCACTTTGTTTTAACTGGTCATCCATTTGGTTGTTCCTTTCACGTAACGTTCACAAAAATGTGTGGGTTGCTGCCTTCGCCCACAACGTGGCGCACATTATCACCTTGCCGGAGCTTTCAGACTTTGAGCAAGTCCAAACTCTCCACATCAAAATAATGTTTCGGTAATAATCCTATAACACTGATGTTACCTGCTTAATCCAGCAATACCATGCCTGTCTGCTATGCTTTTTTGATGCGTTTCGCGAAATTTGTCAGAAGTGTGAATTAACGCACTCATCTAACACTTTACTTTTCAAGGAGTATTTCCTATGAACGAGTTAGACGGCATCAAACAGTTCACCACGGTCGTGGCAGACAGTGGCGATATTGAGTCCATTCGTCACTACCATCCTCAGGATGCCACCACCAATCCTTCGCTGTTACTCAAGGCTGCCGGATTATCACAATATGAGCATTTAATAGACGATGCTATTGCCTGGGGTAAAAAAAACGGTCAAACCCAGGAACAACAAGTCGTCGCGGCCTGTGACAAACTGGCGGTCAATTTCGGTACAGAAATTCTCCAAATCGTACCCGGTCGTGTGTCGACAGAAGTTGATGCACGCCTCTCTTTTGATAAAGAAAAGAGTATTGAGAAAGCGCGCCATCTGGTGGATTTGTACCAGCAGCAGGGCGTTGAGAAGTCACGCATTCTGATCAAGTTGGCTTCGACATGGGAAGGAATTCGCGCGGCAGAAGAGCTGGAAAAAGAAGGTATTAATTGCAATCTGACGCTGCTGTTTTCCTTTGCTCAGGCACGAGCCTGCGCAGAAGCAGGCGTTTTTCTGATTTCACCGTTTGTGGGCCGTATTTATGACTGGTATCAGGCGCGCAAACCAATGGACCCATATGTGGTAGAAGAAGATCCGGGCGTCAAATCAGTACGCAATATCTACGACTACTATAAACAGCACCGTTACGAAACCATCGTGATGGGCGCAAGTTTCCGCCGTACCGAGCAAATCCTCGCTTTAACCGGTTGTGACTGTCTGACCATCGCGCCGAACTTGCTGAAAGAGTTGCAGGAAAAAGTCTCGCCGGTGGTACGTAAATTAATCCCGCCTTCTCAGCATTTCCCGCGCCCTACCCCTATGAGCGAAGCGGAATTTCGTTGGGAACACAATCAGGATGCGATGGCGGTAGAAAAACTGTCTGAAGGCATCCGCCTGTTCGCTGTCGATCAACGCAAACTGGAAGATCTTCTTGCCGCCAAACTGTAAACCAGCCACGGAGTGTTCTATGTCCCGAAAAGACCTTGCCAATGCGATTCGCGCGCTCAGTATGGATGCGGTGCAAAAAGCCAATTCTGGTCATCCCGGCACGCCGATGGGCATGGCCGATATTGCCGAAGTGTTGTGGAACGATTTTCTTAAACATAACCCCACCGACCCGACCTGGTATGATCGCGACCGCTTTATTCTCTCTAACGGTCACGCATCGATGCTGCTCTACAGTTTGCTGCATCTGACCGGTTATGACCTGCCGCTGGAAGAGCTGAAGAACTTCCGTCAGCTACATTCAAAAACACCAGGTCACCCGGAGATTGGCTATACGCCGGGTGTGGAAACCACCACGGGGCCGCTGGGTCAGGGGCTGGCGAACGCAGTCGGACTGGCGATAGCAGAACGCACGCTGGCGGCGCAGTTTAACCAGCCGGATCATGAGATTGTCGATCACTTCACTTATGTGTTTATGGGTGATGGTTGCCTGATGGAAGGTATCTCCCATGAGGTCTGTTCACTGGCGGGAACGCTGGGACTCGGTAAGCTGATTGGTTTTTACGATCACAACGGGATTTCGATTGATGGTGAAACTGAAGGCTGGTTTACCGACGATACGGCAAAACGCTTTGAAGCCTATCACTGGCATGTTGTCCACGAAATCGACGGTCACGATCCGCAAGCGGTGAAGGAAGCTATTCTCGAAGCACAAAGCGTGAAAGATAAGCCGTCGCTGATTATCTGCCGCACGGTGATTGGCTTTGGCTCGCCTAATAAAGCGGGTAAAGAAGAGGCGCACGGCGCCCCACTGGGTGAAGAAGAAGTGGCGCTGGCACGGCAAAAACTGGGCTGGCATCATCCACCCTTTGAGATCCCCAAAGAGATTTACCACGCCTGGGATGGCCGCGAAAAAGGCGAAAAAGCGCAGCAGAGCTGGAATGAGAAGTTTGCCGCGTATAAAAAAGCCCATCCACAACTGGCAGAAGAGTTTACCCGCCGGATGAGTGGCGGTTTGCCGAAAGACTGGGAGAAAACGACTCAGAAATATATCAATGAGTTGCAGGCGAATCCGGCGAAAATCGCGACCCGCAAAGCCTCGCAAAATACGCTTAACGCTTACGGCCCAATGCTGCCGGAGCTGCTTGGCGGTTCAGCGGATCTGGCTCCCAGCAACCTCACCATCTGGAAAGGTTCTGTGTCGCTGAAGGAAGATCCGGCAGGGAATTATATTCACTACGGGGTGCGTGAATTTGGTATGACCGCTATCGCCAACGGCATCGCGCACCACGGTGGATTTGTACCGTATACCGCAACGTTCCTGATGTTTGTTGAATATGCCCGCAACGCCGCGCGTATGGCGGCACTGATGAAAGCGCGGCAGATTATGGTTTATACCCATGACTCGATTGGTCTGGGGGAAGATGGCCCGACGCACCAGGCGGTTGAGCAACTGGCCAGTTTGCGCTTAACGCCGAATTTCAGCACTTGGCGACCGTGCGATCAGGTAGAAGCGGCGGTGGGCTGGAAACTGGCGGTTGAGCGCCATAACGGACCGACGGCGCTGATCCTCTCCAGACAAAATCTGGCCCAGGTGGAACGCACTCCGGAGCAGGTGAAAGAGATTGCTCGTGGCGGTTATGTGTTGAAAGACAGCGGCGGCAAGCCGGATATTATCTTGATTGCTACCGGTTCAGAGATGGAGATTACCCTGCAAGCGGCAGAGAAACTGGCGGGCGAAGGACGCAATGTGCGCGTGGTTTCCTTACCCTCGACGGATATTTTTGACGCCCAGGATGAGGAATATCGTGAGTCGGTGCTGCCCTCAAACGTTTCTGCCCGCGTAGCGGTAGAAGCAGGTATTGCCGATTACTGGTACAAATATGTCGGTCTGAAAGGGGCGATTGTCGGAATGACGGGTTATGGCGAATCTGCTCCGGCGGATAAACTGTTCCCGTTCTTTGGCTTTACTGCCGAGAATATTGTGGCAAAAGCGCATAAGGTGCTTGGGGTAAAAGGCGTCTGATGCTGATTGCCAAATGCTAATTGCCGGATGCGACGCTGACGCGTCTTATCCGGCCTACCGCGTCTTATCCGGCCTGGCGCGTCTTATCCGGCCTGGCGCGTCTTATCAGGCTTACATGTCCCCGCCATGATGTTTAACGGGTGATCCACAACGTGGGCCAGGCGTCTGGTCCATGCCAGTTATCGCAGGTTGGCTCTGCGGCGTAACGCACCAGACGAAAGCGCTGGCCGTCAAAACGCCAGCGAGTCTGGATACCACAATCGCTTAACCCACGCCCTTTCGCTAACGTCACCAGTTCACGCGACTTTTCATCAAATGTCGCGTTCATCAACTCCAGTTCATTCGTCTCCTGACCGTTGTTGAACGGTAAGCGCAACCTTACCGGGCGCGATGCCAGCGGTTTTTTACGCGAAACGATCCACGCCAGATCAATGGTGTTATACGCGCCAGCCTCACAGCCAATCATCATTAATGCCTTGTCGTCGGTCAGCGCCGTGACGCTCACTTCACGACGCAACGGGTCAAGCGAACAACGCAGCCCCTTCATCCGCCAGTTACCGTAATCCAGCAAATCGTTACGTTCTTCAAGTGAGAGTGGCGTTGGCGTTGGATTCACTACTGCGACCTCTTTCAGTGCAGGCGCAGGCGGCACGCTAAGCGGCGGCTCATCCCCTTTCTTGATCCACGCGGTTTCACTACCAACGCGCTTTTGTTGGGCATCAATAAATATCAACGCCGCTTTTAAACCGCTCAAAGAAATGGTCTGCTCGCCGTCACGTAAGGTGATTGCCTTCCCATCCTGAACCCTCTTTAAAAACGCGGTGATGGTCGCCGTATCATCGGTCACTAATAACCACGGCGAAATTCGCCACTTATCTCCTATTAATGCCAGCGGCTTGCCATCTAATAGTAGTCGTGGCGCTATCTCCTCTTCCAACGCATCCGGTGATTTCAAACCACCACGCTCAATACGTAAAACGGCGTCGGTATGCGCCCCGGCACTGCGGCTAAGAGTCATCACCAACCCATTGTGATCGCCTGTGTTGCGCGCTACGCAGAAATTTTGATTATTACAAGTGACCTGCCAGTCGGAAAACGTCCGTTGCGCTGGTGCTGCCCACGCTAAAGACGTCGGCAACAAAGCGATAAACATGAGAAGGAAAATGCGATAGCGCATGGACGGTACGACCCCAGAAGTTCAAACAAACAGCACAAGTCGTATCTTCGTTGCGCAGATAGCGCGGCTCAATCGGATTTATCGGATTGAGCCAATAATAATCAGCGAAATATTATTGTTACTTTTCAGTCCATTAAATGTGACGCTTGCAAATAGTTAAGCAATAACACCGTCTTACCGTCACGTATCTCGCCAGTTTTGATCATCTCCAGCGCCTGGCTGAACGGCAGCTCGAGCACTTCAATATCTTCATCTTCTACGCCGCCACCCGCGTTAGCGCGCTGACTGTCACTGTATTCCGCGATAAAAAAGTGGATTAACTCGGTTACACCGCCAGGCGACATATACAGTTCAAATAATTTGCGTACTTCGCCAACTTCATAACCCGTCTCTTCAATCGCTTCTTTGCGAATACAGACTTCCGGTTCATCGTTATCCAGCAGCCCGGCGCAGGTTTCAATCAACTGCCCACTTTCATTGCCATTAACCCAGGTGGCAACGCGGAACTGACGAATCAGCACCACGGTCTTTTTCTTCGCGTTGTACAGAAGGATCGTCGCGCCATTACCGCGATCATAAACCTCACGTTTATGGCGGATCACTTCGCCATCTTTGCGCGTAAGATCATAAGTAATGTTGTGCAGGGTGAAATAGTTATCGGAGAGAATTTTGTCTTTGATGAGGGTGATTTGTTGCGTCATACCGACTCCACAGCGCGAAATGAACTGTTATCTTACGCTGTGAAGTCGGGTTTGTCTGTGTATGAAATTAGTGAGATTTGACTGATTTTACCCCCAGCCAGTCAATAATTCCCTGCGCCGCATGACGCCCTTCCGCCATTGCGGTAACCACCAGATCCGCACCACGCACGGCGTCGCCACCGGCGAAGATTTTCGGGTTCGTCGTCTGGTAACGGTACTGGCTTTCAACGTCCGCCACAATACGGCCCCATTTATCCACATTGACACCGTGCGACTCCAGCCACGGCATCCCGTGCGGGTTAAAACCAAACGCCATAATCACCGCGTCGGCTGGCATGACAAATTCACTGCCTTCAACCGGCACCGGACGTCGACGTCCTTGTGCATCCGCTTCACCAAGACGCGTGCGCAGGAAACGAATTCCGCAAACGTGACCTTGTTCATTCAGCTCAAGCGCCACCGGCTGGACGTTAAATTCGAAGTTCGCTCCCTCTTCGCGGGCGTTTTTCACCTCTTTTTTCGAGCCAGGCATGTTAGCTTCGTCACGACGATAGGCACAGGTGACGTTACTCGCGCCGTGACGCAACGCGGTGCGCACACAGTCCATTGCGGTGTCGCCACCGCCCAGTACCACGACATTTAGTCCGGCGGTATTGATAAACGGCTCTTCCGGTAATTCTTCAAGCCCCATCACCTGTTTGGTGTTAGCAATGAGGAACGGCAGAGCGTCATAAACGCCCGGCGCATCTTCATTGGGTAAGCCCGCTTTCATGGAACGGTAAGTACCTACGCCAACGAAGACCGCATCATACTGTTCCAGCAACGCATCCAAAGAGACATCTTTGCCCACTTCACAATTGAGTTCGAAGTGAATTCCCATCGCGCTGAAGATTTCCCGACGACGCGCCAGCAGAGATTTATCCAGTTTAAAAGAAGGAATGCCAAAGGTGAGCAGGCCGCCGATTTCCGGATGGCGATCGTACACCGTCACCTCAACACCGTTACGCGTCAGGACATCCGCACAAGCCAGCCCCGCCGGCCCCGCGCCGATAATCGCCACCTGCTTGTCGACTTTGGTGACGTGGCTTAAGTCAGGCCGCCAGCCTTTCGCCAGCGCCTGATCCGAAATGTAGCGTTCAATGTTGCCGATGGTTACCGCGCCATGTTCATCGCGAATGGTGCAGGCACCTTCACACAGGCGGTCTTGCGGGCAGACACGCCCGGTAATTTCTGGCAGGGTGTTGGTCTGGTGAGAAAGCTCGACCGCTGCGTCGATGTTTCCGGCTTTCACCAGTTCAATCCACTGTGGAATATGGTTATGCAGCGGGCAAGTCCATTCACAGACGCTGTGTTCACCGCACTTCAGGCAGCGCGAGGCTTCTCGCTGCGCCTGATCGGCACGAAACGGTAGATAAATCTCATCAAAGCCAGTTTTACGCGCTTCAATTGCCAGTTTATCCGGCTCGCCGCGCGCGGGCGTTGCCTGCATTTGCTCAACTTTACTCATCACCGGCATTTCTTGTGCCGTTGTACTGGCATGCCAGGGTTGATGTTCCTGACGAGCGGTGCGTAAGCGGCGGGATTTCGCCATGCCGGATAATGTGGAGTCGGTGACCAGTTGCAACGCATCCGCCGGGCAGTTTTCGACACAGGCGGGGCCGTTTTCTCGCCCTGCGCACAGGTCGCATTTATGCGCTGTAGCTTTCACTTTACCCGCAGCGACGGGGGTCAGGACGATTTGCATGGTGCCAAACGGACAGGCCACCACGCAGGATTTACAGCCAATGCACTTTTGTTGATTGACCTGAATACTGTCATCAACATGGCTGATCGCGCCATTGGGGCAGCTACGGGCACAGGGCGCATCTTCGCAGTGATGGCAGGTTACCGCACTACGCTGTTGCTGATGTTTAATAACCGTAATTCGGGGGTGAAAATGGTGTTGGCTCAAGACATGTTGTTCATCATTGTGAGCCATGACACAGGCGATTTCACAAGCATGACAACCCAGACATTGCTGACTGTTGGCCATAATAAAACGATTCATAACGACCTTCTTTTTTGGTTGTAAAAACCTTATTCTTTATATGAGTGTTGTTATTACCCGACTTACAGGGGAATCGGCAATATTCATTTGCCCAGGGCAAGTAACTATTTCGCTATAAACTGTGGCAGATCAAATAATCTCATCGCTTATTAAATTGCGTTTCAGCGACCTGAAACATTAATTATTTTATGTGGAGAAGACGCGTGTGATTGTCAAACGACCCGTCTCGGCCAGTCTGGCCCGGGCCTTTTTTTACATTGTGCTGCTGTCGATCCTTTCCACTGGTATTGCTCTGCTAACTTTGGCGAGCAGTTTGCGCGATGCCGAAGCGATCAATATTGCCGGATCGCTACGTATGCAAAGTTATCGTTTGGGTTACGATCTGCAACGCGGCAGCCCGCAGCTCAATGCGCATCGCCAACTGTTCCAGCAGGCACTGCATTCACCGGTATTAACCAATCTCAACGTCTGGTATGTGCCAGAAGCGGTAAAAACTCGCTATGCGCATTTAAATGCCAACTGGCTGGAGATGAATAACCGGCTCATTAACGGCGATTTGCCGTGGTATCAGGCTAATATCAATAGTTATGTCAATCAGATAGACCTGTTCGTGCTGGCTTTGCAGCACTACGCTGAACGCAAAATGCTGCTGGTGGTGGCGATTTCTCTGGCTGGCGGCATCGGTATTTTCACGCTGGTCTTTTTTACTCTGCGCCGCATACGCCATCAGGTGGTTGCTCCGCTGAATCATCTGGTGACCGCCAGTCAGCGTATTGAACACGGGCAGTTCGACTCACCGCCACTGGATACCAGCCTGCCGAATGAACTGGGGCTGCTTGCAAAAACCTTTAACCAGATGTCGAGCGAGCTGCATAAGTTGTACCGCTCGCTGGAGGCGTCAGTAGAAGAAAAAACCCGCGATCTCCACGAAGCGAAGCGCCGTCTGGAAGTGCTGTACCAATGCTCGCAGGCGCTAAATACCAGCCAGATTGATGTACATTGTTTCCGTCATATTTTGCAGATTGTTCGCGACAATGAAGCGGCTGATTACCTGGAGCTTAACGTTGGTGAAAACTGGCGGATTAGCGAAGGAAAGCCAAACCCTGAACTGCCGATGCAAATTTTGCCGGTGACCATGCAAGAGACAGTGTATGGCGAACTACACTGGCAAAATAGTAACGTGTCAGCGTCAGAACCGCTGCTTAACAGCGTTTCGTCGATGCTGGGCCGTGGTTTGTACTTTAATCAGGCGCAGAAGCATTTTCAGCAGTTGCTGTTGATGGAAGAACGCGCAACCATCGCCCGCGAGTTGCACGACTCGCTGGCACAGGTGCTTTCTTACTTACGTATCCAGTTGACATTACTGAAGCGTTCGATACCGGAAGATAACGCCACCGCACAAAGTATCATGGCCGATTTTTCCCAGGCGTTGAATGATGCTTATCGGCAGTTGCGCGAGCTGTTGACCACTTTCCGTCTGACACTCCAGCAGGCGGATCTCCCCTCTGCGCTGCGTGAAATGCTGGATGCGTTGCAAAACCAAACCAGTGCCAGACTGACGCTCGACTGCCGTCTGCCAACCCTGGCGCTGGATGCACAAATGCAAGTGCATTTGTTGCAAATTATTCGCGAGGCGGTGCTGAATGCGATGAAGCACGCCAACGCCAGCGAAATTGCCGTCAGTTGCGTCACCGCGCCGGACGGCAATCACACGGTCTATATCCGTGATAACGGTATCGGCATCGGTGAACCGAAAGAACCCGAAGGTCATTATGGTCTGAATATCATGCGCGAGCGTGCAGAACGGCTGGGTGGTACGCTGACTTTTTCGCAACCTTCTGGCGGTGGCACGTTAGTGAGTATTAGCTTTCGCTCTGCGGAGGGTGAGGAAAGCCAGATTATTTGACATCCATGCTCGAAATAAGCCGACTTTAAATAAGGCTCTACGACTGATATAAGCCTGATACATTTACTTACCCGGCGGCGAAACAACACCGGGTAAGCCCTCTGTATTTTACCAACTGTAACGCAGGTTCAGACTGCCATTAAGATCGTTATAGTTATGGCTTCCTGTCTCACCAACAACCTGGCCAGTAATACTCCACTGGCAGTCCTGGTTCACCTGAATCCCTACTTTCGCCTGCGCCCGGTTAGTCGGGCTATCCTGTTTCATCTCTGCGCCATCGAACGAAACTGAAACATCACCGCTAGTGTACAACCAGTTCACTTCGGCAAATGGCTGGATCATGGATGTTGCGTTCCTGTGCAATTTACCATCCACACGCAGCCCCAGACGGGTGGTCCAGCTATCACTATCCTGATCGTCAATACGAGTGCCGTTATTGTCGATAACGCTGTCAGCATCATACTTCTGCCAGGTCGCCTGCGCCTGTGGTATCAGGCTCACTGTATTCTGGTTACTCAGCGCAATATCGTGGCGGTAGCCCGTCTCCAGCGAGATGGCATGTGCCGTGGAGTCATAACCCTCAGAACCTACGTCACCGTTACTCACGCTGTTGTTGTAGAAGCCATACTGATACCAGCTATCGACATAAACCCCTTGATGGTTTTGCGCATCAGCAAACCAGGTCGCATATACTCCGAGATTGTAGCCATCAACATTACCTGTCGCGCTGAACCGACTGCCGTCCGCGCCACGATTACCCTCGCTGTCGGTGTCTGCATTGATGTAACTGGCCATCACGCCGACTTTCAGACTCTGCCTGTCGTTATCCCACGCCAGGATATCGCCGCCCAACTGAAACTGCGAATAGTTGTTGTTGATATCAACATTGCCGTCAGCCGCCTGCGACCCGGCATTACCCGCCTTGAAACGCATCCAGACACTGCCATCTTCATTATGGTACTGACTACCTTCGCGATCGTACAACGTCTGCATTTGCAGGTTACGCACCATCCACTGGTTACCGAGGTAAGCGCCGATATCAGGGCGATATTGTGGCGTTACCGGAACATCGCCACTATCATCCGGTTCCGGTGGAACGGTGGATTGTGAGCGTAAATACCAGTCGCCTTCATCTTCATACAGACGGTATTCATACAGCCCAATCTGCACCTGGTTACCCTGGGTAAAGGCACCTTCTGACTGGCCGCCGACATCGATCACTTCAATACCATTTTTCGTCTGTGCGCCTTTACCATTGACGTTAGCAACATAGACCGTCGTGTTACCCGAAGTATCACCGGAGATGACCAGTTTATCGGTTGGTGAACTGTCGTCGCCCAGTTGCGTGTTGAAATACAGATTACCGTTGTCGCCAGTGTAGTTACCGTTGATGGTTAGTGTGTTGCCCGTTTCGCCTTCATGGCTCATAGCAATCTTGCCACTGTTGTAGACATCGCCGTTCACTACGCTGCTGCCGCCGAAAGTGGCACCAGAGTCAACATTTACAGCCCCCAGGCCAGACACATCCGGCACGCCAATTACTCCGGTATCCGTCAGCCACAATGTGCCTTCGGTGACGCGAGTTTCACCGCTGTAAGTGTTGGCAGTGTTCAGGATCAACGTGCCGTCACCCGCTTTGGTCAGCGTTTTGCCATCCCAGCCAGTCACGCTGTTCGGGTCGACATCCGCCAGCACCGTATTCAGCGTAAAGCTGCCATCGGGATCGCTGAGGGTAAAGATGCCGTGCGCATCCGTCGCCGCATTATTTTCATCCGCATACCAGGAGAGTGACGCCGTCAGTTCGTATTGCGAGTTATCGGCGGGTACTACACGGCTGTCAACCGTCAGGAAATCCGTTTCTTTGGCTTCGATTCCGGCGACGGTCAGGTCGTCAAAGTCCCCACTAATAGCGCTGTCGGCATCGATCAGCGTGAAGGCGTAAGGGGCATGGGTAAGCGGATCCTAAATATTGCCAATCCCGGTGATATTCAGCGTGCCGTTCAGGCTGACGCTGTCGGCGGTAATGATTGGGCTACTGGCATCCGCGCCTAAATCAATGCTCAGCACGCTGCCCTCCTGCTGGTCAAGCACGGTCGTATTGAGCGTTGCGCTCGCCGCCAGCGAGGTGGTGCCGCCGCTAAACGTCGTCAGGTTCGCCAGTACATATTCTCCCGCCGCATTCAGATTCAGCATGGCGTAGTTATCTACGTCGCCCATCCCCAGCGCACCAACGTCACTGGCATTCAGCGTGCCTTCGGCAATCAGCGTGCCGCCGCTGTAAGTGTTGGCATGCGCAATGGTGATGGCGTTAGCGCCCTGTTTCACCACTTTACCCGCGTTCATCTCGACGAGTTGCTCACCGTCGTAGTTGTAGTAGTCGCTAATCACGTTGCCGCTGTTCAGCGCCCAGTCTTCAGTGCCGCCGAGATGCAGGGTTCCGCCATCAACGACATTACCCGTGCCAAGCGCGGAAGCATCAGCCACCCGGAAACTGGCATAATTACGGAGGGTCCAGGAGCCGCTAAACCCGCTATTGTCACCGCTGAGGGTGGTATCGCCTGTGCTCCAGACATCGCCGCTGCCGCTGATGTTGTTATCCAGAGTACCGGATGCGGATTCAATGAGCAGCAGGCCATCAGCCACAATACGCCCACTGCCAAGTTCCAGGGTTTGAGCCTCCACCACGGCATACTGCTCAATGTCGATAGTCGCACTCAGTCCGCTGAGATCGCTCGTCTGCCCGATAATAAGATCGCCGTACACATCCAGCAGGCCGCCGCCGGTCACGATGCCGTTAAACCAGGAGGTCATATAGCTGTCGCCTCCCAGAGTCAATTTACCTCCGTCCAGATCCAGCGTACTCCCGACATCGCCATATACGTACTCAAGGTTCTGGCTCATGCCATCCAGGTCAAAGGTGGAGCCAGATTCCAGCTCCAGCCCCCCCTCTTCACCCAGCGAGTTATCGACTCCGGCAATCAGGGTGCCACCGTTAACGAGCGTGTTGCCGCTGTAAGCATTCGCCGCCTTCAGGATAAGCGTGCCGTCACCCGCTTTGGTCAGCGTTGAACCATCCCAGCGAGTGGCGTCGTTCGGGGCAACATCGGCCAGTATGGTGTTCAGCGTAAAGCTGCCATCGGGATCGCTCAGGGTAAAGGTTCCGTGAGCATCTGTGACCGCACTGTTTTCATCTGCGTACCAGGACAGCGAGGTGGCGAGCTCGTACTGCGAGTTATCCGTGGGGTTAATACGACCCGCGACCGTCAGGAAGTCGAGCGCTCTCGTCTTCATTCCGGCGATGGTCAGGTCGTCAAAGTCGCCGTTGATGGTGCCATCGGTGTCGATCAGCGTGAAGGTGTAGGGATCATGGCTGAGCGGCTCCTGAATATTACCCACCCCAGTAATATTCAGCGTACCGTCCAGCGAGGCTCTGTCGGCGGTGATGATTGGGCTACTGGCGTCTTCCCCAAGGTTGATATTCAGAACGCTGCAATCCTGCTGGGTGAATACGCCGGTGTTAAGCGTTGAACCCGCCGCCAGCGTGGTGGTGCCACCGCTAAATGTCGTCAGGTTCGCCAGCACGTATTATTCCTTTTTAATTAAAGTTCAATAAAGCGCCTTATTTTGAGGAAAGAAACAAACTCTCCGATTATGATTTTCATAACAGAGAACTTTTTATCCCAATGCTCTGGTAATAAACACATATTGCGCGCAATATAATTTAATAAAATTTGGCGCAATATCCCCCTTACCCATAACAAGTATTGAAAAACATCCAAAAACATTCATCAGAGTAAAGTTTTTTATTTTTGGCGCTAACACGCCACCGTTGCTGATATTTAACCAACAACGTAAAATCATTATTATCGACAAGTTAGTGATTAATCACTTCCATATTACATCTTCATCTACCGTTCACTAGTTAATAGTGGACTACTGTTAGCCTGCCTGA
The DNA here is from genome assembly GCF_000408805.1 of Escherichia sp. KTE159. NCBI lineage: Bacteria > Pseudomonadati > Pseudomonadota > Gammaproteobacteria > Enterobacterales > Enterobacteriaceae > Escherichia > Escherichia sp. KTE159. Next base: position 2,352,718 of record NZ_KE137292.1, read on the forward strand.
AACAAGGTGCCCAAACAGTCTTTAAAACGTTTCGCATCAATAAAAAACACCAATAAAATCAATTAATTATACCAAATAAACATAAACACATGTAATACAAAAGTTAATAAAAAACCATTGCAAACCATGCCAATATATTTTATTGGCAATAGTTCACCCGGAGCGACACCCCCTCCATGAAATAGATATTAAAAATAGTGACAGTTTATTTAAATAAAGTCATATAGTTTTTATAGATCGATAAATAAAAATCGATCTATAAAACAGATCGATCCATATGAAGAATAGTTCACGGTGAACCTACCAAGATGATTAAAATACTTTCTCAGAAAGCTAAGAATATTTACCACATCACTTAGCATATGATTTTCAACCAAAAAAATGGTCTTCTCATTTTAAGAACCATAGAGGAAAAAGATACCCGACGTTAATTAATAAGATAGAGAGCAAGTCATATTCGTATAAAACAATAGATATCAAAAATAATTCCACACAAACAAAATACAAGAATCATACATGACATCGATTTAATATCTCTATATATTCATATGATTATTAGCAGAAGTCATAAAATAGTGTTTAGTATGTTGATGAGCGTCAGCAAAAACGAGCAGTTTCCTCGCTTATTGATATGGAACCAGACAAACGAAATATCCGCTTTTTGCAAGCTCTCCGGGAAAAACGATGCCGGGCAACGATTCCGTTAAGAAGAAATTTTGTTAACATCCTGCTGCGGCTTTACATTTGTAAAGGTGAGTTTTCGCTGACAGGGTTCGAATGATGCTCTTCCTTGCGATATCAAAATAAAAAATCGCTGTATTTTTTATTAAAAATTCAACAAATTAGAAAAACATTCCGTTCATGCACCGCAATGGAAAGAGATAGCTGCCGTTACTTTACGCTTATGCAAACTTTGCTACCGAGTGCTGATAATTTACATTATCTCCTTTTTTTCTCCACGATTGGCTCGTACCTTGCCGCTACAGTGAAGCAAGGTATGCCCATAACGATACGCAGAAACACGAGGTCCTCTTTTAATGGCGAATTTCTTTATTGATCGCCCCATTTTTGCCTGGGTACTGGCAATCCTGTTGTGTCTGACAGGAACCCTGGCGATTTTTTCATTGCCTGTTGAACAATACCCGGATCTCGCCCCCCCTAATGTGCGAGTAACGGCTAACTATCCTGGCGCGTCGGCCCAGACGCTGGAAAACACCGTGACCCAGGTTATTGAGCAGAATATGACTGGCCTCGATAACCTGATGTATATGTCGTCACAAAGCAGCGGCACCGGCCAGGCGTCGGTGACGCTCAGTTTTAAAGCAGGCACAGACCCGGACGAAGCAGTGCAACAGGTGCAAAACCAGTTGCAATCAGCCATGCGTAAACTCCCCCAGGCGGTGCAAAATCAGGGCGTAACGGTACGTAAAACCGGCGATACCAACATTCTGACCATTGCCTTCGTCTCTACTGATGGTTCAATGGATAAACAGGATATTGCCGATTATGTTGCCAGTAATATTCAGGATCCGTTAAGCCGTGTTAATGGCGTTGGTGATATTGACGCTTACGGTTCGCAGTATTCGATGCGTATCTGGCTTGATCCGGCAAAACTGAACAGTTTCCAGATGACCGCCAAAGATGTCACTGATGCCATTGAGTCGCAGAATGCGCAGATTGCGGTTGGGCAACTTGGCGGAACACCTTCTGTTGATAAACAGGCGCTAAATGCCACCATTAACGCTCAGTCGCTGTTGCAAACGCCTGAACAGTTCCGTGATATCACCTTGCGGGTGAATCAGGACGGTTCAGAAGTAAGGCTGGGCGATGTCGCCACCGTCGAAATGGGAGCGGAGAAATATGATTATCTTAGCCGCTTTAATGGTAAGCCAGCCTCGGGTCTGGGAGTAAAACTGGCCTCCGGCGCGAACGAAATGGCAACGGCGGAGCTGGTGCTCAACCGTCTGGATGAACTGGCGCAGTATTTCCCCCCCGGACTGGAGTACAAGGTGGCATATGAAACCACCTCGTTTGTTAAGGCCTCCATTGAAGACGTGGTGAAAACTCTGCTGGAAGCTATCGCACTGGTTTTCCTCGTCATGTACCTGTTCCTGCAAAACTTCCGTGCCACGCTGATTCCGACTATCGCCGTACCGGTAGTGTTGATGGGAACCTTCTCCGTGCTTTACGCCTTCGGTTACAGCGTCAACACCTTAACCATGTTCGCGATGGTGCTGGCGATCGGCCTGCTGGTGGATGACGCCATCGTGGTGGTGGAAAACGTCGAACGTATTATGAGCGAAGACGGACTTTCGCCCCGCGAGGCGACACGGAAATCGATGAGTCAGATCCAGGGCGCGCTGGTCGGGATTGCGATGGTGCTTTCGGCTGTTTTTGTGCCAATGGCCTTCTTCGGCGGCACCACCGGGGCTATCTATCGCCAGTTCTCCATCACTATTGTTGCGGCGATGGTGCTGTCGGTACTGGTGGCGATGATTCTCACTCCGGCACTATGCGCCACGCTACTTAAGCCACTGAAAAAAGGTGAGCATCACGGGCAGAAAGGCTTTTTTGCCTGGTTTAACCAGATGTTCAACCGCAACGCCGAACGCTACGAAAAAGGGGTGGCGAAAATTCTCCACCGCAGCCTGCGCTGGATTGTGATTTATGTCCTGCTACTTGGCGGCATGGTGTTTCTGTTCCTGCGTCTGCCAACGTCGTTCCTGCCACTGGAAGACCGTGGCATGTTCACCACCTCGGTGCAGTTGCCCAGCGGCTCGACCCAGCAACAAACCCTGAAAGTGGTGGAACAGATCGAGAAGTATTACTTCACTCATGAGAAAGACAACATCACGTCGGTGTTTGCAACGGTCGGTTCTGGCCCTGGCGGCAACGGGCAAAACGTGGCGCGGATGTTTATCCGCCTGAAAGACTGGAGCGAACGCGACAGTAAAACCGGCACCTCGTTTGCCATTATCGAACGTGCAACGAAAGAATTTAATAAGATTAAAGAAGCCCGAGTTATTGCCAGCAGCCCGCCAGCAATTAGCGGTCTTGGCAGTTCTGCGGGTTTTGATATGGAGTTGCAGGACCACGCCGGAGCGGGTCACGATGCGCTAATGGCAGCACGTAACCAGTTACTGGCGCTGGCGGCAGAAAACCCGGAATTAACCCGTGTGCGCCATAATGGTCTTGATGACAGTCCGCAGTTGCAGATTGATATCGACCAACGTAAAGCCCAGGCGCTGGGCGTTGCCATTGACGATATTAACGACACGCTGCAAACCGCGTGGGGTTCGAGCTATGTAAATGACTTTATGGATCGCGGTCGCGTGAAGAAAGTCTATGTGCAGGCTGCCGCGCCGTATCGCATGCTGCCAGATGACATCAATCTGTGGTATGTGCGTAACAAAGACGGCAGCATGGTGCCTTTCTCTACCTTCGCGACCTCCCGCTGGGAAACAGGTTCGCCGCGTCTGGAACGCTATAACGGTTATTCCGCGGTAGAGATTGTCGGGGAAGCTGCGCCGGGCGTCAGTACCGGTACTGCAATGGATATTATGGAATCGTTAGTTCAGCAATTGCCGAACGGCTTCGGTCTGGAGTGGACGGCAATGTCGTATCAGGAACGGCTTTCCGGCGCGCAGGCTCCGGCGCTGTATGCGATTTCATTGCTGGTCGTGTTCCTGTGTCTGGCAGCACTGTACGAAAGCTGGTCGGTGCCGTTCTCGGTGATGCTGGTCGTGCCATTGGGGGTTATCGGCGCGCTGCTGGCAACCTGGATGCGTGGGCTGGAAAACGATGTTTATTTCCAGGTGGGACTGTTAACGGTCATTGGTTTATCAGCGAAAAACGCCATTCTGATTGTCGAGTTCGCTAACGAGATGAATCAAAAAGGCCACGACCTTTTTGAAGCAACGCTTTATGCCTGCCGCCAGCGTTTACGCCCGATTTTAATGACCTCGCTGGCGTTTGTCTTCGGCGTACTGCCGATGGCAGTCAGCAGCGGTGCTGGCTCCGGCGGACAACATGCGGTTGGTACTGGCGTAATGGGGGGGATGATTTCCGCTACCATTCTGGCAATTTACTTCGTACCGCTATTCTTTGTGCTGGTACGTCGCCGCTTCCCGCTGAAACCCCGGCCGGAATAAACAATAAAAAAGGCGACATGCCAACGTGTCGCCTTTTTCAACTTTCTGATAAAGAACCTGTTCATCAGGTTCTTTCATTTTACCTTTTGTCCTGGTAATTACTTACGAAGCATAACTTCGATAAAGTCTTTCCAGTTCCCCAGTTCACGTTCAATCATAACAACCTCTCTTATAATTATGGGTATTCTACGGAAACAATATACCGTGGTGAAGCTAATTTATTCGATTGCTGTGATTACTACCTCCGGGGCAAAACCTATGTAAATACTATGGCCCTGAGACAGGGATTTTTATGTGATGCAAAGCAACATTTCAACATATTCATACGGATTCTAATACTGAATCAATTCTGCTTGAAATACAGACAGATACCTAGGGGAATATTCTTAATAATTGCGTTCAAACTGCTCACAATTATTTAATAGTTGTTAAGTGAAATACCTTAATAATGTTATATTCTCTGACAATCATTTGCAGGGGAAATGTATTGCCCGTTAAATGATTATTTATTCTTAATAATCGCAAAAGGATTCATTATGGTTACCCTTTACGGCATCAAAAACTGTGACACCATTAAAAAAGCCCGCCGTTGGCTGGAAACCAATAGCATTGACTTTCGCTTTCACGATTACCGTGTTGATGGTCTGGACAGTGAATTGCTGAACTCATTTATCAACGAATTAGGCTGGGAAGCGTTACTCAACACCCGTGGCACCACCTGGCGTAAACTGGACGAAATCACTCGCAATAAAATCACCGATGCGGCGTCTGCTGTGGCATTAATGACTGAAATGCCTGCAATTATCAAACGCCCATTGCTCTGCGCGCCCGGGAAGCCTATGCTGCTGGGTTTCAGTGAATCCAGTTATCAGCAATTTTTCCATGAGGTGTAGTCTATGTCGTGTCCGGTTATTGAGCTGACACAGCAGCTTATTCGCCGCCCATCCTTAAGTCCTGATGACGCAGGGTGTCAGGCAATTATGATCGAACGTTTACAGGCGATCGGTTTTACCGTCGAACGCATGGACTTTGCGGATACGCAGAATTTCTGGGCGTGGCGTGGACAGGGAGAAACGTTAGCCTTTGCCGGACATACCGACGTTGTACCGCCTGGCGATGCCGACCGTTGGATCAACCCACCATTTGAACCGACCATTCGTGATGGTATGTTATTCGGGCGCGGCGCGGCAGATATGAAAGGGTCGTTGGCGGCGATGGTCGTGGCGGCAGAACGCTTTGTCGCGCAACATCCCAACCATAAAGGTCGACTGGCGTTTCTGATCACCTCAGACGAAGAGGCCAGCGCCCACAACGGCACGGTCAAAGTAGTTGAAACCTTAATGGCGCGTCGTGAACGGCTGGATTACTGCCTGGTTGGCGAACCGTCGAGTATCGAAGTTGTCGGTGATGTAGTGAAAAATGGCCGTCGCGGCTCGTTGACCTGTAACCTTACTATTCATGGCGTGCAGGGACACGTAGCCTACCCACACCTTGCAGATAACCCCGTGCATCGCGCAGCACCTTTCCTCAATGAGTTAGTGGCTATCGAGTGGGATAAGGGTAATGAATTTTTCCCGGCAACCAGTATGCAGGTAGCCAATATTCAGGCGGGTACTGGTAGTAATAACGTCATTCCGGGTGAGCTGTTTATACAGTTTAACTTTCGTTTCAGTACTGAACTGACAGACGAAATGATCAAAGCGCAGGTTCATGCGTTACTGGAAAAATATCAGCTACGCTACACCGTTGACTGGTGGCTTTCCGGACAGCCATTTTTGACCGCGCGCGGTAAACTGGTCGATGCGGTAGTCAACGCTGTTGAGCACTATAATGAAATTAAACCGCAGCTACTGACCACAGGCGGAACGTCCGATGGGCGCTTTATTGCCCGCATGGGGGCGCAGGTGGTGGAACTCGGGCCGGTCAATGCCACCATTCATAAAATTAATGAATGCGTCAATGCTGCCGACCTGCAGCTACTTGCCCGTATGTATCAACGTATCATGGAACAGCTCGTCGCCTGATGAGTAGTTCTGCAAGAGGAAATAAGCATGGACTGGCTGGCTAAATATTGGTGGATTCTGGTGATTGTCTTTTTGGTGGGCGTTCTGCTGAATGTGATCAAAGATCTCAAGCGCGTCGACCATAAGAAATTTCTCGCCAACAAGCCGGAGCTTCCCCCGCATCGTGATTTCAACGATAAGTGGGACGATGACGACGACTGGCCGAAGAAGGATCAACCGAAGAAGTAAGCTGGAGGAGCCGGACAATGTCTGGCCTTCAACCGTAGGCCTGATAAGACGCCTCAGCGTCGCATCAGGCACCATAGCCGGATGCGGCGTAAACGCCTTATCCGGCCTACGCACCTGGCACCTGTTTTTCACATCATTTCAATCACATCATTATCACCGGGCTTACCGCCGCTTAACGCTTCGTCGAAGTAATGTTTCGGAATGGTATAACGCAAGTGATCCAGGGCAAATTGCATACTGCGATTATCGATCGCATGCCCCAAATCTTCCACGATATCCAGCGTGACATCACCACCAGCGTTAATTAACGCTTCTTGTGCCGCAACCGCATGTGCCAGATCGATAACCGGATCTTCACCACCGTGAATCAAGTGAATTGTCGTGGCAGTAGATGCGCTTTCCGGCAGGCTGGCATAACGCCCGTTAAAGGCTATTACGCGTGAGGCAAGACCCGGTTCGGCCTTAATGCTCTCCAGCGCCATAATCGCCCCTTGTGAGAAACCGATCAGCGCCGTGGCGTTAGCCCCTACTCCGCTCTGTTTCTGCCAGTAGCGTACCGTCTCAATAAACGTCGGCATGATGGCATCTACCCGCGCCTGGCGATTTTCTTCCGTTATACCCTGCACCGAAAACCATTGACGCCCTGCCGGATTACCACTCGGCTCCGCGCCGCCGACACTCACCACCAGCGCATCCGGAAACAGCGGCGCAAACCAACTGCCGATTTCCCCCATCGCCACTGGATTATCCCCAACACCGTGGAAAAGCAGTAACAACTGTTGCGCTGGTTTGTCCGGACTTTGAACAACAAAATGGTCATGTTTCATGGCGAACTCCTTAACTGATGTCAGTAATTTTACGCCGCTGACTCACAATGACCATGAGAGAAAATTGAAGGAGTCAGTGAAAAAATTGCCATTGCGTTATGCCATCGCGCAGGCGTTCAGTGCGAACATCATCAAGTGCCAATAGCGCCTGCACGGCTTCTTCGCGTTGGCGGGCCAGCAATGCCTTACGGCCTGAAAGTTTAAGTGTGGTACATAACCGCGCGTCGCTGACGCTTTTCTGCAAGCGTCCACGCAGCGCCGGTAACGCCAGTTCACTGGTTTGTAGCAGACGCGTTAAACAACCTAACGACGTTAAAAGCGGACGATGAGCGAAAGCAAAACCAGCCAGTTCAAGCCAGTCGTCGTCAGAAAGCACGGTGTCGTTTAGCCGATCAACCGGAATAGTTTCGCCATTCCACTGCGCGAGAATTTGCGCATCGCGGCGTAAACGGTCATGCTCACGCTCCGCCAGTTGTTTCCCCGCTTCGCTAACAGGTAACAGCGCTATCGCCGTATAACAGCCGCTGCTGGCTTCGCGATGGTTACCTATCCGCACCAGCACAAAACCACATCGTTGCCAGAAGCGCCATAATTCATCGGTGTAACCAAAACTCACAGAAAGATAATCGAGGTCATACGTATATTTCAGGGCGCTGACAATAAGCTGTTGTCCTATGCCTTCCCGTTGACGCGCCGGATGAACGGCTATCCGACTGACACGCCGCCCGCGTAATGTCGCCGCCAGTGGATTGCTGCCGTGCGCTGCCAGCGATTGAGCCACCAGATTTCCCCGCGGACGACGAAAACCGGCCCAGACCGCCTGACTGAGTTGTTCAGATAATCCGCCTTCATCCACCAACCATAGCGCCCCGGCGATCTCGTTTTCGCAAGTCGCCTGTAGGAAATGTTGTCCGGGTGCGTCCATCATCCGCCGTAAATCCAGTGGCGACGTCCGGTAGTGCGCACCAGACAATAATTGATAAACCTTTAACGGTGTTTCCGGCTCGCTGCGCCATAATATCTGTTCAAATGGAGAAATGGTGATCTCGCCTTGTGGTGCGTGCGTGAAATTTTCATCGTCAAAAACCAGTGCCTCGCTGACCACTTTTTCCAGTGGACACCCCAGCGCCCAACGGATCGGTTGTTGCAATTCAAAACGTTGCAGATGCGGAAAACGAGCGCAAAATTTCAGCAAAAATCCGCGCCCGGTGCCTTCATAGCCCTGCACCGTAGTGGTTAACAAAGTACGCGGAAAACGCGATACCAGTTGATGCAGTAACGGTGCGGGAATGGCTGCGGCTTCATCGACCACCAGCCAGTCGGCTTTCTCATTGCTGGCTAATAATACATCTGGTGCCACAAAGCGATACTTCTCGCCCGCAAACTGTGCCAGCACATCCGTTGCGGCTTTCGCAGGCGCAGTAACAATCGCACGACCTGCGATACGGGAAATGAGTTGCCCCGCCAGTGCCGACTTACCGCGCCCGCGCGCAGCAGTTACCGCGGCCACGCCAGGCGGCATGGTCAGAAGCTGCTGTAGTATCTGTTGCTGTTCCGGCTGTGGTGCGCCAGTAGCGGGTTGCCAGTCAGTACGGGGAACAAAGTCAGCCAACGTTAGCGGCTGGTTTTGTCGCCAGAGAATAGCATCGTTCTCCGTCGTAAGGACGCATTTGAGATGTTGGACAAAATGTGGAGTAGCAATGGGACTGGAGCAATCACTCCAGCGCAGAGAATCGGCATCGGGATGGTTTTCCCATTCTTCCCATACAGGAAGCAACAAAACCAACCAACTTCCCGCTTTCAGTGTCCCACTAAGCGCCGCAAATGCTGCAGCATCAAAACCCTGGTGGGCGTCAAATACGGCATGACAGAACTCGCGCCCCAGCAAAGTTTGTAGCGCCGATGGCGTACAGTGGTTTTCAGTAGTTGGCTGCGGCGAAACCCACAACCAGTCACCGGGTAATATGTCACGCAATTTCAGTGCATGTTCACAGCACCAGCCCTCTTCCCCGCTCAACACCAACAAGCGGCGAATCCCTTCGCGTTTCATTTGCGCTGTTAATGTGTGTAGCGCAGTCAGTTCAGCCATCCCTGCCCCGAGAGTTAAATACTTTTACCGAAAGTATTGCATTGTGCCGGATCGCCACTGTCGAAACCACGTTTAAACCAGCTATAGCGTTGTTGAGAAGTACCATGAGTAAAGCTGTCCGGCACCACCTGCCCCTGACTTTGCTGTTGTAAGCGGTCATCGCCAATAGCTTGCGCCGCATTCAGAGCCTCTTCCAGATCGCCAGTTTCCAGAACGCCTTGCTGCTGCATACTATGTCCCCAGACACCGGCAAAGCAGTCGGCTTGAAGCTCCATACGCACAGATAAGCGGTTCACTTCCGCCTGCGTCGCATTTTGTTGCAGTTGACGGACTTTCGGCTCGATACCTAACAGTTTCTGTACATGATGACCGACTTCATGGGCGATAACATACCCTTGGGCAAAATCGCCATCCGCGCCCAGCTTGTCTTTCATGTCATCATAGAAGGAGAGATCGATATAGACCGTGCCATCCGCCGGGCAATAGAACGGCCCCATAATGGACTGCCCGGCTCCGCAACCGGTGCGCGTCATCCCGCGATACATCACCAGCTTCGGTTGCTGATAAGTCTTCCCCATCTTCTCAAATTGCTGCCCCCAGGTATCTTCTGTGGTAGCCAGAATCACCGAGGTAAATTTTGCCGCTTCGTCTTCATTTGGGCTAATTGAACGCGTTGATTGCTGCTGAGAAACAGGTTGTCCAGTCATCAGCCCGGTTAAATCAACACCATAGTAGCCAGCGACCAGCACCACTACCAGTAAAATCAGCCCACCTTTACCGCTTGGCAGGCGAAAACCGGGACCGCCCATTGACGGACCACCAGAACTGTTTCGCCTGTCTTCAACATTGTCACTTTCACGACGCCCTTGCCAGCGCATAGATACCTCAACAATATATTCATTATAGTGATGATCGTAGGTGGTTCAGAGGAAGATTACCACAGGAAAACAGGAGGAAATGATGGAGGAATGAGCGTTCAATTCACGTCTTACAAAAGCGGTTGTCTTGCCGTGCCAACAGCACGGCAAGATGATGAGCGAAAAAATCAGTCCAGCTCTACACCCAGGCGGCGGGCGACGGCTTCATAGGCTTCGATCACGCCACCGAGGCTCTGGCGGAAACGGTCTTTGTCCATTTTCTCCAGCGTTTCTTTGTCCCACAGGCGGCTGCCATCCGGGGAGAACTCATCGCCCAGTACCACTTCACCTTTGAACAGACCAAACTCCAGCTTGAAATCGACCAGAATCAGACCGGCATCGTCGAACAGTTTTTTCAGCACGTCGTTCGCTTTGTAGGTCAACTCTTTCATACGCGCCAGGTTCTCTTTGCTTACCCAGCCAAAGGTTTCGCAGTAAGATTCGTTAACCATCGGGTCGTGCATTGCATCGTTTTTCAGGAACAGATCGAACAGCGGCGGGTTAAGCTCAATACCTTCTTCGATTCCAAGACGTTTCACCAGAGAGCCAGCGGCGCGGTTACGTACGACACACTCAACCGGCACCATATCCAGCTTTTTCACCAGACATTCAGTATCAGAGAGCAGACGCTCCATTTGAGTCGGGATACCCGCTTCAGCCAGTTTGCTCATAATGAAGTAGTTGAACTTGTTGTTCACCATACCTTTGCGATCAAACTGCTCAATGCGCGCGCCATCACCTGCTGACGTATCATTGCGGAATTCGAGCACCAACAGATCCGGGTTTTCCGTGCTGTATACGGTTTTCGCTTTACCACGATACAACTCAGCTTGCTTTTGCATCTTTATCACTCCTGGGTGTGAATTAACGTTTTAAAATCTTTTGCTGTCTGGTGTGCCAGATGTTTTGTCGGATGCGGTGTGAACGCCTTATCCGACCTGTGTCCGACAAACAAATTTCGTGCGAATTAACGCTAAAATTGCGTTTTTCTGTCGACGCACACGTTTGCGTATCATATCAGAAAAAAGGGCCGGATGATTCCAGCCCTGTATTTTTACTTGCTAAACGCAGCCTGGAAGACAGATACCAGTGCGTCGTTTTGGCTTTGAGTCAGCGTATGACCTTTCGGATCGATGAACTGTAAGCTGCTGCGGTTATCTAAATCACCGACCTGCAGTTTATAGTCGCCGGATGCCAGGCCTGGATCGCGAGCGCCCAGTTCCTGCCAGTCGCTGTCAGACAGCGGCTTATAGGTCACGGCCATGCTGCCCTGCGAACGGGTGCTGTCGGTCACTTTCATGCCCACTTTTTCCAGCGCCGCTGGCAGACGTTGCCAAACCACGTTGAACGGCCCGCGAACAACCAGCATTGGTAAACCGGTGTCGTCAGCAGCACTTTGTACGTCCATGGTGGTGGAAGCACGATTTTGCGCTGCATTCGCCGCGTCAGTAACGGATTTATCCAGGCCAGCGGAAATGACGTTCATCATCTCCGCGCTGTAACGCTGCATGGAAGCCGCGTCTGCAACCGGTTTGCCCGCCTGCTCCAGGTTCAGCAGTTTCACCGTTACCGCCTGCTGATAACCCTGCGGTTTAACAGAGATTTGATAACGGCCGCGATACTGCTCGTCTTCGTCCAGACGGTTCCATTGCACCCAATCGGTGGTCAGCGTCTGACCGGCATCATCGCGTTGGGTTATGGTGTAGTTTTTCGCCTGCAGCACGCTAACCACCTGCGGCCACAGAGTATTGCCACGACCATTTTCTACCAGCAGTGAAGCGGTATCGCCCGTGAACTGGGTACGTGCGCCAGATACCAGCGCCAGCGGCTGGGCTGGTGGACGAATATCCAGTGCCTTACCGACAGCACCGCTACCGTTGGTCACCGGGATTGCATAATCACCGGAGGTCACCGGCAAAATCATGCCTGCCGGGGCATGAAGCTCCGCAAGCGGTGCTGCTTCCAGGTAGGCTTCATCACCACTTACCTGACGCTTATAGCGTGAGTCAGAACTACAGGCAGCGAGTAATAAAACAAGCGAAACACCCGCAACCTTCGCCAGGCGCGACTTTTGAACAGAGTAAGCCATCAAATCTCCCTAAACTTTACAGCAAACCGGCATGCTTAAGCGCCGCTCTGACCGTCTCACGACCATTGTCGGTGATTGGCGTCATTGGCAGGCGCAGCGTATCGGTCGCCACAAGACCCAGTTCCTTACATGCCCATTTCACCGGGATTGGATTGGGTTCGACAAATAGTTTGTTGTGTAATGGCATCAGACGCTGATTAATAAGGCGTGCCTCGGCAAAATACCCTTCTGCCGCCAGTTTGCACATCTGAGCCATATCACGCGCAGCAACGTTAGCCGTAACGGAAATAACGCCATGACCACCTAATTGCATGAAGTCCAGCGCGCTCGCATCATCACCGCTCAGCAGAACAAAATCGTCTGAAACCAGCTCTTTGATCTGGTTAACACGTGTTAAGTTCCCTGTTGCCTCTTTGATTCCGATAATATTTTTTACTTTCGCCAGGCGGCCGACCGTTTCTGGTAGCAGATCGCAGCCAGTGCGGGACGGCACATTATACAGAATTTGCGGCAGGTCAGTATGTTCAGCGATGGCTTTGAAATGCTGATACAGACCTTCCTGCGATGGGCGGTTGTAATAAGGGGTTACCGTCAGGCAGCCAACGATGCCAGTGTCATTGAAACGCTGTGTCAGGTTAATGGCTTCCGCAGTAGCATTAGCGCCGGTTCCGGCAATCACCGGAATACGCCCGTCAGCCAGTTCCAGCGTCATCATCACCACATCAACATGTTCGTCATGATTCAGGGTAGCGGACTCGCCAGTGGTGCCAACAGAAACAATCGCCGAAGTACCGCTGGCGACATGATAATCAATCAGTTTTTTTAAGCTAGCCCGACAGACATTACCTTTTTCATCCATCGGAGTAACAATCGCGACAATACTTCCCGTGAACATGGGCCATCCTCTGTGCAAACAAGTGTCTCAATGGTACGTTTGGTATGGCATTAAAAGCAAGCAGACAGAACCGTTCTGATTGTTGTATGCATGTTTTTTTTATGCTTTCCTTAAGAGCTACTCTCCCCCTTGAAGGAATAACCGGTTTGACACTGTCATCGCAACATTATCTGGTGATTACTGCTCTGGGTGCCGATCGCCCCGGAATTGTGAACACTATCACCCGTCATGTCAGTAGTTGCGGCTGTAATATTGAAGACAGTCGCCTGGCGATGCTGGGAGAAGAGTTCACTTTTATCATGCTGCTTTCCGGTTCATGGAACGCAATCACCTTGATCGAATCAACGTTACCGTTGAAAGGTGCCGAGCTGGATCTGTTAATCGTGATGAAGCGAACGACGGCTCGTCCGCGTCCGCCGATGCCAGCATCTGTCTGGGTTCAGGTCGATGTAGCAGACTCACCACATTTAATTGAACGCTTTACCGCACTTTTTGACGCGCACCATATGAACATTGCGGAGCTGGTGTCTCGCACGCAACCTGCTGAAAATGAACGCGCTGCACAACTACATATTCAGATCACAGCCCACAGCCCGGCGTCTGCGGATTCAGCAAATATTGAACAAGCCTTCAAAGCACTATGTACAGAACTCAATGCGCAAGGCAGTATTAGCGTCGTCAATTATTCCCAACATGATGAACAGGATGGAGTTAAGTAATGAATCCACTGAAAGCCGGTGACATCGCACCGAAATTTAGCTTGCCGGATCAAGACGGAGAGCAAGTTAATTTGGCCGACTTCCAGGGACAGCGTGTTCTGGTTTATTTCTACCCGAAAGCCATGACCCCCGGCTGTACCGTACAGGCCTGCGGCTTACGCGATAACATGGATGAGTTGAAAAAAGCCGGTGTTGATGTGCTGGGTATCAGCACTGATAAACCCGAAAAACTCTTCCGTTTCGCGGAAAAAGAGCTGCTCAACTTTACGCTTCTGTCTGATGAGGATCACCAGGTGTGCGAACAATTCGGCGTCTGGGGAGAGAAGTCCTTCATGGGCAAAACCTACGATGGTATTCACCGCATCAGCTTCCTGATCGACGCTGACGGCAAAATCGAACATGTATTTGACGATTTCAAAACCAGCAATCACCACGACGTAGTGATTAACTGGCTGAAAGAACACGCCTGATTACTTTGCTCCATTCCGTGCTGGCTGCGCTTGCGGCCAGCACATCTCACATTCCGGAATGAAGGTTAATCTTGTGCGATTTGGCCATCGGGCCAGGCATGAATCACCGCTTTAATTAGTGTCGCCAGAGGAATGGCGAAGAATACGCCCCAGAATCCCCACAGCCCACCGAAGATCACCACCGATAAAATAATCACCAGCGGATGCAGGTTGACCGCCTCGGAGAACAACACGGGAACTAACAGGTTACCGTCCAGCGCCTGGATAATCAGATACACCGCAAAGCAACTCCAGAATTCAGTGCCTGCTCCAAACTGGAATAGCGCCACCCCCACTACGGGAATAGTCACCACAAAAGCACCGATGTACGGGATAAGCACCGAGAAGCCGACCAGTACCGCCAACAGTAGTGAATAGTTCAGCCCGAAGAGTAAAAAACCCAGCCAGGTGGCTATCCCCACCACGATCATCTCCAGCACTTTACCGCGAATGTAGTTGGTGATTTGCTGGTTCATTTCCTTCCAGACCTGACCTGCCAGCCCACGGTTACGTGGTAGCACCCGACGAACGGCATTCAGCATTTGCTCTTTGTCTTTTAGCAGAAAGAAGACCATCAGCGGCACCAGCACCAGATAGACGGCAATGGTCAGCAATCCCACCAGCGAGGCGAGAGAGATTTTCACCACCGAATCGCCCATTGTGAGCATCCGACTGCGCATGTTGTCGGCCATCGCATCAATGATGCCCGCATCCATCAACGCCGGATAACGTCGCGGCAACGTGGCGGCAAAATCGGAAAGTTTATTGAGCATCCCCGGCATATCGCGGATTAAGTAAATACCCTGCTGCCAGGCAATAGGCAGTACCACGAATGCCATCAGTAGCAGGATGCCAACAAACAGAACCAGCACAATCGACGTCGCCCAACGGCGGGAACAGCCAATAGATTGTAGGCGGACGGTCGGCCATTCCAGCAAATAGGCCAGCACAATAGCCACCAGCAACGGCGCGAGTAGGCCACTAAAGAAAAAGATAATGCCAAAACCGGCAACTAAAATAACCAGCAAGGCAATCGCTTCCGGGTCGCTAAAACGGCGGCGATACCATTGCATCAACATTTCGAGCATAAAGACCTTCCCTGAACCTCAAGAGCGGGATTGCGATCCGCAATTGTATCGAAATGTCACAAAAAAGACTTCGCTTTTTATGACGGATTAAGGAAACTGAAAAGCCATTTGAGTGGGCTAATCTTCGTCGTTACACTCAAAGGCAGTGCGGTGGGAACGATATTTCACAGTATCGGTCAAATGACTACTCTCCAGAAATACAGGACAGAGGTTATGTTCAGGCAGTTGAAAAAAAACCTGGTTGCTACCCTCATTGCTGCCATGACCATCGGTCAGGTAGCCCCGGCGTTTGCCGACAGCACAGACACCTTGCCGGATATGGGAACCTCCGCGGGAAGCACGCTTTCCATTGGTCAGGAAATGCAGATGGGCGACTATTACGTTCGCCAGCTACGCGGTAGCGCACCATTAATTAATGACCCACTGTTAACACAATATATTAATTCGTTGGGGATGCGCCTGGTTTCACATGCCAACTCAGTGAAGACGCCGTTCCATTTCTTTCTGATCAATAACGACGAAATTAACGCCTTTGCTTTCTTTGGCGGCAACGTGGTGCTGCACTCTGCCCTGTTCCGTTATTCCGATAACGAAAGCCAGTTGGCTTCGGTTATGGCGCACGAAATCTCCCACGTCACCCAACGTCACCTGGCGCGAGCAATGGAAGATCAGCAGCGTAGCGCACCACTGACCTGGGTTGGCGCGCTAGGTTCTATTTTACTGGCGATGGCCAGCCCGCAGGCGGGGATGGCGGCGCTGACCGGTACGCTGGCGGGAACACGCCAGGGGATGATCAGTTTCACTCAGCAAAACGAACAGGAAGCAGACCGTATTGGTATCCAGGTGCTGCAACGCTCGGGGTTCGATCCGCAGGCGATGCCGACTTTCCTCGAAAAATTGCTCGATCAGGCGCGCTACTCTTCGCGTCCGCCAGAAATTTTGCTGACGCACCCGTTACCGGAAAGCCGTCTGGCAGATGCCCGTAACCGTGCTAATCAGATGCGCCCGATGGTGGTGCAATCGTCAGAAGATTTCTATCTGGCGAAAGCTCGCACACTGGGGATGTACAATTCCGGGCGTAACCAGCTCACCAGCGATTTACTGGATGAATGGGCGAAAGGTAACGTTCGCCAGCAGCGCGCGGCGCAGTATGGTCGTGCTTTGCAGGCGATGGAAGCCAATAAATACGACGAGGCGCGGAAAACGCTTCAGCCATTACTGACGGCAGAACCAACGAATGCATGGTTTCTCGATCTGGCAACCGATATCGACCTTGGGCAAAACAAAGCCAATGACGCGATCAATCGGCTGAAAAATGCTCGAGATTTACGCACCAATCCGGTGTTGCAGCTCAACCTGGCGAATGCTTATTTACAAGGTGGTCAACCACAGGAAGCGGCCAATATTCTGAATCGCTACACCTTTAATAATAAAGATGACATTAATGGCTGGGATTTACTGGCACAGGCGGAGGCCGCGCTAAATAACCGCGATCAGGAACTGGCTGCGCGAGCAGAAGGTTATGCGCTCGCCGGGCGACTCGATCAGGCCATTTCCTTATTGAGTAGCGCCAGTTCGCAGGTGAAATTAGGCAGTCTGCAACAGGCCCGCTATGATGCGCGTATCGACCAGTTGCGCCAGTTGCAGGAACGCTTTAAGCCTTATACCAAGATGTAATTCGCATTAAAGGAAGAACAATGACCAAACAGGTAAAAATCTACCATAACCCGCGCTGTTCAAAGAGCCGTGAAACGCTGAACTTGCTGAAAGAAAACGGCGTAGAGCCTGAAGTAGTGCTCTACCTTGAAACCCCCGCTGATGCGGCAACGCTGCGTGATTTGCTGAACATGCTGGGGATGAACAGCGCCCGTGAATTAATGCGCCAGAAAGAGGATCTTTATAAAGAGCTGAATCTGGCTGACAGTTCGCTTAGCGAAGAGGCGCTGATTCAGGCGATGGTGGAGAATCCGAAGCTGATGGAACGCCCGATTGTGGTCGCGAATGGCAAAGCGCGCATTGGTCGTCCGCCGGAGCAGGTGCTGGAAATCGTGGGTTAAGATGTACCCCTTCGGTAGCTAAGGCATATTGCCGGATGCGACGCTTGACGAGTCTTATCCGGCCTACAAATACAATGAACTTGATTCGAGTAGGTCGGATAAGGCGCTCGCGCCGCATCCGACAATAAACGTCCCGTTTACAGCTTCAAAATCTCTTTCACAAACGGAATGGTCAACTTACGTTGCGCGGTAATAGACGCGCGATCCAACTGATCCAACGTCATAAATAGCGTGCGCATCTCTCTGTCGAGTCGCTTCAGCAAGAAACGTCCCACATCTTCCGGCAGTTCAAAACCACGCAAACGAGCACGTAACTGTAGCGCCTGCAACTTATCTTCATCAGAAAGCGGCTGCAATTTGTAGATCTGCCCCCAGTCGAGACGAGACGCGAGATCAGGTAATCCCAGATTCAACTGGCGCGGA
This sequence comes from Escherichia sp. KTE159, assembly GCF_000408805.1. Taxonomy (NCBI): domain Bacteria; kingdom Pseudomonadati; phylum Pseudomonadota; class Gammaproteobacteria; order Enterobacterales; family Enterobacteriaceae; genus Escherichia; species Escherichia sp. KTE159. Next base: position 2,370,734 of record NZ_KE137292.1, read on the forward strand.
GGGCGATCGCCGGTGATCAACAACCGCGTTTTGCCCGACTCCAGAATCCGATTGTAGAGATCGAAAATCGCCATCTCCCACAACTCATCGCCAGCAATACACTCAATATTGTCGATGCAGACCAGCGACAAATGCTCCATACCGTCGAGCACTTCCGGGACAAACCAGGTGCGTTTATCCAGCGGGACATAACCCACCGCATCGCCACGCTGCGACAATTCCGCGCAAGCCGCGTGCAGCAGATGGCTGCGCCCCGCGCCTTCGCGTGCCCAGAGATAAATGTAACCGCTATGTTCCTGACGCAGCACATTTTGCAGCGCGGCCAGTAGAGAGGAGTTATCCCCCGGCCAGAAACTTGCAAAGGTTTCGTCGTCAGGAAGATAAAGTGGCAAAGAGAGCTGTGCCGGTGTGTTCAGAGATACCTCAACCAGGGATTCCACAAAATCGCGAGAAGTTTACCACAGAATTCCATTATGTTTGAACCGGGCAGCAACACTGCCCGCTCTGTACATTATTTATCTGTTATATCCGCGTCTTCTGCGTCCAGCACCACTTCTTCAGGGCGCAGCACGCTAATCAGTTTGAAGATCAGGCTTAAGCCGATACCGACGATAGTCGCCAGCGCCATGCCTTTCAGCTCCGCCGCGCCGATGTTTACCTTCGCGCCACTGACGCCGATGATCAAAATAACAGAAGTCAGGATCAGGTTCTGAGCTTTGTTGTAATCCACTTTCGATTCAATCAGCACACGAATACCAGAAGCACCAATCACGCCGTAAAGCAGCAGTGAAACGCCGCCCATCACCGGCAGAGGGATCATCTGGATAGCGGCAGCCAGTTTACCAACGCAGGAAAGCAGGATGGCGAAAATCGCCGCGCCGCCGATTACCCATGTACTGTATACGCGGGTGATCGCCATAACACCGATGTTTTCCCCGTAGGTGGTGTTTGGTGTGGAACCAAAGAAACCGGAGATCACGGTCGACAGACCGTTAGCGAACATCGAACGATGCAGGCCCGGATCGCGCAGCAGATCTTTCTTCACAATGTTAGCCGTTACGACCAGATGCCCCACGTGTTCGGCAATCACCACCAGCGCCGCTGGCAGAATAGTCAGAATAGCAAACCACTCGAAGCGCGGTGTATAAAGGGTTGGCAGTGCAAACCAGTGAGCGTTAATAATCGGCGTGGTATCGACGATCCCCATCGCAAAGGAGAGCGCATAACCCACCAGCACGCCAATCAAAATCGGGATAATCGCCAGGAAACCACGGAACAGCACGGAACCTAAAACCGTGACTGCCAGGGTGGTAATAGAAATGATGACGGTTTTGGAATCAGGTGTTTGCCCTTCAGCCGGGAGTAAGCCAGCCATACCGGCAGCTACGCCTGCCAGCTCCAGACCGATGACGGCAACGATCGCGCCCATTGCTGCGGGCGGAAACAGGACGTCCAGCCAGCCGGTTCCCGCTTTCTTCACAATAAAAGAAACCAGACAGAACAGCACGCCGCACATAATAAAGCCGCCCAACGCGACTTCATAACCCAACGGCAACAACAATAATACCGGTGAAATAAAGGCAAAGCTGGAACCGAGATAAGCCGGGATTTTACCTTTACAGATGAAGAGATACAGTAGCGTTCCGATACCGTTAAATAACAGTACGGTCGCCGGGTTAATATGAAATAAGACGGGCACCAGGACGGTTGCACCAAACATGGCGAACAAATGTTGCAAACTAAGCGGGATTGTCTGTAAAAGTGGCGGTCTTTCACTCACCCCGATAGCACGGCGCGTCATAGTATATTCCTCTGTATTATGTGTTATAGGCGCTTTACTCAAAAAAAAGCCGACTCTTAAAGTCGGCTTTAATTATTTTTATTCTTTATTTTGTACCAAAGATTTTGTCACCGGCATCACCGAGACCCGGAATAATGTATCCGTGCTCATTCAGCCCCTGGTCAATCGATGCGGTATAAAGCTCAACGTCCGGGTGCGCTTTTTCCAGCGCAGCGATGCCTTCTGGAGCTGCCACCAGCACCAACACTTTAATGCTGCTGCAACCTGCTTTTTTCAGTAGGTCAATGGTGGCGATAACTGAACCACCGGTTGCCAGCATTGGGTCAACGATCAGCGCCATACGCTCATCGATGTTAGACACCAGTTTCTGGAAGTACGGCACCGGCTCCAGTGTTTCTTCATTACGGTACATACCGACTACGCTGATACGCGCACTTGGAACGTTTTCCAGAACGCCGTCCATCATCCCCAGACCGGCACGCAGAATCGGCACTACGGTAATTTTTTTACCTTTAATCTGGTCGATTTCCACCGGGCCGTTCCAGCCTTCGATGGTTACTTTTTCAGTTTCGAGGTCAGCGGTCGCTTCGTAAGTCAGCAGGCTACCCACTTCGGAAGCGAGTTCGCGAAAGCGCTTGGTGCTGATATCTTGCTCACGCATCAGTCCCAGCTTGTGTTTGACGAGTGGGTGTTTGACTTCCACGATCTTCATACTCTTTCTCCTTTGAGGGGCAGCCACAAAAAAAATCGACGGATTATACCGCCTTTCTTCAAGGCGGCAATATTATTTTCGTTGATTTTAGTCAAACCCATAGAAAATTTAGATAAATACATTTAACATTCAAATAGTTAAAAAAGATAATTATCCTGGCAATAAATCATTCGTTGCCTCTGCTCGCGCATTTTTTCACCTCTCGCTCAGCAAAAAGGGGGTAAAAAAGGTTGTGTAAAGCAGTCTCGCAAACGTTTGCTTTCCCTGTTAGAATTGCGCCGAATTTTATTTTTCTACCGCAAGTAACGCGTGGGGACCCAAGCAGTGACCGATAAAACCTCTCTTAGCTACAAAGATGCCGGTGTTGATATTGACGCGGGTAATGCTCTGGTTGGAAGAATCAAAGGCGTAGTGAAGAAAACGCGTCGCCCGGAAGTGATGGGCGGTCTGGGCGGCTTCGGTGCGTTGTGTGCGCTGCCGCAAAAATATCGCGAACCCGTGTTGGTTTCCGGCACTGACGGCGTAGGCACCAAGCTGCGTCTGGCGATGGACTTAAAACGTCACGACACTATCGGTATCGATCTGGTCGCCATGTGCGTTAACGACCTGGTGGTGCAAGGCGCTGAACCGCTGTTTTTCCTCGACTATTACGCAACCGGAAAACTGGATGTTGATACTGCCTCATCGGTGATCAGCGGCATCGCGGAAGGGTGTCTGCAATCGGGCTGCTCGCTAGTGGGTGGCGAAACGGCAGAGATGCCGGGGATGTATCACGGCGAAGATTATGACGTAGCTGGTTTCTGTGTTGGGGTGGTAGAAAAATCAGAAATCATCGACGGTTCGAAAGTCAGCGACGGCGATGTGCTGATTGCTCTCGGCTCCAGCGGCCCGCACTCGAACGGCTATTCGCTGGTACGCAAAATTCTTGAAGTCAGTGGCTGCGATCCGCAAACCACTGAACTCGACGGCAAACCATTAGCCGATCATCTGCTGGCCCCAACCCGTATTTATGTGAAATCGGTACTGGAGTTGATCGAAAAAGTGGATGTGCACGCCATTGCGCATCTGACCGGTGGCGGCTTTTGGGAAAATATTCCGCGCGTATTGCCGGAAAATACCCAGGCAGTGATTGATGAATCCTCCTGGCAATGGCCGGAAGTATTCAACTGGCTGCAAACGGCAGGCAATGTCAGCCGCCATGAAATGTATCGCACCTTCAACTGCGGCGTCGGGATGATTATCGCCCTGCCGGCTCCGGAAGTGGACAAAGCTCTCGCCCTGCTCAATGACAACGGTGAAAACGCGTGGAAAATCGGTATCATCAAAGCCTCTGATTCCGAACAACGCGTGGTTATCGAATAATGAATATTGTGGTGCTTATTTCCGGCAACGGAAGTAATTTGCAGGCAATTATTGACGCCTGCAAAACCAACAAAATTAAAGGCACCCTACGGGCAGTTTTCAGCAATAAGGCCGACGCGTTCGGCCTTGAACGCGCCCGCAAAGCCGGTATTGCAACACATACGCTCATCGCCAGCGCGTTTGACAGTCGTGAAGCCTATGACCGGGAGTTGATTCACGAAATCGACATGTACGCACCCGACGTGGTCGTGCTGGCCGGTTTTATGCGCATTCTCAGCCCGACGTTTGTTTCTCACTACACCGGGCGTTTGTTGAACATCCACCCTTCCCTACTACCAAAATATCCCGGTTTGCATACCCATCGCCAGGCGCTGGAAAATGGTGATGAGGAACACGGCACATCGGTGCATTTCGTCACCGATGAACTGGACGGCGGACCGGTTGTTTTACAGGCAAAAGTCCCGGTATTTGCAGGTGATACGGAAGATGAAATCATCGCCCGCGTGCAAACCCAGGAACACGCTATTTACCCACTGGTAATTAGCTGGTTTGCCGATGGGCGTCTGAAGATGCACGAAAACGCCGCGTGGCTGGATGGTCAACGCCTGCCGCCGCAGGGTTACGCCGCCGACGAGTAATGCCACCGTAGTTAAAGCGTCAGCTCTACCGTTGGCGCTTTTCAATTCCCTTGTAAATCGCAAGCTCCAGCAGTTTTTTTCCCCCTTTTCTGGCATAGTTGGACATCTGCCAATATTGCTCGCCATAATATCCAGGCAGTGTCCCGTGAATAAAACGGAGTAAAAGTGGTAATGGGTCAGGAAAAGCTATACATCGAAAAAGAGCTCAGTTGGTTATCGTTCAATGAACGCGTGCTTCAGGAAGCGGCGGACAAATCTAACCCGCTGATTGAAAGGATGCGTTTCCTTGGGATCTATTCCAATAACCTTGATGAGTTCTATAAAGTCCGCTTCGCTGAACTGAAGCGACGCATCATTATTAGCGAAGAACAAGGTTCTAACTCTCATTCCCGCCATTTACTGGGCAAAATTCAGTCCCGCGTGCTGAAAGCCGATCAGGAATTCGACGGTCTCTACAACGAACTGCTGCTGGAGATGGCGCGTAACCAGATCTTCCTGATTAATGAACGCCAGCTCTCCGTCAATCAACAAAACTGGCTGCGTCATTACTTTAAGCAGTATCTGCGTCAGCACATTACGCCGATTTTAATCAATGCTGACACTGATTTAGTGCAGTTCCTGAAAGATGATTACACCTATCTGGCAGTGGAAATTATCCGTGGCGATACCATCCGTTACGCGCTGCTGGAGATCCCATCAGATAAAGTGCCGCGCTTTGTGAATTTACCGCCGGAAGCACCGCGTCGACGCAAGCCAATGATTCTGTTGGATAACATTCTGCGTTACTGCCTTGATGATATTTTCAAAGGCTTCTTTGATTACGACGCGCTGAATGCCTATTCGATGAAGATGACCCGCGATGCCGAATACGATTTAGTGCACGAGATGGAAGCCAGCCTGATGGAGTTGATGTCTTCCAGCCTGAAGCAGCGCTTAACCGCAGAACCGGTACGTTTTGTTTATCAACGCGATATGCCCAGTGCGCTGGTTGAAGTGTTGCGTGAGAAACTGACTATCTCCCGCTACGACTCCATCGTACCCGGCGGCCGTTATCACAATTTTAAAGACTTTATTAATTTCCCCAATGTCGGCAAAGCCAATCTGGTGAACAAACCACTGCCGCGTTTACGCCATATATGGTTTGATAAAGCCCAGTTCCGCAACGGTTTTGACGCCATTCGCGAACACGATGTGCTGCTCTATTATCCTTATCACACTTTTGAGCACGTGCTGGAACTGCTACGCCAGGCCTCGTTCGACCCAAGCGTACTGGCGATTAAAATTAACATTTACCGCGTGGCGAAAGATTCGCGCATCATCGACTCGATGATCCACGCCGCGCACAACGGTAAGAAAGTCACCGTGGTGGTTGAGTTACAGGCACGTTTCGACGAAGAAGCTAACATTCATTGGGCGAAGCGGCTTACCGAAGCGGGAGTACATGTGATCTTCTCTGCCCCGGGGCTGAAGATTCATGCCAAATTATTCCTGATTTCGCGTAAAGAAAACGGCGAAGTTGTGCGTTATGCGCATATCGGAACCGGGAACTTTAACGAAAAAACGGCGCGCCTTTATACCGACTACTCGCTGCTGACTGCCGATGCGCGTATCACCAACGAAGTACGGCGAGTGTTCAATTTTATTGAAAATCCATACCGTCCCGTGACATTCGATTATTTAATGGTGTCACCGCAAAACTCTCGTCGCCTGCTGTATGAAATGGTAGACCGCGAGATCGCCAACGCTCAACAAGGGCTACCCAGCGGTATTACCCTGAAATTGAATAACCTGGTCGATAAAGGTCTGGTTGATCGTCTGTATGCGGCCTCCAGCTCCGGCGTGCCGGTGAATCTGCTGGTGCGCGGGATGTGTTCACTGATCCCTAATCTGGAAGGCATTAGCGATAACATCCGTGCTATCAGCATTGTCGATCGTTACCTGGAACATGACCGGGTTTATATTTTTGAAAATGGCGGCGATAAAAAGGTTTACCTGTCCTCCGCCGACTGGATGACACGCAATATTGATTATCGTATTGAAGTGGCAACGCCACTGCTCGACCCACGGCTGAAGCAGCGGGTACTGGACATCATCGAAATTCTGTTCAGCGATACAGTCAAAGCGCGTTATATCGATAAAGAACTCAGTAATCGCTACGTTCCCCGCGGTAACCGCCGCAAAGTACGGGCGCAGTTGGCGATTTACGACTACATCAAATCACTCGAACAATCTGAATAACCCTATGCCAATACACGACAAATCCCCTCGTCCACAGGAGTTTGCTGCGGTCGACCTTGGTTCAAACAGTTTCCACATGGTCATTGCCCGTGTGGTGGATGGCGCAATGCAGATTATTGGTCGCCTGAAACAGCGTGTGCATCTGGCGGACGGTCTGGGGCCAGATAATATGTTGAGTGAAGAAGCAATGACGCGCGGCTTAAACTGCCTGTCGCTGTTTGCCGAACGCCTGCAAGGATTTTCTCCTTCCAGCGTCTGTATTGTTGGGACCCATACGCTACGTCAGGCGCTGAATGCCACTGACTTTCTGAAGCGAGCAGAAAAGGTTATCCCCTACCCGATTGAAATTATCTCCGGTAATGAAGAAGCACGTCTGATTTTTATGGGCGTGGAGCATACCCAACCGGAAAAAGGCCGCAAGCTGGTTATTGATATTGGCGGCGGCTCAACGGAACTGGTGATTGGCGAAAATTTTGAACCCATTCTCGTGGAAAGCCGCCGAATGGGTTGCGTCAGCTTTGCCCAGCTTTATTTCCAGGGTGGCGTCATCAATAAAGAGAATTTTCAGCGCGCACGCATGGCAGCGGCGCAAAAACTGGAAACCTTAACCTGGCAATTCCGGATTCAGGGCTGGAACGTGGCAATGGGCGCTTCCGGCACCATTAAAGCCGCCCATGAAGTGTTGATGGAAATGGGCGAGAAAGACGGGATTATTACCCCGGAACGTCTCGAAAAACTGGTGAAAGAAGTTTTACGCCATCGTAATTTTGCATCGCTTAGTTTACCGGGCCTTTCCGAAGAACGGAAAACCGTATTTGTCCCTGGACTAGCAATTTTATGCGGTGTGTTTGATGCCTTAGCTATCCGTGAACTGCGGCTTTCTGACGGTGCGCTACGCGAAGGCGTACTTTATGAAATGGAAGGCCGTTTTCGCCATCAGGATGTACGTAGTCGTACCGCCAGCAGCCTCGCCAACCAGTATCACATTGACAGTGAACAGGCACGGCGGGTGCTGGAAACCACCATGCAGATGTACGAACAGTGGCGGAAACAACAACCGAAGCTGGCGCATCCGCAACTGGAAGCCTTGCTACGCTGGGCCGCCATGCTGCATGAGGTCGGGTTAAATATCAACCATAGCGGATTGCATCGCCATTCGGCCTATATCCTGCAAAACAGCGACTTACCGGGTTTTAATCAGGAACAACAATTGATGATGGCGACGCTGGTACGCTATCACCGTAAAGCGATTAAGCTCGACGATCTGCCGCGCTTTACGCTGTTTAAGAAGAAGCAGTTTCTGCCCTTAATCCAGCTATTGCGCCTTGGCGTATTGCTAAACAACCAACGTCAGGCAACCACTACCCCACCGACATTAACGCTGATTACCGATGACAGCCACTGGACTCTGCGTTTTCCGCATGACTGGTTTAGCCAGAACGCGCTGGTTCTGCTTGATCTGGAAAAAGAGCAAGAATACTGGGAAGGCGTGGCTGGCTGGCGGTTAAAAATTGAAGAAGAAAGCACGCCTGAAATCGCGGCTTAAGATGAAATGAAAACGGGCCAACATGTTATGTCGGCCCCAATAAATTACGCGCTTTCCCGGACAGGTTCTCTTTCATCCAGCATATCCACTAACAGTTGCGGTTCACCAATCAAAAAGCCTTGCAGGTAATCAATACCCAAAGAATGAACCGCCTGGCGAATCTCTTCATTTTCAACATATTCCGCAACCACTTGCATTTTCTTCATTCGCGCCAGATGACAAATTGACGCCACTATCTGGTAATCCAGACTATTCGAGACAATATTGCGTATGAAGCTGCCATCAATTTTTAATAAATTGGCATTCACATTTTTTAGCCGCGCATAACTGGCATAGCCGGTGCCAAAATCATCAATTGCAATTTGGCATCCTAACTCCTGAAGATGCTGCAACGTATTCTGTGCCTGTTTAACATTGGTCAGGATATTACTTTCTGTTACCTCAAAAATAAGCTGCCACGCTTCTATTTGATATTTAGCTAAAAAATGACTGACGTTCAAAGGAAAATGCGCCTGACAAACGGAAGTTGGCGACAGGTTAATAGCAAATCGGCGGGCAGGCATTTTTTCTCTATTTTCCGCCATAAATTGCAGTGTATGTTCGATGACCCACATGTCGATGCTGGACGATAAGCCAAATTCATGCGCAACCGGTAAGAAATTGTCAGGATTGATGAGTTCATCGTTCTCTCCTTTCATGCGCAGCAGAATTTCATGATAGACATCACCACGCACCCCAGTAATCGGCTGGGCCATCAGGCAAAACTGGTTATGCTCAAGCGCCTGCTGTAGCCGATTCATCATCGCCACTTTGTCTTTTAATTCCCGTTGTAAATACATTGCCCCACGACGTTGCATATTTTCCGGGGTATTGGTCACGATGGAAAGTTCGGCAACCGTATTTAACTCCCCGAGCAGCAGGTATATATGATTAACCGGTGAGCGGACATAGCAATAACTAACGCCAATCTGAGGTTGTAACGGCATTCCATCCCAAAAGAAACGAAACTGCTTCAGATGGTTATCCAGCGCGGTAATGCGCTCCTGGTGTGATTCTGTATTCAGTCGTAACGCAAGGTCGTTGCCGGAAAGCTGATAAACAGATTCGCCCGGCTCCAGCAATGATGTCAGCCAGTGTGAAATTTTTTGTTTATATTGAATGCGTAGCATGATGCCATAGTTCTTTACCAGCATTTCCATGCCTGGGATGCGTAAATAACATAGCACGGACCAGGGTGCATCGCGCAGCGCGCGGTTCAGGGCGCGAATATTTGGCAGATGAACAACCGGGTCCACATAGGCAAGCCGTTGAATGCGTCTGACCACCGCTCGCTGACGGGTTGCCAGTACAGCCATATAATTGACAATAAAAGAAAAAACTAAATAACTGGAGGAAGTTATGGTCAGTTGCGTGGTATATCCTGGATAAAGGGGAATGTAATTCTGATAGCAGTGAATACTGATCATCAGCACTACCGCCCAGAGCAGCGATATAAACTTATAGCCGTAGCGCATTGCTCCCCACATCATCAGCGGCAACAATAACGATAACGTATAGTTGGTGCTAAAAATTGTGCTTTTTTCATTTAACGGCATACATAACAGCAACAGCAACGTACCTAAAGCCAGTAACCAGATCGCAAATTCTTTTTTGGTCACTTTTCTGTCAACCTGCTGTTTTAACTGCGAATAATAGCTACGTAAATAAAGTGGATTTCGCACCACCCGAATGATGAAATAGCACAGCGGGACACCGATAAGATTACCGACCAGCAGGGCCTGATAATTGATTAAGGTTCCAAGGTTAAAAGGCATGACGCCTACCAGATTTTCTTTGCTCGCCAGTAATCCTACAAACGCCGCAAACTGGAAAAGCACCAGGAACAACGTTGCAGGAAAAAAAATCTGCCAAAAAATTCGCTGGGAAATTAAGCGGGTATCGCCATGTGAAACGTTGTTACGCCGGGGAGTAAAGACCCTGTAACCGCCCCAACAAATAATAATAATGATAATAAAATTAGCCGTTAACGAAAGCGTTTCGTAAAGGCCAAGCTCCGCATACTTACGAACAAAAATGCCTAATGCTATACCCGGTAATGCTGCCCAGCCAAAAAACATCATCATGCTGATCATCAGAGCCAGGGGCAGATAAAAGAGAAATACTTCACCAGAGGAAATATGCGCGAAAGTATTTATTTGTGCGAAAACAGGTAAAATTAAAGAAGGCAGGATCAGCGGAAGCCCCCACCATTTATCACGTATTTTTATATAAGTTGCATTCAGTTTCATAGATGCTCAGCAGAATCCCCCACATCCTGAAGGGGTGTATTCAGACAGGCATCCCACCTGACTTCGAAAGATGATTACTCATCGCTATAGAGGACATTGATTCTAAGTGTCATATGAAAGTTCCAATTGATATATATCAAACAAAATAACCCTGATTAATGAATTATTACGTTTATTATGTTAATTCATCATTATTACATCAGCACTGTAAATAATTAAATTAATTTCCATAACATTAAAATATGTATCCACTGACGCTTTTTTACATAACGAAGAATTGACCATTTTTTCCTGATGTGCCTTAATGTAAGTACCGTCTCCTGAGTGGGACATACTTCAAGGAACCTTTTGTGAGTCAGGCAACCAGTATGCGAAAACGACACCGATTTAACAGTCGTATGACCCGTATCGTACTACTCATTAGCTTTATCTTCTTCTTTGGCCGCTTTATCTACTCGTCCGTCAGTGCCTGGCAGCATCATCAGAGCAAAAAAGAAGCTCAACAATCCACACTCTCTATCGAATCATCGGTACAACGTTAGCGGTTACCTTCGTCATCCTTCCTGAACAAGACGGCTCAATGTTGTCAGATGCTGTTGCTCTTTGTTGTTATCAAAGCGGCAAGCATTCTTTCACCTTAAATCTCGCCTCTTTGCCCTGACTGACGATCATCTTGCCTAAGGACGGAATAAACATTAAATTAATATATATATTTCAATTATATTTTTTATTAATTTATTATTTTGGTGAATTTTAATAAATTAAATCTATTCCTTTATCCGCAATACATTTACTTTCTTCTTTTGATGATCTTAAATGTCTTATTTTTCGTAATGTGTACAACAAGGAATAGTGATGAAATTTAAAAAATGTTTTCTGCCTGTGGCAATTTTAGCGTCATTCACCCTGGCAGGATGCCAGTCAAATGCTGACGACCATGCCGCCGATGTCTATCAAACCGATCAACTGAATACAAAGCAAGAAACTAAAACCGTTAATATTATCTCCATTCTTCCCGCAAAAGTTGCCGTAGATAACTCACAAAATAAACGGAATGCGCAAGCCTTTGGCGCACTTATTGGCGCTGTCGCAGGCGGCGTTATCGGCCATAACGTTGGATCTGGTAGTAACTCCGGAACAACGGCTGGTGCAGTTGGTGGCGGAGCTGTAGGCGCGGCAGCGGGTACTATGGTGAATGATAAAACCTTAGTGGAAGGTGTCTCTTTAACTTATAAGGAAGGCACCAAAGTGTACACCTCCACCCAGGTGGGTAAAGAATGCCAGTTCACAACGGGTTTAGCCGTTGTTATTACCACCACTTATAACGAAACGCGTATTCAGCCAAATACAAAATGTCCTGAAAAGAGCTAACTATCAGGAGGACTCATGAAGAAAGTTTTTCTTTGCGCCGCCATATTAGCTGCTGTTAGTAGCCCGGCTTTCGCCTCTTCATTACAGGATCAACTCTCTGCGGTCGCAGAAGCTGAACAGCAAGGCAAAAATGAAGAACAAAGGCAGCATGACGAATGGGTTGCGGAGCGCAACAGGGAAATCCAGCAAGAGAAGCAACGGCGCGCAAACGCTCAGGCCGCAGCGAATAAAAGAGCGGCAGCAGCAGCAGCGGATAAAAAAGCTCGCCAGGATAAACGGGACGCCGAATTCACTGCGGATAAAAAGCGCGATCAAAGTTATGAAGATGAGCTGCGCAACTTAGAGATTCAGAAGCAAAAACTGGCGCTGGCAAAAGAAGAAGCGCGCGTTAAGCGTGAGAACGAATTTATCGATCAGGAACTGAAACACAAAGCAGCGCAAACCGATGTTGTACAATCTGAAGCTGACGCTAACAGGAATATGACTGAAGGTGGTCGTGATTTGATGAAAAGCGTGGGTAAAGCAGAAGAGAATAAATCAGACAGTTGGTTTAATTAATCGTCTTTCCACTACCAGGCCTGTAATTCGTGAGGATTATGGGCTTTTTAATTGCATAAAAAACCCTCCAGTGGATGAACAGAGGGTTTTGTTACCAAAATATGCTGAAGCCTCGTACGAATAGAAAACCTCAGCATTTAGTGTTCGGGTTTATTCCCACTCAATAGTAGCTGGCGGCTTACCGCTGATGTCATACACCACGCGGGAAATACCATTCACTTCATTGATAATACGGTTGGAAACGCGCCCTAAGAAATCATATGGCAGGTGCGCCCAGTGTGCGGTCATAAAGTCGATGGTTTCGACAGCACGCAGAGAGACAACCCAGTCATATTTACGACCATCGCCCATTACGCCTACGGAGCGTACTGGCAGGAAGACTGTGAATGCCTGGCTGACTTTGTCGTACAGATCAGCTTTACGCAGTTCTTCAATGAAGATGGCATCCGCACGGCGCAGCAGGTCGCAGTACTCTTTCTTCACTTCACCCAACACGCGAACGCCAAGGCCAGGCCCCGGGAACGGGTGGCGGTACAGCATGTCGTACGGCAGACCCAGCTCCAGACCAATCTTACGCACTTCGTCTTTGAACAGCTCTTTCAGCGGTTCAACCAGGCCCATCTTCATCTCTTTCGGCAGGCCGCCTACGTTGTGGTGAGATTTGATAACGTGCGCTTTACCCGTCGCAGAAGCGGCGGATTCAATAACGTCAGGGTAGATAGTCCCCTGCGCCAGCCACTTTACATCTTCCAGTTTCAGCGCTTCTTCATCGAATACTTCAACGAAGACGCGACCGATGATTTTACGTTTAGCTTCCGGATCGTTTTCACCCGCCAGCGCAGCCAGGAAACGCTCTTCTGCCGGAACGTGAATGATGTTCAGGCCGAAGCGATCACTAAACATATCCATTACCTGTTCAGCTTCATTCAGACGCAGCAGGCCGTTGTCGACGAATACGCAGGTCAGGTTTTTACCGATAGCACGGTGCAGAAGCATCGCAGTAACAGAAGAGTCCACGCCACCAGAGAGGCCAAGGATCACTTTATCATCGCCCACCTGCTCGCGAATGCGGGCTACGGCGTCATCGATAATTTTTGCTGGTGTCCACAGTGCTTCACACTGGCAGATATCGCGCACAAAACGCTCCAGCATACGCATCCCCTGACGGGTGTGAGTCACTTCCGGGTGGAACTGTACGCCATAGAAACGTTTTTCTTCGTTAGCCATTATGGCAAACGGGCAACTTTCGGTGCTGGCTACGGTAACGAAACCCTCAGGAATTGCAGTTACCTTATCGCCGTGGCTCATCCACACGTCAAGCAGCGGTTTGCCGTCTGCACTTAACGCATCTTCGATGCCACGAATGAGCGCGCTATCAGTTTGTACTTCAACCTGTGCATAACCAAACTCACGCTCGTTAGAGGCTTCAACATGGCCACCTAACTGCATCGCCATGGTCTGCATACCATAGCAAACGCCGAATACCGGTACGCCTGCTTCAAAGACATACTGCGGCGCTCGCGGGCTGTTTTCTTCGGTGGTGCTTTCCGGGCCGCCGGAAAGAATAATGCCGCTTGGGTTGAAGTCACGAATTTGTGCTTCTGTCACATCCCATGCCCACAGTTCACAGTAAACGCCCAGCTCACGCACGCGGCGCGCAACCAGTTGGGTGTACTGTGAACCGAAGTCCAGAATGAGGATGCGATGCTTATGAATGTTTTCCGTCATTGACGCTTATTCCGAGGCAAGTGAAACAGATAATATAAATCGCCCGACATGAAGTCGGGCGAAGAGAATCAGGAGCCCATACGGTAGTTCGGGGACTCTTTGGTGATGGTCACGTCATGAACGTGGCTTTCCTGAATGCCAGCACCGCTGATACGTACAAACTCCGCTTTAGTACGCAGCTCGTCGATAGTACCACAGCCGGTCAGGCCCATACAGGAGCGCAGACCGCCCATCTGCTGGTGGATGATCTCTTTCAGGCGACCTTTGTAAGCCACACGGCCTTCGATGCCTTCTGGCACCAGTTTGTCAGCGGCGTTGTCGCTCTGGAAGTAACGGTCAGAAGAACCTTTGGACATCGCGCCCAGAGAGCCCATACCACGGTAAGATTTATAAGAACGGCCCTGGTAGAGTTCGATTTCACCCGGAGATTCTTCCGTACCTGCCAGCATGGAGCCTACCATCACCGCGCTTGCGCCAGCAGCGATAGCTTTAGCGATATCGCCGGAGAAGCGAATACCACCGTCAGCGATAACTGGAATACCGGTGCCTTCCAGGGCTTCTACTGCGTCAGCAACGGCGGTGATCTGCGGAACACCTACGCCAGTGACGATACGGGTGGTACAAATAGAACCAGGGCCGATACCAACTTTAACCGCGCTACAACCGGCTTCCGCCAGCGCACGAGCGCCTGCAGCAGTGGCGACGTTACCGCCGATGATTTGCAGATCCGGGTATTTGGCTCGGGTTTCGCGAATACGTTGCAGAACACCTTCAGAGTGACCGTGAGAGGAGTCGATCAGCAGAACATCAACACCAGCGGCCACCAGCGCATCAACACGCTCTTCGTTACCTGCGCCAGCACCAACCGCCGCACCAACACGCAGACGGCCTTGCTCGTCTTTACAGGCGTTCGGTTTACGCTCCGCTTTCTGGAAATCTTTCACGGTGATCATGCCAATCAGGTGGAATTCATCATCAACCACCAGCGCTTTCTCAACGCGTTTTTCGTGCATTTTGGTCAGCACAACTTCACGGGCTTCGCCTTCACGCACGGTCACCAGACGCTCTTTCGGCGTCATGTAAACGCTAACCGGCTGATTCAGGTCGGTCACAAAACGCACGTCACGACCGGTGATGATACCAACCAGTTCGTTTTCTTCGGTTACTACCGGGTAGCCAGCAAAACCGTTACGCTCGGTCAGTTCTTTCACCTCGCGCAGAGTCGTGGTTGGCAGAACAGTCTGCGGGTCAGTCACCACGCCAGACTCGTGTTTTTTCACGCGGCGAACTTCTTCCGCCTGGCGTTCAATGGACATGTTTTTGTGGATAAAGCCAATACCGCCTTCCTGAGCCAGGGCAATAGCCAGGCGCGCTTCCGTTACGGTATCCATTGCTGCGGAAAGCATAGGGATGTTCAGACGAATAGTTTTCGTCAGTTGAGTGCTGAGGTCAGCGGTATTCGGCAGGACGGTAGAATGAGCAGGAACGAGGAGAACGTCGTCAAACGTCAGAGCTTCTTTAGCGATACGTAGCATGGGCAATATCTCGACCAGAGTGGTTAATAAATATTGCCGCGGCATTATACAGAGCGTAACCGATTGCATCTACCCCTTTTTGCAAAAAATGCTTGCTATCCCCTGCTGGCGGGTTACTATCGACTGAATAACTTGCTGATTTAGAATTTGATCTCGCTCACATGTTACCTTCTCAATCCCCTGCAATTTTTACCGTTAGTCGCCTGAATCAAACGGTTCGTCTGCTGCTTGAGCATGAGATGGGACAGGTATGGATCAGCGGAGAAATATCTAACTTCACGCAACCGGCTTCCGGTCACTGGTATTTTACGCTCAAAGACGATACCGCCCAGGTGCGCTGCGCAATGTTCCGTAACAGCAACCGCCGGGTAGCCTTTCGCCCACAGCACGGGCAACAGGTGCTGGTTCGCGCCAATATTACGCTGTATGAGCCGCGTGGTGACTATCAGATAATCGTTGAAAGTATGCAGCCCGCCGGTGAAGGCTTGTTGCAACAGAAGTATGAACAGCTAAAAGCGAAATTGCAGGCTGAAGGTTTGTTCGATCAACAGTTTAAGAAGCCACTCCCCTCCCCCGCGCACTGTGTAGGTGTCATCACCTCAAAAACCGGTGCCGCGTTGCACGATATTTTGCATGTGCTTAAACGCCGCGATCCGTCTCTACCCGTGATCATCTATCCTACCGCCGTACAGGGTGATGATGCGCCTGGGCAAATTGTTCGCGCCATTGAACTGGCGAATAAGCGCAACGAGTGCGACGTATTGATTGTCGGGCGCGGCGGCGGGTCGCTGGAAGATTTATGGAGTTTTAATGACGAACGCGTAGCGCGGGCGATTTTTGCCAGTCACATTCCGGTTGTCAGCGCCGTTGGACATGAAACTGATGTGACCATTGCCGATTTTGTTGCCGATTTACGAGCACCCACACCATCGGCTGCCGCCGAAGTGGTGAGCCGTAATCAGCAAGAATTACTCCGTCAGGTGCAATCTGCCCGTCAGCGACTGGAGATGGCGATGGATTATTATCTCGCCAATCGCACCCGGCGTTTTACACAGATTCATCATCGATTACAGCAGCAGCACCCACAGCTACGGCTGGCGCGTCAGCAAACCACTCTCGAACGTCTACAAAAGCGGATGAGCTTTGCACTGGAAAATCAGCTAAAACGTGTCGGACAGCAACAGCAGCGATTAACACAGCGACTAACCCAGCAAAATCCGCAGTCACGTATTCATCGCGCGCAAACGCGGATTCAGCAACTGGAATATCGTCTGGCGGAAGTGTTACACGCACAACTTAGCGTAACACGTGAACGTTTTGGTAATGCAGTAACACACCTGGAAGCCGTGAGCCCGCTGTCAACACTGGCGCGTGGATATAGCGTAACCAGCGCCGCCGATGGCACAGTGCTGAAACAGGTTAAGCAGGTCAAAGCGGGCGATACGTTGACCACGCGGTTAGGTGATGGCGTGGTGGTCAGCGAAGTCAGTTCAGTTATGAAAACCCGCAAACCACGTAAAAAAGCGGCTAATCCGTAGGCCGGATAAGATGCGCCAGTATCGCATCCGGCAATATCACCATGCCAACACCAGATATAATCCGGGCATCACTGAATGTACCCTGGCGTATTACTCATACTTCCACACTGTTTTGCTATATCACATTTGCCTGAATCAACTCAGTGTCCCAACGCCCAGGTTTCGTTGGCGACATTTGGTGCCACCACAACAACTGCACCAGAAGGTAATTCTGTTTTCAACAGAGGTCGATGTGTTTTTCAAACCCTTGTGTTGCAGAGTTGGTGATGTAATCGGCACTGCGTTCTTTAAATGAAGTTCCTTTATTATTTTGTGCTTCTTGTCGGGTCGCTTCGCTGCCGAACTCGAGCTATGGGTCGTTATTTTGTTTAATGTTTGTCTCCGGTGCGGCAATGGCTGCACCAGAGATCAGTATCATTACAATACAGCGCCCCCAATGCACCATCCCTGAATAATATATCAATACAAAAAATTAATAATGACAGGCAGTATATTCCACACATAAAGGAAAAATCACTCAAGCAAATATAAATACAATTTTAATTAAAATGGTCTAACCGATCTGTTTATCGACCAGACACTGATAAATCTAATTTTTATAGTGTGAATATAAATTTTAAATAAAACTTAATATTCAGGAAGGACAAACTCAACACGTTTGCGGGAAATAAGCCCGTGACCATTCTGACAGAAGTAATCTACCGCACCGCAGGCTTTGAGTACCTGCAAAGGCTGATGGCAATCAGGGCACAATGCCTGGAGAGAGAAATTTTTGTCACAGGTTTCACAATGAGCGATGTCACCATTACGCTCGAGAGGTTTCTGACAGATTGGGCAGTTGAGTTCCATATAAACTCCTTCGATAAGTTTCCCCCTACTTACGAGAGGGAAACTATAGATAAGTACTTACCTACTATTACTTATTTTTTTTGATGTGCTTCATCAGACGCTTGCGCTTACGCATCTGGGTCGGCGTCAGGGTGTTACGCTTGTTCGCATACGGGTTTTCCCCTTCTTTGAACTGAATACGAATCGGCGTACCCATCACATCCAGAGATTTGCGGAAGTAATTCATCAGATAACGCTTATAGGAATCCGGCAGGTCTTTTACCTGGTTGCCGTGGATTACCACAATCGGCGGGTTGTAACCACCGGCGTGGGCATATTTCAGCTTCACGCGACGACCGCGAACCAGCGGCGGCTGGTGGTCTTCAACAGCCATAGTCATGATACGCGTCAGCATAGACGTGCCTACGCGACGGGTAGAGCTGTCATACGCTTCACGCACTGATTCAAACAGGTTACCAACGCCACTACCATGCAACGCAGAGATAAAGTGCACGCGAGCAAAATCGATAAAGCCCAGACGGAAGTCCAGCGTCTCTTTCACCTGCTCCTTCACTTCCAGGCTCAGGCCATCCCACTTGTTCACCACAATCACAAGTGAGCGCCCACTATTGAGAATAAAGCCCAGCAGGGAGAGATCCTGATCGGAAATACCTTCGCGTGCATCAATCACCAGCATCACAACGTTGGCATCTTCAATTGCCTGCAACGTTTTGATTACCGAGAACTTCTCTACCGCATCGGTAATTTTGCCACGTTTACGTACGCCTGCTGTGTCAATGAGTACATACTCACGTCCATCACGTTCCATTGGAATGTAGATGCTGTCGCGCGTAGTCCCGGGCATGTCGTAAACCACCACGCGCTCTTCACCGAGAA
The DNA here is from genome assembly GCF_000408805.1 of Escherichia sp. KTE159. Lineage (NCBI taxonomy): Bacteria > Pseudomonadati > Pseudomonadota > Gammaproteobacteria > Enterobacterales > Enterobacteriaceae > Escherichia > Escherichia sp. KTE159. The sequence goes on from NZ_KE137292.1 coordinate 2,389,774, forward strand.
TACGGTTAGTGAGTGTAGACTTACCCACGTTCGGACGACCCACTATCGCCAGTTTGATCGGCAGACTTTGCGGATCGAAGTCGTCTTCCTCTTCTTCTTCCTCGCCATTCTCTTGCGCTTCAAATTGCGCCCAATATTCCGCGTCTTCATCCACTTCTTCTTGCGGCGCGATATCTTCCATCCACGGTAGCAGAACATGCTCAAGCAGACTCAAAACACCACGACCATGCGAAGCGGCAATCGGGTAGATTTCACCTAAACCAAGTGAATAAAAATCAACGATTGCTTGATCCGGATCCAGTCCGTCAGTTTTATTCGCCACCAGGAAGGTTGGCTTTTCGCGGGAACGCAGATGTTTGGCAATGGCTTCATCCGCTGGCATCAGACCCGCGCGTGCATCCACCATAAACAGCACCACATCCGCCTCTTCAATCGCCAGCAGCGATTGTTCCGCCATGCGGGTTTCTACACCGTCTTCTGTGCCGTCAATCCCGCCGGTATCAATACAGATAAACTCGCGGCCTTCAATTTCCGCACGACCGTACTTACGGTCACGAGTCAGACCCGGGAAATCCGCAACCAGCGCATCTCGGGTGCGAGTTAGACGGTTAAATAACGTGGATTTTCCTACGTTAGGGCGCCCGACAAGCGCGACCACAGGTACCATGTTTAAAGCCTCATTTTTATAAATCATCAGACAACGCCCGCAATTTTCGCGTCGTTGTTAAAAACAGGAAAACGGCCCCTGTCCAGGAGCCGTTTTCAAAGTGAACGACAGAGACGATTAACGTGTAATGGAATACACGGTCCCGTCTTTTGCCTGGATCAGCAGTTTGCCATCAGCGGCAACCGGGTCAGTCTGGAAACCGGAGCTATCAACTTTTTGCTGGGCAACGAAACGGCCATCTTCAACGTTAATCCAGTGCAGATAACCTTCGCTGTCACCCACCACCAGATTGCCATTATACAGCACCGGGGACGTCAGCAGGCGATGCAGCAGATCGCTTTGAGTCCACAGTGTAACGCCACCGTCGATGGTCAGCGCCATCACCCGGTCATTTTGATCGACCAGATAGATGCGGTTGCCGTCGACGATGAAATCATTCACCGAACCCAACTCGCGTTTCCACATAATCTGACCACTGCGCAAATCAAGCGCCGTCAGGTTACCATTATAGGCCAGCGCGAAAACAACACCGTTCACCACAACCGGCGTAGTATCAACATCGCTCAAACGGTCGATTTCGGTAGAACCGGTCGCCTGGGAGATACGCTGCTGCCAAATCATCTGTCCCTGCTGCATCAACACAGCACTGACGCGACCATTATCACCACCGACCACTGCCGCACCAAATGCAGTTGCTGGCGCAGACTCGCCACGCAGAGAGAGCGAAGGCATATCGAGGTTAACTGTCCATTTAACAGCGCCGTCAGCTTCGTTCAACGCCTGCAACTGACCGTTGCTGGTGTGAATCAAAACCAGACCGTCACTGACTACCGGACGAGAAAGTGCTTCACCCGCTACTTTGGTTTGCCATGCAACAGTACCATCGCTGGTGTTCAGCGCGTAAACCTGCGCTTTTTCGCTGCCAATATAGACATGACCACCCGCGACGGTCACGCCGCCGGAAAGTAACGCAGGCTCTTTAGATAACCAGCCATCTTTCTCGGCCAGACTGACAGACCAGATTTCTTTGCCGTCATCCGCATTCATCGCTTTAACCAAACCAGCGCGATCGGCAGCATAGACAACGTTATCCGCCAATGCCGGATGAAGATTAGAGTAGAAGTTACCAATGCCGCTACCAACGGAAGTGCTCCACGCCGTGGTCGGCGTAAACTGGTTTTCAACGGTCGGTAATGGGGACATCTTCACCACATCTTCTTCACTGTTAAACAGCGAACAGCCGCTTAAAAGGGTAACGGAAAGCATTCCTGGCAGCAGTAATTTACGCAATTGCATCGGGTCCCTCTCAGATGGACAAATTATTAATTTTCATCTGCATCATTTCACTCAGTGCCGGGGTAACATCGCTTTTCACGCCTGTTTCCCACGCACTACGCGCACCTTGCTTATCACCTTTGCTCAGCAATGCTTCACCACGCAGGTCAGCAACAATAGCAGCCCAACCTTCACCTTTAATGGTATCGAGGGTTTTCAGCGCGGCATCAGCCTGCTTGAGCTGCACCTGAACTCGGGCAAGACGCAGATTTATCACGGCTTTGAGATTTTCATCGCTCGTGTCCGCCAACCCTTGTTGTAATTGGGCGGCAGCTTTCTCTAGTTCATTTTTGTCAACAAATTGCTGCGCAAGTTCCAAAGAAGCCAGCGCGCCATAAGTATTTTTATTTTCAGCAGCGAATTTTTCCGCCGCCGGGATGCTGTCCGGTTTGCCTTCGCTCACTGCGGTAACCGCATTTTGATAAGCAAGAGAAGTGGATCGTGAGGACTCAACCTGATGGCTGTTCCAGTAGCGCCAGCCAATCAGTGCGCCAACACCTAAAATCACCCCAACAGCCAGTGCTTTGCCATTTTCAGCAAAAAAGCGTTTAACTGCTTCAACCTGGTCGTTTTCGTTCTCGTAAATTTCCACGCTGTCCTTCTCCTTCCTTAACCCAGTAACGTGCGCAAATGCGCGGCTACGCTATCCTGCGCAACTGCCGTTTGCTCACCAGAGCGCAAATCCTTCACTACTGCCGTGCCGTTGGCCACTTCGGACTCACCCAGCACCACAGCAACACATGCGCCCCATTTATCAGCACGGGCAAACTGTTTCTTAAAGTTGCCGCCGCCGTGGTTGGTCATCAATTTCACGCCAGGTAATTCATCACGCAGACGCTCAGCTAATGCCATAGCCGCAGATTGAGTATCAGCACCTGAGGCCACCAGGTATATATCGACAACAGGATCGGCTTTAAATTCCGGATTAACTGCCTGAACTAACAACACAAGACGTTCGAGGCCCATTGCAAAACCCACTGCCGGTGTTGCGCGTCCGCCCAGTTGTTCCACCAGACCGTCATAACGACCGCCTGCGCACACTGTGCCCTGAGAACCAAGACTGTTAGTCACCCACTCGAAAACGGTACGGTTGTAGTAATCCAGACCACGAACCAGACGCTGATTTACGGTGTAGGCGATACCTGCGCTCTCCAGCAGTTTGCAAAGACCAGCAAAGTGCTCGCGAGACTCTTCGTCCAGATAATCGCCCAACGCCGGAGCATCGTTAAGTAGCGCCTGCACTTCCGGATTCTTGGAGTCCAGCACGCGCAGCGGGTTGGTATACATGCGGCGTTTGCAGTCTTCGTCCAGCTTTTCTTTATGCTGTTCGAGGAAAGCAACCAGCGCATCGCGGTAATTGGCACGCGCTTCCAGCGAACCAATTGAGTTCAGCTCGAGGGTAACGTGTTCAGAGATACCCAGCGCGCGCCACCAGCGGGCGGTGAGCATAATCAGTTCGGCGTCGATATCCGGGCCTTGCAGACCGAAGACTTCGCAGCCCAACTGATGGAACTGACGATAACGCCCTTTTTGCGGACGCTCGTGACGGAACATTGGTCCGATATACCACAGACGCTGTTCCTGATTGTACAGAAGACCATGCTCGATGCCGGCGCGTACACAGCCCGCCGTCCCTTCAGGGCGCAAAGTCAGGCTGTCGCCATTGCGATCCTCAAAGGTGTACATCTCTTTTTCAACCACGTCGGTGACTTCACCAATCGCACGTTTGAATAGCGGGGTCTGCTCTACAATCGGCAAGCGGATTTCACTGTAACCGTAGCTGCCGAGCACGTTTTTCAGTGTGCCTTCAATGCGCTGCCAGATGGCCGTTTCGCCAGGCAGGTAATCGTTCATGCCGCGAATGGCTTGAATGTTTTTTGCCACGTTTATTCTCTTTCTGAATATAAAAATGAACCCTCAACGCTTCCCTCAATATTTCGGGAGCCATGCGGGTTCAATCATACACGGGAAGCGAGACGCTTCCCATCACGTTATTATTTTTCAACCTGCTGAACGTCAATTCGACGCGCTTCGTCCAGTTGGCTGGCTTTTGCACGAATGCGTGCTTCCAACTGGTCGATCATGTCGTTGTTGTCCAGACGGTCTTTGCGCACGCCATCTTCATAGAGGCCGCTTTTCTTGTTGCCGCCCGTGACGCCAAGCGTGGAAACCAACGCCTCGCCAGGACCGTTCACCACACAGCCGATGATAGAAATGTCCATCGGGGTGATGATATCTTCCAGACGCTGCTCCAGCGCGTTGACCGTACCAATAACGTCGAATTCCTGACGAGAACAGGTCGGACAGGCAATGAAGTTGATCCCGCGCGAACGGATCCGCAGCGATTTCAAAATATCAAAACCGACTTTGATCTCTTCAACCGGATCTGCCGCCAGTGATACGCGCAGCGTATCGCCAATGCCTTCCGACAACAGCAGACCTAAACCAATAGCGGATTTCACTGCCCCGCTACGTGCGCCACCGGCTTCGGTAATACCCAGATGCAACGGCTGATCGATCTGTTTTGCCAACAGACGGTAAGACTCCACGGCCAGGAAGACGTCAGACGCTTTCACGCTGACTTTGAACTGATCAAAGTTCAGGCGATCGAGATGATCAACATGACGCATAGCGGATTCCAGCAGCGCCTGCGGCGTCGGTTCGCCATATTTTTCTTGCAGATCTTTTTCCAACGATCCGGCGTTAACGCCAATACGAATCGGAATGTTTTTATCGCGCGCGCAGTCAACCACCATGCGAATACGCTCTTCATTGCCGATATTACCAGGGTTAATGCGCAAGCAATCAACGCCATATTCCGCCACTTTCAGCGCAATGCGATAGTCGAAGTGGATGTCGGCCACCAGCGGCACATTAACCTGCTGCTTGATAAGTTTGAACGCTTCTGCAGCGTCCATCGTCGGTACAGAGACGCGAACGATATCGGCACCGACACGTTCCAGCGCCTTTATTTGATTGACCGTCGCTTCGACATCCGTCGTGCGCGTATTAGTCATGGACTGTACGGCGATGGGAGCACCATCGCCAATCGGCACATTCCCAACGTAAATACGTGTTGATTTTCTACGTTGAATTGGAGCCTGGTTATGCATGAAAAATCTCCCGCGTTACCCGTCTGTTACTGCGCCGGTGATTGTTCGGCATTTAGGGTCAGACGCGCAACCTGGTTAGTTCTGATAAAACGACTCAGATCGACAGGTTTCCCTTGATACTGGATCTGCACTGCGGCTGGCGCACCAATTTTCAGTTTATACGGTGCCTGACCGGCTAAATTCAAATTACCGCCTTTACGTTGCATCCCGCTGAACAGTTTTTTACCGGTAGCATCGGTAACTTCCAGCCAGCAATCGGCGGTAAAGTTCATGACCAGTGCATTAGGATCAGCCGCTGGCGTTGTTACAGCAGCCTGATCGGTTGGCAATGGTGCTGCGGCATCTGGCGTCGTTGTTGCAACCGGAGCCGCCGGTGTAGTAGTGGCCGCAGTATCAACATTCGCCTGCGAAGGAGGAACAACCGCGTTCTGCTGTGGATCTACAGCAGGAACTGGCGTCGTCACGGCTGGCGCTTGCGTGTTCGTAACGGTGGTCTCCGCCGCCGATGGCGACGTAGTGGTACTGTTCTGATCAGTAGCCGTATCTAACGGTACACTCTGGCTCTGGTTATTATTCAATTCCGCGGTAGATTGATCAGCCATCGTGGTGATCTCTTCCTGCTGGGCTTTGTGATCCTGCCACCACCAGGCACCACTCAGGCCAATCACTACAAACAGAACCAGCCAGGTAAAGGTCATCAACCAGCCATCGCGTTTTTTACGTCGCTTCCCGAGGGAGAAACTCTGCATCGGCGCAACTTTTGCGGCCCGCAGAGGTGCCTGCTTTTCCAGCCCTGGCAGCAGTTCTTCTTCTGGAATATGGACCAGACGCGCATAAGAGCGGATATACCCGCGCAAGAATGTTGAAGCAAGATCGGCTGGTGCCTTATCTTCTTCAATGTCGCGTACCGTGGAAACCTTCAAACAAAGTCGTTCGGCAACGGCTTGCTGGCTAAGTCCAATTTGTTCACGGGCATTACGCAAGCGAGCGCCGGTGGTAAGTGCTTCATTTTGGTCGTGCGTGGCTTCAGTATTCATTCGCTGCAGGTACGTTTAAATGAGAATTGGGATGCCGGTGAACCATCACGCCCACCCACACCGCGAAACATCTGTAAGGTTAACCTTTATCATACAGTATAAGACTGTCTGTGTGCTCGTGACAAAGCCCACGTGAATCAAAGCTAACTTACTGTTGCATCGTTACATACTGCCTTAAAGTCAGCAAAAACGCACCGTTAATATTGATCAGACAATTGCAACTTAATGCGACATTCATAAAACATTACGCCACGGTACATAAAGTAACCGTGGCGTAATGGCTATCAGACCGTTTTAATGTCGATGGTTTCACCCTGCATCCGTTTACGCAGAGTACGTTTAGTACGGTCGATGACATCTCCCGCTAACTGGCCACAAGCGGCGTCGATATCATCACCACGGGTTTTACGCACAATGGTGGTGAAACCGTAGCTCATCAGCACTTTTGAGAAGCGATCGATACGGCTGTTCGAGCTACGACCATACGGCGCACCCGGGAACGGGTTCCACGGAATCAGGTTGATCTTACACGGCGTATCTTTCAGCAGCTCCGCCAGTTGGTGCGCGTGTTCAGTACCGTCATTAACGTGGTCGAGCATCACGTACTCGATAGTAACACGGCCCTGGTTAGCGTTGGATTTCTCCAGATAACGGCGCACCGCGGCAAGGAAAGTTTCGATATTGTACTTTTTATTGATCGGTACAATTTCGTCACGAATTTCATCATTTGGTGCATGCAGAGAGATTGCCAGTGCAACGTCAATCATATCGCCCAGTTTATCCAGCGCCGGAACCACGCCCGAAGTAGAGAGCGTCACGCGGCGTTTAGACAGGCCAAAGCCAAAGTCATCGAGCATGATTTCCATCGCCGGAACCACATTGTTCAGGTTAAGCAGCGGCTCGCCCATGCCCATCATAACAACGTTAGTGATTGGGCGCTGACCGGTGATTTTTGCTGCGCCGACGATTTTCGCCGCCCGCCACACCTGGCCGATAATTTCCGACACCCGCAGGTTACGGTTAAAGCCCTGCTGGGCAGTGGAACAGAATTTACACTCCAGCGCACACCCTACCTGCGAAGAGACACAAAGTGTGGCTCGGTCATCTTCCGGGATATACACCGTTTCGACGCGCTGATCGCCCACGGCAATCGCCCATTTAATGGTGCCGTCAGATGAGCGCTGTTCTTCAACCACTTCCGGTGCGCGGATTTCCGCCACCTCTTTCAGCTTGCCGCGCAACACTTTGTTGATGTCGGTCATCTCATCAAAGTTGTCGCAGCAATAATGATACATCCACTTCATCACCTGATCGGCGCGGAAGGGTTTTTCACCTAACTCTTTAAAAAACTCCCGCATCTGCTGACGGTTGAGATCCAGCAGGTTGATTTTCCCATCTTTCGTGGTGACGTTTTCAGGTGTGACTAATTGTTCAGACATATGCTATTCCGGCCTCGTTATTACACGTTATGGCCCCTGGAGGGTTGAAAAAAGAAACGCCCCGGTGAGCGGCTGCTCGTCCGGGGGCGCTGCATTGTACAAATTCTGGCGCACGGATGCCACGTTTGCACGCGGCATTTACGAAATTATTAACGCGTGCGCGGACACACTTCGCCTTCACCGAAGAAATAAGCGATTTCGCGAGCGGCAGATTCTACGGAATCAGAACCGTGGGTGCCGTTTTCAGTCAGGCTGTCAGCGTAATCAGCACGCAGAGTACCCGCCAGCGCATTTGCCGGGTTGGTTGCGCCGAGCAGATCGCGGTGACGCTGAACCGCATTTTCGCCTTCCAGCACAGAAACCACGATCGGGCCAGAGGTCATGAACTCAACCAGACCATCAAAGAACGGTTTTCCATCGTGTTCAGCATAAAAACCACGAGCCTGTTCAACGGTCAGGTGCAGCATTTTAGTGCCGACAATTTTGAACCCTGCAGCTTCGAAGCGCGCAAAGATACTACCAATGACGTTTTTTGCTACCGCGTTCGGTTTGATGATGGAAAAAGTACGTTCAATAGCCATTTTTACCTCTGTAAATTGTTCTGTTGTTGTCTGTACCAGCGTACGAGATGGCGCGGATTATAATGAGCAACAAGGCCGTTGACTATTGATGAAGGTAACATTTTTTTAAAATAAACCGAGCTTAAGCAACAAACCGTCGTGAAACAGACTACTGCATGGAAAATCTCACCGTCGCTACTTGCCCCATTTCATCCATCACCAGTAATTGATAATCGCCTTTTTCACTCAAACGCAGCGTAACGTTACGCCCACGTTCAGTTAACGGCTCACCATTAAGAAACCACCAGCGTTCACCTGCGCCACCACTGGTTTGCACAGGCAAAGAAGCATCAGCAGTGCCAGGTAATCGCTTAATAATGGTGCCATCACGTACTCCTGTTAGTTGCAACGGGAGTTGGGCATCGCGACCGTATGGCGGGCACATTGTCGATGCCGGAGGCAAACGCACAGCCCGGCGTTCCGGAGCAGGCAGCCAGGGTTCCAGCGGTAGCGGCCAGACATTTATCATTTCTTGTCGCGCCTGTGGACAATCGGCGGCGACTCGTTTGCTATTTTCATCCAGCCAGATAGGGAAACGTATGCCATTAATCCCTTCCTGCTCCGGCAGTAACAGAGTTGGCGGCTGGCTTCCATCCAGTAACCAGGTTGCCAGGCGACGCCGACAGTTACTGTCACCTTCCGGCAAAGACTGCCCGCCCGGCCAGCAGATAACACCACGGCTTACAGAGTTCGGACGTGGGTCTTCTGGCAGATTTGCACTGCGCGACAGTAAGATATTATTGACCTGATTCAACAGCGGTACGGCGCTGGCAAAGCCAAACTGACCAACAACAGGCGTACCGTCCGGCCTGCCGGTCCAGATACCGATGATATAGCGAGCATTTATACCTATCGCCCATGCATCTCGATAGCCATAACTGGTGCCAGTTTTCCATGCCAGTGGTACGACGCGCGGCAAAGCGCCATCCGGCAAGGGTTGCGCTTCATCAGCCATGATCCGGCGGATGATCCACGCAGCCCCCGGCGACATTAAGGGGCGTTCAAGCAGGGGGTCGTCAGGCTGTAAGCGCAATTTACCTGCCTTACCGCGGCGAGCAAAAGCGGTATACGCTGCTGCCATATCTTCCAGTTTTGCACCTGCGCCACCGAGAATGAGCGACAGATTCGGCGCAGCACCGTTGGGCAGAAACAGCGGTAACCCGATGTTACGCAGCTTTGCCGCAAACCGTTTCGGACCATAGGCTTCCAGCACCTGCACGGCGGGTAAGTTCAGCGAGCGCACCAGCGCCTCGCTCATGCTGATCGGGCCATGAAATCCGCTATCAAAGTTACCTGGTCGATAATCGCCGGTGCGTCGGGGGACGTCCTGCAACAACGATGCCGGATGGATCAATCCCTCATCCAGCGCCAGACCATAGACAAACGGTTTAAGCACCGATCCCGGCGATCGGATCGCATTAACCATATCGACATGACCAAAGCGTGAATCATCATTGAGATCAACCGATCCTACCCAGCCGCGAACACGCATATCAGTATGATCAACCACGATCATCGCCAGTGAACTGCGCGGCGGCAATCGTCCTTTCCAGTTTAGCGCCAGTTCTTCCAGACGCCGCTGAAGGCCTGCATCCAGTGTAGTAACGATTTTGTCGCTTTTACTTTTACCGAGCATCATCCGCGAAAACAGCGGTGCCAGTTTTGGCATCTGTCTGGGTGCCAGCCAGACAGGTTCTTCGATTGACTCTTTTACCTGCTCACGGGACCATACACCTTGCACTGCCATCCGTTTGAGCACTTTATTACGCGCAGCCTCGGCACGCTCCGGCCAGCGATCCGGGCGCAGCCGACTGGGTGCTTGCGGTAATACCGCCAGCATTGCTGCCTCGGAATAGCTTAAATTTGCAGGCGATTTCCCAAGATAAGCCCAGCTTGCTGCCCCAACTCCCTGCAACGTACCGCCAAACGGGGCGCGATTAAGATACAAAGTCAGAATTTCACGTTTAGACAGATGCCACTCCAGTTGAAACGCGCGCCAGAGCTGACGAATTTTGCCGCCAAACGTTTTGGGGTGAGGATCAAGCAGACGCGCCACTTGCATGGTGAGCGTGCTACCGCCAGAGATAACCCGACCAGAAGTCAGATCCTGCCAGGCTGCGCGCGCCACCGAGAACGGGTTTACGCCCGGATGCTTCCAGAACCAGCGATCTTCGTAATTAATCAGTGCTTCAATATAACGTGGAGAAACATCTTCGATTGCTACCGGATAACGCCAGATACCATCTGCATCAGCAAAGCGCCACAGTGGCGTACCGTCCTGCGCCACAACCACGCGTGCGGGATTGACTTCATGTAGCGGCAGAGGCCAGAGTTTATCTGCTCCCCACGCCGCCAGAATGATGATAAAAGGCGCGGCTGCCAGCGTTATCCAGCAGCCGCGTTTTGTTAACAGACGAGGCATTTACGGTCTGACAACCAGCAAATCTTCAGTCGCACCCGTCGCCCGCCATTGGGGAACATACATCGATTCCACCATCGGCTGCGGCATCTGATACGTTCCCGGCGTTACCGCCCGCGCCAGATATACCAGCGTTACCGGTTGATATTCATCAACGGCAACCGCGGCCACAAAGCGATCGTCACGGAACTCAATGTGCTTAATGCTCGCTTGCTGCATTTGATTGAGCAAGTTTTGCACTTCGCTACCACTTTGTTCCAGACTGGCGCTGCCGTTCGCCAGGTTCTGGTTTTCCAGTTCCAGACCCGCTGGCAACAAATCAACCACCAGCGCATCCGGCACGCTGTTACTGGCTTTTACCTGCAACCAGACCAGCACCAGATCGCCACTACGCAACGAGTCCAGAGACTTGCTCTTACCATCAGTACCTAATATATGGCGCTCAATTTGCAGAACATTATTCGCTGGAAGCGGTGCGGACTGCGGATAACCGCTGGCATCCACACGCAGCCATAGCGGTTGGTCGCCACTGTTGGTTACCTGCAAAGTTGCAAGTTGATCGCTATTCAGATTGCTGTTTTGCGCTTTCTCGCCTGTCAGCGGTGCGGCAGAGAAAGACGTTTGCGCCTGCCATTTGCCCGGTAAATCCTGAATCGCACGGGCAGCCAGGAACAACGCGTTACTTTCCTGAGTTGATAGCCAACGTTCACCAAACGCCTGCTGCGAAAGCGTGTTCAATAAGGTGTTCTGATCATCTGGCAACAGTTTGTTCTCTTCCAGCAAGGAGAGCATCAACGCGTTGTCGCGCAGTGGGCTACCGTAATCGCCCAGCCATTTCCGCTCATCATTGCGCGGCGTTTTCAGCGCCAGTGCAATCGCTTCTTCACCACGCGTCGCATCGCCCATCGTTTTCAGCGCAACGCCAAGTTGCAACAGTGGCAAACCCGAAGCAGCATCTGCACGACGCTCCCAGATTTCACGCAGTGCACCCAGCGGTGCTTTTTGCTGCCGTGCCAGTACCAGCGCAGCATAAGACTGTATGGCAAACTTGCTGGCTTTGAGGTTATCCGCATACGGAATCGACATCATGCCCGGATCTTGTAAATAGCGCAGCAGACGCTCATTTCCCCGGTTAATGACTTCTGTCGGCACGCTGTAACCCTGCTCACCTGCGCGAACCAGAAAATCCATCACGTAAGCAGTCAGCCAGTACTCTTCGTCACCGTTTTTATCCCACAGCGCAAAGCCGCCGTTATCACGTTGCATTTGCAGCAAACGCGAAATGCCAATATCGACTGCCGCACGGCGTTTATCATCACTGTCGCCTTTGATACCCAATGCCTGTAGCTGGGCGGCGTTGGTATAAAGTGACGGGAACAGGCCGCTGGTGGTTTGCTCCAGACATCCGTAAGGATACGCTTTTAACTCTTTAATATAACGAGCAATGTTCAGCGGTGGTTTGCCGCTCAACAACAACTGTCCTTCCAGCGTAACAGGCGAGAAGTTTTGCAATCCATCAGTTGGCATCGCCCATGTTTCACCAGGCTGCAACGCCGTACCATAATTGACCGTTTGTGCCGGGAATGCCGGACGGACGCCAATTTTCCACTGCTTATGCTGATCGGCAACGGTTTCACCCGGTAACACTAACCCGCTAATGGTGGCCCGAATTTCGCCATCGCCATAGCCCGCCAGTGCGCGTACCGGGATAAACAGCGTAGTTCGCACGCCTGGCGCTAATTCAACGCCTGCGGGCGAGTTACTCACCAGTTCAAGTAAACCGCTGGCGGTCAGAGCAACGTTCAGTTTTTGCGGTTTATCGGTAAGATTAGTGATATCCAGCGTCAGACGCGAGGTATCGCCGCTGGCCATAAAGCGTGGCATATTCAGTTCCGCTATCACCGGTGCGGCAACAACCACTTTACTTTCGCTGCTGCCGAAGTCATCCGCTGTCCAGGCCTGCGCCATGACTCGTAGCTCACCATTAAAATCGCCAATGGGTAGCGTAACCGTACCTTCCCCCTGTTCGTTGAGCGTTACCGGCTGTGCCTGTTGCGCAACAATATTGACGTGGTTCACGGGCGGTTTACCCCCGCGTTTCAGCTCATCGCCATCGCCACCAAAGCGCAGCGCTGCCAGACGTCCCTGACCTTCAATAACCTGACCGTAAATATCGTAAATATCAGCACCATAACGTTTCTGACCAAAGAATGCCTGCCACGGATCTGGTGTAACGTAATCAGTGATATTCAGCACACCACTATCAACGGCCGACACCAGCACATTCACCTGTTTTGGCATCTCACCATTTTTATTGCTGGCTTTGATTTTCACGGTTAATGGCTGATTGGGGCGCATTTTTGTTGGTGTTTCCAACGCCAGATCGAGGCGACGGTTTTCATCGCCAAGCGGCAAATGCAACACGCCAACCGCACGTTTTGGCGTCGCGGAACGAGATTTATCTCCCGGACGAACCACCAGCGTACTTAAATAGAGGTCATGTCGATTCCAGGTTTTATCGACCGGAATCGTCAAATCCAGCCCTTGTGCCGGGACATCAATCTCTTGCCACCACAGCGGCCCTTCACTGGACTCGACCATCGCGTAGCCTTTACCCGCCGTTGGCGCAGCAATATGCAACTTGATCGTATCGCCAGGTCGATAACTGGCTTTATCCAGTTTCATCGTGACACGGTCTGGTCGCACCGCACCGCTACCGTCGCTATTATCCTGCCAGCTATATCCGGCCCAAAAACGCACGCTACTGACCGCTTCATTCGGCGCTTTGACTTCCAGACGATAAGCGCCCCACTCTACCGGGAAACTCACTTTGCCGGTTTCACCCGCTTGCAGATCCAGTGTTTGCTCATTTTCGATCAGATCTTTTTGATCAAACTGCGACCGCCAGCCTTCATCTTCCGACCAGTTCCAGTAGTAATCACGACGTTCACGAATCAGTCTCACCTGCAAGCCCGACACGGCTTTTTTCACGCCCTGTGCATCGCTATAAACGATATCAAAAGCAGCGTTACTGTCTTCATCAACAATGGGCTGTTTTACCGTGCTGTCAGTGCGGTAATCGTAAACCGATTTTGATGAGAACTGCGGGCGGATCCCTGGCAACGCATCCGCAGGCCAGATAGCCTGTTCAACACGGCGCGTCACCGGGCGGCCGCCGGATTCCAGTAAACTCCCCTGGAAAATAACCTGCAATGGAGAATGTGTTTCTTTCCACTGACTTTCTGTAGAAACTTCGCCGCGCCCTTTATCATCCAGCGTCAACTGGACTTCATCCAATGATCGGGAAAGGTTTTCGGCAGCAATATCACCAAATTCGAAACCGGGTAATGCGGCAACCGCTTCACGCAGTGGCCGCAGGAAAAGCTGCCCCTGCAAGGTATTACCGTTAGCAGGCGCTCCGTACAGGTAGTAACCCACCACAGAGAATTTCACCTCATCTTTCGGCGTTAACGGCGTTTTCTCGCCACTCAGATTCAGCGCCATACGCTCAGGCATGAAATCTTCGACGTGGAAATCCCACATTCGATACTGGTTATCGCCCGTGTTAGCGCGGATATGCCACATGCCTGTTGGCGCACTGCTATCGAGTGGCCAGGTAAAGTGATAGAGGCCATTTTGCGGCTGACTAACGACGCTCCTAAGAACCTGCCCGTCGGGTTTAATCACGTCCAGTTTGACAGGTTGATCCGGTAACATTTTACCGTCCGCATCCCGCAATAACCCATTGAGAATTACCGTTTCGCCAGGGCGATAAAGATCGCGCGGGCCAAACATAAAGAACTGCTTGCTGTAGCCTGGCGCGCCTGCAATGTTAAATTCCGCTAAGTCCAGCGCCGGAAGTTTTAAATCAAGCAACGTTGTCTGACCGTCTTTACGCGCCAGCAGCAGTGCCGCGTTTTTGTCATTTTCCAGTTGCACATGGCCCTGTGCATCACTGGTCGCCTGAGTCAGCGTCTGCCCTTCCTCATTTAATAACGAGACTTCAATTCCTTGCTGAGCCGCGCCGTTTTCCAGGCTTTGGGTAAAGATATCCAGACGATTGTGATAACGGTGGGCCGATACGCCAATATCACTTAACGTAAACAACGTAGCCGGATTACTGTAATCGTAACGTCCGGCCTGATTCATCACCGCCAGATACACGCCCGCCTGTTGAAGCGGCTTGATATCGCCCAGCGGCAGCAATAATTTTTCACGGGTGTTACGCGCAGGATTGAGATCAAAACGCCCGGTGTAGACCAGATCAGCCATCTGCAATAGTTTGTCCGATTGCCAGTTCGCCAGCGAATTGCGGTATTCCCACTGGCTAATGAAAGCAGGCAGAGATTCAGGCTTCACACGGAAGAAGTTAACATCGACATTATTAACGTTGAGCGCCATTACCGGCAGCCCTTCAACGACTTTCCCGGGCAGCAGCGAACCACGGCTGGCAAAACCGACGCTGGGTTGGATATCGCGGGTAGAAATCGTTTTTTCGTAATCTTTACTGAAGGTTGCGTTATTGAGAGCTTTGACCTCCTTGCCAATAGTGACGATCAAATCACGTTTAGGTTCAAGGTGGCGCAAGCGTAGCTCTTTGAGATTATCTGATAGCTCCCAGGCACCATCCACTTTGCCGCTCTTTTTATCGACGACATGGATAACACGCGAGAAATCCTGATCCGGGTCGAGGGGGATGGAGAAAGTCAGCACCAGCGTGGCTGCGCCATCGAGTTGTACTTCAGAGAGATCCAGCAATGTCAGTGCTTTACCGGCACTCTGTTGTGCCAGTTTTTGTCGCTCCACCGCGGAGGTTTTTGCAGAATTCGTATTTCCCGACGATGTGTCTTTAGCAACTTCTGAGGACGCGTCTTTTTTCACCTCTATTGGCGCGTTATCGTTGTTGTCGCACCCTGCCAGCGCCAGCATTAACATGCAGGCGGCTATGCGTAACTTTTTCATCTCTCATCCCTGCCACAATGGCCCGTTAGCAACATCGAATAATTATTATGCGTGAGAAATGACGTTATGTAATTCACTATCACGCCTACAGAATCCGAATTTTAGTGAGAAATGTGGCTCAGACAGCCAAATCAGTCTCTTTTGCTTGTCGCTTTTCGGCAAACATCCGACAATTTAGCTTAACCCCGGCAAAAATGGAGATGCCTATGTCCACGACATGGTTTGTAGGAGCCGACTGGCTCGCTGAACATATAGATGATCCGGAAATTCAGATTATTGATGCCCGTATGGCACCGCCCGGACAGGAAGATCGTGACATTGCCCAGGAATATCTCAATGGACATATCCCCGGCGCAGTATTTTTCGATATCGAAGCACTTTCCGATCACACTTCCCCGCTTCCGCACATGCTGCCACGCCCGGAAACATTCGCAGTGGCAATGCGTGAACTGGGCGTTAATCAGGACAAACATCTGATTGTCTATGATGAAGGTAACCTTTTCTCTGCACCGCGCGCATGGTGGATGCTGCGCACTTTTGGCGTGGAGAAAGTGTCGATTCTGGGCGGTGGACTGGCGGGCTGGCAGCGCGATGGTCTTCTGTTAGAAGAGGGCGCGGTGGTATTGCCGGAAGGGGAGTTTAACACCGCGTTTAACCTGGAAGCCGTGGTGAAAGTGACCGATGTGTTATTGGCAAGCCATGAAAAAACGGCGCAAATTATTGATGCCCGACCGGCAGCGCGTTTTAATGCTGAAGTTGATGAACCTCGCCCAGGTTTACGTCGTGGGCATATTCCCGGCGCGCTGAATGTTCCGTGGACGGAGTTGGTGCGCGAAGGCGAACTGAAGACGACCGATGAACTGGATACAATATTTTTTGGACGCGGCGTCAGCTATGACAAACCGATTATTGTCAGTTGCGGTTCTGGCGTAACGGCAGCCGTCGTGTTGCTGGCACTCGCTACGCTGGATGTGCCAAACATAAAACTGTACGACGGTGCATGGAGTGAATGGGGGGCACGGGCAGATTTGCCGGTCGAGCCAGTGATATAAGCTTTTTATTGCTGGTCTGGTTCGCGGCCTTTCCAGCAGATTGACTTGTGTTGCATAAGCAACGCAGGTGCTTCACAGCGCTTGCTATCGCGGCAATATCGCCAGTGGTGCTGTCGTGATGCGGTCTTCGCATGGACCGCACAATGAAGATACGGTGCTTTTGTATCGTACTTATTGTTTCTGGTGCGCTGTTTTCCCAGGTAAATAATAACCGGAGTTTCTCTGGTAATAATTTACTGGTGGCTAACAACCTTCAGCGCAGCAAGTAAGCCCGAATGCCGCCCTTTGAGGCGGCATATTTTATATTATCCGATTCTGTTTAAAATCACGCAGGAATCCACCCCAGCGACGTTCATAGAATGGCGC
This sequence comes from Escherichia sp. KTE159, assembly GCF_000408805.1. Classification (NCBI taxonomy): domain Bacteria; kingdom Pseudomonadati; phylum Pseudomonadota; class Gammaproteobacteria; order Enterobacterales; family Enterobacteriaceae; genus Escherichia; species Escherichia sp. KTE159. The sequence goes on from NZ_KE137292.1 coordinate 2,406,784, forward strand.
AATATGTTCGGTAATAAAGTGGCTAATTCCTTTTTCCCCTTTTTTCACCTGACAAATATCGATAGGTTCATCGCCCGGTAACGTATCGGTCGCCACGCTTCCCGCCGCCTGAATAATTTCTTCGATATCGCCATCTGCTTCAATACCAATAAGCAAATTAGGTTGTGCCTCTTCGCTTTCTTTAATTGAACAAATAAAAGCGCGCTTCACCGGCTTAATGGTTTTAAATAAGGTGGTGAGCGAATCAATCATTTGTGCTGGCGGCTCTGCGACTTCCGATAATATCAGCGACTCGCCACCTTCCAGCACTTCCTGACTGCTCAGTGGGTTTCCCTCTTCACCGATCAGCAAACTGATTTCACGCGGCATAAACTCTTTGCCGGTGGGCAGTTTTGCATTAAGGAAGAGCGTTTCACCAAGGGTCATCTCAAACAGCGTGCGAACGGGCATCACGACAAATGCTTGTTCGTCTTCAACCGCCTGTTGAAGTGCTTCTAACGAGGTGAAAAAAGGAATGACGCTGGTGCCATCTTCTTTTTCCCAGTGCTGTAAATCAAGTGCACTATCTTCAGCTACTGCCTCGCCCTGCGCCGCTGTACCCGGCACCCAGACAGTGGATTCCAGTAGAGTGCGGAAAAAGGCCGGACGGTGTGCCGGTTCGGTTGCTGCTTTTTCCAGCAGGTCTTCAAGTTCATTTTTTGTTTCGGACATAAGAACCACAATTCATTCAACGTTCTGGGCGCAAGTGCCTGATGCGCTACGCTTATCAGGCCTACAAGTGAATCGCAATTTGTTGAATTTGCAATACTTTGTAGGCTGGATAAGGCGTTTACGCCGCATCCAGCATGAACAAATGCACTTTGCCAACGGTCTGATAAAAAAACCGGATGTGGCTTGAACCGCATCCGGCATAAAAGATTACGCAGTTAACAGATTGGCAATCGTGCGCACACCCAGCCCGGTCGCGCCCGCAGACCACTGCTCAACCGGCGCTTTACGGTAAGTCGCTGAGCAGTCAATGTGCAGCCAACCTTGCTGATAGTTATCAACAAAGTGCGACAGGAAGCCCGCCGCCGTACTCGCCCCTGCCGGATAAACCGCGCTTCCGGTATTGTTAAGTTCGGCAAAGTTTGACGGTAACTGGTTACGATGGAACTCCGCCAGTGGCAGACGCCAGAATGGTTCATTCTCCTGCGCGGCACTCGTCAGCAAACGCCCTGCCAGCGCATCGTCAAAACTGAACAGTGCGTGATAATCATTACCCAGCGCGGTTTTCGCCGCTCCGGTCAGGGTCGCAGCATCAATAATCAGTTCCGGTTTCTGCGCGCTGGCATCAATCAGGCCATCTGCCAGCACCAGTCGCCCTTCCGCATCGGTGTTCATCACTTCGACTTTTTTACCGTTGCGATAGGTGATGATATCGCCCAGTTTGAACGCGTTGCCGCTGATCAGGTTATCCGCACAGCAGAGGAACAGTTTCACGCGTTTATTCAGACCGCGCGTAATAGCAAATGCCAGCGCTCCGGTAACCGTTGCAGCACCGCCCATATCGGACTTCATCGAGTCCATAAACGCGGTCTGTTTGATACTGTAACCGCCGGAATCAAAGGTGATGCCTTTGCCTACCAGGCAAGCGTATACCGGCGCTTCTTTATCGCCCGTTGGGTTATAGTCCAGCGCCAGCAATACCGGGGAACGTTCTGATCCGCGTCCAACGGTGTGCAGCCCCATATAACCCTGCTCGCGCAGATCTTCGCCTTTAGTGATCCGGTAAGTCACACGATCGCCCGCAACGTTGCTGATCAGATCAACAGCACGCTGCGCCAGTTGTGATGGCCCCAGTTCTTCAGCCGGTGCGTTGATGGTGTCACGCACCCAGTCGATGATCATCAGGCGGTTATCCAGTTCCTGGCGTTGTGCATCGTCCAACTCCGGCCACTCGACTTTACGCGTACCTTTAGGCGCTTTGTAACCCTGCCAGAACGCCCAGCAACGATCCACATCCCAGCCTTCACCGCTTAACTGAACATGCTTAATGCCCAGACCGTCAATCTTGCGCGCCGCACGCTGGATCAGCCCCAAATCGTCAGCCCCGGTCAGGTGCAGGGTAATGCCATCATTATTAATGCTGTAAGTCGCTTTTTCTCCCCAACGCGCATCAGCAGGTTGGGAAGAAAGGGTAATTTTCATCGCTTCTGTCATTTTAGTTATCCTTATTTGTTTAACAGCAAAACGGGCTACCCCCAGGCAGCCCGTTTATTCACTCAGCTTCGTCCAGCCAGACTAACAAAATCGCTTCGAGGATTTTCTCGTTAGATGCCTGCGGGTCGTCGTCGAAATCTTCCAGATCGCAAATCCACTGATGCATATCGGTGAATCGAACCGTTTTCGGGTCGAGATCGGGATACGCATCGTACAGTGCTTCGCCAATTTCGCGGCTATCGGTCCACTTAAGTCCCATACTAACCTCTGTTAATGCTCACGCGCATGGTTGATAGTGTAACGCGGAATTTCGACCACTAAATCTTCATCGGTGACGCGCGCCTGGCAGCTTAAACGGCTTTCCGGCTCCAGCCCCCAGGCTTTGTCCAGCATGTCGTCTTCCTGCTCAGAGCTTTCCGGCAACGAGTCAAAACCTTCACGAACGATACAGTGGCAGGTGGTGCAAGCGCAGGATTTTTCACAGGCGTGTTCAATCTCGATGCCGTTACGCAGCGCAGCGTCGAGAATGGTTTCACCGCTCTTAGCTTCCAGAACAGCACCATCAGGGCAGAGATCCTGATGAGGCAAAATAACAATCTTTGGCATATTAAACCTCGTCCACGGAATGGCCTTTCAGCGCACGACGAACCGACTGGTCCATGCGGCGAGCGGCGAAATCCTGGGTTTGTTTGTCTACGTTTTTAATCGCTTGTTCGATGGCGTCAACATCATCGCCCTGCGCTACTTCACTCAGGTGAGCAGCGGCATCGTCGATGACCTGACGTTCTGCGGTGCTTAACAGCGCGGCATCCGCAGCCAGCGCGCCGTTCAGACTTTCCAGTACGCGCGCCGCTTCGACTTTTTGTTCAGCCAGCATACGGGCTTTTACGTCCTGCTCGGCATAGCTCATTGAGTCTTTAATCATTGAGGCGATTTCGCTGTCGGTCAGACCATAAGAAGGTTTGACCTGAATAGACGCCTCAACGCCGGTGGATTTCTCCATCGCCGTCACACTTAAAAGACCGTCGGCATCGACCTGGAACGTTACGCGAATATGCGCACCGCCAGCCGGTAACGCCGGGATCCCACGCAGCGCAAAACGTGCCAACGAGCGGCAATCCTGCACCAGTTCACGCTCACCCTGCATAACATGGATAGACATTGCCGTCTGACCATCTTTAAAGGTGGTGAAATCCTGGGCGCGGGCCACCGGAATGGTGGTATTACGTGGGATCACTTTCTCCACCAGGCCGCCCATAGTCTCAAGGCCCAGCGACAGGGGGATCACGTCGAGCAGCAGCATTTCACTGTCCGGCTTGTTACCCACCAGAATATCAGCCTGAATCGCCGCGCCAATGGCGACAACTTTATCCGGGTCGATGGAGGTCAGTGGCGGACGACCGAAAAATTCGCCCACCCGTTCACGCACCAACGGCACACGGGTAGAACCGCCAACCATCACCACTTCCAGAACTTCATCAGCCTCAACGCCCGCGTCTTTCAGCGCGCGACGACAGGCCAGTAAGGTTCGTTTAACCAGTGGTGCGATCAGTTCGTTGAATTGTTGACGGCTGATTTCGCCCTGCCAGCCCGCAACATTAACAGTCACGGAATCGGCATCGCTCAGAGCGATTTTGGCCGCAATGGCGGCATCCAGCAGTTCACGCTGAACGCGGTTATCGCTACGGTCAGGAATGCCCGCCTGCTCGCGAATGTAATCCGCCAGCAGATGGTCGAAGTCATCACCACCGAGCGCAGAATCACCGCCGGTCGCCAGCACTTCAAACACGCCGCGACTTAAACGTAGAATGGAAATATCAAAAGTCCCGCCGCCGAGGTCATAAACGGCAATCACACCTTCCTGACCGGAATCCAGCCCGTAGGCGATAGCCGCAGCGGTCGGTTCGTTGAGCAAGCGCAGGACATGCAGGCCAGCCAGACGCGCTGCGTCTTTGGTGCCCTGACGCTGGGCATCGTCAAAGTACGCCGGAACGGTGATAACCACACCATCCAGCTCGCCAGCCAGGGCTTCAGTTGCCCGTGCTGCCAGTGCTTTGAGGATGTCCGCAGAAACGCGCACCGGGTTCAGCAGTCCCGCCGCCGTTTCAATCATCGGCAGACCATTCTCGCTGGCCTGGAATTGATAAGGCAGATGCGGATAGCGTTGCTGGATATCAGCCAGCGAGCGCCCCATCAGGCGTTTAACAGAACTAATGGTGTTGGCGGTGTCAAGCGCTGCATTAGTACGCGCGTCATACCCCACCGAATGCCCTTGCTGTTGATAGTGAACAACAGACGGCAGCAGGTGACGGCCTTCATGGTCGGCTAACGTTTCGGCCTGACCGCTGCGTACTGTCGCCACCAGCGAGTTGGTTGTGCCCAGGTCAATACCGGCCGCCAGACGACGCTGATGCGGCGCAGCACTCAAACCAGGTTCACTAATTTGTAATAAGGCCATGTTTAGCTTCCAGAAATTAAAAATCGAGCAGTTTTTCTTCGAGTTGTTCGGCACTGCTTCGCAGTTTATCGAGAAAACGCAGCTTACGCACGGTATCCGCCGCCGCGTCCCACGCCTCGTTGTCTAACTGTTCAACCATCAACTGATGGCGGGTATCAAACATCTTTTTGACGCGTTTGATAAAGCTTTCCAGCCGCGCTTCGTCTTTCGCCTGTTCGATCTCGTCCAGCTCCTCGCGCAGCTCCAGTTGTTCCATCAGGAACGCGGTGTCGCGCACTGTATGCTGCTCGCTGGCAAGATCAAAACCGTGCAGCGAAAGCAGGTATTCTGCCCGCATCAATGGATGACGCAGCGTTTGCCATGCCTGGTTAATGGTTGCGGATTGCTGGACGGCGGCGAGTTGTTCCGCCTGGCTTCCGCTGGCGAATTTATCAGGATGATACTGACGTTGTAGATCCTGAAAACGCAGGCTCAATGCCTGGGTATCGAGTTGATAACGGGCAGGCAAGCCAAAGAGGGTGAAGTAATCCATAACATTCTCAGGGCTGCGATCCGCCGCAATGACGGCGAATCAGGTAAAACAAACCCCACGCGCAGGCGACCACGGTGGGGTTATCGGTATGCGCATCAGACGTGGAAGCTTTCGCCGCAACCACATTCATCTTTTACGTTCGGGTTGGTGAATTTAAACCCTTCGTTCAGGCCTTCTTTTACGAAGTCCAGTTGCGTACCGTCCAGAAATTGCAGGCTTTTGCCATCGACCACGACTTTCACGCCTTTGTCTTCAAACACGATGTCTTCCGGCGTCGGTTCGTCAACAAATTCCAGTACATACGCCATACCTGAACACCCAGAGGTTCTCACACCCAGACGCAGGCCAAACCCTTTACCGCGGTTAGCCAGAAAGGTATTTACTCGCGCTGCTGCACTGTCGCTCAGTGTAATCGACATAACCAAACCTCAACTCTTATTTTGCTTCACGTTTGCTTTTATAGTCCGCAATGGCGGCTTTGATCGCGTCTTCTGCCAGAATAGAACAGTGAATTTTCACCGGTGGCAGTTCAAGTTCTTCAGCAATATCGGTGTTTTTGATCGCCTGTGCTTCGTCGAGAGATTTCCCTTTCACCCATTCGGTCACCAGAGAACTGGAAGCGATAGCGGAACCGCAGCCGTAAGTTTTAAAACGCGCGTCTTCAATGATACCTTCATCGTTGACTTTAATCTGCAACTTCATCACGTCGCCACAGGCTGGTGCACCCACCATGCCGCTGCCCACGTTTTCGTCGTTGTTGTCGAAGGAACCCACGTTACGCGGATTCTCGTAATGGTCGATAACTTTTTCGCTGTAAGCCATTATAAATTCTCCTGATTCCGATACCGATTAATGATGAGCCCATTCGATGCTGTTCAGATCCACGCCCTGCTTGTACATTTCCCACAGCGGAGAAAGGTCACGCAGACGACCAATGGATTTACGAACTAACTCGATGGTGTAGTCGATCTCTTCTTCAGTAGTAAAACGACCTAAAGAGAAACGGATAGAGCTATGTGCCAGCTCGTCGTTCAGCCCCAGCGCACGCAGCACGTAGGACGGTTCGAGACTTGCCGACGTACAGGCGGAACCTGAAGAAACCGCGAGGTCTTTCAGCGCCATAATCAGCGACTCACCTTCAACGTAGTTAAAGCTGACGTTGAGAATGTTCGGCGCACCGTGTTCCAGGTCACCGTTCAGGTAAACTTCTTCGATATCTTTGATGCCGTTCCACAGACGGTTACGCAGGCCGCGCAGACGTTCCATCTCGGTCGCCATCTCTTCTTTTGCGATGCGATAGGCTTCGCCCATACCCACGATCTGGTGAACCGGCAGTGTACCGGAACGCATACCGCGCTCGTGACCGCCGCCGTGCATTTGCGCTTCAATGCGCACGCGTGGTTTACGACGCACATACAGCGCGCCAATACCTTTCGGACCGTAGATTTTGTGACCGGAGAAAGACATCAGGTCAACTTTCAACTGGCTCAGGTCGATAGGCAGTTTACCCACGCTCTGGGTTGCATCAACGTGATAGATAATGCCGCGGGCACGGCACATTTCACCGATAGCCGCGATATCCTGTACCACGCCGATTTCGTTATTCACGTGCATGATAGAAACGAGGATGGTGTCATCACGCATCGCCGCTTCGAGTTCTTTCAGATCGATAATTCCGTTACGCTGCGGCGCCAGGTAGGTGACTTCAAAACCTTCACGCTCAAGCTGACGGCAGGTGTCCAGTACCGCTTTGTGTTCGGTTTTGCTGGTGATGATGTGCTTGCCTTTTTTCTGATAAAAGTTGGCTGCACCTTTAATTGCCAGGTTGTCAGATTCGGTGGCGCCAGAGGTAAAGACGATTTCACGCGGGTCAGCACCGACCAGATCGGCAATCTGATTACGGGCGATATCTACTGCTTCTTCAGCCTGCCAGCCGAAACGGTGAGAACGGGAGGCCGGGTTACCAAAGGTTCCGTCCATCGTCATAAACTGCATCATTTTCTCGGCAACACGCGGGTCCACCGGCGTGGTTGCGGAGTAATCGAGATAAATCGGTAATTTCATTGCTCTATAAACTCCGTACATCACTCAATGCAAGGAATCAGGCTACCGGCTGGATGTACGACCGTGTTTACGAAGTGATAAACACTCCGGCCTGACTCTGAATTCTTTTTATTAAGCGCGTAACTTAACGTCGATCGCGTCTTGTGTGCGGGTACGTGGCGCGTCGTGAGTATGTTGACGACCAGACACATCCAGCACTTCCTGGTTATTGACCAGTTCGCCTAAAGTAATGTTGTTGAGAAAACCGGTGAGACGGTCGCTCAAATCACGCCACAGCGCGTGGGTCAGGCATTTATCGCCGCCCTGGCAGCCGCCTTTACCCTGACAACGGGTGGCATCTACAGATTCGTCAACGGCGCTAATCACTTCACCAACGGCGATGCTGCTGGCATCTTTGCCCAACAGATAACCACCGCCAGGTCCACGTACGCTGGAAACCAGACCATTTTTACGCAGACGGGAAAACAGTTGTTCCAGATAAGAAAGGGAAATTCCCTGACGTTCAGAAATATCAGCCAACGGAACCGGGCCTGCTTCGGAGTTGAGCGCAACGTCCAGCATTGCGGTCACGGCATAGCGCCCTTTAGATGTCAGTCTCATGTCTTACTTCACCTCAAACTCGCCCCTGCCCGGGGTTTTTTATTGTAAAAGTGGGGGTATTGCATAGCAGGGTCAAGTCTGACATTCCCGAGTAAATTGGTCAACTATTTACTTGACTGATTTAGTCAGGTATTTAGCCTTCAGTGCCATTTTCTTATCGTGGCATTTGTACCTGTTGTCGGATGCGGCGTAAACGCCTTATCCGACCTACGGTTCCGCGCACTTGTAAGCCTGATAAGACGCGTTAAGCGTCGCATCAGGCAATGACTGTTATTCGGCCTTGTTGCCTTTATTCTGCTGCTCAATAGAAGCCAGAATCCCACGCAGGATATTTAACTCCTGACTTTCCGGACGCGCACGCGTAAACAGACGACGCAATTTATTCATCACCTGCCCCGGATGGTTTTCACGAATAAAACCGGTTGCCAGCAACGTTTGCTCCAGATGACCGTAAAAACGTTCCAGATCATCCACCAGCGGATACGGCGTCTCTGCATGCTCAACCTGCTCGCCGTTTTCCTGGGTCGCCAGCCAGGCCATACGCACTTCATAGGCGATAACCTGTACTGCCATCGCCAGGTTCAGCGAGCTGTATTCCGGGTTCGCGGCAATCGCGACATGATAATGGCATTTCTGCAGCTCTTCATTGGTCAAGCCGACGCGCTCGCGACCAAAGACCAGCGCCACCGGCGTGTTTGCCGCTTCAGCGACGCTTTTCAAACCGCATTCGCGCGGGTCGAGCATCGGCCACGGCAGCGTACGGGAACGCGCGCTGGTGCCAACGACCAGGCTACAACCAGCCAACGCTTCGTCGAGTGTATCGACAATCTGCGCATTACCAATCACATCACTGGCTCCCGCTGCCAACGCGATCGCCTGGGAGTCAGGTTTCACCAGAGGATTAACCAGCCACAGATTGGTTAATCCCATTGTTTTCATGGCTCGGGCAACAGAACCCATATTGCCGGTGTGTGACGTCTCCACCAGCACAATTCGAATATTTTGCAGCATTGTCTTTCTTCGTCTAAAGATTATTCGCGCATCTTATCATAAAACGAAGACAGATGCCGATCTCGCTGCTATACTCTGCGCCGTTTTCCCGTTCTTTAACATCCAGTGAGAGAGACCGATGCATCCGATGCTGAACATCGCCGTGCGCGCAGCGCGCAAGGCGGGTAATTTAATTGCCAAAAACTATGAAACCCCGGACGCTGTAGAAGCGAGCCAGAAAGGCAGCAACGATTTCGTGACCAACGTAGATAAAGCTGCCGAAGCGGTGATTATCGACACGATTCGTAAATCTTACCCGCAGCACACCATCATCACCGAAGAAAGCGGTGAACTTGAAGGTACTGATCAGGATGTTCAATGGGTTATCGATCCACTGGATGGCACCACCAACTTTATCAAACGTCTGCCGCATTTCGCGGTATCTATCGCTGTTCGCATCAAAGGCCGCACCGAAGTTGCTGTGGTTTACGATCCTATGCGTAACGAACTGTTCACCGCGACTCGCGGTCAGGGCGCACAACTGAACGGCTACCGTCTGCGCGGCAGCACCGCTCGCGATCTCGACGGTACTATTCTGGCGACCGGCTTCCCGTTCAAAGCAAAACAGTACGCCACCACCTACATCAACATCGTCGGCAAACTGTTCAACGAATGTGCTGACTTCCGTCGTACTGGTTCTGCGGCACTGGATCTGGCTTATGTCGCTGCTGGTCGCGTTGACGGTTTCTTTGAAATCGGTCTGCGTCCGTGGGACTTCGCCGCAGGCGAACTGCTGGTTCGTGAAGCTGGTGGTATTGTCAGCGACTTCACTGGTGGTCATAACTACATACTGACCGGTAACATCGTTGCGGGTAACCCACGCGTAGTAAAAGCCATGCTGTCAAACATGCGTGACGAGTTAAGCGACGCACTGAAGCGTTAATTTCTCTGGCGGGTGATTTCTCTCACCCGCCCTCGCCTTTCAGGCGCTATTCCGAAATACTTTCTCGCCGCTTTACTTTCCCTCACCGCTCTCCCACCATCTTTCCCCGATTAATGGATTACAAAAAAGTCGCAAGGAAAGGTTATGGTCCTGCCAGTAAACAAGCGCGTTTTCAAGATTCTGTTTATTCTCTTTGTTGTTGCCGTCTGCGTTTATTTAGTGCCGCGCGTCGCTATCAATTTTTTCTATTATCCTGATAACAAAATTTATGGCCCTGACCCCTGGTCAGCAGAATCCGTAGAGTTTACCGCTGAAGATGGCACACGCCTGCAAGGCTGGTTTATTCCATCATCGACTGGCCCCGCTGAAAACGCCATCGCTACGGTGATCCATGCTCATGGCAATGCCGGAAATATGTCTGCACATTGGCCACTGGTCAGTTGGTTACCCGAACGCAATTTCAACGTGTTTATGTTTGATTATCGTGGGTTTGGTAAGTCTAAAGGAACGCCTTCGCAAGCCGGATTACTGGACGATACACTGAGCGCCATCAACGTGGTGCGCCATCGCAGTGATGTAAACCCGCAGCGACTGGTACTGTTTGGTCAGAGTATTGGCGGTGCGAATATTCTTGATGTTATTGGTCAGGGCAATCGTGAGGGCATCCGCGCGGTGATCCTCGACTCCACATTTGCCTCTTACTCAACCATCGCCAACCAGATGCTCCCCGGCAGTGGTTACTTACTTGATGAAAGTTACAGCGGTGAAAATTACATTGCCAGCGTCAGCCCCATTCCGCTTTTACTGATTCACGGCAAAGCCGATCACGTTATCCCCTGGCAGCACAGTGAAAAGTTATATGCTCTGGCGAAAGAGCCAAAACGGCTGATTCTGATCCCCGATGGCGAACACATTGACGCTTTTTCCGATCGTCATGGTGATGTTTATCGCGAACAAGCGGTAGATTTTATCCTCAATACGTTGAGCCCGTAGAATTAACCTTAAGATTAAAACCCGATAAAACAGCATGAAATCACCTTAAGACATGGCATTCAACTGGCCATTGCTGTTTATATCGATAAAAATTCTGTGACGCCTGCCCGCATTTCTGATAAATAGCGTTCCATTCACCATTTCCCTAAGCAAACTTTAGCTATCCTTATCAATTATGCTTATGGGAGATCAACAGATGATGTCTACACTTGCTCCACCATCTGCCCTTTCTGCTCCCCAGCGCCGCTGCCAGATCTTGTTAACGCTATTTCAGCCGGGGTTGGCCGCTACCACGGCAACGTTTAGCGAGCTTAATGGTGTGGATGATGATATTGCCAGTTTTGATATCAGCGAAACAGGACGGGAGATCCTGCGCTATCATCAACTCACGCTCACTACTGGTTATGACGGTAGCTACCGGATTGAAGGTACAGTACTTAATCAACGTTTATGTTTATTTCACTGGCTACGACGCGGTTTCCGTTTATGCCCGTCATTTATCACCGGTCGTTTCGCCCCTGCCATAAAGGAAGAATTGAAGCGTCGGGGGATTGCTCGCAACTTTTACGACGATACCAACCTACAAGCTTTAGTTAATCTGTGTTCGCGACGATTGCAAAAATGCTTTGAAGCTCGTGATATTCATTTTCTATGCCTGTATCTGCAATATTGCCTGCTACAACATCATGCCGGGATCACGCCACAATTTAACCCACAGCAACGTCGATGGGCTGAATCCTGCCTTGAATTTCAGATAGCACAAGAAATTGGCCGCCACTGGCAACGCCGGGCGCGCCAGCCTGTACCACCAGATGAACCGTTGTTTATGGCATTGCTCTTTTCCATGTTGCGGGTTCCCAATCCGCTGCAGGATACCCATCAGCGCGATCGGCAATTGCGTCAGGCTATTGTCCGTCTGGTACAACATTTTCGTGAGCTGGGAAATGTCCGTTTCTATGATGAACAGGGGTTATGCGATCAGCTTTATACTCATCTCGCTCAGGCATTACGCCGCAGTTTGTTTGCCATCGGTATTGATAACACCTTGCCAGAAGAGTTCAGCCGACTTTACCCACGCCTGGTTCGTACAACCCGCGCGGCGCTGGCCGGGTTTGAAAGTGAATACAATGTCCGTTTTTCCGATGAGGAAAGTGGTCTGGTGGCGGTGATTTTCGGCGCATGGCTGATGCAAGCAAATGAAGTTAACGAAAAACAGATTGTTTTACTGACGGACAATGACAGTGAAAGAGAAGCAAGTATTGAGCAACAATTGCGCGAAATTACGCTACTGCCGCTCAATATTAAACATATATCGGTGAAGGCCTTTTTACGAAATGGCGCACCGAGAAACGCTGTGCTGATTATTGCACCTTATACCATCCCGTTACCGCTCTTTTCGCCGCCGCTGATTCATACGAATCAGACCCTGACCGCACACCAACAGGAGCAGATCCGTAAAATGCTGGAATAATCAGCATGAGGGAACCACTTTTGGGCGCAGAAACATTGCCGGAAGCGCCACCAATGCCATCACCCAGAACACGCCGTGCCCCAGATATTGATACAAGAATCCGGCGAAGACGGTCATGATAGCGATACTGCCGCCCATCGCGACGGCAGAGTAAACCGCCTGCAAACGGATCACCTCACTACCCTGACGAGCGGCGATATAGCGCATGGCGGCCAGGTGGCACACGGTAAAAGTGCCGCAATGCAGGATCTGCACCAATATCAACCACGGTAACTCAGTGGTTGCCCCCATAATGCTCCAACGCGCCACTCCGCAAATCGCTGAGATCAACAACATATCGCGAGCGCTACAGCGACGGAAAAGTTTGTTACTCAGCGCAAAGATGATCACTTCCGCCACCACCCCAAGTGACCACAAATAGCCCACCGCCGAAGCCGAGTAACCCGCTGCCTGCCAGTAAATGGCGCTAAAACCGTAATACGCCGCGTGCGCTCCCTGCAATAGACAAACACAAGCCAGAAAGCGCCAGTTCTGGCGAACCAGCGCCAGCCAGGCCGGCCATCCCGTGCTCTCCTGCTGGCGGCTTACCCCTTGTGGTTGAATGGTCGGGCGAATGAGAAAACCAAGTAGCATGGATGCCACGCCCAGCGTCAACATCGCGAGGATCACCCGATAATCAAACACCGTGACCAGTTTGCCCGTCAGCGCCGAACCAATGACAAATGCCACCGAGCCCCACAGCCGCACTTTGCCGTAATCAAGCGGAAACTGCTTTTGCCAGGTATTCGCCAGCGCGTCAGTCAACGGCACCAGCGGTGAGAAAAAGAGGTTAAAACCGACCATTACCACCATCAGCCACGCGACATGCGCGCCAGCCCAGAAGGCGACGGCAAACAGCAGCGTCAGCAACGCCAGCACCCGCAGCGCGGAAATCAGACGAGAAGGATCGCTGACGCGGGGCGCGATTATCAAACTACCGAGAAAACGGGCAACCAGACCGGCCCCTAACAACAGACCAATGGTTTCTGGCGTTAAGCCAATCCCCTCAAGCCAGACGCTCCAGAAAGGTAGAAAAATGCCGTAGCTAAAAAAGTACGTGAAATAACCGAGCGCCAGCCAGCGCGTGGATTGCAAAACCATGAGTCCCTCCCGTCAGGAGGCGTTAGTCTGGAGTTAATCGAATGTTGTTGCAAGTTGGAAAATAAGAATATTCGAGCGAGCTTCCCGGCATGAAGCAGCAAGCACATTGTCAGCGACCTGCGCTATGCCGTTATAGCAAACCAGGATAATTAGCGAATATCTCAACGCCTGGGGCGTGGCGAGGTGCCAGAGTGTGTATTACGTTTAAATCACATCTTTTTGCAAAGGGATTGGTTATGAACACACTACGTTATTTTGATTTTGGCGCAGCCCGCCCCGTTTTGTTATTAATTGCCCGTATTGCCATCATCTTAATTTTCATTATTTTTGGTTTTCCCAAAATGATGGGCTTTGACGGTACGGTCCAATATATGGCCTCGCTGGGCGCGCCAATGCCGATGCTGGCGGCAATTATTGCGGTAGTTATGGAAGTGCCTGCCGCGATATTAATCGTGCTTGGTTTTTTCACTCGTCCGCTGGCGGTGCTGTTTATTTTCTACACGCTGGGTACAGCGGTGATTGGCCATCATTACTGGGATATGACGGGGGATGCGGTCGGGCCAAATATGATTAATTTCTGGAAAAATGTCAGTATTGCAGGCGCATTCTTGCTGCTGGCGATTACCGGACCGGGGGCGATTTCTCTCGATCGGCGTTAAAAACATGCCGGATGCGGCGTGAACGCCTTATCCGGCCTACCGCTCCGGCACCCATTGTAGGCCTGTGCATCCGGCATTTTATAAATTACAGCAACTCAACCCGCAACGACATCTCTAAGGTTGTTGACTCCCCCGGTGCAAGCGCAATGAGATCTCCGCCTTCGGGACGATGATGGTCATCCGGCGCATGACTCATCGGCTCCAGGCAGAAGAAATCAAACGCATACCCTTTATCAAACGTCGGGTCCGAAACAAAGATGAAATAACACGGTGCGGGCGGCGTCGTTTCCATAGTGATGGCGTAACCCTGCTGTGGCTGCTCAATGCGTGCCTGACCATTCCATCCGGAAAAACCATTGTTCACCCACTGACGCGGCAACGGCGCGAGCTGATTGAAATCCAGCTCCAGCGGTAACTGCGCGCAAAACGCCCCCGCCAGCCACTGTTCCCGCTCCAGCCAGTAACCGCTCGCCTGCGCCTGAATCCGCGTTTGCGACGACAACGGAAAATAAGGATGCCAGCCCGTACCAAACGGCAGCGTCTCTGCACCTTCATTGGTGACAGAGAGCGTGACCGTCAGCGCATCTGCCGTTAAATGAAACGTCTGACTTACCCGATAATGATAAACGCCACCGCGATGTTCATACTCCAGACATAAACTATCATCGCTGCGCGTTACACATTGCCACTGGCCCAGCCAGCCATCGCCGTGCAGATAATGCGCGTCCCATTCAACGTTAGGATGTAGCGGATACTCACGCCCTTGCCAGACAAAGCGGTTGCCGCTCACCCGGTTAGCAAACGGCACCAGCGGAAAACAGGAGGCATCGGTTGCCACACCGTTTTTTTTACCCGGACGTAGCAACGCCGTCGTGTCGTGCCAGAAGCCTTCTATGACTCCGCCCTGGTCAGAGATATCCAGCTTTAGCGCCCCATGAAATAAGGTATAGATGGTCATCCGCTAACTCCTTAATCCGGGAAATTAATCACAACTTTCCCACATTTGCCACTTGCCATCAGCGCATACGCCTCACCCGCCTGTTCCAGTGAGAAGCGGTGGGTAATGGCGTTACGCGGCCACAGTTTCCAGTCCGTCAGATCGTGAGCGCATTTTTCCATATGGAACAGGCTGGTCACCCAGGAGCCAATAATCCGCCGTTGATGGTGCATCAGATCGGCGCTGACCTCGAACTCCACTTTTCCAGTTTCCCCGATGTAAACCACGCGTCCCCAGTCGGCGGTGGATTGCAATGCCAGCAAGCGCCCCGCAGCATTACCGGAACAATCGAGCGCAACATCCGCGCCGCCGTGGGTGAGCTCGGCAATTATCTGCGGCAGACCTTCAGTGGTTGCTAAATAACCGTGATCCATCACACCTAACTGTTTCGCCATCGCCAGACGTTCCGGCAACATATCAACGCCGATGATCCGTTTCGCACCGCGACCTTTCGCCAGCATCATCGCCATCATCCCGACCGGCCCCAGACCGACCACCAGCACGTTATCGCTGCCGGAGACTTCGCCGCGCAAAATCCCTTCATACGCCGTGCCAACGCCGCAACTGATAAACGCTCCATCTTCGTAGCTCAGTGCGTCTGGCAGGAGGATCAGATCTTTTTCTTCCGCCAGCAGATATTCGGCATGACCGCCATCACGCTGCCAGCCGTAAGCCGCTTTTCCTTTACCGGTACAGGAGATAGGAAAACCACGACGACAGTTCTGGCAAAAACCACAGCCGGAAATGTGATACACCAGCACACGATCGCCCTCTTTAAAATGTCGACAGCCTTGCCCCATAGCCACAATCTGCCCGCACGGTTCATGACCGTTGATAAATCCCTGATACAACGGTTTATCGGGCGCCGCCGCCGTGGCGCGGTGTTGATGATAGATATAGTGGACATCGCTTCCGCAAATCCCGGAGGATTTCATTTTGATCAGTACCTGGTTAATCCCCGGCGTCGGCACCGCAACTTCCCGTAGATCAACGGTCGAATTTCCTGGTAAGTAAGCTGCCAGCATCGTTTTCATAAGTCCCTCATTAACAATACGATTAATTTTCATCCCTGCCGCACCCGCGCCAGGGGCGTTAATATTTAGCGTTTCGCTTTACTGCTTCGCTGGGTCAGCAAGATATTCGCCAGTACCGCCACCACGATGATGACGCCGCGAACCACCTGCTGGAAAAAGGAGTTAATTCCGAGCAGCACCAGACCGTTACCGATTAGCGTAATGACCAGAACGCCAAGCAGCGTACCGAACAGGGAGCCGCGACCGCCGGAAAGCGCCGTACCACCAACTACCACGGCTGCGATCACGTCAAACTCCAGACCGTTTGCCGCGCCTGCGTTACCAGAACCGAGGCGCGCCGCCAGTAAAATGCCGGTCACCGCCGCTAATAATCCTGAAAGGGTAAAAATAAGAATGCGTACTCGCCGGACGTTAATCCCGCACAACTGCGCCGCCGTGGCATTACCGCCCACAGCAAAAACCGAACGCCCGAAGGCAGTTTTACGGCTGATGAACACAAACAGCGCAAACAACACCATCATGATCAGCGCGGATACCGGCACGCCGAGAAATTGCCCACCCAGCCAGTCCAGTACCTCGTTTTCGTCAATCGGCACAGGCAGGGCGTTAGTCATAAACAGCCCCATACCGCGCAGGGCGCTCCACAACCCCAGCGTGGCCACAAAACTTGGCACGTTAAACACGCCACGTAACACCCCGGCGAGCGTTCCCATCAGCGCGCCTAACAGCAACACCAACAAACACGCCACCGCCAGAGGAACCTCAAATTGCAGTAAAAATGCCAGGCACACCGAGACAAAAGCGACCATTGGCCCAACGCTGACATCAATTTCACCGGAGATAATAATCAGCGTCATCGCCCAAGCGGCAATACCGATGGTGGCGGCATCGCGTAGCACGTTCATTTGGTTATTTAATGAGATAAAGCCTGGCGCGTTCAGGGAGAAGACCAGATATAGAATGGCTATCACCACCAGCAAACCGATCTCATTAATGTGGCGACTGACAAATTGTTTGAGCGAGACGCTCTTGCCCTGCGGCAATGGTAATGACGAAGCAGACATCTTCAGGTTCCTCGGTAAAATTCATCAGTGCACAGACAGAATGGCGGACATCAGCTCATCCACATTGACCGGCGAGTGAAACTCCTGCGAGAACGTGCCGTGCTGTAACAACAGGATGCGGTCGCACACCAGCGGCAACTCCTCCACTTCACTGGAGATAAACACCACGCTTTTTCCTTCGGCGGCCAGCTCGCGGACAATACGGTAAATCTGCTGCTTGGCTTCGATATCGACGCCGCGCGTTGGCTCGTCGAGCAACAGAATCTGGCTGGCGGCATAGACCCAACGACCGATCACCACTTTTTGCTGATTACCGCCGGAAAGCGTACCAATCGGCGTTTCGCTACTGGCAGCCTTGACTGTCATCCGTTGCATCACCTCTTCGGTCAGGCGGCGGATGGTGGACCATTGCAGCACGCCGTTAGCGCTGATTTTTTGCCGGTTGGTCAGCACTGTATTTTCGTCAACGCCCAGCCAGGGAATGATCCCCGCTTCTTTGCGATTTTCCGGGGTATAGCCGATGCCGCGTTTCAACATGTCGCCGTAATCCGGGCGCGTGATTTTCTCGCCGTTGATAACAATTTCGCCCTGCTCAAACGCTTCCAGTCCAACAATCGCTTTCAGCAATTCACTGCGCCCGGCTCCCAGCAGGCCAGCAATACCGAGCACTTCACCACGACGCAGTGAAAAATTGATCTCCGCAAGTTTTGGTCTGTGGCGTAACGCACGAACATCCAGCACGATCTGGTCAGCAATTTCCTGGGCGGCAACCGGCGCAATATCAACGTGATCGCGTCCAAGCATCAGCGACACAATATGACGGGTGGAGGTGTTTTCGAGCATCACATCGCCCGCCACCTGACCATCGCGCATGACGGTGGCGCAGGAAGCGATACGGCGGATTTCTTCCATCCGGTGGCTGACATAAATCACCGCCACGCCCAGTGCCGACATCTTTTTCACGGCGCTGATCACCAGTTCAACTTCCGCACTGGCAAGCGAACTGGTGGGTTCATCAAGAATGACCACGCGCGGCTCGCCCTTCATCACCCGCGCAATTTCCACCAGTTGCTTTTGCGCCGGACTTAGCGTCGAAACAAGTTGTTCAGGGCTAACGTCGACACCCAGCGCCTGTAAGCAACATTGGGCATCCTGCGCCATTTGCGGGTAATCAATCATGCTGTTGCGGCGTGGCCATTGACCAAGGCAGAGGTTTTCCGCCACCGTCAGCCCCTCCACCAGACTTAACTCCTGATAAACCGCGCGTACCCCCAGTTCAGCGGCACGGCGAGTCAGCGTAGCTTCGTCACCTTCCAGCCGCGTCTCGCCAATCCAGATATCGCCGCTGTCCGGGCGTTCGCTGCCGGTGAGCATTCGAATGAGGGTCGATTTGCCCGCGCCGTTTTTACCTAACAGCGCGCGAACTTCGCCTTTATTGAGCGTGAAATTAACGTTATCCAGCGCAACGACGCCGGGATAACGCTTATTTCCTGCCACCACTTTTGCTACCGGGACTGCCTCTGTTGCCGTGAACATAGGGACCTCTGCGAATCAGCTATTAGGGCAGACCATCAACATGCGTTGCCAGCCACTGCTTACCGTCTTCCGTTTTGGTATAGAGATCGATAGGCACCTGAATCACTTTTTCACCGTCGGCTTTTTTATCGATAACCTTCAATGTTTGCGCAAAAACAGCGTTACCCATTTTCTTACCGGAAATATCCACTACCGCTTTCAGCACCTGGTTGTTTTCCAGTTCCTGGGCAATTTCAGTCGTCATATCTGAACCAAAGACGGCAATTTTCCCAGCCTGATTTTGATTACGTACTGCTTTAACTGCGCCGAGTGTCGCGCCGCCCGATTCTCCCATAATGGCGTTGAGATCCGGCGTGGAGATAATCAGTTTTTCACCGACAGAAATCGCTTTATCTAAAACAGTACCTTCCTGATTCGCGACAATTTGCGCTCCGGGAACACGGGCTTTTAATACTTCTTCAAACCCTTTACGCCGCTGCACACAAACTTCAAAAGCTTCGCAATTTATGACGGCAATTTTTGGTTGCTCAATTTTGTTGGCAATAAAATAATCGGCGGCGGCATTACCCAGTTTTTTACCGAATTCCAGAGGATCGCCCACCAGATACGCCGAGACATATTTATCGACCCCTTTCTGATTAATACAGGTGTTGTAGCAAATCACTGGAATACCCGCCTCACTGGCGCGTCGAACGGTGCGGCTACTGCCATTTTCAGACACTGCCGACAAAATAATGGCATCAACATTACGCGCCACGAGGGTATCAACAAAAGTACTTTCTTTTGAAATATCCCCCTGTGCGTTGGTTTCTATTAACTGTACCTGTACTGAGGAATCTTTTGCCGCATCCTGAACACCCTGACGTACACCGGCGTAATATCCCTGAGTATCAAGATATATTGTGCCAATGGTCATTTCTTTTTCCGCAGCCCTGGCGAATAGTGCGCTACCCAAAAGCGTAGCTATTAAAATTATATTACGGGTTGCTCTCATTTTTTCAGGCATAGTGCCTCCTGTAGGGTTTTTATTTACAACGGCTTATTTTAATTATTTAGTGATGAGCGGCAGCGCATACCGCTCAAATATTACAGTTAATAGGGTTTAGTGAACGTAGTTAAAAATAAAAGGCATCACGGTGGTGAATAATGCCGCTTTCGGCCAGGCCGGATTAATCGCCGTCAGTTCAGCGCGCACAGATTCATATTGCGCAATCTCCCCTAATCCCGCAGCCGCCAGCATCGACACCATCAGGCATTTTTCTTTATGCTGCTGTTGTAAATCGCCATACAGCGACAACAAGTCCGGTTGTGAAACAGCAAAGAAATCCGCTTCGATACTGGTTTTCGCCATCTGTTGCGCCCACTGTTTCATTTCACTGAACAGTTGCTGTGCCGTTTGTTGTTCGCCCAGCAATCGCAGTGCCATCCCTTGCCAGAAGAGATAATCGACCGGCTGATCGTTGTAATAACTGTGGATGTTAATGGTGCGATCGCCGGTCGCCGCCATTCGTAAGCAGCGCGTCGCCTCAGCTTCATCGCCCTGCGTTTTCGCGCATACTGCCTGCCAGAACCAGATGTCGTTATCAGTCTGCCCAGGTAAACGACCTTCGCTTAAATTCTCCGGATAATGCAACGCGGCATGAAGCAGTTCGCTTGCCTGCTGCGGCTGTCTGGCATCAAGGTGTTGCCAGGCGCGTAACAACTGGTTGAGGATAAACTGGCAGGTAACTTTCCCTTCCCCGCCTTCCCACGGATGGAATTTGCGCGTGGCGAGAATGTCCGCCGCTTTGTCTGCCTGACCGGTGAGATGCCACAAATTGAGCAGTTCTGCGGTCATGTCGTCGCGTTTCAGGGCAATTTCCAGATTATTTTCCAGACGCGCCAGTCGTTTCTCCGGCGAAGATCCGGTTAACTTATCCAGCAAATCGCGTTCGAAAAGCAGACGTGCATCCTGTGGCGCAAGCTGATAAGCATTATCAAGATAACGCGCGGCCAGTTCATCATCGTGCTGCTTATTCCACGCATGAATCGCCAACCCGCGCCAGCCGTCGGCAAACTCCGGCGACATCTCTACGCAACGCTGCCATAAGGCAATGGCTTTGTCGTAGCAACGCTTGTTGTAGTAGAAGCAGGCCAGTAAATGACGGGCGAACCAACACTCTTCAATGCTCTCCAGTGCCGCCACTTCCTCCAGCGTATTCGGGAAACGGACAAACTGCGGAAAGACATCAATGGCTTTTGTCACCAGTTCGCCACGATCAGCTTTCGGCAATAAGCTCGCTTGCAGATAAAGCGGCAACGTGCGTTGGCAGTCCAGTGCGTTCAGCATCTCTGCCGCCAGGGCGGGCATTCCCCAGTTAATCAACTGCCCGGCAGTCATCAGGGCGTTCACGTCGCGCCCCTGACACAGACCTCGCCACTGCGTGAAGGCAGATTCAGAACGACCATCGAACCAGTTCAACCACCACAGGGTGGCGTTCAGCGGATAATCGCGCAGCAGTTTCTCGCGCTGTAAACGCGCATTATCCTGACGGCCACTTAATACCAGCAGCAGATTATGCAGGCAAAGCACTTCCTGATTAGTTGGGCAGGCGCGCAGGCTTTGTTGGCAAAAATCCAGCCCTGCCTCGAAGTTGCCATTACGCGCCGCCAGTCGTGCCAGACCGTAATAGCCGCCCGCTTTACTGTTGCCGCTCCAGACTGCACGCCAGAAATCCTCTTCGGCTTGTTGATATTGCCCCTGACGTTCGTAAGCACTGGCGCGAATCAAACTTGCCTGTCCGCACTGCGGGTTTTTATTCAGCGCATGTGCGCGTTTTAGCGCCTGACTGGCATATGCCACCGCTTGCGGGAAATCTGCGCGGTTATATTCCAGCATCGCCAGCGCCAGGTTGCAGCGATAATCGAGCGGATCCAACGCCACGCCGCGCAGGTAGTAATCGAACGGCGAACGGCTGGCGTGATGGTATTGCTCCAGATGCTGACCGACAAACCAGGCTTCATCTGTACTGGTAATGTCTTGTGCTGCCAGTGGCGCTTTAGCAACGTCCGGCAACGGTAGTTCTTGCGGCTGATGTTCCTGATAACTCAGTACAATATTGCCGTCAGCATCGGAAAGTTCGATAGTCAATCTGCCCGGATCAATACCGTGTAACACGCCCTGGATGGCGGTCGCTGGTGTCAGGGCTACGGCATCGTCAAGTAACACGTTGCATTTGCCGATTTCGCGGATCGCCAGACGATATCCACTCAACGGGGAGATGGCATACAGCCCCCACTCAATCCCCCGCTCGCTACGCTCTAATTTAATCACCGCGTCGCGGGAGGCGTTTTGCACCATGCCCAGAGAATGATAAGGCAGGAAATACTGCTCGAAACGCTTCTCTTCGTAAGCATCAAGCCAGGTAAAATCGGGCTGGTTGTCAGCAAAAATGCCAGTCATCAGTTCGATATACGGGCCGTTATTGTCGGTCAGGCTCTTATCCCACGCCTGACCAAATTCACTGTGTCCCCAGCTCCACTGTTTTTTACCTGGTGCAATATGGTGGTTGGCAACGTGAAGCAAACCGCCATCTTCATCGTGACACCACGCGCCAACAAAATCGTACTGTGATTTTTCGGCCATATATGATGTTGGAACGGGTACATTTTTATAACGAGAAATGTCCACTCCGGCGGAGTAGTCCACTTTGTAATAGGTTCCGGTGGCAATGGGGAAAGCTGAAACGGCCCGTTTGCCATGATCGAATACCGCAGTCACATCCGGTGGGAAAACACTCTGATGCCCTTCACCACCTTTCACCGCCGGATTGGCCCACCACAAAAAATGACGCGGCGTAGCATTGCCGTTATAGACGCGGCTGGCGATTTCCAGTGCGGCACGGTCAGGGCGCAGCGTGAAACCGGTCATCACCTGTAAACCGTGCATCGGCTCCGTTTCGCCAACCCATACAGTCTGTGCGCCATCTTCATGTGCTTCGATGGCGAAATCAACGGGCATAAAGGTGGTCGGGCGATGGTGTTGCGGCCAGTTAAACTCAATCCCGCCCGAGATCCACGGCCCCAGCAGCCCTACCAGCGCCGGTTTTATCACCTCATTGTGATAGACAAAATCGCGCTGTTTTACTTTATCCCACGCGCGATGCACACGACCGCCCAGTTCCGGCAGGATCATCACTTTGATGTAGTCGTTTTCCAGCCATACCGCCTGCCACGATTTCAGGGTTTTCTGCTCGCTCAGCGTATCCGTCACGCCATAGGGATAAACCGCGCCGGACGATCCCTGATAAACGCGATTTTCCAGAAACATGGGATGTATATCCTGCGGCCCGGTTTCATAGGTCGGGATCTCAACGCGCTCTTGCCACACTTTTACTGGAGTCATGGTGCCCTCAATATTAACAAGACATACTGAATTAAAAGATTTGTGGCAGTGTATTGAACAATCTGGCAATGTTTTCGCGGAATAATCACGCAATTAACTAAACAAGGTTTAGTGAAGATGAGAGCCTGCATTAACAATCAACAGATCCGCCACCATAACAAATGCGTGATTCTGGAACTGCTGTACCGGCAAAAACGTGCCAATAAATCGACGCTGGCCCGACTGGCGCAAATTTCGATTCCGGCAGTCAGTAATATTTTGCAGGAGCTGGAAAACGAAAAGCGGGTGGTGAATATCGACGATGAAAGCCAGACGCGCGGGCATAGCAGCGGCACATGGCTCATTGCACCGGAGGGTGCCTGGACGCTGTGTCTGAACGTTACGCCCACCAGCATTGAGTGTCAGGTCGCTAATGCCTGTTTAAGTCCGAAAGGTGAATTTGAACGCTTTCAGATTGACGCTCCGACACCGCAGGCGCTATTGGCGGAGATCGAAAAATGCTGGCATCGCCATCGCAAACTGTGGCCAGAGCGCACTATCAATCTGGCGCTGGCAATTCACGGCCAGGTTGATCCGGTCACCGGCGTATCACAAACCATGCCGCAAGCGCCGTGGACAGCGCCGGTTGAGGTGAAATATCTGCTGGAAGAAAAGCTCGGCATTCGGGTAATGGTCGATAATGACTGCGTGATGCTGGCGCTGGCGGAGAAATGGCAAAAAAATTCGCAGGGGCGTGATTTCTGCGTGATCAACGTTGATTACGGCATTGGCTCGTCGTTCGTGATTAACGAGCAAATTTATCGCGGCAGTTTGTATGGCAGCGGACAGATTGGTCACACCATCGTTAACCCCGATGGCGTCGCCTGTGATTGTGGACGTTACGGCTGCCTGGAAACCGTCGCCTCGTTAAGCGCATTAAAAAAGCAGGCGCGGGTATGGCTAAAATCACAGCCGGACAATACTCAACTTGATCCCGAAAAACTGACTACCGCGCAATTAATCGCTGCCTGGCAAAGTGGAGAACCGTGGGTCACCAGTTGGGTTGACCGCAGTGCTAACGCCATTGGTTTAAGTCTGTATAACTTCCTCAACATCCTCAATATTAATCAGATTTGGCTGTATGGTCGTAGCTGCGCCTTTGGCGAGAACTGGCTTAATACCATTATTCGCCAGACAGGGTTTAATCCGTTCGACCGCGATGAAGGGCCTGGCGTGAAAGCGACGCAAATTGGCTTCGGGCAATTAAGCCGCGCGCAACAGGTGCTGGGGATTGGCTATTTGTATGTTGAAGCGCAGTTACGGCAAATTTAATGCCGCGATAACGTAACAAGGCTTCCCGAAGGAAGCCTCGCGATGATCACAAACGTAAGATTGCCTGATGCGCTACGCTTATCAGGCCTACACGGATATTGCAATGTATTGAATTTGCAAAGTTTTGTAGGCCGGATAAGGCGTTCATGCCGCATCCGGCATGAACAACGAGCACATTGTCAGCAAACCACCGTTTCGCTTATGCGTAAACCGGGTAGCGAGCGCAGATGTCGAGAACTTTACCTTTGATGCGCTCGATAACCGCTTCATCATTGATGCTGTCCAGCACGTCACACATCCAGCCAGCCAGTTCTTTCGCTTCTGCTTCTTTAAAGCCGCGACGGGTAATCGCCGGAGTACCCACACGAATACCGGAGGTCACAAACGGGCTCTTCGGATCGTTCGGTACACTGTTTTTGTTCACGGTGATGTTAGCACGGCCCAGAGCGGCGTCAGCTTCTTTACCGGTCAGGTTTTTATCAACCAGATCAACCAGGAACAGGTGGTTATCAGTACCGCCGGAAACCACTTTGTAGCCGCGCTCGAGGAACACTTCTACCATCGCTTTGGCGTTTTTCGCGACCTGCTGCTGGTAAGTTTTGAACTCCGGCTCCATCGCTTCTTTCAGCGCTACTGCTTTACCGGCGATTACGTGCATCAGCGGACCGCCCTGCCCACCCGGGAAGACAGCAGAGTTCAGTTTTTTGTACAGATCTTCGCTACCACCTTTCGCCAGGATCAGGCCGCCGCGCGGACCCGCCAGGGTTTTGTGAGTGGTAGTAGTGACAACGTGAGCATGAGGAACCGGGTTCGGATAGACGCCAGCAGCAACCAGGCCCGCAACGTGCGCCATATCAACGAACAAGTAAGCACCGATGCTGTCAGCGATTTCACGCATTTTCGCCCAGTCAACCACGCCGGAATATGCTGAGAAGCCGCCGATGATCATTTTCGGTTTGTGTTCTTTCGCTTGTTTTTCCAGATCTGCGTAGTCGATATGACCTGTTGCATCGATACCGTAAGGAACGATGTTGTACAGTTTACCGGAGAAGTTAACCGGAGAACCGTGAGTCAGGTGACCGCCGTGTGCCAGGTTCATACCCAGAACGGTATCGCCTGGTTCCAGCAGCGCGGTGTAGACCGCAAAGTTAGCCTGGGAACCGGAGTGCGGCTGAACGTTAGCGTAGTCAGCGCCGAACAGCTCTTTCGCGCGATCGATCGCCAGTTGTTCGACGATATCAACATACTCGCAACCGCCGTAGTAACGTTTACCCGGATAACCTTCAGCATATTTGTTGGTTAGCTGAGAGCCCTGTGCTTGCATTACGCGCGGGCTGGTGTAGTTTTCGGAGGCGATCAGTTCGATGTGCTCTTCCTGACGTACTTTTTCCTGCTCCATAGCCTGCCACAGTTCGGCATCATAATCGGCAATGTTCATTTCACGCTTTAACATCCGCATCTCCTGACTCAGCTAACAATAAAATTTTTTCGCCTAATTTTGGCGGTCCTGATGGACAACGGCGAACAGTATAACCGAATCATTCTGCGATAACAGGTCTTGACAAAGGAATTTACGCAAACGATTACCTTCAAGCACGTCAAGGATTTGGTGAATAAAGGACTTACTCCCGGAAACGGATTTCTTTTCAGGTTTGTGATGCAAATTTTTCACTTCATCACATTCCTAATGAAAAACACCAAGGAACCATTTACAGGACAGGGTTATTTTTTATAAGATGCATTTGAGATACATCAATTAAGATGCAAAAAAAAGGAAGACTCTATGCTTGACGCTCAAACCATCGCTACAGTAAAAGCCACTATCCCTTTGCTGGTGGAAACAGGGCCGAAATTAACCGCCCATTTCTACGACCGTATGTTTACTCATAACCCAGAACTCAAAGACATTTTCAATATGAGTAACCAGCGTAATGGCGATCAACGTGAAGCCCTGTTTAACGCCATTGCCGCCTACGCCAGTAATATTGAAAACCTGCCTGCGCTGCTGCCGGCAGTGGAGAAAATCGCGCAGAAACACACCAGCTTCCAGATCAAACCGGAGCAGTACAACATCGTAGGCGAACACCTGCTGGCCACCCTCGACGAAATGTTCAGCCCGGGTCAGGAAGTGCTGGACGCATGGGGCAAAGCGTATGGCGTACTGGCAAATGTGTTTATCAATCGCGAAGCAGAAATTTATAACGAAAACGCCAGCAAAGCCGGTGGCTGGGAAGGTACGCGCGATTTCCGCATTGTGGCTAAAACACCACGCAGCGCATTGATCACCAGTTTCGAACTGGAACCGGTCGACGGTGGCGCAGTGGCAGAATACCGTCCGGGACAATATCTCGGCATTTGGCTGAAGCCGGAAGGTTTCCCGCATCAGGAAATTCGTCAGTACTCTTTGACCCGTAAACCGGATGGCAAAGGCTATCGTATTGCAGTGAAACGCGAAGATGGCGGACAGGTATCCAACTGGCTGCACAATCACGCTAACGTTGGCGATGTCGTGAAGCTGGTGGCTCCGGCTGGTGATTTCTTTATGGATGTAGCGAATGACACGCCAGTGACCTTAATCTCTGCGGGTGTCGGTCAGACGCCAATGCTGGCGATGCTCGACACGTTGGCAAAAACAGGCCATAGCGCCCAGGTGAACTGGTTCCATGCTGCAGAAAATGGCGATGTTCACGCCTTTGCCGATGAAGTTAAGGAACTGGGGCAATCGCTGCCGCGCTTTACCGCGCATACCTGGTATCGTCAGCCGAGTGAAGCCGATCGCGCGAAAGGTCAGTTTGATAGCGAAGGTCTGATGGATCTGAGCAAACTCGAAGGTGCGTTCAGCAATCCGGCAATGCAGTTCTATCTCTGCGGCCCGGTTGGCTTCATGCAGTTTGCCGCAAAACAGTTAGTGGATCTGGGCGTGAAGCAGGAAAACATTCATTACGAATGCTTTGGCCCACATAAGGTGCTGTGATTTGATATTGCCGGATGGAGACATCCGGCAACCCCGACGCGGTTTAAATTGCCGCGTCGTCCTCTTCACCGGTACGGATACGAATGACCCGTGCCACGTCAAAGACGAAGATTTTACCGTCACCAATTTTACCGGTTTGCGCTGTGCGAATAATGGTGTCTACACAGGTATCCACAATGTCGTCGGGTACGACGATCTCAATTTTCACCTTCGGCAGAAAATCCACCATATACTCCGCGCCGCGATACAGCTCGGTATGGCCTTTCTGGCGGCCAAAACCTTTCACTTCGGTTACCGTCATACCGGTAATGCCGACTTCAGCCAGTGCTTCGCGGACATCGTCCAGCTTGAAGGGTTTAATAATCGCATCAATCTTTTTCATGCTATTCCTTGAAAAGGTCGCCTGTCTTTTGATCTGCTAAACGTAACACATTACGCCAATTCATTCCTTGAAATCGTTTGCATCCAGTTCGTGTCGGGAAAGCAGTTTATAAA
This sequence comes from Escherichia sp. KTE159, assembly GCF_000408805.1. NCBI lineage: Bacteria > Pseudomonadati > Pseudomonadota > Gammaproteobacteria > Enterobacterales > Enterobacteriaceae > Escherichia > Escherichia sp. KTE159. Next base: position 2,434,631 of record NZ_KE137292.1, read on the forward strand.
ATTCTGTCCGGTTGCGCCCCGCCATTCTCGCCGCGTGGGTGACATTGCCTTTGGTGATTTGCAGCAGCTTGCGCAAGTAGTTGAGTTCAAACTGATTACGCGCCTCAACAAAGGTAGGTAGCGCCGTGTTTTCTCCTTCCAGCGCCTGCTCCACCAGCGCATCACTAATCACCGGAGATGACGTCAGCGCCACGCACTGTTCAATCACATTCACCAACTGGCGCACATTGCCCGGCCAGGTGGCGGTCATCAGGCGCTTCATCGCATCGGTGGAGAACGCACGGACAAACGGTTTATGTCGCTCTGCCGCCTGACGCAATAAATGGTTTGCTAACAACGGAATATCTTCCGTGCGCTCCGCCAGTGCGGGGATCTTCAGACTAACAACATTGAGGCGGTAATAGAGATCTTCGCGGAACTCACCTCGCGCCATCGCTTTTGGCAGGTCGCGATGAGTGGCGGAAATAATCCGCACGTCGATATCAATATCGCGGTTGCTGCCCAGCGGACGGACTTTGCGCTCCTGCAACACGCGCAGCAATTTTACCTGTAACGGCGCGGGCATATCGCCAATCTCATCGAGAAACAGCGTACCGCCTTCCGCCGCCTGGAATAAACCTTCGCGATTGCTGACGGCACCAGTAAACGCGCCGCGTGCATGACCAAACAGTTCTGACTCCAGCAACTGTTCAGGCAATGCGCCACAGTTAATGGCAATAAACGGTTTGTTGTTGCGTGGGCTGGCGTTGTGGATCGCCTGGGCGAAAATCTCTTTCCCCGTGCCGCTCTGGCCGTTAATCAGCACACTAACGTCAGACTGCGCTACCAGCCTCGCCTGTTCCAGCAAACGCAGCATCAGCGGACTGCGGGTGACAATAGCCTCGCTCCAGCGTCCGTCGGTGGCTGGCGCGGATTGCTCCAGCGCATCGTCAATTGCCTGATACAACGCGTCTTTATCGACGGGTTTGGTGAGGAAACTAAACACGCCTTGCTGTGTCGCGGAAACGGCATCGGGAATGGAACCATGCGCGGTGAGGATGATAACCGGCATCCCCGGCTGCACTTTCTGGATTTCGGCAAACAGTTGCATACCGTCCATTTCATCCATCCGCAGGTCGCTGATGACTAAATCTATTTTTTCGCGATTCAGTACCCGCAACCCTTCAGCGCCACTTTCCGCCGTGACCACGCTGTAGCCTTCGCTGGTCAGGCGCAGACCAAGTAATTTCAACAATCCGGGATCATCATCGACCAATAATAAATGCGCAGGTTTATGGCTCATCAGGGGTGACCTCATTGGTAGATGGCGCGGGCTTTTCACTCTCGTGCGTCGCGTCCGGCGCGAAATTTCCGGCAGGTTTACGGGTCGAGAGCTGACGTTCAATATCGGTCAGATTTTCCAGTTTACGGGTGGTAAGCTCCAGTTGCTGCTGTAGAACGTGATGTTGCTGGCGCAAAGCATCCAGCTCGCTATCGCTGGACTGCTGGAGTTTACTGTAGCGTTGACGCTCTTCCGCCAGTTGCAATTGTAACGCCTGACCATCGCGCCAGAGCTGATACAGCGGGCGAACCTGCGCCGGGATCTCGGTACTTAACGCGTCAATGCGCGCAACTAACTGGCGGCGTTCAAAAGGCGTAATTTTAGCGTCGGCCAGCAAAATTCCCTGTTTAAAGGTATTTTGCCAGCTACCGTCGCCATACTTGCGGGCTTCCTGACGCGATTGCGCTGGCATTAAGCGGTTGGCACAATCCATCGCCCGTAGCCAGTAAAGCGGGTTAGTTTCGGTTGATTTCCCTTGCAGCGCCCAGATGTCACTACATTCAGTAGGAAGATAATCAGCCAGTTGATAAACCGGAATTTTTTCTTCTGCTGGCGTATTAAGAGCTGGTTTATTGTAACTCTGCACACAGCCCAGCAATGCCAGACAAGGCAACCCCGCCAGCCATAGCCGCCGGGGCAAAATTTGTTGAAAAATGTGTCGCATATTCACCAGACTTAGAGCCTTTCCCAGTGGGCGTAATTGTTGCAGGAAGTTTGGACATGGACAGCGCGGAGAAACCGGAGCGTACACGTAGTACGTGAGGATTTCGAGCACTGCCCGGGGCCAAACTGGCAAATAAAATAGCCTAATGGGATAGGCTCTTAGCATTATTTCGTGTTTTTTGACGCAGGCAATTCAATACGGAAACAAACGTCTTGCCCGCTCTCATCGACCAGATACAGTTCCCCTTGCATACGGCGAATACAATCCCTGGCAATGCTTAATCCCAGACCGCTGCCCTTCACCGCCCCTTTTCGCTGGTGACTTCCCTGAAAAAAGGGTTCGAAGATCATGGCGCGTTCCTCTTGCGGAATGGGCGTACCTGTATTGATGACATCAATGTAAACCCGCGCACCATGTAAGCTGCTGTGAAGGCAAATGTTACCGGATTCAGCCCCGTAGTGCACCGCATTGGAGTAAAGATTATCCAGCACGCTCATCAACAACATTGGCTCTGCCTGGCAAACTGTTGCCTGCAGATCGACGTCGGTATGCATCATTTTAGCCCGTGCAGGCAAGCTGTGAGCGGAAACTACCATCTCCACCAGTGGTGCAAGCTCGACGTTCTCCAGTGCCACCGCGCCGTCCGCCTGTTTACGGTTGTAATCAAGCAGTTGTTCGATCAGCTTTTGCAGATTGCGACTGCTGTTATCGAGAATGCTCACCACCTCTTTCTGCTCTGCCGTGAGCGGCCCAACAACCTGATCAGCAAGTAATTCAGTACCTTCGCGCATACTCGCCAGCGGCGTTTTTAATTCATGAGATAGATGTCTTAAAAACTGATGGCGTTGAGATTCCAGCCATGACAGGCGCTCGCTTAACCAGATAATTCGTTGCCCGACCGAACGTAATTCACGAGGGCCGCTGAACGAAACGCTATTCCCCAGAGAACGCCCTTCCCCCAATCGGTTGATCATCCGTTCAATATTTTTTACCGGACCGATAATCATCCGTGTGAAAAGCAGCACCATTACCAGGCTTACCAAAAACAGTACCAGCGATTGCCAGCCGAAATATTGCCCACGTTCGGCAATTTCTCGTTGCAGTTGCTGCCCACGAGAGAACACCACGGTGCGCGTGGCCTGTACCATTTCAGTATTCGCGTTGGCGAAGGCTTCCAGACGCGCAGCAGCGGCGGCATCGGGGCCGCTGTTGTTGCACTGAAGTTGGGCGAGATTGTTCAAATCCTGACGCAATGCCTGGTAGAGTTTATCGTCCGGCAGCACGCCTGCGTGGGCGTCGAGCATTTCGCTGTAACGCTTGCGCTGGCTTTGGTAGACCTTCGCCAGGGTGGGATCGTCCAACACGCAATACTGACGGTAGCTACGCTCCATCTCCAGCGCCGCGTTGGTCATCGCTTCACTGCGCCGGGCATCGATAAGCGTCGTGCGGTTGACCAGCGCCGCCTGATCGCTAAGTACATTCAGGCTTTGCCAGGCTTGCCATGCCAACACTAACAAGGGCAGCAGGATCAGCAGGAATGCCAGCGTTACCAGTTGTCGTAATGAATGGGGAAAAACGGGCCAGCGTTTCAAGGCATTACTCTCGTCAGACGCGAATAACGTGATGCTAACCGAGGGGCTGTTCAGATACAACAAAGCCGGGAATTACCCGGCTTTGTTGTGGAATAAGGCGGTGCCTAACTCGACGTTTCGCCCGATGGTTGATATAGCTACGCTGATATCAGAAGTTGGACGGCAGGCACCTTGTTGTGCGTCATTCGGTTTTTATGTAGCACGTCCCGAAGGGGCTGACATAAGTGGGTGAATGAGCCACTGGTTACTATTATGCATTAACTGTGCCAATAAACAAAATAGTTTGATAACGTACTGATTGTACGTTGTTTTGATAGGTTTATGAGTGCTTCACGATTTGACTATAAATCAGCCGTTGTGTCGCCTAAAAGAGACGGTCAAAGATAAAATTATTAGTCTTAAATAAAATCAATAGGTTAAATGTCGCCAATGAGCGACACGGTAAACCACCTATTGTCGTGATTTACAGACACAAAAAAGCTCCCGGAGTTGGGAGCATATGATAGTGGTTGGTGTTTAATGCCGGATGCGGCGTAAACGCCTTATCCGGCCTGTAAAACCAATGCGTTGCGTAAAATACCCGCAGTCTTACCCCAACTGCTTACGCGCATTGCGGAAAATACGCATCCACGGGCTATCCTCACCCCAGTTTTCCGGGTGCCAGGAGTTGCTGACAGTGCGGAAAACACGTTCCGGGTGCGGCATCATGATGGTGACACGACCGCTTTCAGTCGTGACCGCCGTAATGCCGTTCGGGGAACCGTTAGGGTTAGCCGGGTAAGTTTCAGTGACTTTACCAAAGTTATCAACATAGCGCAGCGCCACCAGCCCTTTGCTTTCCAGTGCCGCCAGATGCGCAGCGTCACGCACTTCCACGCGCCCTTCACCGTGAGAAACAGCTATCGGCATCTGTGAACCCACCATCCCCTGCAACAGCAGCGACGGGCTTTGGGTCACTTCAACCAGGCTGAAACGCGCTTCAAAGCGATCGGAGGTGTTACGCACAAAACGTGGCCACAGGTCGCTACCAGGGATCAATTCACGCAGATTAGACATCATCTGGCAACCGTTACATACCCCCAGCGCCAGCGTTTGCGGACGATGGAAGAAGGTTGCAAACTCATCGCGCACACGGTCGTTGAACAGGATAGACTTCGCCCAACCTTCACCTGCGCCCAGCACGTCACCGTAGGAGAAACCACCGCACGCGACCAGGGCGTGGAAATCCTCCAGGCCAGTGCGTCCAGCCAGCAGGTCGCTCATATGCACGTCGATAGCATCGAAGCCCGCACGGTGGAACGCTGCCGCCATTTCAACATGCGAGTTCACACCCTGCTCACGCAGCACAGCAACTTTCGGGCGCGCGCCAGTGGCAATAAACGGTGCCGCCACATCTTCGTTGATATCGAACGACAATTTCACATTCAGACCCGGATCGGCATCGTTAGATTTCGCCTGGTGTTCCTGATCGGCACACTCCGGATTGTCACGCAGACGCTGCATCTGCCAGGTGGTTTCTGCCCACCAGACACGCAACGTGGTGCGACTTTCGCTGAATACAGCCTGCCCGTTGGCCGTAATCACAAAACGGTCACCAGAAACAGCCTGACCGACATAATGGACACAATCAGCAAGTCCGTGCTGTGCCAGTACGCCTTCTACGGCTTCACGGTCTGCAGCGCGTACCTGAATCACCGCCCCCAGCTCTTCGTTAAACAACGCGGCCAGGCGATCTTCACCCAGAGTTGCGATATCTGCTTCAATGCCGCAATGACCGGCAAACGCCATTTCCGCCAGCGTCACCAACAGGCCACCGTCAGAACGATCGTGGTAGGCGAGCAGCTTACGTTGGGCGACCAGCGCCTGAATGGCGTCGTAGAAACCTTTCAGTTGAGCAACATCGCGCACATCTGCCGGTATATCGCCAAGCTGACGATATACCTGCGCCAGCGCCGTTGCGCCCAGCGCGTTATTGCCTTTGCCGAGGTCAATCAGCAGCAGTGCGTTATCTTCGGTAGAAAGCTGCGGCGTAATGGTGTGACGCACATCTTCCACACGGGCAAATGCAGAGATTACCAGCGACAGCGGGGAGGTCATTTCGCGCTCTTCATTACCTTCCTGCCAGCGGGTTTTCATCGACATAGAGTCTTTACCGACCGGGATCGTCAGGCCGAGCGCCGGACAAAGTTCTTCGCCCACCGCTTTCACTGCTTCATACAGGCCCGCATCTTCACCAGGGTGACCTGCCGCCGCCATCCAGTTGGCGGAAAGTTTGATGCGTTTAATATCGCCAATCTGCGTAGCAGCAATGTTGGTTAACGCTTCACCGACCGCCAGACGAGCAGAGGCGGCAAAATCCAGCAGCGCAACCGGCGCACGTTCACCAATTGCCATTGCTTCACCGTAGTAGCTGTCGAGGCTGGCGGTAGTAACCGCACAGTTAGCTACCGGTACTTGCCACGGACCGATCATCTGATCGCGCGCCACCATGCCGGTTACGCTACGGTCGCCAATGGTAACGAGGAAGGTTTTCTCTGCCACGGTCGGCAGATGCAGCACGCGTTTCACCGCGTCAGCAATAGTAATCCCTTCACGAACCAGCGCGTCGCCTTTCGCTTTCAGCGTTTGTACATCGCGGGTCATCTTCGGCGTTTTACCAAGCAACACGTCCAGCGGCAGATCGATCGGCTGATTATCAAAATGACTATCGTGCAGAGAAAGATGCAGTTCTTCGGTTGCTTCACCAATCACCGCATATGGCGCGCGTTCACGCTTACACAGTTCGTCAAACAACGGCAACTGATCGGCGGCAACAGCCAGCACGTAGCGTTCCTGGGATTCGTTACACCAGATTTCCAGCGGACTCATCCCCGGTTCGTCGCTAAGAATATCGCGCAATTCGAATTTACCGCCACGCCCGCCGTCACTCACCAGTTCCGGCATAGCGTTAGAAAGACCACCTGCACCAACGTCATGGATAAACAGGATTGGGTTTGCATCGCCCAACTGCCAGCAGCGGTCGATCACTTCCTGGCAACGACGTTCCATTTCGGGGTTGTCGCGCTGTACAGAAGCGAAATCGAGGTCGGCATCAGACTGACCGGAAGCCATAGAAGACGCTGCTCCGCCGCCAAGACCGATGTTCATTGCCGGACCACCGAGGACGACGAGCTTAGCACCAACGTTGATTTCGCCTTTCTGCACATGATCGGCGCGGATGTTGCCGATCCCGCCCGCCAGCATGATCGGCTTGTGATAACCACGCAGCTCTTCGCCATTGTGGCTGTTCACTTTTTCTTCATAAGTACGGAAGTAACCGTTCAGTGCCGGACGGCCAAATTCGTTGTTAAACGCCGCGCCGCCCAGCGGGCCTTCGGTCATAATGTCCAGTGCGGTAACAATACGTTCCGGTTTACCAAAATCTTCTTCCCACGGCTGTTCAAAGCCTGGAATACGCAGGTTGGAAACGGAGAATCCAACCAGGCCGGCTTTCGGCTTCGCGCCGCGTCCGGTTGCGCCTTCATCACGGATTTCACCACCGGAACCGGTCGCCGCACCCGGCCACGGAGAAATTGCCGTCGGGTGGTTGTGGGTTTCCACTTTCATCAGGATGTGAGCCGGTTCCTGATGATAATCGTAGCGCCCCGTTTCATGGTCGGCAAAATAGCGGCCTACTTCGGAACCTTCCATCACGGCAGCGTTATCTTTATATGCAGAGAGAACGTGATCTGGTGTGGTTTCGAAGGTGTTTTTAATCATCTTGAACAGCGATTTTGGCTGTTGTTCACCGTCGATAATCCAGTCGGCGTTAAAAATCTTGTGACGGCAGTGCTCAGAGTTCGCCTGGGCGAACATATAAAGCTCGATGTCGTTCGGGTTACGACCAAGCTTTGTGAAAGCGTCTTGCAGATAGTCAATCTCATCTTCTGCCAATGCCAGGCCAAGACGCAGGTTAGCGTCGATCAGGGCCTGACGACCCTGTCCCAGCAAATCAACGCTGGTAACCGGAGCCGGTTGATGATGAGCAAACAACTGCTTTGCATCATCTAACGCAAAAAAGACCGTTTCCATCATGCGGTCGTGTAGTTCAGCGGTAATCTGCTGCCATTGTTCGTGAGTCAGCGTACCGGCTTCAACATAGTAAGCAACGCCACGTTCAAGACGGTTTACCTGTTGCAGCCCGCAGTTATGGGCAATATCGGTCGCTTTCGAAGACCAGGGAGAGATGGTGCCAGGACGCGGGGTCACCAGCAGTAGTTTGCCTTGCGGGGCATGGCTGGCGAGTGCCGGGCCATATTTCAGCAGGCGTTCAAGTTGCGCGTGCTCATCATCGTTTAACGGTGCATTGAGGTCAGCAAAATGGACATACTCGGCGTAAATGTTGTGAACCTGGAGCCTGGCAGCCTGAAAACGTGCCAGCAGTTTATTGATTCGGAATGCCGACAGTGCAGGCGAACCACGCAGAATTTCCATCATAAGTCTCTCGTCTTCTAAGCTTTCGGTGTACCCAAAGGGGGGAAACGGGCGTCATTATAAAGAATCTGGCGTGCTGACGAAACCGTTTGCGTGGAAATAAAATCGCCGCCGTGGATTAGCAACGCGTGCCGCCAATATCTGTAATAAGTTGCCAACTGGCGCGGGTTTACGCAAAATGCCGCTCATTTATGATGAAACCTTTCTACATTATTACGATTTTTCAGGCAGGGAAAAGCACGACGCAGAGAATTAACTAATTGAAAAAATTAAAGATTAATTATCTGTTCATCGGTATTCTGGCACTGCTTCTCGCGGTCGCTCTCTGGCCATCCATTCCCTGGTTTGGTAAAGCCGACAACCGTATCGCCGCCATACAAGCGCGGGGAGAGTTGCGCGTGAGTACTATTCACACACCTCTCACCTGGAACGAAATCAACGGCAAACCCTTCGGGCTGGATTATGAACTGGCCAAACAGTTTGCTGACTATCTTGGCGTTAAACTGAAAGTCACCGTGCGGCAGAACATCAGCCAGTTATTTGACGATCTCGATAACGGTGATGCCGATCTGCTGGCTGCAGGGCTGGTCTATAACAGCGAAAGGGTTAAAAATTATCAACCCGGCCCAACCTATTATTCCGTTTCACAACAACTGGTCTATAAAGTGGGTCAGTATCGACCACGTACGCTGGGTAATCTGACGGCGGAAAAGTTGGCCGTCGCACCTGGGCATGTTGTCATTAATGATCTGCAAAAACTGAAAGAGACTAAGTTCCCGGAATTAGGCTGGAAAGTGGACGACAGAAAAGGGTCTGCGGAGTTAATGGAAGATGTTATCGAAGGTAAGCTGGATTACACCATTGCCGATTCTGTCGCTATCAGCTTGTTCCAGCGCGTTCACCCGGAACTCGCCGTGGCGCTGGATATTACCGATGAACAACCCGTGACCTGGTTTAGTCAATTAGATAACGATAATACGCTTTCTGCTGCCCTGCTCGATTTCTTCAATGAAATGAATGAGGACGGCACACTGGCGCGTATTGAAGAGAAATATCTCGGGCATGGCAATGATTTTGATTATGTCGATACGCGCACGTTTTTACGCGCCGTTGATGCTGTTCTGCCACAGTTAAAACCGCTATTTGAGAAATACGCCGAGGAAATTGACTGGCGTTTGCTGGCAGCGATAGCTTATCAGGAATCGCACTGGGACGCGCAGGCGACTTCTCCGACTGGCGTGCGCGGCATGATGATGTTAACCAAAAATACCGCGCAAAGCCTGGGCATTACCGACCGTACTGATGCCGAACAAAGCATCAGCGGCGGCGCGCGTTACCTGCATAATATGATGAGTAAAGTGCCAGAAAGCGTGCCAGAAAATGAGCGGATCTGGTTTGCGCTCGCCGCCTATAATATGGGCTATGCACACATGCTGGATGCCCGTGCCCTGACGGCAAAAACTAAAGGTAATCCTGATAGCTGGGCCGATGTTAAACAACGTCTGCCTTTGCTTAGCCAGAAACCCTATTACAGCAAGCTGACTTACGGCTATGCACGTGGGCATGAAGCCTATGCTTATGTAGAAAATATTCGTAAGTACCAGATTAGCCTGGTGGGTTACTTGCAAGAAAAAGAAAAGCAGGCAACAGAAGCGGCGATGCAGTTGGCTCAGGATTATCCGGCGGTATCGCCAGCGGAATTGGGTAAAAAAAAATTTCCCTTTCTCTCATTTCTTTCGCAGTCGTCATCTAATTATCTGACGCACTCCCCTTCTCTACTGTTTTCCAGGAAGGGAAGTGAAGAGAAACGAAATTAATCTGTCGCGGATTGCGCTTTTTTCTGCGCTTTGATTTCCTGACGGCGCATTCGGAAAAAATCGCTGAGTAGCGCCGCGCACTCATCCGCCAGTATTCCTTCCGTAATTTCCACTCGATGATTCATGCCCGGGTGGTGAAGTACATCCATTAATGATCCGGCGGCGCCAGTTTTCGCATCACGCGCGCCAAAGACCACGCGACCAATACGGCTGTGGATCATCGCTCCGGCGCACATCACGCACGGTTCCAGCGTGACATATAATGTCGCGTCGATCAGGCGATAGTTTTGCAGCACCAGCCCTCCCTGCCGCAGCGCCATGATTTCTGCATGAGCTGTAGGATCATGGCGACCAATAGGTCGGTTCCAGCCTTCACCGATTACCCGGTTGTTATGCACCAATACCGCGCCGACCGGCACTTCCCGCTCGTCCCAGGCACGTTTCGCCAGCGTCAGCGCATGACGCATCCAGTATTCGTGACTAAATTCGACTTCAGACAAAAAGAAAACTCCGGTTATAAAAGCGCGGCGCATTATACACGGACGCTATGCGTTACTCTATTCCAGTTGCTGGAGTTCGCCGCGAGGCGTTACCCGCCAGCGATGCTGACAGAAATAGAGTAGCGGGTTGTCCTGGTTACTATCACTATAGCCACTGTAAAGTCGCAGCGGCGTGCCGATTTTGCGTTCCAGTTGCGCGACCTTTTCATGGCCGAGACAGCGCATGGTCAGCACCCAGCCGCCATAGCCGCGCTGGATCTGACTGGCGATAAGATTAACGCGTGGTAACCAGGGTGTATCGAAATAAACCGCTTCGACCAACGGCTGAGGGGAACCGGTAATCAACCAAATGTCGGCATCGGAACTTAACAGATAGCTGGTCAGACGTTCCTGCACTAGCGGAAAGACTGTAACATTGTCGCGAAACCAATGCACAAAATCGGCCTGCAACGCCTGTATACGCGCTTCGCTATGACCAAAGGTACAACCCCATAGCAGCAGGCTCATCGGCCAGCGTGCCGCTCGGCCCTTGATTAATAATGCAATGACAATGATCGGCAACAGCGGCAGAACAAGTAGCGCATTCTGCGGCTGGCGGCGCAGTAAGTAGCGCAGAAAACAGCCAAACATATCCTGTTGATGCAATGTTCCATCTAAGTCAAAAAACACCACACGACGCTCGTGAGTTGCCAAACCATACCCCTCTGGACTGATACATCCTGATTAATTTTTGCTACTACATAGCCTAACAGATAGATCATCACTTTTCCGGCATCAATCTATCGCATAATGGCTGACTGGAATTTTTAATTCATGGTAATTGACTGTGATGGAATATAATATTCGCTCGCTTGTGTCTCATATTGCCTGTTGTCGCCATTAATTCATCGCGAGGAAAGATATGAACGGCTTACTTCGTATTCGTCAGCGTTACCAGGGACTTGCCCAGAGCGATAAAAAGCTGGCGGACTATCTCCTGCTACAACCTGACACTGCCCGCCACCTTAGCTCCCAACAACTGGCCAACGAAGCCGGAGTCAGTCAGTCCAGCGTAGTGAAGTTCGCGCAAAAACTCGGCTATAAAGGTTTTCCGGCCTTAAAGCTGGCATTGAGTGAAGCTCTGGCAAGCCAACCGGAATCTCCCTCCGTACCCATTCATAACCAAATTCGTGGTGATGATCCGTTACGGCTGGTGGGCGAAAAACTGATTAAAGAAAATACTGCTGCCATGTACGCAACACTGAACGTCAATAGTGAGGAGAAACTACATGAATGCGTAGCGATGCTTCGTTCTGCACGGCGGATTATTCTGACCGGCATTGGCGCTTCCGGCCTGGTGGCGCAGAATTTTGCCTGGAAGCTGATGAAGATTGGTTTTAATGCTGCCGCTGAGCGTGATATGCACGCGTTACTCGCTACAGTACAGGCTTCATCGCCGGACGATTTGTTATTAGCCATCTCATACACGGGCGTGCGGCGCGAGTTAAACCTGGCAGCAGATGAGATGTTACGAGCGGGCGGTAAAGTGCTGGCCATCACCGGTTTCACCCCCAATGCCCTGCAACAGCGCGCTTCTCATTGCCTGTATACCATAGCCGAAGAACAAGCGACGAACAGTGCTTCGATCTCTGCATGTCATGCTCAGGGAATGCTAACGGATTTGCTGTTTATTGCACTGATACAACAAGATCTCGAGTTAGCCCCAGAACGCATTCGCCACAGCGAGGCTCTGGTGAAAAAACTGGTTTGAGTAAAGAATGCGCGTATAATGCCCGCCCGGTTTGTGTTGTTTTGAGAGTTTCCTTATGGCGCTGTTAATCACTAAAAAATGCATCAATTGTGATATGTGTGAACCTGAATGCCCGAATGAGGCGATTTCAATGGGCGATCACATCTACGAGATTAACAGCGATAAGTGTACGGAATGCGTAGGTCACTACGAGACGCCAACCTGCCAGAAAGTATGTCCGATCCCCAATACCATTGTGAAAGATCCGGAGCATGTCGAGACGGAAGAACAGTTGTGGGATAAGTTTGTGCTGATGCATCACGCGGATAAAATTTAGTATTTTGCTTCTGGAGCAGAATATTGATTATTTACTCTTGTAAAACGAAATTATTATATTTATTTTTATGTTGCCATTAATAAACACATTCATTAAATAAAACCCCATAATATCTGCGCAGACACTTAATTATCATTATTAAAGGCGCGCCCGGCGGGTTCACCCGACGCGCCTTAATTACGTTTTCTGGTGTTACAAGAACAGAGGGATCAACTGTAAAATAGCAATGACGACTTTAATGCCCTGTTTAATAAGGTATATCGACAATCCGTCATTTGTTTTTCCTTAAACAAGGAATACAGCCATTCAGATTAGCCCTTACATCTCCCCAAAACTGAACGTGCGAGTTACTGGAATCGAGTGCCGCAAGCTTTGATGACACCACTCGTTTCAATGGGGGAATTCAGTAATATAGTGTAGAACACAGCAAAATCTCCAATAACGACGCCAATTCTAATGTACTTATGAAAAAGTGGTCACGTTAATCTTCTCATCAATATTAAATTCTTCGTCCCGGCTCGCATTTTTATGCCAGAAATTGCAAGTTGCTTATACAGACCAACTAAACTGCTCCATAATCATTTCTGTTGGAATCGTGTGCTGCACAATATTAAAATAGTAAAGTAACCCCCTGCTCCTTACCTGTTCGGGGGTTTTACTTTTTAAAAAGAACGGTACTTTTTTGATATTCAGGAAGGGCTTTTAACTTTCAATGATTACCGTGGCACAAGCGTAGTGGCGTTCATCTGCCAGCGTTACATGCATATGTGCGACGCCCAACTTTTCTGCCAGTTTTAACGCCTCGCCCCACAACCGTAGTCTTGGCTTGCCGAGCTCATCGTTAAACACTTCAAATTGATTAAATGCCAGGCCATTACGGATCCCAGTACCAAACGCTTTTGCCGCCGCCTCTTTCACAGCAAAACGTTTTGCCAGAAAACGCACCGGCTGATGATGCGTTTTCCAGATCTCCCATTCATTATCGCTTAATACACGTCGTGCAAGGCGATCACCGGATCGCGCGATTACCGCTTCTATGCGAGCGATCTCCACGATATCCGTGCCTAAACCTAATATTGCCATTAGCCACGCGCTTCCAGCATCAGGCGTTTCATTTCTGCCACGGCATCTTTCAGTCCGGTCATTACTGCGCGACCAATAATGGCATGACCTATATTCAGTTCGTGCATCTCTGGGATAGCGGCAATGGCTTTCACGTTGTGATAGGTCAGACCGTGACCAGCATTAACTTTCAAACCGAGGCTTGCGGCAAAGGTCGCGGCTTTCTCGATTCGCGCCAGCTCTTGCGCCTGTTCAGCGTCCGTTTTGGCATCAGCGTAACAACCGGTGTGGATTTCGATAAATGGTGCCCCCACCTCTGCTGCAGCTTTGATCTGCTCTTCGTCAGCGTCGATAAACAGAGAAACCTGAATCCCGGCATCTGCCAGACGTCTGCAGGCATCGCGCATTTTGTCACGCTGACCCGCGACGTCCAGGCCGCCTTCGGTTGTCACTTCCTGACGCTTTTCCGGCACCAGACAGCAGAAATGCGGCTTCGTCTCAACGGCAATCGCCAGCATCTCTTCAGTTACCGCCATCTCCAGATTCATGCGGGTATCTAGCGTCTGACGGAGGATGCGCACGTCACGGTCTGTAATGTGGCGGCGATCTTCACGTAAATGCACGGTAATGCCGTCCGCCCCCGCCTGTTCGGCAATAAATGCGGCCTGAACCGGGTCCGGATAAGCAGTACCGCGTGCATTGCGCAGCGTTGCGATATGGTCAATGTTGACGCCCAACAGTAATTCAGCCATGACAATCCTCATCAGTCATTAAATGTTTTCACTGTCCGCTTAGGTATAAACTGCCGGAACAGTTCCCTGCTTTTTAAAGGTTTACCGCCAAGATAAGGCTTAAGGGCCATACGGGTAAAGCGTTTCGCGGCGCGCAATGTGTCTGCGTCAGGAAATTCCCGCGCATGTAACGCTTTCAACTGCCGTCCGGTAAAGGTTTTATTGTCGATAACCACACTGGCGATAAATCCTTTTTCTTCGCGGTAACGATACGTCATGTTGTCATCCACCGGCTCACCGCTACCTGCGCAATGGGTAAAATTGACGCCATAACCCAGATGCCCAAGGAGCGCCAGTTCAAAACGACGCAACGCCGGTTCTGGCGTACCTGTGATCCCTGCCAGTGCCTGGATACAATGCAAATAATCGAAAAAAAGTTCCGAAAAGCGTGTTTCGTATTCCAGTACGCGGGAGAGGAGTTCGTTGATGTAAAGCCCGCTGTAAAGCGTGATACCGCTTAGCGGCAGTGCCAGCGAGACGGCTTCAGCACTGCGCAGCGTTTTGACTTCACCGCGCCCGCCAAAACGAAGCAAGAGGGGGGTGAAAGGCTGCAATGCGCCTTTCAGGGTAGAACGTTTTGAACGTGCGCCTTTAGCAACCAGACGCACGCGTCCCGATTCCTCCGTGAAGACGTCCAGCATCAGGCTGGTTTCGCTCCAGGGACGACTATGCAGTACGAATGCGCGCTGCCAGCCTTCCATCGGTGTAACTCTTAGAGATCGTCAACGTAACCGAGACTACGCAGTGCGCGTTCATCGTCGGCCCAACCAGATTTCACTTTCACCCATAGCTCAAGGTGGACAGGCGCTTCGAACATTTCTTGCATGTCTTTACGCGCTTCAATACCGATGGTTTTGATCTTGGCCCCTTTGTTGCCAATTACCATCTTCTTCTGCCCTTCACGCTCAACGAGAATCAAACCGTTGATGTCATAACCACCGCGCTCATTGGTGACAAAACGTTCGATCTCCACGGTTACAGAGTACGGCAGTTCTGCACCGAGGAAACGCATCAGCTTTTCACGAATGATTTCAGAGGCCATAAACCGCTGCGAACGATCGGTAATGTAATCTTCCGGGAAGTGATGCGTCGCTTCTGGAAGGTGTTTGCGTACAATTGCCGCGATAGTGTCGACGTTTAGCCCAGTTTCGGCTGAGATTGGCACGATATCGAGGAAATTCATTTGGCTTGCCAGAAACTGTAAGTGCGGCAGTAGATCGGCTTTCTCCTGCACGTTGTCTACTTTGTTCACCGCGAGAATCACCGGCGCTTTACCGTCACGCAGCTTGTTGAGCACCATTTCATCGTCCGGCGTCCAACGGGTGCCTTCAACGACAAAAATAACCAGCTCAACGTCGCCAATGGAGCTGCTTGCCGCTTTGTTCATCAAGCGGTTAATGGCACGCTTCTCTTCCATATGCAGGCCCGGGGTATCAACGTAGATCGCCTGATACGCACCTTCAGTATGGATACCCACAATACGGTGACGTGTAGTCTGCGCCTTGCGGGAGGTGATGGAGATTTTCTGCCCTAACAGTTTATTCAACAATGTGGATTTGCCAACATTCGGACGTCCGACGATGGCAATAAATCCGCAGTAACTTTTATCGATGCTCATTCCAGCTCCAGTTTTTTCAACGCCTGTTCGGCGGCAGCCTGTTCAGCCTTACGACGGCTTGAACCTGTGCCAACCACCGGTTCGCTCAGGCCGCTAACCTGGCAGTGGATCGTAAATTCCTGATCGTGCGCTTCGCCACGTACCTGGACCACCAGATAAGTTGGCAGAGGCAGATGGCGCCCCTGCAAATATTCCTGCAAGCGCGTTTTCGGATCTTTTTGTTTATCGCCCGGACTAATTTCGTCCAGACGAGTTTGATACCAGTTAAGGATTAATTTCTCGACAGTCTGAATATCGCTGTCGAGGAATACGCCGCCAATTAATGCTTCAACGGTGTCAGCAAGAATTGACTCGCGACGAAATCCACCGCTTTTAAGTTCACCCGGCCCTAAACGCAAGCACTCGCCTAACTCAAATTCACGAGCCAGTTCTGCCAACGTATTACCGCGTACCAGCGTGGCGCGCATCCGGCTCATATCCCCTTCATCCACTCGCGGGAAACGGTGATACAACGCATTAGCGATAACGTAGCTTAGAATAGAGTCGCCTAAAAATTCCAGACGCTCGTTATGTTTACTGCTGGCACTGCGGTGAGTTAATGCCTGCTGCAGCAGTTCCTGATGATTAAAAGTGTAGCCCAGCTTCCGTTGAAGCCGATTAATTACGATGGGGTTCATGCGATACCAATAAATAAATGCGTCAACAATTCAGCACACGAAACAGACCTGATATGCAGGGTTCTGCTAACAGCTTTTCAGCAGTTTCAGTTGACCTGTATATGGGGACCAACGCTGTTTCGTGTGCCGTGGCGACCAGAAGGCGCCAACCTGAAACTTCGGGGGAATATTCTATACACAACGACAAGGGATGTCGTTAGCCACGGGAGATTTATCTCATAAATAATTCACGTTGCCACCATAACAGTGACAACGTGAACGGATAACGACAATTAGTGAATGCCGCCGATGCGACTTAAACGAACGCCAGTTGGCCATTCGCCTTCCTGTTTATCGAAACTCATCCAGATAGCCGTCGCCCGACCCACCAGGTTAGCTTCTGGCACAAAACCCCAGTAACGACTGTCCGCGCTGTTATCGCGGTTGTCACCCATCATGAAGTATTGGCCCGGCGGGACAATCCAGGTTGCCAGTTGTTGCCCTGGCTGCTGGTAATACATCCCTACCTGGTCCTGAGCGATAGGTACTGTCAGGATGCGGTGTGTAACATCACCCAGTGTCTCTTTACGTTCAGAAAGACGAATACCGTTTTCTTTAGTTTCGTTTTTCGGCACTTCAAAGAATCCGCTGGTCGCTTCCCCACCATTACGACGAGAGAAGGTTTGAACAAAATCGCTCGGCTCCACGTTGGAATACGTTACCGGTAGCGCGTTTTCACACGCCTGACCGGAACTGCATCCAGGTTGAATAGTCAGCTCTTTCGCAACCGGATCGTAAGTGACTTTATCGCCCGGTAAGCCAACCGCACGCTTGATGTAATCAAGCTTTGGATCTTCCGGGTATTTAAAGACCACAATATCACCACGTTTCGGATGGCCGGTTTCGATCAGCGTTTTCTGGTAGATAGGATCTTTAATACCGTAGGCAAATTTCTCCACCAGAATGAAGTCACCGATTAACAGAGTCGGCATCATCGAACCTGACGGGATCTGGAACGGTTCATAAATAAATGAACGCACAATTAACACTAGTGCCAGCACCGGAAATACAGAAGCACCGGTTTCCAGCCAACCTGGTTTTGGCGCAACTTTTTTCAGCGTAGCTTTATCCAGTGAGTCTCCAGCAGCCGCCTGCGCTGCTGCCTGACGTTCCCGCCGTTTAGGTGCGAAAAAGAATTTATCCACGCACCATAAAATGCCCGTCACCAGTGTGGCAATCACCAGAATCAGGGCAAACATATTCGCCATGCCAACTCCTAAAGATTATTTGTTGTCTTTGCCGACATGCAGAATGGCGAGGAACGCTTCCTGCGGCAGCTCGACGTTACCGATCTGCTTCATGCGTTTCTTACCTTCTTTCTGCTTCTGCAGCAGCTTTTTCTTACGGCTGATATCGCCGCCATAACATTTGGCCAGTACGTTTTTACGAAGCTGCTTCACGGTGGAACGCGCGATAATGTGCGTACCAATCGCTGCCTGAATGGCAATATCAAACTGCTGGCGTGGGATTAGATCTTTCATCTTCTCCACCAGCTCGCGACCACGGTTTTGCGAATTATCACGGTGGGTGATCAACGCCAGCGCATCGACACGTTCACCGTTGATTAAAACGTCAACACGCACCATGTCGGAAGCCTGGAAGCGTTTGAAGTTGTAATCCAGAGACGCATAACCACGCGAGGTAGATTTCAGGCGATCGAAGAAGTCGAGCACCACTTCCGCCATCGGGATCTCGTACGTCAGCGCCACCTGATTACCGTGGTAAACCATATTGGTCTGTACACCACGTTTTTCTACGCACAGCGTAATAACGTTACCGAGATATGCCTGCGGCAGCAGCATGTGACATTCCGCGATCGGCTCACGCAGTTCGTAGATGTTATTCACTGCTGGCAGCTTAGACGGGCTGTCGACGTAGATAACTTCTTTCCCCGTAGTTTCTACTTCATACACTACTGTCGGTGCCGTGGTAATCAGGTCAAGATCGTATTCACGTTCCAGACGTTCCTGAATGATCTCCATATGCAGCAGGCCGAGGAAGCCGCAGCGGAAGCCAAAGCCCAGCGCTGTAGAACTTTCCGGCTCGTAGAACAGAGAGGCATCGTTCAGACTCAATTTGCCCAGCGCGTCGCGGAAGGCTTCATAGTCGTCGGAACTTACCGGGAACAAACCGGCATAAACCTGAGGTTTAACTTTCTTAAAGCCTGGCAGCGCTTTTTCTGCCGGATTACGCGCCAGCGTTAAGGTATCGCCTACTGGTGCACCGTGAATATCTTTAATCGCACAAACCAACCAACCTACTTCACCACATTTCAGTTCAGTACGATCAACTTGCTTCGGCGTGAAAATACCCAGGCGGTCGGCGTTATAAGTCTGCCCGGTACTCATGACTTTCACTTTATCACCCTTACGCAGGGTGCCGTTTTTAATACGGATAAGTGAAACAACGCCCAGGTAGTTGTCGAACCAGGAGTCGATAATCAGTGCCTGCAATGGGCCTTCTGGATCTCCCTCCGGCGGCGGAATGTCACGCACCAGACGTTCCAGTACATCCTGCACACCAACACCTGTTTTTGCCGAGCAACGCACTGCGTCGGTAGCGTCGATGCCGACGATATCTTCGATTTCTTCCGCAACGCGTTCAGGATCGGCTGCTGGTAAGTCAATTTTGTTAAGTACCGGCACCACCTCGAGGTCCATTTCCATCGCGGTGTAGCAGTTTGCCAGGGTTTGCGCTTCTACGCCCTGCCCTGCATCGACCACTAACAATGCACCTTCACAAGCAGCCAGCGAACGGGATACTTCATAGGAGAAGTCCACGTGACCCGGGGTGTCGATAAAGTTAAGTTGATAGGTTTCGCCATCGGACGCTTTATAGTCCAGCGTCACGCTCTGCGCTTTGATAGTAATACCACGCTCACGCTCAAGATCCATGGAATCGAGAACCTGTGCCTCCATTTCACGGTCAGACAGGCCACCGCAGATCTGGATAATACGGTCAGACAGCGTCGATTTACCGTGGTCAATGTGAGCTATGATCGAAAAGTTACGTATATTCTTCATAAAGTATGATTATTGTGCCTTAATGCCCGGTTAACCAGGCTTTTAGAAGTCGCTGTTCTGAGCTTAACGTCTGTATTAATAGAAACGCCGCATTCTACACTACAACATTGAGGCGAGGAAATGTTCATACCGTATGGATTGTGGTATCTGGAAACGTCCTCGCATTTGTTATGCAAAATACAATAAAGCCAGTGAAATCACTGGCTCGCGTCTTCCGAAGATGCTTCATATCGCACAAGGCCAGGCGGCAATGCCACACTTAAGATGATCGGTTGCCATTCTGTTCGGGCGGCAAACTTACGTGAGTATCCTCGCGCAATCAGGAATCCACCAACGCCGCCGAGGATTGCTCCGCATAATGCTGCAATATCTGAAGCAAAGAGTAGCTGAAATAACGAAGCGACAAGGAATAATCCCACCAGCGGCGACATATAAACCAATAATGCGGAGCTAAGCAGGCTGCTTTCAGCGATTCCCAATTCAACTTTCTGCCCCGGCACTAACGGTTCATCACAGGATACGACGATGGTATGTGTGGTTTGCGGGCCTAGTTTATTCAACACGCGACTGCCGCAACCTGCGCGGGAAGCGCAACTGCTGCATGAAGCTTTAACATCGCAACTGACCAGCGCCTGCCCGTTTTGCCAGGAGACGACAGTAGCCCACTCTTTGATCATTCCGCTGCCCCAAACTTAATATTCTCGGCAATTCGTTTCGCCGTTTGCGGTGGCAGTTCACCAACAATGGTGATTTCCGCGTTGTCGCGTATGCTGGTGCTGACTGTTCGGCGTCCGGTTCGCAACATCTGATCGGTACTGGATGGCGTAGCGCGGTTAACGTTTACCGAGAAGCTGAACAACCCGTCGGAATAGAGACGCGATTCGATGGGCATGTTATCCATCGTCGGTAACGGACGTCGACTGCTGGAAACTTCGCTAAAGCCCTGTGGCAACCAGGTTGGAGTCCAGTTAAATTTGGCTTTCTCACCAACAGGTACAGAAAGCAGAGGCGGCAAGTTTGCCTTCGCCAGTGTCTGCATACTGTTGCTGATATCCTGATTAACGTTGAAAGCGATCACGCGGAATTGCTCCAGTGTCTCACCATCGCGATCAAGGAGATCAACCCGCATCGGTAATTTCGATTCGGTGTCCATCCACACGATGTAGCTGTAGCGTGTGCCATCACGGGCTACCACGCGGATTACCTCACATAAGCGGTCAGCAATACGGGTGCGCCCCACAGAGATAAAGTCGTAGTAAGGAGAAAGGCGTTTGAAATCGGTATAGATGAGCGATGGCAGAGAATCAACAATGTAATCGCCATTAAGAGTGAACGGTTCAAGACCCGGTTCAAAGTAGCTGATTTCATTGCCGCGCTGTACCACTTCCCGGCGCGGGCCATCCATTTGCAACAACTGTGCAAGAGGACGGTTATCGAGGCGTGCATGTCGATAACGCAGAGACTCAACACCTTGTTTATTGATGCTGATGAATGACAGCTCGTAATTCAGTGACTGGCTAGCCAGGTTCATCTGCTGTAATAACGCCCCGGACGCGGGAGTGGCCGAGGCGTTAGCAGAGAATAACAGGCTACCTGTCACTAATGACATGGCAAACCAAAGTTGCTTCATTACTGCGATTGCGTTCCTAAAGTTTGAATTCCTGGCACCTGTACAGCGGCTTGCTGTGTCTGTGCCTGCTCAAACTGAAGCTGTTCGGAGTGGAGTCGACGTTGCAATTCGTAATCCTGCAACATGGCATTAATGCGACGACGCTGCTCCTGTACCTGCTGCTGTTGACCATTGTTCGCGGTCGCTTCAGAAGGTACTCCCAGGCTTACCGGACTGGCTTTACCCATCATCGGCAGAGTATTAAATACCGGTGTTTCGGGCTGCTGGGACGTTTCAGATTGTCCATTATAGTGCTGGACGCCAACGATAACTGCAAGCGATACGCATGCCGCTACACCCATTTGGGTGAGCTGTGCCGCCCACGGACGAACTTTCTGCCAGAATGGCATTCTCTGCCATTGATGCGGCGCAGGCTGAGCCTCTGGGATCAATATCGTCGGTTGGCGAACGGGCTCTTCTTCAATGGCGGCCATCACGCGTGAAGAGATATCGAAATGGAGTACCTCGGGAGTATCACCCCGCATAGAGTCACGGATTAAGTGATAATTTTCCCAGGTTTTCTGCATCTCCGGGTTGTGAGCCAGTTCGTTAAGCAGCTCACTATCCAGCGTTTCGCCATCCATTAAAGCGGAAAGTTGTTCTTTCTGCATGCCTAATACCCTTATCCAGTATCCCGCTATCGTCAACGCCTGATAAGCGGTTGAACTTTATTATCAATAGCTTCCCTCGCTCGGAAGATACGTGAACGCACCGTACCCACCGGACAATCCATGATAGCGGCTATCTCTTCATAGCTCAGGCCATCCAGCTCCCGCAAGGTTATTGCCATGCGTAAATCTTCCGGGAGGGACTCAATAGTTCGGAAAACTATCTGTCTCAGTTCTTCTGACAACATTAAGTTCTCAGGGTTCGAAATTTCTTTCAGCGCGCCGCCACTTTCGAAGTTTTCTGCTTCAATGGCATCCACATCGCTGGAAGGTGGACGACGCCCCTGAGCAACCAGGTAATTTTTTGCCGTATTAACAGCAATCCGATACAGCCATGTATAAAAAGCACTATCTCCCCGGAACGAATCCAGCGCACGATAGGCTTTAATAAAAGCTTCTTGTACCACATCGGGAACATCACCCGACGGCACATAGCGGGAAACCAGACTCGCCACTTTATGCTGATAGCGCACTACCAGTAAGTTAAAAGCTTTCTGATCTCCCTTCTGGACCCGTTCAACCAGGACCTGGTCCGTTAACTGCTCGCTCATCCGAGGTAAAGTCTCCCCAAACCAAATTTCCACGCGCTGTCGAAACGCCACTCCATTAGCTGCAATTTGAGCAAGCAAAAGATTAGAGTGTCTCGTTTTTGTAAAGTTCCGTAACGCATCTGTTTTTGTTTGTCATGCTGTAGACGGATCATTATCTATCATTATAAGTCTACAGAATCTGAATAACGCATTATCTGTGCAGAAATGCCCATTTAACTGCCTGAAGAGTAACCCAACGGCCTTTTTATTTCACCACCTAATCCTCCGTCGACGAGCAACTTCCCTTTTTTCCGCCTCCCAGAAACAATATGTTTAGCCATTGTAACAAACATTAAAATAGCAGGTGTTTAATTGTACAACATGATGCTATGCTGACCGGACTGTGTTTAGTAAATTAAACAACAAAAATGAATACTTTCCCTGAATATTCTTGTGATGTGTTGATTATCGGTAGTGGCGCTGCCGGGCTTTCACTGGCACTACGTCTGGCAGATAAGCATCATGTCATCGTTCTTAGCAAAGGCTCTGTTACTGAAGGCTCGACGTTTTACGCCCAGGGCGGAATTGCTGCCGTGTTTGATGAAACTGACAGTATCGATTCACATGTGGAAGATACGTTGGTTGCCGGTGCCGGAATTTGCGATAGCCATGCGGTTAAGTTTGTTGCCAGCAATGCGCGTTCCTGTGTGCAATGGTTGATCGATCAAGGGGTATTGTTTGATACCCAGGTGCAACCAAATGGGGAAGAAAGTTACCATCTGACCCGTGAAGGCGGTCATAGCCACCGCCGTATTCTTCATGCCGCCGACGCCACTGGTAAAGAAGTAGAAACTACGCTGGTGAGCAAGGCGCAGAGTCATCCGAATATTCGTGTACTGGAACGCAGCAACGCAGTCGATCTGATTATTTCCGACAAAATTGGTCTGCCGGGGACGCGACGAGTGGTCGGAGCATGGGTGTGGAATCGCAATAAAGAAGCGGTAGAAACCTGTCATGCGAAAGCTGTGGTGCTGGCAACTGGCGGCGCATCGAAGGTTTATCAGTACACCACCAATCCGGATATTTCCTCTGGTGATGGTATTGCCATGGCCTGGCGCGCCGGTTGCCGGGTTGCTAATCTCGAATTTAATCAGTTCCACCCAACGGCGCTGTATCATCCACAGGCGCGGAACTTCCTGTTAACGGAAGCTTTACGTGGCGAAGGCGCTTATTTGAAGCGCCCGGACGGCACACGCTTTATGCCCGATTTTGATGAGCGTGGTGAACTGGCTCCGCGCGATATTGTTGCCCGCGCTATTGACTATGAAATGAAACGCCTCGGCGCGGATTGTATGTTCCTGGATATTAGTCATAAGCCTGCGGATTTTATTTGTCAGCATTTCCCGATGATTTATGAAAAGTTGCTGGGTCTGGGTATTGATCTCACTAAAGAGCCTGTGCCGATAGTACCTGCTGCGCACTATACTTGCGGCGGTGTAATGGTGGATGACTATGGGCGTACTGATGTTGATGGGCTGTATGCGATTGGCGAAGTGAGCTACACAGGATTACATGGCGCTAACCGAATGGCCTCTAACTCATTGCTGGAATGTCTGGTCTACGGCTGGTCGGCGGCGGAAGACATTGAAAGACGGATGCCTTATGCACGTGGCGTCAACCGCTTGCCGTCATGGGATGAAAGCCGCGTTGAGGATCCTGACGAGCTGGTGGTGCTCCAACATAACTGGCATGAGCTGCGTCTGTTTATGTGGGATTACGTCGGTATTGTGCGCACAACAAAGCGCCTGGAGCGTGCCCTGCGACGGATCAATATGTTGCAGCAGGAAATAGACGAATATTATGCCCACTTTCGGGTGTCGAATAATTTACTGGAACTGCGTAATCTGGTGCAGGTTGCCGAGTTAATTGTTCGCTGCGCGATGATGCGCAAGGAGAGTCGGGGCTTGCATTACACGCTGGACTACCCGGAGTTGCTCACGCATTCCGGTCCGTCGATTCTCTCGCCTGGCCATCATTACATAAACAAATAAAAAGCCTGGGTCAGCGCCGTATACGCTTCAGAATAGTTCTGGTCTGGCCCACGAATCACTAACCGATCGCTAAAGTATTCCCCCGCCAGTGGGGAGAATGCCAGTAGCACCCGATGCGGTAATCGAGCCTCGTTTTCCGCCACGTCCGTCCGTAAACGTAAATGCCATCCCATGCTTAATGCCAGTTCAGTAAAACCATTACCAATCTGCTCCGGCAGCACCACGCAGAAAAATCCCTCTTCGGTAATGCATTCTGCCGCACAAGTAAGCAACGTCTGGTGATCCAACGTAGTGGTATAGCGCGCCTGTTCCCGTTGCGGCGTCGCGCACTCAACCCCCTGCTGATAATACGGCGGGTTACTGATAATTAAGTCAAAACGCGCGGCCTGCTGGGTTATCCACTGCTGAATATCCGCCGTATGGATATTAATCCGCTCTGCCCACGGGGACTGCGCGATATTTTCCTGCGCCTGAGCCGCTGCCTCACTTTCCAGTTCAACTGCATCAATCATCACGCTGTCATCAGTTCGTTGCGCCAGCATTAGCGCCAGTAGCCCGCTACCACTGCCGATATCAAGGCAGCGTTTTACCCCTGCCACAGGAGCCCATGCGCCCAGTAAAATTCCATCCGTTCCCACTTTCATCGCACAGCGATCGTGCGCGACAAAAAACTGTTTAAAAGTAAATCCATTACGACGAAGCACGGATGTAGACTGTGACATGAAAATAAAACCTTGCTGTAAAAACGGCGATAGCACCGGGTAAGAACAATACCTGAGAAGCGATATCCATACAAACAGATGAAGATTGCAGCCGTAACGTCTATAATCAGCGCCCCACACAGAGGTAGAACATGACTGTAACGACTTTTTCCGAACTTGAACTCGACGAAAGCCTGCTGGAAGCCCTCCAGAATAAAGGTTTCACTCGCCCGACCGCCATTCAGGCTGCCGCCATTCCGCCTGCGCTCGATGGCCGTGATGTACTCGGTTCTGCGCCGACAGGCACCGGTAAAACGGCGGCGTATCTGCTGCCAGCGTTGCAGCACCTGCTCGATTTCCCGCGTAAGAAATCCGGTCCACCGCGTATTTTGATCCTCACCCCAACTCGCGAACTGGCGATGCAGGTGGCCGATCATGCCCGTGAACTGGCGAAACATACACATCTGGATATTGCCACCATCACCGGCGGCGTGGCCTATATGAACCACGCGGAAGTGTTCAGCGAAAACCAGGACATCGTGGTCGCCACGACCGGACGTCTGCTGCAATACATAAAAGAAGAGAACTTCGATTGCCGCGCGGTTGAAACACTGATCCTTGACGAAGCAGACCGTATGCTGGATATGGGCTTCGCCCAGGATATCGAACATATTGCTGGCGAAACTCGCTGGCGTAAGCAAACCCTGCTCTTCTCAGCTACGCTGGAAGGCGATGCCATTCAGGATTTTGCCGAACGTCTGCTGGAGGATCCGGTGGAAGTTTCTGCTAATCCATCCACCCGTGAGCGCAAAAAGATTCATCAGTGGTATTACCGTGCCGATGACCTTGAGCATAAAACTGCGTTGCTGGTACATCTGTTAAAACAGCCGGAAGCGACTCGCTCAATCGTATTTGTGCGCAAGCGTGAGCGTGTGCATGAACTGGCAAACTGGTTGCGCGAAGCAGGCATCAACAACTGCTATCTCGAAGGTGAGATGGTACAAGGCAAGCGTAATGAAGCGATTAAGCGTCTGACTGAAGGTCGCGTAAACGTGCTGGTTGCCACCGACGTTGCCGCACGTGGTATCGACATTCCGGATGTCAGCCACGTCTTTAACTTCGATATGCCGCGCAGTGGCGATACCTATTTGCACCGAATCGGGCGTACCGCTCGC
The DNA here is from genome assembly GCF_000408805.1 of Escherichia sp. KTE159. Lineage (NCBI taxonomy): Bacteria > Pseudomonadati > Pseudomonadota > Gammaproteobacteria > Enterobacterales > Enterobacteriaceae > Escherichia > Escherichia sp. KTE159. Next base: position 2,461,068 of record NZ_KE137292.1, read on the forward strand.
GCCGGTCGTAAAGGGATCGCGATTTCACTGGTTGAAGCCCATGACCATCTGCTGCTGGGCAAAGTTAGTCGTTATATTGAAGAGCCGATTAAAGCTCGCGTTATTGATGAGTTACGCCCGAAAACGCGTGCGCCAAGCGAGAAACAGACGGGTAAACCATCGAAGAAAGTCCTGGCAAAACGCGCCGAGAAGAAAAAGGCTAAAGAGAAAGAGAAGCCACGGGTGAAAAAACGCCACCGCGATACCAAAAATATTGGTAAGCGCCGCAAACCAAGCGGAACAGGCGTGCCGCCGCAAACGACAGAAGAGTAAAAATAATGCCGGGTTTTATCCCGGCATTATTTTTGTCTATAGATAACCACCAGCCTGACTGATGGTTATCTATATAGACAAAAAGCGGAAGAGGTCACCCTCTTCCGCTTCTGTAATATCTTGCTACTTAAGCCTTACAGGCTTTCAGTAAAGGTACGAGCGATAACGTCGCGCTGCTGTTCCGGAGTCAGAGAGTTGAAGCGAACTGCATAACCGGATACACGGATAGTCAACTGCGGATATTTTTCCGGATGCTTAACAGCATCTTCCAGAGTTTCGCGACGCAGAACGTTTACGTTCAGGTGCTGACCACCTTCCACGCGAACTTCTGGTTTAACTTCTACTGGAACTTCACGGTATTCAATATCACCCAGTTTGCTTACTGCAACCACTTCGTCTTCTGCAAATCCTGCTTTCGCAACGATGCAACGCGCTTCGCCTTTTTCGCTGTCCAGCAGCCAGAAAGAGTTCAGCAGATCGTCATTAGCGGCTTTAGTAATCTGGATACCTGTAATCATGTGATGCCTCCCCGGCAAAATTATTTGATTTGTCAGCCTGTCGCGGCCAATTGGTAAAACCATTGTTGCTTGAGTGTATATATACTCCTCAAACACCCTTGATTCTTTGATTTAAATCAATAAAAACCACACAGCAAGCGTGGTCGCAAATAGATTTTATTGTTTTACATCAACTTATGCGGGTGTGAAATTTTACCAATTTACATTTTTTTGCACTCGATTATGTCTAAAAAATGAGCTTGATTTTGTTCTGTAGAAAGAAGCAGTTAAGCTAGGTGGATTGAAGATCCGCAGGAGAGCGAGATGGCTAACGAATTAACCTGGCATGACGTGCTGGCTGAAGAGAAGCAGCAACCCTATTTTCTTAATACCCTTCAGACCGTCGCCAGTGAGCGGCAGTCTGGCATCACTATCTATCCGCCACAAAAAGATGTCTTTAATGCCTTCCGTTTTACTGAGTTGGGCGATGTCAAAGTTGTGATTCTCGGCCAGGATCCTTACCACGGACCTGGACAGGCACATGGTCTGGCATTTTCTGTTCGTCCCGGTATTGCGACACCGCCGTCACTGCTGAATATGTATAAAGAGCTGGAAAATACCATCCCAGGCTTTACCCGCCCGACGCATGGTTACCTGGAAAGCTGGGCGCGCCAGGGCGTGCTGCTGCTCAATACCGTATTGACTGTACGTGCAGGTCAGGCGCATTCCCACGCCAGCCTCGGCTGGGAGACGTTCACCGATAAAGTCATCAGCCTGATTAATCAGCATCGCGAAGGCGTGGTGTTTTTACTGTGGGGGTCGCATGCGCAAAAGAAAGGGGCAATTATAGATAAGCAACGCCATCACGTACTGAAAGCACCGCATCCGTCGCCGTTATCGGCCCATCGTGGATTCTTTGGCTGTAACCATTTTGTACTGGCAAATCAGTGGCTGGAACAACGTGGCGAGAAGCCGATTAACTGGATACCTGTATTACCGGCAGAGAGCGAGTAAATTTGCGGGAAAATGCCGGATGGCAGAACTGCCATCCGGCTGATTTATCAGGCTTTATTCTGACGCCACCATTCACCAAGCAGAACACCCGTTGCGACAGAGATATTCAGACCAGCAACATTGCCAGTACCGTCAATCTTCACTCGCAGATCGTTTGGATCACGCGCAGCATCTGGTAACCCTTCATATTCCTGCCCCAAAACCAACACCATTTTCGCTGGCAAACTGGTTTTGAACAGTGGTTGGCCCTGTTCGCTGGAAGTGGTCACCACGGTGTAACCCGCCTGACGGAAATCATCCAGCACATTGACAATGTTGTCGCCAGTAATCGGTTGCACATGCTCTGCGCCACCTTCTGCGGTACGGATAGCCGCACCCGATTCCAGCAACGCCGCATCCTGCACAACAACACCTTTCACGCCGAAGTGCGCACAGCTACGCATCATCCCGCCCAGATTATGTGGGTTAGATTCATTTTCCAACGCCAGTACGCAATCCTGTGCACCTGCCTGGCTTACCCACTGCTGCACGGTTGTGCCGTTGCGCTTTTTGATCAGGAAGCAAACGCCGCCGTGATGTTCCGTGCCTGACGCTTTTGCCAGCTCGGCTTCATCTACCACGTGGTACGCTTTGCGGTTTGCCGCCATCCAGCGCAATGCTTCTTTAAAACGCGGCGTTACACTCTGGATAAACCAGGCGCGAACAATCGCTTCCGGACGGCTCTGGAACAGTGCCTGACATGCGTTTTCGCCGTAGACGCGGGTTTCTTCCGCACGCTGACGACGCAACACTTCCGGATCAATAAAACTTTTACCACTGATGCCACCGTGATCGGCCTTTTCCGGTGCCTCATCACCCGGCGCGCGGGAAACAGTTCGCCACGGCGACTCTTCCCACTTGCGGTCACGGGGCTGACTCTGTTTGTCATCGCGGGCGGGGCGACGGCCACCGTCGGCACGAGATTTTCCTGGACGCCCGCCCCCTTTCCCGGTTCGCGGGTTGTGGGTTCGTTTATCAGAATCATCATCACTGCGGACATACATCACTTTGACCTTGCCGCTTTTGCTTTTCATTTCATCGTTCATGCTTTTCTCCACCAGCGCTGCGCGAAGCGCGCAGATTACCCGAAGTGCGCGCGGTTCGCCATGATTTCGTTCCAAAGCCTGCGACTATCATACCCATTGAATAAAACAGATTGTTGTCTGGAACAATGCCCTCGATAATATGTAACATATTAGAAACATACCGGCGTCGTTGCCGATAAGTCTCCTTACTCATCCCGAGGTTAGTTATGAATACCGTTTGTACCCATTGTCAGGCCATCAACCGCATTCCCGACGAACGGATTGACGATGCGGCAAAATGCGGACGCTGCGGTCACGACCTGTTTGACGGAGAGGTGATTAATGCGACCGGTGAAACACTCGACAAATTGCTGAAAGACGATCTGCCTGTGGTGATCGACTTCTGGGCACCGTGGTGCGGCCCTTGCCGTAACTTCGCACCGATTTTTGAAGATGTTGCACAAGAGCGTAGCGGTAAAGTGCGTTTTGTAAAAGTGAATACCGAAGCTGAACGTGAATTAAGCAGTCGCTTTGGTATTCGCAGTATTCCGACGATCATGATTTTCAAAAATGGTCAGGTTGTCGACATGCTTAACGGCGCAGTGCCGAAAGCACCGTTTGATAGCTGGCTGAACGAATCTCTTTAATCTTATCGGGGCGCATCTTGTGCCCCGTTTTCTCCTCTGCGACAATGGCATTTTTTCGACGCTCTCTTATGACCGAAAACGCTGTTCTCCAGTTACGCGCCGAGCGTATTGCGCGCGCAACACGTCCTTTTCTTGCCCGTGGTAATCGCGTTCGTCGTTGCCAACGCTGCCTTTTGCCAGAGAAATTATGCCTCTGTTCAACCATCACCCCAACGGAAGCAAAAAGCCGCTTTTGTTTGCTGATGTTTGACACCGAGCCAATGAAACCCAGCAATACTGGACGTTTGATTGCCGATATCTTGCCAGATACCGTCGCGTTTCAATGGTCACGTACCGAACCATCGCAAGAACTGCTGGATCTGGTGCAAAACCCGTATTATCAGCCAATGGTGGTTTTTCCTGCCTCATATGCGGATGAGCAACGAGAAGTGATCTTTACGCCTCCTCCTGGTAAGCCACCGCTATTTATCATGCTCGATGGCACCTGGCCGGAAGCGCGGAAGATGTTTCGTAAAAGTCCGTATCTGGATAATCTTCCCGTCATTTCCGTCGATCTTTCGCGTTTGTCTGCCTATCGCCTGCGTGAAGCTCAGAGTGAAGGCCAATATTGCACCGCTGAGGTAGCCATCGCACTTTTAGATATGGCGGGTGACACCAAAGCCGCAACGGGCTTAGGCGAGCATTTCACTCGCTTTAAAACGCGCTATCTGGCAGGAAAAACGCAACATCTGGGTAGTATCACAGCAGAACAGTTAGAAATCGTTTAAAATCATTCGGTCACTTCTGCGGGAGACCGGTATGAGTCAGCGAGGACTGGAAGCACTACTGCGACCAAAATCGATTGCGGTAATTGGCGCGTCGATGAAACCCAATCGCGCAGGTTACCTGATGATGCGTAACCTGCTGGCTGGAGGCTTTAACGGACCGGTGCTGCCGGTGACGCCAGCCTGGAAGGCGGTACAGGGCGTGCTGGCATGGCCAGACATCACCAGTTTGCCTTTTACTCCTGACCTCGCAGTGCTATGTACTAATGCCAGCCGCAATCTTGCTCTTCTGGAAGAGCTTGGAGAGAAAGGCTGTAAAACCTGCATTATTCTTTCTTCACCGACATCACAACACGAAGACCTACGCGCCTGCGCTCTGCGCCATAACATGCGCCTGCTTGGACCAAACAGTCTGGGATTACTCGCTCCCTGGCAAGGGCTGAATGCCAGCTTTTCGCCAGTGCCAATTAAGCGCGGCAAGCTGGCGTTTATTTCACAATCGGCTGCTGTCTCCAACACCATCCTCGACTGGGCGCAACAGCGTGAAATGGGGTTTTCATACTTTATTGCGCTCGGTGACAGCCTGGATATCGACGTTGATGAATTGCTCGACTACCTGGCACGCGACAGCAAAACCAGCGCCATCTTGCTCTATCTCGAACAATTAAGCGACGCACGACGCTTTGTGTCGGCTGCCCGTAGTGCCTCGCGAAATAAGCCGATTCTGGTGATTAAAAGCGGACGTAGTCCGGCGGCGCAAAGATTGCTGAACACCACAGCGGGTATGGATCCGGCGTGGGATGCAGCTATTCAGCGTGCCGGTTTGTTGCGAGTGCAGGACACCCACGAACTGTTTTCGGCGGTGGAAACCCTTAGCCACATGCGTCCGTTGCGTGGCGACCGGCTGATGATTATCAGCAACGGTGCTGCTCCTGCCGCACTGGCGCTGGATGCCTTATGGTCGCGCAATGGTAAACTGGCAACGTTAAGTGAAGAGGCCTGCCAGAAACTACGCGATGCCCTGCCAGAACATGTAGCAATCTCTAACCCGCTTGATCTACGCGATGACGCCAGCAGCGAGCACTATGTCAAAACGCTGGATATTCTGCTCCACAGCCAGGATTTTGATGCGCTGATGGTTATCCATTCCCCCAGCGCCGCTGCGCCTGCCACAGAAAGCGCACAGGCATTAATTGAAGCAGTAAAACATCATCCTCGCAGCAAGTATGTCTCTCTGCTGACTAACTGGTGCGGCGAACACTCCTCGCAAGAGGCGCGACGTTTATTCAGTGAAGCCGGGCTTCCGACCTATCGCACACCGGAAGGAACTATCACCGCTTTTATGCATATGGTTGAGTACCGTCGAAACCAGAAGCAGTTACGCGAAACACCGGCGTTACCCAGCAATCTGACCTCCAATACCGCAGAAGCGCATATTCTGCTACAGCGGGCCATTGCCGAAGGAGCGACATCGCTCGATACCCATGAGGTTCAGCCAATCCTGCAAGCATATGGCATGAACACGCTTCCCACCTGGATTGCCACTGACAGCACCGAAGCTGTGCATATTGCAGAACAGATTGGTTATCCGGTGGCGCTGAAATTGCGCTCGCCGGATATTCCGCATAAATCGGAAGTTCAGGGCGTGATGCTCTATTTACGTACGGCTAATGAAGTCCAGCAAGCCGCGAACGCTATTTTCGATCGGGTAAAAATGGCCTGGCCGCAGGCACGGATCCACGGCCTGTTGGTGCAAAGTATGGCTAATCGTGCTGGCGCTCAGGAGCTGCGTGTAGTCGTGGAACACGATCCGGTTTTTGGGCCGTTGATCATGCTTGGTGAAGGCGGTGTGGAGTGGCGTCCTGAAGATCAAGCTGTCGTGGCGCTGCCACCGCTGAACATGAATCTGGCTCGCTATCTGGTCATTCAGGGAATCAAAAGTAAAAAAATTCGTGCACGCAGCGCACTGCGTCCACTCGACATCGCGGGCTTAAGCCAGTTACTGGTGCAGGTTTCCAACCTGATTGTCGATTGCCCAGAAATTCAGCGGCTGGATATTCACCCTTTACTGGCTTCCGGCAGTGAATTTACCGCGCTGGATGTCACGGTGGATATTGCACCGTTCGAAGGCAATAACGAAAGTCGCCTTGCTGTGCGCCCGTACCCACATCAGTTAGAAGAGTGGGTAGAATTAAAAAACGGCGAACGTTGCTTGTTCCGCCCGATCTTGCCGGAAGATGAGCCACAACTTCAGCAATTCATTTCGCGAGTCACCAAAGAAGATCTTTATTACCGTTACTTTAGCGAGATCAACGAATTCACCCATGAAGATTTAGCTAACATGACGCAGATCGACTACGATCGGGAAATGGCGTTTGTGGCTGTACGGCGTATTGATCAAAAAGAAGAGATCCTTGGCGTCACTCGGGCGATCTCCGATCCTGATAACATTGATGCCGAATTTGCCGTACTGGTGCGCTCGGATCTCAAAGGGTTAGGCTTAGGTCGACGCTTAATGGAAAAGTTGATTACCTATACGCGAGATCACGGACTGCAACGTCTGAATGGTATTACGATGCCAAACAATCGTGGCATGGTGGCGCTGGCCCGCAAGCTCGGGTTTAACGTCGATATCCAGCTCGAAGAGGGGATCGTTGGGCTGACGCTAAATCTTGCCCAGCGCGAGGAATCATGAGTAAGGTACTGGAAATGTTGACCACTTAATCGGGACTGGTGTTATTATTGCCCGCTTATGTCGTCTGCATTGCACAGAGGACCCTTCAATGAACAGAGAAGAAATGCACTGTGATGTTGTCAAAATTTAAGCGTAATAAACATCAACAACACCTTGCCCAACTACCCAAGATTTCTCAATCAGTTGATGATGTCGATTTTTTTTACGCTCCCGCCGACTTCCGGGAGACACTGCTGGAAAAAATAGCCAGCGCGAAGCAGCGCATTTGCATTGTCGCCCTGTATCTTGAGCAGGATGACGGTGGCAAAGGCATTCTGAGCGCGTTGTATGAGGCTAAACGGCAGCGTCCGGAACTGGATGTGCGGGTGCTGGTCGACTGGCATCGTGCACAACGTGGGCGCATTGGCGCTGCGGCATCTAATACCAATGCTGACTGGTACTGCCGCATGGCGCAGGAAAACCCGGGCGTAGATGTTCCGGTTTATGGCGTTCCGATCAATACCCGTGAAGCCCTGGGCGTTCTGCACTTTAAAGGCTTTATCATCGACGATAGCGTACTTTATAGCGGTGCCAGCCTGAACGATGTTTACCTGCATCAGCATGATAAATACCGCTACGACCGCTATCATCTGATCCGTAACCGTAAAATGTCAGACATTATGTTTGAATGGGTTACACAGAATATTATGAATGGTCGCGGTGTTAACCGTCTGGATGATATTCACCGTCCGAAAAGCCCGGAAATCAAAAACGATATCCGCCTGTTCCGCCAGGAGTTGCGTGATGCTGCTTATCATTTCCAGGGCGATGCCGATAACGATCAACTCTCCGTAACGCCATTAGTGGGTCTGGGAAAATCGAGTCTGTTGAACAAGACTATTTTCCATCTTATGCCGTGTGCCGAGCAAAAACTGACCATCTGCACACCATACTTCAACCTACCGGCCATCCTCGTGCGCAATATCATCCAATTGCTGCGCGAAGGGAAAAAAGTCGAAATTATTGTCGGTGATAAAACCGCAAATGACTTCTACATTCCGGAAGATGAACCTTTCAAGATTATCGGCGCACTGCCGTATCTCTACGAGATTAATCTGCGTCGTTTCCTGAGCCGTTTGCAGTATTACGTCAATACTGACCAGTTAGTGGTCCGGTTATGGAAAGATGACGACAATACCTATCACCTGAAAGGGATGTGGGTTGATGATAAGTGGATGCTGATCACCGGTAATAACCTGAACCCTCGCGCCTGGCGTCTGGATCTGGAAAACGCCATTTTGATCCACGATCCGCAACTGGAGCTTGCGCCGCAGCGTGAGAAAGAGTTGGATCTGATCCGCGAGCATACCACTATCGTTAAGCACTACCGCGATCTGCAAAGTATTGCCGATTATCCGGTGAAGGTTCGCAAGCTTATCCGTCGCTTGCGTCGTATCCGTATCGACCGATTAATTAGCCGTATCCTGTAATTTGAACCCCGTCCTGTACGGGGTTTGTTTTTTGGAGGCCACGTTGCGTATTCTTTTTGCCTGTTCGCTATTGTTGCTTTCTGGTTGCAGCCATAGGGCTAACGATGGCTGGAGCGGACAGGATAAAGCGCAACACTTTATCGCCTCGGCAATGCTTTCAGCGGCAGGAAATGAATATGCACAGCATCGGGAGATGAGCCGCGACCGCAGCGCCATGTTCGGGTTGATGTTCTCTGTAAGTCTGGGCGTGTCAAAAGAGCTGTGGGATAGCCGCCCCGAAGGGAGCGGCTGGAGCTGGAAAGATTTTGCCTGGGACGTAGCCGGTGCCACCACCGGTTATACGGTCTGGCAAATGGCTCATCACTAAAGACGCATCCCCTTCCCTTTATGATGTAGCATCAAAGAAACCAGAAACGCGACTACGGCCATCAATGTCACATACCAGAAGAATGCCGTTTCCATTCCTATCGATTTTAGCGACAACGCCACATACTCCGCTGAGCCACCAAATATGGCATTCGCGACCGCATATGACAGACCAACACCTAATGCGCGAACCTGTGCCGGGAACATTTCCGCCTTCAGGATCCCACTAATTGAAGTGTAAAAACTCACAATCAGCAGGGCACACATCACCAAACCAAAAGCCGCATAAGGTGAGGAGACGTTCTGCAATGCCGAAAGAATGGGGACGGTAAAAATAGCGGCCAGAGAGCCGAAACATAACATTGAAGTCCGACGGCCAATCTTATCCGACAATGCTCCAATTATCGGCTGGATGAGCATAAATACAAACAGCGCCGCCGTCATAATGCCGCTTGCTACGTTGGCGTGCATACCCGCAGTATTCACCAGATACTTCTGCATATAGGTGGTGAAGGTATAGAAACAAAGAGAACCCGCAGCCGTAAAGCCGAGAACCATGATGAATGCACGGCGATTGCGCCATAATCCCTTCATTGAACCCGCTTCTTTTAGAGCTCGCGTTTCTTGTTGCGAAGTTTCATCCAACTGACGACGTAACCATAACGCCACAACGGCTAACACCGCGCCTAATGCAAAGGGAATACGCCACCCCCACTCTCTAAGCGCGATATCTTCCATTGTATGCTGTAAAACCACCACAACCAACAATGCCAGAAGTTGCCCGCCTATCAACGTGACATACTGAAATGAAGCGTAAAACCCTTTGCGTCCTTCTACTGCAACTTCACTCATATAGGTGGCGCTGGTGCCATATTCTCCACCTACAGATAATCCCTGGAATAAACGCGCGAGAAGTAACAACGCCGGAGCCCAGGTGCCAATTGTTTCATAGCCTGGCAAGCAGGCTATGACCAGTGATCCAAAACACATCATACATACCGATAGCAGCATCGATTTCTTGCGGCCATGTTTGTCAGCAATACGACCAAATAACCAGCCGCCTATTGGACGCATCAGGAATCCTGCGGCAAAAATACCGGCAGTTTGTAGTAGTTGAGTGGTTGTGTTATCTGAAGGGAAGAAGATGTGGGCGAAATAGAGGGAACAAAATGAGTAGACATAGAAATCGAACCACTCAACCAGGTTACCTGATGAGGCCCCTACAATTGCCCAAATGCGGCGACGAGTATCACTACTTGTCAGTTTGCCGTCTGCCGTTACAGTGTTTTCTGCCATGCCATTATTTCTCCTGCCATAATCCGATGCTTTTGTCGGTTGTTATTTATTTTTTAGTAAGACAAATGTTATACATTTGTTATTTTGCTTGCACAACCATAACTGAGAATTTAGTTAGCAGAAGAATAATTATTGCGGATATTAAGGATGGATTGCAGGTGAGGCGATCGTATGGAAGCGGACAGGTTGGGGAAACCGTATCCGCTACTGAATCTGGCGTATAGGGGGGAATAATGCGCTGCTGACCCCTACCGTAACCCTGCGCAGGACAGATAAGGCTCGCCAGCATCGCATCCGGCATTTTTCCGCACCAGCGCAAAAAGGCCATCCTTACGGATGGCCTTTCGCTTTATTTGATGCCTGGCAGTTCCCTACTCTCGCATGGGGAGACCCCACACTACCATCGGCGCTACGGCGTTTCACTTCTGAGTTCGGCATGGGGTCAGGTGGGACCACCGCGCTATCTCCGCCAGGCAAATTCTGTTTATTAACCCGCTTATCGCCGGTTAATCTAATCTGTATCAAGCTGATATTGATGTCTTTCTTCCGCCAAAACATCTTCGGCGTTGTAAGGTTAAGCCTCACGGTTCATTAGTACCGGTTAGCTCAACGCATCGCTGCGCTTACACACCCGGCCTATCAACGTCGTCGTCTTCAACGTTCCTTCAGGAGACTTAAAGTCTCAGGGAGAACTCATCTCGGGGCAAGTTTCGTGCTTAGATGCTTTCAGCACTTATCTCTTCCGCATTTAGCTACCGGGCAGTGCCATTGGCATGACAACCCGAACACCAGTGATGCGTCCACTCCGGTCCTCTCGTACTAGGAGCAGCCCCCCTCAGTTCTCCAGCGCCCACGGCAGATAGGGACCGAACTGTCTCACGACGTTCTAAACCCAGCTCGCGTACCACTTTAAATGGCGAACAGCCATACCCTTGGGACCTACTTCAGCCCCAGGATGTGATGAGCCGACATCGAGGTGCCAAACACCGCCGTCGATATGAACTCTTGGGCGGTATCAGCCTGTTATCCCCGGAGTACCTTTTATCCGTTGAGCGATGGCCCTTCCATTCAGAACCACCGGATCACTATGACCTGCTTTCGCACCTGCTCGCGCCGTCACGCTCGCAGTCAAGCTGGCTTATGCCATTGCACTAACCTCCTGATGTCCGACCAGGATTAGCCAACCTTCGTGCTCCTCCGTTACTCTTTAGGAGGAGACCGCCCCAGTCAAACTACCCACCAGACACTGTCCGCAACCCGGATCACGGGTCCACGTTAGAACATCAAACATTAAAGGGTGGTATTTCAAGGTCGGCTCCATGCAGACTGGCGTCCACACTTCAAAGCCTCCCACCTATCCTACACATCAAGGCTCAATGTTCAGTGTCAAGCTATAGTAAAGGTTCACGGGGTCTTTCCGTCTTGCCGCGGGTACACTGCATCTTCACAGCGAGTTCAATTTCACTGAGTCTCGGGTGGAGACAGCCTGGCCATCATTACGCCATTCGTGCAGGTCGGAACTTACCCGACAAGGAATTTCGCTACCTTAGGACCGTTATAGTTACGGCCGCCGTTTACCGGGGCTTCGATCAAGAGCTTCGCCTTGCGGCTGACCCCATCAATTAACCTTCCGGCACCGGGCAGGCGTCACACCGTATACGTCCACTTTCGTGTTTGCACAGTGCTGTGTTTTTAATAAACAGTTGCAGCCAGCTGGTATCTTCGACTGATTTCAGCTCCACGAGCAAGTCGCTTCACCTAC
>NZ_KE137292.1:2476943-2509038 GCF_000408805.1 Escherichia sp. KTE159
TTCCCAGACATTACTCACCCGTCCGCCACTCGTCAGCAAAGAAGCAAGCTTCTTTCTGTTACCGTTCGACTTGCATGTGTTAGGCCTGCCGCCAGCGTTCAATCTGAGCCATGATCAAACTCTTCAATTTAAAAGTTTGATGCTCAAAGAATTAAACTTCGTAATGAATTACGTGTTCACTCTTGAGACTTGGTATTCATTTAGCGTCTTGCGACGTTAAGAATCCGTATCTTCGAGTGCCCACACAGATTGTCTGATAAATTGTTAAAGAGCAGTGCCGCTTCACTTTTTCTCAGCGGCGCGGGGTGTGCATAATACGCTTTCCCGCTACAGAGTCAAGCATTTTTTCGCTTTTCTCTGTCGAAGTTCTCAGGAGAACCCCGCTGACCCGGCGGCTTATTTGCCGTTGTTCCGTGTCAGTGGTGGCGCATTATAGGGAGTTATTCCGGCCTGACAAGCGAAAAATATAAAAACTTTATCGTTCGCTCAATTTTCAGGCAAAACACCCCGAGCATGGTCTTTTCCGTCTAACTTATAGACAGAAACGAGCCCCGAAGGACTCGTTTTATCATTTACTGGACGGCGACAATGCGGTCTTCATTAACTTCCAGGCGAATGACTTTGCCAGGAACCAATTCACCAGACAGTATTTGCTGCGCCAGCGGGTTTTCGATCTGTTGCTGGATAGCACGTTTCAGAGGACGTGCACCATAAACCGGATCATAACCATTCTCGCTCAGCAGTTTCAGTGCCTCGTCAGAAATGTGGATTTCATAACCACGTTCTTCCAGACGTTTGTACAGACGTTTCAACTGGATCTGGGCAATCGAAGCGATATGTTGTTCACCCAACGGGTGGAAGACCACAACTTCATCAATACGGTTTATGAATTCCGGACGGAAGTTATGGCTAACCACGCCGAGCACCAGCTCTTTCATGCGCGCATAATCCAGTTCACCGAAACGTTCCTGGATCAGATCGGAGCCGAGGTTAGAGGTCATAATGACCACCGTATTACGGAAATCGACCGTTCTCCCCTGCCCATCAGTCAGACGTCCGTCATCCAGAACCTGCAACAGAATGTTGAATACATCCGGATGCGCTTTTTCCACTTCATCCAGCAGAATGACGGAATAAGGACGACGACGCACCGCTTCAGTCAGGTAGCCACCTTCTTCATAACCCACATATCCCGGAGGTGCACCAACCAGACGAGACACCGAGTGTTTCTCCATAAACTCGGACATATCGATACGAACCATCGCCTCGTCACTGTCGAACATAAAATTCGCCAGCGCCTTACAGAGTTCGGTTTTACCTACACCCGTTGGACCGAGGAACAAGAACGAACCAATCGGGCGATTAGGATCCGCAAGCCCCGCACGGCTACGACGAATGGCGTTAGATACCGCATCAACGGCTTCGTTTTGGCCAATAACACGATGGTGCAGTTCTTGCTCCATACGCAGCAGTTTTTCGCGCTCACTTTCCATCATGCGAGAAACAGGAATGCCCGTCCAACGCGCCAACACTTCAGCAATTTCTGCGTCAGTCACTTTATTACGCAACAGACGCATGGTTTTGCCTTCGAGCTGTGTAGCCGCTTCCAGTTGTTTTTCGAGCTCCGGAATTTTGCCGTATTGCAGTTCGGACATCCGCGCCAGATCACCTACACGGCGCGCCTGTTCAATGGCGATTTTCGCCTGTTCCAGCTCGGCTTTAATGGTCTGGGTGCCAGAGAGTGACGCTTTCTCTGCTTTCCACTCCTCTTCTAACTCAGAGTACTGGCGTTCTTTGTCACTCAGTTCTTCATTGAGCATATCCAGACGTTTTTTACTGGCTTCATCAGACTCTTTCATTAACGCCTGTTGTTCCAGCTTAAGCTGGATAATTCGACGATCGAGTCGGTCAAGCTCTTCCGGTTTTGAGTCAATCTGCATACGGATACTGGATGCCGCTTCATCGATCAGGTCGATGGCTTTATCTGGCAACTGACGGTCAGCAATGTAGCGATGAGACAACGTCGCCGCTGCAACAATTGCCGGGTCAGTAATTTGCACATGGTGGTGCAGCTCGTAACGTTCTTTCAGGCCACGCAGAATAGCAATGGTGTCTTCCACCGTTGGCTCGGCAACAAACACTTTCTGGAAACGACGTTCCAGCGCCGCATCTTTTTCAATGTACTGGCGATATTCATCAAGGGTGGTCGCGCCCACGCAGTGCAGTTCACCACGGGCCAGTGCCGGTTTCAGCATATTCCCGGCGTCCATTGCGCCATCGGCTTTACCTGCGCCCACCATGGTGTGCAGCTCATCGATAAACAGAATGACGTTGCCTTCCTGTTTCGACAGATCGTTCAGCACGCCTTTCAGACGTTCTTCAAACTCACCACGATATTTCGCCCCAGCCACCAGCGCGCCCATATCCAGCGCCAGTACGCGGCGGCCTTTCAGCCCTTCCGGTACTTCGCCATTGATAATACGCTGCGCCAAACCTTCAACGATGGCGGTTTTACCGACACCAGGTTCACCGATCAGTACCGGGTTATTTTTAGTACGGCGTTGCAGTACCTGAATGGTACGACGAATTTCTTCATCACGACCAATTACCGGATCGAGTTTACCTTGTTCGGCACGTTCGGTAAGGTCAATGGTATATTTTTTCAAAGCCTGACGTTGGTCTTCGGCTCCTTGATCATTCACGCTTTCACCTCCACGCATTTGTTCAATCGCTTGAGTAATGTTGGCGGTGGTCGCCCCTGCTGCTTTCAGGATGTCGGCCAGCGTGCCGCGAGACTCAAGTGCCGCCAGAACAAACAGTTCTGACGAGATAAAGTTATCACCACGTTTTTGCGCCAGCTTGTCGCAAAGATTAAGAACGCGCACCAGATCCTGTGAAGGCTGGACATCGCCCCCTGTACCTTCAACCTGCGGTAAACGATTTAATGCCTGATTGATATCTGTGCGCAATTGGCCAGCATTAATGCCAGCGGATGTTAATAAAGGACTAACCGAACCCCCTTCCTGATTCAGCAGGGCGCTCATTAAATGAAGTGGTTCGATGAATTGGTTGTCGTGCCCGAGTGCAAGTGATTGGGCATCGGCAAGAGCAAGCTGGAATTTGTTAGTAAGACGATCCAGACGCATAACTCCTCCCATAACGGATCAAAGTTGCTACTGGAGATTAAATGAGGTCATCCCTCAATTATTCAAGGTTATTGACCAGATTAATGTGAAAAGAAAATCACGCGTACCGGATCGTCTTGATTCTTTAGGTTATATCAGCCAAATGAAACTTGCCATACGACCCGTGCACTTGTCGCGACGATAAGAGAAGAAAGTCTCATTTTCAGTGTATGTACAGCGATTACCACCGAAAATTTGTTCAACACCGACGTTCGCCAGGCGCTGCCGGGCAAGCAGATAAATATCCGCCAGATATTTATCACCACGCTGAATGAAAGCCTCGCTCGCTTTGGCATCTACTGCCATAAATGCCTCGCGAACCTCCGGCCCCACTTCAAAGGCGCGCGGACCAATTGCGGGTCCCAGCCAGGCAAGAATGTTTTCTGGCTTATCAGCAAAACAAGAAACTGTCTCCTCCAGCACACCAGCGCAAAGTCCACGCCAGCCAGCATGAGCAGCGGCGACTTCCGTTCCCGCACGGTTGCAAAACAGCACAGGCAGGCAGTCGGCAGTCATCACAGCGCAAACCGTGCCAGGTGTGTTGCTATAAGATGCATCCGCCCGTTTAGAGGCATAAGGTTCGCCAGTAAGCCTTAGAACATCTTTCCCATGTACCTGCTCAAGCCACACCGGTTTTGAAGGCAAATTGCCCGCAGCAAAAAGTCGCCTGCGATTCTCCTCAACGTGTTCCGGGTTATCACCACAATGGGCCCCCAGATTGAGAGAATCGTAAGGCGGTAAGCTAACGCCGCCAATACGGGTAGAGCTACAGGCCGCAACACCTTTTGGCAACGGCCACTGCGGGACAATCAACTTACTCATAACCAGTCCACTTCATCCTTATGCTCTTCGAAATCGGCGCGCATCACCTCAATCAGTTCAACCATATCTTGTGGGATAGGCGCGTGCCATTCCATTTCGATACCGGAAATCGGGTGATAGAGACGTAGCATCGTTGCGTGAAGCGCCTGACGATCAAACTTACGCAGCGTGGAGATAAACGCTTCCGACGCCCCCTTCGGCGGACGCGGGCGACCACCATAAACCGGATCACCCACCAGCGGATGAGTGATATGCGCCATATGCACGCGGATCTGATGCGTACGTCCTGTTTCGAGACGCAACCGCAGACGCGTGTGCACACGGAAGTGTTCCATGATGCGATAGTGAGTGACCGCTGGTTTGCCCATCGGATGCACCGCCATATGGGTGCGTTTGGTGGGATGGCGGCTGATTGGCTCGTCCACCGTGCCACCCGCAGTCATATGACCAATCGCTACGGCTTCGTACTCACGGGTAATTTCACGCCGTTGCAGAGACTCCACCAAACGCGTCTGAGCTGGAACCGTTTTTGCCACAACCATCAAACCCGTCGTGTCTTTATCCAGACGATGGACAATGCCCGCACGCGGAACATCTGCAATTGGCGGATAGTAATGAAGCAACGCATTCAACACCGTGCCATCAGGGTTACCCGCGCCAGGATGTACAACCAGGTCGCGCGGTTTATTAATAACAATGATGTCTTCATCTTCATAGACGATATCCAGTGGGATATCCTGCGGTTCAAAACGCGCTTCTTCTTCAATTTCGGCGTTGATGGCAACCTGCTCGCCACCCAATACTTTTTCTTTCGGCTTATCACAAACTTTGCCGTTAACCAGCACGCGCTGGTCGAGGATCCATTCTTTTATCCGCGAACGTGAATAATCCGGGAACATTTCGGCCAAAGCTTGATCTAAGCGTTGACCGAGTTGGTTTTCGGACACTGTTGCAGTGAGTTGTACTCGTTGTGCCATATATACTGCTTCTTCGTTTATCGTTGGGGTTTTACGGCTTTGCCGTTTAATATAGTGTGCTATTGTAGCTGGTCTTAACCGGGAGCAGGAACAGAGAATCTCCCGTAATACATTTTGAGGAAAGTCAAAACGTCATGACGCGCATGAAATATCTGGTGGCAGCCGCCACATTAAGCCTGTTTTTGGCGGGTTGCTCGGGTTCAAAGGAAGAAGTACCTGATAATCCGCCAAATGAAATTTACGCGACTGCACAACAAAAGCTGCAGGACGGTAACTGGAGACAGGCAATAACGCAACTGGAAGCGTTAGATAATCGCTATCCGTTTGGTCCGTATTCACAGCAGGTGCAGTTGGATCTCATCTACGCCTATTATAAAAACGCCGATCTACCGTTAGCACAGGCTGCCATCGATCGTTTTATTCGCCTGAACCCGACCCATCCGAATATCGATTATGTCATGTATATGCGTGGCCTGACCAATATGGCACTGGATGACAGTGCGCTACAAGGATTCTTTGGCGTTGACCGTAGCGATCGCGATCCTCAACATGCTCGAGCTGCGTTTAGTGACTTTTCCAAATTAGTTCGCGGCTATCCGAACAGTCAGTACACCACCGATGCCACCAAACGTCTGGTGTTCCTGAAAGATCGCCTGGCGAAATATGAATACTCTGTTGCCGAGTACTATACAGAACGCGGCGCATGGGTTGCTGTCGTTAACCGTGTAGAAGGCATGCTGCGCGATTTCCCGGATACTCAGGCTACACGTGATGCTCTGCCACTAATGGAAAATGCTTACCGTCAGATGCAGATGAATGCACAAGCTGAAAAAGTCGCGAAAATCATCGCCGCAAACAGCAGCAATACATAACAGAATTCTGAAACACAAAACGGCAGCCCTTGAGCTCTAATGCCGATCAGTTAAGGATCAGTTGACCGATCCAGTGGCTGTGTAAGAATCCGGAAACGCTCACTCGTTTCCGGATTTTTTTATGCACATTGGACAGGCCCTTGATCTGGTATCCCGTTACGATTCTCTGCGTAACCCACTGACTTCTCTGGGGGATTACCTCGACCCCGAACTCATCTCTCGTTGCCTTGCCGAATCAGGTACTGTAACGCTACGCAAGCGCCGTCTTCCCCTCGAAATGATGGTCTGGTGTATTGTTGGCATGGCGCTTGAGCGTAAAGAACCTCTTCACCAGATTGTGAATCGCCTGGACATCATGCTACCGGGCAATCGCCCCTTCGTTGCCCCCAGTGCCGCTATTCAGGCCCGCCAGCGCCTGGGAAGTGAGGCTGTCCGCCGCGTGTTCACGAAAACAGCGCAGCTCTGGCATAACGCCACGCCGCATCCGCACTGGTGCGGCCTGACCCTGCTGGCCATCGATGGTGTGTTCTGGCGCACACCGGATACACCAGAGAACGATGCAGCCTTCCCCCGCCAGACACATGCCGGGAACCCGGCGCTCTACCCGCAGGTCAAAATGGTCTGCCAGATGGAACTGACCAGCCATCTGCTGACGGCTGCAGCCTTCGGCACGATGAAGAACAGCGAAAATGAGCTTGCTGAGCAACTTATAGAACAAACCAGCGATAACACCCTGACGTTAATGGATAAAGGTTATTACTCACTGGGACTGTTAAATGCCTGGAGCCAGGCGGGAGAACACCGCCACTGGATGATCCCTCTCAGAAAGGGAGCGCAATATGAAGAGATCAGAAAACTGGGTAAAGGCGATCATCTGGTGAAGCTGAAAACCAGCCCGCAGGCACGAAAAAAGTGGCCGGGACTGGGAAATGAGGTGACAGCCCGCCTGCTGACCGTGACGCGCAAAGGAAAAGTCTGCCATCTGCTGACGTCGATGACGGACGCCATGCGCTTCCCCGGAGGAGAAATGGCGGAGCTGTACAGTCATCGCTGGGAAATCGAACTGGGATACAGGGAGATAAAACAGACGATGCAACTGAGCAGGCTGACGCTGAGAAGTAAAAAGCCGGAGCTTGTGGAGCAAGAGCTGTGGGGTGTCTTACTGGCTTATAATCTGGTGAGATATCAGATGATTAAAATGGCGGAACATCTGAAAGGTTACTGGCCGAATCAACTGAGTTTCTCAGAATCATGCGGAATGGTGATGAGAATGCTGATGACATTACAGGGCGCTTCACCGGGACGTATACCGGAGCTGATGCGCGATCTTGCAAGTATGGGACAACTTGTGAAATTACCGACAAGAAGGGAAAGGGCCTTCCCGAGAGTGGTAAAGGAGAGGCCCTGGAAATACCCCACAGCCCCGAAAAAGAGCCAGTCAGTTGCTTAACTGACTGGCATTACAGCCCTTGAGCTGCCGTTTTTTTATTCTGTAACGCGTGTAACTGAAGCGATTTAGTCGCGATCGATCTCATCAAATATGGCTCGCTTTGAGACATTCCTCAAGTAAAAAAACACTTCTTCCTGCGATTTCTCACAAAAAAACTTCGTTGACAAAAAGTGACAAAATTATGAGATTTCCATCACACATTTTGACATCAGGAACGGTATGCTGAATTCACCAAGACGGGAAGACAAGAGGTAAAATTTATGACAATGAACATTACCAGTAAACAAATGGAAATTACTCCGGCCATCCGCCAACATGTCGAAGACCGTCTCGCCAAACTGGAAAAATGGCAAACACATCTGATTAATCCACATATCATTCTGTCCAAAGAGCCACAAGGGTTCGTTGCTGACGCCACTATCAATACACCTAACGGCGTTCTTGTTGCCAGTGGTAAACATGAAGATATGTACACCGCAATTAACGAATTGATCAACAAGCTGGAACGGCAGCTCAATAAACTGCAGCACAAAGGCGAAGCACGTCGTGCCGCAACATCGGTGAAAGACGCCAACTTTGTCGAAGAAGTTGAAGAAGAGTAGTCCTTTATATTGAGTGTATCGCCAACGCGCCTTCGGGCGCGTTTTTTGTTGACAGCGTGAAAACAGTGCGGGTACTGTACTGAAGTCGCTTAAGGAAACAAATATGAAACACACTCTGTTCTTCTTCGCATTCTTTTTTACCTTCCCCTGAATGGGAGGCGTTTCGTCGTGTGAAACAGAATGCGAAGACGAACAATAAGGCCTCCCAAACCGGGGGGCCTTTTTTATTGATAACAAAAAAGGCAACACTATGACATCGGAAAACCCGTTACTGGCGCTGCGTGAGAAAATCAGCTCGCTGGATGAAAAATTACTGGCGCTACTGGCAGAGCGGCGCGAACTTGCTGTCGAGGTGGGAAAAGCCAAACTGCTCTCTCATCGCCCGGTACGTGATATCGATCGTGAACGCGATTTACTGGAAAAACTGATTACACTCGGTAAAACGCACCATCTGGATGCGCACTACATTACCCGTCTGTTCCAGCTTATCATTGAAGATTCCGTATTGACCCAGCAGGCACTGCTCCAGCAGCATCTCAATAAAATTAATCCGCACTCTGCCCGCATTGCTTTTCTTGGCCCGAAAGGTTCCTACTCACACCTTGCCGCCCGTCAGTATGCTGCCCGTCACTTCGAGCAATTTATTGAAAGTGGTTGTGCCAAATTTGCTGATATTTTTAATCAGGTGGAAACAGGTCAGGCCGACTATGCCGTCGTACCGATTGAAAATACCAGCTCCGGTGCCATTAACGATGTCTACGATCTGCTGCAACATACCTGCTTATCGATTGTTGGCGAGATGACGCTGACCATTGACCACTGCCTGCTGGTTTCTGGTACTACAGATTTATCCACCATCAACACGGTCTACAGCCATCCGCAGCCATTCCAGCAATGCAGTAAATTCCTTAATCGCTATCCGCACTGGAAGATTGAATATACCGAAAGTACGTCCGCGGCGATGGAAAAGGTTGCACAGGCAAAATCACCGCATGTTGCTGCATTGGGGAGCGAGGCAGGCGGCACTTTGTACGGCTTACAGGTGTTGGAGCGCATTGAGGCAAATCAGCGACAAAACTTCACCCGATTTGTCGTGCTGGCGCGTAAAGCCATTAACGTTTCAGACCAGGTTCCGGCAAAAACCACGCTGTTAATGGCCACCGGACAACAAGCCGGTGCACTGGTTGAAGCACTGCTGGTGCTGCGCAATCATAATCTGATCATGACCCGTCTGGAATCACGTCCGATTCACGGTAATCCGTGGGAAGAGATGTTTTATCTGGATATTCAGGCCAACCTTGAATCAGCAGAAATGCAAAAAGCATTGAAAGAGTTAGGTGAAATCACCCGTTCGATGAAGGTGTTGGGCTGTTACCCAAGCGAGAATGTGGTGCCTGTCGATCCTGCATGATGAAGCCGTGCCGGATGTGATACGTATCACCCGGCACAAAATTATTACTGCCGGTTGTCGTTTGCCTGACGCAATAACACACGGCTTTCACTCTGGAAGCGTTGCGCGTAATCACCGAACCAGTGCTCAACCTTGCGGAAACTGTCAATAAACGCCTGCTTATCGCCCTGCTCCAGCAACTCAATCGCCTCGCCAAAACGTTTATAGTAACGTTTGATCAGCGCCAGATTACGTTCTGACGACATGATGATGTCGGCATAAAGCTGCGGATCCTGGGCAAACAGTCGCCCGACCATCGCCAGTTCAAGGCGATAAATGGGCGAAGAGAGCGCCAGAAGTTGCTCAAGCTGAACATTTTCTTCTGCCAGATGCAGGCCATAAGCAAAAGTAGCAAAGTGGCGCAACGCCTGGATAAACGCCATATTCTGATCGTGCTCCACGGCGCTAATGCGATGTAACCGTGCGCCCCAGACCTGAATTTGCTCCAGAAACCATTGATACGCTTCCGGCTGGCGGCCATCACACCAGACAACGACCTGTTTCGCCAGGCTACCGCTGTCCGGGCCGAACATCGGGTGTAGCCCCAGCACCGGACCATCATGCGCCGCCAGCATGGCCTGCAACGGTCCATTTTTCACCGATGCCAGATCAACCAGAATACAGTCTTGCGGTAAACGCGGCAATTTTCCTATGACCTGCTCAGTAACATGAATCGGCACACTAACAATCACCATTCCGGCATCGGCAACAATCTCAGCCGCACGTTCCCAATCATGTTGTTCAAGGATCCGCACCTGATAACCCGAGAGTGTCAGCATCTTCTCGAACAATCGCCCCATCTGACCGCCACCGCCGACGATAACCACCGGGCGCAACGTAGGACAAAGCGTTTTAAAGCCTTTGTCGTTCTCGCTGGAGTAAGATTCACGCATCACCCGACGCAGGATGTCTTCAATGAGATCCGGCGGCACTCCGAGAGCTTCAGCCTCGGCGCGCCGCGAGGCCAGCATGGATGCCTCACGCTCCGGAACATAAATAGGCAACCCAAAACGGCTCTTCACCTCTCCGACTTCGGCAACCAGTTCCAGACGCTTCGCTAATAAATTCAGCAACTCTTTATCGACTTCATCAATTTGATCGCGTAATGCGGTCAACTCAGCAACCATAATAAACCTCTTAAGCCACGCGTGCCGTCAACTGTCCGTTGAGATCATGATGAATCTCACGCAGCAAGGCATCTGTCATTTCCCAGCTAATGCAGGCATCGGTAACGGATACACCGTATTTCATTGCGCTGCGCGGTTGCTCGGAAGACTGATTGCCTTCGTGGATATTACTTTCGATCATCAGACCAATAATTGAGCGATTGCCATCTTTGATTTGGGCAACCACGGACTCTGCTACCGCAGGTTGGCGGCGATAATCTTTATTGGAATTACCGTGGCTGCAATCTACCATCAGTGAGGGACGCAGTCCCGCCTGTTCCATCTCTTTTTCACATTGCGCAATATCCGCAGGGCTATAATTCGGTGCTTTGCCGCCTCGCAGGATCACATGTCCGTCCGGATTACCTTGCGTTTGTAGCAACGCAACCTGCCCTGCCTGGTTAATACCGACAAAACGGTGTGGCTGGGCGGCAGCTCGCATGGCGTTAATTGCCGTTGCCAGACTGCCATCGGTGCCGTTTTTAAAACCAACCGGCATAGACAGGCCAGATGCCATTTCACGGTGTGTTTGCGATTCTGTGGTGCGAGCACCAATTGCAGACCAGCTAAACAGATCACCAAGATATTGCGGGCTGTTTGGATCTAACGCCTCCGTCGCCAACGGCAGCCCCATGTTCACCAGTTCAAGCAGCAACTTACGCGCAATTTGCAGCCCGGCTTCTACGTCAAAAGAGCCATCCATATGTGGATCGTTAATTAACCCTTTCCAGCCGACAGTAGTACGGGGTTTTTCAAAATAGACGCGCATCACCAGATAGAGGTTATCGCTGACCTCTTCGGCAAGAGCTTTAAATCGACGAGCATATTCCAGAGCCGTTTCAGGATCATGAATGGAACAAGGACCACACACTACCAGCAGACGAGGATCGCGCCCGGCGATAATATCTGAAATGGTTTTACGCGAATCGGCAATCTTGGCTTCTTGTTGCAGGCTTAATGGAAAAGCGGCCTTCAATTGTTCCGGGGTCATCAGAACCTGTTCATCGGTAATGTGTACGTTATTCAGCGCGTCTTTTTGCATGATGGTGATCCTGTTTATGCTCGTTTGCGATAGTTGATCCTCAGCGAGGATGACGTAACGATAACACAACAAGTAAAGATTTCAATCCAAATTTCGTAAATAATAGTTTACACATGCAGTTTTAATGCTTCTTAGACAATTAATTTCGTAAAAATAAATTTACACCACTATCAAAAACAATCCGCTATGCTTTGAAAAAGGAGAAAAAATGATGAAAAAACTTATCGGTTCCCTGTTGGCCTTAGTGATTAGCGGTTGCCAGATTGATCCTTATACTCACGCGCCAACCTTGACCAGTACCGACTGGTATGACGTTGGTATGGAAGATGCTATATCAGGCGTTGCCATAAAAGACGACGATACATTTAACGATTCACCAACAGATCGGGTGGTATACCTTAAAGGATATGCCGAAGGACAAAAGAAAACCTGCCAGCCTGATTTTACTTACGCCAGAGGGCTATCTGGTAAAAGCTTTCCCGCCAGTTGTGACACGGTGGAAAATGCCAGTCAACTGCATGAAGTATGGCAAAAAGGAGCCGATGAAAATGCCAGCACGATACGATTGAATTAATTTAAACCTCATCAATAAATTAATCATAAGATTTAACTTATTTGAATTTTAATTCTCGTTTTGATGACGAGTGCATAAAATAATGATATTTTAATGAGCATCCTAAAGAAAATTTTCGATGCGTTTCGAGCAACGGTGGTGAGGATCCCTGAATGCGCTTTTCTCACCGACCGATCTTACTACTGCTCTTTCTCCTGGCAGGATCGCCATTACTCGCTCAGGGTGCTTCTGACGTTACAAAAAATGTACGTTTGATGGTTTCCGGTATCGTCAGCTACACTCGCTGGCCTGCATTGACTGGCCCACCAAGGCTATGTATTTTTTCATCTTCACGTTTTAGCGCAGCCCTACAAGAGAACAACGCAACTTCTTTGCCTTATCTCCCCATCATCATTAACTCTAAACAAGAGGCACTGATTTCAAGCTGCGATGGCTTTTATTTTGGCAACGAGTCACCGACATTCCAGATAGAATTAATCGATGAATATCCGTCTAAGGCGTTATTATTAATAGCCGAACAAAATACCGAGTGCATTATTGGCAGCGCATTTTGCCTGATCATCAACAATAATAACGTCAGATTTGCCGTAAACCTGGATGCCTTATCGCGTAGTGGTGTAAAGGTCAACCCGGATGTCTTAATGCTCGCACGGAAGAAAAATGATGGGTAACGATAATTCTCTTAATAAGCGCCCCACGTTTAAAAGAGCATTACGCAATATCAGCATGACCAGCGTATTTATCACTATGACGCTGATCTGGCTGCTGCTTTCCGTGACATCGGTGCTGACCCTGAAACAATACGCGCAAAAAAAACCTGGCACTCACCGCAGCGACAATGACTTACAGTCTGGAAGCTGCTGTCGTTTTTGCCGATGGTCCGGCAGCCACAGAAACGTTAGCCGCGCTGGGTCAGCAGGGCCAATTTTCAACCGCAGAAGTGCGAGATAACCAGCAAAACATTCTGGCATCCTGGCATTACACCAGTAAGGCTCCGGGCGAGACATTCAGTAATTTCATTAGCCACTGGCTCTTCCCCGCTCCCGTCATTCAGCCGATTCGCCATAATGGCAAAATCATTGGCGAAGTACAGTTAACTGCTCGCGACAACTCAATCAGTCATTTTATCTGGTTATCGCTGGCTGTTCTGACGGGCTGCATTCTGCTGGCATCAGGCATTGCAATCACCCTTACCCGCCATTTGCATAACGGACTGGTGGAAGCGCTAAAAAACATCACTGACGTCGTTCATGATGTGCGCTCCAACCGCAATTTTTCCCGCCGTGTTTCGGAAGAACGAATCGCAGAATTTCACCGCTTTGCTCTCGACTTCAATAGCTTGCTGGATGAAATGGAAGAGTGGCAGCTCCGTTTGCAGGCAAAAAATGCCCAGCTTCTACGTACCGCGCTACATGACCCATTAACCGGGCTGGCGAACCGCGCTGCATTCCGCAACTGCATCAATACGTTAATGAGTGATTCTGCTGCTCGAGAAACCTCAGCTTTACTTTTTCTTGATGGCGATAATTTCAAATATATCAATGACACATGGGGGCACGCGACGGGCGATCAGGTCTTGATCGAGATAGCCATACGGTTAATGGAATTTAGCGGAAAACGACATCAGTCATACCGCATAGGAGGCGACGAGTTCGCCATGGTTCTGTCTGGCGTACTGTCAGAATATGAAGTGCAGCGTATCTGTGCAGATCTCACACAAACCTTTCATCGCCCATTCAATCTCCATAACGGTCATCAGGCCTGCATGACCTTAAGTATTGGATACGCCCTGACTCGTGAACACGATTCTGCCGAAAAATTACAAGAGCTGGCCGATCGTAATATGTATCAGGCCAAGCACCAGCGCGCCGAAACGCGGGTGAAATAACAAGGAAATATCTACATGATAAAGCAACTGGTAGCACCTCTGGTTTTCTCTTCTCTGATACTGGCAGGTTGCCAGGCTCCACAAGGCAAGTTTACCCCAGAGCAAGTCGCTGCTATGCAGTCTTATGGTTTTACTGAATCCGCCGGTGACTGGTCACTTGGCTTATCAGACACGATTCTGTTTGCTAAAAATGACTACAAACTACTTCCGGAAAGTCAGCAACAGATCCAAACCATGGCGGCGAAACTGGCTTCTACCGGGCTAACACATGCCCGTATGGATGGTCATACCGATAACTACGGTGAAGATAGCTACAATGAAGCCTTATCACTGAAGAGAGCGAATGTCGTCGCAGATGCCTGGGCTGAAGGTGGGCAAATTCCTCGCAGCAATCTCTCTACTCAAGGCTTAGGGAAAAAATACCCCATCGCCAGCAACCAGACATCTCAGGGTCGGGCCGAGAACCGCCGCGTCGCTGTGGTGATAAGTGCGCCTTAAACTCAATTTCAGTAGATAAAAAAAGGGCCAGCCAATTGGCCAGCCCTTCTTAACAGGATGTCGCTTAAGCGAAATCTTAGTTAAGACGCTCTTTGATACGAGCAGCCTTACCAGTACGCTCACGCAGGTAGTACAGTTTAGCTTTACGAACAGCACCACGACGTTTGACAGAAATGCTGTCAACTACCGGAGAGTGAGTCTGGAAGACACGCTCAACGCCTTCGCCGTTGGAAATTTTACGAACAGTGAATGCAGAGTGCAGACCGCGGTTACGAATAGCGATAACCACGCCCTCGAATGCCTGCAGACGTTTTTTGGAACCTTCAACAACCCATACTTTCACTTCCACGGTATCACCCGGACGGAAGGAAGGTACGTCCTGCTTCATCTGCTCTTGTTCAAGTTGCTTAATAATGTTGCTCATAATTTAATCTCTTATCCTGGGTAAACTGATATCTCGGGGGCTTACGCCATCCCATCATGTTTATGTTGCTGTTGCGCGTGTTCGGTTTTGAACTCCGCCAGCAACCTTGCTTGCTCTTCAGTCAGAGCCAGGTTTTCCAGAAGTTCAGGTCTTCTAAGCCAGGTACGGCCCAGCGACTGTTTCAAACGCCAGCGACGTATCTCGGCATGGTTGCCCGACAGTAACACTGACGGAACTTCCATCCCTTCTAACACCTCAGGCCGCGTATAGTGCGGGCAATCCAGCAATCCTTCAGCAAAGGAATCTTCCGTTGCTGAGGCTTCATGTCCCAGTACCCCCGGAATAAACCGGGAGACAGAGTCAATCAACGTCATTGCTGGTAACTCACCACCACTCAGAACGTAATCCCCGATTGACCATTCTTCGTCAATTTCGGTTTGGATCACGCGCTCATCTATACCTTCGTAGCGACCGCACACCAGAATCAATTTTTGATTCGTTGCCAGTTCGCTGACGCCTGCTTGATCAAGCTTGCGCCCCTGCGGTGACAGATAGATCACCTTAGCGCCTTCACCCGCCGCGCTTTTTGCTGCATGAATGGCATCCCGTAAAGGTTGCACCATCATTAACATCCCCGGTCCGCCGCCGTAAGGACGATCGTCCACGGTACGGTGCCGGTCATGCGTGAAGTCACGAGGACTCCAGCTCTGGATGCTCAGCAGGCCATTTTTAACTGCCCGGCCAGTTACCCCGTAATCGGTAATTGCGCGGAACATTTCAGGAAACAGGCTAATTATGCCAATCCACATAGCGCCGTCTTTTACCGTTTATCCGGTGGTTTAAAAACCAGGATCCCAATCTACTTCGATTGAACGAGTAGTGAGATCGACTTTCTTGATAACCTGCCCATCGAGGAACGGTACGAGACGTTCCTTGATACCAAACGCATCTTTCAGGTTTGCCTTAATGACGAGAACGTCATTAGATCCGGTTTCCATCATGTCGACGACTTTACCGAGATCGTAGCCTTCAGTGGTCACTACCTGGCAGCCCATCAGGTCTTTCCAGTAGTAGTCACCCTCTTCAAGCTGAGGCAACTGCGAAGAATCTACGACAATTTCACAATTCGTCAGCAGGTTCGCCGCATCACGATCGTCAACGCCTTTCAGCTTGATGATCATGTCCTGATTGTGGTGCTTCCAGCTTTCCAACTGGACTTGCTGCCACTGACCCGCCTTCTGGATAAACCAGGGCTGATAGTCAAAAATGCTTTCGGCGTCTTCGGTGGAAGAAAACACTCTGAGCCACCCACGAATACCGTAAGACGAACCCATTTTTCCCAAAACGATGGGATCAACAGGTGCTTGCGCGGTGAGTTGTTTGCTCATCATGACCACCGTGACAGATTAAGCTGCTTTGTTTACTTCTTTGATCAGCGCAGCAACGCGATCAGAAATAGTTGCGCCCTGGCCAACCCAGTGAGCAATGCGATCCAGATCCAGGCGGGCGCCTTCTTCTTTTTCGCTAGCGATTGGGTTGAAGAAACCAACGCGCTCAATGAAGCGACCGTTGCGTGCATTACGGCTGTCAGCGACAACAACCTGGTAGAACGGACGCTTTTTAGCGCCGTGACGTGCTAAACGAATAGTTACCATAACATCCTCTTGTGTGAATAAAACAACCGGACCCCATCGAGGAACGGAGTCCGGTGTCATATTAAAAGCCCGAAAATTTTACTGATTTCTGGAGAAAATGCAATCAACAGTTAATAACTCTGTCGCATAAGGTCATTTAGCGACCAGGAAATCCCGGCGGCATCATCCCTTTCATGCTTCTCATCATCTTCGCCATTCCGCCCTTCTTCATCTTCTTCATCATGCGCTGCATGTCGTCGAACTGCTTCAGAAGACGGTTAACATCCTGTACCTGCATACCGCAACCGGCAGCGATACGACGTTTACGCGAACCTTTGATGATTTCTGGCTTAGCGCGCTCTTTCAGCGTCATCGAGTTGATGATGGCTTCCATACGCACCAGCACTTTATCGTCCATCTGCGACTTCACGTTCTCCGGGATCTGCCCCATACCCGGCAGTTTGCCCATCAGGCTGGCCATGCCGCCCATGTTTTTCATCTGGCGCAACTGTTCAAGGAAATCGTTGAGATCGAAGCCGTCGCCTTTTTTCAGCTTGCTGGCTAATTTCTCAGCCTGCGCGCGGTCAACTTTGCTTTCGATATCTTCGATCAGCGACAGAACATCGCCCATACCGAGAATACGGGAAGCGATGCGGTCCGGATGGAACGGTTCCAGCGCCTCTGTTTTCTCACCAACACCGAGGAATTTGATCGGTTTGCCAGTGATGTGACGAATCGAGAGCGCCGCACCGCCGCGGGCATCGCCGTCTACTTTGGTCAACACTACGCCGGTAAGCGGTAACGCTTCATTGAACGCTTTTGCCGTATTGGCGGCATCCTGACCGGTCATGGCGTCAACCACAAACAAGGTTTCAACCGGGTTAATCGAAGCGTGGACTTGTTTGATCTCGTCCATCATCGCTTCATCAACGTGCAAACGACCGGCAGTATCCACCAGCAACACGTCGTAGAATTTCAGTTTGGCTTCTTTCAGCGCCGCATTAACGATATCGACCGGCTTCTGACCAACATCTGAAGGGAAGAAATCGACGCCTACCTGTTCGGCCAGCGTCTCAAGCTGTTTGATTGCCGCCGGACGATAAACGTCGGCAGAAACCACCAGCACTTTCTTTTTGTGCTTCTCGCGCAGGAACTTACCGAGTTTACCAACGCTGGTTGTTTTACCGGCACCTTGCAGGCCCGCCATCAGCACCACCGCAGGCGGCTGCGCAGCCAGATTCAGGGTCTGGTTCTCTTCGCCCATCGCCGCAACCAGTTCGTTACGGACGATTTTGACGAACTCCTGCCCCGGCGTCAGGCTCTTGTTAACTTCATGACCAACCGCTTTCTCTTTTACGCGATTGATAAACTCACGCACTACCGGCAGAGCGACGTCCGCCTCCAGCAGCGCCATGCGCACTTCGCGCAGCGTATCTTTAACGTTGTCTTCAGTAAGGCGTCCACGGCCACTGATATTGCGCAGCGTGCGCGACAAACGATCGGTTAAATTATCAAACATTGTCTCTCGCCTGGGGTGGAAACGGTTGGCCGCAATCGCGACACATCATCAGTATTTTGCCGCAGTATAACATGAAGGCGTCTTTGTTGTTATGCAACGGTTGGAGCCGCGTTCACCTGACGCTATACTGCTTTTCTTTCTCATTGCTCAAACTGTCGACATTACTATGCCCGTTTTTGCTCTGCTCGCGCTCGTCGCCTACTCTGTCAGTCTCGCACTGATTATTCCCGGTCTGCTGCAAAAAAACGGCGGCTGGCGGCGAATGGCTATTATTTCTGCGGTCATCGCGCTGGTTTGCCACGCTATTGCTCTTGAAGCCCGCATACTGCCCGGCGGTGATAGCGGACAAAACCTTAGCCTGTTGAATGTCGGTTCGTTGGTCAGCCTGATGATCTGTACGGTGATGACCATTGTGGCCTCACGTAACCGTGGCTGGCTGCTGCTGCCGATTGTTTACGCCTTTGCGCTCATCAACCTGGCGCTGGCGACCTTCATGCCCAATGAATACATCACCCACCTGGAAGCAACACCCGGGATGCTGATGCACATTGGCTTATCGCTCTTTTCCTACGCCACGCTGATTATCGCTGCCCTGTACGCGCTGCAACTGGCATGGATTGATTACCAACTGAAGAACAAGAAGTTGGCGTTTAATCAGGAAATGCCTCCACTGATGAGTATTGAACGTAAAATGTTCCACATCACGCAAATTGGTGTGGTGCTATTGACGCTCACTCTCTGTACAGGCCTGTTCTACATGCACAACTTATTTAGCATGGAAAATATCGACAAGGCCGTGCTCTCTATTGTGGCGTGGTTTGTCTATATTGTGCTGCTGTGGGGGCATTATCATGAAGGATGGCGTGGACGCCGCGTTGTCTGGTTTAACGTCGCCGGCGCAGTCATTCTGACACTGGCCTATTTTGGCAGCCGAATTGTCCAGCAGTTAATCAGCTAAACCAGAAAAGGAGCTTCCCCTGGAACATATCTCTACTACCACGTTGATCATAATTTTGATCATCATGGTGGTCATTTCAGCCTATTTTTCCGGCTCCGAAACCGGAATGATGACACTCAACCGCTATCGCCTGCGACATATGGCGAAGCAGGGTAATCGCTCGGCTAAACGGGTCGAAAAATTACTGCGCAAACCCGACCGCCTGATAAGCCTGGTGTTAATCGGCAATAACCTGGTCAATATTCTCGCTTCCGCACTGGGCACCATTGTCGGAATGCGCTTGTACGGTGATGCAGGCGTGGCGATTGCGACCGGCGTGCTGACCTTCGTGGTGCTGGTTTTTGCCGAAGTATTGCCGAAAACCATTGCCGCGCTGTACCCGGAAAAAGTCGCCTATCCGAGTAGTTTTCTGCTGGCTCCGCTGCAAATTTTGATGATGCCACTGGTCTGGCTACTGAACGCCATCACCCGTATGCTGATGCGTATGATGGGTATCAAAACCGATATCGTAGTCAGCGGCTCTTTAAGCAAAGAGGAGTTGCGCACCATTGTGCACGAATCACGCTCACAAATTTCCCGCCGCAATCAGGATATGCTGCTATCGGTGCTCGATCTGGAAAAAATGACCGTTGATGACATCATGGTGCCGCGCAGTGAAATCATCGGCATCGATATCAACGACGACTGGAAATCGATTCTCCGTCAACTCTCCCACTCTCCTCACGGGCGCATCGTGCTGTACCGCGACTCTCTGGACGACGCCATTAGTATGCTGCGAGTACGTGAAGCCTGGCGGCTGATGTCGGAGAAAAAAGAGTTCACTAAAGAAACCATGCTGCGCGCTGCGGACGAAATTTATTTTGTTCCGGAAGGCACGCCGCTCAGTACACAATTAGTTAAATTTCAACGCAATAAAAAGAAAGTTGGTCTGGTCGTCAACGAATACGGAGATATTCAGGGGCTGGTCACAGTTGAAGATATTCTTGAAGAGATTGTCGGTGATTTCACCACGTCGATGTCACCAACGCTTGCCGAAGAGGTCACACCGCAAAACGACGGTTCGGTGATTATCGATGGCACCGCCAACGTGCGAGAAATTAACAAAGCCTTTAACTGGCATCTACCGGAAGATGATGCCCGCACGGTTAATGGCGTTATTCTGGAGGCGCTGGAAGAGATCCCTGTCGCAGGCACCCGCGTGCGTATTGGCGAGTACGATATCGATATCCTCGACGTTCAGGACAATATGATTAAGCAGGTAAAAGTTTTTCCTGTAAAACCGCTACGTGAAAGCGTGGCGGAGTAACGAAAACGGCCCGGCATTCATATGCAGGGCCGTAACTCATTACGAAGGCAGAAATTAAGCTTTCGCTTTCGCGACAGTAACCATCGCCGCACGAATCGTACGACCGTTCAGCGTATAACCCTTCTGCATGATGCCCAGTACGTTACCCGGCGCAACGTCATCAGATTCCACCATTGCGATGGCCTGATGCACGTTTGGATCCAGCGGTACGTTCGTTTCGGCAATGACATCAACGCCAAATTTACGTACTACATCCAGCATCGACTTCAGCGTCAGCTCAATACCTTCAACCATCGCAGACATATCCGGGTTAGCTTTATCAGCCACTTCCAGCGCACGATCCAGACTATCAATCACCGGCAGCAATTCGTTGATGAATTTCTCCAGCGCAAATTTATGCGCTTTTTCGATATCCAGTTCAGTACGACGACGCAGGTTTTCCATTTCCGCTTTTACGCGCAAAATACCGTCCCGTTCACGGGTCTGGGCTTCAGCCAGCTGAGCTTCGAGATTCGCAATTTTTTCATCGCGCGGATCCACCTGCTCAGCAGAAGCTTCTGGCTCAACTGCCTCAATCTCTTCGTGCTGATCCATGATAATTTCTTCCGGGGCTTGCCCCTCAGGCGTTTTCTGTTCTTTACTACTCATGAATTTCTCCGCGTTTTTTTCGCATTCATCTCGCTAACTTGGCTTATTATGGGGATCAGTTTCAGGGTTTCAAGGGAAGCACTCACATTGTCATCAATCTTCACAACAAGGACCTCGGAAAAATGAATAATCATTTCAAGTGTATTGGCATTGTGGGACACCCACGGCACCCTACTGCACTGACAACACATGAAATGCTCTACCGCTGGTTGTGCACAAAAGGTTACGAGGTCATCGTTGAGCAGCAAATCGCTCACGAACTGCAACTGAAGAATGTGAAAACTGGCACACTCGCGGAGATTGGACAACTGGCTGATCTCGCGGTAGTTGTTGGTGGCGACGGTAATATGCTGGGCGCGGCGCGCACGCTCGCCCGCTACGACATTAAAGTCATTGGCATCAACCGTGGCAACCTGGGTTTCCTGACTGACCTTGACCCCGATAACGCCCAACAACAGTTAGCCGATGTGCTGGAAGGCCACTACATCAGCGAAAAACGTTTTTTGCTGGAAGCACAAGTCTGCCAGCAAGATTGCCAGAAGCGCATCAGCACAGCGATTAACGAAGTAGTG
Source organism: Escherichia sp. KTE159 (assembly GCF_000408805.1). Lineage (NCBI taxonomy): Bacteria > Pseudomonadati > Pseudomonadota > Gammaproteobacteria > Enterobacterales > Enterobacteriaceae > Escherichia > Escherichia sp. KTE159. Next base: position 2,498,531 of record NZ_KE137292.1, read on the forward strand.
CTTCACCCTGGTAAAGTAGCGCATATGATTGAGTTCGAAGTGTATATCGACGAGATCTTTGCGTTTTCTCAGCGCTCCGATGGACTGATTATTTCTACGCCTACAGGTTCTACCGCCTATTCCCTCTCGGCGGGCGGCCCGATTCTGACACCATCACTGGATGCAATTACCCTGGTGCCAATGTTCCCGCATACACTCTCGGCGCGCCCGCTGGTCATTAACAGCAGCAGCACAATTCGCCTGCGCTTTTCGCACCGCCGTAGCGATCTGGAAATTAGCTGCGACAGCCAGATAGCGCTACCGATTCAGGAAGGTGAAGATGTCCTGATTCGTCGTTGTGATTACCATCTGAATCTGATTCATCCAAAAGATTACAGCTATTTCAATACATTAAGCACTAAGCTCGGCTGGTCAAAAAAATTATTTTAATTTTACACCAGCCTCTTTACTGTATATAAAACCAGTTTATACTGTACACAATAACAGTAATGGTTTTTCATACAGGAAAACGACTATGTTGGCACAACTGACCATCAGCAACTTTGCTATTGTTCGTGAGCTTGAGATTGATTTTCACAGCGGTATGACCGTAATAACCGGTGAGACCGGCGCAGGCAAATCTATTGCAATAGATGCGCTCGGCCTTTGTCTCGGTGGTCGCGCTGAAGCCGACATGGTGCGTACCGGCGCTGCTCGCGCAGACCTGTGCGCTCGTTTTTCTCTTAAAGATACGCCAGCGGCTCTGCGCTGGCTGGAAGAAAACCAACTGGAAGATGGCCGCGAATGCCTGCTTCGTCGCGTGATCAGTAGCGATGGCCGCTCCCGTGGTTTCATCAACGGCACGGCCGTTCCTCTGTCACAACTGCGCGAACTGGGTCAGTTGCTCATCCAGATCCACGGTCAGCATGCTCATCAGTTACTTACCAAGGCCGAGCACCAAAAATTCCTGCTTGATGGCTACGCCAATGAAACTTCTCTGCTCCAGGAAATGACCGCTCGTTATCAGTTGTGGCATCAAAGCTGCCGCGACCTGGCGCATCATCAACAGTTAAGTCAGGAACGCGCCGCTCGCGCGGAACTGCTGCAATATCAGTTAAAAGAACTGAACGAATTTAATCCGCAGCCCGGTGAGTTTGAACAAATCGACGAAGAGTACAAGCGTCTGGCTAACAGCGGTCAATTGCTGACCACCAGCCAGAATGCACTGGCATTAATGGCCGACGGTGAAGATGCAAACCTGCAAAGTCAGCTTTACACGGCTAAACAACTGGTGAGCGAACTGATTGGTATGGACAGCAAACTGTCCGGTGTACTTGATATGCTGGAAGAGGCCACAATCCAGATAGCTGAAGCCAGTGACGAATTACGCCACTACTGCGATCGTCTGGATCTCGACCCTAACCGGTTGTTCGAACTTGAACAACGTATCTCAAAACAGATTTCACTGGCACGTAAACACCACGTCAGCCCGGAAGCATTGCCACAATATTATCAATCACTGCTGGAAGAACAACAGCAACTCGACGATCAGGCCGACTCGCAAGAAACTCTCGCGCTGGCCGTAACTAAACACCATCAGCAGGCGCTGGAAACGGCACGCGCGTTACACCAACAACGCCAGCACTATGCAGCAGAACTTGCGCACCTGATCACCGACAGTATGCACGCACTCTCCATGCCGCATGGGCAATTTACGATTGATGTGAAATTTGATGAGCATCACCTGAGCGCTGACGGTGCCGACCGCATTGAGTTTCGGGTTACCACCAACCCTGGTCAGCCAATGCAGCCTATCGCCAAAGTCGCATCCGGTGGTGAATTGTCGCGTATCGCTCTGGCGATTCAGGTTATTACAGCGCGTAAAATGGAAACGCCAGCGCTCATTTTCGATGAAGTGGATGTGGGGATCAGCGGCCCGACTGCAGCAGTCGTCGGCAAACTGCTACGTCAGCTTGGCGAATCAACCCAGGTAATGTGTGTTACCCACCTGCCACAAGTCGCAGGATGCGGTCATCAACACTATTTTGTCAGCAAAGAAACAGATGGCGCGATGACAGAAACACATATGCAATCACTGGATAAAAAGGCGCGGTTACAGGAGTTGGCGCGCTTACTTGGTGGTAGCGAAGTTACCCGCAACACCCTGGCGAACGCGAAAGAACTGCTTGCGGCGTAAACTTTTTTACTGCTTCACGGTCAGAGTAGACAGCAAAACGCCGTAAGACCCGACAGCAAAAGGTTTTAAAGTGACGAAAGGTCTATTATCATCGGCATATTACAGATGAGCCACGTACTGCTCGGGCCCGAAAAGGAATCAAATCACTATGCGCTGTAAAACGCTGACTGCTGCCGCAGCAGTACTATTGATGTTGACCGCAGGCTGTTCCACTCTGGAGCGAGTGGTTTACCGTCCTGACATCAACCAGGGGAACTATCTGACCGCTAACGACGTATCCAAAATACGCGTTGGCATGACGCAACAACAAGTTGCGTACGCATTGGGTACACCGCTGATGTCCGATCCATTTGGTACGAATACCTGGTTCTATGTCTTCCGCCAACAACCAGGTCATGAAGGTGTAACGCAGCAAACGCTGACGCTGACCTTTAACAGCAGCGGTGTGTTGACCAATATTGATAACAAACCCGCACTGAGTGGCAACGAATAAAATTTGCTGTTTATAGCGATCAAAAAGGTGCTCGCTGAGCACCTTTTTTCTGCCTGCTATTTATTCGCTGACTTCTCTGCCCGCTGCCTGCGAAGCTCTTTCGGATCGGCAATCAATGGTCGATAAATCTCTACACGATCGCCATCGCGCACGATATCACTCAGTTTTGCCGGACGACTGTAAATGCCGACTTTATTTTTAGTTAAATCGATATCTGTACGCAATTCCAGCAAACCGCTGGCGCGAATCGCCTCTTCAACCGTCGCTCCCTCCTGCAACATCACACGTTGCAGGTACTGCTTCTCTGGTAACGCGTAAGCTACCTCAACGGCAATTTTACCTGGCACTATAAACCTCTTTTGCTCGCACAGTGAAAGCCTGCACCATATTAGTCGCCAGCTCTTTAAACACGCGACCAAAGGCGAGTTCAATCAGCTTATTAGTAAACTCAAAATCGAGATGAAACTCGATACGGCACGCCTCCTGGCTCAGCGGCGTAAACTTCCAACCGCCGATCAACTTCTTGAACGGCCCATCAACCAGATTCATGAGGATACTTTGGTTTCTGGTCAACTGATTCCGGGTAGTAAACGTTTTGCTGATCCCAGCCTTAGAGACATCTACCGCAGCGGTCATCTGCCCAGGAGTGGACTCCAGAATCCGACTTCCGGTACAACCCGGCAAAAACTGAGGATAAGACTGAACGTCATTCACTAACTGATACATTTGCTCCGCGCTGTAGGGTACGAGTGCGGTCCGGCTAATTTGAGGCATAACAAATTCCATCAACAAAAAACCAACAAATAATATCATTTATCCTGCTGTAAAAAAAACGCTATCCCGGCACTGGGTAACATCGGGTTCATGCTAAGATAGAGCCTTGTCCCCCGCAGGATTAATATGGGGTGTTTTCGATTTCAGATTACCGATGATTCACGACGCTTATGACGAAGAAAAAAGCACATAAACCTGGTTCAGCAACCATAGCGCTCAACAAGCGCGCCCGTCACGAATACTTTATTGAAGAAGAGTTTGAAGCGGGACTCGCCCTGCAAGGCTGGGAAGTTAAATCCCTGCGCGCAGGAAAAGCCAATATTAGCGACAGCTATGTTCTTCTGCGCGACGGAGAAGCGTTCCTGTTTGGCGCAAATATCACGCCGATGGCTGTGGCTTCCACGCATGTGGTGTGCGATCCTACTCGTACTCGCAAGCTACTTCTCAACCAGCGCGAACTGGACTCATTGTACGGTCGCGTAAATCGTGAAGGCTATACCGTAGTGGCGCTCTCCCTGTACTGGAAAAATGCCTGGTGCAAAGTAAAAATTGGTGTCGCGAAAGGTAAGAAACAACACGATAAACGTTCTGACATCAAAGAACGTGAATGGCAGGTGGATAAAGCACGTATCATGAAAAACGCTCACCGTTAAACCTACATAACATATACTGATCAGCCCCTCACCGCGCCTCCCCTCTCCGGTGGCGCGAATGAACATCTTGTTGATAATCATATTTAGCACAGATGTAGTCATCCCCATGCTTAATCGAATAAAAATCATGCTACGCAGGCGCTAAATCCTTGACGATGTCGCCATTGGGGCTGGTCATGGCGCTCACAAATCTGGTATACTCACCGTTACACATTGGGGCTGATTCTGGATTCGACGGGATTTGCGAAACCCAAGGTGCATGCCGAGGGGCGGTTGGCCTCGTAAAAAGCCGCAAAAAATAGTCGCAAACGACGAAAACTACGCTTTAGCAGCTTAATAACCTGCTTAGAGCCCTCTCTCCCTAGCCTCCGCTCTTAGGACGGGGATCAAGAGAGGTCAAACCCAAAAGAGATCGCGTGGAAGCCCTGCCTGGGGTTGAAGCGTTAAAACTTAATCAGGCTAGTTTGTTAGTGGCGTGTCTGTCCGCAGCTGGCAAGCGAATGTAAAGACTGACTAAGCATGTAGTACCGAGGATGTAGGAATTTCGGACGCGGGTTCAACTCCCGCCAGCTCCACCAATCATGATTAGACGGCGTAAGAACAACACCAACAAAAACAGGAAGTTAGCAGTCTCAGCAGGACACCGACCAGACGGTGAGGAGACAAAAAAGGATACGCAAAGGAGCCGCAGCTCTTTAGTGACATAGAAGTCCGCTTATGCGGGCTTTTTTATTTTTTCATCTGCTTAATTTGGCTGTGCTTCATCTATCCCCTCAACAAGCACCATTCTTTTCGTTCACAGCTTCCATATATCAACCAGCCACGAATGCCTTTCAGCCATAAAAAATGAATGTCTGTTATGAGCTCTGAGTTCAACGGGTCGATGCAACGCTATCCTTAATCAAGGAGGACGTTGCTCTTCTGAAATGCAAAAGGGGCTCTAAATGTGAATGGCACGATTATGCGGGATACTTACATAATGTATGGAGACTACGCATTATTCTCCCCCCTGCCAAACAGGTGAAGAACTAAAACTCACCTGTTTACAACAGGTTATTTCAAATTAACTCAATCGTGTATTAAATCGCAGGACACATTTGTTTTGAAGTTTGAAATCACACCCAATACTCACCTCCTATAACCATCACTAACTTATTATTTTAAATAATTATTTCTCTAAAAAAGCATCTATAACTCACCTCACCATATGTTAATAAAATATTGTTTTTGATCACAATAAGAAAACAATATGTCTCTTTTGTGCGCATTTTTCAGAAATGTAGATATTTTTAGATTATGGCTACGAAGTGAGCATCGCCATGTCACCCTACATCTCATAAGAGGATTGCTTCTGATGAATGCACTGACCGCCGTACAAACCAATACTGTCGATTCAGGCCAGGACTATAGCGGATTCACCCTCATACCGTCGGCGCAATCCCCGCGTCTGCTGGAACTCACCTTCACCGAACAGACGACCAAACAGTTTCTCGAACAGGTTGCCGAGTGGCCCGTGCAGGCGCTGGAGTACAAATCGTTTCTGCGTTTTCGGGTGGGCAAAATTCTCGACGATCTGTGTGCAAACCAACTACAGCCGCTGCTGTTGAAGACGTTGCTAAACCGCGCTGAAGGTGCGCTGTTGATCAATGCGGTAGGTGTCGATGATGTGAAGCAGGCGGATGAGATGGTGAAGCTGGCGACGGCGGTGGCGCATCTGATTGGTCGCTCAAATTTCGATGCGATGAGCGGTCAGTATTATGCGCGTTTTGTGGTGAGAAATGTCGATAACTCAGACAGCTATCTGCGCCAGCCGCACCGCGTGATGGAGTTGCATAACGACGGCACCTATGTCGAAGAGATCACTGATTACGTGCTGATGATGAAAATCGACGAACAAAACATGCAAGGCGGAAATTCGCTGCTGCTGCATCTCGATGACTGGGAACATCTGGACCACTTTTTCAGCCACCCGCTGGCGCGCCGTCCGATGCGTTTTGCCGCACCGCCAAGTAAAAACGTCAGCAAAGATGTCTTCCATCCGGTGTTCGACGTCGATCAGCAGGGGCGCCCGGTGATGCGCTATATCGACCAGTTCGTCCAGCCGAAAGACTTCGAAGAAGGCGTATGGTTGAGCGAGCTTTCCGACGCCATTGAAACCAGCAAAGGCATTCTGTCTGTCCCCGTTCCCGTTGGCAAATTCCTGTTGATTAACAACCTGTTCTGGCTGCACGGTCGCGACCGCTTTACCGCGCATCCGGATCTGCGTCGCGAACTGATGCGCCAGCGTGGCTATTTCGCTTACGCCACTAACCACTACCAGACGCATCAGTAAGCGCAAAGGAATTGAGCGGATGTATGATTTTGTGATTATTGGCGGCGGCATCATCGGCATGTCGACCGCCATGCAACTGATTGATGTCTATCCGGACGCCCGCATTGCGTTGCTGGAAAAAGAGTCCGGCCCGGCCTGTCACCAGACGGGCCACAACAGCGGTGTGATCCATGCCGGGGTCTATTACACGCCCGGCAGCCTGAAGGCGAAATTTTGCCTGGCGGGAAACCGCGCCACCAAAGCCTTTTGCGATCAAAACGGCATTCGCTACGACAACTGCGGCAAGATGCTGGTCGCCACGTCCGCTCTCGAAATGGAACGGATGCGCGCGTTGTGGAAACGCACGGCGGCGAACGGGATCGAGCGCGAATGGTTAAACGCCGACGAACTGCGCGAGCGCGAACCGAATATCACCGGGCTTGGCGGTATTTTTGTGCCGTCCAGCGGCATTGTCAGCTATCGCGAAGTGACGGCGGCGATGGCAAAAATCTTCCAGGCCAGAGGCGGTGAGATTATCTATAACGCCGAAGTCAGCGCGCTCAGTGAGCATAAAAACGGCGTGGTGATACGTACCCGTCAGGGCGACGAATATGAAGCATCGACGCTGATTAGCTGTTCCGGACTAATGGCTGACCGGCTGGTGAAAATGCTCGGCCTCGAACCGGGCTTTATCATCTGCCCGTTCCGTGGCGAGTATTTCCGCCTTGCGCCGGAGCATAACCAGATTGTTAACCATCTGATTTACCCCATCCCCGACCCGGCGATGCCATTTTTGGGCGTTCATCTCACCCGGATGATCGACGGCAGCGTGACCGTCGGGCCAAACGCGGTGCTGGCTTTCAAACGCGAAGGCTATCGCAAGCGCGACTTCTCATTTAGCGACACGCTGGAGATTTTGGGCTCTTCGGGGATTCGCCGGGTGCTACAAAACCACCTACGCTCAGGACTGGGCGAGATGAAAAACTCGCTGTGCAAAAGCGGCTATTTGCGGCTGGTGCAAAAGTATTGTCCCCGGCTTTCGTTAAGCGATCTCCAGCCCTGGCCCGCCGGTGTGCGGGCGCAGGCGGTATCGCCGGACGGCAAGCTGATTGACGATTTTCTGTTTGTCACCACCCCGCGCACGATCCACACCTGCAATGCGCCCTCCCCGGCAGCGACATCAGCAATTCCTATTGGTGCGCATATTGTCAGCAAGGTACAAACGCTGCTGGCAAGCCAGAGTAACCCCGGACGCACGCTGCGAGCGGCACGTAGTGTGGATGCCTTACACGCCGCATTTAATCAATAACCTTTGAAAACAGGATGTAGCGATGAAACTTAACGACAGTAACTTATTCCGCCAGCAGGCGTTGATTAACGGGGAATGGCTGGATGCCAACAATGGCGAGGTCATCGATGTCACCAATCCGGCGAACGGCGACAAGCTGGGTAACGTGCCGAAAATGGGTGCTAATGAAACCCGTGCCGCTATCGACGCCGCCAACCGCGCCCTGCCCGCCTGGCGTGCGCTCACCGCCAAAGAACGTGCCACCATTCTGCGCAACTGGTTCAATTTGATGATGGAGCATCAGGACGATTTAGCGCGCCTGATGACCCTCGAACAGGGCAAACCGCTGGCTGAAGCGAAAGGCGAAATCAGCTACGCCGCCTCCTTTATTGAGTGGTTTGCCGAAGAAGGCAAACGTATTTATGGCGACACTATTCCCGGTCATCAGGCCGATAAGCGCCTGATTGTGATCAAGCAGCCGATTGGCGTTACTGCGGCCATCACGCCGTGGAACTTCCCGGCGGCGATGATTACCCGCAAAGCCGGTCCGGCACTGGCGGCAGGCTGCACGATGGTGCTGAAGCCCGCCAGTCAGACGCCGTTCTCTGCGCTAGCGCTGGCAGAGCTGGCGATCCGCGCGGGCATTCCGGCTGGCGTGTTTAACGTGGTCACCGGTTCGGCGGGCGCGGTCGGTAACGAACTGACCAGCAACCCGCTGGTGCGCAAGCTGTCGTTTACCGGCTCGACCGAAATTGGCCGCCAGTTAATGGAACAGTGCGCGAAAGATATCAAAAAAGTGTCGCTGGAGCTCGGCGGCAACGCGCCGTTTATCGTCTTTGACGATGCCGATCTCGATAAAGCCGTGGAAGGCGCGCTGGCCTCGAAATTCCGCAACGCCGGGCAAACCTGCGTCTGCGCCAACCGTTTATACGTGCAGGACGGCGTGTATGACCGCTTTGCCGAAAAATTGCAGCAGGCGGTGAGCAAACTGCAAATCGGTGATGGACTGGAAAAAGGCGTCACCATCGGACCGCTGATCGATGAAAAAGCGGTAGCAAAAGTGGAAGAGCATATTGCCGATGCGCTGGAGAAAGGCGCGCGCGTGGTTTGCGGCGGTAAAGCGCACGAACGCGGCGGCAACTTCTTCCAGCCGACCATACTGGTGGACGTTCCGGCCAACGCCAAAGTGTCGAAAGAAGAGACGTTCGGCCCCCTCGCCCCGCTATTCCGCTTTAAAGACGAAGCCGATGTGATTGCGCAGGCCAATGACACCGAGTTTGGCCTTGCCGCCTACTTCTACGCTCGTGATTTAAGCCGCGTCTTCCGCGTGGGCGAGGCGCTGGAGTACGGCATCGTCGGCATCAATACCGGCATTATTTCCAATGAAGTGGCCCCGTTCGGCGGCATTAAAGCCTCGGGTCTGGGTCGTGAAGGTTCGAAGTATGGCATCGAAGATTACTTAGAAATCAAATACATGTGCATCGGTCTTTAACTGGAGAACGCGAATGAGCAGCAATAAAGAGTTAATGCAGCGCCGCAGTCAGGCGATCCCCCGTGGCGTCGGGCAAATTCACCCGATTTTCGCTGACCGGGCGGAAAACTGCCGGGTGTGGGACGTTGAAGGCCGTGAGTATCTTGATTTCGCGGGCGGGATTGCAGTGCTCAACACCGGGCACCTGCATCCAAAAGTGGTTGCGGCGGTGGAAGCGCAGTTGAAAAAACTGTCGCATACCTGCTTCCAGGTGCTGGCTTACGAGCCGTATCTGGAGTTGTGCGAGATTATGAATCAGAAGGTGCCGGGCGATTTCGCCAAAAAAACGCTGTTGGTCACCACGGGTTCGGAAGCGGTGGAAAACGCGGTAAAAATCGCCCGCGCCGCCACCAAACGCAGCGGCACCATCGCCTTTAGCGGTGCGTATCACGGGCGCACGCACTACACGCTGGCGCTGACCGGCAAGGTGAATCCGTACTCTGCGGGTATGGGGCTGATGCCGGGCCATGTTTATCGCGCGCTTTACCCTTGCCCACTGCATGGCATCAGTGAAGATGACGCTATCGCCAGTATCCACCGAATCTTCAAAAATGACGCTGCGCCGGAAGATATCGCCGCCATCGTGATTGAGCCGGTTCAGGGCGAAGGCGGTTTCTACGCCGCGACGCCAGCCTTTATGCAACGTTTACGCGCGCTGTGTGACGAGCATGGGATCATGCTGATTGCCGATGAAGTCCAGAGCGGCGCGGGACGTACCGGTACGCTGTTTGCGATGGAGCAAATGGGCGTTGCACCGGATCTCACCACCTTTGCGAAATCGATCGCGGGCGGCTTCCCGCTGGCGGGCGTCACCGGACGTGCCGAAGTGATGGACGCCGTCGCACCAGGTGGTCTGGGCGGCACTTATGCGGGTAACCCGATTGCCTGCGTGGCGGCGCTGGAAGTATTGAAGGTGTTCGAGCAGGAAAATCTGCTGCAAAAAGCCAACGATCTGGGGCAGAAACTGAAAGACGGATTGTTGGCAATAGCCGAAAAACACCCTGAGATCAGCGATGTGCGCGGGTTGGGGGCGATGATTGCGATCGAGTTGTTTGAAAATGGCGATCACGACAAACCGGATGCGAAACTCACCGCCGAGATCGTAGCGCGCGCCCGCGATAAAGGTCTGATTCTTCTCTCCTGCGGCCCTTATTACAACGTACTGCGCATCCTTGTCCCCCTCACCATTGAAGATGCTCAGATCCGTCAGGGTCTGGAGATCATCAGCCAGTGTTTTGCTGAGGCGAAGCAGTAGCACCGCTCCATGCCGGAGGCGACGCTT
>NZ_KE137292.1:2509523-2525686 GCF_000408805.1 Escherichia sp. KTE159
CGACACTCGGCGCACCCATGCCGGAGGCGACGCTTTGCATCTTGCCCGGCCCACGGAAATGTAGGTCGGATAAGGCGTTTACGCCGCATCCGACAATCTGTACGTAAACAGGAATAAATCTATGTCGGCCGGATAAGGCGGAGCCGCTCTCCGGCAAAAAGAGTTAATAACAATTAAACGCGTGACCCGACGCGGGAAATGTCGGGGCGCTCTCCCAAGTGACACACTTTCGAGAGGATTCAGGATGGGGCAATCATCGCAACCACATGAGTTAGGCGGCGGGCTGAAATCACGCCACGTCACCATGTTGTCTATTGCCGGTGTTATCGGCGCAAGTCTGTTTGTCGGTTCCAGCGTCGCTATAGCCGAAGCGGGTCCGGCGGTATTGCTGGCCTATCTGTTCGCCGGATTACTGGTGGTTATGATTATGCGAATGCTGGCGGAAATGGCGGTTGCTACGCCCGACACCGGCTCCTTTTCCACCTATGCCGATAAAGCCATTGGCCGCTGGGCGGGCTATACCATCGGCTGGCTGTACTGGTGGTTTTGGGTACTGGTTATCCCGCTAGAAGCCAACATTGCCGCCATGATCCTGCATTCATGGGTTCCCGGTATTCCCATCTGGTTATTTTCCCTCGTTATTACCCTCGCCTTAACCGGAAGTAATTTATTAAGCGTCAAAAACTACGGCGAATTTGAGTTCTGGTTAGCGATATGCAAAGTGATTGCTATCCTGGCGTTTATTTTCCTCGGTGCAGTGGCGATTAGCGGTTTTTATCCTTATGCCGAAGTGAGTGGTATCTCAAGATTATGGGATAGCGGCGGCTTTATGCCGAATGGTTTTGGTGCGGTATTAAGCGCGATGCTTATCACCATGTTCTCGTTTATGGGCGCGGAAATTGTCACCATCGCAGCAGCAGAATCCGACACGCCGGATAAACATATTGTTCGCGCCACCAACTCGGTTATCTGGCGTATCTCTATTTTCTATTTGTGTTCTATTTTTGTCGTCGTGGCTCTCATCCCGTGGAATATGCCAGGACTGAAAACCGTGGGTTCCTACCGTTCCGTACTGGAGCTGCTGAATATTCCGCACGCAAAATTCATTATGGATTGCGTTATTTTGCTATCAGTGACCAGTTGCCTGAACTCAGCGCTGTATACCGCCTCGCGAATGCTTTACTCACTGAGCCGTCGCGGTGATGCACCTGCAGTAATGGGCAAAATCAACCGCAGTAAAACACCTTACGTGGCTGTATTACTCTCGACCGGTGCGGCGTTTTTAACGGTGGTGGTGAACTATTACGCGCCTGCGAAAGTGTTTAAATTCCTGATCGACAGCTCCGGCGCCATCGCCCTGCTGGTTTATTTAGTCATCGCCGTTTCACAATTGCGGATGCGTAAAATTCTGCTGGCAGAAGGCGGCGAAATTCGCCTGCGCATGTGGCTTTATCCGTGGCTTACCTGGCTGGTGATTAGCTTTATTACCTTTGTATTGGTGGTGATGTTATTCCGTCCGGCACAGCAACTCGAGGTCATTTCCACCGGCTTATTAGCAATAGGGATTATCTGTACCGTGCCAATTATGGCGCGCTGGAAAAAGCTAATAATGTGGCAAAAATTACCCGCGCATAATACGCATTAACGTTGAGCTGGAGTCACACCATGACCATTACGTCTCTGGATGGCTATCGCTGGCTGAAGAACGATATTATTCGCGGCCATTTTCAGCCGGATGAAAAACTGCGAATGAGTTTGCTGACGTCGCGCTATTCACTCGGCGTCGGGCCGTTGCGGGAAGCCCTTTCGCAACTGGTAGCGGAACGACTGGTCACGGTGGTGAATCAAAAAGGATATCGGGTGGCGTCTATGTCAGAGCAGGAACTGCTCGATATTTTCGATGCCCGCGCCAATATGGAAGCGATGCTGGTGAGTCTGGCGATTGCCCGTGGCAGTGATGAATGGGAAGCTGACATTCTCGCGAAAGCACATTTGCTTGGTAAACTGGAAGCCTCTGACGCCAGCGAGCAAATGCTTGATGAGTGGGACCAGCGCCATCAGGCATTTCATACTGCGATTGTGGCTGGCTGCGGTTCCCACTATTTACTACAAATGCGCGAGCGTTTGTTTGATCTGGCGGCACGCTACAGATTCATCTGGCTGCGGCAAACAGTGCTTTCAGTAGAAATGCTGGAAGATAAACGCGATCAGCATCAAATTTTAACCGACGCTGTGCTGGCGCGAGATACTGCGCGCGCCAGTGAGTTAATGCGTCAACATTTGCTGACGCCGATTCCGATTATCCAGCAGGCGATGGCGGGATAACGATCACTCTTCAGGAATACGCAAAACCTGCCCTGGATAAATTTTATCCGGGCTTTTTAGCATCGGTTTATTCGCTTCGAAGATTTTATTGTAGAGATTGGCGTTGCCGTAAACCTGTTTGGAAATGGCACTCAGGGTGTCGCCAGACTTAACGGTATAAAACTGGCTGGCAGTTGCTGGCGTCGCCGTTTTTACCTGATCGTCCACGCTGGCAATACCGGAAATATTCCCCACTGCAACAAGGATTTTTTCCTTCGCTTCCTGACTTAAGCCGTCACCTGTGACTGTCGCTTTACCATCGACAATCTGAATATTCACTTTATCGGCATCGGGAATACCGGTTTTGTTCAGATGCTCTTGCACCTTCTTCGCCTGATCGTCTTTATCATGCTGACCAGTGACGGTATCCCAGAGCTTTTCTCCTGCCTCTTTCACAAAATTGAACAGACCCATAGCTACCTCATTCGTTAATGGAAACACTCAGAAAGTGTAGCAGAGGAACGCGGCGCGTTTACGCCGCGTGGGTGAGCACAGGATTAATCGCGGGTTTGCACCCAAAAAGCGTGAATTAAACCAGGAATATAACCAAGCAACGTCAGCAGGATATTAATGATGAACGCCCAACCAAATCCTTTACCTAACAGCACGCCGAGCGGTGGCAAAATGATGGTGATGACGATTCTCCAGAAACCCATATTTACTCCCTATAAGAAAATTAATCATTGTTTAAAAAGAGATTTCACCTCTTAAGCGTAGTGATTTTAGCGGAGCCTGGCCGTTTCAGCCTACGCTTTTACCCTCATTTACGCTGCTTACGCTGGTATACGTTGCATTTTTAGTTTAGAGTTTACTTAATTTAGCAAATACTTAAATAACTATGACTGAACTAGCCCAACTACAGGCCAGTGCCGAACAGGCCGCGGCCTTGCTGAAAGCGATGAGTCACCCCAAACGGCTGCTGATTCTATGCATGCTTTGTGGTTCACCCTGCACCAGCGCCGGTGAACTGGCTCGCATTACCGGACTTAGCGCCTCTGCAACGTCACAGCATCTCGCTCGTATGCGTGACGAAGGGCTTATCGACAGCCAACGGGATGCGCAGCGCGTTCTTTATTCGATAAAAAATGAGGCGGTAAATGCCATTATCGCCACCCTGAAAAATGTCTATTGTCCGTAAGGAGTGACCATGGCTTTGACAACAATTTCGCCGCATGACGCACAAGAATTAATCGCGCACGGTGCAAAGTTAATCGATATTCGCGATGCCGACGAATATCTTCGTGAACATATTCCAGAAGCCTCTCTGGCACCGATATCTGTGCTGGAACAGTCTGGTCTCCCGGCAAAATTACGTAGCGAGCAAATTATATTCCACTGTCAGGCGGGAAAACGAACCAGTAATAATGCGCAAAAATTAGAAGCGATTGCCTCCCCCGCAGATATTTTTTTACTGGAAGGCGGAATTGATGGCTGGAAAAAAGCAGGATTTCCAGTAGCTGAAAATAAATCCCAGCCTTTGCCATTAATGCGTCAGGTGCAGATCGCTGCTGGTGGTTTAATATTAATCGGCGTCGTACTGGGTTATGCCGTTAATAGCAGCTTCTTCTTATTAAGTGGATTTGTCGGTGTTGGATTAATGTTTGCAGGAATCAGCGGTTTTTGTGGGATGGCAAGGCTGTTAGATAAGATGCCGTGGAATCAGCGAGCTTGAGTAATGACGCCGGACGCGCCATCGTGGCGACATCCGGCAACAGTGATTAGATCAGGAAATCGTCGAGAGATTTACCTTCTGCCAGAGCCTGAGCGATCGGCTTCGGTGTACGACCCTGACCGGTCCAGGTTTTGGTTTCACCATTAAAATCGGTGAATTGGTATTTCGCCGGACGCGGCTGGCGTTTTTTACCTGCACGCGGTGCAGCAGTATTATTACCAAATAACTCTTCCGGATTAATTCCGTCAGCCTTCATCAGCTCCAGCCAGGTGCTAATTTTCTCCTGGCGCTCAGCCAGTTCACGCTGCTGCTGTTCTTCTTCTTCACGTCTTTCTTTAGTGACAACCCTGAATTTTTCGAGCATTTCTTCAAGAACGTCAATGGAGAATTCGCGAGCCATCGCACGAAGGGTGCGGATGTTATTTAAACTTTGTAACATTACAGACATAATAAAGAAAACCTTTTAACGCCAAAACAAAAAAGTATTTCGCCGCGTAGTGTAAGCGATCGTTTATTATATTTCCACAAAATTTAATCTATTTACAATCGCCAGTGATATTATTTCAAGCGTTATTTCCAGATAGATTAATAATTATTTCAGATTATATATTAGCCATTTAGCTTAGTCATTCCAGCCATTAGCAAATAGTCAGGTGCTCTCTGTCTCATCGACACTGATGGCAAATCAACAACCTCCGCATAAATATACAGAAAAAACGAATAAAACAACAATTCAACACCTAAAATTTTATGCTGGCATTAGTCGCTTTAAGTCGCTAAAAATTCCAGATAGAGTAAAAGCGCTACTTACGCCGGATTGCCTACACTTTGCAGCATTACCTCCCTTAGCCTTCCCCGCCGAACATGTCAAAATACCAACATAACAATATGATTTTAAATCATATTATTAGAATAAGCATTTAAAAATCCATAATGTACAAAAAACACGCCATCGCGGAATATTTTATCTACGAAAACAAAATAAATAAAAATTTTTCACTAATTGATTACTTGCATCCAGCGATATACGCTATGCAAAGATGAAACAGGCAGCTCAGAGCACTGCATTCATTTTCATTCATATCCGATTTCGCTTTTATTAAGGAGCATTGGCATGTTCTCACCGCAGTCACGCTTGCGTCATGCAGTTGCAGACACGTTCGCGATGGTTGTTTACTGTTCTGTCGTGAACATGTGTATTGAAGTTTTCCTCTCCGGAATGAGCTTCGAGCAGTCTCTTTACTCCAGGTTAGTGGCAATTCCGGTGAACATCTTAATTGCATGGCCATACGGCATGTACCGGGATCTGTTTATGCGCGCGGCACGCAAAGTTAGCCAGTCTGGATGGATAAAAAATCTGGCAGATATTCTGGCTTATGTGACGTTTCAGTCACCGGTGTATATGGCGATCTTGCTGGTAGTGGGCGCAGACTGGCACCAGATTATGGCTGCGGTCAGTTCAAACATCGTTGTTTCGATGTTGATGGGGGCGGTCTATGGCTACTTCCTCGATTACTGCCGCCGGCTATTTAAAGTCAGCCGTTACCAGCAGGTAAAAGCCTGACTCTTCTTTTCGCGACTGGCAATGCCAGTCGCGTCTTTAATTGGTTTCGCCAAACAAGCCATGCAAATAACGTTCAAGCGCAACACGCGAACTAAAACCATGCGGAATACCGTAATGCTCGTGTCGCTCGCCCGCAAAGTAGAGCGGAAATTGCTGGTAATGATCGCAGGTTTTAATATCAGAAGCGGGTTCTGCCAGCGTCGAACTACGCTCTTTTAATGTTGGATGAATTACCAGTGCGGTACGTCCCATTCGTGCTTCGCGATTAACATAAACATAATGTTCCCCACGGCGGTAACCGTATGCTTTCTGGGTTACCACATCGACGGTAAAACCGACTTTCTCAAGTACGCGAGCTACCTCGTCTGGTCGTAAATACATATTTTATCCTCGTGATTATCTACCGCGGGCCTACCTTACCTGATTGAGCATTCACAACGCTTTCAGAAAAGTCCATAAAGCCGCGATGAGTCTCAGCAAAGAAAATTATGGTCTACACTGAAAATTACATCGAATTCAAAGGGGGATCATATGTTTAACCGACCTAACCGCAACGACGTCGATGATGGCGTGCAGGATATTCAGAATGATGTCAATCAATTAGCTGATAGCCTCGAATCTGTATTGAAGTCCTGGGGTAGCGACGCCAAAGGGGAAGCCGAAGCTGCACGCAGTAAAGCACAGGCGCTACTGAAAGAAACCAGAGCGCGGATGCATGGTCGTACTCGCGTCCAACAAGCCGCACGTGATGCCGTGGGTTGCGCTGATTCTTTTGTTCGTGAAAGACCCTGGTGTAGCGTGGGTACAGCGGCGGCGGTAGGGATTTTTATCGGTGCACTGTTAGGTATGCGCAAATCGTAGTGGAACAATGATAATAAATACACGTCCCTGGCCCCGAAGCCTGACTTCGGGGTTTTTAACTTAAAGCATCGCGTAATTGTTGTGCCACCTGCTGCGCCATGCTTTCGCTAACGATATTGGTAAACGAGAGCAGCAATCCTCCTTTCCCGGTTGACCGAATACGCCAGGTACTTAATGCCTGCACCGCAAGGCCAGCGGCATTAGCTTTACGCGCGTAGGCAATATCATCGCCCATCATGCTGATAACCATCTGGATTCCCCCTTTTTGCGGTACAACCTGAAATCCCTGTTGCGTAAGCGCCTGCTCAATCCACTGCCGACGCTGAGCATAGTGCTGACGCATTTTCTTCAGATGCCTCCAGAAATGCCCATCACGAATGAAATCTGCCAGAGTGTTCTGCCATAGAACAGGCACAGCACATGGCTCCAGCGATGCCTGTTGGCGGAATTGCGCAATCTGCTCCACCGGCACCACCAGCCACGCACAGCGCAGTGCCGGGAAAAGCGATTTGCTAAATGTTCCGGCATAAATCACCCGCTGCGGCGCATCGAGACTTTTCAGCGCCGGTAACGGCTTACCGTGATAGCGGAACTCACTGTCGTAATCATCTTCAATAACCCATGCCTGACTACGCTCTGCCCATTCCAGCACCTGGTGCCTGCGCGCCAAAGAGAGCGCAACACCCAGCGGGCTTTGATGTGCCGGAGTGATCAGAGCAAAACGCGCATCAGGATAATTTTGTATTCCGCTTGTGACATCCAGTCCGTTGTCGTCAACAGGCACAGGAAAAACGTTCACACCGTGGCGAGTGACAATCGGACGAATCAGTGGAAAACCGGGATCTTCCATCCACATCCCGTCTCCCGGTTCCGCCAGTGCACGCAAAATTAAGCTCATCGATGCCGCATAACCGTGTGTGATAAATACCTGCTCAGGCTGGCTCTCAATTCCGCGCGAGACACGTAGATAATCAACAATTGCCTCGCGCAACGCCGCCTCGCCGCAGACATCGCCTAACGCCAAATTAAAACGCGTCTGGGTTCGCAGGCGACGGCCCATCACCCGCGCCCACAGCTCACGCGGAAAGAGATCGAGTGCGGGTAATCCCATTTGAAACGGCAACGGCTGCTCGCTTTCACCGGCAAAGACGACGACATCAGAAGATGATTTTTGTGGATGTATCTGTTCGCTGACAAAGGTGCCTGCCTGCCCCCGCCTGACCAGCCAGCCCTGTGCCACCAGCTCAGCATAAGCATTTTCGACTGTGGAGCGAGACACGCCCAGTTCCTGCGACCAGGTTCGGCTGGAAGGTAGCCTTGCGCCAGGTTTCAGTTCCCCTTGCTCAATAGCCGTTTTTAACTGACGGGCGATTTCCTGATAACGCGGCATATGGTCTGCTTTTTTACGTAATTTATGGCTCTCTTTGACAGTCCATTATAGTGCTACATTGCGGGCGTTAATAAGAGGAGAAACTGTATGACTACATTACGTCAACCCTACTACGAACTTAGCCCGGCAGTGTATAACGCACTGGTGCAGGCCAAAACGGCGCTGGAAAATAGTACGCTGGATACCACTCTGATGGAGTTAGTTTATTTACGCGTCTCACAAATCAACGGCTGCGCATTTTGTCTGGAGATGCACAGTAAAGCATTACGCAAATCCGGTGTGCCGCAGAACAAACTGGACGCCCTGGCAGGCTGGCGCGTAAGCCATCATTTTGACGATCGCGAGCGGGCGGCGCTGGCATGGGCGGAATCGGTGACCGATATTGCCCGAACCCATGCAGAAGATGACGTTTATCAGCCTCTGCTTAAGTACTTCAGCGCAGCAGAGATCAGCGACTTAACGTTTGCCATCGGGCTGATGAATTGCTTTAACCGCCTGGCGGTTTCCATGCGGATGTAATTTGCTGTTGCCGGGGGGCTCGCCCGGCAACAAAACACAAAATCCCCTACCCCGTTGAGCCACTCAACGGCGGTATCAATAATCTAAAATTCCCATATCTTGTATGGTTGAATCTTTTTTCATCTACATCTAGTCTCTCTGTATCAACAGAGAGACAACCCGACGCGTATCATCGCGCCGTATCTTCATTTTAAACGGAAATACGAATCATGCGCATTACTATTTACACTCGTAACGATTGCGTTCAATGCCACGCCACCAAACGAGCAATGGAAAACCGTGGCTTTGACTTTGAGATGATTAATGTCGATCGCGATCCTGAAGCGGCAGAGGCGTTACGTGCCCAGGGCTTTCGCCAGTTGCCGGTAGTGATTGCAGGTGATCTTAGCTGGTCTGGCTTTCGTCCGGACATGATCAACCGCCTGCATCCAGCGCCACACGCAGCCAGCGCATGAGTCAGCTCGTCTACTTCTCCAGTAGCTCCGAAAACACACATCGCTTTATCAAACGTTTAGGGCTGCCCGCCGTGCGCATTCCGCTCAATGAGCGGGAACGGATTCAGGTAGACGAGCCTTACATCCTGATCGTGCCCTCTTACGGCGGTGGCGGTACGGCTGGCGCTGTGCCACGGCAGGTGATTCGCTTTTTAAACGACGAACATAACCGGGCGTTGCTTCGCGGCGTTATTGCTTCGGGTAATCGCAATTTTGGTGAGGCGTATGGCCGCGCCGGAGATGTGATTGCCCGGAAATGCGACGTGCCGTGGCTATACCGCTTTGAACTCATGGGTACGCAAAGCGATATCGAAAACGTTCGTAAAGGAGTAACCGAATTTTGGCAACGACAACCGCAGACCGCCTGACGCAGGAAACGATGGATTACCACGCCCTGAATGCGATGCTTAACCTTTACGATAGCGCGGGTCGCATTCAGTTCGATAAAGATCGCCAGGCAGTAGACGCTTTTATGGCGACACATGTACGCCCGAACAGTGTGACTTTTAGCAGCCAGCAGCAGCGCCTGAACTGGCTGGTCAACGAAGGTTACTATGATGAAAGCGTCCTCAACCGCTACTCTCGCAACTTTGTCATTACGCTGTTTGCCCATGCACACGCCAGTGGTTTTCGTTTCCAGACGTTCCTCGGTGCATGGAAGTTTTACACCAGCTATACGCTGAAGACTTTCGACGGTAAACGTTATCTGGAAGATTTTGCCGATCGGGTCACGATGGTGGCGCTAACGCTGGCGCAAGGTGATGAGACGCTGGCGACGCAGCTAACCGATGAGATGCTATCAGGACGCTTTCAGCCCGCCACGCCAACATTCCTCAACTGTGGTAAACAGCAGCGAGGCGAACTGGTTTCCTGTTTTCTGCTACGTATTGAAGACAATATGGAGTCGATTGGTCGGGCGGTTAATTCCGCACTACAACTGTCGAAACGCGGCGGCGGCGTGGCGTTTTTGCTGTCGAATCTGCGGGAAGCGGGTGCACCGATTAAACGTATTGAAAATCAATCTTCTGGCGTGATTCCGGTGATGAAAATGCTGGAAGACGCATTTTCCTATGCCAACCAGCTCGGCGCTCGTCAGGGGGCTGGGGCTGTATATCTGCACGCACACCATCCCGATATTCTGCGTTTTCTCGACACAAAACGGGAAAATGCCGATGAAAAAATCCGCATTAAAACGTTGTCGCTGGGGGTAGTGATCCCGGATGTCACCTTCCATCTGGCGAAAGAGAATGCGCAGATGGCGCTGTTTTCGCCCTATGACGTTGAGCGAGTTTACGGCAAGCCGTTTGCTGATATCGCCATCAGCGAACACTATGACGAACTGGTTGCCGATGAACGCATCCGCAAAAAATACATCAACGCCCGTGATTTCTTCCAGCGGCTGGCGGAGATCCAGTTTGAGTCCGGCTATCCCTACATCATGTATGAAGATACGGTTAACCGTGCTAACCCTATTGCCGGGCGCATAAATATGAGTAATCTCTGCTCAGAAATTTTGCAGGTTAACAGCGCCTCAGCGTATGACGAGAATCTCGACTATGCTCGCACAGGCCATGATATTTCCTGCAATTTAGGCTCGTTGAATATTGCTCACACTATGGATTCGCCAGACTTTGCCCGCACGGTAGAGACAGCCGTGCGCGGTCTGACGGCGGTGTCAGATATGAGTCATATCCGCAGCGTGCCGTCCATCGAAGCCGGAAATGCCGCCTCGCACGCCATCGGCCTGGGGCAGATGAATCTGCACGGCTATCTGGCGCGTGAGGGTATCGTTTACGGTTCGCCGGAAGCACTGGATTTTACCAATCTCTATTTCTACACCATCACCTGGCACGCCCTGCGCACTTCGATGTTGCTGGCGCGCGAACGTGGTGAAACCTTCGCCGGATTCAAACAGTCACGCTATGCCAGCGGTGAATATTTTAGCCAATATCTGCAAGGTAACTGGCAGCCGAAAACGGCAAAAGTTGGCGAACTGTTTGCCCGTAGCGGTATTACGTTACCTACCCGTGAGATGTGGGCGCAACTGCGCGACGACGTGATGCACTACGGCATTTACAACCAGAATCTTCAGGCGGTGCCGCCAACCGGTTCTATCTCTTATATCAACCATGCTACGTCGAGTATTCATCCGATTGTGGCGAAAGTAGAGATACGCAAAGAGGGCAAAACAGGACGCGTTTACTACCCTGCCCCGTTTATGACTAACGAAAATCTGGCGCTATATCAGGACGCTTACGAAATTGGCGCGGAAAAGATTATCGACACCTACGCCGAAGCGACTCGCCATGTCGATCAGGGGCTGTCGCTGACGCTGTTTTTCCCCGATACCGCCACCACTCGCGATATCAATAAAGCGCAGATTTACGCCTGGCGCAAAGGTATCAAAACGCTCTACTACATCCGCCTGCGTCAGATGGCGCTGGAAGGCACTGAAATTGAAGGCTGCGTCTCCTGTGCACTTTAAGGAATATCTATGAAACTCTCACATATCAGCGCCATCAACTGGAACAAGATTACTGACGATAAAGATCTGGAAGTATGGAATCGCCTGACCAGCAATTTCTGGCTACCGGAAAAAGTGCCACTGTCGAACGATATTCCCGCGTGGCAAACGTTAAGTACCATCGAACAACAACTGACGATGCGCGTATTTACTGGACTGACGCTGCTCGACACGTTGCAAAACGTTATCGGCGCGCCTTCGTTGATACCCGATGCACTCACGCCCCATGAAGAAGCAGTGTTGTCGAATATCAGCTTTATGGAAGCCGTTCATGCCCGCTCTTACAGCTCTATTTTCTCGACGCTGTGCCAGACAAAAGAGGTTGATGCCGCCTATGCCTGGAGTGAAGAAAATGCGCCGTTGCAACGAAAAGCACAGATTATTCAGCAATATTATCGCGGTGATAGCCCGCTGAAAAAGAAAATCGCCAGTGTCTTTCTTGAATCATTTTTGTTCTATTCCGGCTTCTGGCTGCCAATGTATTTTTCCAGTCGCGGAAAGCTGACCAATACCGCCGATCTGATCCGCCTGATTATCCGCGATGAAGCAGTACACGGTTATTACATTGGCTATAAATATCAGAAAAGCCTGGAAAAAATCTCCCAGGCACAACGTGAAGAATTAAAGAGTTTCGCCTTCGATTTATTGCTGGAACTTTACGACAACGAGTTGCAATACACCGATGAGCTGTACGCCGAAACAACATGGGCTGACGATGTGAAAGCGTTTCTCTGTTACAACGCCAATAAAGCCTTAATGAATCTGGGATACGAACCGTTATTTCCAGCAGAAATGGCAGAAGTAAATCCGGCAATCCTTGCCGCGCTTTCACCGAATGCCGACGAAAATCACGATTTCTTTTCCGGCTCTGGTTCCTCTTATGTGATGGGAAAAGCGGTCGAAACAGAAGACGAAGACTGGAATTTTTGACGAGGTTATTTTTCAAAAATAT
This sequence comes from Escherichia sp. KTE159, assembly GCF_000408805.1. Taxonomy (NCBI): domain Bacteria; kingdom Pseudomonadati; phylum Pseudomonadota; class Gammaproteobacteria; order Enterobacterales; family Enterobacteriaceae; genus Escherichia; species Escherichia sp. KTE159. The sequence goes on from NZ_KE137292.1 coordinate 2,521,864, forward strand.
CACCACCCACAGCAGGGAAATAATTCCAGTTAAACAGCTTTTTATCACGCAAATATTTTGTGGTGATCTACACTGACCCTCTGTTGCATTATTCGCCTGAAACCACAATATTCAGGCGTTTTTTCGCTATCTATAACAAAAAATATCAACTTTTCTCGATTTGCTCTCAGCCCTTATATCACGGGAAACTCCGGCAATTTGCTCGCATCAATATTCATGCCACATTTGCCCTCAGGGGTTGCCTCAGATTCTCAGTATGTTAGGGTAGAAAAAAGTGACTATTTCCATTGGGTAATATATCGACATAAACAAATAACAGGAATCTTTCTATTGCATGGCAATTAAATTAGAAATTAAAAATCTTTATAAAATATTTGGTGAGCATCCACAGCGAGCTTTCAAATATATCGAACAAGGACTTTCAAAAGAACAAATTCTGGAAAAAACTGGGCTATCGCTTGGCGTAAAAGACGCCAGTCTGGCCATTGAAGAAGGCGAGATATTTGTCATCATGGGATTATCCGGTTCGGGTAAATCCACAATGGTACGCCTTCTCAATCGCCTGATTGAACCCACCCGCGGACAAGTGCTGATTGACGGTGTAGATATTGCCAAAATATCCGACGCCGAACTCCGTGAGGTGCGCAGAAAAAAGATTGCGATGGTCTTTCAGTCCTTTGCCTTAATGCCGCATATGACCGTGCTGGACAATACCGCGTTTGGCATGGAACTAGCCGGAATTAACGCCGAAGAGCGTCGGGAAAAAGCCATTGATGCACTACGTCAGGTAGGTCTGGAAAATTATGCCCACAGCTACCCGGACGAACTCTCTGGTGGAATGCGTCAACGTGTTGGATTAGCCCGTGCATTAGCCATTAATCCGGATATTTTATTAATGGATGAAGCCTTCTCGGCGCTCGATCCATTAATTCGCACCGAGATGCAGGATGAACTGGTAAAATTACAGGCGAAACATCAGCGCACCATTGTCTTTATTTCTCACGATCTCGATGAAGCTATGCGTATTGGCGACCGAATTGCCATTATGCAAAATGGCGAAGTGGTACAGGTCGGCACACCGGATGAAATTCTCAATAATCCGGCGAATGATTATGTCCGCACCTTCTTCCGCGGCGTTGATATTAGTCAGGTATTCAGCGCGAAAGATATTGCCCGCCGCAGCCCGAATGGTTTAATTCGTAAAACCCCCGGCTTCGGTCCGCGTTCGGCACTGAAATTATTACAGGATGAAGATCGCGAATATGGCTACGTCATCGAACGCGGTAATAAATTTGTCGGCGCAGTCTCTATCGATTCGTTAAAAGCAGCATTAACGCAGCAGCAAGGTCTTGATGCGGCGCTGATTGATGCGCCGTTAGCGGTCGATGCGCAAACGCCTCTTAGCGAGTTGCTCTCTCATGTCGGACAGGCACCCTGTGCGGTGCCCGTGGTCGACGAGGACCAACAGTATGTCGGCATCATTTCGAAAGGAATGCTGCTGCGCGCTTTAGATCGTGAGGGGGTAAATAATGGCTGATCAAAATAATCCGTGGGATACCACGCCAGCGGCAGACAGCGCCGCACAATCCGCAGATGCCTGGGGTACACCGGCTGCGGCACCGACTGACGGCGGCGGCGCTGACTGGCTGACCAGTACGCCTGCACCAAATGTCGAGCATTTTAATATTCTCGATCCGTTTCATAAGACGCTGATCCCACTCGACAGTTGGGTAACTGAAGGGATCGACTGGGTCGTTACCCATTTCCGCCCCCTCTTCCAGGGTGTGCGCGTTCCGGTGGATTATATTCTCAACGGTTTCCAGCAACTGCTGCTGGGGATGCCCGCGCCTGTGGCAATTATCGTTTTCGCCCTGATAGCCTGGCAAATTTCCGGTGTCGGAATGGGCGTGGCGACGCTGGTTTCACTGATTGCTATCGGCGCGATCGGCGCATGGTCGCAGGCAATGGTGACTTTGGCGCTGGTGTTAACCGCCCTGCTATTCTGTATTGTCATCGGTTTGCCGCTGGGGATCTGGCTGGCAAGAAGCCCACGGGCAGCAAAAATCATCCGTCCACTGCTTGATGCCATGCAGACGACGCCAGCGTTTGTCTATCTGGTGCCAATCGTCATGCTGTTTGGTATCGGCAACGTGCCGGGCGTGGTGGTGACCATCATCTTTGCTCTGCCGCCTATTATCCGTCTGACCATTTTGGGGATTAACCAGGTTCCGGCGGATCTGATTGAAGCCTCGCGCTCATTCGGTGCCAGCCCGCGCCAGATGCTGTTCAAAGTTCAGTTACCGCTGGCGATGCCGACCATTATGGCGGGCGTCAACCAGACGCTGATGCTGGCCCTTTCTATGGTGGTCATCGCCTCGATGATTGCCGTCGGCGGGCTGGGTCAAATGGTACTGCGCGGTATCGGGCGTCTGGATATGGGGCTTGCCACCGTTGGCGGCGTCGGGATTGTCATCCTCGCTATTATCCTCGATCGCCTGACACAGGCCGTGGGGCGCGACTCACGTAGTCGCGGCAACCGTCGCTGGTACACCACTGGCCCTGTCGGTCTGCTGACCCGTCCGTTCATTAAATAACTCTGCACCTGCCCGGTGACGCCGGGCATTGCCACCCTGCCAAAAAAAGGAATAACAATGCGACATAGCGTACTTTTTGCGACAGCGTTTGCCACGCTTATCTCTACACAAACTTTTGCTGCCGATCTGCCGGGCAAAGGTATTACCGTTAATCCGGTTCAGAGCACCATTACCGAAGAAACCTTCCAGACATTGCTGGTCAGCCGTGCGCTGGAAAAATTAGGTTATACCGTCAACAAACCCAGCGAAGTGGATTACAACGTTGGTTATACGTCACTGGCTTCCGGCGATGCGACCTTTACCGCTGTGAACTGGACGCCGCTGCATGACAACATGTATGAGGCTGCCGGTGGCGATAAGAAGTTTTATCGCGAAGGGACATTTGTTAACGGCGCTGCGCAGGGATACCTGATCGATAAGAAAACGGCCGACCAGTACAAAATTACCAACATCGCGCAGCTAAAAGATCCGAAGATTGCCAAACTGTTTGATACCAACGGCGATGGCAAAGCGGATTTAACTGGCTGTAACCCCGGCTGGGGCTGCGAAGGCGCTATCAACCACCAGCTTGCCGCTTATGATCTGACGAATACCGTAACCCATAATCAGGGGAACTACGCGGCGATGATGGCCGACACCATCAGCCGTTACAAAGAGGGCAAGCCGGTGTTTTACTACACCTGGACACCGTACTGGGTGAGTAACGAACTGAAGCCGGGGAAAGATGTAGTCTGGTTGCAGGTGCCGTTCTCCGCACTGCCGGGTGATAAAAACGCCGATACCAAACTGCCGAATGGCGCAAATTACGGCTTCCCGGTTAGCACCATGCATATCGTTGCCAACAAAGCCTGGGCCGAGAAAAACCCGGCGGCAGCGAAACTGTTCGCCATTATGCAGTTGCCGGTTGCGGACATTAACGCCCAGAACGCCATTATGCATGACGGCAAAGCCTCAGAAGGCGATATTCAGGGCCACGTTGATGGCTGGATCAAAGCCCACCAGCAGCAGTTTGATGGCTGGGTGAATGAGGCGCTGGCAGCGCAGAAGTAGTTTTTATTCGGGCGGATAGGGTGTTTACGCCGTATCCGCCATTCTGTGCACAATGCCTGATGCGACGCTGGCGCGTCTTATCAGGCCTACAAACCACACTCATTTCGTAGGGCGGAAAGGCGTTTTCGCCGCATCCGCCTTCTGTACACAATGCCTGATGCGACGCTGACGCGTCTTAT
>NZ_KE137292.1:2526041-2556723 GCF_000408805.1 Escherichia sp. KTE159
ACAAACCACGCTCATTTCGTAGGGCGGATAAGGTGTTTACGCCGCATCCGCCGTTCTGTGCTCAATGCCTGATGCGACGCTGACGCGTCTTATCATGCCTACAAACCACACAGCACATTTCAACAAGCTATCTTTCGCCCCCATTCATAAACATCCGCTATTATTGATTTCCAGACTAATCATCACCTGATAAACAACAATAATGACTAAAACCAATCATGAGCTTAGCCCGGCGCTGATCGTGCTGATGTCGATCGCCACCGGTCTGGCAGTCGCCAGCAACTATTACGCCCAGCCATTGCTCGACACCATCGCGCGTAACTTTTCTCTTTCCGCCAGTTCGGCGGGCTTTATTGTCACCGCCGCACAATTAGGCTATGCCGCTGGCCTGCTGTTTCTTGTCCCACTGGGCGATATGTTTGAACGCCGACGCCTGATTGTTTCCATGACCTTACTGGCTGCAGGCGGTATGTTGATCACCGCCAGCAGTCAATCACTCGCCATGATGATCCTTGGAACGGCATTAACCGGTTTATTCTCGGTCGTGGCGCAAATTCTGGTTCCACTGGCGGCAACACTGGCTTCACCAGACAAACGCGGCAAGGTGGTTGGCACCATTATGAGCGGTTTGCTACTGGGGATTTTGCTGGCACGTACCGTTGCAGGATTGCTGGCAAACCTCGGCGGCTGGCGCACCGTCTTCTGGGTCGCATCGGTGTTAATGGCACTGATGGCGCTGGCATTATGGCGCGGCCTGCCACAAATGAAATCAGAAAACCACCTCAACTACCCACAGTTGTTAGGTTCCGTTTTCAGCATGTTTATCAGCGATAAGATCCTGCGTACCCGCGCGTTACTGGGCTGCCTGACCTTTGCCAACTTCAGCATTCTATGGACATCGATGGCTTTTTTGCTCGCCGCGCCGCCTTTTAATTACAGCGATGGCGTGATTGGTCTGTTTGGCCTTGCGGGAGCTGCCGGGGCGTTGGGCGCTCGCCCGGCGGGCGGTTTTGCCGATAAAGGAAAATCGCACCTCACAACAACGTTTGGTCTGCTGTTGTTGTTACTTTCATGGCTGGCAATCTGGTTTGGTCAAACTTCCGTACTGGCGCTGATTATCGGCATCCTGGTGCTGGATCTCACCGTCCAGGGCGTGCATATCACCAATCAAACCGTGATTTACCGTATTCACCCTGATGCGCGTAATCGCCTGACCGCAGGCTACATGACCAGTTACTTTATTGGCGGTGCTGCCGGTTCACTGATTTCTGCATCCGCATGGCAACATGCGGGTTGGGCTGGCGTTTGTCTGGCTGGCGCGGTGATCGCCCTGGTTAACCTGGTGGTCTGGTGGCGAGGTTTTCATCGTCAGGAAGCCGCAAATTAAGCAATCAGCAACCGTTTTCGTGGCTTTACACTTATAAGGGTGTTAAGAAGCCCATCAGTCTGATAAGGTTAAGATATTCATTCAGTCTGTTTATAATATTAACAATCGTTAAGCGTACACTCTATGGTAAGCCCTACTCCTCTGCCAGCTTCTGGTCCGGCGACCTTCATGGAAGGATGCAAAGACAGTTTACCGATTGTTATTAGTTATATTCCGGTGGCTTTTGCGTTCGGTCTGAATGCAACCCGCCAGGGCTTCACTCCCCTCGAAAGTGTTTTTTTCTCCTGCATCATTTATGCAGGTGCGAGCCAGTTTGTCATTACCGCGATGCTGGCAGCCGGGAGTAGTTTGTGGATTGCTGCACTGACCGTGATGGCAATGGATGTTCGCCATGTTTTGTATGGCCCGTCACTGCGTAGCCGTATTGTTCAGCGTCTGCAAAAATCGAAAACCGCCCTGTGGGCGTTTGGCCTGACGGACGAGGTTTTTGCCGCTGCAACGGCAAAACTGGTACGTAATAATCGCCGCTGGAGCGAAAACTGGATGATCGGCATTGCCTTCAGTTCATGGTCATCGTGGGTATTTGGTACGGTAATAGGGGCATTTTCGGGCGGCGGTTTGCTGCAAGGTTATCCCGCCGTTGAAGCAGCATTAGGCTTTATGCTGCCGGCTCTCTTTATGAGTTTCCTGCTCGCCTCTTTCCAGCGCAAACAATCTCTTTGCGTTACCGCAGCGTTAGTTGGTGCCCTTGCAGGCGTAACGCTATTTTCTATTCCCGTCGCCATTCTGGCAGGCATTGTCTTTGGCTGCCTCACTGCGTTAATCCAGGCATTCTGGCAAGGAGCCGCTGATGAGCTATGAGGTTTTACTGCTTGGATTACTGGTTGGCGCGGCGAATTATTGCTTCCGCTATTTACCACTGCGCCTGCGGGTGGGTAATACCCGCCCAACCAAGCGTGGCGCGGTGGGTATTTTGCTCGACACCATTGGCATCGCCTCAATTTGCGCTCTGCTGGTTGTCTCTACCGCACCAGAAGTGATGCACGACTCACGCCGCTTCGTGCCCACGCTGGTTGGTTTTGCAGTATTGGGTGGCAGTTTCTATAAAACACGCAGCATTATCGTCCCCACTCTGATAAGTGCGCTGGCCTACGGGCTGGCCTGGAAAGTGATGGCGATTATATAACCCACAAGAATCATTTTTCTAAAACAATACATTTACTTTATTTGTCACTGTCGTTACTATATCGGCTGAAATTAATGAGGTCATACCCAAATGGATAGTTCGTTTACGCCCATTGAACAAATGCTAAAATTTCGCGCCAGCCGCCACGAAGATTTTCCTTATCAGGAGATCCTTCTGACCCGTCTTTGCATGCATATGCAGAGCAAGTTGCTGGAAAACCGCAATAAAATGCTGAAGGCTCAGGGGATTAACGAGACGTTGTTTATGGCGTTGATTACGCTGGAGTCTCAGGAAAACCACAGCATTCAGCCTTCTGAATTAAGTTGTGCTCTTGGATCATCCCGTACCAATGCGACGCGTATTGCCGATGAACTGGAAAAACGCGGCTGGATCGAACGTCGTGAAAGCGATAACGATCGCCGCTGCCTGCATCTGCAATTAACGGAAAAAGGTCACGAGTTTTTGCGCGAGGTTTTACCGCCGCAGCATAACTGCCTGCATCAACTCTGGTCCGCGCTCAGCACAACAGAAAAAGATCAGCTTGAGCAAATCACCCGCAAATTGCTCTCCCGTCTCGATCAGATGGAACAAGACGGTGCGGTTCTCGAAGCGATGAGCTAACGCGTCATCTCGCTCAAAAATCCAGATTTATAAAAGAAAAACTGACCGGCCAGCATCGCAACGTGCTGGCCTTTTTGGCAAGCAGGTCGGCTCAGCCGATGAGTTAAGAAGATCGTGGAGAATACTATGAGCGCAAATGCGGAGACACAAAGCCCGCAGCAACCGGTAAAGAAGAGCGGCAAACGTAAGCGTCTGCTCCTCCTTCTCACCTTGCTCTTTATTATTATTGCCGTAGCGATAGGGATTTATTGGTTTTTGGTACTGCGTCATTTCGAAGAAACTGATGACGCATACGTGGCAGGGAATCAGATTCAAATTATGTCTCAGGTGTCAGGCAGCGTGACGAAAGTCTGGGCCGATAACACCGATTTTGTAAAAGAAGGCGATGTGCTGGTCACTCTCGACCCGACTGATGCTCGCCAGGCGTTTGAAAAAGCCAAAACAGCACTGGCTTCCAGCGTACGTCAGACCCACCAACTGATGATTAACAGCAAGCAGTTGCAGGCAAATATTGAGGTGCAGAAAATCGCCCTCGCCAAAGCACAAAGCGACTACAACCGCCGCGTGCCGCTGGGTAATGCCAACCTGATTGGCCGCGAAGAGCTGCAACACGCCCGCGATGCTGTTACCAGCGCCCAGGCGCAACTGGATGTCGCCATTCAACAATACAATGCCAATCAGGCGATGATTCTGGGTACTAAACTGGAAGATCAACCGGCCGTGCAACAAGCTGCCACTGAAGTGCGCAATGCCTGGCTGGCGCTGGAACGTACCCGTATTGTCAGCCCGATGACCGGTTATGTCTCCCGCCGTGCCGTTCAACCGGGTGCGCAAATTAGCCCAACAACGCCGCTGATGGCGGTCGTTCCGGCGACTAATATGTGGGTGGATGCCAACTTTAAAGAGACCCAGATTGCCAATATGCGTATCGGCCAGCCGGTCACCATCACCACTGATATTTACGGTGATGACGTGAAATACACCGGTAAAGTGGTCGGTCTGGATATGGGTACGGGTAGCGCGTTTTCGCTGCTTCCGGCGCAAAACGCTACCGGTAACTGGATCAAAGTGGTTCAGCGTCTGCCTGTTCGCATCGAGTTGGATCAAAAGCAACTTGAGCAATATCCGCTACGGATCGGTTTATCCACACTGGTGAGCGTCAATACCACTAACCGTGACGGCCAGGTACTGGCTAACAAAGTACGTTCCACGCCGGTAGCAGTAAGTACCGCTCGTGAAATCAGCCTGGAACCCGTCAATAAACTGATCGACGATATCGTAAAAGCTAACGCTGGCTAATCCAGAGGTGCGTGTGATGCAACAGCAAAAACCGCTGGAAGGTGCGCAACTGGTCATTATGACGATTGCGCTATCGCTGGCGACATTCATGCAGGTGCTGGACTCCACCATTGCTAACGTGGCGATCCCTACTATCGCCGGAAACCTTGGCTCATCGCTCAGCCAGGGAACGTGGGTGATCACCTCCTTCGGGGTGGCGAACGCCATCTCGATCCCGCTTACCGGCTGGCTGGCGAAGCGCGTCGGGGAAGTGAAGCTGTTCCTCTGGTCGACCATCGCCTTCGCCATTGCTTCGTGGGCGTGTGGTGTTTCCAGTAGTCTGAATATGCTGATCTTCTTCCGCGTCATTCAGGGTATTGTCGCCGGGCCATTGATCCCGCTTTCACAAAGTCTATTACTGAATAACTACCCGCCAGCCAAACGTTCCATCGCACTGGCCTTGTGGTCAATGACGGTGATTGTCGCGCCTATTTGCGGCCCGATCCTCGGCGGTTATATCAGCGACAATTATCACTGGGGTTGGATCTTCTTTATCAACGTGCCAATTGGCGTGGCAGTGGTGTTGATGACGCTACAGACCTTGCGCGGACGCGAAACCCGCACCGAGCGGCGACGGATTGATGCCGTAGGGCTGGCGCTGTTAGTGATTGGTATCGGTAGCCTGCAGATTATGCTCGACCGGGGTAAAGAACTGGACTGGTTCTCATCACAGGAAATTATCATTCTCACCGTGGTGGCGGTAGTGGCTATCAGCTTCCTGATTGTCTGGGAGCTGACAGATGACAACCCAATAGTTGATCTGTCGCTGTTTAAGTCACGCAATTTTACCATTGGCTGCTTGTGTATCAGCCTCGCTTATATGCTCTACTTCGGCGCGATTGTTTTGCTGCCGCAATTGTTGCAGGAAGTCTACGGCTACACAGCAACCTGGGCAGGGTTGGCGTCTGCGCCGGTAGGGATTATCCCGGTGATCCTGTCGCCAATTATCGGTCGTTTTGCGCATAAACTGGATATGCGTCGGCTGGTAACCTTCAGCTTTATTATGTATGCCGTCTGTTTCTACTGGCGTGCTTATACCTTTGAACCCGGTATGGATTTTGGCGCGTCGGCCTGGCCGCAGTTTATCCAGGGCTTCGCGGTGGCCTGCTTCTTTATGCCGCTGACCACCATTACGCTTTCTGGTTTGCCACCTGAACGACTGGCGGCGGCGTCGAGTCTCTCCAACTTTACGCGAACGCTGGCGGGGTCTATTGGCACGTCGATAACCACTACCATGTGGACCAACCGCGAGTCGCTGCATCATGCGCAGTTGACCGAGTCGGTGAATCCGTATAACCCGAACGCCCAGGCGATGTACCATCAACTGGAGGGTCTGGGAATGACGCAACAGCAGGCTTCCGGCTGGATTGCTCAGCAGATCACCAATCAGGGGCTGATTATTTCCGCTAATGAGATCTTCTGGATGTCGGCCGGGATATTCCTCGTCCTGCTGGGACTGGTGTGGTTTGCCAGGCCGCCATTTGGCGCAGGTGGAGGCGGAGGCGGTGCGCACTAATGTTGTCAAAGGGAGCTGCGGCTCCCTTTTTATTTGCCTATTCTGCAAACGGTTGTTTTATCAATGCCAAATGATGCCATTATTCAGGGTTGCTTAATAAGCAGTTCATCAATCAAAAAAACAGATAATATATTTATATTTTTCCTAATAACGGCATATTTTATCTCATATTTTTATGCATTTTATCGATGTGCGGAAAGCATATTTATATTATTTTTTGACAATAATCCTGGTATTTACCAATTCTAAGTAAATGTGCAAACAATAAACATAAAATTAATTTGCCATCATTATTAAATTCAAGAAAAACATCGACAGACTATATCTTGATGATTTTTCTAACTTTTCTTTTTGTCACTTTTTACCACTTAATGTATTTAAAGATTTTTTCTATAGAAAATTATGCAACTTATTTTTTAGCACAACGCCTAAACCATCAAAACAAATTAATATTAAATTAATTACAAATTAAACTGGTTTATAAACATTGGTTTCACGCACTACTCTTCATTTGATAGAGCAGTAACCTTTTTCAGTGGTCTTAAAAATTAAGTTTTTACGTCGTTACTGTGGATTTGTTATTTATCTTAAAATAAATCATAAGGATGAGAAGGAACTTTATGAACATCAAAAAGCATCCCTTGTCAACGCTGGCAATAGCTATTTCGACCGTGTTATCAATACCCGTTTCACTGGCATGGGCACCACCAACAAGTATCAACAGCGATGTTACTATCAACAATAATGATGTTGTAACGCTATCCTCATCCGAAAATAATTCATCAACCTGGGATCAATTTCGTTTTCTTAATGTTGGAGAAACAAGTGAAGGTACGTTGAATATAGACGGGCGTGATCTGACCACCTCCAAAATCACAATCGGTAATGCAACTTCAGGGATAATGAAATTAGAAAACAATACTCATCTGACGATTAATAATGCATCGCCTTATGAACACAATATTTATTTAGGTATCAATGGTGGTTCAGGAACCTTAATGGTGCTTAGCGGCAGTACTATCACCGATTTAAATGAATTCAGAATCGGTGAATATGATTACCAGGCACAAGGGCAAGTCATTATTGACGGTGCGGGTTCTTCCGTTTCTGCAACGTATGTGATGGTCGGCGATCAGGGAACAGGTAAACTCGAAATCACGCATGGCGGTCATCTTACGGCATCAAAGGATGTGCTCATTGGTTTTACTGGAAGTACAGGGGATTTTCACGGGACTGGATACGGTGAAACGCTGGTTGATGGCGACAATTCTTCATTAACAGTGAATGAATATATCAACCTCGGGGGATTGAGTTCAGTGCAGAACGAGGCCAAGGGGATACTTACCGTTAGTAATAATGCCACGGTCAGTGCTAATCAATTTATCTGGCTTGGGATAGCAGAAACCAGCACCGGTATTCTAAACATTGGTGGAGCGCAGGGCGAAGCAGAACAGAAAGCGGGGATCATCAAGACGCCGATTATCCATATGGGAAGTAATGCCGGGGATAGTGCTGCACAAATTAATTTTAACCACTCCAGCGAAGATTTTATCCTGGCTGCAGATATAGTTGGCAAAGGCGAAGTTAACCAGGAAGGTTCCGGAGTCACGACGTTGACAGGCGCAAATACCTACTCTGGCCAAACGAATATAAATAAAGGCACTTTGCGCGCCGGTGTCAACGATACCTTCAGCCCAAACTCCGATTATGTTGTCGACAGTGAAGGGAATATCGATTTAGACGGTTTTTCACAAACCTTAAATACACTGGATTTGGCGGGTACAGCAACACTATCTTCCTCAAAAAATGGCGACAAATTCACGCCTGCCACACTCACCATTAATGGCAATTACACTGCTAATAATGGTTTGTTAGTTATGCGTACCGAACTCGGCGATGATAATTCCGCGACTGATAAATTAATTGTAAAAGGCAACACGTCTGGTCATACCCGTGTGAGTGTTAGTAATGCCGGTGGTCAGGGAGCCGATACGCTTGAAGGGATCCGCATTATTGAAATAACTGGCGCATCAGAGGGAACGTTTAGTAAAGAAGGTCGTATTGTTGCCGGTCCCTATGACTACAACGTGGTAAAAAGCGACAACCAGAACTGGTTTTTAACCAGTGAAATTCCCGCAGGACCGTATACCCCACCGGAACTGCCCGTCATCCCGGAACCAGACCCTGAGCCCCCTGTAACACCAGAACCCCCTGTAACACCAGAACCGCCTGTGACACCGGAGCCACCTGTTACGCCATCTGTTCCACAACCAGAACGAAAACATCTGTATCGCCCGGAAATTGGCAGCTATCTGGCCAATATTCAGGCGGCAAATACGCTGTTTAATACCCGACTGCATGACCGTCTGGGGGAAACACAATACACCGACCTGCTGACCGGCGAGCAGAAAGTAACCAGCCTGTGGATGCGTAACATTGGCGGACATAATCGCTTTAAAGATCGTTCGGATGAATTGAGCACCCAGAGCAACCGTTATGTTCTGCAACTGGGCGGCGACCTCGCACAATGGAGCAGTAATGACCTTGATCGCTGGCATCTCGGCTTAATGGCTGGCTATGCCAACAGCAAGAGTCACACCCATTCCAACCTGACCGGGTACAGCTCACGTGGGCAAATCGACGGCTACAGTGTGGGGGTGTATGGCACCTGGTACGCTAACGAAGCGGACAAAACCGGGACTTATGTTGATAGCTGGTTGCTCTATAACTGGTTTGATAACACCGTCTCCGGCGAGTACCTGCCGGGTGAGAAATATCACTCTGACGGCATCACCGCTGCCATTGAAGCGGGTTATACCTTCCGTCTTGGTGAAAGCGCCGATGCGCGTACCAGCTACTGGTTGCAGCCAAAAATGCAACTGACGTGGATGGATGTGAAGGCAGACAATCATACTGAAGACAATGGCACTCTGGTTGAGGACAGCACCGAAGGCAACCTGCAAACGCGTCTGGGGGTGAAAGCGTATCTGCAAGGCCATAATGCTCTTGATGAGCATAAAGAGCGTTCCTTCCAGCCTTTTGTGGAAACCAACTGGATTTATAACTCCCGCAATTACAGTGTGAAGATGGATGGCATCAGCGATGAAATCATCGGTGCGCGTAACATCGGTGAGTTAAAAGTCGGGGTGGAAGGTCAGCTTAATCCGCGTCTGCAACTGTGGGGCAACGTCGCCCAGCAGTTGGGTGACAACGGTTACAGCGATACCCAGGGAATGCTGGGTATGAAATATCTCTTTTGATGCCACTTTGCCGCCCGTCGCGGTATACGGGTGGCGCGCTCCCTGCATCAACCTGATAAGCGTAGCGCATCAGGCAAGCCGGACGGTGCTACTGCATGTCCGGCTTCTTCTGCTTAAACTGACTAGATGTGCAGTTCCTGTAATTTCTCTTTCGGCAACGCCAGCTCTTCGTTGCTGTTGATACGCACACCACGTTCCAGGATGCTACGTGCAATATCCTGCGCTTCCTGCAACGAGTGCATCTGGTAAGTGCCACACTGGTAGACATTCAGTTCCGGGATCTGATTCTGATCCTGCACTTTCAGTACATCTTCCATTGCCGCTTTCCAGGCATCAGCGACACGCTTCTCATCTGGCGTACCAATCAGACTCATATAGAAACCGGTGCGACAACCCATTGGCGAGATATCGATGATCTCAACGCCGTTGCCGTTAAGATGGTTGCGCATAAAACCAGCAAACAGATGCTCCAGAGTATGGATACCTTTTTCTGGCATTACTTCTTTGTTCGGCACGCAAAAACGCAGATCGAACACAGTGATTGCGTCGCCATGCGGGGTGTTCATTGTTTTCGCCACCCGAACTGCAGGCGCTTCCATCCGGGTATGATCGACTGTGAAGCTATCTAACAACGGCATTTAGCCACCTCCGGTAATTTTTTTTAAAATATTCTGAACTCTTTGTTCCCAGGCGAGTCTGAGTATATGAAAGACGCGCATTTGTTATCATCATCCCTGAATTCAGAGATGAAATTTTGGCCACTCACGAGTGGCCTTTTTCTTTTCTGTCAGGCGTGTTTTTCCAGCCACACCTTGAACGGTTCGGTATCTGCAGCTTCCATTTCCTGCTGACGGCGTTTAGACGCTTCGCGTTCGGCAATAAAATCCTCTTCACGCAGAATTTCCAGCGGCTCTTCACGCAGCAAATTGCGGTAAGCCTCACCAAATGCTTTACCAGTTCCGCCAATGCCAGTATCAATCATAGACCGTAAGATACGGGCAGAGAAAGTCAGATCGGGATTATCAAAGCAGGCTACCAGCTCATCACACACTTTCTGATACGCTTCGCCGCCGTTAATGCTGTCCAGGGTTTGCGCAACACGTTTCAGATCCCGGAACAGATCTTTGCCCACCTGCGGCAGCGGGAATTGTGCAGTTTCACAGCCAATTCCCAGCGTCAGCCCCGGCTTACGCCCTTCAAGGATCACCCGGTTCCAGTTGACGCGTGTACAGGCAAGTTCGCTACTGCTCATTTCCGGCGCGTCAGCTAACGCACACCAGACCATAAACAGGTCGAGGAAACGCACCTGCTGCTCATCAACACCTATCGGTGAGAAGGGGTTGATATCCAGCGAACGCACTTCGATATATTCAATGCCGCCGCGCAACAGCGCATCAGAAGGCGACTCACCGCTGCGAGTAACGCGTTTCGGACGAATCGGCGCATACAGTTCATTTTCAATCTGCAGTACGTTACTGTTGATTTGCAGTCGCTTGCCGTCTTTCTCAAGACCAATCTTCGCGTACTCTTCCGACGGCGTTTTAATTGCCCGCTTCAGACCAGCTACGTACTCGTAGAGATCGTTAAAGGTAATACCAAGATTACTTTGCGATTTATTGGTATAGCCCAGATCGCTCAAACGAAGAGAGGTCGCATACGGAAGGTAGTACATGCCACTCTCGGTTTTCTCAAACGGCAGCGACGTTGGTTTACCTTGCAGGAAAGAAGAACAAATCGCCGGGGAAGCGCCAAACAAATACGGGATAACCCAACCGAAGCGATAGTAGTTACGGATAGCACGGAAGTAGCCCGCTGAGATTTTCTCTTTGGCGTCAACGCCCGAGATATCACCACACTTCGCCTGCCAGAATGCCATTGGTAAAGAGAAGTTGTAGTGTACGCCGGAGATGGTTTGCATCAGCGCGCCATAGCGATTTTTCAGCCCTTCACGGTACAGCGTTTTAAAGCGACCGGTATTGGAAGTGCCATACTGCGCCAGTTCGATATCCTGACCTTCCGCGATGTAACATGGCATACTTAACGGCCACATCCGCTCATCGCCAATGTTACGCGCGGTATAGCGATGCAAATCGCGCATAAAGGTCAGCATATGTTCAATATCGCCATCGACCGGCGTAATAAATTCCAGCAACGCTTCGGCAAAATCGGTCGTGATCCATTTATGCGTCAGTGCGGAACCTAATGCTTCAGGATGACCCGTTGTTGCTAGTGTGCCATCTGGATTAACACGTAAAGTTTCGCGCTCAAGACCGCGCTGTATCCCCGTTAATGCCTGAGGATGTTTTTCCAGCCAGGCCAGCGCCTGTGATACGTCCGGGATCAAATTGACCTCCCGCCTGTCAAAATCGTTTTAATTAGCATAACTGTAATGGTGGCCATGTGTGCAGGCCTACAATTAGTGCCACCACATCATGCCCTGAACGGTGGCTACTGCAACCGCAACGTAGCGCAACGCTTTACCAAGGCACAAAAAAAAGATTACTGGTCCCCACGAGATGCGCATCCATCCCGCTAACAGACACAGTAAGTCGCCAATCACTGGCATCCAGCTTAATAAGAGTGTGACTGCGCCATAGCGTTTCAGCCAGCCAATGGCTTCTTCTTGCCAGCGCGATGTTTTGCGCAATGGAAAGAAACGCCCAAGGATAACGTTAGTTAACCCTCCAAGGCTATTACCCATTGTTGCTGTTAATACTAAAACCCAGGGATGACTCACCCCAGAAAGTAACATTGCCACCAGCACAACTTCCGAATTGCCGGGTAATAGTGTAGCGCTGAGAAAACTACTGGCAAACAACGAGAAGAGCGATAGCGCCTCACTCACAACAAGCGAACATCCACAACGTCCATGCCTGCGGCGCGAGCAGCCTGAATACCGAAATCAGCATCTTCAAAGACCACGCACTGTGTTGGTTGCACTCCCATACGCTGTGCGCACAACAAAAATGTGTCTGGCGCAGGTTTATGATGTTTGACGTGATCGGCAGCAACGACGGCGTCAAAATAACGGCGCAATCCCAGGTGCGCCAGCAATGCCTCAGCGATGGCGCTTTCACTCCCCGTACCGACAGCCATTGGGCGACGACCATGCCAACTCTTCACTACGTCAACAAGAGGAAGCGGCTCGACGCTATCCAGCAGCATGCTTCTTACCGCCTCTGTTTTTTCACGCGCCAGAGCATGTGGGTCGAGATCGGCCTGGTTCAACTCAATGATCGCCTGGGCAATACGCCAGGTAGGCGAACCATTAAGTGCGATCATGGCCTGTACATCGTACTGAAGACCGTAACGTCCTAATACTTCGCGCCACGCTTTACGGTGCGTAGGCTCGGTATCCAGAATGGTGCCATCCATATCAAATATTAAACCAGCATAACGCTCGTACATGGCCTTCTCACAAATCGAAAAATATGACGCTACTTTAGCGTAATTGCTTGATTTTGTCGCTGATGGCGAAGGGGAAGATTATTCAGGAAATGGATAAAATCGTCATTTAGAAATGAAATATTTTTGAGGGGATCTTTTGGAGAAGATGGTGTATCCGGGAGGATGACTCACTGGCGTTCGCCCTTCGGGCCGTTGCTGGCGCAACGTTATCCTCCCTGGTGCTTGCGTCAATTTTGCAGACCATGAAGATTATCAATCGTGGATAATACGAAGAGAATGGTGCATCCGGGAGGATTCGAACCTCCGACCGCTCGGTTCGTAGCCGAGTACTCTATCCAGCTGAGCTACGGATGCATCGGGAAAGCTTATTTTACTGCTGATATTGATATCGCTACTAAAGCCATATCAAGCAAGAGATGGTGCATTCGGGAGGATTACTCGCCTTGCGGCTCGCCCTTCGGGCCGTTGCTAAAGCAACATTATCCTCCCTGGTGCCTGCGGTTAGTACCACCACCTCTTCGATACCTTCATCGCTGAAGGTTACGGAGAATATGGTGCATCCGGGAGGATTCGAACCTCCGACCGCTCGGTTCGTAGCCGAGTACTCTATCCAGCTGAGCTACGGATGCATCGGGAAAATTTATTTTACTGCTGATATTGATACCGCTACTAAAGCCATATCAAGTAAGAGATAGTGCATCCGGAAGGATTACTCGCCTTGCGGCTCGCCCTTCGGGCCGTTGCTAAAGCAACGTTATCCTCCCTGGTGCCTGCGGTTAGTACCGCCACCTCTTCGATACCTTCATCACTGAAGGTTACGTAGAATATGGTGCATCCGGGAGGATTCGAACCTCCGACCGCTCGGTTCGTAGCCGAGTACTCTATCCAGCTGAGCTACGGATGCAAATGGCGGTGAGGCGGGGATTCGAACCCCGGATGCAGCTTTTGACCGCATACTCCCTTAGCAGGGGAGCGCCTTCAGCCTCTCGGCCACCTCACCACACGCCTCTTACGAGTGCTTCGAAGAACTTGTTTATCGCTCATCGTCGCTGCGTGGCGCACATATTACTTTCTGAGACTTATAAGTCAAACAATTTTTCCCACACTTTTATCGTTTGCACACTTCACGCTCAATTAGTCTGTAAAAACGCCAAAAAGAGTGTTTTATCAACAGAAAAACGGGCATCTGAAAGGTAGCGGTAATACAGAAAAAGGGAGACTAAAGATGAATGAACGGGTGTAACGCGAAAAGAAAATGAAGTGAAGGAGAAATTTTGAGGGTGCGTCTCACCGTTAAAGATGAGACGCGGAAAGATTAGTAACTGGACTGCTGGGATTTTTCAGCCTGGATACGCTGGTAGATCTCTTCACGGTGAACAGAAACTTCCTTCGGGGCATTTACGCCAATACGTACCTGGTTGCCCTTTACCCCTAAAACTGTCACGGTGACCTCATCCCCAATCATGAGGGTCTCACCAACTCGACGAGTCAGAATCAGCATTCTTTGCTCCTTGAAAGATTAAAAGAGTCGGGTCTCTCTGTATCCCGGCATTATCCATCATATAACGCCAAAAAGTAAGCAATGACAAACACATTACATGTAAGCAGTCATGGCATTACATTCTGTTAAACCTAAGTTTAGCCGATATACACAACTTCAACCTGACTTTATCGTTGTCGATAGCGTTGATGCGGATGCCGCAGACTCACTCTGCGGCATTGCCTGACGCTTATATTATTGCAATTTCGCGCTGACCCAGCCTTTCACACTGGCTAACGCTGCAGGTAAGGCCGCAGCATCCGTACCACCGGCTTGCGCCATGTCAGGACGTCCACCACCCTTGCCGCCCACCTGCTGAGCGACCATACCAATCAGTTCCCCTGCTTTCACACGATCTGTGACGTCCTTAGATACGCCTGCAATCAGAGAAACCTTACCTTCGGCTACCGTTGCCAGCACGATAATTGTCGACCCCAGCTGATTTTTTAAATCGTCAACCATGGTACGTAACATTTTCGGCTCAACACCGCGAAGCTCGCTAACCAACAGCTTAACACCATTAACATCAATTGCCTTACTGGAAAGATTCGCACTCTCCTGCGCAGCAGCCTGTTCTTTAAGCTGTTGTAACTCTTTTTCCAACTGACGCGTACGTTCCAGCACTGAACGCACTTTATCAACCAGATTGTTGCTATCGCCTTTCAGCAGATGCGCGACTTCGCTTAAGCGATCGCTGTCCGCATGAACAGTGGTGATAGCACCTTCTCCGGTTACCGCTTCGATACGGCGAACGCCTGCAGCAGTACCCGATTCAGAGATGATGCGGAACAGGCCGATATCACCAGTGCGGCTGGCGTGAGTACCGCCACACAGCTCGGTAGAGAAATCGCCCATGCTCAGCACACGTACGCGTTCATCATACTTCTCACCGAACAACGCCATCGCGCCTTTCGCTTTAGCCGCCTCAAGATCCATGATGTTGGTTTCGATCGGCAGGTTGCGACGAATCTGTGCGTTCACCAGGTCTTCGACCGCTCGAATCTCTTCAGGTTTCATCGCTTCGTTATGCGAGAAGTCGAAACGCAGCACTTTGTCGTTAACCAAAGAACCTTTCTGGGAGACATGAGTACCCAGAACCTGGCGCAATGCAGCGTGCATCAGGTGCGTTGCGGAGTGGTTCAGACGAATACGGGCGCGGCGCGCTTCATCAACATCAGCCTGCACCGCGTCGCCCACTTTCAGAGAACCCGCAGCAAGTTTACCGATGTGACCTATCGCCTGGCCGTATTTTTGAGTGTCTTCCACCGCAAAAGAGAAGCTTGCGCCTTTCAGTTCGCCTTTATCGCCAACCTGGCCGCCTGATTCTGCATAGAATGGCGTTTGATCCAGTACGACAACCGCTTCCTGGCCTGCATTGATTGCATCAACAGCTTTGCCATCAACAAACAGTGCAGTCACTTTGCCGTTCAGTTCCAGATGGTCATAGCCTTTAAATTCAGAAGCGCTATCAACACGGATCATCGCGTTGTAATCAGCGCCAAAGCCACTGGCTTCACGTGCGCGACGGCGCTGCTCTTCCATTGCTGCTTCAAAACCGGCTTCATCGACTTTGATGTTGCGCTCACGACAAACGTCAGCCGTCAGGTCAACCGGGAAACCGTAGGTATCGTACAGACGGAAAGCCGTTTCGCCATCCAGCGTATCACCAGAAAGTTTCGCTAACTCTTCGTCCAGCAACGCCAGACCGCGCTCCAAAGTACGCGCAAACTGCTCTTCTTCAGTTTTCAGCACCTGCTCAACCAGCGCCTGCTGGCGTTTCAGGTCTTCACCCGCAGAGCCCATAACGTCGATCAGCGGACCAACCAGTTTGTAGAAGAAGGTTTCTTTCGCGCCCAGCATATTGCCGTGACGTACCGCGCGACGAATGATACGACGCAGTACATAACCACGGTTTTCATTGGATGGCATGACACCATCTGCAATCAGGAATGCGCAGGAACGAATGTGGTCAGCGATAACACGCAGCGATTTGTTGCTCAGATCGGTCGCGCCAGTGACTTTTGCAACCGCCTGAATCAGCGTGCGGAACAGGTCAATGTCATAGTTAGAGTTAACGTGTTGCAGCACCGCAGCAATTCGCTCCAGCCCCATACCGGTATCAACAGACGGCTTCGGAAGCGGTTCCATAGTGCCATCGGCCTGGCGGTTGAACTGCATGAAGACGATGTTCCAGATCTCAATGTAACGGTCGCCGTCTTCTTCTGCGCTTCCCGGAGGGCCACCCCAGATATGGTCGCCGTGATCATAGAAAATTTCGGTGCACGGGCCGCACGGACCAGTGTCGCCCATCTGCCAGAAGTTGTCAGATGCGTATGGCGCACCTTTGTTATCACCGATGCGAATAATACGTTCGCGTGGGATCCCAACTTCTTTTTCCCAGATTTCGTAGGCTTCGTCGTCGCTTTCATAGACGGTAACCCACAGACGCTCTTTCGGCAGGGCAAACCATTTTTCGCTGGTCAGCAATTCCCATGCAAACTGAATAGCATCGTGTTTGAAATAGTCACCGAAGCTGAAGTTGCCCAGCATTTCGAAGAAGGTGTGATGGCGTGCGGTGTAACCGACGTTTTCCAGGTCGTTGTGTTTACCACCCGCACGCACGCAGCGTTGGGAAGTGGTAGCGCGGGAATAATTACGCTTGTCGAGCCCAAGGAACACATCCTTGAACTGGTTCATCCCGGCGTTGGTAAACAACAAAGTTGGGTCGTTATGGGGAACCAGGGAACTGCTGGCAACTACCTGATGCCCCTTACTGTGGAAAAAGTCGAGAAACGCCTGACGGATCTCAGCGGTGCTCTTGCTCATAATTATCCTGAAATCAAGCTAAAGAAATATCGCTACCAGCAGCAACGTGTTGTTAACCGCCGGGCTGGTAACTGAAAAAGTGGGAATAAGATAAGTTTTCTTGACTGGGAAGTAAAATACCGTATGCGTTCAGTCGGCAAAATTTCGCCAAATCTCCTGGATATCTTCCATCAGATAGCCACGATAGAGCAGAAAACGCTGGATCTTAACTTTTTCTGAAAAGATGGTTGGCAAAGGTTCACCATATTTTCGCGTCGCTTGATCACGCGCCAGCGCGCACCAGTCGATGTCACATTCACGCATCGCTTTTTCTGTCGCCTCTCGGGAGATCCCTTTCTGGCTCAGTTCCTGACGAATACGTGCCGGTCCATATCCTTTGCGACTGCGACTGGCGATAAAGCGTGCAACAAAGCGGCTGTCATCGAGATAACCGTGTTCATGACACCAGGCGATAACACGCTCATAATCTTCTGCCGTGGCATCAATCTCTTCCGGGCCATTTTTGCCCATAATCGGTGCGGCAAGTTTACGGCGCAGTTCCTGCTCACTGTGATCACGTACCGCCAGAATACGTACCGCGCGATCCAACAGGCGAGTATATATCGGGCGACGGGGCGTTAATTCGGTCATGGCATCCCCTTAAAACTTAAAAAGCAAAAGGGCCGCAGATGCGACCCTTATGTATCAAACAAGACGATTAAAAATCTTCGTTCGTTTCTGCTACACCTTCGCTGTCATCAACAGAGAAATCTGGCGTTGCATTTGGGTTGCTCAGCAGCAGCTCACGCACTTTCTTCTCGATCTCTTTCGCAGTTTCCGGGTTGTCTTTCAGCCATGCTGTCGCATTTGCTTTACCCTGGCCGATCTTCTCGCCTTTATAGCTGTACCATGCACCCGCTTTCTCGATCAGCTTCTCTTTCACGCCCAGGTCAACCAGTTCGCCGTAGAAGTTGATGCCTTCGCCGTAGAGGATTTGGAATTCAGCCTGTTTAAACGGCGCAGCGATTTTGTTCTTCACAACTTTCACGCGAGTTTCGCTACCCACCACGTTTTCGCCCTCTTTCACCGCGCCAATACGGCGGATATCGAGACGAACAGAAGCGTAGAATTTCAGCGCATTACCACCGGTAGTGGTTTCAGGGTTACCGAACATCACGCCAATTTTCATACGGATCTGGTTGATGAAAATCAGCAACGTGTTGGATTGCTTCAGGTTACCCGCCAGCTTACGCATCGCCTGGCTCATCATACGTGCCGCAAGGCCCATATGAGAGTCACCAATTTCGCCTTCGATTTCTGCTTTCGGCGTCAGCGCCGCAACGGAGTCAACAACGATAACATCTACCGCGCCAGAACGTGCCAGAGCGTCACAGATTTCCAGAGCCTGCTCACCAGTGTCCGGTTGAGAGCACAGCAGATTATCAATATCGACGCCCAGTTTACGTGCATAGACTGGGTCCAGCGCGTGTTCAGCATCGATAAACGCACAGGTTTTACCTTCACGCTGCGCAGCGGCAATCACCTGTAGCGTCAGCGTAGTTTTACCGGAAGATTCCGGCCCGTAGATTTCGACGATACGGCCCATCGGCAGACCACCTGCCCCAAGCGCGATATCCAGTGAAAGCGAACCGGTAGAGATGGTTTCCACATCCATGGAACGGTCTTCACCCAGGCGCATGATGGAGCCTTTACCAAATTGTTTCTCAATCTGGCCCAGTGCTGCCGCCAACGCTTTCTGTTTGTTTTCGTCGATAGCCATTTTTACTCCTGTCATGCCGGGTAATACCGGATAGTCAATATGTTCTGTTGAAGCAATTATACTGTATGCTCATACAGTATCAAGTGTTTTGTAGAAATTGTTGTCGCAACGTCTGTAATGCATAAGCCGTCGCCTGACGTCGTACTGCATCACGGTCACCGCTGAAGCATTCCCGGCGGGTAATGCCTTCGCCGCTGGCAGAAGCAAACGCAAACCAGACGGTGCCTACAGGCTTCTCTTCACTGCCGCCATCCGGTCCGGCAATGCCGCTGATAGACACGGCATAATCAGCTCGAGCCGCTTTCAGTGCACCAATTGCCATTTCCACCACGACGGGTTCACTCACCGCGCCATGCTGCGCCAGCGTCTCTTCACGTACGCCGATCATCTGCGCTTTAGCCTCGTTACTGTAGGTGACAAATCCGCGTTCAAACCAGGCGGAACTGCCAGCAATATCGGTAATAACTTTCGCGACCCAACCGCCGGTACAAGACTCAGCGGTTGTGACGGTTGCGCCACGGGCTTTCAGTGCCAGCCCGACCTGTTCACTCAATTGCATCAGTTCACTGTCAGTCATCACAACCTCTGTCAGTCAAAAATTTATGCCGGACAAGATAGCACTTTCCCGCAGAAGATGGGGACGAGCGATTCATTTTACGAGTCGCATTCCGAAATAAGACTGTTACGACCAACCGGTAAAGAAAAAAGGCTACCATGCCGCGTTCACATTGATATGTATTCACAGGGAGAGAAAAGCAATGGCAACAAAGAAAACGGATAACACCCCACAAAACGTGCTCAAACAGACCACGCAAATGCGCATGTGGGTCACCATTGGCGGCATCAGCGCCCTGGTTGCAGTGGTATGTAAGATTTTATCTTCTGGCTATCTTGAACCTTTCGACTTCGGTCAGGCTGCATTAGGCGTTGTCTGCCTGGGATATACGATATCGCTGTCGAAAAAAATCAAGCAATTACGTAATTCGAATAAACAGTAATAAAGCAGAGGGAAGTTTAAACTCCCCTCTTGTCAGTTGTTACTGTACGCGCGCCAGCGCCACAGCCTGTCCTAACTGCCAGACTGCCATTGCATAATGGGTGCTGTGGTTGTAACGAGTAATGGTGTAGAAGTTCGGCAGACCATACCAGTACTGGTAACCCGTCCCAACATCCAGACGCAGCAAGCTGGCCTGCTGATGATTCCCCAACGGCTGCTGCGGCGTCAAACCTACCGCAGCAAGCTGCGAAATGCTGTACTTAGTTTTGAAACCATTTGGTAAACCTGGAGCCTGGCCGTTTGCCATCACCGCCACCAGGTCACCTTTCACCCAGCCGTGCGCTTTGAAATAGTTTGCCACACTACCAATAGCATCAACCGGATCCCACAGGTTGATATGACCATCACCGCTAAAGTCCACGGCGTATTGTTTGTAAGACGATGGCATAAACTGTCCATAGCCCATCGCTCCGGCAAAGGAACCTTTCAGATTGAGCGGATCATCCTGCTCATCGCGCGCCATTAGCAGGAAGGTTTCCAGTTCGCCAGAGAAATATTCCGCGCGGCGTGGGTAGTTAAATGACAGCGTTGCCAGCGCATCAAGGATGCGGGTTTTACCCATCACGCGTCCCCAGCGGGTTTCGACGCCAATAATTCCGACGATAATTTCTGGCGGTACACCATATACCTGCCACGCGCGATTCAGCGCATCTTCATATTGATTCCAGAAAACCACGCCGTTCTGCACGTTATCCGGAGTAATAAATTTTTTGCGATAACGCAGCCATGCACCGTTCGGGCCTGATGGCGGCTGCACCGATGTGGTCGGTGCCTGGTTATCCATCAACCGCAGTACCGAATCCAGACGTTTCGCCTGGGAAAGGATTTCTTGCAGTTGCTGACGATCGAAGCCGTGTTTGCTCACCATTTTATCGATGAACTGCTGGGCATTCGGGTTGTTGGCGAAGTCACCGCCCATCTGCATCACATTGTGCTGCGGCTCAAGCAGGAAGCCGCCAGACGGCGTTCCGGTGGTCGTTTCAGTCTCGGTAGGTTTTGGCTTGCTGCTGCAGGCGGCAAGCAACACAAAAAGGGGAAGCAATGTTACATAACGACGCTTGAACATGAGGAGTCCATTTAACAGATTCAACCTGGGGCAAGTATGGTAAAGCATCGCGCCCTGCACAAGGAAGCGGTAGTCGCTCCCCGATACGGACTTTACATAACTCAAATACCCTTCATCGACACACCTTCACCATAACTTTCAAATTAAAATATTTATCTTTCATTTTGCGATCAAAATAACACTTTTAAATCTTTCGATCTGATTAGATTAGGTTGCCGTTTGGTAATAAAACAATAAATTCTGAAGGAGAGAACAATGATAGAAACCATTACTCATGGCGCAGAGTGGTTCATCGGGCTGTTCCAGAAAGGTGGAGAGGTGTTTACCGGGATGGTGACCGGCATTCTTCCGCTGTTGATTAGCCTGCTGGTAATCATGAACGCACTGATTAATTTTATCGGTCAACATCGTATTGAACGTTTTGCTCAACGTTGCGCCGGTAATCCTGTTTCCCGTTACCTGCTACTACCGTGCATTGGTACGTTTGTCTTTTGTAACCCCATGACCTTAAGCCTCGGTCGTTTTATGCCGGAAAAGTACAAACCCAGCTACTATGCGGCGGCTTCTTATAGCTGCCACTCAATGAATGGCCTCTTCCCCCATATCAACCCCGGCGAATTGTTTGTTTATCTTGGAATTGCCAGCGGTCTGACAACGCTGAACCTGCCACTTGGCCCGCTGGCCGTCAGTTATCTGCTGGTAGGCCTGATCACTAACTTCTTCCGCGGTTGGGTGACCGACCTGACCACCGCCATTTTTGAGAAAAAGATGGGCATTCAACTTGAACAGAAAGTTCGCCTGGCAGGAGCAACATCATGACACGTATTCGGATCGAAAAAGGGACGGGGGGTTGGGGCGGCCCGCTGGAGCTGGAAGCCACTACGGGGAAAAAAATCGTCTATATCACCGCCGGTACACGTCCTGCGATTGTCGACAAACTGGCACAGCTTACTGGCTGGCAGGCTATCGACGGATTTAAAGAAGGTGAACCCGCAGAAGCGGAAATCGGCGTCGCGGTAATCGACTGTGGCGGTACACTGCGCTGCGGCATCTATCCCAAGCGGCGTATTCCCACTATCAATATCCACTCAACGGGCAAGTCCGGTCCGCTGGCGCAGTACATCGTGGAAGATATTTATGTCTCCGGTGTAAAAGAAGAAAACATCACTGTAGTGGGTGATGCTACTCCACAATCCTCTACCGTAGGTCGTGACTACGATACCAGCAAGAAAATCACCGAACAAAGCGATGGCTTACTGGCGAAA
The DNA here is from genome assembly GCF_000408805.1 of Escherichia sp. KTE159. Classification (NCBI taxonomy): domain Bacteria; kingdom Pseudomonadati; phylum Pseudomonadota; class Gammaproteobacteria; order Enterobacterales; family Enterobacteriaceae; genus Escherichia; species Escherichia sp. KTE159. The sequence goes on from NZ_KE137292.1 coordinate 2,548,271, forward strand.
GTAGGAATGGGCATGGGGTCTGCGGTTGCCGTGCTGTTCCAGTCTGGCCGCGACACCATCGACACCGTATTAAAAACCATCCTGCCGTTTATGGCGTTCGTCTCGGCGCTTATCGGCATCATTATGGCTTCCGGTCTTAGCGACTGGATAGCCCACGGTCTTGCTCCGCTGGCCAGTCATCCTCTGGGACTGGTGATGCTGGCACTCATCTGCTCCTTTCCGCTGCTTTCGCCTTTCCTCGGCCCTGGCGCGGTTATCGCGCAGGTTATCGGCGTATTGATTGGCGTGCAGATTGGTCTCGGCAATATTCCGCCGCATCTGGCTTTACCGGCGCTGTTTGCCATCAACGCGCAGGCGGCCTGCGATTTTATCCCGGTCGGTTTGTCTCTGGCGGAAGCCCGTCAGGACACGGTTCGCGTCGGTGTCCCTTCTGTACTGGTGAGCCGCTTTCTGACCGGCGCGCCTACCGTACTTATCGCCTGGTTTGTCTCCGGTTTTATCTATCAATAGAGGTTAAAACATGACCGTTATTTATCAGACCACCATCACCCGTATCGGCGCGAGTGCGACTGACGCTCTCAGCGATCAGATGCTCATCACCTTTCGTGAAGGCGCGCCTGCGGATCTCGAAGAGTATTGCTTCATTCATTGCCACGGCGAATTGAAAGGTGAACTCCATCCCGGTTTGCAATTTTCTCTCGGACAGCATCGCTATCCGGTAACCGCCGTTGGCAGCGTGGCGGAAGACAACCTTCGCGAACTGGGTCATGTCACCCTGCGCTTCGATGGTTTAAGCGAAGCGGAATTTCCGGGCACTGTCCATGTGGCAGGCCCCGTACCCGACGATATCGCGCCGGGATCAGTTTTGAAGTTTGAATCTGTTAAGGAGTAAAAAATGAATCAGGTTGCTGTTGTCATCGGTGGTGGGCAAACCTTAGGCGCGTTCCTGTGCCACGGTCTGGCTGCCGAGGGGTATCGCGTGGCGGTTGTCGATATTCAGAGCGACAAAGCTGCAAATGTGGCGCAAGAAATTAATGCAGAATATGGCGAAGGCATGGCATATGGTTTTGGTGCTGATGCCACCAGCGAGCAGAGCGTACTGGCACTCTCTCGTGGGGTAGATGAGATCTTTGGTCGTGTGGATTTACTGGTCTACAGCGCCGGAATTGCTAAAGCAGCGTTTATCAGCGATTTCCAACTGGGGGATTTTGACCGCTCGCTACAGGTAAATCTGGTGGGCTACTTCCTTTGTGCGCGTGAATTTTCGCGCCTGATGATCCGCGACGGCATTCAGGGACGGATTATTCAGATCAACTCGAAATCAGGCAAAGTGGGCAGCAAACACAACTCTGGTTACAGCGCCGCGAAATTTGGCGGAGTCGGTCTTACCCAGTCACTGGCGTTGGATCTTGCGGAGTACGGCATTACGGTGCATTCACTGATGCTCGGTAACTTGCTGAAATCACCTATGTTCCAGTCACTATTACCGCAATACGCCACTAAGCTGGGCATAAAACCGGATCAAGTCGAGCAATATTACATCGATAAAGTGCCACTTAAGCGCGGCTGTGATTATCAGGATGTACTGAATATGTTGTTGTTCTACGCCAGTCCCAAAGCGTCGTACTGCACCGGGCAGTCGATTAATGTCACTGGCGGTCAGGTCATGTTCTGATCAACAGCGGAGATCCTTTAAGGATCTCCGCGAGACTGCCTGATGCGCTACGCTTATCAGGCCTACGACACCCATACAACACATTGAATTAACAAAACTTTTAAGACCTAATAAGGCGTTCACGCCGCATCCGGCATGAATAAAGCACACACTGTAAACATTCTCAGCGGAAATCCTCCGCCACCACATATAAGGAGAAGTTATGGTATCCGCTCTCATCACCGTCGCCGTTATCGCCTGGTGTACACAACTGGCCTTAGGCGGCTGGCAAATTTCTCGTTTTAACCGTGCCTTCGATGCACTTTGCCAGCAAGGCCGCGTTGGCGTGGGCCGTTCCAGCGGGCGCTTTAAACCGCGGGTCGTAGTCGCCATCGCCCTGGACGATCAGCAGCGCATCGTCGACACCTTGTTTATGAAAGGACTGACCGTTTTCGCCCGACCGCAAAAAATTCCCGCCATTACGGGTATGCATTCTGCTGATTTACGGCCCGATGTGATCTTTCCCCATGATCCATTATCGCAGAATGCTCTATCATTGGCGCTTAAACTGAAACGTAGATAATTTCGTTGTGAATGCTACTTGCTTGCGAAGTTATCATTTTGAAACCTAAATCAGGTAATCACGCCTATGAAACCTCGTCAGCGTCAGGCCGCCATTCTGGAGTATCTGCAAAAGCAGGGGAAATGCTCGGTTGAAGAATTGGCGCAATACTTTGACACCACAGGCACAACCATTCGCAAAGATCTGGTCATTCTGGAACATGCCGGAACCGTCATTCGTACCTATGGCGGCGTGGTGTTAAATAAAGAGGAATCCGATCCGCCAATCGATCATAAAACGCTCATCAACACCCACAAAAAAGAGTTGATAGCGGAAGCCGCCGTCAGTTTTATCCACGATGGCGACTCAATCATTCTCGATGCTGGCAGTACCGTATTGCAGATGGTGCCAATGCTCTCGCGCTTTAATAACATCACAGTGATGACCAACAGTCTGCATATTGTCAATGCGCTATCCGAACTGGATAACGAGCAAACCATCCTGATGCCTGGCGGAACATTTCGCAAAAAATCGGCCTCATTTCACGGGCAACTTGCCGAGAATGCCTTCGAACATTTCAGCTTCGATAAATTGTTTATGGGCACCGACGGCATCGATCTGAATGCAGGCGTAACGACTTTCAACGAGGTCTACACCGTCAGTAAAGCGATGTGTAATGCTGCGCGCGAAGTTATTTTGATGGCTGACTCATCGAAGTTTGGTCGTAAAAGCCCCAATGTAGTTTGCAGTCTTGAAAGCGTCGATAAACTCATTACCGACGCAGGCATTTCTCCAGCGTTTCGTCAGGCGCTGGAAGAGAAAGGGATCGACGTGATCATCACCGGAGAAAGCAATGAGTGAAGCACTACTGAACGCGGGACGTCAGACGTTAATGCTGGAGTTGCAGGAAGCAAGCCGTTTACCTGAACGTCTGGGCGATGATTTTGTTCGCGCCGCCAATATCATCCTGCACTGCGAAGGCAAAGTGGTGGTTTCGGGAATTGGCAAATCGGGTCACATTGGTAAGAAAATCGCCGCAACGCTTGCCAGCACTGGCACGCCTGCTTTTTTTGTCCATCCGGCAGAGGCACTGCACGGCGATCTGGGGATGATTGAAAGCCGCGATGTAATGCTGTTTATCTCGTACTCCGGTGGCGCAAAGGAACTGGATCTGATTATTCCGCGTCTGGAAGACAAATCTATTGCTCTGCTGGCAATGACCGGTAAACCGACGTCACCGCTGGGTCTGGCGGCGAAAGCGGTGCTGGATATTTCCGTAGAACGCGAAGCCTGCCCGATGCACCTTGCGCCGACTTCCAGCACCGTCAATACCCTGATGATGGGCGATGCGCTGGCGATGGCGGTCATGCAGGCGCGTGGGTTTAATGAAGAAGATTTTGCCCGCTCCCATCCAGCCGGCGCGCTGGGCGCTCGCTTGCTGAACAAAGTGCATCATCTGATGCGCCGTGATGATGCTGTCCCGCAGGTGGCGTTAACCGCCAGCGTGATGGACGCGATGCTGGAACTCAGCCGCACCGGGTTAGGGCTGGTGGCAGTGTGTGATGATCAACGACTGGTGAAAGGCGTCTTTACCGACGGCGATTTACCGTCGCTGGCTGGTTGGCGGTGGTGCACTCACCACGCCCGTTAATGAAGCGATGACGGCTGGTGGCACCACATTACAGGCACAAAGCCGCGCCATTGACGCCAAAGAGATCCTGATGAAGCGCAAAATCACCGCCGCACCGGTGGTAGATGAAAACGGTAAACTCGCCGGCGCGATTAACCTGCAGGATTTCTATCAGGCCGGGATTATTTAATCCTTCAATCCCAGACGTTTCGCCAGCCGATGCAGGTTGGCGACGTCGATTTCCAGCATCCGCGCACAGGCGGCCCAATTGTGATTATTTTGTGCCAGCGCCTGGCGAATGGTTTCGCGCTGGAACTCTTCTGTCGCTTCACGCAGGTTTTGTTTAACGACGGGCACTGTCGTCACTTCTGGCGACGGCAACGTCACCTCAGGAAAAGCAAAATGTTGCGCCTCAAGAATCACTTCATCACCGCTGCGGGTCGCTCTCGCCAGCACTACCGCCCGATGAATAGCATGTTCCAGTTCGCGCACGTTTCCCGGAAAACGGTAGTGTTGCAATAAATTCCGCGCACTGGCGCTCAACACCACGCGAGAAAGTCCCAGTCGCAGACGGCACTGCTCGCAGAAATAACCCGCCAGCAAAATAACGTCATCGCCCCGCTCACGTAGCGGCGGCACGGAAAGCGGAAACACACTCAGGCGATGGAATAAATCGGCGCGAAATCGCCCTGCCAGTACTTCTTCGTGCAAGTCGCGGTTAGTCGCTGCCAGTACGCGCACATCCACCCGCAAACTGCGGTCATCGCCAACGCGCTGAATATCGCCATACTGCAACACCCGCAGTAGCTTGGCCTGCAATGCCAACGACAACTCACCGATCTCATCCAGAAACAGCGTACCGTTATCCGCCATTTCAAACTTACCACTGCGGTTACTGATAGCGCCGGTAAACGCCCCTTTCACATGCCCGAACAGCTCACTTTCCGCCACGCTTTCCGGCAGTGCGGCGCAGTTGAGATAAACCAGCGGATTCACCGCCCGCGGCGAGGCTTCATGAATCGCTTTCGCCACCAGCTCCTTACCTGTTCCCGTCTCACCGCTAATTAAGACGTTGAGATCGGACGCTGCCACAATCTCAATCTCTTTTTTCAGTTGCGTCATGCCTGGCGACAGGCCAATCATCTGCATCTCTTTCACCGCTTCAAACGGCACGGCATGACCCGGCAACATATTCTGGCTTTCCAGTTGTTCAATCAGCAACGCATTGCTTAACGCCCCCGCCGCCAGTGCGGCAATCAGCCGTAACTCTTCATCGCTGAAAACATCGAACTGATCGGGCTGCATCCCGTCGAGCGTCAATGCGCCAATCAGGTTTTGCCCGGCAAACAATGGCAGACCAACACAGGCATGAACCTTCAGACTCTCCTGCCCGGGAATCAAACCGTCATAGGGATCGGGTAATTCGCTGTCTGCAGGAAAACGCACCACGTCCCCGGCACGGGCAATCGCTTCCAGCCGCGGATGCCCTTCCAGCGCAAAGCGTCTGCCGAGCACATCTTTTGCCAGCCCGTCGATGGCGAGCGGAATAAATTGCCGCGAGTCGTAGCGCAGCAACGCTGACGCATCACACTCCAGCACCTGACGCAGCGTGGTAATCAGGCGTTGAAAACGATCCTGATGGCCAATCCCGCGCTGCAATTCGATGGCGATATTCGCCAGCACATCAACGGAAAAACTCATCTTTGCCTCACTGTCAATTTGACTATAGATATTGTCATATCGACCATCTGATTAATAGTCATTTTGACTACTCATTAATGAGCATAAATTAATTTATAGAGTAAAAACAATTAGATAAAAAACTGGCACGCAATCTGCAATTAACAGGACATCTTTTTAGAACACGCTGAATAAATTGAGGTTGCTATGTCTATTGTGGTGAAAAATAACATTCATTGGGTTGGTCAACGTGACTGGGAAGTGCGTGATTTTCACGGCACAGAATATAAAACGCTGCGCGGCAGCAGCTACAACAGCTACCTCATTCGCGAAGAAAAAAACGTGCTAATCGACACTGTCGACCATAAATTCAGCCGCGAATTTGTGCAGAACCTGCGTAATGAAATCGATCTGGCAGATATCGATTACATCGTAATTAACCATGCAGAAGAAGACCACGCCGGGGCGCTGACCGAACTGATGGCGCAAATTCCGGATACGCCAATCTACTGTACTGCCAACGCCATCGACTCAATTAATGGTCATCACCATCATCCGGAGTGGAATTTCAACGTGGTGAAAACCGGCGACACGCTGGATATCGGTAATGGCAAACAGCTCATTTTTGTCGAAACACCAATGCTCCACTGGCCGGACAGCATGATGACTTACCTGACGGGCGATGCAGTGCTGTTCAGTAACGATGCCTTTGGTCAGCACTACTGCGACGAGCATCTGTTCAACGATGAAGTGGATCAGACCGAGCTTTTCGAACAGTGCCAGCGTTACTACGCCAATATCCTGACGCCGTTCAGCCGCCTGGTAACTCCCAAAATCACCGAGATTCTGGGCTTTAACTTGCCGGTCGATATGATTGCCACCTCTCACGGTGTGGTATGGCGCGATAACCCGACGCAGATTGTCGAGCTGTACCTGAAATGGGCGGCGGATTATCAGGAAGACAGGATCACTATTTTCTACGACACCATGTCGAATAACACCCGCATGATGGCTGACGCTATCGCCCAGGGGATTGCAGAAACCGACCCGCGCGTAGCGGTGAAAATTTTCAACGTCGCCCGGAGCGATAAAAACGAAATCCTGACCAATGTCTTCCGCTCAAAAGGCGTGCTGGTTGGGACTTCGACGATGAATAACGTAATGATGCCGAAAATCGCCGGGCTGGTGGAGGAGATGACCGGATTGCGCTTCCGTAACAAACGCGCCAGCGCTTTCGGCTCCCACGGCTGGAGCGGCGGTGCGGTTGATCGTCTTTCTACGCGCTTGCAGGATGCAGGCTTCGAAATGTCACTTAGTCTGAAAGCCAAATGGCGACCGGATCAGGACGCGCTGGAGTTATGTCGTGAACACGGTCGTGAAATCGCCCGTCAGTGGGCGCTCGCGCCGCTGCCGCAGAGCACAGTGAATACGGTGGTTAAAGAAGAAACCAGTGCCACCACAACAATCGACCTCGGCCCACGGATGCAGTGCAGCGTCTGCCAGTGGATTTACGATCCAGCAAAAGGCGAGCCAATGCAGGACGTCGCGCCGGGAACGCCGTGGAGTGAAGTTCCGGATAACTTCCTGTGCCCGGAATGTTCCCTCGGCAAAGACGTCTTTGATGAACTGGCATCGGAGGCAAAATGAGCAACGGTATTGTGATCATTGGTTCGGGCTTCGCCGCCCGCCAACTGGTGAAAAATATTCGCAAACAGGACGCCAGTATTCCATTAACCCTGATTGCTGCCGATAGCATGGATGAGTACAACAAACCTGATCTCAGCCATGTTATCAGTCAGGGACAACGTGCCGACGACCTTACCCGCCAGACGGCGGGAGAATTTGCCGAACAGTTTAATCTGCGCCTGTTTCCACAAACCTGGGTGACGGATATTGATGCCGAAGCCCATGTGGTGAAAAGCCAGAATAATCAGTGGCAGTACGACAAGTTAGTGCTGGCAACCGGTGCCAGCGCCTTCGTCCCGCCGGTGCCTGGGCGTGAGTTAATGCTTACTTTAAATAGTCAGCAAGAGTATCGCGCCTGTGAAACGCAACTACGGGAAGCACAGCGCGTGTTGATTGTCGGTGGCGGCCTGATTGGTAGCGAACTGGCGATGGATTTTTGTCGGGCAGGCAAAGCAGTCACGCTGATCGACAACGCCGCCAGTATTCTGGCATCGTTAATGCCACCGGAAGTAAGCAGTCGCTTACAACATCGGTTGACGGAGATGGGCGTCCATCTGCTGTTGAAATCTCAGTTACTGGCGCTGGAAAAAACGGATTCTGGCATCCGTGCAACCCTGGACCGCCAGCGCAGCATCGAAGTGGATGCGGTGATTGCCGCCACCGGGCTGCGCCCGGAAACCGCCCTGGCACGACGCGCCGGGCTGACGATTAATCGCGGCGTTTGCGTCGATAGTTATCTGCAAACCAGCAATGTCGATATTTACGCGCTGGGCGATTGCGCGGAAATTAACGGTCAGGTATTGCCGTTTCTGCAGCCGATTCAACTTAGCGCAATGATGCTGGCAAAAAATCTGCTCGGCGCTAATACGCCTCTGAAACTACCGGCGATGCTGGTAAAAATCAAAACGCCGGAGTTACCACTGCATCTGGCAGGGGAAACCCAGCGTCGGGATTTACGCTGGCAGATTTGTGCCGAAAACCAGGGAATGGTGGCACGCGGTCTGGACGATACCGATCAGTTACGTGCCTTTGTGGTCAGTGAAGATCGGATGAAAGAGGCGTTTGGATTGTTGAAAACGTTACCGGTGTAGGCGCATCTGGCTACTGTGCCCAAAATGCCAGCGTCGCATCAGGCAACACGGTTGTCGGATGCGGCGCGAGCGCCTTATCCGACCTACGGGGAGCGTATATGTTGGTCACATAATGCGTTCATGACGCATCCGCCTACTGTGCCCAAAATG
>NZ_KE137292.1:2557098-2980491 GCF_000408805.1 Escherichia sp. KTE159
ATATGTTGGTCACATAATGCGTTCATGACGCATCCGCCTACTGTGCCCAAAATGCCGGATGCGACGCTGGCGCGTCTTATTCGACCTACGGGGAGCACATGTGTAGGCCGGATAAGGCGTTTACGCCGCATCCGGCAATGGTGTCCAAATGCAACACGTTTTATCCGTTCTGGACTTCTTCCACCAGCCAGCGAGCCGCAGCAATAACCCCCTGCCCCAGAGATAATCCACCATCACCCGCAGGTAAACTCTGCGGGAAAAGCAATGTGAAATCAGCGAGATAATGCGCCAGACGTGCACGCAGCAGGCGGTTATGAATAACCCCGCCGCTGAATACCAGCGTAGTGATACCGCGCATCGTAGCCTGCTCGCGCATCAACTCGGCAAACCCCTGCGCCAGCGCATCATGAAACGCCCACGCCCGTTGATTAACCGGAGCTTGCCAGTTCAGCCACTGCCGCCAGAAAATGGCGAGATCCAGGTGATTATTGACCAACGGCATTGTCACCGGATGCTTCACGCCGTGGCATGAAGACGCCAGCGCCTCCAGCGTACAAGCCGCTTCCCCTTCATAACTTAACGTGGCTGGCGCACAGCCCAGCGCCGCCGCCACGGCATCAAACAAACGCCCGCACGATGACGCCAGCGGCGCGTTAATGCCTCGTTCAATGGCCCGCGCCAGCACGCTCCAGTTTTGCTGTTGCACACTTACCGTTTCAGGATAATTCTGCCACTCCGGCACAAAGCGCAGGCACTGCGCCAGCAGGTTACGCCACGGCTGCTTTGCGGCAAGATCACCACCAGGAAGCGCCACTGCAGGCAAGCCGCCCAGGCGCTCGCATTCACGATAGTTCACCCGCAGGCACTCGCCGCCCCACAAAGCGCCGTTCTCGCCCATACCGATACCGTCAAGCGTCAAAGCAATGACATCACCGCCATCCAGCGGCCAGTTATGCTCCGCCAGACACGCCGCCGCATGAGCATGATGATGCAACACCGTTTGCGTCGGCAGATTCATTTCACTCGCCCACTGGCTGGAGACATAGCCCGGATGCGCGTCATGCACAACACATTGCGGGGTGAAATCGTAGATGTTCTGCATCAGGCGTAACGCTTCGCGCCACTGCATCTGGATACCATCGTCGCTTAAATCGCCCAGATGCTGACTCAACACGGCTTGTTCACCGCGCACCAGGCTGAAGGTGTTTTTCAGATCTGCGCCAAGACACAGCATCGGCGGCACATTTTTAAAACCCGGCGGCAAAGCCAGCGCATCCGGTACATAGCCACGCGAACGGCGCAACATTTCGCCACTTTCGCGCACTACCGAGTCATCCATCCGCTGCACAATATCGCGGTTATGCAACAAGAATCCGTCGGCAATGTCCTGCAAATCCTCCAGCGCCTGTTCATTGCTGATAGCCGGAGGTTTGCCACTCAGGTTGCCGGAGGTCATCACCAGCGGGCATTGCAGTTCCTGCAACAACAAATGTTGCAGTGGATTCGCAGGCAACATCACCCCAACTTCGTTAAGGCATGGGGCAATATCGTCACAAAGTTCGGGAACGTATTTTTTATCCACCAGCACAATCGGCGCGGCAGGCGTGGTGAGCAACTGACGGACAGCCTCTGGTAGGTTTTCTACCGTTGGCAACATAACCGCCAGCGGTTTCGCCGGGCGATGTTTGCGCGCTCGTAGTGTTGCTATCGCGTCACTGTTACGTGCATCACAGGCGAGATGAAATCCGCCAATCCCTTTGATGGCGACGATTTTTCCCGCTTTTAACTGTGCTATAGCAGCCTGTAAAGCAGCCTCTTGTTTGGCATGAACATCATTACTTACCCATTCAAGATGCGGACCACATTCCGGGCAAGCCACCGGCTGGGCATGGAAGCGACGATCGAGCGGGTCGCGGTATTCTTTGTCACAGGCCGGACATAACGGAAACGCTGCCATCACGGTAAATGGGCGGTCATAAGGCATCGCGCGAATAATGGTGAAACGCGGGCCGCAGTGGGTACAGTTGATAAACGGATAACGATAACGCCGTTCGCCCAGGGTATTCATTTCAGCAAGACAGGCAGGGCACGTGGCGGCATCCGGAACAATTTGCGTATTCATGGTGCCGCCTGTGCTCTGGCGGATAGTGAACTCAGTGGGCAGTTGTGACCAGATAAACGGCTCACGATCAACGCTATCAATACGCGCCAGCGGCGGGCAGTGTTGATGCAATTGAACAAGAAACGTTTGCGGATCTTCCAGCAGCCGGACTTCCACGCCATCGCCGTCATTACAGACATCGCCGTGAAGATTTAATTGCTGTGCCAGTTGCCAGACAAACGGACGAAAACCAACGCCCTGCACTTTGCCACGAATACGCAGTTGAACACCGCAAGATGTGTTTTTTGCCATTGAGTTATTCCCGCCATCATGAATCCATAACCCACCCTACCGGATGCGACAGCATCGCATCCGGTAGTCACAGGTCAGCAATATCGCCCGCTCCGTATTCTACGAATATTTCGGGGAATTCCTTTGATGCCAGAATAGTTATGTAAGATTTTTAGAACATCATCGCCGTGCGGCGGCGTTTTTCTGCGCTCAGTTGCTCAAGTTTATTACGATCGACACAAATCAGCGCATGCGTCGGGCACGCAGCCATACACGCAGGGCCGTCTTCACGGTGGTTACACAGATCGCATTTATTGGCTTCGGCTTTATCGGCACGTACATTCAGCCCCGCGCCGCTGTTGCGAATCACCGGACGCACCACCACTTCCATCGCGCCGTACGGGCAAGCCACAACGCAGGTTTTGCAACCAATGCAGCGTTCCTGCATGACATGAACAAACCCTTTATCACGGCTGATAGCACCATTCGGGCAGACATTAGCGCACGGAGCATCTTCACACTGACGACAAACAGTAGCAGTGGAAATGTTCACACCTTTAATGACATGGATACGCGGTAAAAAAGTTTCCGGAGTCAGCGAAGCGCAATCCTGATTTTCCTGATGAGAAACCACGCATGCTACTTCACAGGTACGGCAACCAATACATTTACTCGCGTCAGCAATGATGAAACGGTTCATCAAATTCTCCAGCAATGACAGTTAATGCGCCGATACATTCATAAATCATGCCAGTTTTTAATTTTCTGTTATATAAGGAAAATAATTTTCTGTGGCCGACAAAAACACTGTCATCGACACTAGTGACGATGACATGTGATGACGGTAAGGCAATGAGAGAATCGCAGTGAATCAATTTTCTGATGAATGTTTTATCGTCGCCAGTATAAAAAAGTGATTGCCAGTAATGGTGAAGATTTAGATTAGGCAACCCTGCCGGATGCAGCTTACACGTCGCACGAACCATCCAGGCCCGATAAACGTAGCGCATCAGGCAATTTAGCGTTTGCTGTCAGAGCTGATTCACCCCATCAAGCACATCCCCCTTTATCAAACAACGCTGCGTCAGCGCCAGATCTTCCGTTTGCGGGTCGCGCCCGGCGATGGGTTTGATGATGAGTTTACGGTTGGGGGTATAAGCAAAACGCGTGAGAGCGGGATAGCTTAACTTGCCAAACCAGCCGTGAACGCGCTGCCATTTGGCGTCTTTTACCTGATACAGACTGGTTATCCAGTAACCAGAATCAAACTGCATATCCAGCAATTGCGTGTGACCATTGCCTTGCAAATCCAGCAAATCATCTACGCCAGTTTTGCTTGCGGTGTAAAAACCATCGACCTGGAAAACACACGGGCGACCTTGCTGATTAAAGGTCATCAGGATCAAAAACGAGGAAGGCGCCAGCCCGTTTCCCGAAACGCCTCGCCAGATAACCAAATCCTGAATGCCATTACGATCGAGGTCAGCACGGTAAAATTGCGCATTACCCGCCATATTTTGCAGCACACCCACAGGCACAAACCAGGATTTACCAGCGCGGTCTTTAGCGGTTAATTGCCAGTAATCCTCTTCATTTGGCATCTTCTCAAGCGTCACGCCAGCAACGCCCACTTTTCTAAAATGCCAGTTTTGATCGGTAAAATAAGGCATGGTCAGGAGAGATTTCAGCGCACGCTTTTGCGCGTATTCGCTGTCACTCATCGGCAGATATTCGGTAAAGCTGGTGGCCTGCGCAGGCAGCACAAAGCCCAATAAAAAAGCGCACATCCCTGTCCTGATTTTCAATTCCCTGAATTCCTTAACGAAGAACTACTCTTCTTCCGCCGCTAACTGCGCAAATCCGCCGTTTCCTTCCCAGCCTTCCAGCCGTTGATAAACGGTTTCCACCGCATCTTTAATCGGCTGGGTCATCGGGTAGTAAAAGCCGACGATATCCGGCTGGATGCCGAGGAAAATCACTTCGCCAATATCTTCTTTCAATTGGTCGATAAGGTAATTCAACGGCATGTTATGGGTCGTCATCATAAACATCTCAGCGATGTCATCCGGGTCGATGATGCGGATCTCGCCGGGGTTTAGCCCCATATCAGTGGCGTCGACAATCAGCAGTCGTGTCGGGCGCAGCTCGCGGATGGCGACAATGTCGTTTTCCGGTGCGCTACCGCCGTCAATCACCACCCAGTTACCTTTCGGCGCGGCGGCGCACTTTTCTGCCAGCAACGGGCCCGCGCCATCATCGCCCATCATGCTATTGCCAACACAAAGTAAAACGTCAGTCACGCAATCTCCTCACCATCAAATAGATGGCGTTTTCCTGATGAATATCATGCAGCATACTTAACAGCATTGTACTCCATTCCTTCTGCTGCGAAGTTTGCGCTGCCCGGGCTTTATCGAATGCATTGGCCAGCATCGGCACATGGTTAATGTCGATGACGATCTCACCGTATTTCGGCACGCCTTCCATTTTTCGGCGGGCTTCGCTGCCCGCCTCCAGTGTCGCAATCCATGCCAGGTATTCATCCCACGGGCAGGTAAGCGCCGCTTCCAGGCAATCGATAACCCCAAGGTGGTGACCAATCGCCAGGCTGTAATAGACCACCTGCTGCGCCTCAGAAGGCGTGGCATCGTTCTCATCAATAAATTTACGGCTCAGTTGACTGAACACCACCTTTTCACTCATCGGATACGCGCCTCTTCAACAACATGATTCAGATGGCTGACAATCTCGTTCAGACGCGGATCGTTTTCCGCCTCCAGCCAGCGTGCAACCTGCTCTTCGCCCTGCCCTAACTGCGTCAGGAAATCATCAGCAATCTGGCGACCGTAACGGTAACCCGCCAGGCGGCGCGCTTCGCGATCCACTTTTACGCGCAGCGGCTGCACCATTTCCGGGTGCAGGATTTCTGCCGGTTGTTCATCCAGTTCGCCGGGGCCACGGGCGTGGATTTTCTGTTCCAGCAAACCGAGCGCCATCGCAAAGCCGTACAGCGTGGCGGCAGGCGTTGGCGGGCAACCCGGAATGTAGACATCCACCGGGACGATTTTATCTGTACCGCCCCACACACAGTAGAGATCGTGAAAAATGCCGCCGCTGTTACCGCAGGCACCGTAGGAGATACAGATTTTCGGGTCCGGCGCGGACTGCCACGCACGCAGCGCAGGGGATCGCATTGCACGGGTGACCGCGCCGGTAAATAGCAAAATATCCGCATGACGCGGGGACGGAACGACTTTAATGCCGAAGCGTTCTGCATCGAACAGCGGCGAAAGCGTGGCGAAAATTTCGATTTCACAGCCGTTACAGCCGCCACAGTCCACGCGGTAAACGTAGGCAGAACGTTTGATTTTTTTCAGTAACGACGCCTTCATGCTGGCGATGGATTCATCCACCGTCATCGGGACCGGAATGCCGTTGGCGTCACGGGGGCCTAATAAATTGCTCATCAGATGGCCTCTTTCATATGGCGAGTCAGTTCAATACGGTCGGACGGCACCAGGCATTTCTGGCGCTTACATTCCGGGCAAGTCTCAAAGCTTTCGCGGTGGTTTTCCGCGCGGCTGTCGCCGTTGTGCTTAAGCAGCGCAATGGCGTAGTCGATCTCTTTCTGTACGGCGAAAGGACGATTGCAGACGCGGCAGTTGCACAGCGCGAAACGGGACTGTTGCAGGAAGTCTTCTTTCTTCCACACTGCCAGTTCGTACTCTTGCGACAGTTTAATCGCCGCTGTCGGGCAGACTTCTTCGCAGCGGCCACAGAAGATGCAACGACCAAGATTGAACTGCCACGCCAGCTCACCAGTGGCGAGGTCGGTTTCAACCGTTAAGGCGTTTGACGGGCAGGCATTGACACAGGCCGCACAGCCGATGCACTGCTGCGGGTTCTGCTCTGGCTTACCACGGAAGTTTTTATCAACCGCAATCGGCTCCAGCGGATAAGACGAGGTCGCCGTGCCGGTTTTGATGACTTTTTTGATAAAGGTAAACATGGCGATTCCTTATTTCAGCGGCGAGTTTTTACGCTCAATGCTGTAGCGCTCAAGTTCTTTGTACGGCACCACTTTGCTCTTCTTCTTACGCACATCGACCACGGTCATGCGGTCGGTACAGGAGTAGCAAGGGTCGAGGCTACCGATAATCAGCGGTGCATCAGAAACGGTGTTGCCACGCAGCATATAGCGTAGAGTCGGCCAGTTAGCGTAGGTTGCCGCGCGGCAGCGCCAGCGGTACAGCTTCTGGTTGTCGCCGGTCATGCTCCAGTGAATATCATCACCACGCGGCGCTTCGGCAAAGCCCAACGCAAAACGGTGTGGAATATAGGTGAATCCTTCCACCGCCAGCGGGCCACCTGGCAAGTTATCCAGGCCGTAGTCGATCATATTGAGCGAAGTAAAGACTTCGTTGATACGCACTTTCAGGCGCGAAATAACGTCACACCCCTGTTCGCTGTGTACTTCCATCGGCAGCAAGCCATAACCAACAAACGGGTGATCGGCACGGGTATCACGAGCGTGGCCGCTGGCGCGAACCATCGGCCCAACGTTACTGAAGTCGCGGGCGATTTCTGGATCAAGACGACCAATTCCGACGGTGCGCTGTTCCATGTTTGGCGTACTCAGCAGCACATCCACCAGTTCCCGCACTTCACGACGCATTTGCTGCGCCAGTTGGCGGGTCTGGATCATGTCATCTTTCAGTAGATCGCGACGAATCCCGCCGATCAAGTTCAGACCGTAAGTTTTACGCGCCCCGGTGAGGATCTCCGCCATTTTCATGGAGGATTCGCGCACGCGGAAGAACTGCATAAAGCCGGAGTCAAAGCCAGTAAAGTGGCAGGCAAGGCCGAGGTTGAGCAGATGCGAGTGCAGACGTTCCACTTCCAGCAGAATGGCGCGGATCATCTGCGCACGCTCTGGTACCTGAATGCCCATCGCGTTTTCCACCGACGTGGTGTAGGCGGTGCTGTGGGCGAAGCCGCAGATCCCGCAAACACGGTCAGAGAGGAACGTCACTTCGTTATAACCCATGCGGGTTTCCGCCAGTTTTTCCATGCCACGATGGACGTAGAACAGGCGGTAGTCGGCGTCGATAATGTTTTCGCCATCGACGAACAGACGGAAGTGCCCCGGTTCGTCAGAAGTGACATGTAGCGGACCAATCGGTACAACGTTATTTTTCTTATCACCCAGTTCGTTGATGAACTCGTAGGTTTCAGCATCGGTGGTCGGTGCCGGACGCTGACGATAATCCATGCTGTCTTTACGCAGCGGGTAGAGTTCATCCGGCCAGTCATCCGGCAGCACCAGACGACGTTCATCCGGCAGGCCAACCGGAATCAAACCGTACATATCGCGCACTTCACGCTCGCCCCACACCGCCGCCGGAACGCGCGGCGTCACGGACGGATATTCTGGTTTGTTGGCGTCAACTTCGACACGCACGGTTATCCAGCACCTGGTGCCCTTCTCCATCGACAGCACGTAGTAAACGGCATAATGGCCATTCAGTTTGCGCTCGTCGTTACCAAACAGCACCGACAGCCAGCCACCCTGTTTGTAGTAGAGAAACTCCACCACTTCCGGCAGGTAGTTCACCTTTACGGTAACGGTAAGCTGATCTTTGGTCTGCCAGGCGTGGTCCAGCACGACGCCCGGAAATGCCTCATTCAGCGCGGCGAGATAATGTTGACCTAATTTTTCTTCAGACATGCTCAAACTCTCTTTAATCACGCCGCCAGCAAGGAGACGAACGCTAAAAATGCAAAACCAAAACCAGCCCAGGTCATGCGCGGAGTAATATCAAGACGCAGACGGGCCATGCTGTTTTCGAATAGCGCGATAACCAGTACACCGACCACCAGTTTGACGATGGCAATCACCAATGCCAGCAGCAGCCCACCGGCGGTGAAGGTTTCCATTTGTCCCCACGGGATAAACACCCCGACGAACATCTGCAACACCACCAGTTGTTTCAGGCTGATACCCCATTTCATTACGCCAAAGCCGCTACCGCTGTATTCAGAGAGCGGCCCTTCCTGCAACTCCTGCTCGGCTTCCGCCAGGTCGAACGGAAGTTTGCCCATTTCGATAAAGGTGGCGAATGCACAGGCGCAGAGCGCCAGCACCAGTGGAATACTTTGGCTCAGCGGCCAGTGATAAACGGTGTCGGTGATGTTGCTGATGTTGGTGGAACCGGCAACCTGTGCGGCGACCCACAGCCCAAGCAGCAGCATCGGCTCAACCAGCACACCCAGCATCGCTTCACGGCTCGCGCCGATAGCGGTAAACGGGCTACCGGTATCCAGACCGGAAATGGCAAAGAAGAAACGCGCGATAGCGAAGAGATACAGTAAGGTGATCAAATCACCCAGTTGCGGCAGCGGAGAACCGACGGTCACTACCGGTAACGCAGTGGCGATAGTCAGCATGACGCCCACCATCACATACGGCGTCAGGCGAAACACCCAGCCAGAGGCATCCGGGCCAACGCTCTGGCGACCCAGCAGTTTGATAATGTCGCGATACTCCTGCAGCACGCCTGGTCCGCGACGGTTATGCAGACGGGCGCGCGCCACGCGGGTAATACCGGAGAGCAGCGGCGCAACGGCAAATAACACCAGCGCCTGAATTAACGGATACAAAACACTCATTCTCAGGCTCCTCGTGAAACAATAATCACCACCAGTACCGCCAGTTCAACCAGCGCCATCCGGCGGAACAGCAACGCACTTCCCTCGCTCTGCCAGCCCGGCACCAGCGACACCGGATTCAGCACTTTGCGCAGTTTCAGCACCGGCGCAAACGCCTGTTTCACCGGCATGGCAAAACCGTGAGCAGTAATCACCATTGATTTTTCGTGGTCATAGCCACACACCCATGCCGCGCCACGGGAACGTGACGGCAGACGGTCGCCTTTGCAAATCGCCATAATGATGAATGGCAGCAGCGGGCAGGCAATCAGCAGCAACGTGATCATCGGTTGAGAAACGGTGGTGTTAGCAGGCTCCAGCGGCAGAGGTACAGCAGCAGACAGCATCGGCAGCAGCCACGGCGCAGCAACACCGCCAATCACGCAGCAAATCGCCAGAGCCACCACACTTACGCTCATCAGGATCGGCGCACAGGTGGCGTTTTCAGCTTCTTTGGTACGCGGTGCGCCGAGGAAGGTTACGCCATAGACTTTCGCCATACACATCACCGCCAGCGCACCGGTAATTGCCAGACCCACAGCGAGCAGCGGCCCCAGCAGACGGGCAACAAACGCGCCGCTATTGCTCAGTTTGAAGAAGGATTGATAGATAACCCATTCACCGGCAAACCCGTTCAGCGGCGGCAGCGCCGCCATTGCCATCAGCCCGACTAACATGGCGATGGAGATAACCGGCATTTTCTTGCCAATTCCGCCCAGTTTTTCGATATCGCGATGACCAGTACGGAACCAGACGCTACCCGCGCCGAGGAACAGTACGCTTTTGAACAGGCTATGGTTAAGCAGATGGTACAGACCACCGACCAGGCCAAGGGCAATCAGCGCCGGTTGTTCAAGCGCGATACCCGTTACACCAGCGCCCAGCCCCAGCAGGATAATGCCGATATTTTCCAGCGTGTGGTAAGCCAGCAGACGCTGGATATTGTGCTCCATCAGTGCATACAGACCGCCGACGAACGCGGTGATCATGCCGAGCACCAGCAGCGCAATCCCCCACCACAGCGGCGCGTTCCCCCCCAGCAGCGACAGAGTTAAAATACCCAGCAGGCCAATTTTCATCACTACTGTGGAAAACAGCGCTGCCGCTGGCGCAGAGGCGTTGGCATGAGCCTGCGGCACCCAACCATGCAGTGGGATAATCCCGGCCAGCAGGCCAAAGCCAATCACGCCAAGCAGCCAGATATCGGAACCGAGCGGCAGTTGTTGCACGCGCATATCCAACAGGCGCAAATCCAGCGTGCCATAACGCTGCCACACCAGCCAGCAAGCGATCGCCAGCAGCAAAGTGCCAAGACGCCCCAGCGCAAACCACAGTTTGCCCTCTTTGCTATTACTGGTGAGGAACACCGCGCACAGAGCCATGATTTCAGCCATTACCACGAACATGCCCAGGTTACTGGCGATGACAGCGCACACGGCGGCAGCCATCAACATATTGATCTGCAAGCCGTTGCATTTCACCTGCGCATGGCGATGCCAGTCAATGTTGTAGAGGCTGACAAACAGGCCGCACAGACCAAGGGTAATCAGCCAAATCGCGTTAAGCGGGGAGATTTGGATATCAAAACTCACCAGCGACAGCGCACCGCTCACGCCGACCGCACCCGTCAGCACGGTGAACCCTGCAGCAGCCGTGTACAGGCTACCGACCGCGCCGCCAATCCCGGCAATCCAGCCACTTAGCGCCTTATGAAAAGAAAAGAGAAATGCCAGAACAGCGGCGGCGGCAAACCACGCCACGCCGCTATTGATCAGTGAAATTGCGCTCATTTAGCCTCTCCACTTTGAGCCTGCTGAAACAAGGTGAGATCGCCAAAGTCCGTGTTAAAAGTCAGCTCACGCTTACGCTTGCTGACGCGGGCGATATCGGTGTTATCCACCAGATGCAGGGCTTTGGTCGGGCACATCCGCACGCAGGCCGGACCTTGTTCATCAAAACTACAGAGGTCACATTTGACGGCGATTGCGCGAATACCCGGCACCCAGTCAAGCAACGTGCTGACACGCGCCGGAGCAGGCGGTGCCGGTGGCGCTTTCGCGGTATTGGCGTTTGCCGGAATATCCAGCGGACGGCTGCCGGAAAATTCGATTGCGCCAAACGGACAGGCAATGCCGCACAGTTTGCAGCTTACGCACAGACTTTCATTAAGCTGGACTGCGCCATCAACGCGGGTGATAGCGTTAACCGGGCAGACCACCGCACAGGGCGCATCTTCGCAGTGATGGCAAAGCTGCGGTGCAGATTCTTTATCATTCAGCATCACTCGCAGGCGCGGCATAGATTGCAGGCCGTGCTGGCGATGCGTCTCTGAACAGGCTGCTTCACAGGTGTGGCAGCCGATACAGAGCGTGGAGTCAGCAATTACAAAACGATTCACCAGGCATTCCTCAGGTGATTGTCATTTTTGACGAAAACATGCCGATGAAATGTCATTTTCGACACTCATCGACACGCCCATCCCCAAACAGGCATGACGCCTGCAACACAGGCAAAGCCTCAGCTCATGCTGCCGAGCTTTGTCCCTTTACCAGTTGGCTTAAATTCACCGGGGTATTGTTTTCAATGGCGGTGTATAAGCTGTCGTAAACGCCAGCGATTTTTTCGAGATAGTGTTCCAGCACTTGTTCGCGATTGCGGATGTTGACCTTGCCATCAATCATGCCGTCAATGCCCAACTGAGCCTGTGCAATCTGCTGTTTATCTTCGCCGTCTTTCGTTTCAACGTAGTACTCGATGGTGTGGCTGTTAAAACCATCCCCGAGGGTGACGTAAATTCGAAAATGCTCAAAAAGAACGAAACAGAGTTCTTTATCTGGCGCGCAGCTCATAGCGTGATGCAAACGCGCTTTTGATAACGTGATCCCCTGAACCAGCGAATTGCAGTAAATATGCCACTGGTCCTGTAGGCGACGATGCCGCTGTGCGATGTAATCGGCTTTCTCGCTTATTTCCCAAATAGTCATTGTCAGGTTACCCGTTTAACAGAGATGCCTGCCCTCAAGCATTTTTTGTGCCAATTTTTAATCTATTGTTATTTAAGTATTTTTTATGATTCCACTGAGTTTCGACGCCGTGTCGACGTGTCATTTCGACATCATCGACATTATTCACCGCAGCGATAATCAACGCTGGCACAATTATTGCTTATAGCTGGCAATAGTTAATGGGAGGCGATATGCACGAAATAACCCTCTGCCAACGGGCACTGGAATTGATCGAACAGCAGGCCGCAAAGCATGGCGCAAAACGCGTAACTGGGGTCTGGCTCAAAATTGGCGCATTTTCTTGTGTCGAAACCAGCTCTCTTGCCTTTTGTTTTGATCTGGTTTGCCGCGGCAGCGTGGCGGAAGGTTGTAAACTGCACCTCGAAGAACAAGAGGCCGAATGCTGGTGTGAAACATGCCAACAGTATGTGACGCTACTGACCCAGCGCGTCCGCCGCTGTCCACAGTGTCATGGTGACATGCTGCGCATTGTGGCAGACGACGGTTTACAGATTCGGCGGATAGAAATAGACCAGGAGTGAGCGATGTGTACAACATGCGGTTGCGGTGAAGGCAACCTGTATATCGAGGGTGATGAACATAACCCTCATTCCGCGTTTCGTAGCGCGCCTTTTGCCCCGGCAGCACGCCCGAAAATGAAAATCACCGGCATTAAAGCGCCTGAATTTACCCCCAGCCAGACTGAAGAAGGCGACCTGCATTACGGTCACGGAGAAGCAGGCACTCACGCGCCGGGCATGAGCCAGCGTCGGATGCTGGAAGTGGAAATTGACGTGCTGGACAAAAATAACCGTCTGGCTGAACGCAATCGCGCACGCTTTGCTGCCCGCAACCAACTGGTGCTCAACCTGGTTTCCAGCCCTGGTTCCGGTAAAACCACGCTGCTGACCGAAACCTTAATGCGCCTGAAAGATAGCGTTCCGTGTGCGGTTATCGAAGGTGACCAGCAGACAGTTAACGACGCCGCGCGCATTCGCGCTACCGGCACACCGGCAATTCAGGTAAACACCGGTAAAGGCTGCCATCTCGACGCACAGATGATTGCCGACGCCGCACCGCGTCTGCCATTAGACGATAACGGTATTCTGTTTATCGAAAACGTTGGCAATCTTGTATGCCCGGCCAGCTTCGATCTCGGTGAAAAACACAAAGTGGCGGTGCTCTCGGTCACTGAGGGTGAAGATAAGCCTCTGAAATATCCGCATATGTTTGCCGCTGCCTCGCTGATGTTGCTCAACAAAGTTGATCTGCTGCCGTATCTCAATTTCGACGTTGAGAAATGCATCGCCTGCGCCCGCGAAGTCAATCCAGAAATTGAAATCATCCTGATTTCCGCCACCAGCGGCGAAGGGATGGACCAGTGGTTGAACTGGCTGGAGACACAGCGATGTGCATAGGCGTTCCCGGCCAGATTCGCACCATTGACGGCAACCAGGCGAAGGTCGACATCTGCGGCATTCAACGCGATGTCGATTTAACGTTAGTCGGCAGTTGCGATGAAAACGGTCAGCCACGCGTGGGTCAGTGGGTACTGGTTCACGTTGGCTTTGCCATGAGCGTAATTAATGAAGCCGAAGCGCGCGACACCCTCGACGCCTTACAAAATATGTTTGACGTTGAGCCGGATGTCGGCGCGCTGTTGTATGGCGAGGAAAAATAATGCGTTTTGTTGATGAATATCGCGCGCCGGAACAGGTGATGCAGTTAATTGAACATCTGCGCGAACGTGCTTCACATCTCTCTTACACCGCCGAGCGCCCACTGCGCATTATGGAAGTATGCGGCGGCCATACCCACGCCATCTTTAAATTCGGTCTCGACCAGTTGCTGCCGGAAAACGTTGAGTTTATCCACGGTCCGGGTTGCCCGGTGTGCGTACTGCCGATGGGCAGAATCGACACTTGCGTAGAAATTGCCAGCCATCCGGAAGTCATCTTCTGTACCTTTGGTGACGCCATGCGCGTACCCGGTAAACAGGGGTCGCTGCTACAGGCAAAAGCGCGCGGTGCCGATGTGCGTATTGTCTACTCACCAATGGATGCGTTGAAACTGGCGCAGGAGAACCCAACCCGCAAAGTGGTGTTCTTCGGCTTAGGGTTTGAAACCACCATGCCGACCACCGCCATCACTCTGCAACAGGCGAAAGCCCGCGATGTGCAGAACTTTTACTTCTTCTGCCAGCACATTACGCTGATCCCGACTCTGCGCAGTTTGCTGGAACAACCCGACAATGGCATTGATGCGTTCCTCGCGCCGGGCCACGTCAGTATGGTTATCGGCACCGACGCCTATAATTTTATCGCCAGCGATTTTCATCGTCCGCTGGTGGTCGCTGGATTCGAACCACTTGATCTACTACAAGGCGTAGTGATGCTGGTAGAGCAGAAAATAGCGGCTCACAGCAAGGTAGAGAATCAGTATCGCCGGGTAGTACCTGATGCCGGTAATCTGCTGGCGCAACAGGCGATTGCTGATGTGTTCTGCGTTAACGGTGACAGCGAATGGCGCGGACTGGGCGTGATTGAATCTTCTGGCGTGCACCTGACGCCGGACTATCAGCGGTTTGACGCTGAAGCGCATTTCCGCCCGGCTCCGCAGCAGGTTTGCGATGATCCGCGCGCGCGCTGTGGCGAAGTATTGACGGGCAAATGTAAGCCGCATCAATGCCCGTTATTTGGGAACACCTGTAATCCTCAAACCGCGTTCGGTGCGCTGATGGTTTCCTCCGAAGGAGCCTGTGCAGCGTGGTATCAGTATCGTCAGCAGGAGAGTGAAGCGTGAATAATATCCAACTCGCCCACGGCAGCGGCGGCCAGGCGATGCAGCAATTAATCAATAGCCTGTTTATGGAAGCTTTTGCCAATCCGTGGCTGGCGGAACAGGAAGATCAGGCACGTCTTGACCTGGCGCAACTGGTGGCGGAAGGCGACCGTCTGGCCTTCTCCACCGACAGCTACGTCATTGACCCGCTATTCTTCCCTGGTGGCAATATTGGCAAGCTGGCGATTTGTGGTACGGCGAATGACGTTGCGGTCAGCGGCGCAATTCCACGTTATCTCTCCTGTGGTTTTATCCTTGAAGAAGGGTTGCCGATGGAGACGCTAAAAGCGGTCGTCACCAGCATGGCAGAAACCGCCCGCGCGGCTGGCATTGCCATTGTGACTGGCGATACCAAAGTGGTACAACGCGGTGCTGCAGACAAATTGTTTATCAACACCGCAGGAATGGGCGCAATCCCGGCGAATATTCACTGGGGCGCACAAACTCTGACCGCAGGCGATGTATTGCTGGTTAGCGGTACGCTCGGTGACCACGGTGCAACTATCCTTAACCTGCGTGAGCAACTGGGGCTGGATGGCGAACTGGTCAGCGACTGTGCAGTGCTGACGCCTCTGATTCAGACACTGCGTGACATTCCCGGCGTGAAGGCGCTGCGCGATGCCACCCGCGGTGGAGTGAACGCGGTGGTTCATGAATTCGCGGCAGCCTGCGGTTGCGGTATTGAACTTTCAGAAGCTGCACTGCCGGTTAAACCTGCCGTGCGCGGGGTTTGCGAACTGCTGGGACTGGATGCCCTCAACTTTGCCAACGAAGGCAAGCTGGTGATCGCCGTAGAGCGTAACGCGGCAGAGCAAGTGTTGGCGGCGCTGCATTCCCATCCACTGGGACAGGATGCTGCGTTAATTGGCGAAGTGGTGGAACGTAAAGGTGTTCGTCTTGCAGGGCTTTATGGTGTGAAACGAACTCTCGATCTACCACACGCCGAACCGCTGCCTCGTATATGCTAATAAAAATCTAAAGCTCCTTTAATTTGTCATTTACCTTTTGCACCGCTTAGCGGTGCTTTCCTGGAAGAACAACATGTCGTATACACCGATGAGTGATCTCGGGCAACAAGGGTTGTTCGACATCACTCGGACACTATTGCAGCAGCCCGATCTGGCCTCGCTGTGTGAGGCTCTTTCGCAACTGGTAAAGCGTTCTGCGCTCGCTGACAACGCGGCGATTGTGTTGTGGCAAGCGCAGACTCAACGTGCGACTTATTACGCGTCGCGTGACAAAGAACCCCCAATAAAATACGAAGACGAAACCGTTCTGGCGCATGGGCCGGTGCGCAGCATTTTGTCGCGTCCTGATACGCTGCATTGCAGCTACGAAGAATTTTGTGAAACCTGGCCACAACTGGCCACAAGCGGTTTATATCCCAAATTTGGTCACTATTGCCTGATGCCACAGGCAGCGGAAGGGCATATTTTTGGTGGCTGTGAATTTATTCGTTATGACGATCGCCCGTGGAGCGAAAAAGAGTTCAATCGCCTGCAAACATTTACGCAGATTGTTTCTGTTGTCACCGAGCAAATTCAGAGCCGCGTCATCAACAACGTCGACTACGAACTGTTATGTCGGGAACGGGATAACTTCCGCATTCTGGTCGCCATCACCAATGCGGTACTCTCCCGCCTGGACATGGACGAACTGGTCAGCGAAGTGGCGAAAGAGATCCACTACTACTTCGATATCGACGATATCAGTATCGTCTTACGCAGTCATCGTAAAAACAAACTCAACGTTTACTCCACTCATTATCTTGATAAACAGCATCCCACTCACGAACAGAGTGAAGTTGATGAGGCCGGAACCCTCACCGAGCGCGTATTTAAAAGCAAAGAGATGCTGCTGATTAATCTCCACGAACGAGATGATTTAGCCCCCTACGAACGCATGCTGTTCGACACCTGGGGAAACCAGATCCAGACGTTGTGCCTGCTACCATTGATGTCTGGTAATACCATGCTGGGCGTATTGAAACTGGCACAGTGTGAAGAGAAAACCTTTACCACCACCAACCTGAGTTTACTGCGCCAGATTGCCGAACGTGTGGCGATTGCCGTGGATAATGCTCTTGCCTACCAGGAAATCCACCGTCTGAAAGAGCGGCTGGTTGATGAAAACCTCGCCCTGACAGAACAACTCAACAATGTGGATAGTGAATTTGGCGAGATTATTGGTCGCAGCGAAGCCATGTATAGCGTGCTCAAACAGGTTGAGATGGTGGCGCAAAGCGACAGCACCGTACTCATTCTTGGTGAAACTGGCACAGGAAAAGAGCTAATAGCCCGCGCAATTCACAATCTGAGTGAGCGAAACGGTCGTCGAATGGTGAAAATGAACTGCGCCGCCATGCCTGCCGGATTGCTGGAAAGCGATCTGTTTGGTCATGAGCGTGGCGCCTTTACTGGTGCCAGCACCCAGCGCATCGGTCGTTTTGAACTGGCGGATAAAAGCTCGCTGTTCCTCGATGAAGTGGGTGATATGCCGCTGGAGTTACAGCCGAAGCTACTGCGCGTGTTGCAGGAACAGGAGTTTGAACGCCTCGGCAGCAACAAAATTATTCAGACGGACGTGCGTTTAATCGCCGCGACTAACCGCGATCTGAAAAAAATGGTCGCTGACCGTGAGTTCCGTAGCGATCTCTATTACCGCCTGAATGTCTTCCCGATTCATCTGCCACCGCTACGCGAGCGTCCGGAAGATATTCCGCTGTTGGCGAAAGCCTTCACCTTCAAAATAGCCCGCCGTCTGGGGCGCAATATTGACAGTATTCCAGCCGAGACTCTGCGCATATTGAGCAACATGGAATGGCCGGGTAACGTCCGCGAACTGGAAAATGTCATTGAGCGCGCGGTGCTGCTGACTCGCGGTAACGTTCTACAACTCTCTTTACCCGATATCTCACTACCGGAACCTGAAACGCCGCCTGCCGCGACGGTCGTCGCCCAGGAAGGTGAAGATGAATATCAACTGATTGTCCGTGTACTGAAAGAGACCAATGGTGTAGTTGCGGGGCCGAAAGGAGCTGCACAACGTCTGGGGCTAAAACGCACCACCCTGCTGTCACGGATGAAACGGCTGGGAATTGATAAAGCGGCATTGGTTTGACAGATTTAGTTATACTCAGTCAACATTCAATGAAAGGAGGCAGTATGGCCGTTTCAGCAAGAAATCAATTAACCGGAACCGTTAGCGCAGTAGCAATGGGCGCGGTGAATGATGAAGTAGAACTGACGCTGGCAGGTGGCGCTAAGCTGGTGGCGATTGTGACCCACAGCAGCCAGCAAGCCCTGGGGCTGGCAAAAGGGAAAGAAGCGATTGCCCTGATTAAAGCCCCGTGGGTAACGCTGGCAACGGAAGACTGTGGACTGAAATTCTCCGCTCGCAACCAGTTTGCTGGCAGCGTGTCGAAAATCACCGAAGGCGCAGTGAATGCCACTGTCCATATCAAAACGGATGCGGGTTTTGAAATTGTGGCGGTGGTAACAAATGAAAGCCAGGATGAGATGAAACTCACCGCTGGCTCGCGCGTTATTGCGTTGATCAAGGCATCAGCAATCCTGATTGCGACCAAAGCGTAAGCGCCGTATTTGCCGGGGAATATAAACTCCTCCGGCAAATTTATTTCTTCGGGCGATATTTTTCTGGCAGTTCCGGCACCGGACGCTTGTCATCAATCAGATGACGCACGGTTAAGATCGGATGACGCCACAGCATTCGCGGCCCCGCCCAACGCATAATCTGCTTCATCTCTTCACGCTTCGCAGGCTGATAACAGTGCACCGGACACTGCTTACAGGCTGGTTTCTCTTCGCCAAACACACATTTATCCAGCCGTTTTTGCGCATAAGCAAACAACGTCTCGTAATGCTCCGGCTCCGCTGACGCCTGCGGGCATTTCGCTTGATAAAGATCGATCATTTTTTTAATCGTCAGTTTTTCACGAGAGATACGCTTGCCGGACATGCTGCCTCCACACTCTTAAGGTGCATTTATATTACAACTTAATTTTAAAGGGGACTATGGATCTGAAGGAGGAGGTTTCTTCAACCAACGCAATGTTTTCATAATCAACACGCAAAAGCTGCAAAACAGCATCTTTCCCGGAACCAGCATCAAGAACTCACCGTTCGCGTCTTCCCCTGAAATGATTAACTCCGGTATCATGTGCGCCTTATGTGATTACAACGAAAATAAAAACCATCACACCACATTTAACATCAGGGAACCGGACCTAACTCCATGAGTGTAATAGAAAATTTCGAAGCCCATACGCCCATGATGCAGCAGTATCTCAAGCTGAAAGCACAGCATCCGGAGATCCTGCTGTTCTACCGGATGGGTGACTTTTACGAGCTGTTTTATGACGACGCGAAACGGGCGTCGCAACTGCTGGATATTTCGCTGACTAAACGTGGCGCTTCCGCGGGTGAGCCAATCCCGATGGCAGGTATCCCCTATCACGCGGTAGAAAACTATCTTGCCAAACTGGTAAATCAGGGCGAATCCGTCGCTATTTGTGAACAGATTGGCGATCCGGCGACCAGCAAAGGGCCCGTTGAGCGCAAAGTTGTCCGTATCGTCACACCGGGTACTATCAGCGATGAAGCCCTGTTGCAGGAGCGCCAGGACAACCTGCTGGCGGCTATCTGGCAGGACAGTAAAGGTTTCGGTTACGCGACGCTGGATATCAGTTCCGGGCGTTTTCGTCTGAGCGAACCGGCTGACCGCGAAACGATGGCAGCAGAACTGCAACGCACCAATCCGGCGGAACTGCTGTACGCAGAAGATTTTGCTGAAATGTCGTTAATTGAAGGTCGTCGCGGCCTGCGCCGTCGCCCGCTGTGGGAGTTTGAAATCGACACCGCGCGCCAGCAGTTAAACCTGCAATTTGGCACGCGCGATCTGGTAGGTTTTGGTGTTGAAAATGCGTCACGCGGTCTTTGTGCCGCTGGTTGCCTGTTGCAGTATGCAAAAGATACCCAGCGCACAACCTTGCCACATATCCGCTCTATCACGATGGAACGCGAGCAGGACAGCATCATTATGGATGCTGCGACGCGCCGTAATCTGGAAATCACCCAGAATCTGGCGGGTGGCGCGGAAAATACGCTGGCTTCCGTGCTTGACTGCACCGTCACGCCGATGGGTAGCCGTATGCTGAAACGCTGGCTACATATGCCAGTGCGCGACACCCGCGTGTTGCTTGGGCGCCAGCAGACCATCGGCGCATTGCAGGATTTCACCGCCGAATTACAGCCGGTACTGCGGCAGGTGGGCGATCTGGAGCGTATTCTGGCACGACTGGCGTTACGTACCGCTCGCCCACGCGATCTTGCTCGCATGCGTCACGCCTTCCAGCAACTGCCGGAACTGCGCGCACAGTTAGAAACTGTCGATAGTGCACCGGTACAGGCGCTGCGTGAGAAAATGGGCGAATTTGCCGAACTGCGCGATCTGCTGGAGCGGGCAATCATCGACACGCCGCCGGTACTGGTGCGCGACGGTGGTGTTATCGCACCGGGCTATAACGAAGAGCTGGATGAGTGGCGCGCGCTGGCTGACGGCGCGACCGATTATCTGGAGCGTCTGGAAGTCCGCGAGCGTGAACGTACCGGCCTGGACACGCTGAAAGTTGGTTTTAACGCGGTGCACGGCTATTACATTCAAATCAGCCGTGGGCAAAGCCATCTGGCACCGATTAACTACATGCGCCGCCAGACGCTGAAAAACGCTGAACGCTACATTATTCCGGAGCTGAAAGAGTACGAAGACAAAGTCCTCACCTCAAAAGGCAAAGCACTGGCGCTGGAAAAACAGCTTTATGAAGAGTTGTTTGACCTGCTGCTGCCGCATCTGGAAGCGTTGCAACAGAGTGCGAGCGCACTGGCAGAACTCGACGTGCTGGTTAACCTGGCAGAACGTGCCTATACCCTGAACTACACCTGCCCGACCTTTATTGATAAACCCGGTATTCGCATTACCGAAGGTCGCCATCCGGTGGTTGAACAGGTACTGAATGAGCCGTTTATCGCTAACCCGCTGAATCTGTCGCCACAGCGCCGCATGTTGATCATTACCGGTCCGAACATGGGCGGTAAAAGTACCTATATGCGCCAGACCGCGTTGATTGCGCTGATGGCCTATATCGGCAGTTATGTACCGGCACAAAGCGTGGAAATTGGTCCGATTGACCGTATCTTCACCCGCGTCGGCGCGGCGGATGATCTGGCTTCCGGGCGTTCAACCTTTATGGTGGAAATGACCGAAACCGCCAATATTCTGCATAATGCCACCGAGTACAGTCTGGTGTTGATGGATGAGATTGGTCGCGGGACGTCCACTTACGATGGTCTGTCGCTGGCGTGGGCGTGTGCGGAAAATCTGGCGAATAAGATTAAAGCGTTGACACTGTTTGCCACCCACTATTTCGAACTGACACAGCTACCAGAGAAAATGGAAGGCGTGGCGAACGTGCATCTTGATGCACTGGAGCACGGCGACACGATTGCCTTTATGCACAGTGTGCAGGACGGCGCGGCAAGTAAGAGCTACGGTCTGGCGGTTGCTGCGCTGGCGGGCGTACCAAAAGAGGTAATCAAGCGCGCGCGGCAGAAACTGCGTGAGCTGGAGAGCATTTCACCTAATGCGGCCGCTACGCAGGTTGATGGTACGCAGATGTCTTTGCTGTCATTACCGGAAGAAACCTCGCCAGCAGTCGAAG
The DNA here is from genome assembly GCF_000408805.1 of Escherichia sp. KTE159. NCBI lineage: Bacteria > Pseudomonadati > Pseudomonadota > Gammaproteobacteria > Enterobacterales > Enterobacteriaceae > Escherichia > Escherichia sp. KTE159. The sequence continues at coordinate 2,578,781 of NZ_KE137292.1, forward strand.
CACTGGAAAATCTCGATCCAGATTCACTGACCCCGCGTCAGGCGCTGGAGTGGATTTATCGGTTGAAGAGTCTGGTGTAAACCTGATATTCCCGACGGCACTATGCCGTCGGGTTGATTCACTACTTTTTCATTTGCACCCGGCAATACTGAGTCACCACATCTGAAATAGAGGGATATTTCACTTTCACCTGGTAATCAGGAAATGTCGTAAATGTGATATCTTCATGATCAATAAACACGGGGGCAGTTTTCCGTGCAGCTTCTGCTAAGATCGCTTCTTGCTCTGGTGCTAACGGATAAAATACCTTTACACTGTCAGGTACAATCTCTTCTTTTATCTTCGATTTTTCATGAGTAACAATGATATCCATCTCATGGCGGACAAAGGATATTGTGGAACCATTTAAACGATAATATTGTGTCGTGTGGTAGCGTTTTTCATTTTCTACCGAGTAAATGACTTTCATTATTCCCAAAATGCTAAGTTGATATTTTTCGTTATTCTCCGTCACACTGAAATCTGTTGTACACTTAACTACATCACCTTCAGTTATAAGTTTTTCAAAACGATTTATTTCTTCTATAGAAGCAGCTTGTACATTAGATGTAAAAAAACAGAAAGCTAACAGGAAAGCATAAAAATATCTAAGCATCTTAAAACATCCTTTTGTAATTTATTACTCCAAAGACTTCGACACTCTGGTCGGGTATAATAATACATTGCTATAATTTTGAGTCTATGCAAATGTCTACCACCCGCTATCAAAAAATTGATGCTCATAACTATCGCCATATATGGGCCGTTGGTGATATTCATGGTGACTATCAATTATTACAATCCCGCTTACATCAATTATCTTTTTGTCCCGAAACAGACTTACTTATTTCTACAGGCGATAATATTGATCGTGGGGCGGAGAGTCTTAACGTACTACGCCTGTTAAACCATCCCTGGTTTACCTCTGTTAAGGGCAACCACGAAGCGATGGCTCTTGATGCATTCGCGACTGGCGATGGCAATATGTGGCTGGCCAGTGGCGGTGACTGGTTTTTCGATTTAAATAAGACGGAACAAAAAGAGGCAATAGATCTGTTGCTTCGTTTTCATCATCTTCCCCATATTATTGAATTAGATAACGATAATATAAAATATATCATCGCACATGCAGATTACCCAGGAGATAAATATCAGTTTGGTAAAGAAATAGCGGAAAGTGAATTACTCTGGCCTGTTGATCGCGTGCAGAAATCGCTTAAAGGCGAATCACAAAAAATAAACGGTGCCGACCGCTTTATCTTTGGTCATATGATGTTTGATAACATTCAGACGTTCGCTAACCAGATTTATATTGATACCGGCTCACCGAAAAGCGGACGGTTATCGTTTTATAAAATAAAGTAATCTCATGCTTCCTCTGTGAAGCATGAGTATCCCGGTTTTATTTCAGGCCATTATTCGTTTTTCGCCAGCAGCAAAGAGAGATCAAGCTTCGCCAGCGTGCGGCTGGCGCTTTCCGGCAGACCGCCGTCAGTAATGATCTGATCAAACTCACTTAACGGTAACGCCAGCCATGTCGCCACCTGACCATATTTCGTGGCATCACAGACCAGAATCCGCTGGCGACTGGCACTGGCAATCGCCCGTTTCACCGTGACTTTATCTTCCGCTGGCGTAGAGATCCCCCGCACACTCCATGACGATGCAGAAATAAAAGCCTGATCAATCATCAAGCTGCGTAGCATGGTCGCGGCGGCTTCTCCGACACAGGAACGGTTTTCCCGACAAACTGCACCACCAGTGTGAATAATTGTGCAATTACTGTTGTCGAGCAAGTAGTTTGCGATAACGAAATCGTTGGTGACTACAGTGAGTGGCTCCATGTGAATCAAATGCTGTGCAATCGCTAACGTGGTCGTTCCCGCATCCAGATAGATACAACTCCCCGGCTGAACGAGACTTGCCGCCAGCTTGCCAATAGCCGCTTTTTGCGTCATTGCCAGCGCAGTTTTTACCTGGTGAGAAGGTTCATGCGCCACACGTCCCGGCGACTGGACACCTCCGGACACCAACACAACAGCGCCCTGCTGCTCCAGTTTTTGCAAATCCCGACGAATGGTCATATGTGACACATTCATTCTGTCCGTCAGTTCAGCAATACTGACAATGCCTTTTTCAGCTACCATCTCAAGGATGATTTGGCGACGCTCTACGGGTATCAACTTTTGCTCCTTCCTTTGTCCTGCGGACATTCTACGCTATTTGCCTGCGAAACGTGCGCAACGCAACTATCGCTTAGTTCACATAAAATAACACACCATGTTAATTTTTGTGAATCAGCTCACCATATCGTTATCGCCTGGCGCTTATATTCACAACATCAAACAAAATATCACTTAAATTAACAAGGAGAGCAGATGAAAACGGGATCTGAGTTTCATGTCGGTATCGTTGGTTTAGGGTCAATGGGGATGGGAGCGGCGCTGTCGTGTGTCCGCGCGGGTCTTTCTACCTGGGGCGCAGACCTGAACGCCAATGCCTGCGCTACGCTGAAAGAGGCTGGCGCTTGCGGGGTTTCCGATAACGCCGCGACGTTTGCCGAAAAACTGGATGCTCTGCTGGTGCTGGTGGTAAATGCGGCCCAGGTCAAACAAGTACTGTTTGGTGATAAAGGCGTTGCACAGCATCTGAAACCCGGCACGGCTGTAATGGTTTCTTCCACTATCGCCAGTGCTGATGCGCAGGAAATTGCCACTGCTCTGGCTGCGTTCGATCTGGAAATGCTGGATGCGCCAGTTTCTGGTGGCGCGGTAAAAGCCGCTAACGGTGAAATGACCGTTATGGCCTCCGGTAGTGATCTTGCCTTTGAACGCCTGACCCCCGTGCTGGAAGCCGTCGCCGGAAAAGTTTATCGCATTGGTGCAGAGCCGGGTCTGGGTTCGACAGTAAAAATTATCCACCAGTTGTTAGCTGGCGTGCATATTGCTGCCGGGGCCGAAGCGATAGCGCTTGCTGCCCGTGCGGGGATCCCACTGGATGTAATGTATGACGTCGTAACCAATGCCGCCGGAAATTCGTGGATGTTCGAAAACCGGATGCGCCATGTGGTGGATGGCGATTACACCCCGCATTCTGCCGTAGATATTTTTGTGAAGGATCTCGGGCTGGTTGCTGATACCGCTAAAGCCCTGCACTTTCCGCTGCCGTTGGCCTCAACAGCGTTGAATATGTTCACCAGCGCCAGCAACGCAGGTTACGGAAAAGAAGACGACAGCGCAGTCATCAAGATTTTCTCTGGCATCACTCTACCGGGAGCGAAATCATGATCAGGATTGGCGTTATCGCTGATGATTTTACCGGCGCGACGGATATCGCCAGTTTTCTGGTGGAAAATAGTCTGCCAACGGTGCAAATCAACGGTGTCCCGACAGGGGAAATGCCGGAAGCAATCGATGCCGTTGTGATCAGTCTGAAAACTCGCTCCTGCCCGGTGGCAGAAGCCACACAGCAATCGCTGGCGGCTCTGCGCTGGTTGCAACAACAAGGTTGCAAACAAGTCTACTTCAAATACTGCTCCACTTTCGACAGTACTGAGAAAGGCAATATCGGCCCGGTGACTGATGCATTAATGGATGCACTCGACACGCCGTTTACGGTCTTTTCCCCGGCTCTGCCAGTCAACGGGCGCACGGTTTATCAGGGTTATTTGTTCGTGATGAATCAACTGCTGGCCGAATCCGGGATGCGGCATCATCCAGTAAATCCTATGACCGACAGCTACCTTCCGCGTCTGGTTGAAGCACAATCCACAGGGCGCTGCGGCGTCGTTTCGGCGCATATTCTCGAAAAAGGTGTGGAAGCCATGCGTCAGGAACTGGCCCGTTTACAGCAAGAGGGCTATCGCTACGCGGTGCTTGATGCCCTGACCGAACGCCATCTGGAAATTCAGGGTGAAGCCTTGCGTGATGCCCCATTAGTAACCGGCGGTTCTGGCCTTGCGATAGGTCTGGCCCGGCAGTGGGCGCAAGAAAACGGTAACCAGGCACGCGAAGCAGGGCGTCCACTCGCAGGGCGCGGCGTAGTGCTCTCCGGTTCATGCTCACAAATGACCAATTGCCAGGTGGCACATTACCGTCAGATTGCGCCAGCCCGTGAAGTTGATGTGGCACGTTGTCTCACAACAGAAACACTGGTCGCTTATACACACGAACTGGCGAAATGGGTTCTGAGTCAGGAAAGTGAACTTGCTCCGCTGGTTTTTGCCACCGCCAGCACCGACGCGCTGGCCGCTATTCAACAGCAATATGGCGCACAAAAAGCCAGCCAGGCAGTGGAAGCGCTGTTTTCGCTACTGGCTGCCAGGTTAGCGGCGGAAGGTGTAACGCGTTTTATTGTCGCAGGCGGTGAAACTTCCGGAGTGGTCACGCAGAGTCTGGGCATAAAAGGGTTCCATATTGGCCCAACAATTTCCCCCGGTGTGCCGTGGGTTAACGCACTGGATAAACCTGTCTCACTGGCCCTTAAATCCGGCAATTTCGGTGACGAAGCCTTTTTTTCACGAGCCCAAAGAGAGTTTCTACCATGAGCGATTTCGCAAAAGCAGAGCAGTCTTTGCGAGAAGAGATGACGCGGATTGCCAGTTCGTTCTTTCAGCGCGGCTATGCCACCGGTTCGGCTGGCAATCTGTCGCTGCTTTTGCCTGACGGGAATTTACTGGCAACGCCGACAGGTTCATGCCTGGGTAATCTCGATCCGCAGCGGCTTTCCAAAGTCACCGCGGATGGCGAATGGCTAAGTGGTGACAAACCCTCAAAAGAAGTGCTCTTTCATCTGGCGCTGTATCGCAATAATCCGCGCTGTAAAGCTGTCGTGCATTTGCACAGTACGTGGTCGACGGCACTTTCCTGCCTTCAAGGGCTGGACAGCAGTAACGTTATTCGTCCGTTCACACCGTACGTGGTGATGCGGATGGGGAACGTCCCGTTAGTGCCCTATTATCGCCCGGGCGATAAACGCATCGCACAGGATCTGGCGGAACTGGCAGCAAATCATCAGGCCTTTTTGTTAGCAAATCATGGCCCAGTGGTTTGCGGTGAAAGCCTGCAAGAAGCTGCCAACAATATGGAAGAGCTGGAGGAAACGGCCAGGCTAATTTTTATTCTCAGCGACCGCCCGATCCGCTATCTGACCGCAGATGAAATTGCGGAATTAAGGAGTTAATGCAATGCCTCGTTTTGCAGCTAATTTATCCATGATGTTCACCGAAGTGCCTTTTATTGAACGCTTCGCCGCAGCGCGAAAAGCTGGTTTTGATGCCGTGGAATTTCTGTTTCCCTATGACTATTCCATCCAGCAAATCCAGCAACAACTGGCGCAAAACCATCTGACGCTGGCGCTGTTCAATACCGCGCCCGGGGATGTTAATGCGGGTGAATGGGGATTATCCGCCCTTCCCGGACGTGAGCACGAAGCTCGCGCGGACATCGATCAGGCTCTGGAATATGCGCTGGCGCTCAATTGCGAACAAGTTCATGTGATGGCAGGAGTAGTGCCCGCAGGCGAAGACGCTGAACGGTATCGGGCAGTGTTTATCGATAATCTCCGCTACGCTGCCGATAGCTTTGCGCCGCACGGCAAGCGAGTTTTGGTTGAAGCACTCAGCCCAGCCGTTAAACCTGGTTATCTCTTCTCCAGTCAGTATCAGGCACTGGCAATTGTTGAAGAGGTCGCTCGCGATAATGTGTTTATTCAGTTGGATACCTTCCATGCGCAAAAAGTAGATGGCGACCTGACGCATTTAATCCGCGATTACGCTGGGAAATATGCCCACGTGCAAATTGCCGGACTGCCTGACCGACATGAACCAGACGATGGCGAGATCAATTATCCGTGGCTGTTTCGCCTGTTCGATAAGGTGGGATATCAGGGTTGGATCGGTTGTGAATACAAACCCCGCGGCCTCACCGAAGAAGGGCTTGGCTGGTTTGACGCCTGGCGCTAATTCGCTAAATCCATAATTACAACGTACCCATACATCCCCCCATCTACGGATGGGGTAGGTTAACTATAACTTTCAGACAGGGTTTTCCATGTCCACAATTACATTGTTATGCATTGCGTTAGCTGGCGTAATCATGCTGTTGCTGCTGGTCATCAAGGCAAAGGTACAACCATTCGTCGCGCTGCTTCTCGTCAGCCTGTTAGTCGCACTTGCAGCGGGTATCCCGGCTGGCGAAGTAGGTAAAGTGATGATCGCCGGGATGGGTGGCGTGCTTGGCTCCGTCACCATTATCATCGGCCTTGGCGCTATGCTGGGACGCATGATCGAGCACTCTGGCGGCGCAGAATCACTGGCCAATTATTTCAGCCGCAAGTTAGGGGATAAACGAACAATCGCCGCACTGACTCTGGCAGCATTCTTCCTCGGCATCCCCGTCTTCTTTGATGTCGGCTTTATTATTCTTGCGCCAATCATTTATGGCTTTGCCAAGGTTGCAAAAATATCACCGCTTAAATTTGGTCTGCCTGTTGCTGGGATCATGCTGACCGTTCACGTAGCTGTGCCGCCACATCCTGGCCCCGTCGCCGCAGCGGGACTCCTTCACGCAGACATCGGCTGGCTGACCATAATCGGTATTGCGATTTCTATTCCAGTGGGCATTGTCGGCTATTTTGCAGCGAAAATAATCAATAAGCGCCAATATGCGATGTCGGTGGAAGTACTGGAGCAGATGCAACTGGCTCCAGCCAGTGAGGGAAACGCAACAAAATTAAGCGATAAAATAAATCCGCCAGGCGTAGCGCTGGTCACCTCGCTAATTGTTATCCCTATCGCGATTATTATGGCGGGTACGGTTTCGGCAACACTAATGCCAGCCTCGCATCCCCTGCTTGGTACGTTGCAACTGCTCGGCTCACCGATGGTAGCATTGATGATTGCGCTGGTACTGGCGTTCTGGTTATTGGCCTTACGTCGCGGCTGGAGCCTGCAACACACCAGCGATATTATGGGCTCAGCCCTTCCCACTGCGGCGGTAGTTATTCTGGTTACTGGAGCTGGTGGGGTGTTCGGCAAAGTGCTGGTGGAATCTGGCGTCGGTAAGGCTCTTGCCAACATGCTACAAATGATTGACCTGCCTCTGTTGCCTGCGGCATTTATTATTTCACTGGCGCTGCGTGCATCGCAGGGTTCGGCAACCGTAGCAATCCTGACAACAGGCGGACTGCTTTCAGAAGCGGTTGTGGGGCTGAATCCGATTCAGTGCGTACTGGTGACACTGGCGGCCTGCTTTGGTGGGCTTGGCGCATCGCACATTAACGACTCCGGTTTCTGGATCGTCACCAAATATCTGGGTTTATCGGTGGCAGATGGTCTGAAAACCTGGACAGTGTTAACGACCATCCTCGGTTTTACCGGATTCTTAATCACCTGGTGCGTGTGGGCAGTAATTTAACCTTAGCGAAAAGGTTCGATGGGTACTTGCTGCGGCGATCCCATTGGTAACCGCGTGGATGATGAATTTTTGGGGCGTTTGAGTAGAGAAGAGCAGGTGTTGTTTATGCGACTGGTGCGCAAGATGATGAACACATAGGGTGCTGATTGCCGGATGCGACGCTGTCGCATCTTATCCAGGCGACAAAATACACCAACTCCCCAAACAAAAGAAAAAGGCCAGCCTCATATGAGACTGGCCTTTCTGACAGATGCTTGCTTATTCGCGGAACAGCGCTTCGATATTCAGCCCCTGAGTCTGCAAAATCTCACGCAGACGGCGCAGGCCTTCAACCTGAATCTGGCGAACACGTTCTCGTGTGAGGCCTATTTCACGACCTACATCTTCCAGTGTTGCCGCTTCATACCCCAGCAAACCGAATCGACGTGCCAGCACTTCACGCTGCTTGGCGTTCAGTTCGAACAGCCATTTGACGATGCTCTGCTTCATATCGTCATCTTGCGTGGTGTCTTCCGGACCGTTCTCTTTTTCGTCGGCCAGGATGTCCAGCAACGCTTTTTCGGAATCACCACCCAGCGGGGTGTCTACCGAGGTAATGCGCTCGTTAAGACGAAGCATACGGCTGACGTCATCAACTGGCTTATCCAGTTGCTCTGCGATTTCTTCCGCGCTCGGTTCGTGATCCAGCTTATGGGACAACTCACGTGCGGTTCGCAGGTAAACGTTCAGCTCCTTTACGATGTGGATCGGCAAACGAATCGTACGGGTTTGGTTCATAATCGCCCGTTCGATCGTCTGGCGAATCCACCATGTTGCGTATGTTGAGAAGCGGAAACCACGTTCCGGGTCAAACTTCTCAACCGCGCGGATCAGCCCCAGGTTACCCTCTTCGATAAGATCCAGCAACGCCAGACCACGATTGCCATAACGGCGGGCAATTTTTACCACCAGACGCAAGTTACTCTCGATCATCCGGCGGCGGGAGGCGACATCTCCACGCAGTGCGCGACGCGCAAAATAAACTTCTTCTTCGGCCGTTAACAGTGGCGAATAACCAATCTCACCAAGGTAAAGCTGAGTCGCGTCCAGCACACGCTGTGTGGCACCCTGCGATAACAGCTCCTCTTCGGCCAAATCGTTATCACTGGGTTCCTCTTCAACTAAGGCCTTTTCGTCAAAAACCTCAACTCCGTTCTCATCAAATTCCGCATCTTCATTTAAATCATGAACTTTCAGCGTATTCTGACTCATAAGGTGGCTCCTACCCGTGATCCCTTGACGGAACGCTCAAGCAAAAGCCTGGTTCCGCCGAATTATCGCTGCGGTAAATAACGCAGCGGGTTTACGGATTTCCCCTTGTAACGAATTTCAAAATGCAATCGTGTTGAACTGGTTCCGGTGCTACCCATGGTTGCTATTTTTTGCCCCGCCTTCACTTCTTGTTGTTCCCGGACCAGCATTGTGTCGTTATGGGCGTAGGCACTCAGGTAATCATCATTATGTTTGATGATAATCAGATTACCGTAGCCGCGCAGCGCATTACCGGCATAAACAACGCGGCCATCTGCGGTCGCGATAATTGCCTGTCCTTTGCTACCTGCGATATCAATCCCCTTGTTGCCTCCCTCAGAAGCGCCAAAGGTTTCAATCACTTTGCCCTCAGTTGGCCAGCGCCAGGTGGAAATCGGCGTACTGGTTGATGTACTGCTGACAGTCGGCTCGGTTGTGCTTGCTGTTGGTACAGTTACAGGCGCTGTGACCGTGGTCGCAGTTGGCTTGTTGTTCGGCAACATTTTGTTAGCACTCTGTTCACCCGAAGATTCAGAATACGTAATTGTCGGTTGCGACGCAACAGCAACGGTGGAATTTTGTGCAGGCTTGATCACAACTCCTTGCTCTGCTGCATCCGCCTGGGTAATGGCATTTCCGCCAGTGATTGGCGTGCCAGAAGCATTGCCAACCTGTAAAGTCTGACCTACGTTCAACGCGTATGGTGCCTCAATATTATTACGTTGGGCGAGATCGCGGAAATCGTTACCGGTGATCCAGGCAATATAGAAAAGTGTGTCGCCTTTTTTCACGGTATAAGTACTACCGCTATAACTGCCTTTCGGAATATTCCCGTACTGACGGTTGTAGACGATACGCCCATTTTCCATTTGCACCGGTTGCTGAGTGACAGGCTGCACCGGCTGGATTTGTGGTTGTTGCGTAGATTGAATTTGTGGCTGCTGTACCGGCTGAATTTGCGGTTGCTGCGTTTTAGACGTCGTCCCCATTTTCGGCGGTGGCGTAATCAACATACCTGAATTAGTATTTGCAGGTGCATTGCCGTTAACGGAACTGACTGGTGCCGGTGGATTCGATGTGTCAGAACAGCCAGCCAACCATAGCGAAACCAGTGACAAAGCCGCAATACGGCGAACGGTGAATTTTGGGCTTCCCGCGCTCATTTATCCCCCAGGAAAAATTGATTAATAACCAGTGACATAATTACCGTGCAAGGCACCCTACTGAACACTGGAAAAGATGTTCACGATACGCTGACCTGCTGCAAAATAACCAGGAAAATTCCAGGTATTTCCTCGCACTTTAAGCCAGCTCCCCCTTCACTAAGGGAACAAAGCGCACGGCCTCTACGGTATCGATAATAAATTCGCCCCCGCGACGACGCACCCGCTTCAAATACTGGTGCTCTTCCCCTACCGGCAAGACGAGAATCCCGCCTTCATCCAGTTGCGTCATTAGTGCAGTAGGAATTTCGGGCGGTGCTGCCGTTACAATGATAGCGTCAAACGGCGCACGTGCTTGCCAACCTTGCCATCCATCGCCGTGACGGGTTGAAACATTATGTAAATCAAGATTTTTCAGGCGGCGACGCGCCTGCCACTGCAATCCTTTAATCCGTTCAACCGAACATACATGCTGGACAAGATGTGCCAGGATTGCCGTTTGATAACCCGAACCGGTGCCGATTTCCAGCACCCGCGACTGCGGCGTCAGTTCGAGTAATTCGGTCATTCGCGCCACCATGTACGGCTGCGAAATTGTCTGCCCCTGACCTATCGGCAACGCGATATTGTCCCAGGCTTTTTGTTCAAACGCTTCATCAATGAATTTTTCACGCGGCACGGCGGCAAGTGCGTTCAACACCTGCTCATCCTGAATACCTTGCGCACGTAATTGATCCAGAAGTGCTTGTACGCGTCTGCTTACCATTGCGTGCCAACTCCCACGCTGTTTAACCAGTCTGAAACCACATCTTGCGCGTTGTGCGCGGTTAAATCTACATGCAGCGGCGTGATGGAGACATAGCCTTCATCTACCGCAGCAAAATCAGTCCCCGGACCGGCATCGCACTTACCGCCCGGCGGGCCAATCCAGTACAGCGTATTACCGCGCGGATCCTGTTGCGGGATAACTTGATCTGCCGGATGTCGTGTACCGCAGCGAGTGACGCGGATACCTTTAATCTGATCCAGCGGTAAATCCGGGACGTTAATATTGAGAATACGCCCGGTGCGCAGCGGCTCTTTGCACAGTGCGCGCAAAATAGAACAGGTTACCGCCGCAGCAGTGTCATAATGCTTATGCCCGTCAAGCGAGACGGCCAGCGCTGGAAAACCTAAATGACGGCCTTCCATCGCGGCTGCCACCGTACCGGAATAGATAACATCATCACCCAGATTCGGCCCGGCGTTAATGCCCGAAACCACAATATCCGGACGCGGACGCATCAGTGCATTCACACCAAGATATACACAATCGGTCGGGGTTCCCATTTGCACGGCGATATCACCATTTTCAAAGGTAAACGTGCGCAGGGAGGATTCCAGTGTCAGAGAATTTGAAGCGCCGCTGCGGTTACGATCGGGGGCAACCACCTGAACGTCAGCAAACTCACGCAAGGCTTTCGCCAGCGTTTGTATACCGGGTGCATGTACCCCGTCATCATTACTCAGCAATATGCGCATAATCACCTGTTGTGTTGATAAGTTCCCTGACAACGCTGGTTGCAAAACTTCCCGCCGGAAGCCAGAAACGCATTTCTACGGTGACGTCATCCCACCAGTTCCAGCTTAATTGTTGTGGATATAACAGCATCGCTCTGCGCGCGGCGTCTACTTTTTCGCGTACCAGTAATGCTTGCAATTCAGTTTCGTCGGCAACCGCCGCTTGTTCGAATGCCAGCGCCTCACGCTGGGTTCCCCACTCGCCGCTACCGGGCAAAGCAGCAGTAATCATCAGCTCTTTATCGTTGACGCGACGCTGTAATTCCGCCATTTCATCGTTAGTAGCAACAAACCAGCTACCACGCCCGGCTAATTGTAGCGCATCGCCGTCAACAACTTGATTAACGTCCGCTTTTTTGAGGCGCTCAGCAACAATCTGATTAAACAACGCACTACGGGCTGCCGACAACCAAAAACTGCGTTTATTGCGATCGCGCACCGGAGTATTCGTTTGCGCCCAGCGCAGCGCCCCCTGCAAGTTACTGCCGCCAATACCAAAACGTTGCGCACCAAAGTAGTTCGGTACACCTTTCACGCAAATATCGATCAGACGCTGTTCAACGTCATCGCGATTGCTCACTTCGCGTAGCACCAGGGTAAAGGCGTTACCTTTCAGCGCCCCTAAACGCAGCTTACGCTTGTGCCGCGCATACTCCAGCACCTGGCAACCTTCCAGTTGAAACGCACTCAGATCAGGCATTTCTTTGCCCGGTACACGCGCGCATAACCACTGTTCCGTAACGGCATGTTTGTCTTTCTGCCCCGCGAAGCTGACTTCACGAGCATGAATTTTCAGGAATTTTGCCAGTGCGTCCGCCACAAACCGGGTATTGCAACCGTTTTTAAGCACCCGCACCAGAATATGCTCACCTTCACCATCAGGCTCAAAGCCTAAATCTTCCACCACCACAAAGTCTTCCGGGTTGGCTTTCAGCAGCCCGGTGCCTTGCGGTTTGCCGTGGAGGTAAGTGAGATTATCAAACTCAATCATTTTGTTGCCTTAATGAGTAGCGCCACCGCTTCACAGGCAATCCCTTCCCCACGTCCGGTAAATCCAAGTTTTTCCGTGGTGGTGGCTTTCACGTTAACATCATCCATATGGCAGCCGAGATCTTCGGCAATAAACACGCGCATTTGTGGAATGTGCGGCAACATCTTCGGTGCCTGAGCGATGATAGTGACATCAACGTTGCCGAGGGTATACCCCTTCGCCTGAATGCGTCGCCAGGCTTCGCGTAGCAGCTCGCGGCTATCGGCACCTTTAAATGCCGGATCGGTATCCGGAAACAGCTTGCCGATATCCCCCAGCGCCGCGGCACCAAGTAGTGCATCGGTCAGCGCATGCAGCGCCACGTCGCCATCAGAATGCGCCAACAGCCCTTTTTCGTAAGGAATGCGCACGCCACCAATGATAATTGGGCCTTCGCCACCAAAGGCGTGTACATCAAAACCGTGTCCAATTCGCATTATGTATTCTCCTGATGGATGGTTCGGGTGAGGTAAAATTCAGCAAGCGCCAAATCTTCCGGGCGCGTGACTTTAATGTTATCCGCACGGCCTTCGACAAGCTGCGGATGAAAACCGCAATATTCCAGCGCCGAGGCTTCATCGGTAATGGTTGCGCCTTCATTTAAAGCACGCGTCAGGCAGTCATATAACAGCTCTCGAGGGAAAAATTGCGGCGTCAGCGCGTGCCATAAACCGTTGCGATCAACGGTATGTGCAATGGCATTTTTATCAGGTTCGGCGCGTTTCATGGTATCGCGCACCGGAGCGGCAAGAATCCCCCCCGTGCGGCTGGTTTCGCTCAGAGTTAACAGCCGTGCAAGATCATCCTGATGCAGGCAAGGACGAGCGGCGTCATGCACCAACACCCACTGCGCATCGCCAGCAGCTTTCAGTCCTGCCAGCACAGAATCGGCACGCTCTTCACCACCATCAACAACAGTGATTTGCGGATGATTCGCCAGAGAAAGTTGTGCAAAACGACTATCGCCCGGGCTTATTGCAATGACGACACGCGTCACCCGGGGATGCGCCAGGAGCGCATACACCGAGTGTTCAAGAATGGTTTGATTACCTATTGAGAGATATTGCTTAGGACATTCCGTTTGCATTCGGCGGCCAAATCCGGCCGCCGGAACCACGGCGCAAACATCCAAATGAGTGGTTGCCATGTTAATTCCTGGGCTGATTTATCGATTGTTTTGCCCCGCAGACTGCGCGCGCTTCGACGCGTCAGGCACCAGACGATAAAAAGTTTCGCCCGGCCTGGTCATGCTGAGTTCATTACGCGCACGCTCTTCGAGCGCCTCCTGGCCGCCATTGAGATCGTCAATTTCGGCAAAAAGCTGATCGTTTCGCGCTTTAAGTTTCGCGTTTGTAGCTTGCTGTGCCGCCACATCATCATTGACGCGGGTATAGTCATGTATACCGTTCTTACCGAACCACAGCGAATACTGTAGCCAGACCAGAATAGCCAGCAACAGCAGCGTTAGTTTACCCATCCTGCCCCCTGAAAAACGGCATCATCATCCCATGCATCCGAAGACGACTCTACATCCTCTGTTGGGGATACCGCGACAACGCGGGCAAATGTACCACATTTGTCCATTGTTACGTATACCCAGGGCGTGCAGAACATAATCTCATTATTGGTTACGGTTTGAATTATGAACAGACCAGACGGGAAAGAACAAATTAGCCCAGCAACCACATAAACAGTGCGGCAAACATAATGCCGACTGTCACCAGGGTGAAAACAATGCTGTAGCGTAGCTTTCCGTCCATCAATGAATGCAGCGCAATACCCACCACCACCGCGACGGGCATCAGCGCCAGAAAGAAAGGCCAGGTATAGATAAAGAAGAACAGCGTGTTAGAGCCATAAATCAACATCGGTATCGCCAGCGCGCACAGCCAGGAGACAAAACCGACCACGGCCCCTGACAGCGACCATGTGGTTTCTTCATCTTCGGTAAGGCTTTCGCTATTTGTTAGTGTAATGTTATGGCTATTACGCATATCGGATCCTGTTACTTTGACGAACCGGGCATGTAAACCCGGCGGTGTCTCAGGATCTGATAATATCGTTCTGTCTCAGTAGATCTAATAATTGCTGAACCAAATTTGTTACCAATTGTTCACCATTGAGATGAATTTCTGCTGATTCAGGCGCTTCGTAAACGGCATCTATCCCCGTAAAGTTACGCAGTTCACCGGCACGCGCTTTTTTATATAAACCTTTTGGATCGCGAGCTTCACAAATCGCCAACGGCGTATCGACAAACACTTCGATAAACCGCCCTTCTCCTACACGTTCGCGAACCATCTGACGTTCAGCGCGATGTGGTGAGATAAACGCAGTCAGCACTACCAGACCGGCTTCAACCATTAAATTCGCCACTTCGCCAACCCGACGGATATTTTCTTTACGATCGGCATCGCTAAAACCGAGATCGCTGCATAAACCGTGGCGAACGTTGTCGCCATCCAGCAAATACGTGCTGACGCCAAGTTTATGCAGCGCCTCCTCCAGCGCCCCGGCAACTGTCGATTTCCCTGAACCAGAGAGGCCGGTAAACCACAACACAACACCACGATGCCCGTGGTGTTGCTCGCGCTGTTGTGGAGTCACCGGATGACTATGCCAGACGACGTTTTCGTCATGCAGCGCCATTATTTACCTCCCAGCAAATCGCGCGCGCCCCAGTGTGGGAAGTGGCGACGTACCAACGCATTCAGTTCCAGCTCAAATGCGCTAAATTCTGATGGCGCAACGGCAGCCTCATTTTTCGGCTCATGCACCATACCGGCACCAACGGTCACGTTGCTCAGGCGATCGATAAAAATCAGCCCACCAGTTACCGGATTTTGTTGATAACGATCTAACACTAGCGGCTCATCAAAAGTGAGATCCACCAGACCAATGCCGTTCAGCGGCAGATTTTCAACTTCACGCTGGTTAAGGTTATTAATATCAATCTGATAATGAATGTCATCAACACGAGCACGCGTCTTCTTCCCGGCAATTTTGATGTCGTAACTCTGCCCTGGGGAAAGCGGTTGTTCCGCCATCCATACCACATCCACTGACGCGCTCTGCACCGTCGACAACGCTTCATCTGCTGCCAGCAGCAAATCGCCACGACTGATGTCGATCTCATCCGTCAGCACCAGGGTGATCGCTTCTCCGGCAAAGGCGTCTTCGCGATCGCCATCAAACGTGACGATCCGCGCAATATTTGACTCAACACCAGAGGGGAGCACTTTGACATGTTGCCCGACTTTCACGCTGCCAGAGGCCAGCGTTCCTGCGTAGCCTCGAAAATCAAGATTCGGGCGGTTAACGTACTGCACCGGGAAGCGCATTGGCTGGTCATCAACCACTCGCTGAATCTCAACGGTTTCCAGCACTTCCAGCAGTGTCGGGCCGCTGTACCACGGCATACTTTCACTTTGCGAAGCAACATTATCGCCTTCCAGCGCGGAGAGCGGCACAAAGCGGATATCCAGATTGCCCGGCAGTTGCCCGGCAAAGGTCAGATAATCTTCACGAATGCGGGTGAACGTTTCTTCGCTGTAATCCACCAGATCCATCTTGTTGATCGCCACTACCAGATGTTTGATCCCCAGAAGCGTGGAGATAAAACTGTGACGACGGGTTTGATCAAGCACACCTTTACGGGCGTCGATCAATAAG
Organism: Escherichia sp. KTE159; assembly: GCF_000408805.1. Lineage (NCBI taxonomy): Bacteria > Pseudomonadati > Pseudomonadota > Gammaproteobacteria > Enterobacterales > Enterobacteriaceae > Escherichia > Escherichia sp. KTE159. The sequence continues at coordinate 2,594,950 of NZ_KE137292.1, forward strand.
ATCGCCAGATCACACGTCGACGCGCCGGTCGCCATATTGCGGGTGTACTGCTCGTGCCCTGGGGTGTCGGCAATAATAAATTTGCGTTTTTCGGTGGAGAAATAACGGTAAGCCACGTCAATGGTGATGCCTTGTTCACGCTCAGCCTGCAGGCCATCCACCAGCAGCGCCAGATCCAGTTTTTCACCCTGGGTGCCGTGGCGTTTACTGTCGTTATGCAGCGATGAGAGCTGATCTTCGTAGATCTGGCGGGTATCGTGCAACAGGCGACCTATCAGGGTACTTTTGCCGTCATCAACGCTGCCACAGGTCAGAAAACGCAGCAAGCTTTTGTGTTGTTGCGCGATCATCCAAGCTTCGACGCCGCCTTCATTGGCGATTTGTTGTGCAAGTGCGGTGTTCATCTTAAAAATACCCCTGACGTTTTTTCAGCTCCATAGAACCGGACTGGTCGCGGTCAATCACACGGCCCTGACGTTCGCTGGTAGTGGAAACCAGCATCTCTTCGATGATCTCGGGCAGTGTTTGCGCGTTTGACTCTACTGCGCCGGTCAGCGGCCAGCAGCCCAGCGTACGGAAACGCACCATCCGTTTTTTAATCACTTCGCCGGGTTGCAGGTCGATACGGTTGTCATCAATCATCATCAACATACCGTCGCGTTCCAGAACCGGACGTTCAGCAGCAAGATACAGCGGAACAATGTCGATATTTTCCAGCCAGATGTATTGCCAGATATCCTGCTCGGTCCAGTTAGAGAGTGGGAAGACGCGGATACTTTCGCCTTTGTTAATCTGCCCGTTGTAGTTATGCCACAGCTCCGGACGCTGGTTTTTCGGATCCCAGCGATGGAAACGATCACGGAAAGAGTAGATACGTTCTTTAGCGCGGGATTTCTCTTCATCGCGGCGCGCGCCGCCGAAGGCAGCATCAAAACCATATTTGTTCAGCGCCTGTTTCAGGCCTTCGGTTTTCATGATGTCAGTGTGTTTGGCGCTGCCGTGAACGAATGGATTAATCCCCATCGCCACACCTTCTGGATTTTTATGCACCAACAGCTCGCAGCCGTAGGCTTTTGCCGTACGATCGCGAAATTCATACATCTCACGGAATTTCCAGCCGGTATCAACATGCAGCAACGGGAAAGGCAGCGAACCTGGATAAAACGCCTTGCGCGCCAGATGTAGCATGACGCTGGAATCTTTGCCGATGGAGTAGAGCATCACCGGATTTGAGAATTCTGCCGCCACCTCGCGAATGATGTGGATGCTTTCCGCCTCCAGTTGCCGCAGGTGAGTCAGTCGTTTTTGGTTCATAACCGTTCCTTTGCAATACTGCTATTTGCTTGCCATCAGATATTCCGACTATAGGGAGCGTAAGAGTGCGAATGAAATTACCAATTAGAATGAGTAGTTCCTTAACGGAATAACGATTTGGCAAAGCTAATATCAAAAAGTGCTTAAGGCTCCGGATTTCGGGCATTTAGGAAGATTTGAAATTGTTTTAGCGCAGCGGCAGTTTCATACTATGGCGGTAAAAAAATTTGCATGGTATTTAAGGACTCACTATGTTTTCCGCATTGCGCCACCGTACCGCTGCCCTGGCGCTCGGCGTATGCTTTATTCTCCCCGTACACGCCTCGTCACCTAAACCTGGCGATTTTGCTAATACACAGGCGCGACACATTGCCACTTTCTTTCCGGGGCGAATGACCGGAACACCCGCAGAAATGTTATCTGCCGATTATATCCGGCAACAGTTTCAGCAAATGGGTTATCGCAGTGATATCCGGACATTTAATGGCCGATATATTTATACCGCCCGCGATAACCACAAAAACTGGCATAACGTGACAGGAAGTACGGTGATTGCCGCTCATGAAGGCAAAGCACCGCAGCAGATCATTATCATGGCGCATCTGGATACCTACGCCCCACAGAGCGACGCGGATGCCGATGCCAATCTCGGCGGGCTGACATTACAAGGTATGGATGATAACGCCGCAGGTTTGGGGGTCATGCTGGAGCTGGCAGAACGCCTGAAAAATACGCCAACCGAATATGGTATTCGTTTTGTGGCGACCAGTGGTGAAGAGGAAGGGAAATTAGGCGCTGAGAATTTACTCAAACGAATGAGTGACGCCGAAAAGAAAAATACTCTGCTGGTGATTAATCTCGATAACTTAATTGTCGGTGATAAATTGTATTTCAACAGTGGCGTAAAAACCCCCGAAGCAGTAAGGAAATTAACGCGCGATCGGGCGCTGGCAATTGCCCGCAGTCATGGAATTGCCGCGACGACCAATCCTGGTTTGAATAAAAATTATCCAAAAGGCACCGGGTGTTGTAATGACGCTGAAGTTTTTGACAAAGCCGGTATTGCTGTACTTTCGGTAGAAGCAACAAACTGGAATCTGGGAAATAAAGATGGTTATCAGCAACGCGCAAAAACAGCCGCATTCCCCGCAGGAAATAGCTGGCATGACGTAAGACTGGATAATCAACAGCATATTGATAAGGCACTTCCAGGAAGAATAGAACGCCGCTGCCGTGATGTTATGCGGATAATGCTGCCACTGGTGAAGGAACTGGCGAAGGCGTCTTGATGGGTTTGAGCTGATTCCCCATGACTGTGAGGAGTCAATTCTGCCTATAAAAAAATAGGGGGCAGGAGGCCAAACTATAACAATTCAATACGCGGGGTTTCACCCCCGCGTGGTGGCTACTTCTTCGGTTCGTAAGCGAGAACAGCCTTAAACTCCATACCACGTTCTCTGATATTCAACCCACACAACGAGTCGTCTACCATCAGCGTGAATCCCAGTACTGTACAACACAGCACTATGACTGCCACAAGGGCATATTTTGTTAGCATGTCTTGCCTCTCTGCAAAGAAGAGACTAGCATTCGAATTGTTGGGTTCGAACGTAGGCCTCAGGTGGATAGAAATATCGCCTGGGGCTTTTGTCCATCTGGAACCTCGCGAATGCTTAACGCCAGGCAGCCTCAAGCACCCGACGCCATTCTATACCTGTTGATTCTCCCTGCGACGTTCTCGTTTAAAGGCCAGAATGCTGCTCGCAAAATAAAAACGCCCCCATCATTTCTGACAGAGGCGTTTAATTTATCCGGAAATATTTACCCTTCGTGTAATCCACATTCCCTTTTTAAGCCAAAGAAGCGCGTTTCTTCTTCGGCCATGCCGGGTTCCCATTTACGGGTTGTATGGGTGTCGCCAACCGATAAATATCCTTCGTCCCATAATGGGTGATATTTCAGGCCATGTTTTTGCAGGTACTGATAAATAGTTCGGTTATCCCAGTCGATAATCGGCAGCACTTTAAATACGCCACGCTGGATAGCCAGCACTGGTAAATTGGCACGGCTGCCAGATTGCTCACGGCGCAGACCAGCAAACCACGTTTGCGCGTTAAGTTCTTTCAGTGCACGGTTCATGGGTTCGACTTTGTTGATCTCATTGTACTTTTCAATGCCTTCAACCCCCTGCTCCCACAGTTTGCCGTAGCGTGCTTCCTGCCATGCGGCGCTTTCAGTGGCACGGTACACTTTCAGGTTGAGTTTAAGTTTGTCCGTTAACTCGTCAATAAAGCGGTAGGTTTCCGGGAACAGATAACCAGTATCGGTAAGAATCACCGGGATATTCGGGCAGATCTGGTTCACCAGATGCAGGCTGACTGCCGCCTGAATGCCAAAGCTGGAAGAGAGCACGTATTCGCCGGGCAGATTCTCCAACGCCCAGGCAACGCGGCCTTCAGCGTCCAGTTTTTCCAGTTGAGCGTTGGTTTGTGCCAGAGCCAGAATGCGCTCTACCTTCGGCAGTTCATTCAGGTCGTTTAGATCAAGTCTGGACATAGATTCCTCACAGTTTGCCTTGCCTGATGCGACGCTTATGCGTCTTATCAGGCCTACAAAACCGAGCAGACGCAGCGATTTATGTTAATCCCACAAATCGCGAGCCGGATCGAGCACCGGGCGAATGATGCCCGCACGCACCGTAAAGTCACCGAAGCCTTCACCCGCTTCGCGCTCTTTCGCCCAGCGCCCTATCAGTTCATCAAGCGACGCCAGGATTTCCGGCTCGGTGATGTTTTCTTTATACATCCGTGGGATACGTGTCCCCATACGGTTGCCGCCAAGATGCAGGTTGTAGCGCCCCGGCGCTTTACCCACCAGACCAACTTCTGCCAGCATCGCCCGGCCACAGCCGTTCGGGCATCCCGTCACACGCATTACGATATGCTCATCGCTGATGCCATGTTTCGCCATTAAGTTATCGATGTTGTCGATAAACGAGGGCAGGAAACGTTCGGCTTCCGCCATCGCCAGCGGACAGGTCGGGAATGACACACATGCCATTGAGTTTTCACGCTGTGGTGTGACGGCATTCATCAACCCGCTCTCTTTGGCGATCTTCTCGATCTTCGCTTTTTCACTTTCCGGTACACCCGCGATAATCAGGTTCTGGTTCGCCGTAATGCGGAAATCGCCTTTGTGGATCTTTGCGATCTCCAGCAGACCGGTTTTCAGCGGACGCCCCGGATAATCGAGAATACGACCATTTTCGATAAACAGCGTCAGGTGCCAGTTATCATCGATACCCTTAACCCAGCCGATGCGATCGCCGCGTCCGGTAAATTCATACGGGCGGATCGGTTCGAACTTGATCCCCGCGCGACGTTCAACTTCCGCCTTAAACGTCTCTACCCCCACGCGTTCCAGCGTGTATTTGGTTTTGGCATTTTTACGGTCAGTACGATTACCCCAGTCACGCTGAGTCGTAACCACAGCTTCCGCCACTGCCAGCGTATGCTCAAGTGGCAGATAACCAAACTCGCTCGCCGTGCGGGCATAGGTTTTTTTATTGCCGTGTTCCATAGAAAGGCCGCCACCCACCAGCAGGTTGAAGCCCACCAGCTTGCCGTTTTCCGCGATAGCCACAAAGTTCATGTCGTTGGCGTGCAGATCGATATCGTTCTGCGGCGGAATAACCACCGTCGTTTTGAACTTACGCGGCAGATAGGTCTGCCCGAGGATCGGTTCTTCATCAGTGGTAGCAACTTTCTCCTGATCGAGCCAGATCTCCGCATAGGCGCGGGTACGCGGCAACAGATGTTCAGAGATCTTCTTCGCCCACTCATAGGCTTCCGCGTGCAACTGTGACTCGTACGGATTCGAGGTGCACAGCACGTTACGGTTCATGTCGTTGGCGGTCGCCAGCGCATCAAGACCGACTGAGTGCAACATTTGGTGTGCAGGTTTGACGTTCTTTTTCAGAATACCGTGGAACTGGAAGGTCTGACGGTTGGTCAGGCGAATGCTACCGTAAATGGTGTTTTCCACTGCAAATTTGTCGATCGCCTGCCACTGTTTGGTGGTGATAACGCCACCCGGCAGGCGGCAGCGGAGCATCATGGCGTGACGCGGCTCCAGCTTCTGTTCAGCTCGTTCGGCGCGAATGTCGCGGTCATCCTGCTGATACATGCCGTGGAAGCGGATCAGCAGGAAGTTATCGCCCTTAAACCCGCCAGTCAGGCCATCATTCAAATCTTCGGCAATCGTGCCGCGCAGAAAGTTGCTTTCAAGCTTCATGCGCTCGGCGTCTGCCAGTTTACCTTCGACCACTAAAGGCCCTGGATGTTTTTCGCTCATTAGTAGACATCTCGCTGATAACGGCGCTCTACGCGCAGCTCACTTAAAAATTCATCCGCCGCTTCAGTGTCCATGCCACCAAATTCGGCAATCACTTCCAGAAGTGCCTGTTCAACGTCTTTCGCCATGCGATTAGCGTCGCCGCAAACATAAATGTGGGCACCGTCATTGATCCAGCGCCACAGCTCTGCCCCCTGTTCACGCAGTTTGTCTTGTACGTAAATTTTTTCTTTTTGATCGCGTGACCAGGCCAGATCGATACGCGTCAGCACGCCCTCTTTGACATAACGCTGCCATTCCACCTGGTAGAGGAAATCTTCCGTAAAGTGCGGATTGCCGAAGAACAACCAGTTTTTGCCCGGCGCTTCGTCGGCGGCACGCTGCTGCATAAAGGCGCGGAATGGCGCGATACCGGTGCCAGGGCCAATCATAATCACCGGGGTTTCCGGGTTAGCTGGCAGGCGGAAGTTGTCGTTATGTTCGATAAAGACGCGAACTTCGCCCTCTTCTCCCACGCGATCCGCGAGGAAGCTGGAGGCACCACCGGCACGGGCACGGCCTTCCACGTCATAACGCACAACGCCGACAGTAACGTGCACTTCACTCTCGACTTCCGCCTGCGATGAGGCGATGGAATAAAGGCGCGGCGTCAGCGGACGCAAAATACTGATGAACGCATCAGCGTCCAGTTGTGCCGGAGAGAAACGCAACATATCGACAATCGGCGTCGTCGCAGCGTAATACTGCAACTTCGTTTTATCGCCCACCAGCGGCAGCAGCGTTTCGCTGCGCGTTAAGGTGGCGTAATTTTCAACAATGTTCGCGGTGTTGACGGTCAGTTCAAAATGCCACTGTAAGGCTTCCGCCAGCGGCAGCGTTTTGCCCTCGACAGTGACGGGTTCATCGCCTTTCAGCCACAGCAGTTCGACAATCTCTTTTACCAGTGCCGGATCGTTCTGATACCAGACGCCCAGCGCATCGCCCGGCTGATAGCGCAGGCCTGAGTCACCTAAATCGATCTCAATATGGCGAACGTCTTTTTCAGAGTTACGTCCAGTGATTTTCTGGTTAACAGAGAGGCTCGCCACCAGCGGCGCTTCTTTGCTATACGGACTGGTGTGGATTTCATTCACCGCGCCAGTGGCGACGGATGTCGAAGGTGCTGCGACAGGCGCGCGCGATTTCAGTACATCAACTACGTGGGCGCGCCATTCGCTGGCGGCTGCCTGATATTCAACATCGGCATCGACCCGGTCGAGCAGGCGTTCGCCGCCCAGTTCAGCCAGTTTGCTGTCGAAATCTTTACCGGACTGGCAGAAAAACTCATAAGAGGTGTCACCGAGGCTAAACACAGCAAAAGCGGTGTTTTCCAGTTTCGGCGCTTTTTTGGAGAACAGAAACTTGTGCAGCGCGACGGCTTCTTCCGGCGGTTCCCCTTCACCTTGTGTTGAAGTCACCACGATAAGCAGTTTTTCGCTGGCGATTTGTTTGAATTTATAGTCGCCTGCGTTCACCAGCTTAGCGTTCAGTTTTGCCGCTAATAAGTCGTCACGTAATGCTTCAGCGACCCGGCGAGCATTACCCGTTTGCGAGGCGGAGATGATGGTGATACCCGGCATTTCTGCGGCTGGTGTAGCGGCAAGTGTACCTGGCTGCTGGTTAAGCATTCCCCAGAAATAACCAGATACCCACGCAAGCTGGGTCGGTGTCAAATCAGTAGTGGCTGCCTGAAGGCGAGCCAGTTGCTCCGGGTTCAGCGGAAGCAAAGCGGAAGGAGGGACCTGTGTCGTCATGCGTCGTTATGTTCCAGTAAGCAAAGCTGTTTATCGGCCCTGTCAGCGCCCATAAAACAGAAGAGAAGGTAAGGTTAACGGCGCGAAGGGGGTGGATTAAAGACGGGATAGCGATAACTAATAACCAAATCGACTAACCTGTTTTAGCAATAGTCTTTAACAACAAAATAGATTTATTAACTCAATGAAAAATAGATAAATATCGACCGCAATTAAGATAAATCGGTCATTTTGCGCAACAAACCCGTTTTTGGTAATGCGAAAAAACAGGCTTTCCGGTACTCTACGGCGGTTTTATCGTCCAGTAGAGAAATTATGATGTCCACCACGTTATTTAAAGATTTCACCTTCGAAGCCGCTCACCGCTTACCACACGTCCCAGAAGGGCATAAATGTGGTCGCCTGCACGGGCATTCTTTTATGGTGCGCCTGGAAATTACCGGGGAAGTCGATCCGCATACGGGCTGGATTATCGATTTCGCTGAACTGAAAGCGGCGTTTAAACCGACTTACGATCGTCTCGACCACTATTATCTCAATGATATACCCGGCCTGGAAAACCCGACCAGCGAAGTTTTAGCAAAATGGATTTGGGATCAAGTTAAACCCGTTGTACCACTATTAAGCGCTGTGATGGTGAAAGAAACCTGCACCGCAGGCTGCATCTATCGCGGTGAATAATCAGAGTGTGTCGGCGGTCAATTTCCCTTAAGTAACGCTATGTTAGGGTGTTGTGCTCTGGATATCTGGGGCATGACATGGAAGACGACTGCGACATTATTATTATTGGTGCCGGTATTGCGGGCACCGCTTGTGCGTTACGCTGCGCGCGAGCGGGATTATCTGTTCTGTTACTGGAACGCGCTGAAATCCCTGGCAGCAAAAACCTTTCCGGCGGGCGGTTATATACCCATGCGCTCGCGGAACTCCTCCCTCAATTTCACCTGACCGCGCCCCTTGAGCGACGTATCACTCACGAAAGCCTTTCTCTGTTAACGCCCGATGGCGCAACGACGTTTTCCAGCTTACAACCCGGTGGTGAATCCTGGAGCGTATTACGCGCACGATTCGATCCGTGGCTGGTTGCCGAAGCTGAAAAAGCAGGAGTTGAGTGTATTCCCGGCGCAACAGTAGACGCGTTATATGAAGAAAACAGCAGAGTGTGTGGCGTTATCTGTGGTGATGATATTCTCCGCGCCCGTTATGTTGTGCTGGCGGAAGGGGCCAATAGTGTGCTGGCAGAACATCACGGGTTAGTTACCCGTCCTGCTGGCGAATCGATGGCGTTAGGGATCAAAGAAGTGCTGTCGCTGGAAACGCCCATTATTGAAGCGCGTTTTCATCTGGAAAACAACGAAGGTGCAGCGATACTGTTCAGCGGGGAAATCTGTGATGACCTGCCAGGCGGTGCATTTCTTTATACCAATCAGCAAACGCTCTCTTTGGGGATTGTTTGCCCGCTCTCTTCCCTTGCACAAAACCGCGTTCCGGCAAGCGAGTTGCTGGCTCGTTTTAAGACACATCCGGCAGTAAGACCTCTCATTAAAAACAGTGAAACGCTGGAATACGGTGCACATCTGGTGCCGGAAGGCGGTTTACGCAATATGCCCGTGCAGTTCGCCGGTAACGGCTGGCTGCTGGTGGGCGATGCGTTGCGCAGTTGCGTCAATACTGGAATTTCAGTGCGAGGCATGGATATGGCGTTCATTGGCGCACAGGCAGCAGCACAAACACTGATTAGCGCCTGCCAGCAACGCGAGCCGCAAAATCTGTTCCCGATTTATCATCACAACGTAGAACACAGTTTGCTGTGGGATGTTCTACAACGTTATCAGCATGTTCCGGCGCTTTTACAACGCCCTGGCTGGTATCGGACGTGGCCTGCTTTAATGCAGGATATTTCCCGCGACTTATGGGATCAGGGAGATAAACCTGTTCCACCACTTCGCCAGTTGCTCTGGCGTCATTTACGTCGTCACGGCCTGTGGCATCTGGCGGGCGATGTTATCAGGAGTCTGCGATGTCTGTAGCCCGTAATCTCTGGCGTGCTGCTGATGCGCCACACATTGTTCCGGTTGACCCCGTTGAGCGCCAGACAGCAGAACGGTTGATTAATGCCTGCCCGGCAGGTCTTTTTTCGCTCACGCCGGAAGGCGACTTGCGTATTGATTATCGTAGTTGCCTGGAGTGCGGCACCTGCCGTTTGTTATGCGATGAAAAAACACTACAACAGTGGCGCTATCCGCCTTCTGGATTCGGCATCACCTACCGCTTTGGATAAATAATAAGGATAATTTATGCCCCTCTTACACCTGCTCCGTCAGAATCCGGTGATTGCTGCCGTTAAAGATAATGCCAGCCTGCAACTGGCCATTAATTCTGAATGCCAGTTTATTTCCGTGCTGTACGGCAATATCTGCACCATCAGCAATATCGTCAAAAAGATTAAAAACGCCGGGAAATATGCCTTTATTCATGTCGATTTGCTGGAAGGCGCGTCAAATAAAGAGGTGGTGATTCAGTTTTTGAAACTGGTGACCGAAGCAGACGGCATTATCAGCACTAAAGCGTCGATGCTGAAAGCTGCCAGAGCAGAAGGTTTTTTCTGTATTCATCGCCTGTTTATTGTCGATTCGATTTCGTTTCACAATATTGATAAGCAGGTTGCGCAATCGAACCCAGATTGCATTGAGATCCTGCCTGGCTGTATGCCCAAAGTGCTGGGCTGGGTGACGGAGAAAATCCGCCAACCGCTGATTGCTGGCGGGCTGGTGTGCGATGAAGAAGATGCGCGTAATGCAATTGACGCCGGTGTCGTGGCGCTTTCTACTACTAATACCCGCGTCTGGACGTTAGCGAAAAAATTGCTTTAACGGGATAAACGTAACGAATTAAATTTGTGTGATTTGTAGGCCACATCCGGCATTCAACGCCTGATGCGACGCTAACGCGTCTTATCAGGCCTACAAGTCCCTGACCCAGAACCGCATCCGCCAGTACGTTATTGGCAATCTGCGTGAATATTTGTCACCAGTGCCTCCAGCACCGCTTTCCAGTCATCCACCACGCCAACATCTGCCTGTGAAAAAACAGCCGCGCTGGCGTCATGATTCACAGCCACCACAAACTGGCTATTACGCACACCTGCCATTAACGCTGCCGCGCCGGACGCCCCGGCAACAATGCAAATCTCTGGCGCCAGCAAGTGCCCGGAAATTCCAATCACTTTTTCCGCATCAAAACCACCATTCATCACTCGCGCCCGACTGTAGCCCACTTCGGCGCCCAGCTTTTCAGCCAGCGTAGCGATGTCATGGCTATCAGCCTCGCCGCCCTGCCCTACCACCAGCACCCGTCTGGCTTCTACTAATGGGTCACGGGTAGTATTTTTCAGGTTTTCGATGCTAACAAACCAGTCTGGAAGTGCGCCGGGGACAATGTTTAGTTGCTGCATACCAGATGGCAACATTGCGTTTTTCGCAGCTCCGGCCTGGCGCGCCAGAGAAAGGCATAGCGGACGTTTTTCTGTTTGCAGCGTCGCCGTCAGCGCATTTCCCCAGTGGGATTTGCGCACGCTTGCTGTCGGTATATCCAACGAAATGATCTGGCAAATGCTGGTGCCATGCAAACGCCAGGCCAGTCGGGTCGCCAGTTCATCGCCAGACGCCCCCGGAGGGAAGAGCACAAATTCCGCAGGTGTTCGCTGCCACTGTTCCACGAGCGCATCCAGCACCTGTTCCGCCACTACGGGCTGAGGTTCAATCTGCCAGTGCGTCAGTGTACAACCGCTGAAATCCTGTTCTGCCAGCCAGCCTGCGATAGCTGCATTGTCCTGATTTATTGTCACTATTACGACATTCATGGCTGCATCCTCTGGCGCAAATAATCCCGCCACAGTATTTGTGCTTTTTCTTCTGCTGTTTGCCCATCAATCAACGTCGCGCCACGTCGTTGCTCCGGCCTTTCCAGTTGCAGGCACTGTATCGCTGACGATTCGGCGGCGAGAGTTTCGCGTAAAATTTCTGCTTTCCCTGCCGCCATACGCTGGCGCATTCCCGGTACAGGCAAAGCGACTTCGCCACACTGGCGCACGGCAATGACCGCAGGCAAGCGTACCCGGCAACAGCGCAGCCCGTTTTCAGTACGCTGTTCGAGAGTGATAAATGGCGCGTCGAGTGTGAAACGCTCCACCAGGGTAAAACAGGGCCAGGCCAGTATTTCCGCCAGCAAAAACGGCGTTTGCCCGTTCTGCCCCTCGCTGCTTTGGCAGCCGGTAATAATCAGCTCCATCGGATTCTGGTGCTGCCATTCGGCAATATGGCGAGCAACAAATTCCGGCGCAAAACGCAGATCTGCCGCAGTCTCCAGCAATACTGCTTCCTCAAACCCGAGAGCCGTGAAATAGCGAAGCCAATGCAACGCCCGTTCATCCCCCATGCTCAACGCGGTTAAAGTCATCGGCGTGCCGCTTTTTCTCTGCGCCAATAGAATTGCGGCGGCGGCCTGTTCATCAGCACCGGGTAAACTTCGCAACAGTGAAACATCCGGCCCATAATTTGCCGTAGCAGCAGCCTGCCACTCTTTTTCCGCCAGCATTCCGGCATCCGGTTCGGCTTTAAACGCTAACAGAATGTTCATTCGCACCTCCGACATTTCCCGCCGCAACCAGCGGGAGAGCTTTAGTTTCTGGAGCCCATAGCCAGGTCACAACAAAACCAACCAATAGCACGATGGCCAGTAACAATAAGGTGGCCTGCATTCCCCACTGCGCCAGAACCCACGGCAACAAACCTGTGCTAATTGCCGCGCCAAGTCTACTCATGGCGGTCGCAAAACCGACGCCCAGAGAGCGGATATCAGTAGGAAAACTTTCGGCAGGTAGAATGCCAACCAGATTGCTGACCGCTGAAATGGTGGTGCTGAAGAGAATAAAAAGCAGCAGCGTTAACGAACTGCCGGAAGGCAAACAGGCCATCACCATCAGCGTGGCCGCCAGCAGCAAAAAGCTCCCCAGTAAAAATTTGCGATGGGCTAACAAGTGGGTCAACACTAACCCTAATAACGCGCCAACAATTAACAAGGCATTGAGCATCAGGCTGGCGGTCAGCGCATCTTCCAGACCAATAGTCTGGGCGATAGTCGGCAGCCAGGTATAAATCACAAACCACGGGATCACGAGGCAGACAAAGAACACGCTGTTAAATACCGTGCGCCGCCAGTAACGCGAAGAGAACAAGGTTTTGATGTGCTTAGTGGTGGCCGTTGCCACTTCATCTCCCAGTAATACATGAGAGCCAAAGTAACGATGCACAATGGCATGAGCTTCTGCAAAACGCCCCTGTCGCAGCAGCCAGCGCGGCGATTCCGGTGTGCCCCAACGTAACAACGTAATCAACAGCGCGGGCAGAGCTGTTGATGCCAAAAGCCATCGCCAGGCCTCCGGACTTTCTGAAATAAAGTGATGTCCGGCAATACTTGCCAGCACATAACCCACCGTCCACACCACGCTGAACGCGCCCAGCAAAATACCGCGGTGGCGGCGCGGGGAAAATTCTGCCAGCAAGGTATGCCCCACAGAGTAATCACCACCCAGCCCAATGCCGATCAAAATGCGCAAACCAATCAGGTGCTCCGGCGTGGTGGCAAAATATTGTAAAAACGAAGCGAGCGTAATCAGCAAAAAGCTGAAAGTGAAGATTTTTTGCCGCCCGATATGGTCGGAGATCCAGCCCAAAACCAGGCTGCCGATAAACAGGCCAAGTAGCGCTGAGCCACCAATCATTCCCGCCATAAACGGTGTCAGTTGCATGGCTGGAGTAAGCTGAATAATGGCGTAACCAATGACGCCGAGGACATAACCGTCAGTCAGGTGCGCGCCGAAAGTAAGCGCAGCAATGCGACAGTGAAAACGGTTAAGTGGTAAATCATCCATTCGCACCGGTGAAGTGTTCATCTTTACCCCTTCATTGTCCGGTAATAAGAACGGCTTCTCGCATGAGAAGCCGAAAAGGCAACGCCCCGACATCACAGGACGCTGCCTGACACATTATTTTTCAATCGGATAGATAGTACCCGTGTTCATAATGCCGTTAGGATCGAACTGCTTTTTCAGCCCTTCCAGCAACGCCCACGCGCTGCCGTGTTCCAGTTTGCTCCAGTGAACGCGATGTTTACCAATGCCGTGGTGATGCACCATCGAACCACCGAGGCGAATGGTTTCTTCACAGATGATTTTGTTGAGCGGGTTGTGGTACTTGTCGATTTCCTCTTCCGGTTTGCAGTCAACAACGTTGTAGTCGTAAACGAAGTACATGTTGGTGCCGTTTTGGTAGCTGTGAGAAGAGTGACCGCCCAGCATAGTGATGTCGTCGGCGTGCGGGAACTCGGTACGAATACGGTTAATGACGTTTTCATAGATTTCGTGAATACAACTCCAGCAGCCGGACACTTCGGTGGTAAAGCCCATGTTGCCGGTTTTGAGGATCTGCACACGTTCGGCGGCCACTTTATCCGGCCCCCAGTTCAGGTTGTTGAACCAGGTTTCGATCAGTTTGCTGTCCACACGATGGCACTGCGGGTAACGCGCCACGATTTCGGCAATTCCTTCGCCTGTCGCCTGCGCAATACGTGGGTTACCCTCGGCCATAAAAATCAGCACGCATTTACCATCAGCAAAATGAGTGAAGTGTTGCGTGCCATCTTCAGCGTCATACAAACGAGCAATCGACGGGCGATACCCTTCCACCATGATTTCACGCAGGATGTTGAAGCCGGTTTTCATGTCTTCCAGCACATAGCCGTAGAAGAGATTGTTTTCCGGGGTGAATTTGAAGATTTTCACTGTAACTTCAGTGATATAGCACAGTGCACCTTCGTTACCAATAATGATGTGACGAATGTCCGGACCAGCCGCGCGACGTGGAACGTTTTTAATGCGCGTCACGGTGCCATCTGCCAGTACCGCTTCCAGGCCAACGACCATATCTTCAATTGCGCCGTAAAGTGTGGAGAACTGCCCAATACTGCGGGTTGCCACCAGACCACCCATCTGCGCCAGCGGTTTTGACTGCGGAGAATGCCCCGTGGTGTAGCCTTTTTCACGCAACGCGTTTTCCAGCACCTCCAGCGGAACGCCACATTGCGCCGTGGCCTGCATATTCTCAATATCAATATTAATGATTTGATTCATGGCGGAGCCGTCGAGCACCACCGAGTTTTCTACGACAGTTTCCAGCCCACCTTCGGTGGCGGAAGCGCCGGTACGCGGCACACCATTAATTTTGTGCGCATTCATAAAATTCAGCACGCGGGACACTTGCTCTGTGGAACCGAGTTTTACGACCGCTGCCGGAATAGGTAAAGTATAAATACCATGAATATCCGGAAATTTACGAAAACGGTCAATACTGTTTTTCTTTAATACCGTTTCATCGGTAATAACGCGATCTGCACCAACAATTTCCTTTAGCTGGTCGACAATCGCTGCGCGAGATAAAGACATAATAAATCCTTTCTGATAATAAAAATGGAATAGTCATTAATAAAAGAAAACAGAAACCACCGTTATGGATTAGCGCACTAAATAACCACCATCAACCACCAGCAAATGACCATTCACATAATTCGATGCCGGGCTTGCGAGGAATACGGCTGCGCCCATTAAATCCTGTGTATCGCCCCAACGATTTGCCGGAATATGATCAAGAACGCGCTGATTTGTTTCTGGATTGCTGCGTGTCGCCAGCGTAATATCGGTTGCATAATAACCAGGGGCAATACCATTTACCTGAATATTATATTGACCTAATTCATCGCAATAGGCTTTAGTGAATCCAGCAAGTGCGTGTTTAGTTGCAGAATATGCTGGAGACCATTGCCCGCCCAGGTAAGAAAACAATGAACAGATATTAATGATTTTACCGCTTTTTTGCGGGATCATAATTTTTGCCGCTTCGTAACTCAGCTCAAAAGCGGCTGTCAGGTTCACATCAATCATCGGGTCCCAGTCGGCACGGCCGAAGTCCAGCACCTTATTCAGCTTACAAATACCTGCGTTATTGACCAGAATATCGACAGTGCCAAAACGCTCACAACAGGCAGCGATTATCTTCTGCGGCGCGCCTTCTGCGGTGATATCCACCTGCATGAAGTCCACTTCAACGCCTTGTTTTTCAATCATTTCCTTCGTTTCGCCATTATCTTTGACGAAGCTTGGAATAAAGATATTTGCACCTGCTTTTGCCAGTGCCATCGCAAATGCCTGGCCTAAACCACTATTCCCGCCGGTAACAATTGCAGTTTTACCTTTCAGGGAGAAAAAATCCATTGAGAACGCATTGAGTGATTCGATTGACATAGTTAGCTCCAATTTCCGTAAGGCAAAAAAAAAGAAAGGTAACTTCCCCCGCGAGAGGGAAGTTACCTTTCTCATTATCTCTGGTAACTGGCGATAATTTTTAGCATAAGGGCATAGTCGCTAATGTGATCATACTCACAGAGTATTACTCGTATAATCAAATAATTTTAAAAAGCAGAAGCGTGATTACTCTCACACAACACCTCTGCTTTCCATGTTATTTCTTATCGCAATTACTAGAGACCTGAGAAAAGTAATCCTCCTGAAAAGGCGGCTTACTTTTCTCTTTTTTTTGTCTATTACAAATGGGAATACGATATGCAACACAGCTCATATCGACGTTGGATAACCCTCGCGATAATTAGTTTTAGCGGCGGAGTTAGTTTTGACCTGGCTTATTTACGTTATATTTATCAAATTCCCATGGCGAAATTTATGGGATTCAGCAATACCGAGATAGGTTTAATTATGAGCACCTTTGGTATTGCCGCCATTATTCTTTATGCGCCCAGCGGGGTTATTGCCGATAAATTTTCACATCGCAAAATGATTACTTCCGCGATGGTAATTACCGGATTATTAGGCCTGATAATGGCAACGTATCCACCATTATGGGTCATGCTCTGTATTCAGGTTGCCTTTGCGATAACGACTATTTTAATGCTGTGGTCGGTGTCGATTAAAGCCGCCTCGTTGCTTGGTGACCATAGCGAACAAGGGAAAATCATGGGCTGGATGGAAGGGCTGCGCGGCGTCGGTGTAATGTCGCTGGCAGTGTTTACCATGTGGGTCTTTTCCCGCTTCGCCCCGGATGACAGCGCCAGCCTGAAAACGGTCATTATCATCTACAGCGTGGTTTACATCTTGTTGGGGATTCTGTGCTGGTTTTTTGTTAGCGATAACAACAGCCTGCGTAGTACCCATAACGAAGAAAAACAGTCATTCCAGCTTAGCGACATCCTGGCCGTTTTGCGTATCAGTACAACCTGGTATTGCAGCATGGTGATTTTTGGGGTCTTCACCATCTACGCCATTCTGAGTTACTCCACCAACTATCTGACCGAAATGTATGGCATGTCGCTGGTGGCGGCGAGCTACATGGGGATCGTGATCAACAAAATCTTCCGCGCACTGTGCGGCCCACTTGGCGGCATTATCACCACCTACAGCAAAGTGAAATCCCCTACCCGCGTGATCCAAATTCTTTCCGTGGTCGGCCTGCTGGCACTCACTGCCCTACTCATGACTAACTCTAACCCGCAATCGGTCGCGATGGGGATTGGCCTGATTTTACTACTGGGATTCACCTGCTACGCCTCACGCGGGCTGTACTGGGCCTGCCCCGGCGAAGCGAGAACACCATCTTACATTATGGGCACCACGGTAGGTATTTGTTCGGTGATTGGCTTCCTGCCTGATGTCTTTGTTTACCCGATTATCGGTTACTGGCAGGACACCCTGCCCGCAGCAGAAGCCTACCGCAACATGTGGCTGATGGGCATGGCGGCGCTCGGCATGGTGATCGTCTTTACCTTTTTGCTGTTCCAAAAAATTCGTACTGCTGATAGCGCCCCCGCAACGGCTAACAGCAAGTAAGCCCAGAACATTACAGGAGAAAAATCATGTCGAAGAAATACATCATAGGGATTGATGGCGGAAGTCAGAGTACAAAAGTGGTGATGTCCGATCTGCAAGGCAACATAATTTGCGAAGGCAAAGGTTTATTACAGCCGATGCACACACCGGATGCCGATACCGCAGAACATCCTGACGACGATTTATGGGCATCATTATGTTTTGCCGGTCACGATTTAATGAGCCAGTTTGCCGGGAATAAAGAAGATATTGTTGGCATCGGCCTGGGATCAATCCGTTGCTGCCGTGCCTTACTGAAAGCTGACGGTACACCCGCCGCACCACTGATTAGCTGGCAGGATGCACGAGTTACGCGCCCTTACGAACACACGAATCCTGACGTGGCGTATGTCACTTCTTTTTCGGGCTATCTGGCGCACCGCTTAACAGGCGAGTTTAAAGACAATATCGCCAACTATTTTGGCCAGTGGCCGGTGGATTATAAAACCTGGGCCTGGAGTGAAGATGCCGCGGTAATCGAGAAGTTTAATATCCCCCGCCATATGCTTTTTGGCGTACAAATGCCGGGGACCGTTCTCGGGCATATCACACCACAAGCAGCACTGGCGACACATTTCCCGGCAGGACTGCCGGTAGTTTGTACCACCAGTGATAAACCGGTAGAAGCATTAGGAGCCGGATTGCTGGACGATGAAACGGCGGTGATTTCCTTAGGCACCTATATCGCGCTGATGATGAATGGCAAAGCACTGCCGAAAGACCCGGTAGCGTACTGGCC
This sequence comes from Escherichia sp. KTE159, assembly GCF_000408805.1. Classification (NCBI taxonomy): domain Bacteria; kingdom Pseudomonadati; phylum Pseudomonadota; class Gammaproteobacteria; order Enterobacterales; family Enterobacteriaceae; genus Escherichia; species Escherichia sp. KTE159. The sequence goes on from NZ_KE137292.1 coordinate 2,613,140, forward strand.
GATTATGTCTTCTATTCCAGAAACATTGCTGTATGAAGGTTACGGTATTCGCAAAGGGATGTGGACGGTAAGTTGGTTGCGCGACATGTTGGGCGAGTCGTTAATTCAGGATGCCAGAGCACAGGATCTTTCGCCGGAAGATTTGCTCAACAAAAAAGCCTCTTGCGTGCCACCTGGCTGTAATGGGTTGATGACGGTGCTGGACTGGCTGACCAACCCGTGGGAACCGTACAAACGCGGAATTATGATCGGCTTTGATTCCAGTATGGATTACGCATGGATTTATCGTTCGATTCTGGAAAGCGTGGCGCTGACGCTGAAGAACAATTACGACAATATGTGTAATGAAATGAATCACTTTGCGAAGCATGTGATCATTACTGGCGGCGGTTCAAACAGCGATCTGTTTATGCAAATTTTTGCCGACGTGTTCAATCTTCCGGCAAGACGTAACGCCATTAACGGGTGCGCTAGTTTGGGAGCGGCTATCAACGCGTCTGTAGGGCTTGGCTTGTACCCGGATTACGCAACGGCTGTTGACAAAATGGTTCGCGTGAAAGACATCTTTATGCCTGTTGAGAGCAACGCCAGACGTTACGACGCGATGAATAAAGGCATTTTCAAAGACCTAACCAAACACACTGATGTGATCCTGAAAAAATCGTATGAAGTGATGCATGGAGAATTGGGCAATGTGGACGCTATTCAAAGCTGGTCTAATGCGTAAGTGAAGAAGACCGGGCGGGAAACCGCCCGCTCTGAGCATACCTGAATGGTTACCTCTAAACATAACCTGTTATTAATTAATGATTTTTCAAGCCAGTTCCAATCTACCAAAATTTGTAGCGATGATTTTTACTCCAGTGAAAAATTAACACTACGGAATTTGTTTTGGTTTGCAATGACGAGTCCGGAAAAACCAGAAGAGAACAATCAGAAGAGGCAAAAATATAAATGGGTGGAATTCTTTACAGGTTCCACCCATTTATAACGCTTATAAATATTTAATCAGGCAATATTCAAATATTTATGCGTTTGCATCGACAAACGCCAGTTCCGCGCAATACAGGTATCGATACATAAACGCGTGGCATCTTCTTTCTGACTAATTGGCTGAAGTGCAATTACTCGCGGTTTATCATCAGTCAGCGTTGCCAGCAATTCATCCAGTGCTTCAATATCCCGTACACGCCCAACCGGATGTTTGATTTCATTGGCGCGTTCCAGCGCCTGCGACAACACTTCATAGCCGCCGCGCATGTTCAGTTTTGGCGACACGGTAACCCAGGTGTTCGGTGTACAACGTACTTCGTGAGTACCGCTGGTTTCTATCTGGCAGCTAAAACCGTTCTTTTCAAGCAAGTCAGTCAATGGCAGCAAATCATGAATGCAAGGTTCACCACCCGTAATCACTACGTGACGCGCGGTATATCCCTGACGACTTATGACCGCTAACAAATCTTCGCTGCTTGCTGCGCCCCACTTATCACTCTCTTTGGTTTTCGCCAAAATACTGAAAAGAGAAACTTCCCGATCCTCAAGTTTTTCCCACGTGTGTTTGGTATCACACCAGGCACAGCCGACCGGGCATCCCTGTAAACGAATAAAAATGGCGGGGACGCCGGTAAAGTAACCCTCACCTTGCAGGGTCTGGAACATCTCGTTAATCGGGTACTGCATAGCATTCTCTGTAAAGTGGATAATTGTTAATTATTGCAGATCCTACCGCAATATTCATGCTTTATTAACATTCTGTTACAGGCAGGTTTGACGCAAAAAGTGGCTCAGATCATTAAGAATAAAATGAAGCGGCGTATTATGTTTTAAAGGATTAAATAAAAGGAATTTAAACATGTTTAGAATATTCATCGTATTTATATTTATTTTCAATTTATCAGGTTGCGGTTATAACGATATTCAAACCTATGATGAACAGGTTAATGCCTCCTGGTCAGAAGTATTGAATCAGTATCAACGCCGTGCCGATCTTATTCCTAATCTTGTCGCAAGTATTAAAGGTTATTCCAGCCATGAAAAAGAGGTACTGGAGGCCGTTACGTTAGCTCGTAGTCAAGCTAATCGCGCCAGCAGCGATCTTCAGCAAGCTCCGGGAGATGAGCAAAAATTACAAGCCTGGCAACAAGCTCAGGCGCAGGTGACTCGCACTCTCGGACAGTTAACGATTATTAGTGAACGTTATCCAGAATTAAAGGCTCAGGAACTCTATCAAAATTTAATGGTACAACTCGAAGGAAGCGAAAATCGAATTGCTGTCGCGCGAGGAAGATATATTAAAGCCATTGAACAATATAATGTCACTATCCGCAAATTTCCCGCAGTGTTAACCGCAAAGGTCATGGATTACACACCGAAGAAAAATTATTTGCCGGATGATGTCGCCGCACCCAACAATAGATTTTAGCCAGAATGCTAATGCTCATTAAGCGGAGAAGCCCTATGCGAAATTTTATCTTTCTTATGGCTTTCTTCTGTTCATCTGCGTTTGCCACGCAAATTCCAGTACCTGAAACACCCAGGTATGTGAATGACTTAACTGGCACATTGACGAACAACGAAGTAAACACCCTGACCAACCAGATTAAAGCCCTGACGCAAAAAAACCAGGCGCAACTGGTCGTGTTATTGGTTGAAACAACAGGCGATGAAACCATCGAACAATACGCAACGCGGGTATTCGATAGCTGGAAGCCAGGTAATAAAGACCGCGATGATGGCATTCTGCTGTTAGTCGCCTGGCAGGATCATACCGTGCGTATTGAAATCGGTTACGGATTGGAAGGCGTTATTACAGATGCACAGTCCGGACAAATTATTCGCAACAGTATTATTCCGGCATTTAAAAAAGGCGACCTGGCTGGCGGCTTACAAAAAGGAATAAACGATATTGAAAGTCGTCTGGCAGAGAATACTTTATCAACTATAACACCGACCGATCACTTCTTACCTTTTAGCGGCTGGTGGGCTTTGTTGGTCTGGGCAATAGTATTGACCTTTATTTCCGCCAGGGGATATATCAAAACGCTGGGATTGATTTGCTTCGCTGCCATAGTGCTGGCCTTTGTGCTTCCCATTGCTGGATATAGCGGGAGCTGGGGAGCGCTTATCACATTATTATGCTTCTCCACACCGTTCCTTATTATTGTTATTTCTTTTACCCCTTTCGGAAAAAAGGTACGTAATTTAATGCGTAGTGCCAACCGACCATCACGCCATACCAGAAGTAATTATAACTCCAGAGATTCGTCATCATCATCGTCCTCTTCTTTCGACAATGACAATTTCAGCGGCGGTGGCGGTTCATCTGGTGGCGGTGGCGCTTCAGGGCGCTGGTGATCAATATGCGCTTAATCCTTTTTCTACTCATATTGTGGTGCGTTCCTGTGTTTGCCCAGCAAATGGCTGTACCGGAACTACACCAACAGGTGACAGATCTTACTGATACGTTAAGTTCACCTGAGCAACAATCTCTGACACTACAGTTGCAGAAGATTGCACAGAATACGCAGGCGCAGGTCGCTATATTAGTGGTGCCATCCACTGGTGAAGATACCATTGAACAATATGCAACACGCGTTTTTGATAGCTGGAAGTTGGGCGATGCACAGCGCAACGATGGTATTTTACTTCTGGTTGCCTGGGAAGATCATACTGTCCGTATAGAAGTGGGCTACGGGCTGGAAGGGGTGGTTACCGACCTGCAAGCGGCAAAGATTATCCGTGTTATATTGATCCCCGCGTTCAAAAACGATGATCTTATTGGAGGGTTGACACTGGCCAGCGAAAATATCGGCGCGCTTCTGTTGAATGGTGAATTACCGGAAGGCAGCGGAAATCATTACAGTATCAAAACTCCAATTCCATTATCGGTCGCTGTAATTATTTTACTGGCAGTACTTTCGTATTTTATTATTTTTACCGATCCATCAAATCTACCGTGGATTGCACTCACCGGCGCAATTTACGGGATGGTATTCCTCTATGTTGCCGAGCCCGGAGCATGGACGAATTTAATCGTTGCTTGCAGTATGTTAACGCCTTTTGCGATCGTACCTCTGCTTATCTTCTGGCTTCTGGTGAATAAAAAGTTACGCGCCAAATATAAGAAGCTCAGTAAAGAAAGAGCTTCAAGAAAAGGTTCTTCTTCATCCTCTTCCGGTGGAGGCTCAAGTGGCGGCGGATTTAGCGGCGGGGGTGGTTCTTCTGGCGGCGGCGGCGCGTCCGGCCGCTGGTAACTCAACCATAAAAAATGCCAGCCCGAAGGCTGGCATTTTTAAATCAGATAAAGTCAGACTTATGCCTGGCCTTTGATCTCTTTACGACCGTTGTACGGTGCTTTTTCGCCCAGAGCTTCTTCAATACGAATCAGTTGGTTGTATTTAGCAACGCGGTCAGAACGGCTCATAGAACCCGTTTTGATCTGGCCTGCAGCAGTACCAACAGCCAGGTCAGCGATGGTAGCGTCTTCAGTTTCACCAGAACGGTGAGAGATTACTGCAGTGTAGCCAGCGTCTTTCGCCATCTTGATTGCAGCCAGAGTTTCGGTCAGAGAACCGATCTGGTTGAATTTGATCAGGATGGAGTTAGCGATGCCTTTTTCGATACCTTCTTTCAGGATCTTGGTGTTGGTTACGAACAGGTCGTCACCAACCAACTGGATTTTGTCGCCCAGAACTTTGGTCTGGTATGCGAAACCGTCCCAGTCAGACTCGTCCAGACCATCTTCGATGGAAACGATCGGGTACTGTTTGGTCAGTTCTTCCAGGAAGTGAGTGAATTCTTCAGAGGTGAAAGCTTTGTTGCCTTCGCCAGCCAGAACGTATTTACCGTCTTTGTAGAATTCAGAAGCTGCGCAGTCCATCGCCAGAGTGATGTCTTTGCCCAGTTCATAGCCAGCAGCTTTAACAGCTTCAGCGATAACAGCCAGAGCTTCAGCGTTGGAACCCAGGTTCGGCGCATAGCCACCTTCGTCACCAACAGCAGTGTTCATACCTTTCGCTTTCAGAACTTTTGCCAGGTGATGGAAAACTTCAGAACCCATGCGGATGGCTTCTTTCACAGTTTTCGCGCCAACCGGCTGAATCATGAATTCCTGAATATCAACGTTGTTGTCAGCGTGCTCACCACCGTTGATGATGTTCATCATCGGAACCGGCATGGAGTATTTGCCCGGAGTACCGTTCAGTTCAGCGATGTGCTCGTACAGCGGCATACCTTTAGCAGCCGCGGCAGCTTTGGCGTTAGCCAGAGATACAGCCAGGATTGCGTTTGCGCCGAATTTGGATTTATTTTCAGTGCCGTCCAGGTCGATCATGATCTTGTCAATGCCAGCCTGATCTTTGGCATCTTTGCCAATCAGCGCCTGAGCGATCGGGCCGTTAACCGCAGCAACAGCTTTGGTTACGCCTTTGCCCAGGAAACGGGATTTGTCACCATCGCGCAGTTCCAGTGCTTCACGGGAACCAGTAGAAGCACCTGATGGAGCAGCCGCCATACCGACGAAACCACCCTCCAGGTGTACTTCGGCTTCAACAGTCGGGTTACCACGGGAGTCGATGATTTCACGACCGATGATTTTTACGATTTTGGACATTAGGGTTTCCTCAAGTCACTAGTTAAACTAAAACTCCAGACAAACAACGCGTACCCTGGGTACGCGTTGCCGTTCTAACTTTTTTACTTACTTCGCCTGACGTTTCTGGAACTCGCTGGCGGCTTTTACAAAGCCAGCAAACAGCGGGTGACCATCACGTGGAGTAGAAGTAAACTCCGGATGGAACTGACAAGCCACGAACCACGGGTGATTCGGAACTTCGATGATCTCGACCAACTGATCATCCCCGGAACGGCCCGCAACGCGCAGACCTGCATCTTCAATCTGTTTCAACAGCATGTTGTTGACTTCGTAACGGTGACGATGACGTTCAACAATTGTCGGCGCATTGTACAGTTGGCGAACCAGGCTATCGTCAACCAACTGGCACTGCTGCGCGCCAAGACGCATGGTGCCACCGAGATCGCTATTCTCGCTACGAACTTCAACGTTGCCGTTTTCATCACGCCACTCGGTAATCAGCGCCACAACCGGGTACTTACAGTCTGGCACAAATTCCGTAGAGTTGGCGTTCTCCATGTTGGCAACATGGCGAGCGTAATCAATTAACGCCACCTGCATACCCAGGCAAATACCCAGATAAGGAATATTGTTCTCACGCGCAAAGCGCGCGGTAGTAATCATGCCCTCTACGCCACGGTAACCGAAACCACCAGGTACGAGGATCGCATCCAGGCCTTTAAGGATTTCAACACCGCGTGTTTCAACATCTTGTGAATCGATCAGTTTGATGTTGACGCTAACACGATTTTTCAGCCCGCCGTGTTTCAGTGCTTCAATCACGGATTTATAAGCGTCCGGCAGTTCAATGTACTTGCCGACCATACCGATAGTGACTTCACTTACCGGATTCGCTTCTTCAAAGATAACCTGTTCCCATTCGGACAGATTAGCTTCCGGGCAGTTCAAGCTGAATCGTTTACAAATATAATCGTCCAGCCCCTGAGATTTCAACAGGCCTGGAATTTTATAGATAGAATCGACGTCTTTCAGAGAAATAACCGCTTTTTCCGGAACATTACAGAACAATGCAATCTTCGCACGTTCGTTCGCCGGAACGGCGCGATCTGAACGACAAATCAGGATATCAGGCTGGATGCCGATAGAAAGCAGCTCTTTTACAGAGTGCTGAGTCGGCTTGGTTTTGACTTCACCAGACGCAGCCATGTACGGCACCAGGGTCAGGTGCATGAACAGCGCGTGTTCACGACCAATATCAACAGCTAACTGGCGAATCGCTTCAAGGAACGGCAGGGATTCGATGTCACCGACAGTACCGCCGATTTCGACCAGAACCACGTCGTGGCCTTCACCGCCGGCAAGAACGCGTTCTTTAATAGCGTTAGTAATGTGCGGGATAACCTGTACGGTTGCGCCCAGATAGTCGCCACGGCGTTCTTTACGCAGAACGTCAGAATAGATACGACCCGTGGTGAAGTTGTTGCGGCGGCTCATTTTGGTGCGAATGAAACGCTCGTAGTGCCCCAGGTCCAGGTCGGTTTCAGCGCCGTCTTCAGTAACGAACACTTCCCCGTGTTGGATTGGGCTCATAGTACCTGGATCGACGTTGATGTACGGATCCAGTTTCATGATGGTCACATTGAGGCCACGGGCTTCAAGAATGGCTGCGAGGGAGGCTGCGGCAATGCCTTTACCCAGAGAGGATACGACCCCGCCGGTCACAAAAATATAGTTCGTTGTCATGCTGAACCTGAGAAGTTAGGTTGAAAAGACGATGGAATAACCAGGACGGGAAAGCAGTATACCCGAACATGACCTGTGCCACAAACTTTCATTATCCCTCCTCTTCGCCAGCGCACAATTGAAATCAGGAGTGAGAAAATAGCCCCTTTGGGGTAAATGTTTTTGACGCAAATCAAGCGCTTGTCATTTAAAAAATGACACAAATCGCGCTTGACCGTGTAATTTCCTTAGAGATCAATTTCCTGCCGTTTTACCTGCTGCCAGACTTCTTCCATTGTTTCGAGGTCAACACCTGTCATTTCCAGTCCACGCGCGGCAACAATCCGCTCCACTTCGCGAAAACGACGCTCAAATTTTTCGTTAGCTTTTTGTAGCGCAATCTCTGCTTTCGTCCCTAAATGGCGGGCCAGATTGACCGTCGCAAACAGCAGGTCGCCCATTTCCTCCTCCAGTTTAGCCTGGTCCACTACAGCCTGCCGCGCCTCGTACATGACCTCGTCAATCTCTTCGTAAACTTTATCGACCACCGGGCCAAGCGTCGTCCAGTCGAAGCCAACGTTGGCGCAGCGTTTCTGGATTTTTTGCGCACGCATTAAGGCCGGTAAACTGCGAGGAATATCGTCCAGCGCTGAATGTTGCGCCTTCTGCGCGCGCTCTTCGGTTTTGATCTGCTCCCAACGGGCAAGAACTTCACTGCTGTTATCGGCAGAACTGTCAGCAAAAACATGCGGATGGCGGCGCTCTAACTTATCGCTGATCGCCGCGCAAATATCATTAAAGTCAAAGCGCCCTTCTTCCTGGGCCATTTGCGCGTAAAACACCACCTGGAACAGCAAATCGCCCAGTTCACCGCGCAGATCGTCAAAGTCTTCGCGGGCAATGGCATCCAGCACTTCATAAGTTTCTTCAAGGGTATAAGGTGCAATAGAAGCGAATGTCTGCTCTTTGTCCCACGGACAGCCGTTTTCCGGGTCACGAAGACGCTGCATGATAGTGAGCAAACGGTCGATTTGATTCATTGGAATGTCCTGAAAATTGCGGGTCTGTCAGGTGTAACACCTTCGAGTAAAGGATATCGTCGGATACGGCTGACGCCATATCCGGCTATGTAAGATTAATTCCCGTGCAGTCGTCTTGCATCGATAACATCTGGCACCTGATTGAGTTTACCCAGCACGCGCCCCAGCACTTGCAGGTTATAAATCTCAATGGTCATATCGATGGTCGCCAGTTGCTGTTTCGTGTCGCTGCGGCTGGCAACGCCAAGCACATTCACCTTCTCATTGGCGAGAATAGTGGTGATATCACGCAACAATCCACTACGATCATTGGCCTGCACGCGAACCACCAGCGAGTAACCAGCGGAGTAGCTCTCGCCCCATACCGCGTCAACAATTCGTTCCGGCGCATGGGAGCGCAGTTCCGCCAGTTGTTCGCAATCGGCGCGGTGTACGGAGATCCCGCGGCCCTGGGTAATGAAACCGACAATCTCATCGCCAGGAATCGGCTGGCAGCAACGCGCGATGTGGTGCATCAGGTTGCCCACGCCTTCTACCACTACACGACCGTTATCTTTACTGCGGTTTTGTGGTGTATAGCTTTTTTGCTGAAGCTGTTTCAGTGCAGCGGCGTCCTGCTCTTCGGCGCTCGGCTTATTAAATTGCGATTGCAGGAAGTTGACCATCTGATTGAGACGGATATCCCCGCCACCAATCGCCGCCAACAACTCGTCGACGTCATTGAAGTTGTAACGCGGCAGCAGATATTTTTCTGCTTCCTTCAGACTGATCCCCAGATGTTCCAGTTCGTCGTCAAGGATTTGCCGTCCTGCCAGAATATTTTTGTCACGATCCTGTTTACGGAACCAGGCGTGAATTTTCGAACGCCCGCGGCTGGTTGTAACATAACCCAGGTTTGGGTTTAACCAGTCACGGCTGGGATTCGGCTGTTTCTGGGTGATAATTTCAATCTGGTCACCCATCTGCAACTGGTAGGTGAATGGCACAATGCGCCCGCCAATTTTTGCCCCGATGCAGCGGTGCCCGACATCACTATGGATGTGGTAAGCGAAATCCAGCGGCGTTGATCCCGCAGGCAGATCAACAACATCACCTTTCGGCGTAAACACATATACCCGATCATCAAAGACCTGACTGCGTACTTCGTCGAGCATTTCGCCAGAATCAGCCATCTCTTCCTGCCACGCAATCAGTTTACGCAGCCAGGCAATCCGGTCTTCATGTCCCGAACGTGCGCCGCCAGCAGCCGCGCCTTCTTTGTATTTCCAGTGCGCAGCAACACCCAACTCTGCATCTTCATGCATCTGTTTGGTGCGGATTTGGATCTCAACGGTTTTGCCTCCCGGCCCCAACACTACGGTATGAATAGACTGATAACCGTTCGGTTTCGGGTTCGCAACGTAATCATCGAACTCATCCGGCAAGTGGCGATAGTGAGTGTGCACTATGCCCAGCGCGGCGTAACAATCCTGCAAACGTTCCGCGACGATACGCACCGCACGAACATCAAACAGCTCATCAAAGGCGAGGTTCTTTTTCTGCATTTTGCGCCAGATGCTGTAGATGTGTTTTGGGCGGCCATACACTTCAGCTTTAACGCCTTCAGCTTTCATCTCTGCACGCAGATGCCCCACAAACTCTTCAATGTAGTGTTCGCGGTCGAGGCGGCGCTCATGCAGCAGTTTTGCAATACGTTTGTATTCGGTCGGGTGGAGGTAACGGAAGCAGTAATCTTCCAGTTCCCATTTCAGTTGCCCAATCCCAAGACGGTTCGCCAGCGGCGCGTAGATATTGGTGCACTCTTTTGCCGCCAGCACGCGTTCATCTTCCGGCGCATCTTTTACTTCGCGCAGATGGGCAATTCGCTCCGCCAGTTTGATGACCACACAACGGAAGTCATCGACCATTGCCAGCAACATCCGGCGAACGTTATCGACCTGTTCGGAGGAAACAGAATCGGTGTGCGTTGCTTTCAGTTGGCGGATTGCCGCCATATCGCGCACACCGTGAATAAGATTAACGACCGACTTACCGACACTCTCGCGCAGTACGTCTTCGCTGACGACGTTTGCATCGGCCAGAGGGAACAGCAGCGCAGCCCGCAGCGTGTCAATGTCCATACTTAATGTCGAGAGGATCTCCACCATCTCGACACCACGCCACAACAGCAAACTGGCATCCGGATGCCCCTGCGTCTGCTGCAGACAATACGCCCAGGTTTCGGCTAAGCACTCACACGACTTCTGGCTGGCAATGCCCAGACTTGCGATCCATTTTTCCGGATCAAATTCACCAGCCTTATTGATATGTGCACTTCTTACCGCAACCATCGTCCTCTCCTTTAGGGACCTGACCTGCTGAAATCAGCAAATCGTAACTATTTAACGCGCGAGAAAAGTACCATCGATTCCAGATGCCCCGTGTGTGGGAACATATCCAGCATCGCCAACCGCGCAATGGTATATCCTGCTTTTAATAACGCCTCGCTATCCCGAGCCAGCGTCGCAGGGTTACAGGATACATAAACTATACGAATAGGTTCCAGTTTTATAATTTGTTGCATAACGCCTGCTGCACCAGCACGCGCCGGGTCCAGCAACACTTTATCAAAGCCGTTTTTTGCCCACGGCTGCTTTGTGACATCATCTTCAAGATTTTCGTGATAAAACGTCACATTATGTAAGCGATTAAGACTCGCGTTCTGCTGGCCTTTTTCCACCAGCGCCGGAACCCCTTCCACACCAACAACACTTGCCGCACGGGTCGCTAACGGCAGCGTAAAATTGCCCATACCACAGAACAGATCCAGCACACGATCATCAGGCTGAACATCCAGCCACTCCAGCGCTCGCGCCACCATTTTCTGGTTCACACCCGCATTGATCTGAATAAAATCACGCGGACTAAAGGTTAAGCGCAACCCGTTTGAGTCATACCAGGGCATCTCGCCAGAGACGGTTTCGAGTATCTCACTATCGGGGGCGAGATACAGATCCAGGCCTTCAGAATGCGAAAAGCGTTCCAGTTTTTCGCGATCTGCCAAACTTAGCGGTGCGGTATGGCGTAAAATCATCAGCAGGCCGCTGGTTGCCTGCACCAGTTCAACATGACCAAGATGGCGCATAGCTTGTAAGCTGTCCAGGCATGCCCTGACTTTGGGCAACAACGCTTCAAGTTGGGGCACTAAAATAGGGCATTGTTTAACGTCGACAATGTCACTGGAACCCGCTTTGCGAAATCCCATCTGGAGTTGTTGTTTTTTCGGTAGATAGTTCAGACTTAAACGCGCGCGACGGCGATAACCCCAGGGGACATCGTCGATCACTTCAGAGACGTCGTGTTTCATTAACCGGGCGAGTGCTGCGCTTTTGCTACGCTGCTGGAGTTCGACGCTGGCGTGTTGTTGCTGACAGCCGCCGCATACGCCAAAATGAGGGCAGCGTGGCGTTTTGCGTTCCGGGCTGTCGCTTAACCTGCGCACGACCTTAGCGCGGGCGTACTGTTTTTTATCTTCAGTAACAGTAACTTCCGCGTTTTCCGGCGGTAGTAATCCAGGAATAAATAACGCTTTGCCGTTATGTCGCGCCACGCCCTGACCAAAAGAGTCGAGGTCGTTGACTGAAACGGTTATGATCTGACGCGTCGTCGCGCGTCGTTTTGCAGAGTAGAATTGCGCCATTGGCGAGACTTTCTCAATTTAACAGTGTGACCTTAATTGTCCCATAACGGAACTCCATGACCAACTACAGCCTGCGCGCACGCATGATGATTCTGATCCTGGCACCGACCGTCCTTATTGGTTTATTGCTTAGCATCTTTTTCGTCGTGCATCGCTATAACGACTTGCAGCGTCAACTGGAAGATGCCGGTGCCAGCATTATTGAGCCGCTTGCGGTTTCAACGGAATATGGCATGAGCCTGCAAAATCGCGAATCTATTGGTCAATTGATCAGCGTTTTGCATCGTCGCCATTCCGATATTGTTCGTGCCATTTCGGTTTATGATGAAAATAACCGACTTTTTGTCACCTCCAATTTTCATCTTGATCCTTCATCAATGCAGCTCGGCAGCAACGTGCCATTTCCGCGCCAACTTACTGTCACACGTGATGGCGATATTATGATCCTGCGCACGCCGATTATTTCTGAGAGTTATTCTCCCGACGAATCACCCAGCAGCGATGCCAAAAATAGTCAAAATATGTTGGGATATATTGCTCTTGAGCTGGATCTTAAATCAGTGCGCTTGCAGCAATATAAAGAGATCTTTATTTCTAGCGTGATGATGCTGTTTTGTATTGGTATCGCGCTTATTTTTGGCTGGCGCTTAATGCGCGATGTAACCGGCCCAATTCGCAACATGGTGAATACCGTCGACCGCATCCGCCGAGGGCAACTCGACAGTCGGGTGGAAGGATTTATGCTCGGAGAGTTGGATATGCTGAAAAATGGCATCAACTCGATGGCAATGTCGCTGGCGGCTTATCACGAAGAGATGCAGCACAATATCGACCAGGCGACGTCCGATCTGCGTGAAACGCTGGAACAGATGGAAATTCAGAACGTTGAACTGGATCTGGCGAAAAAACGCGCCCAGGAAGCGGCGCGTATTAAGTCAGAGTTTCTGGCAAACATGTCGCATGAGCTGCGTACACCGTTGAATGGCGTTATTGGTTTTACCCGCCTGACGTTGAAAACAGAATTAACACCAACGCAGCGCGATCACCTCAATACTATTGAACGCTCGGCAAATAATTTGCTGGCAATTATTAATGATGTTCTCGATTTCTCAAAACTGGAAGCAGGCAAGCTGATTCTGGAAAGTATTCCATTCCCACTACGCAGCACGCTGGATGAAGTGGTAACGCTACTGGCGCATTCTTCTCACGATAAAGGACTGGAATTAACGCTCAATATTAAGAGCGACGTGCCCGATAACGTCATTGGCGACCCGCTGCGTTTACAGCAAATAATCACTAACCTGGTGGGGAATGCGATTAAATTCACCGAGAATGGCAACATCGACATTCTGGTAGAAAAACGTGCGCTGAGTAATACCAAAGTACAGATTGAAGTGCAGATCCGTGATACCGGCATTGGTATTCCTGAACGTGATCAATCGCGTTTGTTCCAGGCCTTCAGACAGGCAGATGCCAGTATTTCACGCCGTCATGGCGGCACCGGGCTGGGGCTGGTGATTACGCAAAAACTGGTCAATGAAATGGGTGGCGATATCTCGTTCCATAGCCAGCCGAATCGTGGTTCAACCTTCTGGTTCCATATTAATCTCGATCTGAACCCGAATATTATTATCGAAGGGCCATCCACTCAGTGCCTCGCGGGTAAACGCCTGGCTTATGTCGAACCGAACTCTGCAGCCGCCCAGTGTACGCTGGATATTTTAAGCGAAACACCGCTGGAAGTGGTTTATAGCCCAACGTTCTCCGCGCTGCCTCCTGCACATTACGACATGATTTTGTTAGGGATTGCGGTAACCTTCCGCGAACCGCTGACGATGCAGCATGAGCGGTTGGCGCAAGCGGTGTCAATGACCGATTTTCTGATGCTGGCACTTCCGTGCCATGCACAGGTCAATGCCGAAAAGCTCAAGCAAGATGGTATCGGCGCGTGTCTGCTGAAACCCCTGACGCCTACACGTTTGTTGCCTGTACTGACGGAATTTTGTCATCAAAAACAAAACACACTTTTGCCTGTTACCGATGAAAGTAAGCTGGCAATGACGGTTATGGCTGTTGATGATAATCCGGCAAACCTGAAACTTATCGGCGCATTGCTGGAAGATATGGTGCAGCATGTTGAGCTGTGCGATAGCGGACATCAGGCGGTTGAACGGGCGAAACAGATGCCGTTCGATTTAATCTTAATGGATATTCAAATGCCGGATATGGACGGCATTCGGGCATGTGAACTCATTCACCAGCTCCCGCATCAGCAGCAAACACCAGTTATCGCGGTAACGGCGCACGCGATGGCCGGGCAAAAAGAGAAACTGCTTGGCGCGGGAATGAGCGATTATCTGGCGAAACCGATTGAAGAAGAGCGGTTGCATAATTTGCTGTTACGTTACAAGCCCGGCAGTGGCATTTCTTCTCGCGTCGTGACGCCAGAAGTGAACGAAATTGTGGTGAATCAGAATGCGACTCTCGACTGGCAACTGGCACTGCGCCAGGCTGCAGGAAAAAACGATCTGGCGCGCGATATGCTGCAAATGTTGCTCGATTTCCTGCCAGAAGTTCGCAACAAAGTTGAAGAACAATTGGTTGGAGAAAACCCGGAAGGCCTGGTTGATTTGATCCATAAACTGCATGGCAGTTGCGGTTATAGCGGCGTACCGCGAATGAAGAATCTCTGCCAACTAATCGAACAACAGCTACGCAACGGTACTAAAGAAGAAGATTTGGAGCCGGAGCTACTGGAACTGTTGGACGAGATGGATAATGTGGCGCGCGAAGCCAGTAAAATTCTCGGTTAATAAACCTCTTGTCGAGTAAAAACCGGCTTCTTTATGAAGCCGGTTTCAGATTGGTGGCAAGTACCTGTGTTTATGCCGAATGCGGCGAGAACGCCTTGCCATGTCTACAACATCATATGAAGTGGTTCACTTGACTCCAGGCAAACGCTAGTAAAAATGCCCCTTAAGAAGGCACATTTACTGGCATTTGCCTGAAAAAATTCGATTCAGCATCGCTGAAACAATATTTTGCCGACCATTAGGTATATCAGCAAAAATAGCGAGGACTCAGGACAACAGCGTGCCCCAATGTTCAACCCACGGGTTTGATTCCGTTTCTGGTTCCGGGGTCTCGCTGGCATCAATCAGCAGCATTTCCCCTACCCGCTGCGCGCTTTGTTCCTGCAACAAAGCATCGAACTGTTTGCCACCATTGCAGAAATTCACATAACTGCTGTCGCCAAGGGCAATCACGCCATAACGCAGGTTCGGCTGGAAACCGAGGTTATCCTTTATTCCCAGAAAGAGCGGCACAATGCTGTCAGGAAGGTCGCCCTGCCCGGTGGTGGAGGTGACTACCAGTACGTACTTGTCCTGATAGGGTAGCCAGTCACTTAACTCTGGATCTTCAAATACCGTTGCTTTGTGTCCTTGCCCGGACAAAATGGCTTCCGCTTCTTCTGCAACTAACAATGCGTTGCCGTACATGGTGCCAACAAAAATACCAATTTCCGCCATACCGTTTTCTCCCTGGATTAGGAACTCATCTCACCATCCTGGCCGGATGCCGCGCTGAACTCAACCCTTTCATTTTCAGGAAGTAGACCGCGCCAACCAAACTGTGATAACGCCTGCATCCAGGTGTCGTCCAGCCCCGCGTAAATAGTGAGCGGCTCGCCAGTAAAAGGATGCGTCAATGACAACTGGCTGGCATGTAGCATTAACCTCTGCAGGCCGAAATGTTCAGCCCCGCTGCGGTTCTGGCGCAAATCGCCGTGTTTGCTGTCCCCAATGATGGGATGACGCAAATGGGCCAGATGGCGGCGTAGTTGGTGTTTACGTCCAGTTTTCGGCTCCAGTTCCACCAGGCCATAGCGCGTGGTCGGGTAACGTCCAGTCGCCACAGGCATTTCCACCGTCGCCAGACCGCGATAATGCGTTACCGCTGGCTGTGGACCTTTATCTTCGCGGGCATATTTATCAGCGATTTTGTCCAGTTCTTCTACCAGCGGATAATCCAGCTCTGCCTCATCCATCAGCCAGCCACGCACAATCGCATGGTAACGTTTCTGGATTTGGTGCTGTTCAAACTGTTGCGCCAACAGTCGCCCTGCCTCACTGGATAACCCCATCAGCAATACGCCAGAAGTCGGGCGATCCAGACGATGCGCGGTAAAAACATGCTGACCAATCTGGTCACGCACAGTTTGCATCACCACAACTTTCTCGTCGCGATCCAGCCAGCTACGGTGGACCAGCCAGCCGGACGGTTTATTTACCGCCACCAACCATTCATCCTGGTAGAGTATTTCCAACATCAGTTAGCATCATCCGCAAAAAGGGCATCCAGCTTTTCCAGCTCCGCCAGAATAAGCGCTCGTTGCGGGTGATCCGTCGCCAGCGCCATTTCATAGTACGGCGCCACAGCAAATGCCCCTGGTAATGGCTGATTGTTATCTAATAAATCGTGCATCCGCGGGATAAGCACCCACTGCAACCACTCCAACGGTTCCATGGTGTCCATAAAAAACGGTTGGGTACTGTTGAATAGATGCGGCTGGGGTTCATCATTGCGCCAGTGCTGATGTTCACGCAGCAGCGCTTCAAGCGCCTGCAACTGGAAACGAACGCGGTCATGAGTAGTCATAAAGCAGCCTCAAGTAAAAAACTGCCGCGAAGAATAGCAGGAATAAAAAAAGGGAGCACTGTATTCACAGTGCTCCCGATTCGTTTCGCAGCATTCCTGCTACTTTTGTTGCTCCCTGCTCATCCTTGACAACTTTTCCTTTAGCCTTACGGCCAATCGTTCATCCTGAACTATTGCTCCCTGCTCACACCACCCCGATGTGATACTTCATCCTGAAGTGTCCCTGGCCTTCCTGACCCACCGAATCATCCTGACCGGTTCTCATTCTCCATCCTGGAGGTGTCCTTTAACGCGTCCTGCGTTATCCTCTTCGCTTCATCCGGAAGCCTTTCCCTGAAACACCATCCTGGCGTGTCCTTCAGAAGTGTCATCATCCTGATGTTCACTTCATTGTCTGACTCCCTGTCGACGAAGATAGAATCGTCTTTTTCACTGCGTCTTACAAGGAGCTTACAGACAATGCCTTAAGGATAATTTCATATGAAAGTCGAAAAAACAACAATAAGCAATTGATTTCAAATCAAAATATCAAATCTCATCTTATTAAGTATTCGCTTATTTCCTGGCGATCTCCTACAGGGTCTGTAAGAGATCTCTCACAACAAGACGGGGTATTTGGATTACAGAAGAGGCTTAAGTTGGTTGAGGAATTCCGCAAGATTTGAGGCTAAATGCGCCCGTTTACGCGTTCCCAGTGTCTCTTTGCATACTTCGCCTGAGAGATTACACACCGAGATTACCTCCAGCTCTTCTTCCAGCGTCGCGATAAATAGCGTAGGCGGCAGTTTTAGACGTTTCTGAGTAACCAAATGGCCAATCAGATTTTCCTGCACTCGACGGAAGTCATTTTCGCTCCAGGTTTGCAGTAATGTCAGTTTGATATCACCAAACTGCGCATGCATATCCCCGGCAAACTGGGTCGTATAGAAGGTATGAATTGTGGGTTGTATCACAATATCAAACGCCCGTTCAACCGCGTTTACATTTTGCTCACCGGTAAACGGTTGAGGTTGCCAGTATACGGCGTCTTCGGTGGTTGAAATAATGCATGGCGAAGGAACGCCATACAGCTCCTCACTTAACGGCCAGCTTTTATACTGTTCATGCCAGGCATCGCAGTAGCGTGCAGTAAAATCCTTCAGGGCTTGTGCGGTCAAATCGTCCACTAATTTCTCTCTTCACTTAAACCAGATACACTTGTTGTTTAGTTTATCTGGTTTATGACGGTGAAACATGTCTTCTTATGCAAACCATCAGGCACTTGCAGGCCTGACTCTCGGAAAATCAACCGATTACAGGGATACCTATGACGCCAGCCTGCTGCAAGGCGTTCCGCGTAGTCTGAATCGCGATCCACTGGGTCTGAAAGCGGATAACCTGCCTTTTCACGGCGCGGATATCTGGACGCTATATGAGCTTTCCTGGCTAAATGCGAAAGGTTTACCGCAGGTCGCTGTGGGTCATGTTGAACTTGATTACACCAGCGTGAATCTCATTGAGTCGAAGAGTTTTAAGCTCTATCTCAATAGCTTTAATCAGACTCGATTTAACAATTGGGAAGAGGTGCGCCAGACGCTGGAGCGCGATTTAAGTACCTGCGCCCAGGGTAAGGTCAGCGTGGCGTTATATCGACTCGATGAACTGGAAGGCCAGCCAATGGGTCATTTCAATGGCACCTGCATTGATGAGCAGGATATCGCTATCGATAACTATGAATTCACCACTGACTACCTTGAGAATGCCGCCAGCGGTGAAAAAGTGGTGGAAGAGACGCTGGTTAGCCATCTGCTGAAATCAAACTGTCTGATCACCCATCAGCCAGACTGGGGTTCCATTCAAATTCAGTACCGTGGACACAAGATTGATCGGGAAAAACTGCTGCGTTATCTGGTTTCTTTCCGTCATCACAACGAGTTCCATGAGCAATGCGTAGAGCGTATTTTTAATGATCTGCTGCGCTTCTGCCAGCCAGAAAAATTAAGCGTTTACGCTCGTTATACCCGTCGTGGCGGTCTGGACATTAACCCCTGGCGTAGCAATAGTGACTTTGTCCCATCGACTACCCGACTGGTACGACAATAAATTTTTTTCAGTTTTGCGTGCTGGATTCAAGCATAGAGTTGTGAAAGGCCATCAGGCAGGGCTATTGTAATCAAAGGGAATGACAATAATTGTCCCATAAGGAGTTTTTCTTGATTACACATATTAGCCCACTTGGCTCCATGGATATGTTGTCGCAGTTGGAGGTGGACATGCTTAAACGCACCGCCAGCAGCGACCTCTATCAACTGTTTCGCAACTGTTCACTTGCCGTTCTGAACTCCGGTAGCCTCACCGATAACAGCAAAGAATTGCTATCCCGTTTTGAAAATTTCGACATTAACGTGTTGCGCCGTGAACGCGGTGTTAAGCTGGAACTGATCAACCCTCCGGAAGAAGCTTTCGTCGATGGGCGCATTATCCGCGCCTTACAGGCCAACTTGTTTGCGGTTCTGCGCGACATTCTCTTCGTCTACGGGCAAATCCATAACACCGTTCGTTTTCCCAATCTGAATCTCGACAACTCTGTCCACATTACTAATCTGGTCTTTTCTATATTGCGCAACGCGCGCGCGCTGCATGTAGGCGAAGCACCGAATATGGTGGTGTGCTGGGGCGGTCACTCCATCAATGAAAACGAATATCTGTATGCACGGCGCGTTGGTAATCAACTGGGGCTTCGCGAGCTGAATATCTGCACCGGCTGCGGTCCAGGAGCGATGGAAGCGCCGATGAAAGGTGCAGCAGTAGGTCACGCACAGCAGCGTTACAAAGACAGTCGTTTTATTGGCATGACAGAACCGTCGATTATCGCCGCTGAACCGCCTAACCCACTGGTCAACGAACTGATCATCATGCCGGATATCGAAAAACGTCTTGAAGCGTTTGTGCGTATCGCTCACGGCATCATTATTTTCCCGGGTGGTGTGGGTACGGCAGAAGAGTTGCTGTACTTGCTGGGAATTTTAATGAATCCGGCCAACAAAGATCAGGTTTTACCGTTGATCCTCACCGGGCCGAAAGAAAGCGCCGACTACTTCCGCGTACTGGACGAATTTGTCGTACATACGCTGGGAGAAAACGCGCGCCGCCATTATCGCATCATTATTGATGACGCTGCCGAAGTAGCACGTCAGATGAAAAAAGCGATGCCGCTGGTGAAAGAAAACCGTCGCGATACCGGCGATGCGTACAGCTTTAACTGGTCAATGCGCATTGCGCCAGATCTGCAAATGCCGTTTGAGCCGTCTCACGAGAACATGGCCAATCTGAAGCTTTACCCGGATCAACCCGTTGAAGTGCTGGCCGCCGATCTGCGTCGAGCATTCTCCGGTATTGTTGCGGGTAACGTGAAAGAAGTCGGTATTCGCGCCATTGAAGAGTTTGGCCCTTACAAAATCAACGGCGATAAAGAGATTATGCGTCGTATGGACGACCTGCTTCAGGGGTTTGTCGCCCAGCATCGTATGAAGTTGCCTGGCTCTGCCTATATCCCTTGCTACGAAATCTGCACTTAATCTCCCTTCTCCCGGTAACGATCGTTGCCGGGTTTTGTTCTCCCAGGTCACTCACTAAGCAATCTATTTCATTTTCCATCTGAATATTTCAGCACGTCATCATGCAATTAATATCACCAACATCAATATGTCATACAATTTATATTGTAACGCAAACGTTTACCTGCTTTTATAAACCGCATTTTATCGCTGATAAAAATAAAATCTCATCATGATTAACTAAAAGTATTGATTTTTTCAGTTCAACCTACATATATTGCGCGCCCCGGAAGAAAACAGATGTCGTTTAGTGGGCAAATATCGCCCTTAAATTCTCTTTTACTTTTGATTTACAGAGTAAAGCGTTGGGATTATCTATCTTCCAAGTAGATTATTGTATTTGAGATCAAGATCACTGATAGAGACATAAGTTGTGTGTATCTTTCCGCCCTCAAATTATTACGGCGGAAAATGATTGAGCCATCGCCGATAGACAGATTTCATTTTTACGGCCAGGCACCTTCCCGGGCTGAACTGGCTAAAAGCTGAATTATTTGCATTCCTCCAGGAGAAATAGATGGAAACAACTCAAACCAGCACGATTGCGTCGAAAGACTCTCGCAGTGCCTGGCGCAAGACAGACACCATGTGGATGCTGGGCCTTTATGGTACAGCAATCGGCGCGGGTGTACTGTTCCTGCCAATCAACGCCGGTGTTGGCGGTATGATCCCGCTGATCATCATGGCCATCCTTGCGTTTCCGATGACGTTTTTTGCTCACCGCGGCCTGACTCGCTTCGTACTGTCTGGTAAAAATCCGGGCGAAGACATCACCGAGGTAGTAGAAGAACACTTTGGTGTTGGCGCAGGTAAACTGATTACCCTGCTGTACTTCTTTGCTATTTACCCGATCCTGCTGGTGTACAGCGTGGCAATCACTAACACGGTAGAAAGCTTCATGGCCCACCAACTGGGCATGACACCGCCGCCGCGTGCGATTCTGTCCCTGATCCTGATCGTGGGTATGATGACCATCGTTCGCTTCGGTGAGCAGATGATCGTTAAAGCAATGAGCATCCTGGTATTCCCGTTCGTTGCAGTTCTGATGCTGCTGGCTCTGTACCTGATCCCACAGTGGAACGGCGCGGCGCTGGAAACTCTGTCTCTGGATACTGCAGCTTCTACCGGTAACGGTCTGTGGATGACTCTGTGGCTGGCGATTCCGGTCATGGTGTTCTCGTTCAACCACTCTCCGATCATCTCTTCTTTCGCCGTTGCGAAGCGTGAAGAGTACGGCGATATGGCAGAACAGAAATGCTCTAAGATCCTGGCATTCGCACACATCATGATGGTGCTGACCGTTATGTTCTTCGTCTTTAGCTGCGTACTGAGCCTGTCTCCGGCAGACCTGGCTGCGGCAAAAGAACAGAACATCTCGATTCTGTCTTACCTGGCTAACCACTTTAATGCGCCGATTATCGCGTGGATGGCACCGATTATCGCGATGATTGCCATCACCAAATCCTTCCTCGGCCACTACCTGGGCGCGCGTGAAGGCTTCAACGGTATGGTGATTAAATCACTGCGTGGTAAAGGTAAGTCTATTGAAATCAACAAGCTGAACCGTATCACTGCACTGTTCATGCTGGTAACAACCTGGATTGTTGCCACCCTGAACCCGAGCATCCTGGGTATGATTGAAACCCTGGGCGGCCCAATCATCGCGATGATCCTGTTCCTGATGCCGATGTACGCAATCCAGAAAGTACCGGCAATGCGTAAGTACAGCGGTCACATCAGCAACGTATTCGTTGTCGTGATGGGTCTGATTGCTATCTCCGCAATCTTCTACTCTCTGTTCAGCTAAGTCCTTTCGCGCCGCTTTCGGGCGGCGCTTCCTCCGTTTTAACGCGATGTATTTCCTATGATTAGCGTATTCGATATTTTCAAAATCGGCATTGGCCCTTCCAGCTCTCATACCGTTGGACCGATGAAAGCGGGTAAACAATTTACCGACGATCTGATTGCCCGTAATCTGCTGAAAGACGTAACCCGCGTGGTGGTTGACGTCTACGGCTCACTCTCTCTGACCGGTAAAGGCCACCACACGGATATCGCCATTATTATGGGTCTGGCGGGTAATCTGCCAGATACCGTGGATATCGACTCTATCCCTGGTTTTATTCAGGATGTGAATACTCACGGTCGTCTGATGCTGGCAAACGGTCAGCACGAAGTGGAGTTCCCGGTTGATCAGTGCATGAACTTCCATGCTGACAACCTTTCTCTGCATGAGAATGGTATGCGCATCACCGCTCTGGCAGGCGACAAAGTTGTTTACAGTCAGACTTACTACTCCATCGGCGGTGGCTTTATCGTTGATGAAGAACATTTTGGTCAGCAGGATAGCGCACCGGTTGAAGTTCCCTATCCTTACAGTTCAGCAGCCGACCTGCAAAAACATTGCCAGGAAACTGGTCTGTCACTCTCTGGCCTGATGATGAAAAACGAGCTGGCGCTGCACAGCAAAGAAGAGCTGGAACAGCATCTGGCGAACGTCTGGGAAGTGATGCGCGGCGGTATTGAGCGCGGTATTTCCACCGAAGGCGTGTTGCCAGGCAAACTGCGCGTTCCACGTCGTGCGGCGGCGCTGCGTCGAATGCTGGTTAGCCAGGATAAGACCACAACTGACCCAATGGCGGTTGTCGACTGGATCAACATGTTCGCACTGGCGGTAAACGAAGAAAACGCAGCAGGTGGTCGAGTGGTTACTGCGCCGACTAACGGCGCGTGCGGAATTATCCCGGCGGTGCTGGCATACTACGACAAGTTTATCCGCGAAGTGAACGCTAACTCACTGGCTCGTTATCTGCTGGTTGCCAGCGCGATTGGTTCTCTTTATAAGATGAACGCCTCGATTTCTGGTGCCGAAGTGGGTTGCCAGGGTGAAGTTGGTGTGGCGTGCTCTATGGCTGCGGCTGGCCTGGCTGAACTGTTAGGCGCAAGCCCGGCGCAGGTGTGCATCGCGGCGGAAATCGCTATGGAGCATAACCTCGGCCTGACTTGTGATCCGGTCGCCGGACAGGTACAGGTGCCGTGCATCGAGCGTAACGCTATTGCAGCAGTGAAAGCAGTGAACGCTGCACGTATGGCACTGCGCCGTACCAGCGAGCCACGCGTATGCCTCGATAAAGTTATCGAAACCATGTACGAAACAGGTAAAGACATGAATGCCAAGTACCGCGAAACATCTCGCGGCGGCCTGGCGATGAAAATCGTTGCCTGCGATTAATCTCTCTCCAGAGGCCTCGTTTTGCGAGGCCTCTTCCTGTTTTCTCATCCAGCCGTAGCCTGTTCCAGTATCGAATGTTACCCTTATCGCCTGATCTTTAAGGGGGTTATCGTGGCTGTTCATTTGCTTATCGTCGATGCACTGAATCTTATCCGTCGCATTCATGCCGTTCAGGGTTCGCCCTGCGTGGAGACCTGCCAGCACGCTCTCGATCAACTTATTATGCACAGCCAGCCAACCCACGCGGTCGCCGTTTTTGATGATGAAAACCGCAGTAGCGGCTGGCGTCATCAACGTTTACCGGATTACAAAGCGGGTCGCCCACCAATGCCGGAAGAGTTGCACAACGAAATGCCTGCATTACGCGCCGCCTTTGAGCAACGCGGCGTCCCGTGCTGGTCAGCCAGCGGCAACGAAGCCGATGACTTAGCCGCTACGCTGGCGGTCAAAGTGACGCAGGCCGGGCATCAGGCAACCATTGTTTCGACAGATAAAGGCTACTGCCAGCTACTTTCGCCAACGTTGCGCATTCGCGATTACTTCCAGAAACGCTGGCTGGATGCGCCGTTTATCGATAAAGAATTTGGCGTTCAACCGCAACAGTTGCCCGATTACTGGGGGCTGGCGGGGATCAGCAG
Source organism: Escherichia sp. KTE159 (assembly GCF_000408805.1). Classification (NCBI taxonomy): domain Bacteria; kingdom Pseudomonadati; phylum Pseudomonadota; class Gammaproteobacteria; order Enterobacterales; family Enterobacteriaceae; genus Escherichia; species Escherichia sp. KTE159. The sequence continues at coordinate 2,637,299 of NZ_KE137292.1, forward strand.
TTCAAAGGTGCCGGGTGTTGCAGGGATTGGCCCGAAAAGCGCCACGCAGTTGCTGGTCGAGTTTCAGAGTCTGGAAGGAATTTATGAGAATCTCGACACGGTTGCCGAAAAGTGGCGCAAAAAATTAGAAGTACATAAAGAGATGGCGTTTCTGTGCCGCGATATTGCCCGCTTACAAACTGATTTGCATATCGACGGCAATTTACAGCAATTACGGTTGGTACGGTAAAGAGATACCGGATGCTACCGATTAACACCCCATTGAATTTCATGACCGTGTAGGCCGGATAAGACGCGCCAGCGTCGCATCCGGCATTATCACATCAGCGCAATTACCAGGCGGTATGGTAAAGCTCTACAATATCCTCACGCGTTGCTTCACGCGGGTTGCCACCGGTACAAACATCGTCCAGAGCCGCCTGCGCCAGTGCCGGAATGTCTTCCTTGCGTACACCAACATCACGCAAATGTGGCGGAATACCTACATCACGATTGAGAGCAAACACCGCGTCAACAGCAGCATTACGCGCCTCTTCCAGGCTCATGCCTTCCACTTTCACGCCCATTACGCGCGCAATATCGCGGTACTTCTCGCCGGTAAATTCGGCGTTATAGCGCATAACATGCGGTAACAGAATGGCGTTCGCAACACCGTGCGGGGTGTTATAAAACGCGCCCAGCGGGTGCGCCATACCATGCACCAGCCCCAACCCAACGTTCGAGAAGCCCATGCCCGCGACATACTGTCCGAGCGCCATCTGTTCTCCGGCATCCTTATCACCGGCAACCGATCCCCGCAGCGCCCCGGCAATAATTTCAATGGCTTTAATATGCAACGCATCGGTCAGCGCCCACGCACCACGCGTAATATACCCCTCGATGGCATGAGTCAGCGCATCGACACCGGTCGCGGCTTTCAGCGCCGGTGGCATACCATCCATCATGTCAGCATCAATAAACGCCACCTGCGGGATATCATGCGGATCAACGCAAACAAACTTGCGCCGTTTTTCTTCGTCAGTGATTACATAGTTAATGGTCACTTCCGCCGCAGTGCCCGCCGTGGTGGGGATCGCCAGAATCGGTACGCTGGGTTTATTGGTCGGTGAAAGCCCTTCCAGACTACGCACATCGGCAAACTCCGGGTTGTTGCTGATAATGCCAATCGCTTTACAGGTATCCTGCGGAGAACCACCACCAATAGCGATCAGGTAATCCGCACCGCTGTTCTGGAATACACCCAGCCCTTCTTTGACTACGGTGATTGTCGGATTCGGCACTACGCCGTCGTAAATCGCCCATGCCAGCCCGGCGGCATCCATCTTATCGGTCACTTTCGCCACCACGCCGCACTGCACCAGCGTTTTATCAGTCACGATCAGCGCCTTCTGATAACCACGGCGTTTCACCTCATCGGTTAAAGCGCCAATTGCGCCCCGCCCAAACCATGCCGTCTCGTTCAGAATCATTCTGTTAGCCATCATCCTTCTCCTTGTTGCTTTACGAAATTACTCTTCAATCCGTAATCCATAGGTTTTGAATTTCTCCAGCACCACGGCAATCTCTTCATCGCTCAGTACTGGAACCGGGTCAGTAATCGCCAGGGTCGCCAGATAAAGCTGCGCCAGCACTTCAACTTCATGCGCCAGCCATAACGCTTTTTCCAGATTAGCCTCACAAGCGATAAGCCCATGATGTTGTAGCAGAATTGCTTTACGATTTTTGAGAGCCAGCGCAACATGTTCGGAAAGTTCGCGTGTCCCAAAGGTCGCATAAGGTGCGCAAGGAATGGAATTTCCGCCAGCCGCCGCGATCATGTAGTGAATGGCGGGGATCGGCCGGTTAAGAATGGAAACTGCCGTACAATGAACGGCATGGTTGTGAACAACCGCGTTGGCATCCGGTCTGCTTTGGTAGGCCGCCATATGGAAACGCCATTCGCTGGAAGGGATTTTATCTTCTTCGTATTTTCCGTTGCCATCAACATAGACAATCATATTTTCCGTCATTCTTTCATAAGGAATACCGCTGGGAGTAATCAACATGCCATTTTCAAAACGCGTGCTGACATTCCCCGCTGTCCCCTGATTTAACCCAAGACGCGTCATTTCCAGACAGGTTTCAATTATTTCACGGGATAAACGTGTTCTTTCCATCTCTATTCTCCAGATACAGGTTCAGCTCGCCTTGTTGCGTAAAACAGCACCGCAAATAAAGACGGGGTTATTTTTAGTAAGGAAAGGCTATTGAATATTATTGCCCAATAGCCTGCTTATTTTCTGCGATTATTATTTTTTTCTTATGCGCTTAATTAATTTCATTTCTACTTTGACCGTTTTTTTTACGGGCCTTTCTTCAATAGCGCTTAACATCATTTCAAACGCTTTTTCTGCCCAGGCATTTTCATCCTGCTGCATTGACCAGACGTTATTGGCGAGAAATCCCAGCATGGGATGTTCATCGAAAGTGCCGATATTGATTTCTGGCGGTACAGCGCCAAAACGATCGCGAATCGCGCGAACAGCGCCTTCAAGCACAGGTAAAGACGAGGCGATAAATGCCTGTGGACATCCCTGATCTTCAATGAGTTTGTCCATAATGACATAGCCGCCTTCAGGGGTATTTACCGGGCCTTCCCTCACCCAATTACGATGGGTAATACCCTTTTTCGCCAACGCATTCAAATAGCCAGTCAGACGATCGCTGATACTCGGCAACCCGGCATCTCCCAGCAAAAACCATACTGGTGCCTGCCCTGCCTCGAGAATATTTTGTGTCAGTTTTTCACCGCCAGAAATATTATTACTTTCTACCAATGCGTTATCGGTATATTTAAAATCACGATCGAGTAACACCATTGGTTTACGAATTTTGCGTAAATGATGCTGTTGATTTTCCAGTGTCGAAGGGACAATAAAAAGACCATCTACATTTCGTGCGATAAATGCTTTAGTCAATTTATTTTCATAATCAACGTCATCATAAGTACAACTGATTGTAAGTTGATATCCGGAACGTCGACAGCGTTGTTCGAGTTTTTCTGCCAGCGTTGCAAAAAAGACGTTGGATATGTTGGGAACAATCAATCCCAATGTATCTGTTTTGTTAAGTTTAAGACTGCGGGCGGAATGATTAATGATATAACCATAGCGTTCTACATATTCATTGATACGCGTTTGGGTTTTGACGCTGATCCGATATTGTTCCGCTTTTCCATTTAGCACCAGTCGCACGGTCGTAACCGATAAATTCAGGTCGCTGGCTATCTGCTCTACTGTTTTAGCCATAGGTCTTTCCCAGTTAACATCCAGACGTCAAATCACAATCATAAAAGTATTTTTAACTTTTGTCTTATTACATCAGTTGGTTAACTACCTGTTGTTGATCCCAAAGCGTCAGGTAAACCTGGTATTTACGTTCTAAAAATTCACGGCGTTGTGGGTTTGCCCGAATAACCTCGCCGGCCTCAACCATTGCTTTACATGCGGATGAAAAATTACGCCATGCTCCGCTGGCAACAGCACCGCTAATTGCTGCGCCCAACGTAACGGCATCTTCTTCTTGCATCAGGTGGATATCGCAGCTTGTCACGTCTGCATATTCGCGTAGCCACAAGGGGTTGTGCGTTGCACCACCACATAACGTTAATTGGGTAATGGTATGCCCATTTTCCCTTAGAGTTTCAATAATATGTCTGGTGCCAAAGGCTATTGCCTGTAAAGTCGCAAGGTAAAGTCGCGCGAGTTGATTTTCTCCACGCTCCAGCGTTAAACCATAGACACTGCCTCTGGCATCGGGCCGTGCTCGTGGCGAACGGTTGCCGTGATGATCGGCAAGCACATGTAAATTTCGTGTAGGTTCAGACTCGTTATTTTCCAGGGCGGCTACCCATTCATTAATCAGTTGAATCGGATGGCACCCGCGTTGTTGCGCCTTGTTAAAGAGATTTGCGCTTGCCCCGGACTCCTGAAGCGTCCACTCCACCAGCGCCCCTGCGGCGCTTTGCCCACCTTCGGTTAGCCAGTAATTTGGCAGCATGGCCGACCAGTATGGCCCCCAGACGCCAGGGGTAAATATCTCTTTTTCACTGCACAACATATGGCAATTCGACGTTCCGCTTATCACTGCCAGCGTACCTGATGGCTGCGCGCCAACCAGCGCCACACCACCGGCATGAGCATCAATCAAGCCACTGGCCACTATAACATTGGTCGTTAATCCCAATTCTTCAGCAGCAGTGGCAGTTAACGTTCCCACGGCAGCGCCTGGCGGAAGAATTTCGGCGGGAATTCTTTCAAGCATGTCCGTCAGGTCTATCGATTCCAGTAAGTTATGGCTAAAGCGTTGCTCATGAGCCAGATAATTCCATTTACACGTTAGCGTGCACAATCCCGCGACGTCTCGCCCTGTTGCTTTCCAGACCAGAAAATCCGCCAGATCGAAAAAGCGATGAGCGGCCTGCCAGGTTTGTGGTAGATGTGTCTTCAACCAACGTAACTTTGGTAGCTCCATCTCGACACTCACTTCGCCGCCAACGTAGCGCAATGCGGGATCCTTCGTCGCGTTAATCTGCGCCGCCTCGGCTGTTGCGCGATGATCCATCCACATAATGATGTCCTGATTCGCAGGTCCGCTGGGCGAGACCGCTAAACCTTTGCCTTGTCCATCAAGAACAACCAGCGAACAGGTAGCATCAAAACCCAGCGAGCAAATCGCGGAAACGGGGATGCCCGCCAGAGCTGTCGCCTCTTTCACCGTTTTACAGACCTGTTGCCAGATCTCAGCCGAAGACTGTTCGACACGCTCGCCGCCCGGGCGAAACTGGGAGACAGGCGCAGTGGCAAATGCCAACCTGCGGCCATTGGCACAGTAAACTCCCGCTCTGACACTGGCCGATCCGACATCGACACCGAGAAAATAACCGTTGTGCATAAAGCCTCCCTGACGCTGGAGATAACGGGGATGAAAGTTCACCCCCAATTTTTTATTTCTTACCAAATGGGTGTAGCAGTTTGTCGATTTCTGGCGTGTTAATGTTCTCGGTATTCACAAATTTCACGGGAATATCGATCTCTTTTTCAACGGGTTGTCCTGAGAGGGCCGCATTCAAGGTTTTGATCCCCTGATAGCCAATCTGGTATGCATCCTGAACAACAAAGCCCTGAATGACGCCGTTCTTCAGGAAGTTAATAATCGCTTCTGTACTATCAAAACCAATGACCTTCACCTTACCTTTCAGATTCTGGCTATCAATGGCATTCGCCACCCCGAGCGTTGAACCTTCATTGGTGCCATAGATCCCCGCAAGATCGGGGTTGGCCTGGATCATGTCGATAGTTTTATCCATCGCTTTTTGGGGATCACCATCGCTGTACTGAACGGGTAATACTTTGATGTCAGGATATTTTTCTTTCATCCGTTCCATGAAGCCTTCCGAGCGTTCAATGGCGGAAGAAGTTCCTGCTACATGCGCGATAATCCCGACTTTTCCTTTATTGTTGACCTGCGCGGCTAACGCATCGGCAGCCTGTGCCCCTGCTTTACGGTTGTTGGTCGCGACAAAACTCACCGGAATGTCCGAGTTGATGCCTGAATCAAAGGTCACCACTTTAATACCGCGTGAATTTGCTGTTTCTACCAGTGGGGCGAGCGCATTCGCGTCGAGGGCAGCCAGGAGCAAGCCATTCGGTTTTTGCGCCATCGCATTTTCGACTAACTGAATCTGCTCGGCTATTTGCGTTTCATCAGCCGGGCCAACATAGCTGGTTTTATCACCCATCTCTTTAGCCGCAGCTTCAGTGCCCATTTTTACGGTTTGCCAGAATTCATGCTGAAAACCTTTACTAACAACCGGAAGATTCAAATCCTTTGCCAGTGCGCTGGAAGTCATACAGGCCAGCAGAGATAACGCATAGACAAAATGCCTGTTTTTCATTGTTTTACTCCGTTTTGAGTGAGTCACCCTTAACGTCAGGGCTGTTATTTCCCGATAAAACAGGGAGCCTAAGTCAACGAATCTTTTTACGTAATGTATCGAGGTAAACGGCAGCGACTACAACTACACCCATTGCGACCATTTGCCAGAACTGGGAGACGCCCATTAAATTGAGGCCATTTTTCAGTACACTCATAATGAAAGCGCCAATGATTGTGCCGCCAATAGTGCCAATACCACCCATTAAGCTGGTTCCGCCGATCACTACCGCGGCAATAGCCTCCAGCTCATAACCCACTCCTACCGTCGGTTGTCCGGAGTTGAGACGAGATGCCAGAATGACACCCGCTATCCCCGTTAGTAAGCCGCAGAAGGCATAGACGAAAATTTTCACGCGCTGAACTTTAATACCTGAAAGATGAGCAGCAACTTCATTACTGCCTACGGCATAGGCATAGCGACCAATAACGGTTTTTTTCAGAATGTAAGCGCCGACAAGTGCCACGATGACAAGGTAGAAAACAGGATAAGGCAGCACATCAAATAAGCGTCCCTGAGCGAGCGTTTTGAACGTTGGGTAATCGGAAAAATAGATTGCACGCCCGTCGGTCATCACCATATTGATCCCCCTGACGGACATCATCAGTCCCAACGTAGCGATAAACGGTGGAATGGTCATTTTAGTAACCAGCAAACCATTCACATAGCCGCACAATCCGCCTGCTAAAACACCAGCAATAATACAAACAGGCAGCGGCAGTCCCAGCGTGGCGCAAATACCCACGGCGACACCAGAAAAAGCCACCACGGAACCCAGTGATAGATCGATGCCTGCGGTAATAATGACAAAAGTGACTCCAATGGCCATGATGCCAATTACCGACGTTTGCAGAGCAATCGTCATGATATTTTCGGTATTAAAGAAAAAGGGCGAACTGAAGCTAAAAAACAGCACTAAAATAATCAGGCTGAATAATGGCGCCAGACGCATCAATAATTCCTTATTGATTTTTATTTTCTTATTATTGCTGTCTGAAGAGGTTACAGAGATAGTCATAATTTAATCCTCTAACGTCGCGTATTGCATAATTTTTTCTTGCGTGGCTTCATTTGCACTAAGCTCGCCGGTAATTCGACCACTACGCATCACTAAAATACGGTCGCACATTCCTAACACTTCCGGCAATTCAGAGGAGATCATGATAATTGATTTCCCTTTAGCCACGAGACGATTCATTAACTCGTAGATTTCCAGTTTGGCACCAACATCAATACCGCGAGTAGGTTCGTCGAAGATTAAAATATCAGTATCTTTACATACCCAGCGCGCAATAATAATTTTTTGCTGGTTTCCTCCACTTAGATTTACTGCAGCCTGTTCAAGATGTGGGGTTTTAATTCTTAAGGCCTTCACTTGTTGTTCACTGGTTTGCTGACAACGATGTGAATCAACATTCCCAAAACGGTCGGAATATTCAGGATAATTTCCTAGCATAATATTTCGCTCGACAGACAAGTTAAGCGCCAGCCCCTCTTTTTTACGGTCTTCCGTCAGATAACTGATCCCTTGCTGAATTGCATCTGAAATATCTTTGATAACGATTTCTTTACCATTCAATATTAGCGTTCCGCTATCAATGGAGTCCGCCCCAAAAATCGCGCGCGCAAGCTCAGTACGACCAGCCCCCATCAGACCGGCAAAGCCGAGGATCTCACCTCGATAGAGCGTGAAATCAATATCGTTCAGCACGCCTTTACGCGTCAGTCCATTCACCTCCAGTACCGGAATCCGCTGCTGTAGCGCTTCGCGACGGGGATAGATATTTCCTAAATCGCGCCCCACCATCATGGCAATCAAGTCACTTATTTTTACGCATTCATAATCCACAGTATTGATATACTGACCATCACGCATTACGGTCGCGCGATCGGCAATGAGCGCCAACTCTTCCAGACGGTGGGAGATATAAACAATCCCAGTGCCCTGTTCTTTCAATAATCGGGTGACACGAAATAAACTTTCAATTTCTGTTTCTGTTAGCGCTGCAGTAGGTTCATCCATAATGAGAATCTTTGCGTTAACTGAAATGGCCTTGGCAATTTCTACCATCTGCTGCTGAGCTACTGTAAGGTCGGCAACCAGAGTATCTGGTGAAATTGCCAAATTTAATTTTTGCAAAATCTCAATCGTCGCCTGACGTTGCTGTTTTTCATCCAGACGCCAGCGATTTTTTTTACAAAACTCCCTACCGATAAAAATATTTTCTTCCACTGTAAGATCAGGAAATAAATTAAATTCCTGATGAATAATAGTAATACCAACACGCTGCGCACTTAACGGCTCAGAAAATGAGACAGATTGATCTTCAAAAACTATTTCACCTTCGTCAGGTTGATAAACACCCGACAAAATTTTCATTAGGGTAGATTTTCCTGCGCCATTTTCACCTAATAGTGCATGAACTTCGCCCCGGCGTAGAGTAAATTGCACATCATTAAGCGCCAACACGCCTGGAAAGCGTTTGGTGATATGCTTCATTTGCAAAAATGTTTCGGACATTGCCGCTTTCCTCAATAATCAGAAACTGAAAATGTGAAGTACGACATAAATGTCGCTACTAAAGCCCTCTTCACTGTGATACGAATAACGTTTGAATGGACATTCATCGCATCAATTTATTTTTCGCATTTTGCTAACTCGAGTTAGCGTTCACCTTTTAAAGGCTATTTTAGGTATACAAATTAGCCAAATAATTTGAGGTAAAACTGTGATGCATAACCACCAAAATCTCATAACTTAATGATTATTAACAATATTAGTTTTTATCTCACCAAATAATAATTTGACAGAGATCGAATTTTAACCACTTCTCGTGAAGCCCCTCACATTTCAACAAGAAAAAAGTTGTACACAAAAAGCCTACATACCTAAGCTAACTCGAGTTAGCAACTAATAATCAATATTACTGCTTCGGTGGTTCCTTTCTCCGCCTTAGCAGAGCGCCAATAAAGCGAGATGAGGAATCCTGATGAAAATTAATACGTTACCGAAAATTGGTATCCGCCCGGTTATTGACGGTCGTCGCATGGGTGTTCGTGAGTCGCTTGAAGAACAAACAATGAATATGGCGAAAGCCACGGCCGCACTGCTAACCGAGAAACTGCGCCATGCCTGCGGTGCTGCCGTCGAGTGCATCATTTCCGATACCTGTATCGCGGGGATGGCTGAAGCCGCCGCCTGCGAAGAAAAATTCAGCAGCCAGAATGTAGGCCTCACCATTACAGTAACACCTTGCTGGTGCTATGGCAGTGAAACCATCGACATGGACCCTACCCGTCCGAAAGCCATTTGGGGCTTTAACGGCACTGAACGCCCGGGCGCTGTTTACCTCGCCGCAGCCCTGGCAGCTCACAGTCAGAAAGGTATCCCGGCATTCTCCATTTACGGCCATGACGTTCAGGATGCCGATGACACATCGATTCCTGCCGACGTTGAAGAAAAACTGCTGCGCTTTGCCCGTGCCGGTTTGGCAGTCGCCAGTATGAAAGGTAAAAGCTATCTGTCACTGGGCGGCGTTTCGATGGGGATCGCCGGTTCCATCGTTGACCACAACTTCTTTGAATCCTGGCTGGGAATGAAAGTCCAGGCGGTGGATATGACCGAACTGCGTCGCCGTATTGATCAGAAGATTTACGACGAAGCAGAACTGGAAATGGCGCTGGCCTGGGCTGATAAAAACTTCCGCTATGGCGAAGATGAAAATAACAAACAATATCAACGTAATGCCGAACAAAGCCGCGCAGTTCTGCGCGAAAGTTTGCTGATGGCAATGTGTATCCGCGACATGATGCAAGGCAACAGCAAACTGGCTGATATCGGTCGCGTGGAAGAATCTCTTGGCTACAACGCCATTGCGGCGGGCTTCCAGGGACAACGTCACTGGACCGATCAATATCCAAATGGCGACACCGCCGAAGCGATCCTCAACAGTTCATTTGACTGGAATGGCGTGCGCAAACCCTTTGTCGTGGCTACCGAAAACGACAGTCTTAACGGCGTGGCAATGCTAATGGGTCACCAGCTCACCGGCACCGCTCAGGTATTTGCCGATGTGCGTACCTACTGGTCACCTGAAGCAATTGAGCGCGTAACGGGGCATAAACTGGACGGGCTGGCAGAACACGGCATCATCCATTTGATCAACTCCGGTTCTGCTGCGCTGGACGGTTCCTGTAAACAACGCGACAGCGAAGGAAAACCGACGATGAAGCCGCACTGGGAAATCTCCCAGCAAGAGGCTGACGCTTGCCTCGCCGCTACCGAATGGTGCCCGGCGATCCACGAATATTTCCGTGGCGGCGGTTACTCTTCCCGCTTCCTCACTGAAGGCGGCGTCCCGTTCACCATGACTCGAGTCAACATTATTAAAGGCCTGGGACCGGTACTGCAAATCGCGGAAGGCTGGAGTGTGGAGTTGCCGAAGGATGTGCATGACATCCTCAACAAACGCACCAACTCAACCTGGCCAACCACCTGGTTTGCACCGCGCCTCACCGGCAAAGGGCCGTTTACGGATGTGTACTCGGTAATGGCGAACTGGGGCGCTAACCACGGCGTTCTGACCATCGGCCACGTCGGCGCAGACTTTATCACTCTCGCCTCAATGCTGCGGATCCCGGTATGTATGCACAACGTTGAAGAGACAAAAGTGTATCGTCCTTCTGCCTGGGCCGCGCACGGCATGGATATTGAAGGCCAGGATTACCGCGCTTGCCAGAACTACGGTCCGTTGTACAAGCGTTAATACATTACTCCCTGATGTGATGCCCGGTCGCTCCGGCTACCGGGCCTGAACAAGCAAGAGTGGTTAGCCGGATAAGCAATGTTATCCGGCTATATTGCAGGAGCGATTATGAAACAAGAAGTTATCCTGGTACTCGACTGTGGCGCGACCAATGTCAGGGCCATCGCGGTTAATCGGCAGGGAAAAATTGTTGCCCGCGCCTCAACGCCTAATGCCAGCGATATCGCGATGGAAAACAACACCTGGCACCAGTGGTCTTTAGACGCTATTTTGCAACGCTTCGCTGATTGCTGTCGGCAAATCAACAGTGAACTGGCTGAATACCACATCCGCGGTATCGCCGTAACGACCTTTGGTGTGGACGGCGCTCTGGTTGATAAGCAAGGAAATCTGCTCTATCCGGTCATTAGCTGGAAATGTCCGCGAACGGCGGCGGTAATGGACAATATTGAACGGTTGATCTCCGCACAGCAGTTGCAGGCCATTTCTGGTGTCGGAGCCTTTAGTTTCAACACGTTATATAAGCTGGTATGGTTGAAAGAAAACCATCCACAACTGCTGGAACGCGCGCACGCCTGGCTCTTTATTTCGTCGCTGATTAACCACCGTTTAACCGGCGAATTCACTACTGATATCACCATGGCCGGAACCAGCCAGATGCTGGATATCCAGCAACGCGATTTCAGTCCGCAAATTTTACAAGCCACCGGTATTCCACGCCGACTCTTCCCTCGTCTGGTGGAAGCGGGTGAACAGATTGGCACACTACAGAACAGCGCCGCAGCAATGCTCGGCTTACCCGTTGGCATACCGGTGATCTCCGCGGGTCACGATACTCAGTTCGCCCTTTTTGGCGCGGGTGCCGAACAAAATGAACCCGTGCTCTCTTCCGGTACATGGGAAATTTTAATGGTTCGCAGCGCGCAGGTTGATACTTCACTGCTTAGTCAGTACGCCGGTTCTACCTGTGAACTGGACAGCCAGGCAGGTTTGTATAACCCGGGTATGCAATGGCTGGCATCCGGTGTGCTGGAATGGGTGAGAAAACTGTTATGGACTACTGAAACTCCGTGGCAAATGCTGATTGAAGAAGCTCGTCTGATCCCACCGGGCGCGGACGGCGTGAAAATGCAGTGTGATTTATTGTCATGTCAGGACGCAGGCTGGCAAGGAGTGACGCTCAATACCACGCGGGGGCATTTCTATCGCGCGGCGCTGGAAGGGTTAACCGCGCAGTTACAGCGCAATCTACAGATGCTGGAAAAAATCGGCCACTTTAAAGCCTCTGAATTGTTGTTAGTCGGTGGCGGAAGTCGCAACACATTGTGGAATCAGATTAAAGCCAATGTGCTTGATATTCCGGTAAAAGTTCTCGACGATGCCGAAACGACCGTCGCAGGAGCTGCGCTGTTTGGCTGGTATGGCGTAGGGGAATTTAACAGCCCGGAAGAAGCCCGCGCGCAAATTCATTATCAGTACCGTTATTTCTACCCACAAACTGAACCCGGATTTACAGAGGAAGTGTGAAATGCTGAAAACAATTTCGCCGTTAATTTCTCCCGAACTATTGAAAGTGCTGGCAGAGATGGGGCATGGAGATGAAATTATTTTTTCCGATGCCCACTTTCCCGCCCATGCGATGGGACCACAGGTGATCCGCGCTGATGGCCTGTTAGTGAGCGACTTGCTCCAGGCAATTATCCCGTTATTTGAACTGGACAGCTATGCGCCGCCGCTGGTGATGATGGCGGCAGTAGAAGGTGACACCCTCGATCCTGAAGTGGAACAACGCTATCGTGATGCGCTTTCACTACAGACCCCGTGCCCTGAAATCACCCGCATCGACCGTTTTGCGTTTTATGAACGGGCACAAAAAGCCTTTGCGATCGTTATCACAGGCGAACGAGCGAAGTACGGGAATATTCTTTTAAAAAAAGGGGTAACACCGTAATCTCATACCGGTACGCCCGCATGACGCGGGCGGTTATCGAATGATGGGGTGAAAAATATGAAAGCGGCACGCCAGCAAGCGATAGTCGACCTGCTGCTGAACCATACCAGCCTGACCACGGAAGCTCTCTCTGAACAGCTAAAGGTCAGTAAAGAAACCATTCGTCGCGATCTCAATGAATTACAGACGCAGGGTAAAATTCTGCGCAATCATGGGCGCGCTAAATATATCCACCGTCAAAATCAAGACAGCGGCGATCCCTTTCATATCCGGCTGAAAAGTCATTATGCGCATAAAGCAGATATTGCCCGCGAAGCGCTCGCGTGGATTGAAGAAGGGATGATGATAGCCTTAGACGCCAGTTCAACTTGCTGGTATCTGGCACGCCAGTTGCCTGACATCGACATTCAGGTCTTCACCAATAGCCATCCAATTTGTCATGAACTCGGTAAGCGCGAACGCATTCAACTGATCAGTTCCGGCGGCACACTTGAGCGCAAATATGGTTGTTACGTCAATCCCTCGCTGATTTCCCAGCTTAAATCGCTGGAAATCGATCTGTTTATTTTTTCTTGCGAAGGGATCGACAGCAGCGGCGCACTGTGGGACTCCAATGCGATCAACGCTGACTACAAATCGATGCTATTAAAACGTGCCGCGCAATCGTTGTTATTGATTGATAAAAGTAAATTTAATCGTTCTGGAGAAGCCCGCATCGGGCATCTGGATGAGGTCACGCACATTATTTCTGATGAGCGCCAGGTTGCGGCTTCTTTGGTGACAGCCTGATGGCAATGGTAGCAGGCCGGAGACGGCGCCCCGGCCTTGCCCGTTATCGCTCGTCGCGACGACCACCCACCGCAGCCCAGATACGACGGACATGCACCGTCACTTCTTCGCGATCGTGATATAACTGCCGCGCCTGAATCTGAGCATTTATGCCATGTTCATCAAGCTGTGCCTGAATATACGCCAGATTGTGTGACACTTCTTCGTAGCGTTTTTTCATCGGCAGTTTGAGGTTGAAGATTGTTTCACGGCACCAGCCATTAACCAGCCACTGCGCCATCAATGCCGCAACTTTCGCTGGTTTTTCAACCATATCGCATACCATCCATGAAATATTGCTGCGTGTCGGACGGAATTTGAAACCGTCTTCCCGCAGCCATGTCACCTGCCCGGTATCCATCAGACTTTGCGCCATCGGGCCGTTGTCGACGGAATAAACCCACATGTTGCGCTTCACCAGTTGGTAGGTCCAGCCACCCGGGCAAGCACCTAAATCCACCGCCCACATCCCGTTCGCCAGGCGTTCATCCCACTCATCCGCCGGAATAAACACATGAAATGCCTCTTCCAGTTTGAGCGTGGAACGACTCGGCGCATCTGCCGGAAACTTCAGACGCGGAATGCCCATATAGAACGGCGAATTATTGTGGCTGTAAGAGTAACCGGTATAGCAGCAACCTGGGGCAATGAAGAATACATGCACCACCGGACGCTTCGGTGTTTCATAGTTCACCAGCACGCCCGCATCGCGCAAGGCAGCCCGTAGCGGAACCGTGAATTTACGGCAGAATTTCAGTAACTCTTTGCTTTCGTTGGTGTCCGCGACTTCAACACGCAGTTCACCGCCCTTCTCCACCACGCCCTGCAACATGCCAACAATAGGCGTAATGCGGTCTTCTGGCGGCAAATGTTGGAGGAGTTCTCCTACCAAAAACCACTGGCGGGCAAAAATTAATGAACTGAACGGCAGCTCACGAATTAGCTTATCGCCATCATCCGGTTGATAACATTCATAAATGACATAACCCGCATTCTCTTTCACGCGGGCAAAACCGAAGATTTCCCGCTGACCGGCTTTATCGGTAATTTCTGCGGCGCACTCTTTTTCAAAGCCCGGACGACACAACAATACAACCTTATTCATGACTTACGCCCTTGCGCTTTAAACGGATAGCACCGACTAACATTAACGCCCAACCCGCGAGGAAGCTCACACCACCGACCGGAGTGACAAACGCCCACAAACGCAGATGAGACAGCGCCAGGCAATAAAGGCTGCCGCTGAACAGCACCGTGCCTAACGCGAGGAAAACACTACTCCAGTAAAACCAGATACTGATGCGACGCTGCATCGCCACTGCCAGCCCCAAAATCGCCAGTGTATGGAACGCCTGGTATTCAAGGCCGGTCTGGATCCAACCCATCTCAACGGCTCCCATTGTTTTACTTAAAACATGTGCACCAAAAGCGCCCAGAGCCACAAAAATGAAACCGCTAATGGCGGCAAAAATCAGCATAAAACGGCTGGTCATGGTCGTACCCTACGTAAATTATTGTTCATAACGAAAGCGGAATTTTTCTTGTTCAGCAGCGGCTTTCGCCAGGATCCATTGGCGAAAGGCGGCTATTTTACCCAGTTCTGCCTGACTGTCATGACATACCAGATAAAAAGCATTTTTACTGACCAGAACATCATTAAACGGGCAGACAAGACGTCCAGCCTCGATTTCAGATTGCGCCATCACGTTATTTGCCAGCGCCACACCCTGCCCATGAATGGCAGCTTGTAGCACCATGGCGCTATGGCTGAATATCGGTCCTTGCTGAACGTTAATATGATTTAACCCCAACTGGCGGGTATATGTCTGCCAGTCACGACGGGACGCATCGTGTAATAACGTATGTTTAGCCAGATCTTCCGGGGTCTTCAAGGGTTTTTCACCGGTTAATAGCAAAGGCGAACATACTGGCAACAGGTATTCGGCGTAAAGCTTTTCCACCCGCAGCCCTGGCCAGTTGCCACGGCCATAAAATATAGCGACATCAACGTCGTCCGCCAGTTTATCTTCCTGACGATCGACCGCCTGGATTCGAACATCGATTCCCGGATAAGCTGAATTAAAGCTGGAAAGTCGCGGCACCAGCCAGTGGATGGCAAAACTGGGGAGTAAGCTGACCGTCAACGCACCCTTGGCGCTACGGGCCTGGAGTTTACGCGTTGCTTCAGTTAATTGCGAAAATATCTCTTTGATATCGAGGAAATAGCTTTGCCCTTCCTCGGTCAACAGAAGTGAACGATTACGACGACGGAACAGTTTTAGTCCCAAAAAGTCCTCAAGTGACTTGATTTGATGACTTACTGCGGCCTGAGTCACAAAAAGCTCTTCTGCTGCACGTGTGAAGCTTAAATGGCGTGCGGCGGCATCAAAAACTCGTAAGGCATTTAGCGGTGGTAATCGTTTTGACATGGCTTTTAAACTTTGATGTTAAATGAATTTAACAATTAGATTACAGTATGTAACCTATTAGTTTTTTTTATCTGAGCCATTATAATTTGTCCGTTGAGCTTCTACCAGCAAATACCTATAGTGGCGGCACTTCCTGAGCCGGAACGAAAAGTTTTATCGGAATGCGTGTTCTGGTGAACTTTTGGCTTACGGTTGTGATGTTGTGTTGTTGTGTTTGCAATTGGTCTGCGATTCAGACCATGGTAGCAAAGCTACCTTTTTTCACTTCCTGTACATTTACCCTGTCTGTCCATAGTGATTAATGTAGCACCGCCTAATTGCGGTGCTTTTTTTTACCTTGCGATCGTGAATTACTGATCCAGTTCGACCATCTCTTTCACGTCAGTGCGGTTGATCTGCTGTTTGTTGCCATTAGCGTCTTTATAAGAAATCATACCGGTTTCATCATCCGTCATCGGTTTGCCATCGGCAACAATGGTGCGTCCATCGTTGGTGTGCATGACATAGTTTGAACCGGAACAGGCACTAAGGGCAAAAGTCAGCATACAGGCAGAGATAATTGCGGCAGTCTTTTTCATCTTCTTCTCCTTAAAGCGATTATTCACTCGCAATAAAAATTCATTAACAGGCTAAAATTAACGCCTAACACTATTAAGCATAAGCGACCGAGTCGCTTTCGCCTGGATATCCAGATGAATCCGAAGGTTAGGGCTATCCTTGTGTCGAAGTGAATTTTGCGCCACGATCGGTTTATCAAGCCGAGGAGTACCATGAACGTTTTTAATCCCGCGCCGTTTCGCGCGCACTTTCCCGCATTACAGGATGCGGGCGTCTATCTCGACAGCGCCGCTACTGCGCTCAAACCCGAAGCCGTTATTGAGGCAACCCGGCAGTTCTATAGCCTGAGTGCTGGAAACGTGCATCGCAGCCAGTACGCCGAAGCCCAACGGTTAACCGCACGTTATGAGGCCGCGCGGGAGAAAGTCGCCCAACTGCTGAATGCATCGGATGACAAAACTATTGTCTGGACACGTGGCACCACCGAATCTATTAACATGGTGGCGCAATGTTATGCCCGTCCACGCCTGCAACCAGGCGATGAAATTATTGTCAGTGTGGCAGAACATCACGCCAATCTTGTTCCCTGGCTGATGGTCGCCCAACAAACTGGAGCCAAAGTGGTGAAACTGCCGCTTAATGCGCAGCGGTTGCCGGATGTCGATTTATTGCCAGCGCTAATGACTCCTCGTAGCCGGATTCTGGCGCTGGGCCAGATGTCGAACGTCACCGGTGGTTGCCCGGATTTAGCGAGAGCGATTACGTTTGCCCACGCCGCCGGAATGGTGGTGATGGTTGATGGAGCTCAGGGGGCAGTGCATTTCCCTGCCGATGTTCAGCAACTGGATATCGATTTCTACGCTTTTTCAGGTCACAAACTTTATGGCCCGACAGGTATCGGCGTGCTGTATGGCAAACCAGAACTGCTGGAAGCAATGTCGCCCTGGCTGGGCGGCGGCAAAATGATCCACGAAGTCAGTTTTGACGGCTTCACCACTCAATCTGCGCCGTGGAAACTGGAAGCCGGAACGCCCAACGTCGCAGGCGTCATTGGGTTAAGCGCGGCGCTGGAATGGCTGGCAGATTATGATATCAACCAGGCAGAAAGCTGGAGTCGCAGTCTGGCGACGCTCGCAGAAGAGGCGCTGGCAAAACGTCCTGGCTTTCGTTCATTCCGCTGTCAGGACTCCAGCCTGCTGGCCTTTGATTTCGCCGGTGTTCATCATAGCGATATGGTAACGCTGCTGGCGGAGTATGGCATTGCCCTACGCGCCGGGCAGCATTGCGCTCAGCCACTGTTGGCAGAATTAGGCGTAACCGGCACTCTGCGCGCCTCTTTTGCGCCATATAATACAAAGAGTGATGTGGATGCGCTGGTGAACGCCGTTGACCGCGCACTGGAATTATTGGTGGATTAATGACGAACCCGCAATTCGCCGGACATCCGTTCGGCACAACCGTAACGGCAGAGTCGTTACACAACACTTTCGCGCCGCTGACGCAATGGGAAGATAAATATCGCCAGTTGATTATGCTGGGGAAACAGCTTCCTGCTTTGCCAGACGAGTTAAAAGCGCAGGCCAAAGAGATTGCCGGATGCGAAAACCGCGTCTGGTTGGGGTATAGCGTCGCTGAAAACGGCAAGATGCATTTCTTTGGTGATAGCGAAGGACGCATTGTGCGCGGTCTGCTGGCCGTGTTGTTGACCGCAGTGGAGGGGAAAACCGCTGCCGAGTTACAGGCACAGTCGCCGCTGGCATTGTTTGATGAGCTGGGATTGCGTGCGCAACTTAGCGCCTCACGCAGTCAAGGGCTGAATGCGTTAAGCGAGGCGATTATCGCGGCGGCGAAGCAAGCTTGATGTTGCACGTTCAAGGTCGGATAAGACGCACCAGACGTCGCCTCCGACCTAATGTTTACCCCTGACGCGCCGCTTTCGCCATCATCTTCTTCAGCGCATGAGAAACCGCAACAAAACCAAAGGTGGCGGTTACCATCGTTGCCGCGCCAAATCCTGACGCGCAATCCATCCGCTTCGGCCCTTCTGCCGTGGCTTTCATCGCACACACCGTACCGTCTGACTGCGGGTACACCAGTGCTTCGGTAGAGAAAACGCAGTCCACGCCGAGCTTACCTTTACTGTTTTTCACCACGCCAAAATCACTTTTCAGGCGCTCGCGCAGTTTCGCCGCCAGCGGATCCTGAATTGTCTTTGCCAGATCAGTAACCTGAATCTGCGTCGGATCAATCTGCCCGCCTGCGCCACCGGTCGTGACCAATGGGATTTTATTGCGACGGCAATAAGCGATCAGCGCCGCTTTAGGTCGCACGCTATCAATGGCATCAATCACATACGAATAACCGGCACTCATATATTGCGCTACGTTATCCGGCGTCACAAAATCATCCACCACCGTTACCCGGCACTCCGGGTTAATCTGGCGAATACGTTCCGCCATCACTTCAGCTTTTGCCAGCCCGACGTTATCGCGCAGCGCGTGAATTTGCCGATTAGTATTGGTGACGCACACATCATCCATATCAATAAGTGTGATTGCGCCAATCCCCGTTCGCGCCAGAGCTTCCGCCGCCCAGGAACCGACACCACCGATACCGACGACACAAATATGCGCATCAGCAAACAGTTGCAACGCTTTTTCACCATACAGACGCGCTGTGCCGCCAAAACGCTGACGCCAGGCATCACTTATTACAACAGACATAGCACCTCAGAATTAAAAAGGGTGAGGTTATCCCTCACCCTAAACGCATAAATGCCTGATGCGCTACGCTTATCAGACCTACATAACTCCTGCAAAATATTGAATTTGCATAATTTGTAGGCCAGATAAGGCGTTCACGCCGCATCTGGCATGAACAACGCGCAGTTAGTCAACAATCAAAAGGTGAGGTTATCCCTCACCCTGGCTTATCCGTAAAAACGGCGTACAGAATATCACATCAGCCGCTAAAAACGTTACCTGCGCCCGGGGCCGTTTTCAGCACCCAGACACGACCATAGTGATTGTACCAACCGGCGCGGTGGCCAGCTTCAGGGCCAATCCCCTGATAGATATCGAAGTGTTGGCCTTTGATTGCGCCACCGACATCCAGAGCCACCATTAGACGCAGTTCGTACTGACCATTGAATTTGCCGTTATTATCCAGCAGCGGCACTTCTGCCAGCAAGGTAGTACCTGGTGGGATAAGCGAACGATCAGAGGCAACCGACGCACGGCCAACCAGCGGCACTGCACTTGCCCCTTTCACCGGCGCGAAAGATTGCGGTTTAAAGAAGACGAAAGATGGATTCTGTTCCAGCAGTTCGCGAACTTCGGCTTCACTGTGCGTTTCGCCCCAGTGACGAATCGCCTGCATCGACATATCTTCTTTTTTCACTTCGCCACGATCGATCAAAACCTTACCAATACTGCGATAGGCATGACCGTTCTTTCCGGCATAGCTGAAGAAGTTAAGCGGGCTGCCATCACCAAAATCGATATATCCACTCCCCTGCACATCCATAATGAAGTTATCCATCAGAGAGTTGCTGTAAGCAAGGATATATTTATCGCTCAGTGCCCCCGCGTAGATCTCCGCACGAGACGGCAGACGACCGCGTTTTGGCGGCATACGGTAAATAGGGTACTGAAACTCGCCCTGGCGAGTATGGCGCGCCTGAATTACCGGTGTGTAGTAACCCGTAAACTGCACGTTGCCGTAGTTATCCGCCCCTTCCATCTGCCAGGCGTCAATGCCAAACTGACGCATATTGCGGGTATCACCACCTGCGCGCAGCCACTCCTGCACCGCGTTATAAACATTACTCTGGTTGCCATACAGACGCGGCGACGCGTTACGGATATGGTTAATTTGCTCGGCAAAATCACCGGCGTTAATTGGCGCGCCAACGGCATCTGGCTGGTTCACCAGAGAGAAAGGCTGGGTAAATTTCCCGTCTTTATATTGCTGTCCGCGATCGGTTGGTTTGGAGGAGCAGGCGGCAAGTATCGTTACGACTGCGCCCATAAGAAGGTACTTTACCCAACGTCCTTTCATTGTTCTCTTCTTCAGGTTAAAAAATAAGGCGCAACGAAGATAACAAACCGTTGGGTTTAATGAAATGCGTAGCCGCTCCCTGACGCAAATTTTGCACAAAAAATAGGCTTTAGTGGTTTGTTTTTGTTCAAAAACATCCCAATTCCGTGATCCGGGTAAAAAAAAGGTTGCATGAAAACGCGAGCGGAGTATAGTGCGCATCCACGGACGCGGGGTGGAGCAGCCTGGTAGCTCGTCGGGCTCATAACCCGAAGGTCGTCGGTTCAAATCCGGCCCCCGCAACCAATTATTAAGCACCCTTATGGGTGTTTTTTTATTTCTGCTCTTCCATAAAAAAAGCGCTATTCAGCGCTTTTTTACTATCCCCTTCTCGCCAGCGTCGCCCCATCAGAAAAATACGCTTTAATCCCCGCGAGGATAGACTCTGCAACTTCCTGCTGGAAAGTCGCCGTTTTCAGTTTGCGCTCTTCCTCAACGTTACTGATAAACGCCGTTTCGACGAGAATAGATGGAATATCTGGCGCTTTCAGTACAGCAAACCCGGCCTGCTCAACCTGATTCTTATGCAGCTTGTTGATTTTGCCAAGTTTATTCAGGACTGCCCTACCAAACTTCAGGCTGTCGGCAATGGTCAGCGACTGCACCATATCGAACATGGTGTGGTCGACATAGCGGTCACCGCTTTTGCTCACGCCACCAATCAAATCCGAGGCGTTCTGAGTTTGTGCCAGATATTTTGCCGCAGTACTGGTCGCGCCTTTGGTCGAAAGTGCAAACACGGAAGAACCGCTCGGCTGGCGGCTGGTAAAGGCATCTGCATGGATAGAAACAAAAAGGTCAGCACGTTGTTTCTGTGCTTTTGCTACACGCACTTGCAACGGAATGAAGATGTCTTCATTACGCGTCATGTACACCTTCATATTGCCCTCTTTCTCGATCAGAGAGCGCAGACGGCGGGCAATTTGCAATACCACATCTTTTTCACGCGTTTTGTATTTCCCCACCGCGCCGGAGTCTTCGCCGCCATGGCCCGGATCAAGCATGATGACAATAGGACGATCGCGCCCAGCCTTGCCAGGCTGTGGGCCACTCTGCGCAGGCGGCACCTGCTTTTCGAGATCGCCTTTGTTGTAATCCTCCAGCAGTGCCAGCAGTGGATCCTGCATATCCTGGGCATTGACCGGGTAGAGATCCATCACCAGACGCTCTTTAAACCCGGCAACTGGCGCGAGGGCAAACATCTGCGGTTTTACGTTTTGCTTTAACTCAAAAACCATCCGCACGGTTTGCGGATCAAATTGCCCGACGCGTGCAGACTTGATGAACGGGTCGTCAGCACGAATTTGCGCAGCCATCCCCTTAAGCACCGAGTTCAGGTTTACATCTTCGATATCCACTACCACGCGTTCAGGGTTACTCAACGCAAACTGCTTATATTTCAGTTGACGATTTGATTCTACCGTTACACGGGTATAGCTGGACGCAGGCCAGACGCGCACCGCCACGACCTGACTGACCGCAGCCAGACTCACCTGACTTACGCTCAATAGCCACATGGCACCCGCGCCTTGCAGTAAACGACGACGGCTGATTGCAGTGTTGGATCCCGACATGCCTCTCCCGAGCAAATAAATCTAAGCTGTGTAACAAGTAAACGACCAATTTGACCGGAAACTTTAGCGAAAGACGCATATTCTGTCATCTATAAAACGGTAAACATTCTTTTTATATTCACGGCATTACTGATAAAAAAAATGTTCACGCATAAAATTTGCACTTGCACACGGCAAAAAAACAGAATAAAAATACATTAATTTCGAATAATCATGCAAAGAGGTGTGCCGTGGTGAAGGAACGTAAAACCGAGCTGGTCGAGGGATTCCGCCATTCGGTTCCCTATATCAACACCCACCGGGGGAAAACGTTTGTCATCATGCTCGGCGGTGAAGCCATTGAGCATGAAAATTTCTCCAGTATCGTTAATGATATCGGGTTGCTGCACAGCCTCGGCATCCGTCTGGTCGTGGTCTATGGCGCGCGTCCACAAATAGATGCGAATCTGGCAGCGCATCGCCACGAACCGCTGTATCACAAAAATATACGTGTGACCGACGGCAAAACACTGGAACTGGTGAAGCAGGCTGCGGGGACATTACAACTGGACATCACTGCACGCCTGTCGATGAGCCTTAATAACACGCCATTGCAGGGAGCGCATATCAACGTCGTCAGTGGCAATTTTATTATTGCCCAGCCGCTGGGCGTCGATGACGGCGTGGATTACTGTCATAGTGGGCGCATCCGGCGGATTGACGAAGAAGCGATTCATCGCCAACTGGACAGCGGTGCAATTGTGCTGATGGGGCCGGTGGCGGTTTCGGTCACTGGCGAGAGTTTTAACCTGACCTCGGAAGAGATTGCCACTCAACTCGCCATCAAGCTGAAAGCCGAGAAGATGATTGGTTTTTGCTCTTCACAGGGGGTCACCAATGACGACGGTGACATCGTCTCCGAGCTTTTCCCCAACGAAGCGCAATCGCGGGTAGAAGCTCAGGAAGAGAAAGGCGATTACAACTCCGGTACGGTGCGCTTTTTACGTGGTGCAGTGAAGGCTTGCCGCAGCGGTGTTCGTCGCTGTCATTTAATCAGTTATCAGGAAGATGGCGCGCTGCTACAAGAGCTGTTCTCACGTGACGGTATCGGTACGCAAATTGTGATGGAAAGCGCCGAGCAGATTCGTCGCGCAACAATCAATGATATCGGCGGTATTCTGGAGTTGATCCGCCCGCTGGAGCAGCAAGGTATTCTGGTGCGTCGTTCTCGTGAACAACTGGAGATGGAAATCGACAAATTCACCATTATTCAGCGCGATAACACAACTATTGCCTGCGCTGCGCTCTATCCGTTCCCGGAAGAGAAAATTGGCGAAATGGCCTGCGTGGCGGTACACCCGGATTACCGCAGTTCTTCCCGTGGTGAAGTCCTGCTGGAGCGTATCGCAGCCCAGGCCAGGCAAAGCGGCTTAAGCAAATTATTTGTGCTGACCACGCGCAGTATTCACTGGTTCCAGGAGCGTGGTTTTACCCCGGTGGATATTGATTCACTGCCAGAGAGCAAAAAGCAGATGTACAACTATCAGCGTAAATCCAAAGTGCTGATGGCGGATTTAGGGTAAGCGATGAAAATCGCCAGATGCGATATGCGCAATGCCCGGGGGCATGATAAGACGCGCATGCGTCGCATCAGGCATTCGCGTTTATCCCCGCGAACTAAATAACGCTGCCAGTCCGCTACGCCGCTCGGTACGTGTGGCGATTGCCGCACTTAATATGCGCTCATCGGCATACAATGATAAACGGCGACGCGCACGGGTCACTGCGGTGTAAACCAGCTCTCGCGTCACGACCGGCGTGCGCTGGCTCGGCAAAATCAACGCCGCATGGTCGAACTCAGACCCCTGCGATTTATGTACCGTCATCGCCCACGTGGTTTCGTGTTCCGGTAAACGACTTGGTTGCACTGACTTGATATTACCGTCCGGCATTGCAAACCAGACGCGCGTTCCTTGCCCGCGATCCAGTGCAATACCAATATCACCATTAAACAACCCAAGGGCGCTGTCATTGCGGGCAATCATCACCGGCCTGCCTTCGTACCAGCGCGAGTGTGAATGGCGATGGATTTTGCGCTTCTGTTGCATAAACTGCTCAATTCGCTCATTCAGCCCGGCTACGCCAAACGGCCCTTCCCGCAAGGCGCACAAAAGCTGGTATTCATTGAATGCCTGAATAATTAAATCCGGCTCGGCACGCGCTTGCAGCAGATCCAGATAGCGTCCGTAACCCGCAAGAGCTTCCTCAAGCATCGCAATATAATCTTCGCCACTCTGTAAAATCCGTTTTTCGATATCAGTAAAATCCTGCTGAAAAACGGTTTTTACTGCCGTTTTATCGCCGCGATTGATAGCCGCCGCGAGCTGACCAATGCCAGAATCGCTGCCGAAACGGTAACTTTTTTGCAAAAGGCAGAGACTATCGCGCAAAGATGCCGCCTCTGTGCCACTGCCCGCAGGAACGTAGCTCCCCGTCAGGCGACTTAGCTGCTCCGCTCGTTCTGCGGTAAAGCCCGCATTGGCATAAGCGCAAATATCGCCAAGAACAGCCCCAGCCTCAACAGAGGCCAGTTGATCACGGTCGCCAAGAAAGATCACTCTGGCATGATCGGGCAATGCGTCGATCAATCGTGACATCATGGGCAGATCGATCATTGACGCTTCATCGACCACCAACACATCAAGATGCAATGGGTTACCCGCATGATGGCGTAAACGCTGACTGCCCGGCTGCGCGCCCAGCAAGCGGTGCAGAGTGCTGGCATCTTCCGGAATACGTTTCTTTTGTTCATCCGTCAGCGGTAACTGGCGCAAAGCTTTGCCAAGTGATTCGGTTAAGCGCGCGGCGGCTTTCCCCGTCGGCGCAGCCAAACGGATGCGACAACGTTCACCGTCGGCCATCTGAATTAACGCTGCCAGCAACTTCGCCACGGTGGTCGTTTTACCGGTGCCGGGGCCACCGGAAATCACCGAGATCCGCCTCGTCAGCGCCACCGCTGCCGCCACTTTTTGCCAGTTAATGTCATCGCTTACTGGAAAAAGTTGGTCCAGGGTTTGCGCCAGTAGAGCTTCATCAACCTCAATGGCATGATTCACTTCATTGAAAAAGCGCGCCACCGTGCGCTCGTTACACCACATGCGGTTGAGATAGAGACGATCGCCACAAAGGATTATTGGTGTAGGCTCATCTCCCCGGCTGACCGCGTGTGAAGCCAGCAGACACTCTTCCCAGTTTTGTAGCTCACCGATTTCACTGACGCAGGTCGCCAGGAGCGGGTGCGAGGCTTCGTTGTTCTCCAGCCGTGAAAGCGGCAAACAGACATGTCCTTCCCCGGCATCATAACTTAACAGTGCCGCCGCAAGGGTGACGGCGGGATGTTCATCACCCGCCACGGTCAGGGCAAACTGCACGTCCAGCGGGCGTAGCTGTTTGTGCTCCACAGCTTCCAGTAATTGCTTTTGCAATTTCATTACGCCTCCTCCAGGGTCATACCAGCAAACATCTCATCCATCAGGGCAATCAACCCGGCATCGGGGCGGGTCGCGTAAATCCCTTGTTGCGGATGCTCTTTATCAACGCCGCGCAGGAACAGATAGATAACGCCGCCAAAGTGGCGCTCATAGTCGTAATCAGCAATGCGATGGCGCAGATAACGATGCAATGCCAGGGTATAAAGCTGATATTGCAGATCATAGCGGTGTGCTTGCATCGCCGCTGCCATAGCCTGTTGGGTGTATGCTGAGCTGTTTTCACCCAGCCAGTTGGATTTATAGTCGAGCAGGTAATAACGCCCTTCGTGGCGAAACACCAGGTCGATAAAGCCTTTTAACATGCCACGCACCTGCATGAACTCCAGCGACGGGCAGCCAGCAGAAAGCGGGTCAAACTGGCGGATTAGCGCATCAAGTTGGCTGGCGACGAGCGGTTCACTAATTGGCAGATAAAATTCCATCTCCACCTGTTTATCGCGGGCGGAAAGCTGACTCAGGCTGACTCCCGTTTCATTGAGCGGTGCCTGGAGAACAGCCATGATCCACTCGGTCAACACCGGTTCCCAATGCGCTTCAAAACCGCCAAGTTCCAGTTTTTCCCGCACCCAGTCAGGCTCAACCGGCTGGGTAAAATCCAGATCCTCAAACAAACTGTGCAAGAACGTCCCCGGTGACGCTCCGCGCGGAAACTGATGCGGTGTTAACGTCGGTTCTTCAACGACGCTGACCACACCTGCGGCGTCAACATCCAGCCGTGGCATCAAATCCTGAGCGATACCGTGACCACGCTGCTGCAAACCAGAGTAGCTGGTGACCCGCCAGTTATCGCCAGGTAAACGTTGTAACGTCTTCGCATTCAGTTCTGCTGTAGAAACATCATTAACCTGCCAGGGCTGATTATCACCGGTTTGTGCCGTTTGCCAGGCAATATCCTCATCGCACAATGCTTCAATACAGGCGCGAAGTCCTGCCGCATCCTTTGGTTCCCCTTTTTGCAGCAAGCGTCCGAGCGCACTTTGATGGACGTCGGTGTCACCTTTTTTATCGCCTCGACGGCGCACCAGTGGCGCGACGCCAAGACTGCAATGCCAGACCGAACGCGTCAGCGCCACATAAAGCAAACGCAGATCTTCCGCCAGACGTTCGGCCTCAGCGAGATCGACGCTTTCTGGCGCAGCGTTAAGATCCAGAACAGCCTCAAATGAATGACGATCGTGATAGAACGCCTGATCCTGGACGCGGAAATTGGTAATAAATGGCAACCAGACTAGCGGATACTCCAGTCCTTTCGACTTGTGGATCGTAACAATCTGCACCAGATGTTTGTCACTTTCGAGGCGCATTTGCTGGCTGGACGCGTTACTGTCTGGCTCGAGGATATGCTGTGATAACCAGCGTACCAGCGCATGTTCACTTTCAAGCTGCGTTCCCGCTTCCTGAAGTAATTCACTGATATGTAAAATATCTGTAAGACGCCGCTCACCACCCGCCGTTGCCAGCAGGTTTTCTGCAATGTTGCGCGCCGACATCAGCGCCCGCAGCATTGGCATAACGCCGCGTTTTCGCCAGATTTGTCGATAACCATCGAACTCTTCAACGACTGCATCCCAGGCATGTTCGTCATTATTCAGCATTTCGATATCCAGCGCGTTCAGCCCCATCATTGACGTTGCCAGCGCGCTACGCAGAGTATTTTCACGTTCAGGCGTCATCACTGCCTGCAACAGCCAAAGCATCTCCTGCGCTTCCAGAGTTTCAAAAACACTGTCGCGGTTCGAAAGGTAAACGGAAGGGATTTCCAGCAGCGTTAAGGCATCACGTATCTGGGCGGCCTCCTGGCGGCTGCGCACCAACACACTGATGTCTGAAGCACGCACCGGACGCGCGTCATCGCCATTCATCAACAACGCGTCTCCGCGCTGCCCGGCCTGCAGCCAGTCGCGGATTTGCGCGGCGCATACCTGCGCCATGGTACTTTGATAATCGCCAACGCCGCAGCTTTCGCCTTCCATCAGCCACATTTTCATCGAAGGCTGCGTTTCACCTTTAAATACGAAACGCAGCGCCTGATTTTTCCCGGCTGATTTCACAGGAATAAACGGTATTTCGCGAAACATAAAAGCGTCATCAGTCTGGCTAAAAAGCGTGTTCACACTGTTCACCATTCCTGGTGCGGAACGCCAGTTGGTATCCAACGTGTAATGAGCGCGAACTTCGCTACGCGCCTTCATGTAGGTGAAGATATCCGCACCACGGAACGCATAAATAGCCTGTTTCGGATCACCAATCAGTAACAATGCAGTTTCCGGCTGATGGTGCCAGATGTGGCGGAAAATCCGGTACTGCTGAGGGTCGGTATCCTGAAACTCGTCGATCATTGCCACCGGGAATCGCGTGCGGATCGCCGTCGCCAGCGCCTCTCCGCTTTCGCTACACAACGCGGAATCCAGCCGACTTAACATGTCGTCAAAACCCAGTTCGCCACGGCGGCGTTTTTCACGCGCTACCGTTTCACGGATCTCAGCTAATGCGCGAGTGATCACCAGATCGCGGATCGATAATGGTTCAGCAAGTAATTGATCGATCGCCTCAAACAGCGGATGGCGCGGTGTCTCGCCCCCTGCTTTTGTGCGATCTTCTAAGAAACGCTGAGAGAATTTTTCCAGCGACTCCGGCAACTGATAACTGTTGGTCTCTTCTTCTGCCCAGGCGCTAATCTTGTCAACCCATTTAGCCTGATTGCTACGGTTAAACTTGCGTCGATCAATACCTGAAGATTCGATTAGCGCATCCAGTTCACCTACCGCATCACGCCACTGCTGTTTTACGGTATCGATACGCGCCACAATTTGCGCGTGGCGGGAAGCCAGCGTTTCATCATCGGGCGGCGGCGCTTTAATAACTGGCGCTTCCCCTTGCAGATATCGATTAATATCGCGCAGCAACGCCTGCGGCCCTTTCCATGTTTCAAAGACCACCTGAGCAATTTCACGCGGCAGAGGATAGCAGTGGCGACGCCAGAAATCGGCGCAGGCCTGGTAGCGCAGTAGCGATTCATCTTCAATCAGTTGCTGCTCAAACAACATACCGGATTCAAAAGCATTCAGGTTGAGCATTCGCTGACAAAAACCGTGAATGGTAAAAACTGCCGCTTCATCCATCTGTCGTTCGGCTAACAGCAGCCACTGCGCGGCCTGCGCTTTATCGTCAATCTCTTCCAGCAGGCGCGCATACAGAGGGTTGTCGGTGGTTTCACGTAGACAGGCGATGCGCAACTCATGAATATTGCTACGGATACGACCGCGCAACTCTGCGGTGGCAGCCTCGGTAAAGGTCACCACCAGCAGTTCTTCAACGGTCAACGGGCGGGGAAAGGCAGCAGAACCACCTAGTCCAAGTAACAGGCGCAAATAGAGCGCTGCTATCGTAAAGGTTTTGCCTGTGCCGGCAGAGGCTTCAATCAGGCGCTCACCCAGTAAGGGCAAGCGCAAAGGATCTAGTGTCTCAGCGACATCACTCATTCTTTTCACTCATCAGGGGCATTGTTTGCTGCAACGCGCTGACGTTCTCCCACACTTTCCAGCCTTCAGGATGCACATATTCAGCTTTCCCATTCTGGCTGCCGGAAATCTGCGACAGGATAGCCATGCCTTGCGGCTCGACCACTGCCTGATGGAAGAAATCGGCAAGTTTTTGCGGCGTCAGCAGTTTTATCTGTGCCACGATTTTATCACGCGAATCAAAGCGCATATTGCCGCGATCGAAATCTTTACTTAACTTCGATGCTTCTTCGCCCAGCGTTTGCGGTGCCTGTAGCATCTGGCTGATAACCGCCTGCTGGATTTGCGCGAACTCTTCTGGCTTCATCGCGCGCAGTTTCGCCTCAGCCGTTGGGAAAAAGGCCTTGTAACGATCCCACAGGTACGAAGGCTGTTTATCATTACTTTGCAGTAAGAAGCCCATGCCCCACTGACGTCCCACGCTCATTGGGAACGCGAACACGGCGTACCCCAACTGCTCTTCAGTACGCAACTGATTGTAGAACCACGGTTGTACAATCTGCGCCAACAGAGAACTGTAGGCTGAACTGGTGTATTCATCATAGCCAGTCGGTACAAATACTGCTGCCAGTGCGGAGTCGGTACTGTTACCGGCTTTTTCAAAAATGACGGACTGTTTTTTATCGACCAGGACATCTTTGTTACGACACCACTCTGAGCCATCAGCCCCTAACTGTTTTTGCACATCGCGCGCCAGCGTTGTTGCCTGGGCTTCGGTCATGTTGCCGATAACCATGAACTCTGGTCGTGCCCCGGATTTTAAGGCGTCGCGATAGGCCATCACCTCTTTCAGGGTGATAGTGGGCAAAATTTTACGTCGCTCATCTCGCGAGAAGTACGGCACCTGCGAGAGCATCTGCGCGGGCATAATCGCCTGCTCAAACGCTTTGCCTTTTTCTGCGGAATCCATCATCTGGTTATACCAGGATTTCGCCTGTTCAAGCTGCTCTGGTGTAGCGGTATAGCTAAAGTAGCCCTCCAGCAGAGCCTGAAAAAGTTGCGGCAGACGCTGAGTGTAACCATTAGCATTAACCATAAGGCCGTTGTTAGCATTGGTGGAAAAACTAATGCCGCCAACCGACGCCTGGTTGCTTAACTGATCAAGCGCCAACCCTGCGAGATAATCATTGAGCGCAAACATCACCTGGTTACGGGCGCTGTCCATCGCTTTCGGGTTACGCAAAATCAGGCTGACATCGGCTTTTGGTTCGCTGACAAAATAGCGACTCGGCGCATACACCACACGCAAATTGGATTCATCAACAATCAGCTCTGGATGGTCGTATTTCTTCTCTGATTTAATCAGCGAGAAATCGTCAGGAATATAGGGATTAAGCTCCGGCAGGGAGAGCGCTATGTCGGCAGCTTTTTTCTGCCAGTCAGCGAAAGTTTGCTCGCTGATTTTATCGACCTGATACGGCGCATCGACAAAGTAAGCCATTTTATTGTGTGGCTCTTTCGGGCTGATATACCAGATACGCGCGTTTTGCGGCGTCATCATCGCCAGACGTTCTTTTACTGCTTTAGCATCATACTGATCGGCTATATTGACCGCGTCCAGCGTATGCTCAACGGGAACGCGAATCATGGTATCTGCCAGCCACTCGACGTAATCCATATCACGAGTGATTGACGGATAACGGAAATCGATATCCAGCACATTCGCCAGTTCATCGAAATACTGTTTATCAATCCCTTTTTCGCGTAACAGATTGAGGTAGCTGAAAATAGCCGCTACAACCTGATCGCGATTAGCCAGACCTTTATCGGTTAAGGACGCAGAGATCGCTAACACGCCACTGTTGCCATTGACGATAGGATCGGAGTTGGCGCTAATGCCCTCAACTAATCCCTGTTTTTGCAACCAGTCAGAAAGCGTTCCTGGGCTGCGATTGCCAATCAGATAGGTAATTAACTCATCAGTTTTACTACGGAACTCCGCCGAATTGTTATCGATGCGAAACTCGACACGCAGCACTTTACGCGGCAACGCCGGGACGTAATGAATGATAATGCCCTTTTGTGCATCGGTGACTACCGGCACGGTGATTTCCGGTTTTTTGCTCTCTTTGTTCGGCACTCGACCGAAGGTGTCCGCCGCCATCTTCGCCAGCTCCTGCAGCGGTTTGTTACTGTAGATAACAGCCTTCATCAGATTGGCGGAGTAATATTTCTCATGGAAATTTTTCAGCGCCTGCTGCACCGGATTACCGGGTTTGTCGCTTAAGGTTTCCAGGTTGCCACCAGAAAACTTTGCACCAGGGTGGGCCGGGTTAATGGTTTCTGCGCTGACCTGCGCCATACGCATCCCGTCACGCGTGCGCGCCATAGTTAATTCGGCGTTCACTGCATTACGCTCACGTTCGGCATATTTCTTGTCGAGTAAAGGTTCCGCAATGGCGTCCGCCAGGCGGTCTACCGCCCCTGGTAAGGCGTCATTTTCCACTTCCAGATAGAAAGCGGTGCGATACGGTGCCGTGCTGGCGTTATGACTGCCACCGTGCATTTTGAGGTATTCGGCCAGACTGTCAGCCTGCGGGTACTTTTTCGACCCCATCAGGCTCATATGTTCAAGATAATGTGCCAGCCCCTGATAAGCCTCGGGATCTTCCAGCGATCCAACGGGCACCACCAGTGCAGAAAGGGATTTTACCGCCTGCGGGTCAGAAACCAACAATACCACCATGCCGTTATCCAGACGCACAGCCTGATACTGACGGTTATCTTTATCACTTTTACGGATGGTTTCCTGAATCGGCTGCCATCCCGTTTCTGCCTGACTTAAGGGTGCCCAAAGGGCAACAAACAACAGTACTGCTTTGAACCAGGTGCTGCGGGGCATTCACGGACCTCATTATCAACTTTATTTTTCAGCCAGATTCAACACGTTAACGTAAATCATCCGGCAGAATTTAATCTCGCGCTGAACAAGTCAGCCTATGTCTATATAACCATCAGTCCGTGACTGGTGCGCATCATAAAGTAAGCAAATGGATTGCGCAATTTTTATACAACACTCATGACTGATTAAAACGAAACAGCGGTAACAGGAAACGTTGCGACTGCTCAACGATGGCTTCCATTGTCTCTGGCGTTAATTGCCGCCAGAGCCTCTGATACCAGATATCGTCACCTTCTCCACGCACCATCATGTTGCCTTCGTAAGCCTGAAGGAATTTCGTACGGGCTTTTTGCACAGTGGACTCGTCATCCAGCATGACATCGTGTTCAGCGTCATAACAGGTTTTTAGCCACGCGCCGCCACTTTCAGGTAACACCAGTAACGGCGCGGACATTCCTTCACGATACCCTTCAATCAGTTGTGAGAGGTAATGTAAAGCCTGTTCGGCTGCAAGCGGCGGAAAACGCCACTCACCGTCTTTACGCAGGAAAAGGCGACTCTCACCGTTACCACCGCTGGCACAGTAGACAAGGTGTTCCAGCCAAAGTTGCATTCCCTGTGCCACACTGAGCAAAGAGGGACGCCAGCGCAACAGACCATCCGGCTGGACCTGCGGCAACCAGCCCGTAATTTGCACGCCATTGCAGGTGAGATCGATTTCTAAACTCTGCCCCGGTTGCCGACAGGCAATGACTCTGTCGGCAAGTTGCTGCATCTCCTGGCACTGCGTTTCCCAGAAAATTTCACCAAATGCGCCATACGGCAAATCACCTGCCGCCCGGAACCGGCGGAACAAACGTTCGGCATCATCCTGCTCGACCAATGCATTTAATAGCTGCTGGTTGATCTGATAACGGCTAAGTCCCTCCAGAATAAATGGCTCGGTGTCGGGGATTTCGCTGTCTTCGGTGCGGAAGTTCACCTGCAAGCGCATCTGGAAAAATGCTCGCACCGGATGTGACCAGAATCGTTGTAGCGTCTCCAGCGGCACAGTTTCCGGCAAGGTAAACGGCAGTGGCTGAACAAATTCAGAGTGCGCCTTGCCTGCCTGGCTGGCTGCCGGTAGCCACTCGCGCGCATAGCTTTGTCGCTCACCGGGTTGGTAGTTTTGCGGATCAAACGGCATCCGGGTATGGAGGCAAGTAAGATGCGCTTTCACCCTCGCCTCACTTTCATCGCAGTTAAGCGCTTCATCGCCCGGCAGATAATGGCTTTGCCCGATGTAGTCGATCAGTTCCTGCACCAAAACCGACGGGAAACGTTCGCTGTTATCCTGAATGGAGCGCCCAATATAGCTGATATAGAGTTTTTGCTGCGCGGAAATTAACGCCTCCAGGAACAGATAGCGGTCGTCATCGCGACGACTGCGGTCGCCACGCTTTGGTTTCTGGCTCATTAAATCAAAACCCAGCGGCGCGAGCTGGCGCGGGTAAACACCATCGTTCATTCCCAGCAGGCAAACTACTTTGAACGGGATGGAACGCATTGGCATCAGGGTACAAATATTGACCGGACCGGCAAGAAAACGCTGGCTGATACGTTCTTGATCCAGACGTTGTGCCAGTTCATCACGTAACAGTGACAGCGGCACCACGTCGCCATACTGCGCTCCCAGCCCTTCTGCGATGATAGCCAGCCACTGTTGCTCAATAAGCGTCATCGCCGCTTCGGTTTCCGCATCCGGCAGGAAGAAAGCATTGAGCATGTCGCGGCATACCGGCAGCCACTCTTCCAGCGGTCGCTCCTGTGCCAACCCGCGACGCCAGATGTTGAGCTGCATCAGCAGTGACGCCAGATGCCCCACCAGCTCTGCAATTAAGCCGCTCGACTCATCATAAGGAAGAACAGATTGCCATTCTCCCTGAGCACTCTCCATCGCGTAGCCCAGCAACATACGCGTCAGGCCAAATTGCCAGGTGTGTTGCCCGGTGGCGGGAAGTTCCAGCTCGCGAACGTTGTCGTCATCAATCCCCCAGCGAATGCCGGATTCATTGACCCACTGGCGTAAATAACGCAGCCCTTCTTCGGTGATATCAAACCGCGCCGCCAGCACCGGTACGTCCAGCAGCGCCAAAACGTCCTCCGATACAAAGCGGCTGTCAGGCAACGATAACAGGCTGATAAATGCTTCCAGTACCGGATGCGACTGTCGCGCCCGACGGTCGGAAATGGCGTAAGGCAGATAACGATCCGCCGGAGCACTACCAAACACCGCCTGAATAAACGGACTGTAGCTATCGATGTCAGCCACCATCACGATGATATCGCGCGGAGTGAGTGTCGGATCTTCTTCCAGCATCGCCAGCAATCGATCGTGCAAGACTTCAACTTCGCGCTGCGGGCTATGGCAAACATGGAAGGTGACGCTGTTATCCTGCGGATCGAGCTGCCGTTTGTTATCGCTGCGGGAAAACTCTTCAAGGTTCACGCCTGCGACGGCGCGGTTTTCCAGTTCCAGAATGTCGGACTGAATGTTATGCAGCAGGCTGTCTGGAGTAACATCGACAAAGGCATCCAGTTCCTGACTGCTCTGGAGATCAGCAAGCAGATAGATGTAGTCTCGCCCCAGCTTGCCCCATGAGGCCAGCAGAGGGTTGCCAATATCCTGTTCGCCGTCGCTGTTAAACAACTGCCCGGCATTTTCGCTATCGCGAAATAGCGGCAATTCGCGATCTTCAAAGCTGTGCCGACGCTGGCGGGTTAGCAGTTTCGCCAGATACGCAGGATCTTTAATATCGCCCCAGTAATAACGGCAAGGGTTGGTAAACAGAAGATGGATTTCAATATGTTTACCCAGCGCCTGTAACGCCTGTAGATAAACTGGCGGTAATGCGGAAATACCGCAGATAAATACGCGCGAAGGTAGCCCTGGCGGGCAGGTCGTTGCAGACTCCAGCGTTTCGATAAAGCGTTGATAGAGATTGGCACGGTGCCAACGAGGTTGCCCCAGCTCGTCAGTATATTCTACCAGCGCCTTCCACAATGGAGCTTGCCAGGCCTGCGCTTCTCCCAGCCCTTCAACCAGATGTCCCGCTTCCCACTGAGCCAGCCAGTCCGGGCGATAGACCAGATACTGGTCAAACAGGTCCGCCGCTTTTGAGGAAAGCTGAAACAGTTTCCGCTTGTCACTATCGTCAGTCAGGTAATGGCGCAACAGGGTAAAATCTTCGCAATCCAACAGTTGCGGCAGCAGAGTCATCAGTTTCCAGCTCATGCTCTGCTTGTTAAAGGCACTCTCTTTGGGGATCTCCGGCAATACGCGGACGAACATATCCCAGATAAAACTCGCAGGGAGCGGGAAATCAATGTTTGCCGCAATACCGAACTTCTGCGACAGGGTCATTTGCAGCCACTGTGCCATACCGGTACTTTGCACCAGAATCATCTCTGGCTCGAAAGGATCGTCCAGCCGCTCGCGTTCGACGATAAACTCCATCAACGCTTCCAGCACGTCCAGACGATTGGAATGGTAGACCCTTAACATAGCGGCTCCTGACTACTGACGATTCGGGCAATGCAGGCGGGTCATCTCGCCTTCTCTGCCCCCGGGTGAAACTAACGTAACGCTGATGCTGACACATCCCGCCTGCGATGTCTGCATTCGGTTGACCTGCCAGTTGGCAGGTGGCGAAATCGCGCGTAGTTGCGTTTGCTGCCAGCCATGCCGCCAGAGCTGTTGGTACTGGCCTCTGCTGGTAAGACTGTTCATTAATGTTCGCTGGAAACCGGATAACGCAGTGACAATCATCACCATCAGCACCATCGCCAGCATCACTTCCGGTAGACTAAAGCCTTGTTGATTCTTCAGGGAAGCTGACATAACGCCACCTCTTTCTGCGGACAAAAATCACTCCAGCCGTGTGGCGAAAAAGCAATATTTCCATCGTTCACTTCGCCTGTTCGCCATAATGAAACGCCTTCATAACTGGCAATCAGCAAGATTTCACTATCAGCCAGTAAACGCAGACAAACTCGGGCACCGGTTGCAGCGAACTGTGAGCACTGAACTACGGGTTGCGTCTGCCAGGTGTGCATTTTTCCCCATTCCAGCGCCGACTGTACAATTGCCTGACGACGCAATGACTGGCTTTCCATAGTCACCCGAGAAGCAAAACTGCGCTCCTGTTGGCTCATTCCTTGTAGCAGCAAGCTGCCCAATACCAGCAACATCAGGACCAGTGCCAGCGATGAAACGCCCCGTTCACGGTTCACAGGTTGAATCCTGTTACGCTATAGCTGGCATCCACCACGGTTTGTGGTTCAGCCTTACTGGCACCGCGCATACTAACCGTTAATACCGGCGAGAATCCGCTGACATCCTGACGCAGGACCTGAAAAGTGTCGATAATGACGGCGTCCGGGTTGGTGACTTTATCCCAGCCTTTACCTTCACAGGATGCGGCACCACGTAACATTTCCAGCACATGCTCTTTCAAACGAAATCCAATCTGGTCGGACTCTTTTACCGGCTCACGATCCCAGATACCGTTACTGTTCGCGTCCCACTGCACAATGATGCAGTCACCCTGCCCGACAATTTCCAGCCCTTCACCAGTGCAGTTACCATGACAATAACCAGCCCTTTGAAGATGCTTCGCAACGGTGTAGACCCGCAGCCAGATCTCATCTTCCAGTGCCAGCTTGCGCGTTGTAATCAAGCTTTCCCGCTGTAATGCTGGCAGAAACCGCGCAGCCCCCAGCAGCAATACGCTACTGATAGCCATAGCAATCAGCACTTCCAGCAGCGAAAATCCTTGCTCTTTTACAGACATCCTTGTGTTTCTCCTTGCTGACAAAGCCGGAGTCTTCCCCACGGTGAAATCACCAGCCACCACTCGCCCGCTGAGTTTTTGAAGTGAATATGCCCGGCCCATGCGGTATTGCGCAGGCCAAAGAACGTAAGCGAAGGGGTCAGGTCACTCATTTCGACTTCGGGCCAGCGTGGCACAAAGACCAACGGTGAATGGCCATGACAGGTATTCGTCCCTGCGGCGGCACTTACAAGACACCATGACGTTCCCTCCCTGATGACGCTGATACTGTGGTCGCGGTTATGCCAGTTGGCATCCTCACGTAAATAGAGCAAATAATCCCGCGCCTGGCTGGCGGTTTGCCATAGCCGTTGCGACTGCTGCCAGTATTGCCAGCCATAGAGTCCAGTTGCGCTTAACATGACTAAAATCAGCATCGCAACCAGTGTTTCAATCAGCGTATAACCACGTTGTGTTTTCATGTCGGCAGTATGCGACGAGGAGAAAAAAAGGCGAGGCCCTGTTTCTATTTTCTCGGCGCGTCTTCCGCACTATTTACGTTGTTGCAGGGCGTTGCAAAATTTCGGGAAGGCGTCTCGAAGAATTTAACAGAGGGTAAAAAAAACCGACGCACACTGGCGTCGGCTCTGGCAGGATGTTTCGTAAATCAGATAGCAACCGGAGCCTTAATGCCCGGATGCGGATCGTAGCCTTCAATCTCAAAATCTTCGAAACGGTAGTCGAAGATGGATTCTGGTTTACGTTTGATAATCAGCTTCGGCAGCGGACGCGGCTCGCGGCTTAATTGTAGATGGGTTTGATCCATATGGTTGCTGTACAGGTGCGTGTCGCCACCGGTCCAGACAAAATCACCCACTTCCAGATCGCACTGCTGCGCCATCATATGCACCAGTAGTGCGTAGCTGGCGATGTTAAACGGCAGGCCGAGGAAGACGTCACAGGAGCGTTGATAAAGCTGGCAAGAAAGCTTGCCGTCTGCCACATAAAACTGGAAGAACGCATGGCACGGAGCCAGCGCCATTTTATCCAGTTCGCCCACGTTCCACGCCGAAACAATAATGCGGCGGGAGTCCGGGTCGTTTTTCAATTGATTCAATACCGTGGTGATTTGATCAATATGACGACCATCTGGCGTTGGCCATGCGCGCCACTGTTTGCCATACACCGGGCCGAGATCGCCATTTTCATCGGCCCATTCGTCCCAGATAGTGACATTGTTTTCATGCAGATAAGCAATGTTGGTATCGCCCTGCAGGAACCATAGCAGCTCATGGATGATGGAACGCAGGTGGCAACGCTTGGTTGTCACCAGTGGGAATCCATCCTGCAGGTTAAAACGCATCTGATGACCAAAAATGGAAAGCGTTCCGGTTCCGGTACGGTCGTTTTTCTGTGTGCCTTCGTCGAGCACTTTTTGCATCAGTTCTAAATACTGTTTCATGGTTCCTCAGGAAACGTGTTGCTGTGGGCTGCGACGATATGCCCAGACCATCATGATCACACCCGCGACAATCATCGGGATGGAAAGAATTTGCCCCATGCTGATGTACTGCACCCAGGCACCGGTAAACTGCGCGTCGGGCTGGCGGAAAAACTCAACAATGATGCGAAACGCGCCATAGCCAATCAGGAACAAGCCTGAGACAGCCCCCATTGGGCGCGGTTTACGAATGTAGAGGTTAAGGATGATAAACAGCACCACACCTTCCAGCAGCAGTTCGTACAACTGTGACGGGTGGCGCGGCAGCACACCGTAAGTGTCGAAAATGGATTGCCACTGTGGGTTGTTTTGCAGCAGCAGAATGTCTTCGGTACGGGAGCCAGGGAACAGCATGGCAAACGGGAAGTTCGGGTCAACGCGGCCCCACAGTTCACCGTTAATAAAGTTGCCCAGACGCCCGGCACCAAGACCAAACGGAATGAGCGGTGCAATAAAATCAGAGACCTGGAAGAAGGAGCGTTTGGTACGGCGGGCGAAGATAATCATCACCACGATAACGCCAATCAGGCCGCCGTGGAAGGACATGCCGCCGTCCCAGACGCGGAACAGATACAGCGGATCGGCCATAAACTGCGGGAAGTTGTAGAACAGAACATAACCAATACGTCCGCCCAGGAAGACACCGAGGAAGCCCGCATAGAGTAAGTTTTCAACTTCATTTTTGGTCCAGCCACTGCCCGGACGATTCGCCCG
Organism: Escherichia sp. KTE159; assembly: GCF_000408805.1. Lineage (NCBI taxonomy): Bacteria > Pseudomonadati > Pseudomonadota > Gammaproteobacteria > Enterobacterales > Enterobacteriaceae > Escherichia > Escherichia sp. KTE159. The sequence goes on from NZ_KE137292.1 coordinate 2,676,396, forward strand.
ACGCCCCGCCAGCCACATTGCAAAAATGAACCCCACCAGATACATCAGGCCGTACCAGTGAAGCGCAACGGGTCCTATTGAGAAAATGACCGGATCAAATTCCGGAAAATGCAGATAGCTACTGGTCATCTGTCACCACAAGTTCTTGTTATTTCGCTGAAAGAGAACAGCGATTGAAATGCGCGCCGCAGGTTTCAGGCGCTCCAAAGGTGCGAATAATAGCACAAGGGGACCAGGCTGGTTGCCGGATACCGTTAAAAGATATGTATAGGAACCGCGCTATAATCCTCCGCGAATCAGCCCACCCATGCCGCGACGCTCCATAAATGCCGCAACCTGATGACGAACTTCAGTCGCCAGTTGCGCTTCCAGACTGCGCTGAGCAAGATTTTCTGCTTCGGCAAAATCAATGCGCCGCAGCAAGTATTTTACGCGCGCGACAGAGCGTCCGTTCATAGATAGATGGCGATACCCAAGCCCAATGAGGATCGCCACACACATGGGATCGCCCGCCATTTCACCGCACAAACGTAAGTCGATCCCCTGCGCTTCCGCTTCCCGGGCGATCATCGCCAGGGCTCGAAGCATTGCAGGATGAAGACTGTCATAAATGTTTGCCACCCGCGTGTTGTTGCGATCGACAGCCAGAATGTACTGGGTCAGATCATTGGTGCCTACCGAGATAAAATCGACCCGGTTTGCCAGATGCGGCAACATAAATACCATCGATGGCACTTCCAGCATGATACCGATACGCGGTTTAGGAATTGCGTAACCAATCATTTCTTCGACTTCACGTCCGGCACGCTCGATCAGGCGGCGTGCTTCGTCAACTTCATCGAGACTTGTGACCATCGGCAACAGGATGTTCAGGTTGCCCGTGGCGGCGTTAGCACGCAACATCGCCCGTACCTGAATCAAAAAGATCTCCGGCTGATCGAGCGTAATGCGGATCCCACGCCAACCAAGACATGGATTCTCTTCGCTGATAGGCATGTAAGGCAGTTGCTTATCAGCACCGACATCCAGCGTGCGCAGCGTGACGGGCTTATCATTAAACATTTGCAACATGCCCTGATACTGCGCCACCTGTTCTTCTTCCGACGGGAAGCCGCTTTGCAGCATAAAGGGAATTTCAGTGCGATAGAGTCCGATGCCATCAATGCGGCTGCCTAATTTTTCTTCATGTTCCGGACTTAACCCCGCATTGAGCATAACTTTTATGCGCTCGCCGCTTTTTAGCTGCGCGGGTAAATTGACATCATCTTCTGCCAGACGGCTAAGCTCAATCTCTTCGCTAATCAGCCGCTGATATTCATGTAGCAGCACCGGCTCCGGGTCGACCAGCAATTCCCCACGATAACCGTCAACGATCAACGTCCGACGATGCAGCACCGAAGGCTGAATGTCCGCGCCCATCACGGTGGGGATCCCCAGTGCACGCACCATGATTGCGGCGTGGGAGTTGGCAGCACCATCGCGCACGACAACGCCGACTAAGCGATCCTGAGGCAGTTCCGCAAGGGTAGTCGCTGACAGTTCATCTGCCACCAGAATGAAACGTTCCGGCCAGGCGTTCGCCCCCTGATTGGCATCATCAAGATGAAACAGTAATCGCTGACCCAGCGCGCGTAGATCGCCCGCTCGTTCTTTGAGATAGCTATCGCTTAGTGTGGCGAACTGTTCGGCAAATTTTTCAATGACAGTTTTCACCGCCCACTCTGCGACCGAACCTTTATCCACTTCAGCAAACAGTTCGCGACGCAGACGCGTATCGGAAAGCAAATGTGAGTAAAGATCGAAAATAGCCGCCGTTTCTTTTTGCGCCCCGGCGGCAAAGCGTTTGCTGTAACGGCGAAACTCATTGGCCGCCTCTTCCAGCGCCCCGGTCAGTCGCTCACGTTCCAGCGCCGGATCCAGCGTTGATGCCTGATACACCTGTTCCATTAAGGGTAACGTTGCATCCTGCCAACCTTCGGCAATCGCTACACCGGGCGCGGCCGGTAATGCGCGGATTCTCGTCTGGCGATATTGCCCGAACAACGCAGTCAACTGCGACTGGGATAGAATGGCGGCCATCTGGGTGGCGAGCGTCACCAGGAAGGATTCTTCGCTTTCGTTGTACTGCCGCAGTTCGCGTTGCTGCACCACCAGTACACCAAGCAACTGGCGACGTTGAATAATCGGCACGCCTAAAAACGCACGGAAACGCTCTTCTTTTACGGAGGGGATATATTTGAAGCTGGGGTGTTTTTGCGCATCCGCAAGGTTTATCGGTTCCGCCAGCCTGCCAACCAGACCGACGATCCCTTCATCAAACGCAAGCGTTACAGTGCGACCACGTGGTTTTTTTAATCCCCGGGTCGCCATCAGGTAGTAACAACGTCGGTCGTGATCGGCCAGGTAGACCGAACAGACCTCAGTATCCATCGCAAGACAGATGTCGGTAACCAGAATATTTAACGCCTCGTTCAGGCGTGGTGCGCTGGCTACCTTTTCGACTATTTCGCGCAGGCGAGTGAGCATAATTGGCGTGACTTAACCTCTTTTACGTCGATAAGCTGATGCGTTTTGTGGTTTAGGCGTATTTTCCTGAAGCGCCATCACAACACTCGCGAACTCTTTCATTACCCTACGGTAGACATCACGTTTAAATGACACCACCTGTCTGACCGGATACCAGTAACTTACCCATCGCCAGCCGTCAAACTCTGGTGTACTGCTGGTTTGCATATTGATTTCCGCATCGCCGCTCACCAACTGCAAGAGAAACCATTTTTGTTTTTGGCCGATACAAACCGGCTTCGTGTCCCAACGCACCAAACGTTTCGGTAATTTGTAGCGCAACCAGTTACGTGTTGAAGCAAGGATTCGAACGTCTTTACGGCTTAATCCTACTTCTTCAAACAATTCACGGTACATCGCCTGTTCTGCGGATTCTCCGGGATTAATTCCGCCTTGCGGAAACTGCCAGGAGTGCTGACCAAATCGCCGGGCCCACATTACTTGCCCCTGACGATTACAAATCACGATACCTACGTTTGGGCGGTAGCCATCGTCATCAATCACCGGACTACCTCAAAATAAAGCTTTATATACGAATGATTGTTTCATACTCCAGGAAGACGGTAAACCACTCTCTGCAGGGCATTACACACTAATAACAATTGAATAACTCACAGTTAAGTGCAGAGTTATAAACAGAGGAAGGGGCGGATAACCGTTTTTATTCACCTTTTCTGTGGATAGAGTTGTGAAGAAGTACGGAATTACCACGGGAAAACCCAGAGCACTCTGAATCAGCCGGATAAACGCGCCTTAAAATATTTTTTATTAATCAGTATATTATATACGTAAAGAGTGATGAAACAGAGATATTTGTGACCATGGTCACACCACCCATTTACGCGTTGGCGAAAGATCAACCAACGTCGTATTTATCCACAGAATGTGCCACTAAGTTAAGCACCGTACCACTAAAAATTAGAGTTTCGTCGCACGTCAAGGCTGTAAATGGAAACAGTAGTGAGGGTTTTTCACAGTTATCCCAGCTTTCTGTGGATAACATGGTGTAAGATCCTGTTTATTTTCAGTGACCAGAATTGGAAAACCCACCAGGACGTTGCGCAACACAGTAGCCTGTAGATTAAAAAACAAGATAAATCATAGAATTGAACAACGCATGTGGAAAAAGTTACACTCTGAGTATTCGGCACAGAATAGCTGCTTGTTTTTTAACCAAGGTGTTAAGCCATGTCCCAACCTCGCCCATTGCTCTCTCCCCCCGAAACTGAAGCGCAGTTACTGGCGCAAGCACAGCAACTTTCTGGTTACACACTAGGTGAACTGGCGGCGCTTGCCGGGTTGGTTACACCGGAGAATTTAAAACGCGATAAGGGTTGGATCGGTGTGTTACTGGAGATCTGGCTCGGAGCCAGCGCTGGCAGTAAACCTGAACAAGATTTTGCTGCTTTAGGCGTGGAACTCAAAACGATTCCTGTGGATAGTCTGGGACGTCCGCTGGAAACGACATTTGTTTGTGTTGCACCGTTAACCGGCAATAGCGGCGTGACCTGGGAAACCAGCCACGTGCGCCACAAACTCAAACGGGTGCTGTGGATACCGGTTGAAGGCGAGCGCAGCATCCCGCTGGCGCTACGTCGCGTAGGGTCACCGTTGTTGTGGAGCCCGAATGAAGAGGAAGACCAGCAGTTGCGCGAGGACTGGGAAGAATTGATGGATATGATTGTCCTCGGTCAGGTTGAGCGAATCACCGCTCGTCATGGGGAATATTTACAAATACGGCCGAAAGCAGCGAATGCGAAAGCTTTGACCGAAGCCATTGGCACCCGGGGCGAACGGATTCTGACGCTGCCACGCGGTTTTTATTTGAAGAAGAATTTCACCAGTGCGCTACTGGCGCGTCATTTTTTGATCCAGTAGCCATCACTTTGACCTGCCGCATTCCGGGCATATAATTACCGCTTCATTTTTTTTGGCAGGGCTTTTTAGATGTTATTTGCATGGATAACCGATCCTAACGCCTGGCTTGCGCTCGGTACGCTGACGCTGCTGGAGATCGTTCTTGGGATCGATAATATTATTTTCCTTTCTCTGGTGGTCGCAAAGTTGCCCACCGCACAGCGTGGTCATGCGCGGCGTCTGGGGCTGGCTGGAGCCATGGTTATGCGTCTGGCGCTGCTGGCATCGATTGCCTGGGTTACTCGCCTGACGAATCCGCTTTTTACAATCTTCAGTCAGGAAATTTCCGCTCGTGATTTGATTCTGCTGCTGGGCGGTCTGTTCCTTATCTGGAAAGCCAGTAAGGAGATCCACGAGTCTATCGAAGGCGAAGAAGAAGGGCTGAAAACACGCGTTTCTTCATTCCTCGGTGCTATCGTGCAGATTATGCTGCTGGATATTATTTTCAGCCTCGACTCGGTCATTACCGCCGTGGGTCTGTCGGATCATCTGTTTATTATGATGGCGGCCGTAGTGATTGCCGTAGGCGTGATGATGTTCGCCGCACGTTCAATTGGTGATTTTGTTGAACGCCATCCATCAGTGAAAATGTTGGCGCTCTCTTTCCTGATTCTGGTGGGCTTTACCCTGATTCTGGAAAGTTTCGATATCCACGTACCGAAAGGTTACATCTACTTCGCAATGTTCTTCTCCATTGCAGTAGAAAGCCTCAACCTGATTCGCAATAAAAAGAATCCACTCTGATGTTCCGTTCGCTCTCCTGCGGGAGAGCGAATGCCTTCCCTTTATCCTCACAGTTTAAGACTTTCCTGCTTTCAAGATGTATAACGTCAGATTATAAACAGACTATTATCATTGGTGGGCTTAATGAGGATAACCGGATGAAAAAATGGGCAGTATTAATCTCTGCAGTCGGACTGGCATTTGCTGTTTCCGGTTGTAGCAGTGATTATGTGATGGCAACTAAAGATGGTCGAATGATCCTGACGGATGGAAAACCGGAAATTGACGATGATACCGGGCTTGTGAGTTATCACGATCAGCAAGGTAACGCTATGCAAATTAACCGTGATGATGTCTCGCAAATTATTGAACGTTAAAAAATAAGGTCAGCATCCGGCTGGCCTTAAGATTTTTCGCTTTCCCTTTTCCCTTCCCTCTGCCATTTTTATATTCCTTATGTCGTGATTATAAAAAGGAAACGGCTATGCAATATCACCGTATACCCCACAGCTCGCTGGAAGTCAGCACGCTGGGGCTTGGCACGATGACGTTTGGTGAACAGAACAGCGAAGCCGACGCCCACGCACAACTCGACTATGCCGTCGCTCAGGGCATTAATCTTATTGACGTTGCCGAAATGTACCCCGTACCGCCGCGCCCCGAAACTCAGGGTTTAACCGAAACCTATGTCGGTAACTGGTTGGCAAAACATGGCAACCGCGAAAAGTTAATTATCGCCTCCAAAGTGAGCGGACCGTCGCGCAATAATGACAAGGGCATTCGCCCGGATCAGGCGCTGGACAGAAAAAATATCCGCGAAGCCCTGCATGACAGCCTCAAACGTTTGCAGACGGATTATCTCGATCTTTATCAGGTGCACTGGCCACAGCGCCCGACTAACTGCTTCGGCAAGCTCGGTTATAGCTGGACGGATTCTGCCCCTGCGATTTCTCTGCTCGACACGCTGGATGCACTGGCGGAGTACCAACGCGCGGGAAAAATTCGTTATATCGGCGTGTCGAATGAAACCGCATTTGGCGTAATGCGTTATCTGCATCTGGCAGACAAACACGATCTGCCGCGCATCGTCACTATTCAGAACCCCTATAGTCTGTTAAACCGCAGCTTTGAAGTGGGTCTGGCGGAAGTCAGTCAGTATGAAGGCGTCGAGTTACTGGCCTATTCGTGTCTGGGTTTCGGCACGCTGACCGGGAAATATCTCAATGGTGCAAAACCGGCTGGCGCACGCAATACACTCTTTAGTCGCTTCACCCGCTACAGCAGCGAGCAGACGCAAAAAGCCGTCGCGGCGTATGTTGATATCGCCAGACGTCATGGTCTCGATCCTGCGCAGATGGCGCTGGCCTTTGTACGCCGTCAACCGTTTGTTGCCAGCACTCTGCTGGGCGCAACGACGATGGAACAGTTAAAAACCAACGTCGAAAGTTTGCATCTGGAGTTAAGCGAAGACGTATTGGCTGAAATTGAAGCGGTACATCAGGTTTATACTTATCCGGCACCGTGATCCTTTCGCCTGGTGTTATGCGCCAGGCGTCTCTTTTCTCCACTTTTCAGAATATATTCACTACTTTTCGCCGCATCTTTCCTGACAAAGCGCAATAGACTCTTTTGGTCAACGCCAGAGCGCGTTTCAATGTCTGTACCCATTGTTAAGGATAACCATGTTGATTTTCAAACCTCTTCCCCTCGCCATGTTACTTACCGGGTGTATGTCCTCCGCCTGGAGGGCGCAGTTAACCCAGCGCTAACACTTAAAGACGTCACTGTTTATCTGCATGGTGCCAGCCTGCAAGGTGAAGAGACACTCAACTTACCGGCAGGTGAAAGCGAAATCATCTTCACCCATATTGCCAATTCGGTAACTGACGACAGCATCGCCATCTCTATCGATAACGGAGTGACGGTGCTTTCCTCACGTATCGAGCTACAGGAAACACAACCGAATGCGTTGCCGTCAGAGATTCAGCAACAGTTAAAAGCAGCAAAGGTGGAACAGGCAAAACTAACCGCCGAGAAAAACAATATTGCGGCTCAAATTAAGGTATTAGAGGCAAATAGCACATTAACCAATAAAAGTGCCGCCGAAGTTGGCAAGTCGCTGGATATTCAGCTTAACCGCGATCCTAAGTTGATTATTCAGCGTAAAGCCGCTCTCAAAAAAGAGAATGCGTTATCTATCTTTAACGACAGCGCAATACGTAACTTCAGTTACACCCTTAATGTGAAGAACAGCTACGGCGAAGCGGTGGATATCACTCTGCTCGACCAGATCCCAGTCAGTACTAATAGTGATATTACGGTAGAAAAAATGCAGTACGGGCAGGCGCAGTTTGATGCGAAAACGGGTGAACTGACCTGGACGCTGAAACTGTCGGGCAAAGAGAACGTGAGTCTGCCATTCTCTTACAGCGTGAAGTATCCGAAAGGTATGCCCCCTTCGGGAATGTGACCTTCACCAGATGGCTGAATGTGTCATCTGGCAAAAGATTAATGACGGCGTTGCCAGATCCACAGCGCCGTTATTGCCAGCGCAAACAGCGCACCAAAACCAATGCCAATGGGCACAACCGGAATTCCCACCATTACCGCCAGTGAATAAATCCCCAGCATCAGCAACATAGCACTGTTTTCGCCCAGGTTCTGTACCGCAATGGCATTCCCCGCCCCGACGCTTTTTTTGCCTCGCTCCTGTAATAACGCATTGAGCGGTACAACAAAAAAACCACCCAACATGCCAATCAACATCAGCAAGGCATAGGCAGGCAGCAGATCGTGTTGCAGGGAGAAAATCAGCACCACCACGCCAATCAAAATTCCAGCAGGCATACAGCGTGAAACGGTTTCCAGCGTGACCAGCTTCGCTGCCGCGCCTGCGCCAACCACGATACCGATCGCCACCATCGCGTTGAGGTAGGTTGGTGTGGCGTTATCAGTAATGCCCAGCGCCACCGGCACCCACAGCACTAAAAGGAAACGCAGCGTGACGCCGGCTCCCCAGAACAAACTAGTGCCTACCAGCGAAAATCGCGTTTCGCCATTGCACCACAGTGAAGTGCAGGCCAGTAGGAAACTACGGGTCATGTTGATGAGATTCCACGACTGTCCCGGACGCGCCGCCGCCAGCTTCGGAATGTACAGATTTGCCGCGACCGCGCCAGCATAAGCCAGAGCACAAGCAGCCAGAGCAGCAAGAACATGCCAGTCAGCCAGCACACCACCAGCTACGGAACCGAGCAAAATTGCCGCAATGGTGGAAGCTTCCATTAAACCGTTAGCTTTCACTAACTTGCTGCCGGTGGTTAATTCACCAAGAATGCCGTATTTTGCTGGTGAATAGGCTGCCGCACCAACGCCCACCAGCGTATAACCGAGAAAGGGGTTGAGGCCAAAGCAGATACTGGCAGCACCCAGCAGCTTAAGACCGTTGGCAAACATCATCACCCGACCTTTGGCAAAACTATCGGCAACCTGACCGACAAACGGTGCAAAAAGAATGTAAGCACCTACAAACACCATTTGCAGGATGGGCTGGCTCCACTCCGGATAGAACTGCGCTTTCAGTAACGCCAGAGTGGCAAACAGCAGCGCGTTATCGCCAAACGCAGAGAGAAACTGCGCGACGATAACCGCTTTCATCCCTTTCGACCATAGCGAAGTGTTAGTTTGCACTGACTCACTCATCGTGTTTTTCCGCTTCGTCTACCCAGCTTTTCAACGTGACAAAGTCAGGTTTGCCGCTGCCCAGTAATGGCATCTGCTTCAGATAGCGAATGTCGCGCGGTACGGCAAGTTCCGGCACACCGTGCTCGCGGGCATATTGTTGCAGCTTATCGCGAGTCAATTCATTGTCTGTGGTAAAGAGCACCAACGCCTCGCCTTTGCTGGCATCACTCTTAATGGCGGTGGCATGCATCTTGTCTGGTGAAACACCAATAGCCAGTTGCTCAACCATTTCCAGCGACACCATCTCCCCGGCAATTTTGGCAAAGCGTTTCGCTCGCCCCTGAATCTGCACAAATCCCTGCTCGTCGAAACGCACAATATCGCCAGTGTCATACCAGCCGCGCTCCATCTCGCCGTGGATATTCTCGGCCGCAGGTACTTCCAGCACGCCCGGCTTCTCCACTCGCAGGTAGCCGTTCATAATGTTCGGCCCCTTCAGTTGCAGGCGACCGCCGTCTTCGATACCCGGAACCGCCAGCAGTCGCGCATCCATACCTGGCAAAATACGCCCTACCGTACCGGGTTTCGCCGCCATCGGTACGTTGATGGACACCACCGGAGCACATTCCGTCACGCCGTAACCTTCAAGAATGCGCAGGCCAAATTTATCCTGCCAAAGCTGTTTGGTGCTTTCTTGCAGTTTTTCTGCGCCTGCCACCACATAGCGTAGACGATAGAAATCATACGGGTTGGCAAAGCGCGCGTAGTGACCGAGGAAGGTCGAGGTGCCGAAAAGCACGGTGCAACTACGGTCGTACACCAGTTCCGGCACAATTCGATAGTGCAACGGGCTTGGATAAAGGAACACTTCCGCCCCAGTCAGCAGTGGCGTAAACAGGCCAACAGTCAGACCAAAAGAGTGGAACAGTGGCAATGCCGACATAAAGCGATCATTGGTGGTGAAGTCGGCAATAGTTTTAATCTGCTCGACATTCGCCAGAATGCTTTTATGGCTATGAACCACGCCTTTCGGATGGCCTTCTGAACCGGAGGTGAACAGGATCAGCGCCTCTTCTTCCGGCTGCTGTTTTACCTGTGCCAGGCGCGGCATCAGCAAATGCGCGAAGATCCACACTTTGTCGGCAGTAGTGACATCCGCTTTTAAATCTTCCAGATAGACCCAGCGTACCTGGGTAAGCTGTTCCGGCAAATGCCAGAGTTTGCCTTTATCGAGAAACTGACGGGAAGTGAAAATGGTTTTGATTTCAGCCGCGGTAATGGCGCTGGTCAGCCCTTTTACACCGGCGGTGTAGTTCATCATTGCCGGGATACGGCGACGGGCGATAGCACCGAAAATTACTGCTGCGCTAATACCTGCGTTAGGCAGCATTAAGCCGATTCTTTCCCCTTCAGCAGTGTATTTTTCGAGCATACGCCCAACAAACAGTGTCTTAGTGAGTAATTTGCGATAGGTATCCGGGGTGAAGTTGACGTCTTCAACACACTTTTTTCCGGCCCCGAAACGGTACATCGCGCTCAGCAGCGATTCGTACAGCGTTTCACGTGGACGCACGGCCATACGCGCTTCCATCATAATTTGATGCAGCATTTCGCCTGCAATTTTGCGACGATCACGCGCGCGCGGCGCATCTGGCATCTGCACTTGTGTTGGCGGCAAAATATGCAGATGAATTGTCGGGAACAAGCGGCGTTTAACCAGCCCTTTCAGGCGGCTGAAGTGCGTAAGCTCCGCCCCTTCAATACGCAGCGGAACAACCGTCGCGCCTGACTTCGCCGCGACAAACCCCGCACCATCGTAGATTTTCATCAACGAACCGGTTGTCGTGATTCGCCCTTCAGGGAAAATCACCACCGGGCGGCCCTGTTCCACCAGACGCACCAGATGTTTAATCGCCATGGGTTGCGTCGGATCGAGGGGAACGAAGTCGATAAATGATTTCAGCCAACGCATATACCACTGCTGGCTAATGGAAGTATAAACGGCAAAAACAGGGCGAACGGGTAAAAACAGCGCCAGCAATATGCCATCAATAAATGAGACGTGATTGGGCGTGATAAGAACGCGCTCGCCCTTCAGTGCCTGGGTATCGCCTGTCACGCGAACGCGGTACAGAACACGGCACAAATTACGAAAAAAGCTAAAAAGCATTCCAACTCCCTTTGCTCATTCTTCAGTAATAATGAATGGTGCGAGATTACACCAGAAGGAGAACTCGAGCGACAGTAAAATAGGTATGAAAAAAAACCTGCGCATCCGCGCAGGTTGGTGCAAGAGACAGGGTACGAAGAGCGTACCGAATAATCTCACCAATCAATACCTCTGGGATCTTGATTGTGGTCTGCGCAAAGCATGTTCGCCAGCGAGAAAACGCAAAGGAATGAAGGGAAATGCAACGAGGTGTGTAAATTATCGGTTACTGTTACAGATTGATGTCAGGCGAAAAAAAACCTGCGCATCTGCGCAGGCTGGTGTAATTCATGTGCTCAACCCGAAGTTGACTTCACCTATCAATACCTCTGGGATCACCACTTTAGCAACCTGAAGCCAAACGCCACCAGCGGTCAATCGCAACAGCGTTTCGCAAAGTGTAACCAAAGGTTTGTAATCTCTTTTTTTGTCTTACTTATTCGCGTTTCGCTCACATTCCCCGCGCAGAAAACACCACCCCCCTTGAACCAACGGGCGTTTTCCGTAACACTGACAGAATGTAAGCGTTTACCCACAAAGGTATTTTCATGGCGACCATAAAGGATGTAGCCCGACTGGCAGGCGTTTCAGTCGCCACAGTTTCCCGCGTCATTAATAACTCTCCAAAAGCCAGTGAAGCTTCTCGTCTGGCTGTGCATAGCGCGATGGAATCTCTTAGCTATCACCCAAACGCCAACGCCCGGGCGCTGGCACAACAGACAACTGAAACCGTTGGCCTGATCGTTGGCGATGTTTCCGATCCCTTTTTCGGCGCAATGGTGAAAGCGGTCGAACAGGTGGCTTATCACACCGGTAATTTCTTATTGATTGGCAATGGTTACCACAACGAGCAAAAAGAGCGTCAGGCCATTGAGCAGTTGATCCGTCATCGCTGCGCCGCACTGGTTGTCCATGCCAAAATGATCCCGGATGCCGATTTAGCCGCATTGATGAAACAAATGCCAGGCATGGTGCTGATCAACCGGATACTCCCTGGTTTTGAGAACCGTTGTATCGCTCTGGACGATCGTTACGGTGCCTGGCTGGCGACACGTCATTTAATTCAGCAAGGCCATACCCGTATTGGTTACCTTTGCTCTAACCACTCTATTTCTGACGCCGAAGATCGCCTCCAGGGGTATTACGATGCCCTTACTGAAAGCGGTATTCCAGTTAATGACCGGTTAGTAACTTTTGGTGAACCGGATGAAAGTGGCGGCGAACAGGCAATGACTGAACTGCTGGGAAGAGGCCGGAATTTCACCGCGGTGGCCTGTTATAACGACTCAATGGCGGCGGGCGCGATGGGCGTACTCAATGACAATGGGATCGATGTACCGGGCGAGATTTCGTTGATTGGTTTTGATGATGTGCTGGTATCACGCTATGTGCGCCCACGGCTGACCACCGTACGTTACCCCATTGTGACGATGGCAACCCAGGCTGCCGAACTGGCATTAGCGCTGGCGGATAATCGCCCCCTCCCCGAAATCACCAATGTCTTTAGTCCTACGCTGGTACGCCGCCATTCAGTTTCAACGCCGTCGCTGGAGGCAACGCATAACACCGCCAGCGACTAGCGGTGATTAAAGCAACTCTAGCGCCAGTAATTCTTCAATGGTCTGGCGGCGGCGAATCAACCGCGCCTGACCATTATCAAACAGAACTTCTGGCAACAGTGGGCGGCTATTGTAGTTTGATGACATTGACGCGCCATATGCCCCCGTATCATGCAGCACCAGATAATCACCCGCCTTCACTTCCGGCAAAGCGCGGGTTTCGACATTTCCCCCCTCCTGCTGGGTAAAAACATCGCCCGATTCACATAACGGCCCGGCGACAACGGTTTCCACCGTTGGTGCCTGTTCAAGAGAACGACCATCAGCCGCCAGGGCGCTAATATGGTGGTAACTGCCGTACATTGCCGGACGCATCAGGTCGTTAAATCCGGCATCAACCAGCACAAAGCGGCGACTGCCCATTTGTTTGACGCTCCGCACCTGAGTAATCAACACGCCAGACTGCGCCACCAGGAAGCGACCCGGTTCAATTTCCAGTTTCACGTGATGCCCCAAATGGCAAGCGATCTGCTCACGCGCGGCATTCCACAGACCATAATAATGTTCAGTATCAACCGACTCCTCTCCCTGCTGATAAGGAACAGAAAGCCCACCACCTGCAGAAATAGCCTGTAAATCCTGACCAAATTCGATGACCTGACGCACCATCGCCCCACACACCTGCTCCAGATGCGCGTAATCAACACCGGAACCAATGTGCATGTGAATGCCGACCAGTTGCAGATGATGACGTTGTATCACTTCCAGTGCGGCGGGAAGATCGGCATACCAGATGCCGTGCTTACTGTTTTCGCCACCAGTATTGGTTTTTTGGCTATGACCGTGACCAAACCCCGGGTTAACGCGCAGCCATACCCGATGCCCTGGCGAAACCTTCCCCAGTTGGTCGAGCATATCGACAGAGCCAGCATTCACTGGAATTTGCAATTCACTGACGCGCTCAAGCGTTGCCTGATCGATAACATCCGCGGTAAAGACGATGTCATCGGGATGCGTTTGCGGATTGTATCCCGCCGCCAGCGCACGCTCGATTTCACCCAACGAGACGGAATCTACTTTCACGCCCTGCTCACGCATTAAGCGCAAAATATGAATATTGGAACAAGCTTTCTGTGCGAAGCGCACCACATCAAACTGTTTCAACGCCGCAATCTGCCGACGAATAATTTGTGCATCGTAGACCCACACCGGGCAGCCAAATTCTGCGGGCAAGCGCAGCAGATTTTCGGCGCTGAGATCGGTATCAGTGCTGAACAGTGAATGTGGCATAACAAACTCCGAATAAGTGCTTTTTTATGATTACGCCACATCATAAAAAGAATAAAAAATATCGATTTATGCCGAGTCTATGCAAAAATGATATGGATTACCGGATTGCGAGAGAAAGTAGATGGCCGCCGTTAACTTACGTCATATTGAAATTTTTCATGCGGTTATGACCGCCGGAAGCCTGACTGAAGCCGCACAACTGCTGCACACCTCACAGCCAACTGTCAGCCGCGAACTGGCACGTTTTGAAAAGGTGATTGGGTTGAAACTGTTTGAGCGCATACGCGGAAGATTACATCCTACCGTGCAAGGACTGCGGCTATTTGAAGAGGTGCAGCGCTCCTGGTACGGGCTGGATCGCATCGTCAGCGCCGCTGAAAGTCTGCGCGAGTTTCGCCAGGGAGAACTTTCAATTGCCTGCCTGCCGGTCTTTTCGCAGTCTTTTTTGCCCCCGCTGCTACAACCTTTTCTGGCCCGTTATCCTGAAGTCAGTTTAAATATCGTGCCGCAGGAATCGCCGCTACTTGAAGAGTGGCTTTCGGCCCAGCGCCATGATTTAGGACTCACCGAAACGCTGCATACGCCTGCGGGTACGGAACGTACCGAATTACTGTCTTTAGATGAAGTCTGTGTTTTACCGCGGGCACATCCGCTGGCGACAAAAGAGGTATTAACGCCGGAAGATTTTCAGGGTGAGAATTACATCAGCCTTTCCCGTACTGACAGCTATCGCCAGTTGCTGGATCAACTGTTTAATGAACATCAGGTTAAACGCCGCATGATTGTGGAGACCCATAGTGCCGCGTCAGTCTGCGCGATGGTACGGGCGGGAGCGGGCGTTTCGATAGTTAACCCACTCACCGCTCTGGATTATGCAGCAAGCGGATTAGTCGTGCGGCGATTCAGTATTGCTGTTCCCTTCACCGTTAGCCTGATTCGCCCCCTGCACCGCCCGTCTTCAGCACTGGTACAGGCATTTACAGAGCATTTACAAGTCGGTTTACCGAAACTGGTTGCCTCGCTTGACGCTATTTTGTAGTCAGTTACGACAGCATAAAGGCAACCGCATCCTCGGCATGGATCGCTGCAGTATCAAATACGGGAAGAACGCTGCGTTCTTCAGGCACCAGTAAACCAATTTCTGTGCAGCCGAAAATCACGCCCTGCGCGCCCTGTTCTGCGAGGCGAGCAATCACTTGCGCATAATAAGCGCGCGATGCTTCGGTAAATTGCCCCAGACACAGCTCTTCAAAAATAATCTGATTAATTTTCGCCCGTTCATCTGCTTCAGGCACCAGACAATCGATAGAAAATTGCTCCGCCAACCGCCCACGATAAAAATCCTGCTCCATAGTGTAGCGCGTGCCCAGTAGCGCTACGCGCGTCATTCCGGCGCGGCTGATTGCTCGTCCGGTGGCATCCGCAATATGTAAAAAAGGCAGCGAGCAACGGGATTCGATGACATCTGCCACTTTGTGCATCGTATTGGTACATAACACAATGCCCTCTGCACCCGCCCGCTGTAAGCCAATCGCCGCCTCTGCCAGAATCTCCCCGGTTTTATCCCATTCACCACGACGTTGACACTCTTCTATTTCATGAAAATCGACGCTATGTAGCAGCACTTGCGCAGAGTGAAGTCCACCAAGCCGCTGTTTAATGCCTTCATTTATCAGGCGATAGTAAGGGATGGTGGATTCCCAACTCATTCCCCCCAGCAAACCAATTGTTTTCATTCCTCTCTCCTGTCTTGTGAGTTACCGCAGCGAGGCAGAATAAAGGACGTAACGAACGCCTCAACGGCCAGGTGCCCGATCTCTATTAGCGAAAAAAAGGCCGGATGTACAGCACATCCGGCCAGTGAAATCAGACGCCGATATTTCTCAACTTCTCGCCAGACATCAGTTTACGTTCGATATGTTCCAGCGTGACATTCTTGGTTTCAGGAATGAGCCAGAAAGTGATGCCCACAAACGCAATGTTCAATGCGGTGTAGAGCCAGAACGTACCGGCAGCGCCAATGCTGTCGAGCAACGTCAGGAAGGTCGCGCCGATAATCATGTTCGACACCCAGTTGGTGGTGGTCGAGCAAGTAATACCGAAATCGCGACATTTCAGCGGCTGAATTTCGGAGCACAGGATCCACACCACAGGCGCGGCACTCATCGCATAACCGGCAATACACATCATCGTCATGCCAACAGAGAGCCAGGACAAACCACTGGAAGCCGTTCCGTTATCAAACTGCATCAGGCAATAACCCAACACCAGAGTTCCCAACGCCATCACGCTGAAACCAATTTTCAGCGCCGGTTTACGCCCCGCTTTATCGACCGTAAAGACGGCAATAAAGGTGGCGAACATAAAGGTCAACCCCACCACCAGAGTCGCAATCATCTGCTGTTCGGTAGTCGTAAAGCCCGCCATTTTGAAGATACGCGGCGCGTAGTACATGATGATGTTCATACCAGTAAACTGCTGCATCGCCTGCAACAACATACCGAGGAACACGGCACGACGGACGTTACGGTTGATCTTAAACAGCGCCCAACCGCCCTGTTTTAATTTCAGGCTTTCACGTATTTCGTTGAGTTCTTCTCGCGCTTTTTCCGATGTATCGCGCAGCATACGCAGCACTTCTTCCGCCTCAATATGACGCCCTTTCTCCGCCAGCCAGCGCGGACTATTCGGCAGGAAGACCACCAGAATAATCAACAGGACTGCAGGTAAGGCAAGAACACCTAACATTGCGCGCCAGTTACCGCTATAGCTGAAGGCTGTATCGGATAAAAACGCCAGCACAATGCCGAGTGTGACCATCAACTGGTACATACTGATCATCTTGCCACGAACGTTTTCACTCGCCATTTCTGAGAGATAGAGAGGTGCAGTATAAGAGGCGATTCCGACAGCAATCCCCAGCACCACACGGGCGGCAATCAGCATTTCAACGCTGGTCGCAAAAGCCGACCCTATCGAACCGAGCACAAAGAGGATAGCCCCCGCCATCAGACTGTATTTACGCCCCAGGCGGAACGACAGCCAACCGTTAAACAGCGCACCGATTGCTGCGCCAAGCATCATGCTGCTGACCACCCACTCCTGCAAACGACTGGTCAGCACAAAGTGATCGGTGATGAACGGCAACGCTCCGGCAATAACTCCGATATCAAGACCGAATAACAATCCCGCGACCGCAGCAGCTACCGAAACAAACATATTCATACGCCGCGTATCGCGCAGAGGGCGCGGCGTTAAAGCAGATTCCGTATTGATAGTAACCATTTTTTCCTGCCAGCACAGAGTAAGACATAGTGAAAAAATACGTGAACAATTAACTCAGGTGTCAGGTCGGAAACATCATAAATATGGATTAAACTGCTGCTACATACTGTTATGTGATGGACATTACACTTTTAAAATTAAGTGAAATTAATGACATTATAATTAAGCATATAATTTTAAAGCAGATAAAAATCATAAAGTTTATTAATTGATAATTAATATGGATTATTTCATAACCATGATATGGATTATGCTGATTATCAGAAATAAAAAACCCCGCCGTCAGGTAGGGTCTTAATAGCAAACTGAATAAATTAACGTGCCAGCCAGCCGCCATCCACAGCAACGGTATAACCATTCACATAGTCTGAAGCACTGGAGGCAAGGAATACCACCGGCCCCATCAGATCGCTCGGTAGCCCCCAGCGTCCGGCAGGAATGCGCTCAAGAATTTCCGCACTACGTTGTTCATCAGCCCGCAATTGCTGAGTATTGTTGGTCGCCATGTAACCCGGAGCAATCGCATTAACGTTGATGTTATGTTTTGCCCATTCGTTCGCCATCAGGCGCGTCACGCCCATCACGCCGCTTTTTGATGCGGTATACGAAGGCACACGGATCCCGCCCTGAAATGAAAGCATTGACGCAATATTGATAATCTTGCCGCCGTTGCCCTGAGCGATAAAGTGTTTCGCCGCAGCCTGAGACATGAAGAACACGCTTTTGATATTCAGGTTCATCACATCATCCCAGTCTTTTTCGCTGAACTCGAGGGCATCTTCACGGCGAATCAATCCGGCGTTATTCACCAGGATATCAATATGACCGAACTCTGCTACCGCACGATCCAGCAGTGCTGGGATGCCATCAATCTTACGCAGATCGGCAGTCAGACTTAAAAAGCGACGCCCCAGCGCAGTAACCTGTTCAATAGTCTCTGTTGGCTCAACAATGTTGATGCCGACAATGTCACAACCCGCCTGTGCCAGCCCCAGTGCCATTCCCTGTCCCAGCCCGGTGTCACAACCGGTGACTACCGCAACTTTACCTTCAAGAGAAAATGCATTTAAAATCATAATAATACCTTATTCATTTATACTCGCGACTAGCGCAGATCTTTAACGGCAACGTGGTCCATATCATCAAAGACCTGGTTTTCACCGACCATGCCCCAGATAAAGGTATAAGCTTTGGTTCCTACGCCAGAATGGATAGACCAACTTGGGGAGATCACTGCCTGTTCGTTATGTATCACAATATGACGCGTTTCTTGCGGCTGCCCCATCATGTGGAAAACGCAGGCGTCATCGTCCATGTTGAAATAGAAATAAACTTCCATCCGACGTTCGTGGGTGTGGCACGGCATCGTGTTCCACAGGTTACCCGGTGCCAGCTCCGTCAGCCCCATACTCAACTGGCAGGTTTCCAGCACATCCGGCACAAAATATTTGTTAATCGTGCGGCGGTTGCTGGTGAGGTTATCGCCCAGCGTAACCGGAGACACTTCGGACGGAGTCACTTTTTTGGTGGGATACGTTGTGTGAGCAGGCGCACAGTTGTAGTAAAACTTCGCTGGAGTGGCACTATCGATGCTGGCAAAGACAACCTCTTTTGCACCTTTACCTACATACAAGGCATCGCGGTGACCGATTTCATAGCATTGACCATCGACAGTAATCGTTCCGGCACCGCCAATATTGATAACACCCAGCTCGCGACGCTCAAGGAAGTAGCTCACGCCCAGTTGTTTTCCGACTTCCCCGCCAACGGAAACCGTTTTTGCTACCGGCATAATACCGCCAACAATAATACGGTCAATGTGGCTGTAAACCATGGTGTACTCATCCGCGACGAATACCTTTTCAACCAAAAATTCATTGCGCAGCCCCTGGGTATCCAGCGTTTTCGCGTGCGCACTGTGGATGCTCTGTCTTACGTCCACATCAACCTCCGATAATCAGTGAAGCATGAAATTACAAACGATAGTGAAACATCGTTTCGTTTTCTCTTTAAAGGGATGATATGCCCATGGGATATGGTTTTCAATTAAAAATAAAACATTGTTTCATTTTCCGGAAAAGGATTGAAAAAAGTGTAGTACCGATCACGAATCAGCCAGGTAGAAGGAGAAAAGTCAGGTTTTATATGAAATGTGCATAGCGGTGCCAGCCATCATCATAAAGCAGATTGATGGCGGCAGATGTTTAACGGATAAGGAAGAAATACAGATCTAATCGTCACGCTCAATAGTTAATGCCACCCCCTGACCACCACCAATGCAGAGTGTAGCCAATCCTTTACGAGCGTTGCGTTTCACCATTTCATGAACCAAAGAAACTAAAATGCGGCACCCGGAGGCACCAATCGGGTGACCCAACGCAATCGCGCCCCCATTGACATTGACCCGGCGTTCATCCCACTCGAGCATCTTGCCAACAGAAAGCGCCTGCGCGGCAAATGCTTCATTAGCCTCAATAAGATCGATATCGGCCAGTTGCCAGCCAACACGCTCCAGGCAACGGCGGGTTGCATACACCGGGGCAATGCCCATCAGTGCAGGATCGACACCAACGCTGGCAAAGGCGCGAATACGTGCGAGCACGGGTAAATTCAACGCTCGCGCTTTGGCTTCGCTCATCATCATTACCGCAGCAGCACCATCATTGATGGATGAGGCATTTCCCGCAGTAACAGAGCCGTGGCTATCAAATGACGGATTTAAACTGGCTAGCCCTTCTGCACTGGCATCAGTACGCGGCTGTTCATCGGTATCAACGATCAATAACTGCCCGTTGCTTTGCGTTCTGACCGGGACGATCTCATCTTTGAATCGTCCGGCGTCAATGGCCGCCCGCGCTTTTTGCTGCGAACTAAGTGCGTAGGCATCTTGTAACTGGCGGCTGATACCATATTCGCGCGCCAGATTTTCGGCGGTGACACCAATATGGTAATCATTGAATGCATCCCACAAGCCGTCATGCACCAGGCTATCAACCAATTGGCTATCGCCAAGCTGTGCTCCGGTGCGGCTATCAGTCAAAACATGCGGCGCGCGACTCATATTTTCCTGGCCACCGGCAATAACAATATCAGCCTCACCACACTGGATCGCCTGAGTGGCGAGATGCAAAGCTTTTAGTCCGGAACCACAAACATCATTAATGGTAATTGCCGAAACGCTGTTGGGAAGACCACCTTTAATCGCTGATTGCCGTGCTGGATTCTGCCCTGCCCCGGCGGTCAGAACCTGTCCCAGAATCACCTCATCTACCGCATGTGCTGCAACACCAGTGCGATCTAATAATGCTTTCACGACCAGGCTGCCTAATTCCACGGCGGAATGGCCTGCCAATGCTCCACGAAAGCAACCGATAGGTGTTCGTAACGCCCCGACAATCACAACGTCTTTCATCACAACCTCGCACCAATTAACCGCGTAATAGTAAATGATTGTTAACAACAATTATCTTAAATGTTTAAAAATAGTGATTTTTATCACAAAGGAAATTCGTCGGAATGAGGGATGGAGATACCAGGCTGGCACGCAAGGTTTGCATCTACTAACACACCAATCCACGGTTGATATAGCGTTAATCTCCCATGTCTGGCCTGGTTTATGGTAAATTGCCCTCCATTTTGTTTAATTTGTAGATGATACGTTCAAATAATGTCTAAGATTTGGTCAAAAGAAGAAACTCTCTGGAGCTTCGCACTCTACGGCACTGCCGTTGGCGCAGGCACACTCTTCCTTCCTATTCAGTTAGGTTCAGCGGGAGCGGTGGTCCTGTTTATTACTGCACTGGTCGCCTGGCCTTTAACATATTGGCCACATAAGGCCTTGTGCCAGTTCATCCTTTCTTCAAAAACATCAGCAGGCGAAGGGATCACTGGCGCGGTAACTCACTACTATGGCAAGAAGATTGGTAATCTGATTACCACTCTGTACTTCATTGCTTTTTTTGTCGTCGTGTTGATATATGCAGTGGCAATCACCAACTCACTCACTGAACAACTGGCGAAGCATATGGCCATTGATCTACGCATCCGTATGCTGGTGAGTCTTGGTGTTGTGTTGATCCTGAATCTCATTTTTCTGATGGGACGCCATGCCACAATTCGGGTAATGGGATTTTTGGTTTTCCCGCTGATTGCCTACTTTTTATTTCTTTCCATCTACCTGGTCGGTAGCTGGCAGCCTTCTTTATTAACAACCCAGGTAGAGTTCAATCAGAATACCCTTCACCAGATATGGATATCGATTCCCGTGATGGTTTTCGCCTTTAGCCATACACCGATTATTTCTACGTTTGCCATCGACAGACGTGAAAAATACGGCGAACACGCTATGGATAAATGCAAAAAAATTATGAAGGTCGCTTATCTCATCATCTGCGTGAGCGTGCTATTCTTTGTCTTTAGCTGCCTATTATCAATTCCACCTTCATATATTGAAACGGCAAAAGAGGAAGGCGTCACCATTTTATCGGCACTGTCTATGTTGCCAAATGCCCCTGCATGGTTGTCAATTTCTGGGATTATTGTCGCGGTAGTTGCAATGTCTAAATCATTTTTAGGCACCTACTTTGGCGTTATTGAAGGTGCGACGGAATTAGTCAAAACAACGTTACAGCAGGTAGGGGTTAAAAAAAGCCGTGCATTTAACCGCGCACTGTCAATTATGTTGGTATCACTGATTACTTTCATCGTCTGCTGCATCAACCCTAACGCAATTTCGATGATCTACGCAATCAGCGGTCCGCTCATTGCCATGATTCTTTTTATCATGCCTACACTGTCTACGTATCTCATCCCTACGCTTAAACCCTGGCGTTCCATCGGAAATCTAATTACGTTGATCGTGGGTATTTTGTGCGTTTCGGTAATGTTCTTTAGTTAATCTCTGAGGTGAATGGTTCAAAATAGTCATAATTTTGAACCATTCCAATTCTTACAATGCCTGCCCACCATTAATCCTCCCTCTGACTATTCATAGCATAAACAAGCATTATCAAGCTGTTATCATCAGTAAAAATCTGAACATCTTAAATAAGACTATTTAAGATGCTTCACTTAGATTTACAAGATATCTTCTGGTTATTCGAAAACAATTTGCAGTATAGATATTCCTAATGCATTAGGTAGTTATCTGATTTGCAATAAAGCCAATATGGTTAACCAAGTGAAATCAAACCATATTTAAAACTTAACGACGTATTCTTAAATAGTTTATTGAGAATAATATCAAATACAGATTAAACGCAAATTTCTATTAAAAGCTTATTAAATCAGAGTGTATTGACATCATCAATAACCAATGAAATTATGCGATTATCTATGAATAGGGAGGTTATTAACATGAGACTTTGTAGTAGATATAAAAGTCTTACATGCAATAGTTGCTCAATGCATTGTCAAATAATGCCAGAAAAGTCACCACGTTTGCAGTATTGTGCAAACGCATGCTTTTGTATGTGGCCCGAAGATAGTTCGTATTTTAATCGTGGTGTGGTTGAAGGCATATTAAGTAAAAACCATAACGCACGATTAAGCGGATACATTTTTGTAGATTTTTCAGTAAGTTTTTTACGTCTTTTTTTAGATAAAGACTGGATTGACTATCTTACGAGTACTGATATGGGAATTGTATTGGTAAGCGACAGGAATATGCAATCTCTTGCTAATTACTGGAGAAAACATAACCCAGCAATATCAGCCATTATATATAATGATGATGGACTGGATGTTGCTAACGAAAAGATCAGACAGTTGTTTATCGGTCGTTATCTGTCGTTTACCAGAGGCAATACGTTAACTCAAATGGAGTTCACCATAATGGGGCATATGGTCTCTGGCTATAATCCATATCAGATTGCAGAAACACTCAACATGGATATCCGTAGCATCTACGCCTACAAGCAAAGAATTGAAAAAAGGATGGGTGGTAAAATTAACGAATTGTTTATACGTTCAAACTCAGTTCAGCATTGAAACGTAACTATCAATAATCATAATTATTGTATATACGGGCATTTATAAAGATGCCCGTATTTTATATCACGCACTTTTAACGCCATTTGTTAAATATTTAGTTTAATCATGTAAGTTTTGTGTGTTATCTCAAAAGATGAAGAGACATCATGAGAGAAAAATCATAAAAACGTCGTTACAACTGTTAAATTTGTTAATATATATAGAATTTTAAGTTGCATTAACATATTGCAATCATGATTATCGGAATGAATATAAAATTAATATATATTTATTAGATAAATACTAATATACTTATCAAACTATTTAATTTCAATTTTCTTGATGCCGTATTTTATTGACGTATGTACTGGATTATTAACAATAATATTGAGTTCTGGCCGGAACACAGGAAATTAATTTCGGTACATGACGCCGAGCTGAACGTCGTTCTGACAACGCCAGCAAGCAGGTGTTTATCGTTGCTACTTGAAGCTTTTCCAGATGTGGTCGCCCAACAAGATTTTTTCTCCAGAGTCTGGGAAGAAGAAGGTATGCGTGTACCGGTCAACACGTTATACCAAAACATATCGATTATCAGACGCGGATTTCGTGCGGTTGGTGAGACTACGCATTCGCTTATTGCAACCGTGCCGAGAAAAGGGTTCAAGATCAATAATGATATAAACATAGGAAGTCATACCCTCCCCTCTTCAGTAGATGTTCAAAAGAACAATTCTCCTCACAGCCTGAACGTTACAGATGAGCTTAGAGACATAAATGTTGCTCCAGATAATCATGTCAGGAACATACTCTGGCGCTCTAAATTTTATTTACCAATGTTAAGTGCGTTTGGTGTAGGTTTGCTTACCGCATTTTTACTATGGAATAATAGTCAACCCAGATCATTTTTCAAAGATTACAGAACTGTTGCACAAATAAATGGTTGTCATTTTAATGTTGCAGAAGATAGCATCGATGGTTTGAAAGATTTCGATAAATATAAGAACCGTATATTAGGGTCAGGAATTGACTGTAAAAAATATCCGTGGCTATATTTTTCACTCTCCAGGTCGTCTCCGGGTTTGATTGTTATGGCATGCAAAAAAAACTACAGTAATAACGAAGTTGCCGGCTGTTTAACTCTGTCTTATCGTGAGGTTAATCGTGACTCGCTGTAAAAAAGTCCTGCTTATTGTTTTATGCTTTATCAGTGGGTTTATTTTATTCATTGCCTATCATTATTCTAAAGAACAAATCGCATATAATGAAAAATGTACGGCTAATTGGGTTATTTTTAATGACCAGGGACAAGCCAATCTTACTCTTGATTTTATGTATAATAAAAACCAAAAGACTGGAACAGTTGCACTGAGTGGCACATGGAAACAAAACACAAAGGTTTATAAAGCAATTCGACGAGATATTGAATATACATGGAGTGAAAATTATAATACTTTGCATCTCATCTCCAACAAAATAAACAAATTTGATATTATTGATCAAGTTGAGGATGATAAACTTGCACTACTCCTTCCTGATTTTTATGTCTTTTCAGGAAAAATAATAAGCTATAATATACAAAAACAACGTAATCATGGATTTCTTTTTAATATTAGTAATAGAGCAATTATGTACTGTGCAAGATAATATAATATCATTATAGAAACAAAAATGTTAAAAACAACCATTTGAATATTATTGGTACTGAAACACGCCATAATTTTTTGAAATTTATAATTCTGTACATCTAAACTCTTATACATAACTCCCTCGCGCTATAAAAACACCAATAGTACATCCCTCCCCCGCATGACAATTACTTTACATAATATTTTTGTCAGAAAACATCAAAAGCACTCTTTGGCGAAGATGCTACATTATAAAAATAGATGATTTAACGGTGCAAAAAGAAAGCACATATGATTATCTTAACCTATTATATCAAAAACAATAGTTAGCTAATGAATAGAAGTGTTACTCATATTGTTTCTACAAACAGATTGTATCTCGATATATAGATTACCTTTTAGTATTTTATCTTTCTTAAATGAAATTAATGCTCAGTTAAGAAATGAAACACCCAGTTTTTATCTATGTATTTCAATTAGTTATACACATACATGATTAACATGCATTACTTAAGAATATTTCAGATTACATTCAAAGCAATTCTGGATAAATTAATGCCAACAGTCATGGGAATTTTGTATATACAAAGTCATATACAGTTTAATGAAATATATATGAGTATCAGTCATATCTATTACTCATGCAGGACGCAAATAGCCATAAAATTCACAGAGGTTAGCTAATGGATTTAGAAATTAAATTTTCATATCATTTCCCTGATGGGATAATACTGACAGAAGATGGTATTCTTACTAAAGGGAATGAGCAATCTTACATTCCCCCCAAAGAGCTAGGTGTATTATTTGTATTGCTTGAATCTGCTGGCAATGTTGTATCAAAAGATATGATCATCGAATCCGTGTGGAAAAATGTAATTGTAAGTGATGAGTCTCTTACACGTTGTATATATTCATTAAGATGTATTTTTGAACAAATTGGTTATACCCGTTGTATAGAAACCATATATAGAAAAGGTTACCGATTCAGTGGACAAGTATTCAAAATAAAAGGAAATCAATATAATGAAGCAGGAAGCACTATTGCTTTATTCCCATTTACAACGTCTCACAGCCACCAGGATCCATTAACACTTAATCAAGAGCTTATACAGTTCATTTCAAATAAAAAAAACGATAACCTATATATATACCCAATGGCTGCAACCCAGTATTGTATAGATAATAAATCCCAAACAGCTTTTCTGGCCAGATTCAAACCAGATTATTTTATAACAGGAAGGATTAACCAACATGACACATCAAACAGCTTATATGTTGAGGTGATCGATGCAAAAAGTTTTTATCTTGTTGCCAGCACTCATCTTCAGGCTGATGATATACAAAAAATATCACAATTTATAATAAGTAACTTGTATATGGTCATGAAGGATCCTGAAACTGCACCAGGATTGATTAGCCAAAACGAATCATCTAATGAGCATGTTTTATCCAAAGAAATGTCTGCTGGGAAAAATGCACTAAATGAGTTCACACCAGAAAGCATTGTCAAAGCAATAACTATATTTGAAAACCTGATAAAAAAATACAATACTCAGTTACTAATAAATGAATGCTATTGTCTGTTAGCTGAATGCCATATGTCTCTGGCTCTTCATGGTATATATGAACATAAACATGCTACTCAAAAGGCATTAGAATTTATAGATAAGGTATCAGATAAAGCTATTTTTGATGGTAAGATATTAGGAATTATGGGGTTGATAACTGGTCTTTCTGGACAAGCAACAACATCACGTATTTTTTTTGATCATGCACAAATAAAAATATTAGATGTCGCTTCCCTATACTACTATAAGTCACTGGTAAACATATATAATGAAAGAATTGAGGATGCAATCTCTTGTATAGAACAATCACTGTTACTTGAACCAAAAATACATAAAACTGCGATAATAAAAAAATCCATTGATGCATATGTCTCTACAATGCAGAATAAAAAAAGCGTACTCTCTTATCACGGCACTGAGAAAGAACACCATTTAGCTATTATTAACAACATCCAAAAACTAAGGCAATTGACAAATTATAACAATACTATCGATTTTAATAATCAATATGCGGTAGCTTGATGCGTTATAAAGAAATAGTATATGAGGGCGTAAAAAAACTGGAGCGGGCGAAGGGAATCGAACCCTCGTATAGAGCTTGGGAAGCTCTCGTTCTACCATTGAACTACGCCCGCTTTGAGATGCGTAAGGCATTATAAACCTTACGCTCTTCTTAGCAAGTGTCTTGCTACTGACTGCTGATTAATTCACCATCAACACTTTGGTTTGCTGCCCTGTGGCGGCAAGTAGCGCAAAGGATCAATTGCCGTAGCACGGTAACGAATCTGGAAATGTAACCGCACGGATTCTGCATCAGTACTGCCCATCGTCGCTATCTTTTGCCCAGCCTTAACGCTTTGCCCATTGTTTACCAGCATCGTGTCGTTATGAGCGTAGGCTGTGATGTAATCTTCACTGTGTTTAATCATGATGAGATTACCGTAGCCGCGTAATTGGTTACCGACATACACCACCTTACCGGCACCGGCTGCGTATATTGGCGTCCCGCGCGCTGCAGCAATATCAATCCCTTTATTGCCGCCATCTGCCATTGAGTAAGGCATGATAACTTTTCCACTCGTTGGCCATAACCAGCAACGTTGTCCAACAGGAGGCCATGAAGATTTCGGAACCACTGGCGGCGGCGTTACTGACGCTGTTTTCGTCGTTGATTTGGCGGTATATTTCCGCGAACTGCGGTTGCTTTTTGCCCCACCAAGTTTCAACTTTTGGCCTACTTCGATGGTATAGGGGGGAGAAATGCCGTTGAGCCGGGCAAGTTCTTTTACGCTTGTTCCCGTGGTGCGTGAAATACGATAAAGCGTATCCCCCCGTTTCACGGTGTAAACGGAGCCGGAATACGTTCCTGTGTCTGATGATTTGCTACCCGAACAGCCCGCCAGAAGCAGTCCAGCCGATAACAGCATCACGATACCCAGCATTTTTTTATTCGGGCGTCCTGCGCTCAAAATCTTTCCTCGCTCAAAAAACAAGACGCTATATCATAGCAGTCACCTGTCAGATACCCAATCCATTGCTCGGAAAATGGATGTACAAATCAAGAATTGTTAATGAATCTATTAGGATAGGATAACCACCATTAGTACATCATAACGAAAAAGAAAGCATCATGACTGCCTCCTAATATTCATTTATCACAATGATTTTTATCACACTCATATTGATACACAGCACTCTCTTGCTTTGCTGATAAAAACCACATCATCCCTGGCGTTTTATTAACAACATCACACTTCCCCCCTCCCCTCATGCTTATAGTCGTTTCTGGCGTAATTCTTGCCTTCAAAGACTAAATCATTGCCATAAGAACCAAATGTTCAAATCAAGGGGATTTCTATGGAAGCGCGGGAAGCAACCGCTACAGGTGAATCATGTATGCGCGTAGATGCCATTGCTAAGGTTACCGGGCGGGCACGATATACTGACGATTATGTTATGGCGGGCATGTGTTACGCGAAATATGTACGTAGTCCTATCGCACATGGTTATGCCGTAAGTATTAATGATGAACAAGCCAGAACTCTGCCTGGCGTACTGGCTATTTTTACCTGGGAAGATGTACCGGATATCCCATTCGCCACGGCAGGGCATGCCTGGACACTTGACGAAAATAAACGCGATACCGCCGATCGCGCACTGTTAACTCGCCATGTTCGCCATCATGGTGATGCCGTTGCCATCGTCGTGGCCCGAGATGAACTCACAGCAGAAAAAGCAGCGCAATTAGTCAGTATTGAGTGGCAAGAATTACCCGTTATCACCACACCAGAAGCGGCACTTGCAGAAGACGCCGCTAAAATTCACAGCCGCGGTAATTTGCTTAAGCAAAGCACGATGTCTACGGGCAATGTCCAGCAAACAATCGATGCCGCCGATTACCAGGTGCAGGGACACTATCAGACCCCCGTCATTCAACATTGCCACATGGAAAGTGTGACATCGCTGGCGTGGATGGAGGATGACGCGCGAATTACCATCGTCTCCAGTACGCAGATCCCGCACATTGTTCGCCGCGTTGTCGGTCAGGCGTTGGATATCCCCTGGTCATGCGTGCGAGTAATCAAACCGTTTGTCGGTGGAGGTTTTGGTAATAAACAGGATGTGCTGGAGGAGCCAATGGCGGCATTCCTGACCAGCAAGCTCGGCGGTATTCCGGTGAAAGTTTCCCTTAGTCGTGAAGAGTGTTTCCTGGCGACCCGTACCCGCCACGCTTTTACCATTGACGGGAAAATGGGGGTTAACCACGATGGTACGCTGAAAGGCTATAGTCTGGATGTTCTGTCCAACACGGGTGCTTATGCCTCTCACGGCCATTCCATTGCTTCCGCAGGTGGTAACAAAGTCGCGTATCTTTATCCTCGTTGCGCCTACGCTTACAGCTCAAAGACCTGCTATACCAATCTACCCTCGGCTGGCGCAATGCGTGGTTATGGCGCACCGCAAGTCGTTTTTGCCGTCGAATCAATGCTGGATGACGCCGCTACCGCGTTAGATCTTGACCCGGTAGAAATTCGTTTACGTAATGCCGCCCGTGAAGGCGATGCAAATCCACTCACTGGAAAACGCATTTACAGTGCCGGATTACCTGAGTGTCTGGAAAAAGGGCGGGAAATCTTTGAATGGGAAAAACGACGTGCAGAGTGCCAGAACCTGCAAGGCAATTTGCGCCGCGGCGTTGGCGTTGCCTGTTTTAGCTACACCTCTAACACCTGGCCTGTTGGTGTAGAAATCGCGGGCGCACGCTTGTTGATGAATCAGGATGGAACTATCAACGTGCAAAGCGGCGCTACGGAAATCGGTCAGGGTGCCGACACTGTGTTCTCGCAAATGGTGGCTGAAACCGTGGGTGTTCCGGTCAGCGATGTCCGCGTGATTTCGACACAAGATACCGATATTACGCCATTCGACCCAGGTGCGTTTGCTTCACGCCAGAGCTATGTTGCAGCGCCTGCGTTACGCAGTGCTGCATTGCTATTGAAAGAGAAAATCATCGCTCATGCCGCTGTAATGCTACATCAGTCAGCGATGAATCTGACACTGATAAAAGGCCATATCGCGCTGGTTAAAAGGCCGGAAGAGCCATTGCTGTCGTTAAAAGATCTGGCGATGGATGCTTTTTATCATCCTGAGCGCGGCGGGCAACTTTCTGCTGAAAGCTCGATCAAAACCACCACTAACCCACCGGCATTTGGCTGTACTTTTGTTGATCTGACGGTTGATATTGCGCTGTGTAAAGTGACCATCAATCGCATCCTCAACGTCCATGATTCGGGCCATATTCTTAACCCGCTGCTGGCTGAAGGTCAGGTACACGGCGGAATGGGAATGGGCATTGGCTGGGCGTTATTTGAAGAGATGATTATCGATGCGAAAAGTGGTGTGGTACGTAACCCCAATCTGCTGGATTACAAAATGCCGACCATGCCGGATCTGCCACAACTGGAAAGCGCGTTTGTCGAAATCAATGAACCACAATCCGCATACGGACATAAGTCACTGGGTGAGCCGCCAATAATTCCTGTCGCCGCTGCGATTCGTAACGCGGTGAAAATGGCTACCGGTGTTGCAATCAATACCCTGCCGCTGACGCCAAAACGGTTATACGAAGAGTTCCATCTGGCAGGATTGATTTGAGGATAACATCATGTTTGATTTTGCATCTTACCATCGCGCAACCACCCTTGCCGATGCCATCAACCTGCTGACTCACAATCCGCAGGCCAAACTGCTCGCCGGTGGCACTGACGTGCTGATTCAGCTCCACCATCACAATGACCGTTACCGTCATATTGTTGATATCCACAATCTGGCAGATCTTCGGGGGATTACGCTGGCGGAAGATGGCGCGCTACGAATCGGTTCCGCGACGACCTTTACCCAGTTAATTGAAAATCTATTAACCCAGCGTCATCTCCCGGCGTTATGTGCTGCGGCTTCGTCAATTGCCGGGCCGCAGATCCGTAACGTCGCGACCTACGGTGGAAATATTTGCAACGGTGCCACCAGCGCAGACTCAGCCACGCCAACACTGATATATGACGCGAAGTTGGAGATCCACTCCCCGCGCGGTGTTCGCTTCGTCCCGATTAACGGCTTTCATACCGGGCCGGGCAAGGTTTCCCTTGAGCATGATGAAATCCTTGTCGCATTTCATTTCCCACCGCAACCGAAAGAACATGCAGGTAGCGCGCATTTTAAATATGCCATGCGCGACGCGATGGATATTTCAACCATCGGTTGCGCTGCTCATTGCCGCCTGGACAACGGCAATTTCAGTGAATTACGCCTGGCATTTGGTGTTGCCGCACCAACGCCGATTCGCTGCCAACATGCTGAACAGGCTGCACAAAACGCGCCATTAACTCAGCAAACGCTGGAAGCTATTAGCGAATCAGTCCTACAGGATGTCGCCCCGCGTTCTTCCTGGCGTGCAAGTAAAGAGTTTCGTCTGCATCTCATCCAGACGATGACCAAAAAAGTCATTAGCGAAGCCGTCGCCGCGGCGGGGGGAACATTGCAATGAATCACAGCAAAAGTATTACCATTGAATGTGTCATTAACGGTATGCCTTTTCAGCTTCACGCCGCACCAGGAATGCCACTTTCGGAGATGCTCCGCGAACAAGGACTGCTTAGTGTCAAGCAAGGTTGCTGCGTTGGCGAATGCGGTGCCTGTACAGTACTGGTTGACGGAACGGCAATCGACAGTTGTTTATACCTGGCCGCATGGGCTGAAGGAAAAGAGATCCGCACGCTGGAAGGCGAAGCAAAAGGTGGCAAACTTTCTCATGTTCAACAGGCTTATGCGAAATCCGGCGCAGTGCAGTGTGGCTTTTGTACGCCAGGGCTGATTATGGCCACCACGGCAATGCTGGCGAAACCACGAGAGAAACCATTAACCATTACGGAGATTCGTCGTGGCCTGGCGGGAAATCTCTGTCGCTGCACCGGTTATCAGATGATTGTGAATACAGTACTGGACTGCGAAGAAACGAAGTAAAACGAAATCCGGCCTGAATTCAGGCCGGATTTACCGTGGTTACACGCTTAACAACTCATATTTTTTAATCTTACGATAGAGGGTAGCAATGCCGATACCCAGTTCATCAGCAACTTGCTTCTTGCTGTTATGACGTGAAAGCGCCTCGCGTATCATCTGTTTTTCCATCTCCTCCAGCGCCGTGCCGCCAGTATCATCAAGTGCCAAATGTGCCTCGCAAGCTTCTGGCATCTCACTTTGCTCCATCGCACCGTTATTTACCAGATTGGGTGGCAAAAGCGTGCTGTCAATGACTTCACCAGAAGGAACAACGTTGACCAGATATTCCATCAGATTGCTTAACTCTCGCAGGTTCCCTGGCCAATAATGCTTACGCAGTAACTCCACAACATCGGGAGCAATACCTGGGTAAACCGATCCCAAACGACGGGTATGTAGATGTAAAAAGTAATGCACCAGCAGTTCAATATCTTCCTGACGTTCACGCAGCGGTGGCAAAGTTAAAGGAATGACATTGAGTCGGTAGAAGAGATCTTCGCGAAATTTACCTTCGGCAATGAACTGGGCTAAATTCTGGTTGGTTGCAGAAATGATGCGGATGTCGACCTGTATTGGACTACTGGCACCAATCGGCAGGATTTCACGCGCCTCAATAGCTCGCAGTAATTTAGCCTGCAACATCAATGGCATATCGCCAATTTCATCAAGAAACAACGTGCCTGTATTCGCCGCCTGAATCAACCCTATTTTGCCGTTGGCTGAAGCGCCAGTAAATGCGCCTTTAACATAACCGAACAGCTCACTCTCCAGAAGCTGCTCCGGAATCGCCGCACAGTTGATAGCAATAAATGGTTTGTTCCGCCGTCCACTCAGCTTATGGATTGCGCGAGCCACCACTTCTTTCCCGGTGCCACTTTCACCAACGACCATAACACTGGATGGGCTAGGCGCAATGCGGCTAATGAGTCGTTTTAATTGCCGCATAACCCGGCATTCGCCAACTAATTGTTCAATATGCGGTTCATCAGAGGCATTCGCCACGGAAAAACTGGTATGAGATTGGTGAAATGCCATTAAAAATAACTGTCGGCCCTGTATGTTATGCAACTGACCAATTATCAATTCACTTTTATCATCCCACGAAACGATATGCTGCATATGGCCATGAGTAAAATTACTCTCAAATGTTAATGGCCTGAAACGAACAGGTTTCCCAACCATATTATTTTGAGCAACACCGAGAGTTTTTAATGCAGTCTGGTTAACAAACTGAACACGATTGTCTTCATCAATAACTAATACTCCCTGATCCATATTATCAATCATGGTAGCGAATATTTTACTTATATTATCTCCTGGCCCCTGATCTTCCAGAAGCTTTGAAACAAAAATAGTCGATATATGGCGAACGTAATCTGAAAATTCGCGTAAATTATCACTGATATGTTCTTGTTGCTCATGAGTAACAGCAATCAAACTTATTACCCCGACACAGCGTTCCTGTAGAATAACAGGCGTGCCCAGAAATGCCTTTTCACGACAACTCTCTTTACTGTCGCAACCTTCACAAAGGGGATCGAAGCGAGATTGTGTCACAACCTTTTCGGTTTTGGTTTCGAGGACATAGCGGAGCAAGCGCGAGTTGCCACTCAACTGGCGACCAAGAAATTTCCCATATGCGCCAGTTCCAGCGACGCGGCACAAGTTTTCATCAACGATCTCAACCTCAAGCTGCAAAACGCTGGCTAGCATTCTGGCAAAACGCTGAATTGTTGGTTGAATTTGCATCAATACTGACTGCGTAGAAACAAGCTCCATAGCTTTACCTTCCAGAATCACTTAAAAGTCGATCATTGAAGACGTTGATGGTTCACAGGTCATGACGATATTAACTCAGACAAATATAGCTTTGCTAAAAACATAGGATTTTTATCATTTTCTAATGAAATTATGGAAGTAATATCACATTTCTATATCAATATGAGAATTACAGGAGTGCATTTATCAAACTGACGACGATTTACCTGCCTCTTTATCTTATTTCTGATGCTTAGCAGCAAATAAATAACTGCATAAAAAAAGCCAATCGTTTCCGTATATTTTGATGTTCCATAGCACATCAATAATTTGTGATCAAACCCACACATTATTCGTTAAATTAGCATTTCATAACCATGCAGATAATTCTGGCATGTTTATTGTTAGTTCCTGGTATAGCTGTGAAAACACCAATCACATTGGCATGTCACAGTGAAATAAACCACTTTGCCTGTCATTCCACTATCGGGACTTTATGATGAAAACTGTTAATGAGCTGATTAAGGATATCAATTCGCTGACCTCTCACCTTCACGAGAAAGATTTTTTGTTAACGTGGGAACAGACGCCAGATGAACTGAAACAAGTACTGGACGTTGCCGCAGCGTTAAAAGCACTGCGTGCTGAAAACATCTCGACCAAAGTCTTTAATAGTGGATTAGGTATTTCCGTATTCCGCGACAACTCTACCCGCACCCGTTTTTCTTATGCTTCCGCGCTTAATCTGCTCGGCCTGGCGCAGCAAGATCTTGATGAAGGTAAATCACAAATTGCGCACGGCGAAACCGTTCGTGAAACGGCCAATATGATCTCCTTCTGTGCCGATGCTATCGGTATTCGTGACGATATGTATCTGGGGGCAGGCAACGCCTATATGCGTGAAGTGGGAGCCGCGCTTGACGACGGCTACAAACAGGGCGTACTGCCGCAGCGTCCGGCTTTAGTTAACCTGCAATGCGATATCGACCACCCGACTCAGTCTATGGCCGACCTGGCATGGTTACGTGAACACTTTGGTTCACTGGAAAACCTGAAAGGTAAAAAAATCGCCATGACCTGGGCGTATTCCCCAAGCTACGGTAAACCGCTCTCTGTACCGCAAGGCATTATCGGCCTGATGACTCGCTTCGGTATGGATGTCACCCTGGCTCATCCGGAAGGCTATGACCTGATTCCGGATGTCGTTGAAGTGGCTAAAAACAACGCTAAAGCATCCGGCGGTAGCTTCCGTCAGGTCACCAGCATGGAAGAAGCATTCAAAGACGCAGACATCGTTTATCCGAAGTCATGGGCACCTTATAAAGTGATGGAAGAACGAACTGAACTGCTGCGCGCGAACGATCACGAAGGCTTAAAAGCACTGGAAAAACAGTGCCTGGCACAGAACGCGCAACATAAAGACTGGCATTGCACTGAAGAGATGATGGAACTCACCCGCGACGGTGAAGCCCTGTATATGCACTGTCTGCCAGCCGATATTAGCGGCGTATCCTGCAAAGAAGGTGAAGTCACGGAAGGCGTATTCGAAAAATACCGTATCGCTACCTACAAAGAAGCCAGTTGGAAACCCTATATCATCGCCGCGATGATCCTTTCCCGTAAATATTCCAAACCTGGTGCACTGCTCGAACAACTGCTGAAAGAAGCGCAAGAACGCGTGAAATAACCCCTCGAGCCGATCGGCAGGTCGGCTCTCTATTTCCAGAGGCCAAAAGGATAGGATATGTCCGTTTTCTCATTGAAGGTTGATATCGTCGATAACAAATTTTTCAACGGCGAAACATCACCGCTCTTTTCGCAAAACCAGGCAAAACTGGCGCGCCAGTTTCACCAGAAAATTGCTGGCTATCGCCCAACACCGCTTTGTGCGCTGGACGATCTCGCAACTCTTTTTGGTGTAAAGAAAATTCTCGTTAAGGACGAATCAAAACGCTTCGGTCTGAACGCCTTCAAAATGCTCGGCGGTGCGTACGCTATCGCTCAGTTACTGTGCGAAAAATATCATCTGGATATCGAAACACTGTCATTTGAGCATCTGAAAAATGCCATTGGCGAAAAGATGACCTTCGCCACCACCACCGACGGCAACCACGGGCGCGGTGTTGCCTGGGCTGCTCAACAACTCGGTCAAAACGCGGTGATTTACATGCCGAAAGGTTCTGCTCAGGAGCGTGTAGACGCCATTCTGAACCTCGGCGCCGAGTGCATCGTCACCGACATGAATTATGACGATACCGTCCGCCTGACTATGCAACACGCTCAGCAACACGGCTGGGAAGTCGTACAAGATACCGCCTGGGAAGGCTATACCAAAATCCCAACCTGGATCATGCAGGGCTACGCCACATTAGCGGATGAGGCTGTTGAGCAAATGCGTGAAATGGGCGTTACGCCAACTCACGTCCTGCTGCAGGCTGGCGTCGGCGCAATGGCCGGCGGCGTGCTGGGATATCTGGTGGATGTCTATAGTCCTCAAAATCTGCACAGCATCATTGTTGAACCTGACAAAGCTGACTGTATTTATCGCTCTGGCGTCAAAGGCGACATCGTTAACGTTGGCGGCGATATGGCCACCATCATGGCGGGCCTGGCCTGCGGCGAACCGAATCCGCTGGGTTGGGAAATCTTACGTAACTGTGCCACCCAATTCATCTCCTGCCAGGACAGCGTTGCCGCATTAGGTATGCGCGTGCTAGGTAATCCCTACGGCAACGATCCGCGCATCATCTCCGGTGAATCTGGCGCTGTCGGTTTAGGCGTTCTTGCGGCTGTTCATTATCACCCGCAACGTCAAAGTCTGATGGAAAAACTGGCGCTGAACAAAGATGCCGTGGTGCTGGTTATCAGCACTGAAGGCGACACTGACGTGAAGCACTACCGCGAAGTTGTCTGGGAAGGCAAACACTCTGTAGCACCATAATCACCCTATTGGAAATAGCTCCCCGCCAAACGGGGAGTCAAAAATCTGGAGAAAAATAATGGCTAAGAATATTCCATTCAAACTGATTCTTGAAAAAGCAAAAGATTACCAGGCAGACATGACCCGCTTCCTGCGCGATATGGTTGCGATTCCCAGCGAAAGTTGCGATGAAAAACGCGTAGTGCATCGTATTAAAGAAGAGATGGAAAAAGTAGGTTTCGATAAAGTTGAAATCGACCCGATGGGCAACGTTCTCGGTTATATCGGCCACGGCCCGCGTCTGGTTGCAATGGATGCTCACATCGACACCGTCGGTATTGGCAACATCAAAAACTGGGAATTCGACCCGTACGAAGGTATGGAAACTGATGAACTGATCGGCGGTCGCGGTACTTCTGACCAGGAAGGCGGCATGGCGTCTATGGTTTATGCCGGTAAAATCATCAAAGATCTGGGGCTGGAAGATGAATACACCCTGCTGGTAACGGGGACAGTGCAGGAAGAAGACTGCGACGGTCTGTGCTGGCAGTACATTATTGAACAATCCGGTATTCGTCCGGAATTTGTGGTCAGTACTGAACCGACCGACTGCCAGGTCTACCGTGGTCAACGCGGTCGTATGGAAATCCGTGTTGATGTTCAGGGTGTTAGCTGCCACGGTTCTGCACCAGAACGCGGAGATAACGCCATTTTCAAAATGGGCCCAATTCTTGGCGAATTACAAGAACTGTCCCAACGTCTGGGCTATGACGAATTTCTCGGTAAAGGTACGCTGACCGTTTCCGAAATCTTCTTTACCTCCCCAAGTCGTTGCGCTGTCGCAGACAGTTGCGCAGTTTCTATTGACCGTCGTCTGACCTGGGGCGAAACATGGGAAGGTGCACTGGATGAAATCCGCGCGCTGCCTGCGGTACAGAAAGCCAACGCAGTCGTTTCTATGTACAACTACGACCGTCCGTCCTGGACTGGTCTGGTTTACCCAACCGAATGCTACTTCCCGACCTGGAAAGTAGAAGAAGATCACTTCACCGTTAAAGCGCTGGTGAATGCCTACGAAGGGCTGTTCGGCAAAGCACCGGTCGTTGATAAGTGGACATTCTCAACTAACGGCGTCTCCATCATGGGCCGTCACGGTATTCCGGTTATCGGCTTTGGCCCCGGTAAAGAACCTGAAGCGCACGCGCCAAACGAAAAAACCTGGAAATCTCACCTGGTAACCTGTGCCGCTATGTATGCGGCAATCCCATTAAGCTGGCTGGCAACCGAATAATTATTCATCACTTATTCCCCTCCGGTTCGCCGGAGGGTTTCTGGAGTTTGCTATGCGTGTATTGATCAAAAACGGCACTGTTGTTAACGCTGATGGGCAAGCAAAGCAGGATTTGCTGATTGAAAGCGGGATTGTTCGCCAGTTAGGTAACGATATTTCGCCGCAGCTCCCTTATGAAGAAATTGATGCCACTGGCTGTTACGTTTTCCCAGGCGGCGTGGATGTCCATACGCATTTTAATATTGATGTCGGCATTGCGCGCAGTTGTGATGATTTTTTTACCGGCACCCGCGCGGCTGCGTGTGGCGGTACAACAACCATTATTGACCATATGGGATTTGGCCCAAACGGCTGCCGGTTACGCCATCAACTGGAAGTTTATCGTGGTTATGCCGCCCATAAAGCGGTCATCGACTACAGCTTTCACGGTGTTATCCAGCATATCAATCACGCTATCCTCGATGAAATTCCGATGATGGTCGAAGAAGGGCTGACTAGTTTTAAACTCTATTTAACCTATCAATACAAACTCAACGATGACGAAGTGTTACAGGCGTTACGCCGTTTGCATGAGTCCGGCGCGCTAACCACCGTACACCCGGAAAATGATGCTGCTATCGCCAGTAAGCGGGCGGAGTTTATCGCTGCCGGGCTAACCGCGCCGCGCTATCACGCATTGAGTCGACCGCTGGAGTGCGAAGCGGAAGCCATCGCCCGAATGATCAACCTGGCAAAACTTGCCGGTAACGTACCGCTCTATATCGTCCACCTGTCTAACGGCTTAGGCCTGGATTATCTGCGCCTTGCCCGCGCGAACCGCCAGCCTGTCTGGGTTGAAACTTGTCCGCAATATCTTCTGCTCGACGAACGTAGTTATGACGCAGAAGACGGCATGAAATTTATTCTTAGCCCACCGCTGCGCAACGTTCGCGAGCAGGACAAGCTGTGGTGCGGCATCAGCGATGGTGCGATTGACGTGGTGGCGACCGATCACTGCACCTTCTCAATGGCCCAGCGCCAGCAGATTTCCAAAGGTGATTTCAGCCGTTGCCCAAATGGCCTTCCCGGTGTGGAGAATCGTATGCAGTTGCTGTTCTCCAGCGGCGTAATGACCGGACGTATCACACCGGAGCGTTTTGTTGAATTAACCAGTGCAATGCCCGCCAGACTGTTTGGCCTGTGGCCACAAAAAGGAACATTAGCGCCCGGTTCAGATGGTGACGTAGTGATTATAGATCCACATCAGAGCCAGCAAATTCAGCATCGCCATCTCCACGACAATGCTGACTACTCGCCCTGGGAGGGCTTTACCTGCCAGGGTGCAATTGTCAGAACCCTATCCCGTGGTGAAACGATTTTCTGTGACGGCACCTTTACAGGCAAAGCCGGACGGGGACGTTTCCTGCGACGCAAACCGTTTGTCCCTCCCGTGTTCTAACCACTGCCAGGGATCTATACACAATCAAGAATGATGAGTGAGGAAAAATGAGTAAGAAAATTGTTCTCGCCCTGGGCGGGAATGCGCTGGGCGATGATCTGGCCGGACAAATGAAAGCGGTAAAAATTACGTCTCAGGCAATTGTTGATTTAATTGCCCAGGGGCATGAAGTTATCGTCACTCATGGTAATGGGCCACAGGTGGGCATGATTAACCAGGCATTCGAAGCCGCCGCAAAAACGGAAGCGCATTCGCCTATGCTGCCGATGTCTGTCTGTGTCGCCTTAAGCCAGGGATATATTGGTTACGATCTGCAAAACGCCTTACGGGAAGAACTGCTTTCTCGTGGCATTAATAAACCCGTTGCAACGCTGGTTACTCAAGTCGAAGTCGACGCTAACGATCCGGCATTCCTCAATCCGACCAAACCGATCGGCTCATTCTTTACCGAGCAGGAAGCAGAACAACTGACAAAACAGGGTTACACCCTGAAAGAAGATGCGGGTCGTGGCTATCGTCGTGTCGTCGCTTCGCCAAAACCAGTTGATATTATTGAAAAAGAGACGGTAAAAGCTCTGGTAGATGCCGGCCAGGTCGTAATCACCGTTGGCGGTGGCGGTATTCCGGTGATTCGTGAAGGTAACCATCTGCGCGGTGCCAGCGCGGTTATCGATAAAGACTGGGCCAGCGCCCGTTTAGCAGAAATGATCGATGCCGATATGCTGATCATTCTTACTGCGGTAGAGAAAGTAGCAATTAATTTTGGTAAAGAGAATGAACAGTGGCTCGACCGCCTGTCATTGGCCGATGCAGAACGCTTTATTGATGAGGGGCATTTTGCTAAAGGTTCGATGCTGCCGAAAGTGGAAGCCGCCGCGTCATTTGCTCGCTCTCGCGCAGGCCGCGAAGCGCTGATTACCGTGTTAAGCAAAGCAAAAGAAGGGATTGAAGGTAAAACCGGAACGGTGATTTGCCAGTAAGTTAAAGGCCGGGGGGCGATGCCATCCGGCCGTTTTCATTTAAGCCACTTCCAGTACTTCTTTCGTCGCTTTAACGCCCTGGTGCATCAACATCATTAACGCCTCAAGTACACCACCACCAATCGCCCGGGCTTTATCAGAAACGCTGGTGAAATCAGCCGTTTCGCCACGAGGGTCGATATCACCGATTTTAAAACCGCCGACGACAGCCAGCCCATCGTTCAGCAAGCCTCTCACCATACCGGCCAACGGCGCTTTAATTTCATGATCGCCAACACAGGCAATAACATCACCCTCTTCTACCAAATCGCCTAATTTCACATTCGAGCGCATGATACCCGCCGCCGGAGCGCGAATAACCCGCCGGGTGGTATGCCCCATAATATTACCTGGAACACCGGTATTCTCCTGCGCACAACCGGAGTAGATCACCTGTCCCAGCCAGTGCCCACGGTTTGTTTCAATAACCGCATGGCAATCTTTTCCTGCGGTAAAACCAGGCCCGAGCGCAATTGTTACCGGTGCCATGTCCACACGCGTACCCAAATTCTGTTTCGCCAGAATGGCATCTACCACGCACAGCGGTTTCAGTTCATCAAGCAGCGAACAGGAAGGGTCCACCATTACCGGGATATATCCTCGCTCAGTCAGTTTCATCGCCTCCGCAGGGGTCGAAGCCAAATGAGCAGTAACACCTTCAACTGTCATTTCACCGTCGAACACGGCCTGGGCAAACGCTACGGTACAACGAATCACCGTCGGCTTTTCAACTTCCAGCATGATCACTTTAAAACCCGCATGATACAGACGTAACGCCACTCCACTGGCAATGTCTCCCGCGCCACGAATCACCACCAGTTGATGCCCGGAAGGATGCGAAGGTTTCATCATCAACCCGCCCGGCGCGTTATTTTTCACCTGTAATATTTCTGCCAACACGCTGATGGCGATCTCCTGCGGCGTTTCCGCACCAATGTTATAACCAACTGGTGCATGTAAACGGGCAATATGTTCTTCAGCCACGCCTTTCTCACGCAATTGACGCAGGAAAAGCTGAACCTTGCGGCGACTTGCCAGTAACCCCAACCATGCAATGGGCTGTTCAATGAGTTTATCGAGAGCTTCACGATCCTGATTATTCGTGGCAATGAGAACAAAATTATCAGGTCGAATTTCCAGCGCCTCTACCGCTGCACCAAACGAATCGGCATGTAGAAGCGTGGTTGCTGGCGGGAAAAATTCAGGATTGAGGCTTTCGCGATAAATATCGGCAACAGCAATATCAAACCCTAATAGCGCAGCACTCTGGGCAATCGCCCGGTTAACATGCCCCGCGCCGATCAAC
The DNA here is from genome assembly GCF_000408805.1 of Escherichia sp. KTE159. Lineage (NCBI taxonomy): Bacteria > Pseudomonadati > Pseudomonadota > Gammaproteobacteria > Enterobacterales > Enterobacteriaceae > Escherichia > Escherichia sp. KTE159. The sequence goes on from NZ_KE137292.1 coordinate 2,718,085, forward strand.
ACCAGACGTGGCCGCATACCATGCACGCTGATAAACACTGACATTGCGCCTCCACAGTCTGACCCGACGGCATCCGCGCCGTTACGGGCCATTCGTCCATGAAATAATCGCGGCTTACGTTCCTGCAATGCCTGTAGCGACTCTTCAATCACCTTACGCTCAACCATTCCTCCACCAATCGTACCAACGATGGAACCATCGGCACGCACTAACATTTGTGCAGAATGGCGGGGAGTAGAGCCTCGGCTATCCACAATTTGCGCCATAGCAAACGGACAATTTTGATCTTCGAGTTTTGCAGCCTCTGTGAAAATATTCATACCAACCTCAATCGATATCCTTTCAGTAACCCGGAATACCCAGGTCGCTAATTCACAAATCTGCGCGCGATTGCAGGATACTCTTGTATATCGCCCAGCCAGATTGCCTCTACGTCGTGGTGTTGCAGTGGTTTGAGTAGTTCGCTTTGCGCAATCGCATTCTCACATTGAGAAAAACGGTTAATAAACCAGACCCGCCGACACCCTGATGGCACGTTTTTAAACGCACCTTGCTGATGGCGAACCAGGGCAACAAGATCGCTAAGTTGCAAGGTCGCCCCCGGCGTCAGGCCAGTAATGTCGGCAAACTGCGGCCAGCGATGGACATTTTCCGCGCCAACTTTTGCGCCTAAAACATGCCCCCCCATCACAGCAATCACGCAACAACTGCTTCGTGGTATGCAAGGTTCGTGCTCATCCGGCGCTTTTAACGGCATTCCACGCGAGCCATCAGCCTCAATGAGAATTACGTCACATTCCGACCGTTGCGCCAGTGCATCAATGGCATCTGGCGAAAATCCCTGTGCTTTCCCCTGTATCGCTTTCCAACGATGAAAACAAAATAAAATGGGGGATGTGAGAGACGCATGAGGAAGTGTTGCAGGATCACGGCAAAAAACTACAGGCCAATGAGAAACTGGCATAAACATATGCGTAGTCGTAGTAATTAACACACGTCTGCCACTAGCCCGGAGTACCTCTGCCAGCCAAAAAAGCAGACTGGTTTTCCCCCCTGCGCCAACAACTGAAATCACAGCAGGACGTTTCTGCACGTCTAAGTCAATGAATAACGCTGATGGGTCAATTATACTTTTCACAAATCTTTATAGTCCTCTCAGGGATAAATTAACCCCACAAATTCATTAACCAGGAAGTAACGTAATCCCCAGACGTTATTACCCAATATAAATAATGGAACGACTATGCCAGCTATCGACTGTATAATTACCGCTGCCGGATTATCATCAAGAATGGGACAATGGAAAATGATGTTACCCTGGCAGCAAGGAACAATTCTTGATGCAAGTATCAAAAATGCGTTGCAGTTTTGTAGCCGAATTATTTTAGTCACAGGTTTTCGCGCCAATGAACTGCATCATCGCTACGCACATACTGCCAATATTACTCTTATTTATAATCCAGATTATGAGCAGGGTTTACTGACCTCGGTGAAGGCAGCGGCCCACGAAGTGCAAACAGAGCATTGCTTTATTACCCATGGTGACATGCCAACTCTAAATAGAGATATTTTCCTAAAAATCTGGCAGTTACGTAACAGCGGCGCAATACTCCCGCTACACAATGGTATCCCTGGCCATCCCATTTTAATCTCAAAATCGAGCCTGATGCAGGCAATACAACGCCCCAATGTAATCAATATGCGTCAGGCATTACGCATGGGTGAACATTATTCCGTCGAGATGGAAAATGAAGAAATAATTTTAGACATTGATACTCCGGATGGCTTTATTAATGCGCAAAAATGGCATACTTAATTTTAGAAAATCAAGCTAAACGATTGCGTTCAAATATTTAACCCACCCTCCACTCCTTTATCATAATGATAAGGAACCACTGTTTTTGAGAAATGAGAAAAGATGATAAAAGCCATAAGAATAATAACGTTCAGGAGTGATTTTAATTCTCATTTGGCACCTGTGAGATCATTCACAAAAAACCATTAAGTTTCGAGGCGCTTCACATTTTTTTATATTTCCGGGCAAACCGGGCAAGAGTGGTGCGATTGTTGCTCTATCCCCTTAAACCACCGGATTTATCAATACCGGTCACTCAATGATATCTGTATAAGCTAAGGAGAGGGTTATGGGGGATATTATGCGTCCCATTCCGTTTGAGGAACTTTTGACGCGCATATTTGATGAGTACCAACAACAACGCTCAATCTTTGGTATTCCCGAACAACAGTTTTACTCACCCGTAAAAGGTAAATCTGTTAGCGTCTTCGGTGAAACCTGTGCTACCCCCGTCGGCCCAGCCGCCGGACCGCACACACAGCTCGCGCAAAACATCGTCACCTCCTGGCTGACCGGCGGACGATTCATCGAACTAAAAACTGTACAAATTCTTGACCGTCTGGAGCTGGAAAAACCCTGTATCGATGCCGAAGACGAGTGTTTTAACACCGAATGGTCTACCGAATTCACTCTGCTTAAAGCGTGGGATGAATACCTTAAAGCCTGGTTTGCCTTGCATCTGCTTGAAGCCCTGTTCCAGCCTTCAGAATCAGGCAAGTCGTTCATCTTTAATATGAGCGTCGGTTACAACCTCGACGGTATTAAGCAGCCGCCAATGCAGCAGTTCATCGATAATATGATGGACGCATCTGACCATCCGAAATTCGCTCAATACCGCGATACGCTTAATAAACTGCTTCAGGATGACGCGTTTTTGGCTCGTCACGATTTGCAGGATAAACGCGAACATTTACAGGCATTACCGGCACGCATCCCCACCAGCATGGTACAAGGCGTTACTCTCTCCACCATGCACGGTTGCCCTCCGCATGAAATCGAAGCCATTTGCCGCTACATGCTGGAAGAAAAAGAGCTGAATACCTTTGTAAAACTCAACCCAACTTTATTAGGTTACGCTCGTGTTCGCGAGATTCTCGATGGCTGCGGCTTCGATTACATCGGCTTAAAAGAAGAATCATTTGATCATGACCTCAAGCTGGCGCAGGCACTGGAAATGCTGGAACGCCTGATGGCACTGGCAAAAGAGAAATCACTCGGCTTTGGCGTCAAACTGACTAACACCCTCGGCACTATCAACAATAAAGGCGCACTGCCTGGTGAAGAGATGTATATGTCGGGTCGTGCGCTGTTTCCACTTTCTATCAATGTTGCAGCCGTTCTGTCTCGTGCCTTTGACGGCAAACTGCCAATTTCTTACTCCGGTGGTGCGAGCCAACTGACGATCCGCGATATTTTCGATACCGGTATTCGCCCGATCACTATGGCAACCGACCTGCTGAAACCTGGCGGCTATCTGCGTTTAAGCGCCTGTATGCGCGAACTGGAAGGGTCAGACGCCTGGGGGCTTAACCACGTTGACGTTGAACGACTGAGCAAGCTGGCAGCAGATGCATTAACCATGGAATACACTCAAAAACACTGGAAGCCAGAAGAGCGTATTGAAGTGGCAGAAGATCTACCGCTGACCGATTGCTACGTTGCTCCATGTGTCACTGCCTGTGCCATCAAACAAGATATTCCGGAATACATTCGACTGTTGGGCGAACATCGCTATGCCGATGCGCTGGAACTCATCTACCAACGTAATGCGCTGCCCGCCATTACCGGCCACATTTGCGATCATCAGTGCCAGTACAACTGTACCCGCCTCGATTACGACAGCGCACTGAATATCCGCGAACTGAAAAAAGTCGCCCTGGAAAAAGGCTGGGATGAGTATAAGCAACGCTGGCACAAACCTGCCGGTTCCGGTTCACGCCATCCGGTTGCCGTGATTGGCGCGGGTCCAGCAGGTCTGGCTGCCGGTTACTTCCTTGCCAGAGCGGGTCATCCGGTTACGTTATTTGAACGCGAAGCCAACGCAGGCGGCGTGGTGAAAAATATCATTCCTCAGTTCCGTATTCCGGCAGAGTTAATTCAGCACGATATCGATTTTGTTGCCGATCACGGTGTGAAATTTGAGTATGGCTGCTCACCGGAACTGACCGTCGAGCAGTTAAAGAATCAGGGCTACCACTACGTTCTGATTGCTACCGGCACCGATAAAAACAGCGGTGTGAAACTGGCAGGCGACAACCAGAATATCTGGAAATCACTCCCCTTCCTGCGCGAGTACAATAAAGGTACGGCGCTCAACCTTGGCAAACATGTAGTGGTTGTCGGTGCGGGCAACACCGCAATGGACTGCGCGCGAGCAGCGTTACGCGTTCCGGGCGTAGAAAAAGCAACTGTGGTTTACCGTCGTTCACTGCAAGAGATGCCCGCGTGGCGCGAAGAGTATGAAGAAGCGTTGCACGATGGCGTGGAGTTCCGTTTCCTGAACAATCCGCAACGTTTCGATGCTGATGGCACCTTAACATTGCGCGTCATGTCACTTGGCGAACCTGATGAGAAAGGTCGCCGCCGTCCGGTTGAAACCAACGAAACGGTAACGCTGCATGTAGACAGCCTGATTACTGCCATTGGCGAACAGCAGGATACCGAAGCCCTGAATGCGATGGGTGTGCCACTGGACAAAAACGGCTGGCCTGACGTCGACCATAACGGCGAAACCCGTCTGACTGACGTCTTTATGATCGGTGACGTACAACGCGGGCCGTCCTCAATCGTTGCCGCTGTCAGCACCGCTCGTCGGGCAGCCGATGCCATCCTTAGCCGGGAAAATATCCGTTCCCACCAGCGCGATAAATACTGGAACAACGTTAACCCGGCAGAAATCTACCAACGTAAAGGCGACATCTCTGTCACCCTGGTGAACAGCGATGATCGTGACGCATTTGTCGCTCAGGAATCCGCGCGCTGCCTTGAATGTAACTACGTTTGCAGCAAGTGTGTGGATGTCTGCCCGAACCGCGCCAACATCTCAATTGCGGTTCCTGGCTTCCAGAACCGTTTCCAGACGCTGCACCTTGATGCCTACTGCAACGAATGCGGTAACTGTGCTCAGTTCTGTCCATGGAACGGTAAACCGTACAAAGACAAAATCACCGTCTTCAGTCTGTCGCAAGACTTTGATAACAGCAGCAACCCTGGCTTCCTGGTGGAAGATGATCGGGTAAGCGTACGTCTGAATAACCAAAGCTGGGTGTTGAACATTAATAGCGAAGGCCAGTTCAACAACGTACCGCCAGAGCTGAACGATATGTGCCGCATTATCAGCCATATTCACCAGCATCATCATTATCTGCTGGGCCGCGTGGAGGTGTAATCATGTTGATTCTGAAGAATGTCACTGCAGTACAGCTACACCCGGCGAAAGTGCAGGAAGGCGTCGATATCGCCATCGAAAATGATGTCATTATCGCTATCGGCAACGCCCTGACACACCGCTACCCTGAAGCCAGCTACAAAGAGATGCATGGCCGGATTGTGATGCCAGGGATCGTATGCTCGCACAACCATTTTTACTCAGGGCTTTCCCGCGGAATTATGGCGAATATTGCCCCCTGCCCGGACTTCATCTCAACGCTAAAAAATCTCTGGTGGCGACTCGATCGCGCCCTTGATGAAGAGTCGCTCTATTACAGCGGGCTGATTTGTTCACTGGAAGCGATTAAGAGCGGATGTACATCGGTTATCGATCACCATGCCTCTCCGGCTTATATCGGCGGATCGCTCTCGACGTTGCGCAACGCATTTCTAAAAGTTGGTCTACGTGCGATGACCTGTTTTGAAACAACAGATCGTAATAACGGTATTAAAGAGTTGCAGGAGGGGGTAGAGGAAAACATCCGTTTCGCCCGTCAGATTGACGACGCGAAGAAAGCGGCAAGCGAGCCGTATCTGGTAGAAGCGCATATCGGTGCTCACGCGCCGTTTACCGTGCCAGATGTTGGTCTGGAAATGCTGCGCGAAGCAGTGAAAGCAACAGGCCGTGGTTTACACATACACGCTGCGGAAGACCTTTACGACGTTTCTTACAGTCACCACAGGTACGGAAAAGATCTGCTGGCACGCCTGGCGCAATTCGATCTCATCGATAGCAAAACGCTGGTCGCTCATGGACTGTATCTGTCGAAAGAGGATATTGCCCTGCTTAACCAACGTGACGCGTTCCTGGTACATAACGCCCGTTCAAACATGAACAACCATGTTGGTTACAACCATCATCTTAGCGACATTCGCAATCTGGCACTGGGAACTGACGGCATCGGTTCAGACATGTTTGAAGAGATGAAATTCGCCTTCTTTAAACATCGTGACTCTGGTGGCCCGCTGTGGCCAGACAGTTTTGCCAGAGCGCTGACTAACGGCAACGAACTGATGAGCCGCAACTTTGGTGCGAAATTTGGCCTTCTGGAAGCCGGTTATAAAGCAGATTTAACCATTTGCGATTACAACTCGCCAACGCCGCTGCTGGCAGACAATATTGCAGGCCATATCGCCTTCGGTATGGGTTCAGGCAGCGTTAACAGCGTGATGGTTAACGGCGTGATGGTCTACGAAGATCGTCAGTTTAACTTCGATTGCGATTCCATTTATGCGCAAGCCAGAAAAGCCGCCGCCAGTATGTGGCGTCGGATGGATGCGCTGGCATAAATGACCTATACCCTCTTCCTTCAGGGAAGAGGGTTAAATAAGGAAAGAAGATGATTGAACAATTTTTCAGGCCCGACTCTGTAGAACAGGCGCTGGAACTGAAGCGCCGCTACCAGGATGAAGCCGTCTGGTTTGCCGGGGGCAGCAAACTCAACGCCACGCCAACCCGTACCAATAAAAAAATTGCTATTTCCTTGCAGGATCTGGAACTGGACTGGATTGACTGGGATAACGGCGCACTGCGTATTGGCGCAATGTCGCGCTTACAACCACTGCGCGATGCGCGATTTATTCCAGTGGCACTGCGTGAAGCTCTCGGCTTTGTCTACTCTCGTCATGTACGAAATCAGTCGACTATCGGCGGCGAAATAGCGGCCCGGCAGGAAGAGTCCGTTCTTCTTCCGGTTCTGTTAGCACTGGATGCAGAACTGGTCTTTGGCAATGGCGAAACGTTGTCGATTGAGAGCTATCTGGCCGATCCGGGCGATCGCCTGCTAACCGAAATCATCATTAAAGATCCGTATCGCACCTGTGCGACCCGTAAAATTAGCCGTTCCCGGGCGGGGTTAACAGTGGTGACTGCAGCCGTTGCATTAACTGACCACGACGGACTGCGAATTGCGCTGGATGGCGTTGCCAGTAAAGCCCTGCGCCTGCACGATGTCGAAAAACAAAACCTGGAAGGCAATGCACTTGAACAGGCCGTCGCCAACGCCATTTTCCCCCAGGAAGATTTGCGGGGGAGCGTAGCGTATAAACGCTATATCACGGGAGTTCTGGTGGCCGACCTTTATGCCGACTGCCAACAGGCTGGGGAGGAAGCCGTATGATCATCCACTTTACTTTAAATGGCGCACCCCAGGGGCTAACCGTTAACCCTGGCGAAAACGTGCAAAAGCTGTTGTTTGGTATGGGTATGCACTCCGTGCGCAACAGTGATGATGGTTTCGGTTTCGCCGGTTCTGATGCGATTCTTTTTAACGGCAACATCGTTAATGCCTCCTTGCTGATTGCAGCACAGTTAGAAAAAGCAAACATTCGCACCGCAGAATCCTTAGGCAAATGGAACGAATTAAGCCTGGTTCAACAGGCAATGGTTGATGTTGGCGTGGTGCAGTCCGGTTATAACGATCCGGCAGCATCTTTGATTATTACCGATCTACTCGATCGCATTGCCGAGCCAACCCGCGAAGAGATCGACGACGCGCTTTCTGGTCTGTTCAGCCGCGATGCGGGTTGGCAGCAATACTATCAAGTCATTGAACTGGCTATTGCGCGTAAAAATAACCCGCGTGCCACGATTGACATCGCCCCCACTTTCCGTAACGACCTTGAAGTTATTGGCAAGCACTACCCCAAAACCGATGCTGCTAAAATGGTGCAGGCGAAACCCTGCTATGTTGAAGACCGCGTAACGGCTGACGCCTGCGTCATTAAAATGTTACGCAGCCCACATGCTCACGCACTGATTACTCATCTGGATGTCAGCAAAGCCGAAGCCTTACCGGGCGTCGTTCACGTTATCACTCATCTCAACTGCCCGGATATTTACTACACTCCTGGTGGTCAAAGCGCGCCAGAACCTTCACCGCTCGACCGTCGCATGTTCGGCAAAAAAATGCGTCACGTTGGCGATCGCGTTGCTGCGATCGTTGCCGAAAGTGAAGAAATTGCGCTCGAAGCACTGAAGCTCATTGACGTTGAATATGAAGTGCTTAAACCGGTAATGTCGATTGACGAAGCAATGGCGGAAGATGCCCCTGTCGTTCACGATGAACCGGTGGTGTACGTCGCTGGTGCGCCAGAGACGCTGGAAGAAGACAATAGCCACGCGGCCCAGCGCGGCGAGCATATGATCATTAACTTCCCTATCGGTTCTCGCCCACGTAAAAATATTGCCGCCAGCATTCATGGTCATATCGGTGATATGGACAAAGGCTTCGCTGATGCTGATGTGATCATTGAGCGAACCTATAATTCAACTCAGGCACAACAATGCCCGACTGAAACACATATCTGCTTTACCCGTATGGATGGCGATCGGCTGGTGATCCACGCCTCCACCCAAGTACCGTGGCACCTGCGCCGTCAGGTAGCGCGTCTCGTTGGTATGAAACAGCATAAAGTTCATGTCATTAAAGAACGCGTGGGCGGCGGTTTCGGCTCCAAACAGGACATCCTGCTGGAGGAAGTGTGCGCCTGGGCAACCTGTGTGACCGGGCGTCCGGTACTGTTCCACTACACCCGTGAAGAAGAGTTTATTGCTAACACCTCTCGTCACGTCGCGAAAGTCACTGTCAAACTGGGGGCAAAAAAAGATGGTCGCCTGACGGCAGTGAAAATGGATTTCCGCGCCAACACGGGCCCTTATGGCAACCACTCACTCACCGTACCGTGTAACGGACCGGCGCTGTCGTTGCCGCTGTACCCGTGCGATAACGTCGATTTTCAGGTCACCACCTACTACAGCAACATTTGTCCAAATGGTGCTTATCAGGGCTATGGCGCGCCAAAAGGTAACTTTGCTATCACCATGGCGTTAGCAGAACTTGCTGAACAATTACAGATTGATCAACTGGAAATTATCGAACGTAACCGGGTACATGAAGGGCAAGAGCTGAAGATCCTCGGTGCGATTGGTGAAGGTAAAGCGCCAACCTCCGTTCCTTCTGCTGCCAGTTGCGCACTGGAAGAGATCCTGCGTCAGGGTCGTGAAATGATCCAATGGTCTTCACCGAAATCACAGGAAGGTGACTGGCGCACAGGTCGTGGCGTCGCCATTATCATGCAGAAATCGGGGATCCCGGATATCGATCAGGCTAACTGCATGATCAAACTGGAATCTGATGGCACCTTTATTGTCCATTCTGGTGGTGCTGATATCGGAACCGGCCTGGATACCGTAGTGACAAAACTGGCAGCAGAAGTGCTGCACTGTCCACCTCAGGATGTGCATGTTATCTCCGGTGATACTGACCATGCATTGTTTGACAAAGGCGCTTATGCCTCGTCTGGTACTTGCTTCTCAGGCAACGCGGCGCGTATGGCGGCAGAAAATCTGCGCGAGAAAATTCTCTTTCATGGCGCACAAATGCTTGATGAACCACTGGAAGATGTCCAACTGGCAACGCCAGGTGTCGTTCGTGGCAAGAAAGGCGAAGTCAGTTTCGGGGATATTGCCCATAAAGGCGAAACCGGTACTGGTTTTGGTTCGCTGGTGGGAACAGCCTGCTACATCACGCCTGATTTCGCCTTTCCGTATGGCGCAAACTTTGCTGAAGTTGCCGTCAACACGCGTACCGGTGAAATCCGCCTGGACAAATTCTACGCATTGCTGGATTGCGGTACGCCAGTTAACCCAGAGTTAGCGTTGGGACAGATCTATGGAGCTACCCTGCGTGCTATCGGACACAGTATGAGCGAAGAAATCATTTATGACGCCGAAGGACACCCGTTAACACGTGATTTACGTAGCTACGGTGCTCCCAAAATTGGTGACATCCCGCGTGATTTCCGTGCCGTGTTGGTGCCGAGCGACGATAAAGTCGGTCCATTCGGAGCAAAATCGATCTCAGAAATTGGCGTAAATGGTGCAGCACCAGCAATTGCCACCGCAATTCACGATGCCTGCGGCATCTGGCTACGCGAATGGCATTTCACACCGGAGAAAATACTTACCGCGCTGAAAAAAATATAAGTAATTAATGGCCGCTTCGGCGGCCTGTTTCCCTTGTATTAAAGATAACTAATTAGTAACTGCGAAAATGAGATAAGCCGTTCTCAAGGCGTCCTGCGCCCCAAATTCGTGGGTATTTATTTTACTGATTCAGATGATCAAATTTACTTTAAAAGGAGTGAAGGGATGTCTGATATAAACCATGCAGGCTCCGACCTTATATTTGAACTGGAGGATCGCCCTCCCTTTCATCAGGCTATTGTTGGTGCCATTACCCATCTGTTGGCAATTTTTGTTCCGATGGTGACCCCCGCATTAATTGTTGGTGCGGCTTTACAGCTTTCTGCAGAAACGACCGCCTATCTGGTTTCTATGGCGATGATTGCCTCTGGCATTGGCACCTGGTTACAGGTAAACCGTTACGGTATTGTGGGTTCCGGTTTGCTCTCAATTCAATCCGTTAATTTTTCATTTGTTACGGTCATGATTGCGCTAGGCAGCAGCATGAAAAGTGACGGTTTTCACGAAGAATTAATCATGTCGTCGCTACTCGGCGTCTCCTTCGTTGGCGCATTTCTGGTTGTCGGTTCTTCTTTTATCCTGCCCTATTTACGTCGGGTTATCTCCCCCACCGTCAGCGGTATTGTGGTGCTGATGATCGGCTTAAGTCTGATTAAAGTCGGCATTATTGATTTTGGTGGTGGATTTGCAGCCAAAAGCAGCGGTACGTTCGGCAATTACGAACACCTCGGCGTTGGCTTATTGGTTCTGATTGTGGTGATCGGCTTTAACTGCTGCCGCAGTCCGTTGTTACGCATGGGCGGGATCGCCATTGGGCTATGTGTCGGCTATATCGCATCCTTATGCCTGGGAATGGTAGATTTCAGCAGTATGCGCAATCTGCCGTTAATCACCGTCCCGCATCCCTTCAAATACGGATTTAGTTTCAACTTTCATCAGTTCCTGGTGGTCGGCACGATTTATCTACTTAGCGTACTGGAAGCAGTAGGCGATATCACCGCCACGGCAATGGTTTCCCGCCGCCCCATTCAGGGGGAAGAATATCAATCACGTTTGAAAGGCGGCGTGTTGGCAGATGGTCTGGTTTCGGTTATCGCCTCCGCAGTCGGCTCATTACCATTAACTACCTTTGCGCAAAATAACGGTGTTATTCAGATGACCGGCGTCGCCTCACGTTATGTCGGGCGAACCATCGCGGTAATGTTGGTTATCCTCGGGTTATTTCCGATGATCGGCGGCTTCTTCACTACCATTCCCTCAGCAGTTCTGGGTGGGGCAATGACGCTGATGTTTTCCATGATTGCCATCGCCGGTATCCGCATTATTATCACCAACGGATTAAAACGCCGTGAAACACTTATTGTCGCCACTTCTTTAGGTTTAGGGCTTGGCGTCTCCTACGACCCCGAAATTTTTAAAATATTACCTGCCTCAATTTATGTATTAGTTGAAAACCCTATTTGTGCAGGCGGGTTAACTGCGATTTTATTAAATATTATCCTCCCTGGTGGCTACCGACAGGAAAGCGTTCTGCCGGGTATTACCTCAGCGGAAGAGATGGATTAACAATAAAGGAGTCAATGATGTCAGGAGAACACACGTTAAAAGCAGTACGAGGCAGTTTTATTGATGTCACCCGTACAGTCGATAACCCGGAAGAGATTGCCTCTGCGCTGCGTTTTATTGAGGACGGTTTATTACTCATTAAACAGGGGAAGGTGGAATGGTTTGGCGAATGGGAAGACGGCAAGCATCAAATTCCTGACACCATTCGCGTTCGCGACTATCGCGGCAAACTGATAGTACCGGGATTTGTCGATACGCATATCCATTACCCGCAAAGTGAAATGGTCGGTGCCTATGGCGAACAATTGCTGGAATGGTTGAATAAACACACCTTCCCTACTGAACGTCGCTATGAGGATTTAGAGTACGCCCGTGAAATGTCGGCGTTCTTCATCAAGCAACTTTTACGTAACGGCACAACCACGGCACTGGTGTTTGGTACGGTTCATCCGCAATCCGTTGATGCACTGTTTGAAGCCGCCAGTCATATCAATATGCGCATGATTGCCGGTAAGGTGATGATGGATCGCAACGCGCCGGATTATCTGCTTGATACCGCCGAAAGCAGCTACCTGCAAAGCAAAGAGCTGATCAAACGCTGGCACAAAAATGGTCGTCTGTTGTACGCCATTACGCCACGCTTCGCCCCCACTTCATCGCCCGAACAGATGGCAATGGCGCAACGCCTGAAAAAAGAGTACCCCGATACGTGGGTACATACCCATCTCTGTGAAAACAAAGATGAAATTGCCTGGGTGAAATCACTTTATCCTGAACATGATGGTTATCTGGATGTTTACCACCAGTACGGTCTGACCGGTAAAAACTGCGTCTTTGCTCACTGCGTCCATCTGGAAGAAAAAGAGTGGGATCGCCTTAGCGAAACTCAATCCAGCATCGCTTTCTGTCCGACCTCCAACCTTTATCTCGGTAGCGGCTTATTCAATCTGCAAAAAGCATGGCAGAAGAAAGTCAAAGTGGGCATGGGAACCGATATCGGTGCCGGAACCACCTTCAACATGCTGCAAACACTGAACGAAGCCTACAAAGTGTTGCAATTACAGGGCTATCGTCTCTCAGCCTATGAAGCGTTTTACCTTGCCACGCTCGGCGGCGCGAAATCTCTGGGCCTTGACAACCTGATTGGCAATTTTTTACCAGGCAAAGAGGCTGATTTTGTGGTGATGGAACCCACTGCCACACCGCTACAGCAACTGCGCTATGACAACTCTGTATCTTTAGTCGATAAATTGTTCGTGATGATGACGCTGGGCGATGATCGTTCGATCTACCGCACCTACGTTGATGGTCGTCTGGTGTACGAACGTAACTAATAATAAACCTCGTGAGGACATCATTATGTCTGGAGACATCCTACAAACACCGGACGCATCAAAGCCACAGGGCGCCCTGGATAATTATTTTAAAATTACCGCTCGTGGCAGTACCGTTCGCCAGGAAGTTCTGGCAGGCCTGACCACATTCCTGGCGATGGTTTACTCCGTTATCGTAGTGCCAGGAATGCTGGGTAAAGCAGGTTTTCCTCCCGCAGCGGTCTTTGTTGCCACCTGTCTGGTCGCAGGCTTTGGCTCCCTGCTGATGGGGTTATGGGCTAACCTGCCAATGGCGATTGGTTGCGCCATTTCCTTAACGGCATTTACCGCATTCAGTCTGGTGCTCGGGCAACAAATTAGCGTTCCGGTAGCACTGGGTGCGGTCTTTCTGATGGGGTTGATATTCACCGCCATCTCCGTAACAGGTATTCGTACCTGGATCTTGCGTAATTTACCGATGGGTATTGCACACGGTACAGGTATCGGTATTGGTCTTTTCCTGCTACTGATTGCCGCTAACGGTGTTGGTATGGTTATCAAAAACCCGATTGAAGGCTTACCGGTTGCGCTCGGCGCGTTTACCTCCTTCCCGGTGCTGATGAGCTTGCTGGGATTAGCGGTGATTTTCGGTCTGGAAAAATGCCGCATACCAGGCGGGATCTTGTTGGTTATTATCGCCATCTCGATCATCGGCTTAATCTTTGATCCGGCGGTGAAATACCACGGTCTGGTGGCAATGCCGAGCCTGACTGGCGAAGATGGTAAGTCTCTGATTTTCAGTCTGGATATTATGGGCGCGCTCCAGCCAACCGTACTTCCGAGTGTACTGGCGCTGGTGATGACCGCCGTGTTTGACGCCACTGGCACCATCCGTGCCGTAGCCGGCCAGGCGAATCTGCTGGATAAAGACAACCAGATTATCAACGGGGGCAAAGCCCTGACCAGTGACTCGGTAAGTTCAATATTCTCCGGTTTGGTGGGTGCAGCACCTGCGGCAGTTTATATCGAATCAGCGGCCGGGACCGCAGCCGGGGGTAAAACCGGTTTAACCGCAACCGTGGTTGGCGTTCTGTTTCTGTTGATTCTGTTTTTATCTCCGCTGTCGTTTCTGATCCCCGGTTATGCCACCGCCCCCGCGCTGATGTACGTTGGGCTACTGATGTTGAGCAACGTCTCAAAGCTGGACTTCAATGACTTTATTGATGCAATGGCAGGGCTGGTTTGCGCGGTATTCATCGTCCTGACTTGTAATATCGTCACCGGTATTATGCTGGGGTTTGTGACGCTGGTCGTAGGTCGCGTCTTTGCTCGCGAATGGCACAAGCTGAATATCGGCACTGTTATCATTACCGCCGCGCTGGTCGCGTTTTACGCGGGTGGTTGGGCAATCTAAACGATTCTCCGCGCCTTTCAGCGCGGAGGTTTTTATCAAAGAGGATTCGCACCGCTGGCTGCAATACGCTGCTGGCGAACTCGCTTGAGTTCTCTCTCGGTCAGCAACTGCAAAGCCTGCGTCGGGCAAGATTCAACGCAGGCTGGCCCCTCTTCCCGCTGTTCACAGAGATCACATTTCACGATTTGTTGCCGGGTATGACCGGACAACGACTGAATAGTGATCATCCCAAATGGGCATGCACTAACACAACTCTGACAACCAATGCAGCGGGCAGAGTTTGCCTGCACCATCAGCTCCCCTATGCTCAACGCCTGCACGGGACAAGCGCCAACACAAGGAGCGTTTTCGCACTGGTGGCACATCACTGGCGTACTAATGCTGTCCAGCCGCTGTACCTTCAGCCGGGGTAAAAAGACATCGGCATTCAACTCCTGTTCAGACGGATGAGCGACTACACAGGCAACTTCACAGGTACGGCAGCCAATACAGTCAGCCGGATTAACGATAATTAACGATTTCATCACGATACCTTTGTATCAAACAGAGTTAACATATCGCGCGCCGCCTGCCTTCCTGCGGCCATTGCGGTAACAACCAGATCCGCGCCGTGAACGGCATCACCACCCGCAAAGACTTTTTTCAGATGCGTCTGAGTAGATAAGTATCCCGCGTCGCCGGTTTTAATCAGGCCCCATTTATCAAGTTTAATTCCGCTGCCCTGCAACCACGGCATCGCATGTGCCTGGAAACCAAAGGCCATAATCAGAACATCGGCGGGCAGCTCAAACTCCGACCCCGCCACCGGACGTGGACGACGGCGACCATCTGGCCCAGGCTCCCCCATTGCAGTACGAATCAGACCCACCGCAGTTAAACGCCCATCGTCATCACAGGCGATATATTGCGGCTGAACATTGAACTGAAACTCAACGCCTTCCTCGCGCGCGTTGACCACCTCTTTGCGAGAACCCGGCATACTGACTTCATCACGACGATAAGCACAGGTCACACTGGCGGCATTCAGACGGATGGAAGTACGCAAACAATCCATAGTCGTATCGCCCCCGCCCAATACCACGACTCGCTTACCTTCAACTTCCGTCAGCGGATACTCTCCAGACTCCGGCAATCCCATAAGCTGGCGGGTATGGGCGGTCAGGAACGGTAGCGCCTGAATGACACCAGGAGCGTCTTCATGCGGCAGATCTGCACGCATCATCCCGTAAGTCCCCACACCGAGGAAAACTGCGTCATATTCCACCGTTAATTCGTTGAAAGAGATATCGCGGCCGATTTCACAGTTGAGATGAAAGTCGATTCCCATTGCGGTGAATATCTCACGCCGCTGGCTTAATACCCTTTTATCGAGCTTGAACGGAGGAATGCCAAACGTTAGCATACCGCCAATTTCTGGATGACGATCAAAGACATCAACGTGAACGCCCGCGCGTGCCAGAATATCAGCACACCCCAGCCCCGCTGGCCCTGCGCCAATCACCGCCACTTTTTCCACGCGGGGAGCAACCAGGCTGACATCGGGACGCCAGCCCATCGCCAGCGCGGTATCGGTGATGTAGCGTTCCAGATTCCCGATCGATACAGCGCCAGAGTGATCTTTTAACGTACATGCGCCTTCACAAAGCCTGTCCTGTGGACATACCCTGCCGCAAATTTCTGGTAAGGAGCTGGTCTGGTGACAGAGTTCTGCCGCTTCAATAATCTTCCCTTCCTGTACCAGATGAACATAGTCGGGAATCGCATTATGCAGTGGGCAAAACCAGTTACAGTTGGCTTTCCCGGCACAATAAACACATCGCTCGCTTTCATAAGCCGCTTGTTGATGATCCAGCCCGCAATAAATTTCGCCAAAATGTTTTTTCCGCTCATTCGCTGGAATTTTATCTGCGCCTTTGCGTGGGTTAACAGGAAGCAACGCCGCGTGGCGGGATGGAGGAGTTCCCTCTGACGCTTTTCCTTCTGCCGTTTTGCGCTGGCGGGTCATTTTTATCTGCTGTAACCCTTTATCATCCATCAGCCGTAACGCCTGTGTTGGGCAACTCTCAATACAAGCTTGCGTGCCGGAACTGCGCTGGTTACAAAGGTCACATTTCTGCGCAATAGTATCGGCCATCTCAATGACCCCAAAGGGGCAAGCGATTGCGCATCTTTTACAACCAATACATTTTTGTTCGTCCAGTTGTACGCTATCGGGCTGAAAAGTCAGAGCGTTTACCGGACAAGCCGTAACGCAGGGAGCATTGTTGCAATGATGGCAGGCCACCGGATTAGCCGCCAGCCCTTTCCCAACAACGTGGATACGGGGTCGAAAGTCACGATGACTCAGCGGCCAGAGTTCTTGATTGTGTGCCACCGCACAGGCAATTTCACAGGCATGGCAGCCTATACATTCCGCAGCATCAGCAGCGATAAACTTATTCATTTGCATCCCTTTCATTTGATGAGTTATGTCTTCTCAAATGTCGCGATGCAATAAACGGGCATATATTATAGAACATGCCCGATTTAATAATCATTTTGCTACTGAGATCAAATTATTGCCCCCCAATATATGCTGCTTTCATTCATTAAACATCATTACAAAAAACAGAAGTATCCGACTCAAAAACATTAAATGCGAGAGTCCGACATGCCAGAATGATTAAAGAAATATCAATATGAGAAAATTAGAGATAATTTCACTGCCCATTTATTTTCTCACTTTTTCGGTTTAACCGCGATTATGTGATTGCCTCCGCATTTCCATTCTATAACTCCCTCTCATCGCTAAAACTGGCATCCCACGAGCATGTCATTAGACAGTTTTATTAACGTAAACGGTTGCTTTTTACTCTGGCGAGCGAAAGGAGAATGACTGATGAGCGCCATAGATTCCCAATTACCCTCATCTTCAGGGCAAGACTGCCCCACTGATGAGGTTGACCGTATATTATCACCAGGAAAGTTGATCATACTCGGTCTGCAACACGTCCTTGTTATGTACGCAGGCGCGGTCGCTGTACCACTGATGATTGGTGACAGACTCGGCCTCTCCAAAGAAGCAATAGCAATGCTTATTAGCTCGGATCTCTTTTGCTGCGGGATCGTCACGTTATTGCAATGTATCGGTGTCGGCCGCTTTATGGGGATCCGCCTGCCGGTGATTATGTCGGTGACCTTTGCGGCTGTAACGCCAATGATTGCCATTGGGATGAACCCCGATATCGGCCTGCTGGGGATTTTTGGCGCGACTATCGCAGCAGGGTTTATCACAACATTATTAGCACCACTTATTGGTCGCTTAATGCCTTTGTTCCCACCGCTGGTTACCGGTGTAGTTATTACCTCTATCGGGCTGAGTATTATTCAGGTTGGTATTGACTGGGCTGCTGGTGGTAAGGGCAATCCGCAATATGGCAATCCCGTTTATTTAGGCATCTCTTTCGCAGTCTTAATTTTTATCTTGCTCATTACTCGCTATGCGAAAGGATTTATGTCCAACGTCGCCGTATTACTGGGGATTGTATTTGGCTTCTTCCTTTCATGGATGATGAACGAAGTAAATCTGTCCGGATTATATGATGCATCGTGGTTTGCCATTGTCACGCCAATGTCGTTTGGTATGCCAGTTTTCGATCCTGTTTCCATTCTGACCATGACCGCCGTGTTAATCATCGTGTTTATTGAGTCGATGGGGATGTTCCTGGCTTTGGGGGAAATTGTTGGTCGAAAACTTTCTTCACAAGACATTATTCGCGGGCTGCGCGTAGATGGTGTCGGAACAATGATTGGCGGTACATTTAACAGCTTCCCGCATACCTCATTTTCGCAGAACGTCGGTCTGGTCAGCGTAACACGCGTTCACAGTCGCTGGGTGTGTATCTCTTCCGGGATCATTCTTATTCTGTTCGGTATGGTGCCCAAAATGGCAGTACTGGTAGCTTCCATTCCGCAATTTGTACTTGGTGGCGCAGGGCTTGTCATGTTCGGCATGGTGCTGGCGACAGGGATCCGTATTCTGTCGCGTTGTAACTACACCACCAACCGTTACAACCTCTATATTGTGGCAATCAGCCTTGGCGTGGGCATGACCCCAACGCTTTCTCACGATTTCTTTTCTAAGTTACCAGCCGTACTACAACCATTGCTGCATAGCGGCATTATGTTGGCAACCCTTAGCGCTGTTGTGCTGAACGTTTTCTTTAATGGCTATCAGCATCATGCCGATTTGGTGAAAGAATCTGTCTCTGATAAAGATTTAAAAGTCAGGACAGTACGTATGTGGCTTCTGATGCGCAAGCTGAAGAAAAATGAGCATGGTGAATAATATGAATCTTGTAATGCGCGCTATATTCAGCCTGTTATTGCTCTTTATGATCTCCATTCCTGTCATTTCTGACTGTGTTGCAATGGCTATTGAAAGTCGCTTCAAATATATGATGCTGCTTTTTTAGCTGACATTCCTCTGTCGGCATCCGCTCAAAACGGGCGGTTGCCGATAACACTCACTTGGTTAATCATTTAACATTTTAGTTATCTATAATGACGAATGATTAGAATTACATGTGAGAAATTATGCCAACGGAACACGTCATTTTACTGAATACACAGGGAGTCCCTTCGGGAACACTGGAAAAATATGCTGCACACACGGCTGATACCCCCTTACATCTCGCGTTCTCCTGTTGGCTATTTAGCGCCAAAGGACAATTGCTGGTTACTCGCCGTGCACTAAACAAAAAAGCGTGGCCAGGTGTGTGGACCAACTCGGTATGCGGACATCCGCAACTGGGTGAAAGCAATGAAGAGGCGGTGATCCGCCGTTGCCGCTATGAACTGGGCGTAGAAATAACACCACCCGAACCGGTTTATCCAGACTTCCACTATCGCGCCACTGACCCGAATGGCATTGTCGAAAATGAAGTATGTCCGGTATTTGCCGCACGAATTACCAGTACGTTACAGCTCAACGATGATGAAGTGATCGATTATCAATGGTGTGATTTAGCGGAAGTATTACGCAGTATTGATGCCACACCGTGGGCGTTCAGTCCGTGGATGGTCATGCAGGCGACAAACAGCGAAGCCAGAAAAATGTTGTCAGCCTTCGCGCAACAAAAATAAAAAACCCCGACAAATGCCGGGGCTGTGTGCTTACGCGTAAGGCTTATTTTACCGGACGCATCGCCGGGAACAGAATCACGTCACGGATAGTGTGGCTGTTGGTGAACAGCATAACCATACGGTCGATACCAATTCCCAGACCTGCTGTCGGCGGCAGACCATGTTCCAGTGCAGTAACGTAATCTTCATCGTAGAACATTGCTTCATCGTCGCCTGCATCTTTTGCTGCAACCTGATCGAGGAAACGCTGTGCCTGATCTTCAGCATCATTCAGTTCGCTAAAGCCGTTACCGATTTCACGACCACCAATGAAGAACTCAAAGCGATCGGTGATTTCCGGGTTGACGTCGTTACGGCGCGCCAACGGAGAAACTTCTGCCGGATATTCAGTAATGAAGGTCGGTTGAATCAGATTCGCTTCTGCCACTTCGTCGAAGATCTCAGTGACGATACGACCCAGACCCCAGCTCTTCTCCACGTGAATGCCGAGAGATTCAGCAATCGCCTTCGCAGAGTCGAAGTTATCCAGATCCGCCATATCAGTTTCCGGACGATATTTCTTAATCGCTTCACGCATGGTCAGTTTTTCGAACGGCTTACCGAAGTCCAGCTTCACATCACCGTAAGTCACTTCAGTCTTACCGAGAATATCCTGCGCCAGAGTGCGGAACAGCGATTCGGTCAGTTCAATCAGATCTTTGTAATCCGCGTAAGCCATATAGAGTTCCATCATGGTGAACTCTGGGTTATGACGCACGGAAATACCTTCGTTACGGAAGTTACGGTTGATTTCGAACACACGTTCAAAGCCACCAACCACCAGACGCTTGAGGTACAGTTCCGGCGCAATACGCAGGTACATGTCGAGATCCAACGCATTGTGATGGGTAATAAACGGACGCGCTGCCGCACCGCCAGGGATCACCTGCATCATCGGGGTTTCAACTTCCATAAAGCCGCGGTTCACCATGAACTGACGGATGCCAGCGAGGATCTGCGAGCGAACTTTAAAGGTGTTGCGGGATTCATCGTTAGAGATGAGGTCCAGATAACGCTGACGATAACGCGCTTCCTGATCCTGCAAACCGTGGAATTTGTCCGGCAGTGGACGCAGTGCTTTGGTCAGCAGACGCAGCTCGGTGCAGTGGATCGACAGTTCGCCGGTCTTGGTTTTAAACAGCTTACCTTTTGCGCCGATAATATCGCCAAGATCCCATTTCTTAAATTGATCGTTATAAACGCCTTCCGGCAGATCATCACGAGCGACATATAACTGAATGCGGCCACCGACGTCCTGCAGGGTAACGAAGGAGGCTTTACCCATGATTCGACGAGTCATCATGCGACCAGCAACAGCCACTTCGATGTTCAACTCCTCCAGCTCTTCGTTCTCTTTGCCGTCGAAGTCTGTATGCAGTTGGTCAGAAGTATGGTCGCGACGAAAATCGTTCGGAAAAGCAACCCCCTGCTCACGCAGGTTCGCCAGCTTTTCGCGACGGGTTTTCAGTTCATTGTTAAGATCGGTTACCGCGTCAGTGCCTTGTACGTGTTGTTCAGACATGTTGGTTCCTTATAACCCAGCTTTCAAACTTGCTTCGATAAATTGATCCAGGCTGCCATCCAGCACTGCCTGCGTATTGCGGGTTTCCACCCCGGTGCGCAGATCTTTAATGCGGGAGTCATCAAGGACATAAGAACGAATCTGGCTGCCCCAGCCGATGTCAGATTTATTGTCTTCCATCGCCTGTTTCTCAGCGTTCTTCTTCTGCATCTCCAGCTCATAAAGCTTCGCTTTCATCTGCTTCATGGCCTGGTCTTTGTTCTTGTGCTGGGAACGGTCGTTCTGGCACTGAGTCACAATCCCTGTCGGGATGTGGGTAATACGCACCGCAGATTCGGTACGGTTAACGTGCTGACCGCCCGCACCGGATGCGCGATAAACATCAATGCGCAGATCCGCTGGGTTGATTTCGATATCGATATCGTCATCTACTTCTGGATAAACAAATGCGGAACTAAAGGACGTGTGGCGACGGCCACCGGAGTCAAACGGGCTCTTACGCACCAGACGGTGAACGCCGGTTTCTGTGCGCAGCCAACCGTAAGCGTAATCACCGGAGATCTTGATAGTCACGGATTTAATACCCGCCACTTCACCTTCCGACTCTTCGATAATTTCAGTTTTAAAACCACGTGATTCTGCCCAGCGCAGATACATACGCTCAAGCATGCTCGCCCAATCCTGCGCTTCTGTACCGCCGGAGCCCGCCTGGATATCGAGGTAGCAATCGGCGCTGTCATATTCGCCGGAGAACATGCGGCGGAACTCAAGCTGCGCCAGTTTTTCTTCCAGGGCGTCGAGTTCAGCAACGGCTTCGTTAAAGGTTTCTTCGTCGTCGGCTTCTACTGCCAGTTCCAGCAGACCGGAAACATCTTCCAGCCCTTGTTTCATTTGGTCGAGAGTATCGACAACAGCCTCGAGGGAGGAACGCTCTTTACCCAGCGCCTGCGCACGCTCAGGCTCGTTCCAGACATCCGGCTGTTCCAGCTCGGCGTTTACTTCTTCCAGACGCTCTTTCTTGGCGTCGTAGTCAAAGATACCCCCTAAGAACGTCGGAGCGTTCCGTGAGGTCCTGAATGCGATTCTTTACCGGATTAATTTCAAACATGGTCTGATTTCTTTTATTGAGCTAGTCAAAATGCGGTGATAAGAGCGGGATTGTACCCAATCCACACTCTTTTTTATAGAGAAGATGACGCTAAATTGGCCAGATATTGTCGATGATAATCTGTAGATTGCGGTTGCCGCGAAACTCGTTGATATCCAGTTTGTAAGCCAGTTGCACTTCGCGCACGCCGTTATCTGGCCAAAGAGCCGTATCAACGTTAAACGCAATACCATCCAGTAGCGGGCCGCCGCCGACCGGTTCAACCATAACCTTCAGATGGCGCTCCCCCACCAGGCGCTGTTGCAGCAGGCGGAAATGGCCGTCAAACAGCGGTTCCGGGAACATCTGCCCCCACGGACCGGCATCACGCAGCAGTTGCGCGACTTCCATTGTCATCTCCGCTGCACTTAACGGGCCGTCTGACACAACTTCGCCTTGCAATAAAGAAGGATCAAGCCACTCGGTAACCAGCTCGCCAAAGCGTTGCTGAAAGAGTTCAAATTTATCCTCTTCCAGCGACAATCCTGCCGCCATCGCATGACCGCCAAACTTGAGCATCATGCCAGGGTAGAGCGTGTCTAACCGCTCCAGCGCATCGCGCATATGCAGTCCCTGAATGGAGCGACCGGAACCTTTCAGCGTACCATCACCTGCAGGCGCAAAGGCGATAACCGGACGATGAAAACGCTCTTTGATGCGCGAAGCCAGAATACCAACGACGCCCTGATGCCATTCAGGGTGATACATTGCCAGCCCGCCGGGCAGTGTATCGCGACTACGCTCCAGTTGCTCACACAGGGTCAATGCTTCGACCTGCATTCCCTGTTCGATCTCTTTACGTGTCTGGTTTAACGCATCAAGCTCATTGGCCAGAACGCGCGCTTCACCGATGTTGTCGCAAAGCAGCAACGCCACGCCAACGGACATATCATCCAGTCGCCCGGCAGCATTGAGACGCGGCCCCAGCGCAAAACCTAAATCGCTGGCAGCGAGTTTTTGCGGATCGCGATTTGCCACTTCCAGCAGAGCTTTAATCCCCGGTCGGCACTTCCCGGCACGAATACGGCTCATCCCTTGCCAGGTCAGGATGCGGTTATTGGCGTCCAGTGGCACAACATCCGCCACAGTCCCCAGAGCGACCAGATCCAGCAATTCCGCCAAATTGGGGATTGCGATGCCACGCTCATCAAACCATCCCTGATCACGCAAAAAGGTGCGTAACGCCAGCATCAGATAAAAGGCCACACCAACGCCTGCCAGTGATTTTGACGGGAACTCGCAGTCACGCAAATTGGGATTAATAATGGCTTCCGCCGCGGGTAACGTTTCGCCGGGTAAATGGTGATCGGTAACAATAACCGGAATGCCCAGCGAGCGAGCGTGTTCAACACCTGCGTGGGAAGAAATACCGTTATCAACCGTTACAATCAACTGCGCACCACGCGCATAAGCTTGATCGACCACTTCCGGACTTAAACCATAACCGTCTTCAAAACGGTTTGGCACCAGATAGTCGATGTTGTCACAGCCGAGAGAACGCATCGCCAGCACGCTAAGGGCTGTGCTGGTGGCTCCGTCGGCGTCGAAATCCCCGACCACAATAATCCGCGTTCCTTCACGAAAAGCGTTGTAAAGGATCTCAACAGCCTTTTCGACACCGCTCAGTTGCTGCCAGGGCAACATACCTTTAACACTGCGCTCCAGTTCCTGCGCGCTGCGCACGCCCCGACTGGCGTATAAACGGCGCAGCAAGGGGGGCAGGTCAGCGGGCAAGTCTGCCGTTTCGTCGACTTCACGACGACGAAGTTGTATCTGTTGTTTCACGCGAATTATTTACCGCTGGTCATTTTTTGATGTTCGTCGAGGAATGCTTTCATCTCTTTCGGCGGCTGGTAGCCCGGCACCAGAGTACCGTTATTCAGCACAACCGCCGGAGTACCACTAACACCAAGCTGTACGCCAAGTGCGTAATGGTCGGCAATATCGATATCGCAACTTGCCGGAGTAACGGCTTTGCCTGCCATTACGTCATCAAAGGCTTTGTTTTTATCTTTTGCACACCAAATGGCTTTCATTTGTTGCTCCGCCTGGCTTTCCAGCCCCTGACGCGGGAACGCGAGATAACGCACGGTGATCCCCAGCGCGTTGTAGTCAGCCATCTGCTCATGCAGTTTGTGGCAGTAACCGCAGGTAATGTCGGTAAACACGGTGATGACGTGCTTTTCTTGCGGCGCTTTGTAGATAATCATCTCTTTTTCCAGCGCATTCAGTTGCTTTAACAGCATCTGGTTGGTGACGTTGACCGGTGCCACGCCGCTAACATCATACATTGGCCCCTGAATGATGTGTTTACCGTCATCGGTGATATACAGCACGCCGCTGTTAGTTAGCACTGTTTTCATACCAGCAACGGGCGCGGGCTGAATATCGCTGCTTTTGATGCCCATTTTAGCTAACGTTTGTTGTATTGCCGCGTCATCCGCCTGAACAAAGCCAGAAAACGTCGCCAACAAAGTAAACAACATAAAACCTTTCTTCATAAATCATCCTGTTCTTTTCAGCTATCACGCCCGCGGGTGATGCTGTTGATGAAGTTGCCGCAGACGCTCAGTGGCGACATGCGTATAAATTTGAGTCGTGGAGAGATCACTGTGGCCCAGCAACATCTGCACCACACGTAAATCCGCACCATGATTTAACAAATGGGTGGCAAAGGCGTGACGCAGCACGTGCGGCGATAACTTTTCGCTGTCGATCCCCGCCAGCACAGCATAGTGTTTAATGCGATGCCAGAAAGTCTGCCGCGTCATTTGCTGCGCGCGCTGGCTGGGAAACAGTACGTCAATCGACACACCGTTTAACAACCACGGTCGCCCATGTTCCAGATAGGTTTCCAGCCAGTAGACCGCCTCTTCACCTAACGGCACCAGTCGCTCTTTGTTGCCTTTACCTATTACCCGCACCACCCCCTGACGCAAGCTGATATCACTCATCGTCAGACCGACAAGTTCAGAAACGCGCAACCCGGTAGCATACAACACTTCGAGCATCGCTTTGTCACGCAGTTCCAGTGGCTGATCCACCAGCGGTGCCTGCAATAACCTTTCGACCTGCGCTTCACTTAAATCTTTCGGTAAGCGCTGGGGTAATTTCGGTGAAGCAAGATGCGCACTGGGATCGTCTTCACGAAACTTTTCGCGGTAAAGATACTGGAACAATCGGCGCACCGCACTCAATAAACGGGCTGAACTGGTGGCTTTATACCCGCCCTCCAGCCGTTCTGCCAATAATGCCTGTAAGTCACCACTTTGCGCCGTTGCCAGCGTTAGCCCACGATGATGCAACCACTCCACCATCATTGACAGATCGCGGCGATATGCGTTCAACGTATTTTCTGCCAGATTTTTTTCCAGCCACAGGGCATCAAGAAATTGCTCGATGCGTGCCAAATCTTGTTTCACTTGCGCCCCTTACATTTCTCGTTTGATGCATTATGCCTTATTGTGCCGTGACTAAAACGATTCTGATACACTAGCCGCAAAAGCCACAGCAGAATCGAGAAGCTTACGTTATGAATATGGGTCTTTTTTACGGTTCCAGCACCTGTTACACCGAAATGGCGGCGGAAAAAATCCGCGATATTATCGGTCCAGAACTGGTGACCTTACATAACCTCAAGGACGACTCCCCTAAATTAATGGAGCAATACGATGTGCTCATTCTGGGAATTCCGACCTGGGATTTTGGTGAAATCCAGGAGGATTGGGAGGCCGTCTGGGATCAGCTCGACGACCTGAACCTCGAAGGTAAAATTGTTGCGCTGTATGGGCTGGGCGATCAACTCGGGTATGGCGAGTGGTTCCTCGATGCGCTCGGAATGCTGCATGACAAACTCTCAACCAAAGGCGTGAAGTTCGTCGGTTACTGGCCAACGGAAGGATATGAATTCACCAGCCCGAAACCCGTTATTGCTGGCGGACAACTGTTTGTCGGCCTGGCGCTGGATGAAACCAACCAGTATGACCTCAGCGATGAGCGTATTCAGAGCTGGTGCGAGCAAATTCTTAATGAAATGGCGGAACACTACGCCTGATTTCCCTGACGGCTTAGCGTATTTGCTTCGCCGTCATCGTATCTCTTGCTGTAACACAATTCGCCGTAAATCACGCCATTCGGCTTCGTCCATGCTGTCTGCTGCCAGCCACAAATGCTGACGTTTTCCGCTATCAGAACGTAAACGTAACATCATGCCGCTTTTAATCATCCACGGCGTTTTGACGATGCTCCATTCCTGTCCTTGCCAACGTAAACGCCCATCCATCAGCAGGCGAATCTCTCCCTGACGGGAATTAATGCGTCGCTGGCTGCGAACGCAATCAAACACCACCAGCGAAAGCAACACCAGCCATAGCGGGGTGTAACTAAGTGGCCATGGCATGAGTAAAATAACTGCGGCAACCAGCCCATGAATCAGCAGGGAAAGCCACTGCGCGCGCCAGGAGACGCGTAATTCAGATTGCCACAGGACCACGATCCCGGTTCCGTGTCTGAATGAGTCTGACCATCATTTCCAGTTCTGCATCGGCAGGTTTACCATGATTCATCAGCCAGTTGAACAGGTCCGGATCGTCGCATTCCAGCAGACGAATAAAGATGCGTTTTTCGTCATCGCTTAAGCTGTCGTACTCATGTTCGAAAAACGGCATGATTGAAATATCGAGTTCACGCATACCGCGGCGGCATGCCCAATGAATGCGGGCTTTGTTGTTAATATCCATTTTCTTCCTGTCTCACGAAAATCCAGTACCAGGATATTGTAACGTGTTTTTCGACTTCTTTTGCGGGAATATCGGTAAACACAATCGCGATCGCGAAATTAATCCACAACAATTCAATGGCTTCATTTTTTTGGAAGTCATCTCGCAAAGCGAATCAGAAGGCACGGATCGCGTAGTGAAAGCACTTGCAATGCCCCATAGCTCTTTTACCATTAGTCATTAATTACGCCGTTTGTAAAACAGGACTCCATTATGGCTTTTACACCTTTTCCTCCCCGTCAGCCCACGGCTTCTGCCCGTTTACCGCTGACGTTGATGACGCTTGATGATTGGGCGCTTGCCACCATTACCGGCGCAGATAGCGAAAAATATATGCAGGGCCAGGTAACGGCAGATGTCAGCCAGATGACCGAAGACCAGCATCTGCTTGCCGCGCACTGCGATGCCAAAGGTAAGATGTGGAGCAATTTACGTCTGTTCCGCGACGGCGACGGTTTTGCCTGGATTGAACGTCGCAGCGTGCGCGACAACCAGCTTACCGAACTGAAAAAATATGCGGTCTTCTCTAAAGTGACTATCGTCCCGGACGATGAACGTGTACTGCTCGGTGTTGCCGGGTTCCAGGCGCGCGCCGCGTTAGCGAATCTTTTCAGTGAGCTGCCGACTCAGGAAAAACAGGTAGTCAGAGAAGGCGCGACAACCCTACTTTGGTTTGAACATCCGGCAGAGCGTTTTCTGATCGTCACCGATGAAGCCACCGCCAATATGCTGACCGATAAACTTCGCGGTGAAGCGGAGTTGAACAATAGCCAACAGTGGCTGGCGTTGAATATTGAAGCGGGTTTCCCGGTGATTGACGCGGCCAACAGTGGGCAGTTTATCCCACAAGCGACGAATATTCAGGCGCTGGGTGGGATCAGCTTTAAGAAGGGTTGCTACACCGGACAAGAGATGGTGGCACGAGCTAAATTCCGCGGTGCCAACAAACGTGCACTCTGGTTGCTGGCGGGTAGTGCCAGTCGTGTGCCGGAAGTGGGTGAAGACTTAGAACTGAAAATGGGCGAGAACTGGCGTCGTACCGGAACCGTACTGGCGGCGGTAAAACTGGACGATGGTCATGTCGTGGTTCAGGTAGTCATGAATAACGATATGGAGCCGGACAGCATCTTCCGCGTTCGTGACGATGCGAATACGCTGCATATCGAGCCGCTACCTTATTCGCTGGAAGAGTAAATCTCTGTATCGCTCCTGGCATCTATTGCCTGATGCGGCGCTGACACGTCTTATCAGGCATGGGAGTGGGTATCTGTTTTCACAATGGGCACGCTACCCGTAAGCCGGATAAGGCGTTTTCGCCGTATCCGGCGGTTGTGCGCCAATTACGCCTGCCCAATATACAAATAGATCGCCAGGAAATGGCACACGCTGCCGCCGAGCACAAATCCGTGCCAGATGGCATGGTTGTATGGGATGCGTTTGCAGACGTAGAAAATTACGCCAAGCGAGTAAACCACGCCGCCTACCGCCAGTAAGGTAACGCTGCCCGCCGCGAGCTTCACTGCCATTTCATAAATAACCACCAGCGACAACCAGCCCATAGCCAGATAGGTCACCAGCGATAATATTTTAAATCGGTGCGCGATGGTCAGCTTGAACAGAATCCCCAGCAGCGCCATGCTCCAGATAACAATCATCAGCCCGCGCGCCAGCGGTGAATCCAGCCCCACCAGCAAAAAAGGTGTGTAAGTTCCGGCAATCAACAGATAAATGGCGCAGTGGTCAAATTTCTTCAGCCACATTTTTGCCCGTTGATGGGGAATAGCGTGATACAGCGTCGAGGCCAGAAACAGCAGGATCATACTACCGCCATAGAGGCTATAACTGGTTATCGCCGTGGCGCTGGCGTTGAGATCAACAGCCTGAACCAGTAGTAACACCAGCCCGACAATGCCAAACACCAGTCCGATACCATGACTGACACTATTGGCAATTTCCTCTGCCAGCGAATATCCCTGTTTAGAGAGGGGCTTCTGAACCATAACTTACTCCGGAGAACGTCCACGCGCGTGATTGCAACTCCAGCGTAACTGAGAATAGTTCCAGTGAACACCTGTTAGCTAAAATAAATTTTGATTTGAGAGTAATCTCCGAAAAATCATGAAATTAAATATAAAGTTTCAGCTAACAGGCGTTAGCTCAACTTAAAGGCATTTAAATTCAATTACATAAAACTGCGTCTGACCGGGATAGATGTCAGCAATGACCTTTTTCAGTTCAGCCAGAGTCATATTTTCCTGTTGCGCATGTTTTTCTGTGAGAGTATCCAGCGTCACTGTTGAAGTTGCAGTGACTTCAATAGTGCAAAAATAGCCATCATCTTCAAAGCGCCCGACGCGAAGTACATCGCCCGTTTTAAAGTGCGATTCAGATTCGTCACGGATGGTGATGGTTTTACGCCCAGCCAGAATGTCATCCTGGAAACGTTGAAAAAAAGTGATGTCGTTTGGCTGCATGGTAATATTTCCTGTAAGAATTGACTCATTTGGAGCCTATGATAGTGAAAAAACTCACCTTACCGAAAGATTTCTTATGGGGCGGCGCAGTTGCCGCCCATCAGGTCGAAGGCGGCTGGAACAAAGGCGGCAAAGGGCCAAGCATTTGTGACGTTCTGACCGGCGGCGCACACGGCGTACCGCGCGAAATCACCAAAGAAGTCTTGCCAGGCAAATACTATCCGAACCATGAAGCGGTAGATTTTTATGGTCACTATAAGGAAGACATCAAGCTGTTTGCCGAAATGGGCTTCAAATGTTTTCGTACTTCCATCGCCTGGACGCGCATTTTCCCGAAAGGCGATGAAGCCCAGCCTAATGAAGAAGGGCTGAAGTTTTACGACGCCCTGTTCGATGAACTGCTGAAATACAACATTGAACCGGTGATCACCCTTTCTCACTTTGAAATGCCGCTACATCTGGTGCAGCAATACGGCAGTTGGACCAACCGTAAGGTGGTTGATTTCTTTGTACGTTTTGCTGAAGTGGTGTTTGAACGCTATAAGCACAAAGTCAAATACTGGATGACCTTCAACGAGATTAACAACCAGCGTAACTGGCGCGCACCGCTGTTTGGCTATTGCTGCTCTGGCGTGGTTTATACCGAACATGAAAATCCAGAAGAGACGATGTACCAGGTGCTGCATCATCAGTTTGTTGCCAGCGCCCTGGCGGTGAAAGCGGCACGTCGCATCAACCCGGAGATGAAAGTCGGTTGTATGCTGGCAATGGTGCCACTTTATCCTTACTCCTGTAACCCGGACGATGTGATGTTCGCCCAGGAATCGATGCGCGAACGTTATGTCTTTACCGATGTGCAACTGCGCGGCTATTACCCGTCCTATGTGTTGAACGAGTGGGAGCGTCGCGGATTTAACATCAAAATGGAAGATGGCGATCTGAATGTACTGCGCGAAGGCACCTGCGATTATCTCGGCTTCAGCTATTACATGACCAACGCGGTAAAAGCCGAAGGCGGCACCGGTGATGCGATTTCTGGTTTCGAAGGCAGCGTGCCGAACCCATATGTGAAAGCCTCTGACTGGGGCTGGCAGATTGATCCGGTGGGTCTGCGTTACGCGCTCTGCGAACTGTATGAGCGTTATCAGAAGCCTCTATTTATCGTCGAAAACGGTTTTGGCGCTTACGATAAAGTAGAAGAGGACGGCAGCATCAACGATGACTACCGCATTGATTACCTGCGCGCCCACATTGAAGAGATGAAAAAAGCGGTGACTTACGATGGCGTCGATCTGATGGGCTACACGCCGTGGGGCTGCATCGACTGCGTATCATTCACCACCGGGCAGTACAGCAAACGCTACGGTTTTATCTATGTGAATAAGCATGACGACGGTACTGGTGATATGTCGCGTTCACGTAAGAAGAGCTTTAACTGGTACAAAGAGGTGATCGCCAGCAACGGCGAGAAACTTTAATTAGCCGATGTGCCTGATGCGCCCCGCTCATCAGGCCTGGAGCTTCTGTCATATATTGAACTCCAGGATTTTGTATTTACGCTTCATCCGACACACAAAGCGCACCTTATTAACAAACTAAAAAGGCGCCGAAGCGCCTTTAGAAGATAGTCAAATCAGTTAATTACTGGTATTCGCTAATCGGTACGCAGGAACAGAACAGGTTACGGTCGCCGTAAACATCGTCCAGACGTTTCACCGTCGGCCAGTATTTGTCTGCCACGCCTGCCGGGAACACCGCTATTTCACGGCTGTACGGATGCCCCCACTCAGCAACCAGTTCGTTCTGAATGTGCGGCGCGTTTACCAACGGGTTATCTTCCAGCGGCCAGACTCCAGCTTTCACCAGGTCAATTTCCGCACGGATAGCCAGCATCGCGTCAATAAAGCGATCCAGTTCCACTTTGCTTTCGGATTCAGTCGGTTCCACCATCAGCGTCCCCGCAACCGGGAATGACATTGTCGGCGCGTGGAAACCGTAGTCGATCAGACGTTTGGCTATATCCAGCTCGCTGATGCCGGTTTCTTCTTTCAGCGGACGAATATCGAGAATACATTCGTGCGCCACGCGACCATCGCGACCGGTATACAGCACCGGGAAGGCATCCTGCAGGCGGCTGGCAATATAGTTGGCGTTAAGAATTGCTACCTGGCTTGCTTTTTTAAGCCCTTCTGCGCCCATCATGCGAATGTACATCCAACTGATTGGCAGAATGGATGCACTACCGAACGGTGCCGCAGAAACCGCGCCCTGACGGGTTAACATGCCTTCGATTTGTACCACGCTATGACCCGGCACAAACGGTGCCAGATGCGATTTCACGCCGATCGGCCCCATACCCGGGCCGCCACCGCCGTGCGGAATACAGAAAGTTTTATGCAGGTTGAGGTGCGAAACGTCCGCACCAATAAAGCCCGGTGAAGTGATGCCGACCTGGGCGTTCATGTTTGCGCCATCAAGGTAAACCTGACCGCCAAACTGATGCACGATTTCACACACTTCACGGATTGTTTCTTCGTACACACCGTGGGTGGATGGATAAGTCACCATGATGCAGGAGAGATTATCGCCAGCCTGTTCCGCTTTCGCGCGCAGGTCAGTCAAATCGATATTGCCGTTTTTATCACATGCCACGACCACCACCTGCATTCCCGCCATATGCGCAGAAGCTGGGTTAGTCCCGTGGGCAGATGCCGGGATCAGGCAGATATCACGATGCCCTTCGTTGCGGCTTTCATGGTAATGACGAATCGCCAGCAGGCCCGCGTATTCACCCTGAGCACCGGAGTTCGGCTGCATACAGACGGTGTCATAACCAGTCAGTTTGACCAGCCAGTCAGCCAGTTGCGCAATCATCTGTTGATAACCTTCGGCCTGCTCCGGTGGGCAGAATGGGTGCAGTTCAGCAAACTCCGGCCAGGTGATCGGGATCATCTCGGCGGCGGCGTTCAGTTTCATGGTGCAGGAACCCAGCGGGATCATCGCCTGATTCAGCGCCAGATCTTTACGCTCCAGCGAATGCATATAGCGCATCATTTCGGTTTCGCTGTGGTAGCGATTAAATACCGGGTGCGTCAGGATTTCATCGTCGCGCAACATTGCAGGCTGGATAGAGCGGCTGTCGTGAGCCACGTCTTTGTCCAGCGTGTCGATATCCAGCCCGTGATTATCGCCCAGCAGCACGCTGAAAAGCTGCATCACGTTTTCACGCGTCGTGGTTTCATCAAGGGTGATCCCCACGGCGTTCAGAATGTCGCTACGCAGGTTGATTTCAGCCGCTTCGGCACGCGCCAGCACGCCTGCTTTGTCGGCTACGTCTACACACAACGTGTCGAAATAGTACGCATGGCGCAGCTTCAGACCTTTTTGTTGCAGGCCAGCAGCCAGAATATCGGTCAGACGATGAATGCGGTTAGCGATGCGTTTCAGGCCAACCGGACCGTGATAAACGGCATACAGGCTGGCGATGTTTGCCAGCAGTACCTGGGAAGTACAAATGTTGGAGTTCGCTTTCTCGCGGCGAATATGTTGTTCGCGAGTCTGCATCGCCATTCGCAGCGCGGTATTGCCTGCGGCATCTTTCGATACACCAATAATACGGCCCGGCATAGAACGTTTATATTCATCTTTCGCCGCAAAGAAGGCCGCGTGCGGGCCACCGTAGCCCATCGGCACACCGAAGCGTTGCGCCGAACCAAAGACAATATCCGCGCCCTGTTTGCCCGGTGCAGTAAGCAGCACCAGAGCCATAATGTCAGCGGCAACACTGACCACAATTTTGCGTGATTTCAGTTCGCTGATAAGCGTTGTGTAATCGTGGATTTCACCGGTAGTGCCAACCTGCTGTAACAGCACGCCGAACACTTCCTGATGATCGAGCACTTTTTGCGCGTCATCGACAATCACTTCAAAACCAAAGGTTTCTGCACGGGTGCGAACCACATCCAGCGTTTGCGGATGAACGTCAGAAGCAACGAAGAAGCGATTGGCATTTTTCAGTTTGCTGACGCGTTTAGCCATCGCCATTGCTTCAGCGGCTGCGGTAGCTTCGTCCAGCAGAGACGCCGAAGCCATATCCAGCCCGGTCAGATCCAACGTTACCTGCTGGAAGTTGAGCAGGGCTTCGAGGCGGCCCTGGGAGACTTCAGGCTGATACGGGGTATACGCGGTATACCAGCCCGGATTTTCCAGCATGTTGCGCAGAATAACCGGCGGCAACTGCACGGCGGTGTAACCCATGCCGATGTAAGACGTGAAGCGTTTATTGCGACTGGCAATAGCCTTGAGTTCCGCCAGCGCGGCGTATTCGGTCGCCGGTGCGCCAACCTGCGGCGGGGTCGCAAGCTGAATATCTTTCGGCACAATCTGGCCGATCAGCGCGTTTAACGATTGTGCGCCAACGGCATTCAGCATTTCTTGCTGTTGCGCGGCGTCCGGTCCGATATGGCGTTCAATAAAAGCGCCGCTGTTTTCAAGCTGGCTTAACGTCTGTGTCATGAGCGATGGTTCCTGAAACGTGCAGTGAATTGTGAACCTCCCTTCTTGCGAAGAGAGTAAGGGTGAGGCGTAAATTTTCCTCACCCTGCCCCTCTCCCAAAGAAGAGGGATAAAGCCGTTACTCGTCTTCTAACAATGCTTCGTATGCGGTGGCGTCCAGCAGTGATTCCAGTTCGCTTTCATCGCTGGCTTTGATTTTAAAGATCCAGCCGCCAGTGTATGGCTCGCTGTTTACCAGTTCCGGGGAGTCGCTCAGTGCGTCGTTCACCGCTACGATTTCACCACTTACTGGCGCATAAATGTCTGACGCCGCTTTTACTGATTCGGCAACCGCGCAGTCATCGCCCGCGCTTACCGTTGCGCCCACTTCCGGCAGGTCAACAAACACCATATCGCCTAACAGTTCCTGAGCATGCTCGGTGATGCCAACGGTGTAAGTGCCGTCAGCTTCTTTACGCAGCCATTCGTGTTCTTTGCTGTATTTCAGTTCTGCTGGTACGTTGCTCATCAATCAATCTCCAAAAAAGTAAATCACGCGACGGCTTTGCCGTTACGCACAAAAACAGGTTTAGTCACTTTTACCGGCATTTCACGGTTGCGAATTTGCACAATCGCCGTTTCGCCAATGCCTTCCGGCACACGCGCCAGCGCAATGCTGTAACCCAGCGTTGGGGAGAAAGTCCCGCTGGTAATAATGCCTTCATGCTGATTACCCTGCGCGTCGGTAAAACGCACCGGCAGTTCATTACGCAGCACACCTTTTTCGGTCATCACCAGACCAACCAGTTTCTCTGTGCCATGTTCACGCTGCACTTCCAGTGCTTCACGACCGATGAAGTCACGGTCAGTCGGTTCCCAGGCGATGGTCCAGCCCATGTTGGCTGCCAGCGGCGAGATGGTTTCGTCCATCTCCTGACCATAAAGATTCATGCCCGCTTCCAGACGCAGCGTATCACGCGCACCCAGACCGCATGGCTTAACGCCCGCTTCCACCAGCGCACGCCAGAAATCTGCTGCTTTTTCATTTGGCAGCGCAATTTCATAGCCCGCTTCGCCGGTATAACCGGTGGTGGCAATAAACAGATCGCCCGCCTGCACGCCAAAGAACGGCTTCATGCCTTCCACCGCCTGACGCTGGGCGTCATTAAACAGTGTGGCAGCTTTTACCTGAGCATTCGGCCCTTGTACGGCAATCATGGAAAGGTCATCACGAACGGTAATTTCAATGCCGAAGGGTTCAGCGTGTTGGGTTACCCAGGAGAGGTCTTTTTCGCGGGTGGCGGAGTTAACAACGAGGCGGAAGAAATCTTCAGTGAAGTAGTAAACGATCAGGTCATCTATCACTCCGCCAGAGGCATTCAACATCCCGGAGTAGAGCGCTTTGCCACTTTTGGTGAGCTTCGCCACATCGTTCGCCAGCAGATAACGCAGAAACTCCCGGGTGCGGCTGCCGCGGAGATCGACGATGGTCATATGCGACACATCAAACATTCCGGCATCGGTTCGTACCGCATGATGTTCGTCGATTTGCGAACCGTAATGCAGCGGCATCATCCAGCCATGGAAATCCACCATGCGTGCGCCGCAAAGCGTGTGTTGTTCGTACAAAGGAGTCTGTTGTGCCATCTTGTCCTCATTGAATAAGCGGGGCTGACAACTTTTTCACAGTGAAATTATCACCACGAAACCCAGCATCGGAGCCACTCCCGGTCCCCAACGCAATCGTTCTCTTTTCTCTGAACTTACCACCGAAATAGACGGTTAACCATAAGGTAAAATTGATCATCACATTAGCTTATGGTTAAAAAACGCAAAAATCTCAACAGAATAAAAAACCAAAAATTGATTTTATTTTTATATAAATACAATGCATTAAGAAATTGAATTTGGATAAAGCAATATTAAGAACTGAAAATATGTCAAAAATCACTAAATCAAAAAATCGTAACATTAGAAAATATAATGCGAAATTGAAGGTGAAATTAGTTTATTTCAAATGAGGAAAATCTCCCGACAGAAAAACCGGGAGATTAAAGTGTGATGGGTATCAAATAAACAACAGAGGAGAAATTTTTAACGCAACCATTCAGGCAAA
Source organism: Escherichia sp. KTE159 (assembly GCF_000408805.1). Taxonomy (NCBI): domain Bacteria; kingdom Pseudomonadati; phylum Pseudomonadota; class Gammaproteobacteria; order Enterobacterales; family Enterobacteriaceae; genus Escherichia; species Escherichia sp. KTE159. The sequence goes on from NZ_KE137292.1 coordinate 2,754,343, forward strand.
TCATTTAACCCCATTGCCTGACGAATAAGCTGCGGCTTAACGCCAGGCAGCGTGTCGGCCAGTTTCAAACCAATATCGCGCAGCAGTTTTTTCGCCGGATTAGCTCCGGAAAAGAGATCGCGGAATCCCTGCATACTTGCCAGCATCAGCGCCGCACTGTGCTTGCGGCTGCGTTCATAGCGACGCAAGTAAATGTACTGCCCGATGTCTTTGCCCTGACGGTGCAGACGTTTCAGTTCGGCAATCAGCTCTGCGGCATCCATAAAGCCGAGATTCACCCCCTGCCCCGCCAGCGGGTGAATGGTATGCGCGGCGTCGCCCACCAACGCCAGGCGGTGAGCGGCAAACTGGCGGGCATAACGCCCCGTCAACGGGAACACCTGACGCTCGCTCTCAACCTTGCATAAGCCCAGGCGATTATCAAAAGCGATATTTAATGCGCGATTAAATTCATCTTCGCTCGCCTGCTGCATCCGCTGCGCCTCCTGAGGAGGTAATGACCAGACAATCGAGCAAAGATGCGGATCGCTCAGCGGCAAAAAAGCCAGAATGCCTTCACCGTGGAAAACCTGGCGCGCCACCGCTTCATGTGGTTCTTCAGTACGAATGGTCGCTACCAGCGCGTGATGCTGATAATCCCAGAAAGTCAGCGGGATATCGGCTTTGTTGCGCAACCAGGAATTTGCCCCGTCCGCACCAATCACCAGACGCGCCGTTAACATGCTGCCGTCTTTCAGCGTCAGGAAGGTTTCGTTTTCCCCCCAGGCGACCTGCTGTAATTCTGCAGGGGCAAACAGGGTGATATCTGACGACTGTTGCGCTTTGTTCCACAGCGCGTAGTGAATCACTGCGTTTTCAACAATATGCCCAAGATGGCTATAGCCCATGCTTTGATCGTCAAAAGAGATGTGACCAAAACTGTCTTTATCCCACACTTCCATACCGTGATAGCAACTGGCTCTACGGGAGAGAATGTCCTGCCAGATGCCAAGACGGGTGAGTAATTTTTCGCTGGCGGCATTGATAGCCGAAACGCGCAGTTGTGGTGGTGCATCCGCCGCCAGAGGTTCCGGTACACGCTGTTCCAGTACGGCGACGCGTAAGCCGCTCCCCTGTAAGCCGCAGGCAACCGCCAGCCCCACCATGCCGCCGCCAACAATGGCTACATCAACACTTTGCATTGTTTATTCCTTAAAACCGCCTTCAACGCGCCACCCAACCGAGGGTGCGCTGCGTCAGCACATCGCGTGCCGGAGTGAATAATTCCATCGCCATCAGCCCGAGGTTGCGCCCGACAACCAGCGGCACCCAACGGTTGGCAAAAAGATGCACCAGACTGTCCGTAACGCCGATAGTCGCTTCGCGATCGCTCTGCCGACGCTGCTGGTAGCGGCACAATACGCCGTAATCACCAATGTCTTCACCACGTTCTTGCGCCTGAGTCAGGGTTTCTGCAAGGCTCATAACATCACGCATACCGAGGTTAAATCCTTGTCCGGCAATCGGATGCAGGGTTTGCGCTGCATTACCCACCAGCACGGTGCGATGGGTAATGGGTTTAGCGGCGCGGGTTAACGCCAGCGGATAAGCACTGCGTTTACCGGCGTGGGTAATTTGCCCCAGACGCCAGCCAAAAGCGGACTGGAGTTCACGGCAAAACGTCTCGTCGCTCCACGCCATGACCTCATCGCCCCGTTCCAGCGGGTGACACCAGACCAGCGAACAACGTCCGCCAGACATCGGCAACATCGCCAGCGGGCCATATTGCGTAAAGCGCTCAAAAGCACGGCCTTCATGCGCAACAGAGGTAGCAACATTAGCAATCACTGCCAGTTGTTCGTAAGGCTCTTGCTGCCAGTCAACGCCGCAGGTGGTCGCTAATGCTGAATGCGTACCATCAGCCGCAACCAGCACACGCCCCGTCAGCGTCTCGCCACTCTCCAGCGTTACGGCAACGTTATCCTGAGTACGAGAAACGTTAGCAACGCGATCCGGACAGTGCAGCGTCACGCCAGGCGCTTTGCGCAACAATGTAAACAGCCGTTGCCCGACATTGTGCAACTCAACAACCTGCCCCAGTGCCGCCAGTTGATAATCTTCTGCGGCGAGGGTGACGAATCCAGCATAACCGCAATCGCTGACATGAACAGTGGTGATGGCGGTTGCGCAATCAGCCAGAGATTGCCAGACGCCGATGCGCGCCAGTTGCTGGCAGGTGCCCGCCGCCAGCGCAATAGCTCGGCCATCAAAGCCAGGATGAACATGTGATTCCGGTGCAGTCGCTTCAATCAGATGTACCGGCAGCGCCCCGTGACTTAACCGGGAAATAGCCAGCGCCAGCGTCGCGCCAGCCATGCCGCCACCGACGATGATTACGCTCATTGCTTTCTCGCAGCCGCCATCAATGCTTCGATTTCTTCCGGCTTTTTCACCACGCTGGCGGTGAGGTTTTCGTTACCGGTTTCAGTAATCACAATATCGTCTTCAATACGAATGCCGATACCGCGATATTGTTCCGGCACATCTGCATCCGGCGCGATATACAGCCCCGGCTCTACGGTCAAAGCCATACCCGGTTCAAGAATGCGCGAGCGATCCTGACCATAAACACCCACATCATGAACATCCAGACCTAACCAGTGGCTAAGGCCATGCATAAAGAAAGGACGATGGGCATTTTGGGCGATCAGTTCATCGACGTCACCTTTCAGGATCCCCAGTTTTACCAGGCCACTAATCATGATACGCACCACTTCACCCGTGACTTCCTGAATGGAGGTTCCCGGACGATACAGGCGCAAACTGGTTTCAAGAGACTCCAGCACAATGTCGTAGATTTCACGCTGTGCCTGAGTGAATTTGCCATTGACCGGGAAGGTGCGGGTAATATCGCCAGCGTAACCTTTATATTCACACCCCGCGTCAATCAACACCAGGTCGCCGTCGCGCAGTTCACACTCGTTTTCGGTGTAATGCAAAATGCAGCCATTTTCACCGCTGCCGACAATGGTGTTGTAGGAAGGATAACGTGCGCCGTGGCGGTTAAATTCGTGGTGAATTTCGCCTTCCAGATGGTACTCAAACATTCCTGGACGGCATTTTTCCATCGCCCGAGTGTGCGCCAGTGCGGTGATTTCACCAGCGCGGCGAAGTACGGCAATCTCTTCTGGCGATTTGAACAGGCGCATTTCATGAACAACAGGGCGCCAGTCGATCATCGTTGCCGGAGCGGTGAGATTTTGCCGCGAGCCTTTACGCAGTTTTTCCAGTGCACTGTTCACTATTTCATCAGCATACGCATATTCGCCCTGGGCATGGTAAACCACATCCAGACCGTTAAGTAGTTGATAAAGTTGCTGATTGATTTCGCTGAACGCCAGTGCGCGGTCAACGCCTAGTTTTTCCGGTGCGGCATCTTGCCCCAGGCGACGGCCAAACCAGATCTCTGCCGTCAGGTCGCGAACGCGGTTAAACAGAACGCTGTGGTTATGAGTGTCATCGCTTTTAATCAGCACCAGCACTGCTTCTGGCTCATTAAAGCCAGTGAAGTACCAGAAGTCGCTGTTTTGACGATAGGGATATTCGCTGTCGGCGCTACGGGTCACTTCTGGCGCTGCGAAAATCAGCGCGGCGCTGGCAGGTTGCATTTGCGCCAGTAAAGCCTGGCGGCGGCGCTGAAATTCTTGCTGAGATATCTCACTCATAACACTCTCCTTACGTTTTTTGTTTTTAGTGTAGAGTCGGCTTTTGTACTTCTGGCGCGGTCGGTTGCGGATGGGTAAAGGTGTCGTGACATAACAGCGCAGCAACACGAACGTATTCAATGATCTCTTCGAGGGACATTTCCAGCTCTTCCTGATCTTCGTCTTCGTCGTAGCCCAGTTGTGCAATGTTACGCAAATCGTCAATAGCTTCACCGGTTTCACCGGTCACTTTGTCGAGCTTCGGTTGTGTGACGCCAAGACCAAGCAGGAAGTGATTTACCCAGCCTGCCAGTGCATCAGCGCGATCGAAAACGCTGACATCATCGCCATCAGGCAGATAAAGCTGAAAAAGGAAGCCGTCATCTTGCAGGGCATCGCTGGTAGCAGAGTGCATTTTACGCAATGCCTGTGCCAGCTCATGACCGAAAGCCATGCCTTCGTTCGTCAGGTCATGAAGCAGCGGCAGCCATGAGCTGTCATCATTGCCACCGCAAAGCATCCCGCTGATTAAACCATGCATTTCAGCAGGGGTCAGACCTGTCCCTTGTTGGTTCAGATACTGGTTCATCTCGTTGTAACCAGGCATTTCGTTCTGTATAGACATAAGCATTCGACATCAAAGGGAGGAAGATTCATGATATGCTATCACTTTGGACCCTGGTGAACCAGAAAAGGGCTTGTCTCATTGCACCAGGGTAGCTATAGTTTCGCCCCTTCGCAGACCAAAGGTCTGAAGGCGAAGGCAGCGCAGTCAATCAGCAGGAAGGTGGCATGTCTGCACAACCCGTCGATATCCAAATTTTTGGCCGTTCACTGCGTGTGAACTGCCCGCCTGACCAAAGGGATGCGTTGAATCAGGCTGCGGACGATCTGAACCAACGGTTGCAAGATCTGAAAGAACGCACTAGAGTCACAAATACAGAACAGTTGGTTTTCATTGCTGCATTGAACATCAGCTATGAGTTAGCGCAAGAAAAAGCGAAGACTCGTGACTACGCGGCAAGTATGGAACAGCGTATTCGGATGCTGCAACAGACCATAGAACAAGCGTTACTTGAACAAGGTCGCATCACCGAAAAAACGAACCAAAACTTTGAATGACACTTTTCGGTTTACTATGGTAGAGTAAACGTGAAGACAAAATTTCTCTGAGATGTTCGCAAGCGGGCCAGTCCCCTGAGCCGATATTTCATACCACAAGAATGTGGCGCTCCGTGGTTGGTGAGCATGCTCGGTTCGTCCGAGAAGCCTTAAAACTGCGACGACACATTCACCTTGAACCAAGGGTTCAAGGGTTACAGCCTGCGGCGGCATCTCGGAGATTCCCTTCTTATCTGGCACCAGCCATGACACAACTACCAGAACTTCCACTTACATTATCCCGACAAGAAATCCGTAAAATGATTCGGCATCGACGTCGTGCCTTAACGCCGGAGCAACAACGCGAAATGGGTCAGCAGGCCGCAACCCGGATGATGAACTACCCCCCTGTTGTAATGGCGCATACGGTTGCCGTTTTTCTCTCATTTGATGGCGAACTCGACACCCAACCGCTCATAGAACAGCTCTGGCATGCCGGTAAGCGCGTATATCTTCCAGTTTTGCATCCCTTTAGTGTCGGTAACTTACTGTTCCTGAATTACCATCCGCAAAGTGAACTGGTGGTGAACAGATTAAAAATCCACGAGCCGAAACTGGACGTGCGCGATGTACTTCCCCTTTCCCAATTAGATGTCCTCATAACGCCGCTGGTAGCCTTTGATAAGTACGGTCAACGCCTGGGAATGGGTGGCGGTTTTTATGATCGGACATTGCAAAACTGGCAGCACTATAAAATGCAGCCAGTTGGTTATGCACATGATTGTCAGTTAGTAGAAAAACTTCCTGTCGAAGAGTGGGATATTCCGCTACCTGCGGTGGTTACACCGTCAAAAGTCTGGGAGTGGTGAGGACGACACACTCCCATAGAGTAATTAATACATTTGACGATAAAGCTGCTGGATATCCGTCAAGGTTACAGGCCGAGGATTGCCCCCTGTACAAATGTCAGCCATAGCGGCAGTCGCTAAAGCCATCACATCCTCTTCTTTCATCCCAATTTCGCGTAAGCGTGATGGAATACCGATATCCTGATTAAGTCTTCGAACCGCGTTCACTGCCTCTCTACGCGCTTCGGATAATGGCATGGTATACGCTTGCGGTATATCAAACGCTGCCGCTATATTGCGATATTTCTCCTCGGTAAATTCCGCATTCCACTCCATGATAGACGGTAGCAAAACAGCATTCGCCACGCCATGAGGCGTACCGTAAAATGCACTCAACGGGTGCGCCATGCCGTGCACCAACCCCAACCCAACATTTGAAAAGCCCATCCCGGCAATGTATTGTCCCAGCGCCATATCTTCGCTCGCCTGTGTATCTCCTGCCACGGAAGCTCTTAGCGCATCGGCAATGAGTCCAATCGCTTGTATATGGAACATATCTGTCAACGTCCATGCGCCGAGAGTGGTGTAACCTTCAATCGCATGTGTGAGTGCATCAATCCCGGTTGCCGCTTTTAATGATGGCGGCATAGAAGACATCATGTCTGCATCAATAATTGAAGCCACTGGTACAGAATGTGGATCGTAACAAACAAATTTGCGCCTATTCTCCACATCTGTGATGACATAGTTAATGGTCACTTCTGCCGCAGTCCCCGCTGTAGTTGGAACAGCAATAGTCGGTATCGCAGGGTTCTCTGTGGCTGCGCCCCCTTCCAGAGAACGAACATCGGCAAAACCAGGATTAGCAATAATTATTCCAATTGCTTTAGCCGTATCGATTGAAGAACCGCCCCCTACCGCAATCAAATAATCTGCATTACTGCACTTAAACGCCCTGACGCCAGCTTGTACATTTTCTATTGTTGGATTCGCTTCAACGCCATCGAATACTGTGTAAGTGAGATCGTTGTGCTTTAATAAGTTAGTTATTTTTTCGTTTACACCGCACCGGACAATCTCTGAGTCCGTTACAATAAATGCTTTTGTTAATTTTCGTTTTTTTACTTCATCAAGGATGCGTTTTATCGCCCCATTACCAAAATAGGCAATGGGATTAAGTACGATTCTGTTTGTCACAATGATTTCCTTATTCAACGGATGTTGTGTTATAAATGGATTAATAAATTTTTCGTTTAATCATGACCAAAACCAATAGCAAATAATCTTTTCAACTCCGAAATTGCTTGCTGTTCATCAACACCTTCACAAATCAGTTCAACTTGAGAGTTAGCTTTGATACCTGCCGTTAATAACGCCATCGCACTGTGTGGTTTGATATTTTTTCCCTTATAGTTTAAGGTTGTCACACATTGAAATTGTCTTACAGTTTTCGCTAGTACACTTGCAGGTCGGGCATGAAGCCCCGTTTTGTTTGTCACCCACACTATTTCTTTAATCATAGGCCACCTAATTTCTCTATAGCTAATAGTGGCTCATCTAATAACCTGTGGATACGACCAGCATGCCAGTTCCTCACCACTAAATACTTTCGGTTCCTGCAGACCATTTACCAGTAGTGTGTGATAATAAATTTCAGCCAGTTCTTCCAGGTAGGCGGATTTTAATACAGCATCATAAGACGACACATCAACGGTCATCGCTCCATGGCGACCTAATAAAATAGCATCGGCTTGTTGTAGGGGCTCAATGATACTTAATGCCAGCTCTTGAGTACCAGGTAATGCAAATGGTGCAACGGGTACAATCCCCTGTTGCAGATTTAAAATTGCACATTCATAAATAACCGCGGGGATACTTTTTTCCAGTACTGCAAAAATGGAAGCAAAACGTGAATGCGTATGACAAACAGCGTGAATATCCTGCCGTGTCCGGTAGGCCTGCAGGTGCATCATACATTCACTGGTGGGTCGCAGCCCGGAAAGGTTTTCGACAATTTCTCCCTCTGGAGAAAGGACAACGATATCCCGAACGGTTAATTCATTTTTGTCAACGGTGGTTGGTGTAACACAGATAAGCCCCGTTTCTGGATCCCGGACACTGGTATTCCCGGCTTTGTGCTTACACATCCCCCACTGTTGGGTCGTTTTTGCCATTTCTACAACTTGCTGCTTTAGTATTTCTAACATAATAACGTTCCTTCTGTTGATTACGAGTAGTATTGTAACGCTCGTATGATCACTTCTTTATCTACTGCGTCACGAATAAATTTTGCGCCATTGCATTCTTCAAGATAATTATTTAACTGCGATAAAGCTTTTAAATGCCCCTGCGTATTATGGGTTGCACATGTAATGATAATATCTGCATATATATAATCATTTATCAGAACCGGATGTGGTAATCGATATAATGAAAAGCCAATTTTATTAACGCCTTCATCAACTCCGGCATGAGCAATTATCACCCCTTCCCCTAACATAATATATGGCCGCTCGTTAATAATCTTATTAATAATCGCAGATATATAACATGACTCGATTACACCATTTTTCAGTAATGGTAATGCTGCCTGATGAATAACTTCTTGCCATGTCTTTGGTATATCCATCTCAAGAGTGATAAAATCTTTCTGCAGCAAGCTGCCCAAAGAGGGTAACGGATGGGCTGCCACTAAATTGTTAACGGGTCTTGAATGGCTATAGAGGTAATCTTCAAGAGCAGTCCGAAGATCCTTTCGTTGTTGGATAGTGCCATACCGTTCAACGATAGCTAAAACATTCTCAACCTGTACAGATTCATTATCCTGATATCCCAATAACGAAAGAGCCTGACCGCGTAGCGTATTTTTTTGTCCATTATCAAAAGGTAAATTAATTAGCAACAAAGGGCGATGGGTCGAAAAAAGGCTGGTGCTAAAAATAACGTCATGCTCTTTAGTATATTTTTCATACTCGCGAAATGACAAGATATCCTGAAAGTAGATTTCAGGCAGCAGCGATTGTAACGTCAAGAAAATCCATGTAGAAACCGTGACATTACCTGAGCTCACCACAACTCCAGACTTTTTCACTTTAACCTTATGCAGCAACCCCTCACGCGTTAACCATCCCCCAAATATTACCGTCAATGAGGCAACTTCCTCTTCCGGTAGTCCTTGCTGCAGCAAACTCTCCAGCGGGCTAATTGAGCGAATGACAAGTTGATGAAGATAGTTAAACTCCTGAGCAATTAATTCATAAACTCCAGAATCATAAGTAAAATTATAAATAATGCGATAATAAGCTGGCTTCCAGTGTTGATAGATTTTGTTAATCAACTCATCCTTGTCACGAAAGGCAATACAGCATAATTTCTCAAAATTATTAACAACAGCAACTATCCCTTCTAACAATAATGGCTCAAGATTAAAATAACGATCTGAAATTGTCTGAATATTTGCACTACGAATTATCGCCGTTAAAAATGATTGTTCAGAAACCTGGTTAATACCTACTTTATTTAAAATCTCACCTATAATTAAAAACTCACGAGTCCGGTAGACCTCATGGAGATGTTCTGGCAAAGCATGTAGAATTTTCCCGGCACTAATTCGTAGCATGACCAGACTCATGTATAAAGTCAGTTGCTGGATTTTCTCATCGGTCAGAAATATTTTAAACTCATGTTCAATTAAGGTCAGTGCATCAGCAAACACTCTCCGGTGCAGTTCAACATTTTTAGTAATTTCTACAGTGAAATCCTCAAAAAATGGTCTGGAAAGACAATAAGTCACAACCTCCAGTAATAAGTATCTTTTTTGGATTTCACTGCCCTCAATAAAATAGCCCTGCCTCCTTTCATAAACGATCAGAACTTCGTAGCGATCAGTTATTGAATTAATTTTCTTAATATCATTAAGAATAGTATTCTGGCTTACACGTAATGTTTGAGTAAAGTGAAAAAGTTTAATTCTCTCATTACGACACAATAATAAAAACAGTATAATATAATGTCGCTCTTTTTCGCTATAGACATAACGCTCGTTAAGCTGATATTCAATATCGCTGTAAAAAAGTGCTAATACATTAGCATCAACACTGAAACCACCGCTGCGTTGACGGGAAATTGGCAAAAGTTCTTTCGTCGCCAGATAGTCATTTATTTTAAGCAATGTATAACTGAGTTGTTTCCTGGTTAATACAAATTTCTTACACAACTCTCCACTGGTAATAAGAGGTTCACGTACTATGGCATTCAGCACTGCATAAATACGGTTATCAATCATAGTAACAACCTCTTTATTATAAGTATTGCGGGTTAGGATTTTTACTCTACTTGTTTCGCGTCCTGTGATAACTCTCGACAATAAAAGTAAAAGCCAATACTCCAGATTATTGCCATTACTAATGGAACAAAATTCCCTTGCATAAACTGAAATAAATGAGAAAACGCATAGGTAAACACTGGTGCATCAATACAGCTATTTGATATGAGCTTACCTACAGGAATGTCTATCGCTTTGGTCACATTCCCCAGCTCAGTAATTATGGGTGCAAACTCAGTCCCCACAAATAAAAAGAATGGAATACCAATAAAACTAAGAATGACCATTCGTAAAGTATTACCCTGCGTTAACAGATAGGCCGGAACCACTAACACTATGTTAATAATGCCGGCAAAAGGAAGAATTTTATTCCCCGGTAAGATTATAGCCCAGAGCAAGGTAAGAGGAATTGCGACAATAATAACAAACCAAATTTCACTCGCCCCGCCAAGAAATGGCCAGTCAATACCAACAAAGAGCTTACGTCCTGAAAACCGTTTATTCATGTAATCACTAATCGCTTCAGAGAGTGGCGATAGTGCCTGCATAAAAAACTTCGAAATGACAGGAAATAGATGTAACGCCGTAGCCGCCTGTATTCCCAACATCAAGGTTTTCGCCACATCGTAACCCGCTACGATGCCAAAAAGTATCCCGAGGATGAAACCAATAACATGGTTTTCCGCAAAGATCCCGACTTTCTTACGTAACGTTGCCGCATCCATTGGTTTATTCAACAAAGGAATTTTGCGTAACAACACATCAAAGGGATAATAAATAGCACCGAGAAACATCATCCGGTGCGTGCAGGTAATTCCCGGGATCCCGGTCATTTTCTCGATACGATACTGGTGTAAGTCACCAGACTTTAGTTCGAGGATAATTTGCAAAGAGGCGATGATAAATGCTATCACTAATGCCCAGGTTGAGCCAAACAGTGGCGTTACCGTCCCCATAACGATAAATGCGGTAAATATTTTCCCCCAGACATTCCATAAATCTGCATTGAAAGTATCGGTCTTTTTTAACATCAGCATCAGGATATTGATGCCAATCTGCAATGGGAACATTAAAAACGCATATGGCCAGGCCCATGAAATATTTGCCATTGTGGTCCAGCCACCATCAATGATGCTAAGTTCAAGTCCTGTTCGTTTCATCATTGCTTCAGCAGCAACACCGATGGCTCCAACCATAAAGCCGATAAGCATACTCATGCCCACAAAAGCCACACCAAGTGTTATTGCAGCCGAACAGGCTTCTTTAAAACGCATTTTGACACAAAGCCCAGCTAACAGCATAATAAATGGCACGAAAACCGGAGCACCTAAATTCAGGATGTAATTAATTATTTGCGCAAGAAAATCCATAGTATTTATTCCTTGTAGACGTGATAATTGTCTATTGGCAAAGATTAATAATTTTTTGTAATTCTTGTTCCATACCGATCCCTGTTAAAAACGCGATGCCGTTTATAACAGGGATCGGATATTCCTTATCTATTTTTGTAATCGCCACATAAGCAACAGAATCCCGGAGATGATTATCCAGAGATTTGAGATCGACAACCTCAATTCTGATATCTTCAAATCCTTTTTCTTTTAACAAACGTCCCACTTTACTTGCTACTGTTTGTGAAGTTGCTACGCCACTACCACAGGCTACAACAATCTTTTTCATGATAATTCCTTATAATTTAATTAAATGTATTTATTAAGGTAATTAGTAGCGTCATGGCTACTTTGGGTTTTGCTTAACCAATCTGCATGATTCTCAGTTGAAAATAAGGTGATCAGATTTTGTAGAAAATCAATATGACTGGAAGTATCTACCAGTCCTAACAATATAATAAATTTGATTTTAAGTTTATTTTCGTCTGCCCCCATTTCATTCCATGGCATCTCTTCGGCAAGTTGATAAAAAGCGACAAATGGTTCTTTTATAAATTTAATATCTGTATGAGGAATAGCAATTGAAAACGATTCCAACGCCAATCCGGTAGGATATTCTCTCTCTCGCAAACGAATATTCTGAAGAAAGTCAATTGTTACCAAATTAGCAGCCAGAAGTTTTTCATTTACAGTATGAAAGAAATCATCAGAGTCGATAAAACGCTGGCGAAGAAAAACCAGGTCATCCGTGAATCTAATGACATTAGTAAAATTCTGATTAATTCCTTTCATAATAACACCCCATTAAATCGTAATAACGGAATAATAAATCTCATTTAAAAAACCACAAGATTATTTGCTCACAAATTTTCGGCAGCAAGTTGTCCACAATTGTGATGAAATGTGCGATTGAAATCACATATTCTGATATATGTAATTTACCTATATTCATTATGTGAATAGATCATATATAGTACTTTTCCCCAGCGCCCCAGAATACGACTGATACTGTTTATATAGATTTATATTGGCTCAAAACGACACACCTGCATCGCCCTGATTGACATCGTTTATTTTTTAACCTAATTTAGTGAGTAAGGGTCCTGAGACTGACTGTTAATAAGCTGGCAAATTTATCAGTAACAGTACAATCAGTATGATGACAAGTCACATCATACCCCTTCTCCTTTAAGCCCTCGCTTCGGTGAGGGCTTTACCGTTACAGCGCCATGCTGCACCGCCATCGTAAATCTTCTTCGAGTAAACACAACGTATTGATCTGGCTTTGATTTCTTTCTTCGAGCAGGCTCACAAAGGCGATTGCACAACCCTGCAAATGTGGTGAGAAGCATGGGGAAAAGGGACAAAAAAACGGGCAAGTCAGCGACCTGCCCGTTGTTTGTCAGAGAAGGGGAATCAGTACAGCAAACGGGCGCGAATGGTGCCAGGAATAGCTTTCATGGCCTGCAATGCTTTTTCGGCAACGTCTTCATCGGCTTCAATATCAATAACTACGTAGCCCATCTGAGCAGACGTTTGCAGGTACTGCGCGGCGATGTTAACGCCCTGCTCGGCAAATATTTTGTTCAGCGCAGTCAGCACGCCCGGACGGTTTTCATGGATGTGCATCAGACGACGACCACCGTGCAACGGCAGCGATACTTCCGGGAAGTTCACCGCAGAAAGCGTGGAGCCATTGTCAGAGTACTTGATCAATTTTCCTGCAACTTCCAGGCCGATATTCTCCTGCGCTTCCTGAGTCGAACCGCCAATGTGTGGCGTCAGCAGGACGTTGTCGAATTCGCACAGCGGAGAGGTAAACGGATCACTGTTGGTCGCCGGTTCCGTCGGGAATACGTCAATTGCCGCACCAGCAAGGTGTTTGCTCGCCAGCGCGTCACACAGTGCCGGAATATCGACTACAGTACCGCGCGAGGCGTTAATCAGTAGCGAACCGGGCTTCATCAGCGCAATCTCTTTCGCGCCCATCATATTTTTGGTGGACGGATTTTCTGGCACATGCAGACTTACCACGTCGCTCATATTCAGCAGGTCGGAAAGATGTTGCACTTGAGTCGCGTTGCCCAGTGGCAGTTTGTTTTCAATATCATAGAAGTAAACATACATCCCCAGCGACTCCGCGAGAATGCCAAGCTGCGTACCAATATGACCATAGCCAATGATACCCAGCTTTTTGCCGCGAGCTTCAAAAGAACCCGCCGCCAGTTTGTTCCACACGCCACGGTGCGCTTTAGCGTTGGCCTCCGGCACTCCGCGCAATAGCAGCAAAAGTTCGCCAATCACCAGCTCAGCAACGGAACGCGTATTCGAAAACGGTGCGTTAAATACCGGGATCCCACGTTTTGCCGCAGCATTTAAATCAACCTGGTTTGTGCCTATGCAGAAACAACCAATAGCGACCAGCTTTTCTGCGGCATTGATCACGTCTTCTGTCAGATGGGTACGGGATCGCAGGCCGATGAAGTGGGCATCGCGGATGGATTCTTTTAATTGTTCATCATCCAGCGCGCCTTTGTGAAATTCGATGTTGGTGTAACCCGCCGCGCGAAGGCTTTCCAGCGCCTTTTGGTGCACGCCTTCTACCAGCAGAAACTTAATCTTGTCTTTCTCCAGCGATACCTTTGCCATTTACCCAATCCTGTCTTTGAAATGTTGTGTGTGGATTTACATCCGCCTTTCAACATATCAAAAAATAATATTGCGGCAATATGAACGTTTGCGTCGCGATGTTGAGGAAATATCACGCAAGGTTGATTAACAGAAGAAAATGCTGGAGATAAGACTTTGTTTAGAGCGTTAGGTAACAGAGGGTTAAAAACGTGACAGATGTCACCAAATTTAACAATGAAAAAAATTTTTAACGGGGGAGAGAACTCCCCCGTCAGATCATTTCACAATGGTTTTGACGCCGTCAGGTGTGCCAATCAGCGCGACATCCGCACCACGGTTGGCAAACAGACCAACAGTAACCACGCCAGGGATAGCGTTAATTGCGTTTTCCATCGCCACCGGGTCAAGAATTTCCATGCCGTGAACGTCGAGGATCACGTTGCCGTTATCAGTCACCACGCCCTGACGGTATTCCGGACGGCCGCCTAATTTCACCAACTGACGAGCTACTGCACTACGCGCCATCGGGATAACTTCTACCGGCAGTGGGAATTTACCCAGAATATCGACCTGCTTGGAAGCATCTGCAATACAGATAAACTTCTTCGCGACTGAAGCGATGATTTTTTCACGGGTCAGCGCCGCGCCGCCACCTTTGATCATCTGCATATGGCCGTTGATTTCATCTGCTCCGTCGACGTAAATTCCAAGGCTGTCCACTTCATTGAGGTCAAAAACGTGAATGCCAAGGCTTTTCAGTTTTTCAGTGGATGCATCGGAGCTGGAAACTGCCCCTTCAATCTGACCTTTCATCGTGCCGAGTGCATCAATAAAGTGTGCGGCGGTGGAACCTGTACCTACACCAACAATGGTCCCGGGCTGAACATACTGAAGTGCCGCCCATCCTACTGCTTTTTTCAATTCATCCTGCGTCATGATCGTTTCGCCTGTGGTATGAAATTTCACACGCATTATATACAAAAAACGCGGTTCAGACCCCGTCAGCAAGTCGTGCGACTAACTCATCCATGAATAACAGGCAATAGGGGGAATTCTCTTTCGTCCCTGCAAGCCTGGATATCAGCAGGCATCGGGTGACCCCTTTTATCAACCAGCGTGCATATCTGAAGCTGCACCGATAAAAGTGAAGCTCTACAGAACTTTTCCCGAGTCTCCACAAAGACAAAAAGACACGGTAACGCCACCCAAAATTTCCATTATAGCTACTTTTTCATACGCTAAATGCTCTGTACCCAAAGCAAAATTATGTCATAGTTCGGCATAAGAAAATTTGAGGAGTAGGTTAAAGCAATGAAACGCCCGGACTACAGGACATTACAGGCACTGGATGCGGTGATACGTGAACGAGGATTTGAGCGTGCGGCACAGAAATTGTGCATTACGCAATCAGCCGTCTCACAGCGCATTAAGCAGCTAGAAAATATGTTCGGGCAGCCGTTACTGGTGCGCACTGTCCCGCCGCGGCCTACTGAGCAAGGGCAAAAACTACTGGCACTGCTTCGCCAGGTTGAGTTGCTGGAAGAGGAGTGGCTGGGCGATGAACAAACCGGTTCAACCCCGCTACTGCTTTCGCTTGCAGTCAACGCCGACAGTCTGGCAACCTGGCTGCTTCCGGCGCTCGCTCCTGTGCTGGCTGACTCTCCTATCCGTCTGAATTTACAGGTGGAAGATGAAACCCGTACCCAGGAGCGCCTGCGTCGTGGCGAAGTGGTCGGCGCGGTGAGTATTCAACATCAGGCGCTACCAAGCTGTCTTGTCGATAAACTTGGCGCGCTTGACTATCTGTTCGTCAGCTCCAAACCGTTTGCTGAGAAATACTTCCCCAACGGAGTAAGCCGCTCCGCGCTGCTCAAGGCACCGGTGGTGGCGTTTGACCATCTTGACGATATGCACCAGGCATTTTTGCAGCAAAACTTCGATCTGCCGCCAGGTAGCGTACCGTGCCATATCGTTAACTCGTCAGAAGCCTTCGTTCAACTCGCTCGCCAGGGAACAACCTGCTGTATGATCCCACACCTACAAATTGAGAAAGAACTGGCTAGCGGCGAGTTGATAGACCTGACACCGGGGCTGTTTCAACGGCGAATGCTCTACTGGCATCGCTTTGCCCCAGAAAGCCGCATGATGCGTAAAGTCACTGATGCTTTGCTCGACTATGGTCACAAAGTACTTCGTCAGGATTAATCAATCACTTAATGCCTGATAGCACATATCAGGCATTTTCCTTCTTTCTTTTTACCTTCTTTGAACAACGTCACAAAAGAGACAAATCTCACACGGCAAAAAACGACGCCTCAATGCATTTTTTTTGCTGGCGACAAACCCGTTTAAAAAGCTCACCGTAAGCGCAAATCCCCTATTTTTATTGCGCTTTATGGAGCAAATAATGTCAAACGTGCAGGAGTGGCAACAGCTTGCCAACAAGGAGTTGAGCCGTCGGGAAAAAACCGTCGACTCACTGGTACGGCAAACGGCGGAAGGGATCGCCATCAAGCCGCTGTATACCGAAGTCGATCTCAACAATCTGGAAGTGACAGGCACCCTTCCTGGCTTGCCGCCCTACGTTCGTGGCCCCCGCGCCACCATGTACACAGCCCAGCCATGGACCATCCGCCAATATGCCGGTTTCTCAACGGCCAAAGAGTCTAACGCCTTTTATCGCCGTAACCTCGCGGCCGGGCAAAAAGGTCTTTCCGTTGCCTTTGACCTCGCCACCCACCGCGGTTACGACTCCGACAATCCGCGTGTTGCTGGCGATGTCGGAAAAGCGGGCGTTGCTATAGACACCGTAGAAGATATGAAGGTGCTGTTCGACCAAATTCCACTGGATAAAATGTCGGTGTCAATGACCATGAACGGCGCAGTCCTGCCAGTACTGGCGTTTTATATCGTGGCCGCTGAAGAGCAAGGAGTTCCCCCCGATAAACTTACTGGCACCATCCAGAACGACATCCTGAAAGAGTACCTCTGCCGCAATACCTATATTTACCCGCCGAAACCGTCTATGCGCATTATCGCTGATATCATCGCCTGGTGTTCCGGCAATATGCCGCGCTTTAATACCATCAGTATTAGCGGCTACCACATGGGCGAAGCGGGTGCAAATTGCGTGCAGCAGGTGGCATTCACCCTGGCTGATGGGATTGAGTACATCAAAGCTGCACTCTCTGCTGGTCTGAAAATTGACGACTTTGCCCCACGTCTGTCGTTCTTCTTCGGTATTGGCATGGATCTGTTTATGAACATCGCCATGCTGCGTGCCGCGCGTTATCTCTGGAGCGAAGCGGTAAGCGGATTTGGAGCCAAAGATCCGAAATCACTGGCGCTGCGTACCCACTGTCAAACCTCCGGCTGGAGTCTCACCGAGCAAGATCCCTATAACAACGTTATCCGCACCACCATTGAGGCACTGGCCGCGACTCTGGGCGGTACTCAGTCGCTGCATACCAACGCTTTTGATGAAGCTCTTGGTCTGCCGACCGATTTCTCGGCACGTATTGCCCGCAACACTCAGATCATTATTCAGGAAGAGTCAGAACTCTGCCGCACCGTCGATCCGCTAGCCGGTTCTTATTACGTTGAGTCACTAACTGATCAGATCGTGAAACAGGCCAGAGCCATCATTGATCAGATCGACGAAGCCGGTGGCATGGCGAAAGCGATCGAAGCGGGCTTGCCAAAACGAATGATCGAAGAAGCATCTGCGCGTGAACAATCGCTGATCGACCAGGGCAAACGGGTGATAGTTGGCGTGAACAAGTACAAACGGGATCACGAAGACAAAACCGATGTACTGGAGATCGACAATGTGATGGTTCGTAACGAGCAAATTGCTTCGCTGGAACGCATTCGTGCCACCCGTGATGATGCAGCCGTAACCGCCGCGCTGAACGCCCTGACTAACGCTGCGCTGCAAAACGAAAACCTGCTGGCTGCCGCTGTTAATGCAGCACGCGTTCGCGCGACATTGGGTGAGATTTCCGATGCACTGGAGGCCGCTTTTGACCGTTATCTGGTGCCGAGTCAGTGTGTTACCGGCGTGATTGCGCAAAGTTATCACCAGTCGGAAAAATCAGCCTGCGAATTTGATGCCATTGTTGCGCAAACGGAGCTGTTCCTCGCCAACAATGGTCGTCGCCCACGTATTCTGATCGCAAAAATGGGTCAGGATGGGCACGATCGCGGAGCGAAAGTCATTGCCAGCGCCTATTCCGATCTGGGTTTTGACGTTGATCTCAGCCCGATGTTCTCGACGCCAGAAGAGATCTCCAGACTGGCGGTAGAAAACGACGTTCATGTGGTGGGCGCATCCTCTCTCGCGGCTGGACACAAAACGCTGATCCCGGAACTGGTCGAAGCCCTTAAAAAATGGGGGCGCGAAGATATCTGTGTAGTCGCTGGCGGCGTTATTCCACCGCAAGATTATGCCTTCCTGCAAGAGCGTGGCGTGGCGGCGATTTATGGCCCGGGTACTCCCATGCTCGACAGTGTACGTGATGTGCTGAACCGAATTAGCCAGCATCATGATTAACGAAACCACACTAGCAGACAACATTCGCCGCTTACGTGAGGGTGAACGAGCCACACTTGCCCAAGCCATGACGCTGGTAGAAAGCCGCCATCCGCGTCATCAGGCGCTAAGTAACCTGTTGCTCGATGCCATCATGCCATTCTGTGGAAATGCGCTGCGGCTGGGCGTTACCGGTACACCCGGCGCGGGGAAAAGTACCTTTCTTGAAGTCTTCGGCATGCAGCTAATTCGCCAGGGGTTGAAGGTCGCGGTGATTGCCGTTGATCCCAGCAGCCCGGTAACCGGTGGCAGCATCCTTGGTGACAAGACACGTATGACCGAACTGGCTCGTGCCGATGCGGCGTTTATTCGCCCGGTTCCGTCATCTGGTCATCTGGGCGGTGCCAGCCAACGAGCACGGGAGTTAATGCTGTTATGCGAAGCGGCGGGTTATGACGTGGTGATCGTTGAAACCGTCGGCGTCGGACAGTCGGAAACGGAAGTAGCCCGCATGGTCGACTGTTTTATCTCACTACAAATTGCCGGTGGTGGTGATGATCTCCAGGGCATTAAAAAGGGGCTAATGGAGGTGGCAGATCTGGTTGTCATCAACAAAGACGATGGCGATAACCACACGAATGTCGCCATTGCCCGCCATATGTACGAAAGCGCCCTACATATTCTGCGTCGCAAATATGAAGAATGGCAACCACGAGTCCTCACCTGTAGCGCACTGGAAAAATGCGGTATCGATGAGATTTGGCACGCGATTATCGATTTCAAAACCGCGCTTACCGCCAGCGGTCGTTTGCCCCTGATGCGGCAGCAACAATCGGTGGAATGGCTGCGTAAGCAAACCGAGGAAGAAGTGCTGCACCACCTGTTCGCTAATGAAGATTTCGATCGCTATTACCGCCAGACGCTATTAGCAGTCAAAAACAACACGCTTTCGCCGCGCACCGGCCTGCGGCAACTCAGTGAATTTATCCAGACTCAATATTTTGATTAAAGGAATTTTTATGTCTTATCAGTATGTTAATGTTGTCACCATCAACAAAGTTGCGGTAATTGAGTTTAACTATGGCCGCAAACTCAATGCATTAAGTAAAGTCTTTATTGATGACCTGCTCCAGGCATTAAGCGATCTCAACCGTCCGGAAGTCCGTTGTATCATTCTGCGTGCCCCGAGTGGTTCCAAAGTGTTCTCCGCAGGTCACGATATTCATGAACTGCCATCAGGCGGCCGCGATCCACTCTCCTACGATGATCCGCTACGCCAAATCACCCGCATGATCCAAAAATGCCCCAAACCGGTAATTTCGATGGTTGAAGGGAGCGTCTGGGGAGGCGCATTTGAAATGATCATGAGTTCCGATCTGATCATCGCCGCCAGCACCTCCACCTTCTCAATGACGCCAGTTAACCTCGGCGTCCCATATAACCTGGTCGGCATTCACAACCTGACCCGTGACGCGGGTTTCCACATTGTCAAAGAGCTGATTTTTACCGCTTCGCCAATCACAGCCCAACGCGCGCTGGCTGTTGGCATTCTCAACCACGTTGTTGACATCAACGAGCTGGAAGATTTCACCTTACAAATGGCTCACCACATTTCCGAAAAAGCACCGCTGGCGATTGCGGTAATCAAGGAAGAACTGCGCGTGTTGGGCGAAGCACACACCATGAATTCAGATGAGTTTGAACGTATTCAGGGGATGCGCCGGGAGGTTTATGACAGCGAGGATTATCAGGAAGGTATGAACGCCTTCCTGGAAAAACGTAAACCTAATTTCGTCGGTCATTAATGATCTGCGAACAAAGGAGTAAAGGATGAGTATGACCTGGGCAAGGATGACCGCCGATGAAGCGGCGGAAATTATCCGGCACAACGATATGGTGGCATTCAGCGGCTTTACCCCTGCGGGTTCACCTAAAGCCCTGCCTGCTGCTATTGCCCGTCGTGCCAATGAACAGCATGAGGCGAAAAAACCGTACCAAATTCGCCTGCTAACCGGAGCGTCAATTAGCGCCGCCGCCGATGATGTACTCTCTGAAGCTGACGCTGTTTCGTGGCGCGCTCCGTATCAAACATCATCTGGATTACGCAAAAAGATCAATCAGGGTGCGGTCAGTTTTGTTGATCTACATTTGAGCGAAGTAGCGCAAATGGTCAACTACGGCTTCTTCGGTGACATTGATGTTGCGGTAATTGAAGCTTCAGAGATCGCACCGGATGGACGTGTCTGGTTGACCAGTGGGATCGGTAACGCGCCGACCTGGTTACTGCAGGCAAAGAAAGTGATCATTGAACTCAATCACTATCACGATCCGCGCGTTGCGGAACTGGCAGATATTGTGATTCCAGGAGCACCACCGCGGCGCAATAGCGTTTCGATCTTCCATGCAATGGATCGCGTCGGTACTCGTTATGTGCACATTGATCCGAAAAAGATTGTTGCGGTCGTGGAAACCAACTTACCTGATGCAGGTAATATCCTGGATAAGCAAAATCCCATGTGCCAGCAAATCGCTGACAATGTAGTCACCTTTCTGTTACGTGAAATGGCACAGGGACGTATTCCACCGGAGTTTTTGCCATTGCAAAGTGGGGTTGGCAACATCAATAATGCGGTAATGGCACGTCTCGGAGATAACCCGGATATTCCACCGTTTATGATGTATTCGGAAGTGCTACAGGAATCGGTGGTTCATCTTCTGGAAACCGGCAAAATCACCGGTGCCAGCGCCTCCAGTCTGACAATCTCTGCCGATTCACTGCGTAAGATTTACGACAATATGGACTACTTCTCCAGCCGCATTGTGTTACGTCCGCAGGAGATTTCCAATAACCCGGAAATTATCCGCCGCCTTGGTGTTATCGCTCTGAACGTGGGTCTGGAGTTTGATATTTACGGACATGCCAACTCAACGCATGTTGCCGGAGTTAATTTGATGAACGGTATCGGCGGCAGCGGCGATTTTGAACGCAATGCTTACCTGTCGATCTTTATGGCACCGTCGATCGCCAAAGAAGGCAAGATATCAACTATCGTGCCAATGTGTAGCCATGTCGATCACAGCGAACACAGCGTGAAAGTGATCATCACTGAACAAGGGATTGCCGACCTGCGCGGCCTCTCCCCACTTCAGCGCGCACGCGCTATCATCGATAACTGTGCCCATCCCATGTACCGTGACTATCTGCATCACTATCTGGAAAATGCACCTGGTGGGCATATTCACCACGATCTTAGCCACGTTTTCGATCTGCATCGTAACTTGATCGAAACTGGCTCGATGCTGAGTTAATTGCTCGTACCGTCACGATCTTCAGAAATTTGCTGTAGCATCGTGGCGGTATAGCGATGGTTTTTCAGTGAATAGAGGTATTCCTGCATATACATTGGCGTATGCGGCGCATCAAAATATTTCAGCGTTGCCGGGTTCACCAGCCGCCAGGCAAAATGTGGAATGACTGTCAGGAAATGTCCGCGCTCAACGGCGCTTATTTTGGCCATAAAACTGTAGGGACGATAAATGATTGTTGGATTAATCCCACAAGGACGCATGTTCGCATCAATCATCGCTTCATAGTTAGCGCGGTTCTGAAAGCGCATCTGTAACCACGGCAGCTCCTGTAATAACTCCTGCTCCTGGCGTTCTTCAAAACGGCGAGAAACGAGAAACCCCAGTCGCAGCGGCGAAAGTTCGCTGATAGTCAGGCTCTCCAACCCCTTTACACGCCCGGAGACATGCTGCGGAGAGATAATAAAATCAAACTGGTGGTGGAAGAGATTATCAATAACCCCATTCTCACTAAACTCAACCGGCTGGGCTGTCACCCCTTCATATTTATCACCAAGGCTGATTAGCTGATCAAAAATAATCGTCGGATAGGTATTATCTATACCAATTACAATTTCACGAGAACGACGCCCGGAATTATGAATTTCATTATCAATAGCAGAAATTCGTTGGTAAACCGGAAAAAGTTTTTGATAAAGTTCCTGTCCAGCTTTATTAAGACTAATATTGTTATCTTTACGGGTAAACAATGTATAACCAATTTGCTCCTCCAGCGCGGCAATACTTTTGCCGAACGGCGACGCCGTCATATGTATTTTCTCTGCTGCCCGGGCAATATTATTAGTTTGCGCTAATAAAATAAAATTGCGCATCTTTTTTGAAATAAAAATATCCATACCCTCTCCCCAAACATCACTGTCCGCTTAACCGTTTCAGTTATTCAATCTTTGATGAAATCGCGTGCAAAGATAGGTGATTGCATCATGGTTTTACAGAAAATTACAGAAAAAGGAGGCGATATCAGGTGAAGACATTAGCCCGACAAAGGCGTCGGGCTAAAAGTATTATTGTGCGGTAGGTGTTTTTGCAGGTTGCTGATCAACAGGTTCTAACTGGAAGACCACATCAACCTGATCATCAAACTGAATAGCAGCCTGCTCGTAAGTTTCCTGAGTGGAAACCGGCGCGGCATCAGCTTTCATCATTCGAACCATCGGGCTGGGCTGATAGTTGGAAACATGGTAGCGCACGCTATATACCGGCCCCAACTTGCGATTAAAGCCGTTCGCCAGCTCCTGTGCCTGATGAATCGCATTATCAATCGCCGCCTTACGCGCTTTATCTTTATAGGCATCAGGTTGCGCCACACCCAAGGAAACAGAACGAATTTCGTTAAGCCCGGCCTTCAGCGCGCCATCCAGCAAAGAATTCAGTTTGTCTAACTGACGAAGCGTTACTTCCACCGTTCTCACCGCCCGGTAGCCTTTCAGAATACTTTTACCATCCTGGTAATCGTAATCAGGCTGGGTGCGTAAATTTGCAGAGCTGATATCTTTTTTCGCGATCTGATTGAGTTCAAGGAAAGAGATATATTGCGCCACACGCTCATCCGCCTGCTTCTTGGCGGTCGCGGCATCCTTCGCTGCCACGTTGACTTCAATCGCAAGGGTGGCAATGTCTGGCACCGCATCCACGCTTGCTGTTCCTGAAGTGACAATATGCGGACCATCCGGTAGTTCATTGGCCTGTACTGCCATTCCGCTGAAACCCATCAATGCCGCCAGGGCGATAACTTTGAACTTCACGTTAGTCTCTCCGTGTTAATTGACTTGCCCAAAATTCAGGACCTCTGGAGGCAAGCTTAGCGTCTCTGTTTTAATTTTCCATCAGATAGCACCTAACTGAACAAGGCTTGTGCATGGGCAATCCCCTCTTTCGCCAGTTGTAGAGCGATAAACCACATCACGCAGCCCACCACGAAATTGATAATGCGCTGCGCTTTGGCGGTACGCAAACGCGGTGCCAGCCAGGCGGCTAATAACGCCAGGCCAAAAAACCACAGGAAAGAGGCGCTAATCGTCCCGAATGCAAACCAACGTTTTGGGTCAGGATCAAGTTGACCGCCCAGGCTGCCCAGTACCACAAAGGTATCCAGATAGACATGCGGATTCAGCCAGGTCACCGCCAGCATGGTGGCGATAATTTTCCATCGCCCCTGTTTCATCACTTCGGCACTCGCCAGTTCAATATTACTGCCCATAGCAGTTTTAAAAGCGCCAAAGCCATACCACAACAAAAAGGCAACACCACCCCAGGTCACTAATGCCAATAACCACGGAGACTGCATCAGTAACGCGCTACCGCCAAAAATCCCGGCGCAAATCAGGACTAAATCGCTAATTGCACAAAGTAAGGCAATCATTATGTGGTACTGACGGCGAATGCCCTGATTCATCACAAAAGCATTTTGCGGACCGAGCGGCAGGATCATAGCCGCACCAAGCGCAAGACCTTGAAAATAATAAGAAAACACGTTAAAAATTCCGAGTTGATTACCTGATGCAGAGACTATAGCGCGGGATTGTTATTAGATAAAATTGATAATTCTAATAGCATATAAATAATTTTAATATTAATTTAAATAATTCTACTCGGTGACTGATTTTAGAATAACAATCTCAACATTCCCCATGGCGTAAACGACGTTATGGCTCGCTTCCCTGCTCGCGTTGTAAAGGACTAACACAATGCAATCATATGATCTCACTCTGCTCCCCTACCCTATCCGCGAAAATATGCCGCGACAACAAGGTTGGTGCTTTGGACTACCACCAGGCATAACACCCGAACAGTGGCCGCTGGATCCAAATAATGGTTTCCCATTGAATCATGGATTTACCCTACTATTGCCAGAGGACTATCGGATTTATGGACCAGAGGTTGTCGCGTTATCTTTCTTTGCAGTTGCGCCAGAACACAACGATGGCGGAACTCCGTGTACAGAAGAAATATTGGATGTGTTTGAAAATTTTGAATCCTGCACGCCCCCAGAAGATCCAAATCTTTATGTTTTTTGGCTGGCAGAAAAGCAACGACATCCACGGCTATTTCGGATGGCAGATATATTAGGTTGTTCTTATGCGGTAATTTTACTAACCCAGCACGAGTTCAACGGCCCATTTTGCGAGCCACCTGAACTTATACCTGACCACTATCGCGACCAGCAAGATACGCCAGAATGGATGACTATTGGCAGTGCATTTAGTTATTTTCAGGCTAACGTCAGACCAAAAGATACGCCTGAAAGCAATTTTATTTACCGTAAATTGGGCACCATTCCTGAGCAGTCGCTGGCGTTCAATCTGGCGATTTCATGCGAGCCGCGCGCTTTTGATCCTAATGCGGGAATTAGCCCCTCAGAAAGAAATGATACGGAATATCAGTCCATTCATTATTTTTCTAAAGATGCAGAGGGAAAGAGTAAATGTGAACCTCTCCAGTGGCATAGCGCACATCTGCCCGATCATCTCGGTGGTTCGATGGCGCTCGTGCAGCCTATACCAGACGGAATGTCGCCTTATTATATTGAGTTTGAAGAGTATTTCGACGGGTATAATTTTGGCACAGGTAATGCCTGGCTGGACTTTAAAAATATGAAGTTTGATTTTAGTTGTTAAAGTTCACTGCTTTTAATATTAACGACGATCAACAAAATTACAGAAGGAACTGATATGACATTCAAACACTTTTTATTTTCTCTGATATCAGGGTTACTTCTGGTATCTTTCCCCAACATTGCTGCTGAAAAAATACTTCGCTATACCGATCATGAACCTTATGGTGGAATGCGTACACAACTCATTAAAGAGGTATTATTTGCAGAAATTGGAAAAGAGTCACAAGGACGTTTGAAAATTGAACCTCACTGGAACGGTGAAATCGCCATCAGCTATGACGCACTGGCGACGATAAGTGATGGCAGCAAAGCTGATATGGGTATAGTGGTGCCAGAATACACAGCGAAACAATTACCGCTTCATCAAATATTCAAGAGCTTTGCTATTGGCCCGGAGCATGGAGCCAGTCAGGTAGAATTCTTTCGTCGCGTATATGCAGAAATTCCCGAACTTAACGCTGAAATTGAGCGTAACAATGTCGTGAACTTACAATTTTTCCTTGGCTATCCGGTAGGCTTTTTTTCTACCAAACCCATTATGAAATTAACCGCTCTTCAGGGAACTTCCTGGCGAACAGCCAGTTTCTGGCATCGGGCTTATTTAGTTAATACAGGAGCAAAAACCGTAACCTTACCGTGGAATGAGCAAATTACGACAGCACTCCGCGACGGGAAACTCGATGGCTTAATGGTCAATCTCGATAGCGGGTATGACATCCATGCTGAACGTGCTGCGCCGAATGTGTTGCTCTCTCCTTCGCTCTGGCTCGGCCATGTTTATCTTTTGACGATGAATAAACACACCTGGGAAAGCCTCAGTACTCAAGATCGCGAGGCGATTCAGCGAGCTGCTATTACAACCCAGAAGGCGCTGGGCCAGGCATTAGATAACAATCTGATCAACATGGTAAAAACGCTTGAACAGGAAGGCACACATGTTCGCTATCTGACAAAAGCAGAACTGGAGGCCTGGCGGAAAGCGATTGGTTATCAGCAAGAACAAGCTCAGTGGGTAGCAAAGCAGAAAGCTGAAGGTATAGACAATGCCAGGGAAGTGATGCAAAAAGTTGCCAATCTTCTTGATAGAACAATCCATTGAATTGTTAGTGCGCCCATGAATCTTATGGGCGCTTTACATGATTAACGCGTTACCGCATCGCTCTCTTTATTCTCTTTCACCCGCTTGAAGTTCACATCCATTTGCGGATATGGGAAGCTGATACCAGCAGCATCAAACTCGCGTTTAATACGTTCCAGCACGTCCCAGTACACGTTTTGCAGATCACCGCTGTTGCTCCAGGCACGAACGATAAAATTAACCGAGGATGCGCCAAGTTCATGCAGGCGCACGGTAATTTCACGATCTTTTAAAATACGATCTTCGGACTGAATAATATCAGTCAGGATCTGCTTAACCTGATCGATATCAGAATCATACGCCACGCCAATGATAAATTCGTTACGGCGCGCCGGCTCGCGAGAGAAGTTAATAATATTACCGGCAATAATTTTACCGTTCGGAATAACGATAATTTTACCGTCTGCGGTGCGCATAGTCGTAGAGAAAATCTGCACGCTCTGCACAGTACCGGCAACACCGCCGAGGTCAACATATTCACCGGCACGGAACGGGCGGAACATTACCAGCAACACGCCAGCGGCCAGGTTAGACAGCGAACCCTGCAACGCCAAACCTACAGCTAAACCTGCGGCACCCAGTACGGCGATAACCGATGCGGTTTGTACGCCCACGCGACCCAGTGCAGCAATTAGCGTAAAGGCAATAACTGCGTAACGGACTAATGCAGAAAGAAAATCAGCAACGGTGGCATCAATTTTACGGGAGATCATCAGGCGATTCACCGCATTGGAAATCATCCGCGCGACAATCAAACCAATGATGATAATCGCGAGAGCCGCCACGATGTTTACAGCATAACTCAGCAACAGCGCCTGATTATTCACCAACCAGGAACCTGCACCGTGTATGCTATCGACAACATTCAAATCTTCCATTCAATATTCCTTTTCAACTGACTCAAAATGGAGAAATACACTCCGCCGCCTTATGACGGGCAGTCTGACAAGGGTAAACAATAAAGTATAATTTTGCCAAATAGATCACAAATTTCTTAAGTACATCACCTTGCTTTTGGCGAAAAAAAGCCCCGCAGAGTGGGGCTCAGACATATGACAATGTGCGCTTTGTCATGCCGGATGCGGCGTGAACGCCTTATCCGGCCAACAAAAACCTGCAAATTCAATATATTGCAGGATACGTGTAGGCCTGATAAGCGTAGCGCATCAGGCAATTTTGCTTTTGGCGAAAAAAAGACCCGCAGAGCGGGGCTCAGACATATGACAATGTGCGCTTTGTCATGCCGGATACGGCGTGAACGCCTTATCCGGCCAACAAAAACCTGCAAATTCAATATATTGCAGGATACGTGTAGGCCTGATAAGCGTAGCGCATCAGGCAATTTTGCTTTTGGCGAAAAAAAGACCCGCAGAGCGGGGCTCAGACATATGACAATGTGCGCTTTGTCATGCCGGATACGGCGTGAACGCCTTATCCGGCCAACAAAAACCTGCAAATTCAATATATTGCAGGATACGTGTAGGCCTGATAAGCGTAGCGCATCAGGCAATTTTGCTTTTGGCGAAAAAAAGACCCGCAGAGCGGGCCTTGAGATAAGCAGAAAGGAATATCTTACAGAACGTCGATTGCGTTCAGTTCCTGGAATGCTTTTTCCAGACGAGCGATCATCGAAGTCTGACCAGCACGCAGCCATACGCGCGGATCGTAGTATTTCTTGTTCGGCTGATCTTCGCCTTTCGGGTTGCCCAATTGACCCTGCAGGTAAGCTTCGTTTTCTTTGTAGTAGTTCAGAACACCTTCCCAGGTTGCCCATTGGGTATCGGTATCGATGTTCATTTTCACTACGCCGTAGCTTACGGAGTCTTTGATTTCCTGAGCAGTAGAACCGGAACCGCCGTGGAATACGAAGTTCAGGCTGTTGTGCGGCAGGTTGTGTTTCTTAGAAACATATTCCTGAGAATCACGCAGGATAGTCGGGGTCAGAACCACGTTACCCGGCTTGTAAACGCCGTGTACGTTACCGAAGGAAGCCGCAATGGTGAAACGCGGGCTGATTTTGCTCAGCTCGGTGTATGCGTAATCAACGTCTTCCGGCTGGGTGTACAGTGCAGAAGCGTCCATGTGGCTGTTGTCCACACCGTCTTCTTCACCACCAGTGCAACCCAGTTCGATTTCCAGAGTCATACCGATTTTGGACATGCGCTCCAGGTATTTAGAGCAGATTTCGATGTTCTCTTGCAGAGATTCTTCAGACAGGTCGATCATGTGAGAAGAGAACAGCGGCTTACCGGTAGCTGCGAAGTGTTTTTCACCTGCGTCCAGCAGACCGTCGATCCACGGCAGCAGTTTCTTCGCGCAGTGGTCAGTGTGCAGGATTACAGGAACACCGTAGTGTTCAGCCATCTGGTGTACGTGATGCGCACCAGAGATAGCGCCCAGGATTGCAGCCCCCTGCGGAACATCAGATTTCACGCCTTTACCAGCGATAAAGGAAGCACCGCCGTTGGAGAACTGAACGATAACCGGCGCTTTAACTTTAGCAGCGGTTTCCAGTACGGCGTTGATGGAGTCAGTACCGACGCAGTTTACTGCTGGCAGTGCGAAGTTATTTTCTTTTGCTACCTGGAAAACTTTCTGTACGTCATCACCAGTGATTACGCCAGGTTTTACGAAATCAAAAATCTTAGACATGTTTCTTTGTCCTGTATCGTCGGGCTTGAGAAAAAGTGCGTGCTACATGAGCGCGCTGAAACAAGGGCAGGTTTCCCTGCCCTGTGATTTTTTACTTCTTAGCGCGCTCTTCGAGCATCGCTACTGCAGGCAGTACTTTACCTTCTACGAATTCAAGGAATGCGCCGCCACCAGTGGAGATGTAGGAGATTTTGTCAGCAATGCCGAACAGGTCGATTGCTGCCAGAGTGTCGCCGCCGCCAGCGATGGAGAACGCTTCGCTATCTGCGATAGCGTTAGCCACGATTTCAGTACCTTTGCGGAAGTTCGGGAATTCGAACACGCCAACCGGGCCGTTCCACAGAATAGTTTTCGCATTCTTCAGGATTTCAGCCAGTTCCTGTGCGGAAGCATCACCGATATCCAGGATCTGCTCGTCAGCTTTCACGTCGTTAACAGATTTCAGGGTAGCCGGAGCAGTTTCAGAGAACTCAGTTGCTACGCGAACATCAGACGGAACCGGGATGTTGCAGGTGGTCAGCAGACGTTTTGCTTCGTCAACCAGGTCTGCTTCGTACAGAGATTTACCTACATCGTGGCCTTGTGCCGCGATAAAGGTGTTTGCGATACCACCACCAACGATCAACTGGTCAGCGATTTTAGACAGGGAATCCAGAACGGTCAGTTTGGTAGAAACTTTAGAACCACCAACGATAGCCACCATCGGACGAGCAGGTTCTTTCAGTGCTTTACCCAGCGCGTCAAGTTCAGCCGCCAGCAGCGGGCCTGCGCACGCAACGTCAGCAAATTTACCGATACCATGAGTAGAAGCCTGCGCGCGGTGAGCAGTACCGAATGCGTCCATTACGAATACGTCACACAGTGCAGCATATTTTTTGGACAGGGTTTCGTCGTCTTTCTTCTCGCCTTTGTTGAAGCGAACGTTTTCCAGAACAACCAGTTCACCTTCAGCAACGTCAACGCCGTCGAGGTAATCTTTAACCAGACGAACCGGGTTAGACAGTTTATCTTTCAGGTAGTTAACAACCGGCAGCAGAGAGAATTCTTCGTTGTACTCGCCTTCGGTAGGACGACCCAGGTGGGAAGTTACCATCACTTTCGCGCCTTGTTTCAGGGCCAGTTCAATGGTCGGCAGAGAAGCACGGATACGTGCGTCGCTGGTTACTTTCCCGTCTTTTACTGGTACGTTCAGATCCGCACGGATAAATACACGTTTCCCAGCAAGATCCAGATCGGTCATCTTAATTACAGACATGGTGAATCCTCTCGTTGATTCTAAAAGTTTTGCAGACGCTGCTTGCGTCTTACCTGAAAGCAACAGCGGCCATTGCTAACGTCGTGTCGATCATTCGGTTAGCAAAGCCCCATTCGTTATCGCACCAGACCAACGTTTTGATCAGGTGTGCGCCACTGACCCGGGTTTGGGTGCCATCGACAATGGCACTGTGCGGGTCGTGGTTAAAATCTACAGAGACCAACGGCAATTCCGTATAGTCAACTATACCATGAAATGCACCTTGTGCTGCCTTTTGCAACAACTGGTTGACTTCATTGGCTTTTACAGGTTTCTTCACCGTCACGCTCAGGTCGATTGCCGTCACATTAATGGTTGGCACACGTACCGCAATCGCTTCAAAGCGATCGTTAAACTGCGGGAAAAAACGCGTGATACCGGCGGCCAGTTTAGTATCGACCGGGATGATCGACTGACTGGCGGCCCGAGTGCGGCGCAGGTCGGGATGGTACGCATCAATAACCTGCTGATCGTGCATGGCGGAGTGAATTGTGGTCACAGTGCCGGACTCAATGCCGTACGCATCATCTAACAATTTGATGACGGGAATTATGCAATTCGTGGTACAGGAAGCGTTAGAAACAATGCGATGTTCCGCGCGAAGTTGATCCTGATTGACGCCATAAACAATAGTTGCGTCGAGATCGTTGCTGCCAGGATGTGAAAAGAGCACTTTTTGGGCCCCGGCGGCAATATGCGCTTCGCCATGCTCGCGGGTGCCATACACGCCGGTGCAATCGAGCACCACATCGACGCCAAGTTCACGCCAGGGGAGCGATTGCAGTGAACGTTCATGCAATACGCGGATGGCGTCATCACCAACAAAAAGTTGATCGCGTTCCTGACGCACTTCCCATGCAAAACGGCCATGACTGGTGTCATATTTCAACAAATGCGCCATGCCCGCAGCATCCGCCAGTTCGTTGATTGCCACCACGGTGATTTCCGCCCGGCGTCCGGATTCATACACAGCACGAACCACATTACGCCCGATGCGACCGAAGCCATTTATCGCTACGCGTACGGTCATAGGTCTCCTGCAAGGCTTTCTCAAAGCAAATTTGCCAGACAGAGTAGTCCAGCAAATCGTTCGGGAAAACCTTACCTGTCGCAAATTGCGACTGATTGGTTAATTGTCGAACATTTAATCGACTGAAACGCTTCAGCTAGGATAAGCGAAACGCGGAATAAAAGGAATGATTGTCCAGTCAAAGAAGACAATTATCTGACTTACGTCACGTTTTTGGCCATGGTATGCCAGGAATTATTCCACTTTGCAGAATCACGAATAAGCGTAGCAAAATCTTTTCGCTGTGCCGTCATAAACCCTGATTTATATCAGAATATGACTGATGTCGCGTCGATATCATCCGCAATACGTCCGAGTTTCGGAGTACTTCAATGATGACATTGCCCCACCTTTATTCTTCAACTGCGCGCTTTTACGCGCTGCGCCTGCTTCCCGATCAGGAAGTTTTCTCTCAATTACGCACCTTCGCGCGACAGCAACAACTTCACGCCGCGTGGATTGCGGGTTGTACCGGCAGTCTGACTGACGTCGCCTTACGCTATGCCGGGCAAGAAAACACCACTCATCTTCGCGGTAAGTTTGAAGTAATCGCACTGAACGGCACACTGGAACAGACAGGTGAACATCTTCATCTCTGCATTTCAGACCCACACGGCGCAATGCTCGGCGGTCATATGATGCCTGGCTGTACCGTGCGCACCACCCTTGAACTGGTGATCGGTAGCCTGGAAGAACGGGCATTCAGTCGCCAGCCTTGCGCGCTTTCTGGTTACGACGAGTTGTATATTTCCCCTGTTAAATAACACCCTTTAGAGAGGTTTTCTTATGGCGCGTCGCCACTTTTCCAGTCAGGCTTTGGTGCTGATCGTTATCTCTATCGCCATCAATATGATCGGCGGTCAACTGGCCAGCATAGTCAAATTGCCTATTTTTCTCGACTCCATCGGCACGCTTATTAGCGCGGTACTGCTTGGTCCAGTGATCGGTATGCTGACCGGCTTACTGACCAATTTACTCTGGGGGTTACTGACTGACCCGATCGCCGCCGCTTTTGCCCCCGTGGCGATGGTCATCGGTCTGGTCGCGGGTTGGCTGGCGCGAGCGGGTTGGTTCCGTACTCTGCCGAAAGTCATTGTCAGCGGGGTGATTATTACTCTTGCGGTGACAATTGTTGCCGTGCCGCTGCGTACAGCCTTGTTTGGCGGAGTAACCGGTAGCGGAGCGGATTTGTTCGTCGCTTGGATACATTCAATGGGGCAAAACCTGGTGGAATCAGTGGCGATTACGGTGATAGGCGCTAACCTGGTCGATAAAATTCTCACGGCGGTGATTGTCTGGCTTTTACTGCGACAACTACCGATTCGCACCACACGCCATTTTCCAATGATGGCCGCCGTGCGCTAAATGCATCCGTTTACCTCATTAACGTTGTGGGCGCTGGCTGCCTGCACCACGCTTATCCTGCCCGCGCAGACCATTTTGCCGATCTATAGCGCGGCGACCTTTTTCTGCCTTATCGCGCTAAAGGCCACGCGGCGGCGGGCAAAATATGTCACCTGGCTGATGTTTTCGCTGGGCGTCGGTCTGTGGCTGGTGCACGGTGGCTGGCTGACAGAATGGATAAGTGACGCGCCACGCTCTCCAGAACGGTGGGCACATGCCATTACGCTCTGGTTGCGTATTCTGGCTATTGTTTCAACTTCACAGTTGTGGATGCAATTCGTCCCCGTGCAAGGTTTTATCCGCGCTTTGTTTGCTTCTCGCCTGCCGCCGGGCGTCGCTTATCTGTTTGCCGGGCCGTTATTGGTCGTTGAGCAGTTAAAACGACAATTAGCGATTATTTATGAAGCACAACGCGCTCGCGGCGTGCCGCTGGATGAAGGCTGGTATCAACGTTTACGTGCGATGCCCGCGTTAATTATTCCGCTAACTCATAATGCGCTTAACGATCTGGCGATCCGCGGCGCGGCGCTGGATATGCGGGCATTTCAACTCCACAACCGGCGCACTGCGCTGTGGGCACCACCTGACAGTAACCTGGAAAAAGTGGCGCGTTACACCATGATCTTGCTGATGCTGGCAGAATTCGGAGCGTGGATATGGTTACGTTAGAACAGTTTCGCTATTGCCCGACACACTCAACAATTCCTCCGTTCTGTTATGACTTTTACTATGACGAACCGGGGATGATCGCCATCTTTGGGGACAACGGCAGTGGCAAAAGCACGCTGGCGCAACTGATGGCGGGTTGGTATCCCGACTTCTTGCCGGGTGACATAGCAGGTACGGGAATGCTCCTCGATACGCCCATTGGGCAACGCTCACTCAACGAACAATCTGCGACCATTCAACTCGTCCAGCAATCCCCCTACTTGCAGCTTTCTGGCTGTACCTTCAACGTGGAAGAAGAAGTCGCATTTGGGCCAGAAAATCTGTGTCTTGCTGAAGCAGAGATTATGGCGCGTATTGATGCCGCTCTGACTCTGACCGGGTGCCAGCCGTTGCGTCATCGCCATCCGGCAACACTCTCCGGCGGGGAAACCCAACGCGTGGTCATCGCTTGTGCTATCGCGATGCAACCTAAGATTTTAATTCTCGACGAAGCCTTTAGCCGACTGACGTCGCAGGCCAGCGAAATGCTGTTGCAGCGCTTACAACACTGGGCGTTGAAACGTGATTCGCTGATTATTCTTTTTGAACGCCATCAAACACCTTTCCTGAACTACTGCCAGCAAGCGTGGCAACTGCAAAACGGAGCACTCCAGCCATTATGTTAACGTTAAATCAGGTTACTTATCGCTGGCCTGACGCAGCAACGGATTGTCTTTGCAACATTTCTCTACAACTCAAAAAAGGTGAATGGCTGGCGCTGACCGGCAACAATGGCGCGGGAAAATCGACCCTGTTGCGTATCATGGCGGGTCTTCTACCCCCTTCGTCCGGCACGGTAATGTTGCAACATCTGGCGCTACATACACTCAAGAACCGCCAACGCGCGACAAACATTGGTGTGCTGTTTCAGGAAGCGGAAAACCAGTTATTTCACAGTACCGTCGCGGAAGAGATCGCATTTGGTTTGAAACTGCAAAAATGCCCAACTGATGAAATTGCTCAACGCACCGACGCTGTCCTGCAATGCTGTCAGTTAACAGATGTTGCCAGCGCTCATCCGTTAGATCTGCATAGCGCCCAGCGACGGATGGTGGCCGTCGCCTGCCTGGAAGCTCTCGCCCCGCCGCTGATATTACTTGACGAACCGAGCCGGGATTTTGATGCCCAATGGCTGGCAGTATTTGAAAGTTGGCTGGAAAAGTGCCGCCTTCGTGGCACGAGTGTGGTGGCAATCAGTCATGACGCCGCATTTACCCGGCGTCATTTTTCTCGCGTCATGCGACTGGAAGGTGGTGTAGTGAGGGAGGTCAATCTACCAGACAGTATTCACCGTTAGGCGTCATCATTAAGGTCAAATTTGCAGGTCGACTCTGTTCCAGCACCCGACGAACATTCGGCCCGTCGGTACGTTCATAAAAAGCTTCAGCATCTGCCTGCGATAATCCCCCCGCCAACTTGCGCCCCACCAGTCGTTCCCGTAACACAGATGCGGGCGCGTTGATAAATATCGAGAAATCACAAAATTGCGCTAACGTGCGCCACTGCTCGTCATCCAGCAATAGCCAGTTTCCTTCGACGATGACCAGCGGCGCGGTAACGTGCAACGCATCTTCTACCGGATCATGTTTTTGTCGATCATACTGCGGCCACGTACAGTCGCCTTGCACGGCCTGACGCAGATTTTCCGCCAGTTTCGCCACGTCAAACGTTTGCGGCGCGCCTTTATAAGGGCGAAGCTGATGCTCATCCAGCCAGATGTTGTAATGGTGAAAACCATCCATCGGGAGCGTCTGAATAGCGGGTAATTCGGGATCTTGTTGTGCGAGATATTCCCAGAAGGTAGTTAAGGTAGATTTACCCGTCCCTGGTGGAGCACTCAGAAATACCACCGTACGCCGCTGCGGGTTTACCGCCTGTAAGGCCGCCAGCATACGCAGTAGCGGTTTATGTACATTTTCAATTTCATCATCAGAGTACTGCGCCTGTACCTTTAGTCCATTCACCGTCAGTTCGATTTTCACGGCGTTAATTCCTTTAAAGTTGTCGTTACTGCCAGCGTCAGCGCCGTTTTGACCATTCCGCTAAAACGCGCCTCTGACCAGACCGCGAAATCAGCGAACTTCATCGCTTTCAACGCATCATAGAGGGAAGTATTACGGGTTATGCTATTAACGTTGCTGATAAAATCCCAGGTAATGTCATCGACAAATCCGGGCGTTTCATTCTGCTCGTTCAGGTAATGCCAGAATTGAGAAAAGTGCGTAATATCGGCGTACAGCCATTTATCCATTTTCCCCAGCGCATAAATCAAACGCAGC
Source organism: Escherichia sp. KTE159 (assembly GCF_000408805.1). Lineage (NCBI taxonomy): Bacteria > Pseudomonadati > Pseudomonadota > Gammaproteobacteria > Enterobacterales > Enterobacteriaceae > Escherichia > Escherichia sp. KTE159. The sequence goes on from NZ_KE137292.1 coordinate 2,790,378, forward strand.
GCAACATCAATATCGTCAAGCGGGCCGCTTTGGGCGAGCAACGGCTTCACTGCATATTCCACGATCTCTTCATCGTTATCGACAAACAGCGACGGCAGAAACTGGCGTATCCCCTGGAGCAAAATGGCATGCGCAGTTTTCATAAATGACAATAAATTGTCCTGTGCATCCAGTTGCTCAAGCACATCATCTTCTGTCAGCGTCGCCATTCGTCTTCCGATAGATCACCATCAATGCAGGGAGTCTATTATATTACACGTTTGGTCTGCGCCACCGATCAGTAATGTCTGCGTCCGCACCCCATTCGCCGTCTGTTGTATACCGTTCACCAACTCTCCGCCCGTCACACCCGTGGCGCTAAAGAGGATATTTTTATCTCTCACCAGTTCGTCGAGCGAGTACACACGGTTGACCTCAACCCCCATTTCCTTGCAACGCTGGCGCTCCTGTTGTGCAATCTGCCGATTTTCCGTGTAATCACCTTTGGCCTGACAAAAATCAATAAGCTCTGCCTGCATATCTCCACCTAACGCTTTGACTGCACAGGCAGAAATAACGCCTTCTGGCGCACCACCGATGGTGTACATCACGTCGTAAGGATTATCCTGCCAGCAAGTCAGCACACTGGCAGCAACATCGCCATCCGGCAGGGCGAATACTTTCACGCCCAGTTGCGTCGCTTCTTCAATCGCGGCATGAAGACGGGGTTTATCCAGCGTAACCATGCGTAATCGATCCAATGGTTTGCCCAATGCTTTTGCCACATTGCGCAAGTTATCCGTCAGGGGCAAAGACAGATTAATCACTCCTGCAGCCAGTCGGTTAACGACCAGTTTTTTCATATACATATCGGGCGCGTGTAACAGGCTATCTCGTGGGGCGAAGGCCATTACTGCCAGGGCATTACTCTGCCCCATCGCCACCATCCGGGTGCCTTCAATCGGATCAACCGCGATATCGACTTCTGGCCCATCACCTTTGCCAACCTCTTCGCCAATCCACAGCATCGGCGCATGGTCAATTTCCCCCTCACCGATAACCACTCTCCCACGAAAAGCGACGTCGTTTAATGCCTGACGCATCGCGGTAACCGCCAGGCCATCAATTTTATTTTTGTCGCCACATCCGGTTTGCGGCCAGGCAGCCAACGCGGCCTGTTCCGTAACGCGAAATAATGGCCACGCAAGGGACATCATTGCGCGGCCTCCCCGATATCAACGCCAAATTGTGCCAGCAGATATTTCTCGGCCTGTTCATTCCAGATGCCGTGCGTTTCCTCAACCCGTCGCGCCAACTCTTTAAACAGCGGATCTGTTTTCCCTTTTTCGGCAAAATCGGCAATGGCGGTCAGCGGCATGGTGACGCCGTTATAAATGAGTTTTTTACCGCCGGGAATATCCGGCAAATTGAGTACGGTTTCTGGCACCGCATCCAGGCCACCGATATGGGTCACCATAAACGACGGCTGCAACTGCCCCGTGGCGCTAAGGGCAATCGCCTCTTTCATATCATCCGTAGAACCACCGGACGTCCCAACGACGTGAGTGCTGTTGTAATGCACGTTGTAAAAGTTAAACGGCACTTTGAAGTTTTTATCCGTTGGCCCGGCAAAGAAGTTCAGACAACCATCTTCCGCCAGCAATTCATCAGCCATCTCAACGACCGAAGGCACCGCCGCATAGACAAAAACATCATCGAACCCGACATCTCCTGTCAGCGACCGCAGCATCTGTACCGGATCGCTCATCCCTTTGGTATTCACGTATACCAGCTCAATCCCTTTGCTGGCCGCCATCTCCACCGGCAGCAGCTTCTGTACTTGTGCCAGCCGTTTTTCATCGATGTCGACCACTACCACCCGTGATGGTTGAATGCCGCCGTTAATGGCGTAATCGATAGCGCCAATTCCCATCGGGCCAGCACACGCCAGTAGCGCAATATTGCCGCCAGATTTGACGCCCATTCGATGCTCATAAACATATTGCGTAGTGTGATAATTAGCATGATAAGCGCCAATAATGCAGCACATCGGCTCCGCCAGCGACGCCGCAGCAAAATAAGAGCCGTGATACGGTAATACGCAGCCTAAATTAATCGCGATTTCAGGAATAATCATATAGGTGGCATTACCACCAAAATATTCGTAGCTGTATCCCGCAGAATATCCGCTGGGTAACCCCATCGCAGGCTGTAAAACAAATCGCTGACCTTTTTTATATTTATCGGTAAGATTTTTACCCACTTCAACAATGACTCCGGCACATTCATGCCCGGTGATCGCCGGGTGATTTTCTAAATCGTCCGGCACCCGTTTATGTTCGCTACCAAGCAACGCCGCTTTCCAGGTGGATAAACAAACACTATCAGAAATTACACTGACCAGCAGTTCATTATCAGTAATTTCGGGTAACTCAAATTCACGCAGACGGATATCCCGCTTGCCATAAATAGCAGCAACTTTGGTTTTCATTTTTACCTCTGCAATCAGTTTTTATGTTCGGCGGTTAATTGATTAAATAAAGTGTCGAGTTTTGGATCGCCAATGTAGTTATTAATCAATATCAGCGGTTTATCCGTCACACGTTTCACTCGTCCTTCCAGACTGGCGTGAGTGACGACGATATCAGCATCCGAAGGCACGTTTTCTATGGCGTAATGTTTTACTTCAATGGTCAGTCCGGCTTTTTCCAGACGTTTGCGGAAGGTGGTTGCCCCCATTGCGCTGGAGCCCATTCCCGCATCACAAACAAAGGCAATACGTTTCACACGACTTAATGAAAATGCACCTTCCTGCTTCATAGTTTTTACCGCATTGGCTGACTCGGTGAACTCATCTTCGCTCTCCGTTTCCACCGTTTTTTCCATCTTCAGTATCAGGGATGTGATGACAAAGGACACCAGAGTACCGACCGTAACACCGGCAATTGTCGCCAGGAACGAGCCTTTCGGCGTCAGTGCCAGATAAGCAAAAATAGAACCCGGGCTAGGACCTGCCACCAGGCCGCCATCCAGCAAATTGAACATCCAGGTGCCAGACATACCGCCTGCAATCATGGCGATAATGGTCAACGGCTTCATCAATACATACGGAAAATACAGCTCGTGGATGCCACCGAGGAAGTGAATAATCATCGCACCAGGCGCAGAGCGTTTGCTCATCCCTTTACCAAACAGAGTGAATGCCAGCAGCAAGCCTAAACCCGGCCCAGGATTGGACGCCACCATAAAGAAGATAGATTTACCGTTAACCGATGCCTGCTGCATTCCCAACGGGTAATAGACGCCCTGATCGATCGCATTATTAAGGAAAAGCACTTTTGCCGGTTCATTGATGACTGACAGCAGAGGTAGATAACCCGCATGTACCAGCGCCTCAATACACTCTTTGACGAAAGTATTAGCAATTAACACTGCCGGACCGATGACTTCAAAGCCCAACAGGCAGAGGATCATCCCGGCAATACCTAATGAGAAGTTATTGATAACCATCTCAAAACCAGCAGGTATGCGTTTTTCCAGTGCTTTATCGACATATTTTATGACCAGACCACCTAACGGCCCCATGATCATCGAACCGAGAAACATCGGAATATCCGCACCGACGATCACACCAATCGTCCCTATTCCCCCCATGACCGCACCGCGTTTACCGCCGACCAGATGACCACCGGTAGAACCAATCATCACGGGCAATAAATAGGTAATCATGGGGCCAACAATTTTGGCGAAGTGTTCGTTAGGCATCCAACCCGTAGGAATAAATAAAGCAGTAATAAAACCCCAGGCAATGAAAGCACCGATATTGGGGATGACCATTGCAGTCAAAAAGCCACCAAAAGCCTGGACCTTTGCACGAGCAGACTTGTTTTCCATAATGTTATCCTGTAGAGGAGAGAGTAATTATCCGCGGCTGATAATGTCCGCTAATTGTTTTTTTGATGTTGCTGTTAATAGTTGTTCGAGTATTTCTTCTTCGCACAGTAATTCACTTAACGCCTGAATAGCACCAATGTGCGAATCAGCATCGGCAGCAGAAAGCCCGATGAGTAATTTGATCGGTTCATCACTTCCGGGGAAACAAACTGGCTGTTCGAGTAATGTCAGTGACATCCCGGTTTTAAGCGCCCCACATTCCGGTCGTGCATGGGGCATTGCTACGCCCGGCGCGAGAATATAATAAGGCCCGTTGCGGGTAGTTGAGTCTTTAATAGACTGAATGTAATTCTCGTTGATATAATTTTTTGCTAACAATGACGCCATCGAAAAATCGATAACATCCTGCCAGTCTTTTGCTGAAGATATAACTGAGATTGATGATTCCGGGAAATAATCAATAAGCCGCATAAATTATCCTTATTTTATTTTTAGGGTGCTGTCCGGCGGTAAAAATAAAATACTCGTGCGACTTAATGAAAGCAATTGTGCACGTGAGAGCACAAACTCCACGAGCTAAAATAGCAAAGTATTAAATAACAATGACATAAAAATAATTTTACGCAAGTCAACTATATATTTGCTGTGTATGTCACACAATAGATATTTTATACGTTATTACATTCGTGATGCATATCACCATTTGTTTATTGAATGTTCGAAAACATACTTATTTCATTCGTTGGTTTTCCGCCATTCCCCCTTTATAGATTCTGAATTCTCGACTGTTGGCTGTTTTCTTCTCACCTCATGTGACATATTTCCACACTTTACTCAAGGAAGACTCACATGAAAGCACCTGTTTCAATAACCTCATTCCGCCCACAAAAATCGCTTGCCATCGCCATTGGCGTGCTTGCCGTTATTGTGCTGCCATTTCTGTCGTATTACACCGTGAATGAAGGTGAACGTGGTATTTTGTTGCGCTATGGAAAAATAGTAAAAGTTGCCGATCCGGGGCTGGGTTTTAAGATCCCGTTTATGGAAAGCGTAGAGAAAATTTCCACGCGTAATCAGGCTGTTGTCTATCAGGGATTACAGGCATACAGCCGCGACCAGCAACCCGCACAAATGACTGTGTCAGTCAGTTTCCATATTAAGCCTTCGGAAGCAGGCGCGGTTTATACCACCTACAACACCATTGAAGCATTAAAAGATCGCCTGATTGTTCGCCAGTTGCCAACCCAACTGGAGAACGTTTTCGGTCAATATACGGCCATCAGCGCTGTACAGGATCGCACGAAACTGGTTCAGGATCTGCAAAATGCAATGCGCAAAGCCGTTGTTGGTCCGGTGGTGATTGACGGGGTCCAGATTGAAAATATTGATTTTTCGGACGCTTATGAAAAATCAATTGAAGATCGTATGAAAGCGGAAGTCGCCATTGCCACACGGAAACAAAATCTGGAAACAGAGAAAATCCAGGCACAAATTGCGGTAACTCAGGCGCAGGCAGAAGCAGACAGTAAACTGGCGGCAGCCAAAGCAGAAGCAGAGACGATTCGCGTAAGAGGCGCGGCAGAAGCAGAAACTATTCGTTTAAAAAGTGGGGCTGAAGCAGAAGCTATCCGCCTGCGCGGTGAAGCTCTGCGAGATAACCCAGGGCTTGTTGCCCTTACCACTGCCGAACGCTGGGACGGAAAACTGCCCGATACCATGATCCCTGGCAGTACCGTTCCGTTTATCTCAACCAAATAAAAAAGAGCCGCATTTGCGGCTCTTCACACACCATAGTGTTAATTACAGCAGTTCTTTCGCTTTCGCTACCACGTTTTCAACGGTGAAGCCGAACTCTTCGAACAGTTGCTCTGCCGGAGCAGATTCACCAAAGGTGGTCATACCGACGATAGCACCGTTCAGGCCAACATACTTGTACCAGTAGTCAGCAATACCTGCTTCCACTGCAACGCGTGCGGTGACGGCTTTCGGCAGTACGGATTCACGGTAAGCCGCGTCCTGTTTGTCGAACACGTCGGTAGACGGCATGGAAACTACGCGCGCTTTCACGCCTTCAGCAGTCAGTTTTTCGTATGCTGCAACCGCCAGCTCGACTTCAGAACCGGTGGCGATGAAGATCAGTTCCGGTTGACCGGCACAATCTTTCAGCACGTAACCACCGCGCGCGATGTTTGCCAGTTGCTCTTCCGTACGTTCCTGCTGCGCCAGGTTCTGACGGGAGAGGATCAGCGCGGTCGGGCCGTCCTGACGCTCAACGCCATATTTCCACGCAACGGCGGATTCAACCTGGTCACACGGACGCCATGTAGACATGTTCGGGGTCACGCGCAGAGAAGCAACCTGCTCAACCGGCTGGTGAGTCGGGCCGTCTTCGCCCAGACCGATGGAGTCGTGGGTATAAACCATCACCTGACGCTGTTTCATCAGTGCAGCCATACGTACAGCGTTACGTGCGTATTCCACGAACATCAGGAAGGTGGAGGTGTACGGCAGGAAGCCACCGTGCAGGGAGATACCGTTGGCAATCGCGGTCATACCAAATTCGCGAACACCATAATGGATGTAGTTACCGGCAGCATCTTCGTTGATTGCCTTAGAGCCAGACCACAGGGTCAGGTTAGACGGAGCCAGGTCAGCGGAGCCGCCAAGGAATTCCGGCAACAGCGGACCGAATGCTTCGATGGCATTCTGAGACGCTTTACGGCTGGCAATTTTAGCCGGATTAGCCTGCAGTTTAGCAATGAACTCTTTCGCTTTCGCGTCGAAGTCAGACGGCATTTCACCTTTCATACGACGGGTAAATTCAGCCGCTTCTTGCGGGTAAGCTTTCGCGTAAGCCGCAAACTTCTCGTTCCATGCAGACTCTTTCGCCTGACCGGCTTCTTTCGCATCCCACTGAGCATAGATTTCAGACGGGATTTCGAACGGCGCGTATTTCCAGCCTAGCTGCTCACGAGTCAGTGCAATTTCCGCATCGCCCAGCGGCGCGCCGTGGGAGTCATGCGTACCGGCTTTGTTCGGGGAACCGAAACCAATGATAGTCTTGCACATCAGCAGAGACGGTTTGTCAGTCACTGCACGCGCTTCTTCTACTGCGCGTTTAATAGCGGCAGCGTCGTGACCGTCAATACCGCGGATTACGTGCCAGCCGTAAGCTTCGAAACGCATTGCAGTGTCATCGGTGAACCAGCCTTCAACATGGCCATCGATAGAGATACCGTTGTCATCGTAGAACGCAATCAGTTTACCCAGCTTCAGCGTACCCGCCAGAGAGCAAACCTCGTGGGAAATGCCTTCCATCATGCAGCCGTCGCCCATGAAGGCGTAGGTGTAGTGGTCGACAATGTCGTGACCTGGACGGTTAAACTGCGCCGCCAGCGTTTTTTCTGCAATCGCCATACCGACTGCGTTAGCAATACCCTGACCCAACGGACCGGTGGTGGTTTCTACACCTGCGGTGTACCCCACTTCCGGGTGGCCCGGAGTTTTGGAGTGCAACTGACGGAAGTTCTTCAGCTCTTCCATTGGCAGATCATAACCAGTGAGGTGCAGCAGGCTGTAGATCAGCATGGAGCCGTGGCCGTTGGACAGCACGAAGCGGTCACGGTCAGCCCAGGACGGATTCTGCGGGTTGTGTTTCAGGAAATCACGCCACAGGACTTCGGCAATGTCAGCCATACCCATCGGGGCGCCCGGGTGACCGGATTTGGCTTTCTGTACTGCGTCCATGCTCAGCGCACGAATAGCATTGGCAAGCTCTTTACGTGAGGACATTTTGACTCCAGATCGGATGATGAAGGGCACGCCCTTAACGACTTGACGACAGCGCGTTTTGGGCTACGCCGGAAAATTTGCCAACAATTTACCGCAAGCCACGCGTCATGTACATGGAACATCCTTTTGCCGGTTCAGAAATCTCTGGATCATGCTCGCATGTTGCGCAATCTGCTCGCCCGTCCGCTGCGCTTTTCCTTATACTTAGACTGAGCGTCGATTCACCTGCAAACGGCGCATTTTTAGAATAATCCTGACTTTGTGCGGAAGAGAAAACATGAAAATTCGCGCCTTATTGATAGCAATGAGCGTGGCAACGGTATTGACCGGTTGCCAGAATATGGACTCCAGTGGGCTGCTCTCATCAGGAGCGGAAGCTTTTCAGGCTTACACTCTGAGTGATGCGCAGGTCAAAGCCCTGAGCGATCAGGCATGTCAGGAGATGGACAGTAAGGCGACGATTGCGCCAGCCAGTAGCGAATATGCTAAACGTCTGGCCACTATTGCCAACGCGCTGGGCAACAATATCAACGGTCAACCGGTAAATTACAAAGTGTATATGGCAAAGGATGTGAACGCCTTTGCGATGGCCAACGGCTGCATCCGTGTTTATAGCGGACTGATGGATATGATGACTGATAACGAAGTCGAAGCGGTGATCGGTCACGAAATGGGACACGTGGCGTTAGGCCATGTGAAGAAAGGGATGCAGGTCGCGCTTGGAACAAACGCAGTGCGAGTAGCTGCGGCATCGGCGGGCGGGATTGTCGGTAGTTTATCTCAATCACAACTAGGCGATCTGGGCGAGAAATTAGTCAATTCGCAATTCTCCCAGCGTCAGGAAGCTGAGGCGGACGATTACTCCTATGACTTGCTGCGCCAACGCGGCATCAGTCCGGCAGGCCTTGCCACCAGCTTTGAAAAACTGGCGAAGCTGGAAGAAGGCCGTCAAAGCTCAATGTTTGACGACCATCCAGCATCCGCGGAGCGCGCCCAGCATATTCGCGACCGTATGAGCGCTGATGGGGTTAAGTAAGACCTGGTGGTGCCGAACGTAGGTCAGATAAGGCGTTTAGGCCGCATCTGACATATATGGCCAGAGCACATCGCCGGATGCGATGCTGGCGCATCTTATCCGGCCTACGGACGGCATCACATCCGGCGCTTACTCGCCCTTTTTCGCTGCCTGAATATACAGCATCTCCAGCGCCAGCGTTGCCGCTGCCAGAGCAGTGATTTCCGACTGATCGTATGCCGGAGCCACTTCCACTACGTCCATCCCAACGATGTTGAGATCTTTCAGGCCGCGTACCAGTTTAATGGCGCGATCGGAGGTCAGGCCGCCAATTACCGGCGTACCCGTTCCCGGCGCAAACGCAGGATCCAGGCAATCGATATCAAAAGTCAGGTAGACCGGCATATCACCAACAATCTGCTTCACCTGGGCGATAACGTCATCCACGCTGCGATCGTTCACCTGGCAGGCGTCCAGCACGGTAAAGCCGTTGTCTTTATCGAACTCAGTACGAATACCAATTTGCACGGAATGATTCGGGTCAATCAGACCTTCTTTCGGCGCGGTATAAAACATAGTGCCGTGGTCAAACTCACAACCGTTCGCGTAGGTATCGGTGTGGGCGTCAAAGTGTACCAGCGCCATTTTGCCAAAATGTTTAGCATGAGCACGCAGCAGCGGCAGCGTAACAAAGTGGTCACCACCGAAGGAGAGCATACGCTTACCGGCAGCCAGCAACTTCTCAGCGTGCGCCTGCAGTTTCTCGCTCATTTCACGGGCATCACCGAAGGCATATACCAGATCACCACAGTCGACGACATTCAGACGTTCACGCATGTCGAAATTCCACGGGAAGCGGTTGTGTTCCCAGGCCAGATTAGTCGAAACCTGGCGAATAGCTGCCGGACCGTGACGCCCCCCCGCACGACCAGAAGTAGCCATATCGAACGGCACGCCGGTAATTACCCAGTCAGCATCGCTGTCATACGGCTGGAAGTTCATCGGCAGGCGTAAAAAACCAAAGGCGTTGGAAACCAGTGAGTTATCGTATTGATGACCTAAGGTGCTCATGGATGGACTCCTTTTACAAAGTCGATATAAAAAAACCCTTCCGCGTCGTTAGGCCCGACGAGGAAGGGTTGGATTTGCGAAACACAAGTTTGTGCTAATTATCGCCCTAAATGGGTGAAGCATCAAGCGGGGTTGCTATTTACGACACGGTGGTGGCGCATAGCCATTGTTGTCTGCCGGAAAGGCTTGCCCAGAGCACGGCGGTAGCGCATTTTTCGCTGAGCCTTGTAATTCAAAAGCGGCAAAACCAATCACCCCTGTGTTACGTACATCGCCTTGCGCCGAATTGGCGGCGTAGGAATCAGCAACGTTGGCAAACTGAAAAGCAGCTTCGGTATGTTTATCTTTACGGAAACCTTTAATCGCTAACGAATCACCGGCATTCACAATATAGCCATTGTTATTCAGCGAACCTTGCTTGCCGTTCAGAACATCCAGCCCATCAACTGTGGCAACGATCTCATAGTTAGTGTTACGGCTATAGTTACGAACATATAATTGATAATTCATTCCCACTCTGGCATGAACAATATATCGAGGTTTATTATTCGATGAATCATATACCCGAGTAATAGGAAGCGAATTAAAATTAGCATCGCGAATAGCATATTCCAGTTCGTTAATCCGAATGCTATAAACGCGGTCGTATCCGGAAGGAATGTTAGTCGAATAACTAATAACGATCATCTCTGCCGGATCGCGCCAGGCGCGTTCAGCAGATACGCCTTGAACCGTTGAGTGCACATCCCCGCCCCAGGCAGTGCCGACATTGCCAGATGCACTACTATTATACTGCGCATTACTGGAACAACCTGCAAGCAGTACGAACAATCCCACCAGCGCAACGCGTACTTTCCATTTTTTCATAACCGATCCCTCTGCATTTAATTAATGCAGCGATTGTAGGGAGATTATATTAGAAGGAAAGTAACCAGATTATTTTTAAGAATATATAAATAAAAAGCGGGCCGAATTAATCAATTAAATCGTCCCGCCAGCAGAATAATCTTAATTATTCATCTTCAAGGTAGGTATAACCGTACAAACCTGCCTCGAACTCTTCAAGGAACTGTTGTTGCAGTTCGGCATCAAGATCGGTTTTCTTCACCTGGTCACGGAACTGGGTTAACAACGTTTTTGGATCGAGCTGCACATATTGCAGCATATCCGCAACGGTATCGCCCTCGTCAGACAGCTCCACTTCTACGCTGCCGTCAGGGAAGACGAACACGTCAACCGCTTCGGTATCACCAAACAGATTGTGCATGTTGCCGAGGATCTCCTGATAGGCACCGACCATAAAGAAACCGAGCATCGGCGGATTCTCCGGATCGTACTCCGGCATTGGCATTGTCGTAGCAATGCCGTCACCATCGATATAGTGGTCGATGGCTCCATCAGAGTCACAGGTGATATCCAGCAGCACAGCGCGGCGTTCCGGCACTTGATCCAGCCCTTCCAGCGGCAGAACCGGGAACAACTGGTCGATACCCCATGCATCCGGCATCGACTGGAATAGCGAGAAGTTGACGTACATTTTGTCCGCCATACGCTCCTGTAATTCGTCGATAATCGGGCGATGGGCGCGGTTTTGCGGATCCAGTTGCTTCTGCACTTCATGACACATGCTCAAATAGAGCTGTTCTGCCCATGCACGTTCTTGCAGATTGTAAGTGCCAGAAGAATAACCAATATGGATATCGTGCAGATCCATCTGGCTATCATGCAGCCATTCACGCAGAGAGCGGCGAGTTCCCGGTTCGTGCATCTCCTGCCAGGTTTCCCACATGCTTTGCAGTGCGCGCGGCGCATCCTCTGCTGGTGCGGTTGGAACGGTGTATTCGTTACGTTCCACACCGATAATATTGGAAACCAGCACAGTGTGATGCGCAGTCACCGCACGACCCGATTCGGTGATCACCGTCGGATGTGGCAGACCATTCTCTTCACAGGCATCGCCAATTGCCCAGATAATGTTATTAGCGTATTCATTGAGGCCGTAGTTCACCGAACAATCGGATTGCGAACGGGTGCCTTCATAATCCACACCCAGACCACCGCCAACGTCAAAGCACTGAATGTTGACGCCCAGCTTATGCAGCTCAACATAGAAGCGCGCAGATTCACGAACGCCTGTCGCGATATCGCGAATATTCGCCATCTGCGAACCGAGGTGGAAGTGCAGCAGTTGCAGGCTATCGAGACGTCCGGCTTCACGCAGTGTCTCAACCAGTTGCAGTACCTGGGTTGCCGCCAGACCGAACTTCGATTTTTCACCACCGGAAGACTGCCATTTACCAGACCCCTGCGAGGCCAGACGCGCACGTACGCCAAGACGAGGGATCACGTTCAGACGTTCCGCTTCATCCAGCACAATGGCGATTTCAGACATCTTCTCGATAACCAGATAAACCTTATGGCCCATCTTCTCGCCAATCAGCGCCAGGCGGATATATTCGCGGTCTTTATAGCCGTTACAGACGATGACGCTGCGGGTCATGCCAGCATGCGCCAGCACCGCCATCAACTCAGCTTTTGAACCTGCTTCCAGCCCCAGCGGTTCACCAGAATGAATCAGGGACTCAATCACGCGGCGGTGCTGGTTAACCTTGATCGGGTAAACGAGGAAGTAGTCACCGTTATAGCCATAGGATTCCCGCGCACGTTTAAACGCGGCGTTAATAGAACGCAAACGGTGCTGCAGGATCTGCGGAAAGCAGAACAGTGCAGGCAGGCGCTGGCCCTGCGCTTCGCGGGTCTTCACTAACTGCGCGAGATCAACGCGAGCTTCCGGGACGTCCGGGTCAGGGCACACGCTAATGTGACCCAGCTCGTTAACGTCATAGTAGTTATTGCCCCACCAGGCAATATTATAAGTACGCAGCATCTTACTGGCTTCCTGGGAGCTCATTGCAACCTCCTGCATGGAGCGTAGTACACCGTGTTCGCCCGCTGACGAAGGCAAACTCATAGACATGTCGTCAGACATAGCGAACCTCAAATTATTTTATTAAGTGTAAAACAGTTAACCACTATCGCAGCCTGAAACTGCGATAACAACCCATAAGCACACGGATTTTCCAGCAGCGTATGCTGACGCTCCGACTGCGCAACCGGTTTCTTTTTCATAACATTATTAAGCACATAACCGAACGTAAGTGTGACAGTCCGGCGAAACCACGAGAAAACTCTTGTATTTACAAGAGCGCCCTTGTTCAGTCATCAGTAACTGTTGCCAGCTCTTGAATCCTGAGAAGCGCCGAGATGGGTATAACATCGGCAGGTATGCAATGCAGAGATGCAGAGTGCGGGGAACGAATCTACACCAGAACGGTGCGACAGATTAAGCAGCAGACAACGATTCATTATTTCGTATCACCTCCACGGCCGCCTGCGAAGACGAACCAACAAGCTAAAACACTGATTTCAACCCGGCTGGAAGTGGCAACACGAAAGGAACGTCGTGTGCTTTTTATTTAAGCCGCGCGCCGCGTTTTATACCCCACAATGGCAGAAAATTGCAAAAGATAAATACACAGAATGCCAGCATTGTCAGGAAAAATTTCCAGCTACGTTTTTAACGGAATGAGATACGCTTCAAAAAAAAGTGGAAATCGGATGACGTCTTGACCTAAAATAGCCATCCAGATGTTAATCCATCCATACTGATTAACACTCAGACTGCCAGTGTTTTTAACCTGCAGAGTCGTGGAAGGAGCCACTACCACAGAAAATCCACACAACAGTTTGAGCTAACTAAATTCTCTTTAGGTGATATTAAATATGGCAAAACACCTTTTTACGTCCGAGTCCGTCTCTGAAGGGCATCCTGACAAAATTGCTGACCAAATCTCTGATGCCGTTTTAGATGCGATCCTCGAACAGGATCCGAAAGCACGTGTTGCTTGCGAAACCTACGTAAAAACCGGCATGGTTTTAGTTGGCGGTGAAATCACCACCAGCGCCTGGGTGGACATTGAAGAGATCACCCGTAACACCGTTCGCGAAATTGGCTATGTGCATTCCGACATGGGCTTTGACGCTAACTCTTGTGCGGTTCTGAGCGCTATCGGCAAACAGTCCCCTGACATTAACCAGGGCGTTGATCGTGCTGATCCGCTGGAACAAGGCGCTGGCGACCAGGGTCTGATGTTTGGCTATGCCACCAACGAAACCGATGTGCTGATGCCAGCGCCAATCACCTATGCACACCGTCTGGTACAACGTCAGGCTGAAGTGCGTAAAAACGGCACTCTGCCGTGGCTGCGCCCGGACGCAAAAAGCCAGGTTACTTTCCAGTATGACGACGGCAAAATCGTTGGCATCGATGCAGTAGTGCTTTCCACCCAGCACTCTGAAGATATCGATCAGAAATCCCTGCAAGAAGCGGTAATGGAAGAGATCATTAAGCCGATCCTGCCAGCAGAATGGCTGACTTCCGCAACCAAATTCTTCATCAACCCGACCGGACGTTTTGTTATCGGCGGCCCGATGGGTGACTGCGGTCTGACGGGGCGTAAAATTATCGTTGATACCTACGGCGGCATGGCTCGTCACGGTGGCGGCGCGTTTTCTGGTAAAGATCCATCCAAAGTGGACCGTTCCGCAGCTTACGCAGCACGCTATGTTGCGAAAAACATCGTGGCAGCGGGTCTGGCTGACCGTTGTGAAATTCAGGTTTCCTACGCGATCGGCGTGGCTGAACCGACTTCCATCATGGTAGAAACTTTCGGTACTGAGAAAGTCCCTACTGAACAACTGACCCTGCTGGTGCGCGAGTTCTTCGACCTGCGTCCATACGGTCTGATTAAGATGCTGGATCTGCTGCACCCAATCTATAAAGATACCGCTGCATATGGTCACTTTGGTCGCGAGCATTTCCCGTGGGAAAAAACCGACAAAGCGCAGCTACTGCGCGATGCCGCCGGTCTGAAATAATCTTTCATCCCCGCTTTCTAAGGCCAGCCTCGCACTGGCCTTTTTCTTTTCTAAAAAATGCCCGATGCGCTACGCTTACCAGGCCTACAACCATTGCTACATGTAGGCTGGCTAAAACGTTCACGCCGCATCCGGCAAAAGCCGCCCACACGATAGCAACATTCCGTTGCTGAACACGTTTATCCGTAGTTCATCACAACAACTGAAATCGATTACACCAACCACACCAACCCAGTATTTATAATATTTTCATCATATTATTCAGTTTTCATGATTGTTACATTTCTTTTCAGCAAAGTCTTAATTGCAGATAACTTCGCTTAATCTATGATGTTATAACTCAATTGTTTTCATGCACTTAAATTATAACCACTATAAATGTTAGTGTAAGCGATTACACTGATGTGACATGCTTCACATCTTTTTGCGTCGTACTCACCTATCTTAATTCACAATAAAAAATAACATATTGGAGGGCATCATGCCTGACGCTAAAAAACAGGGGCGGTCAAACAAGGCAATGACGTTTTTCGTCTGCTTCCTTGCCGCTCTGGCGGGATTACTCTTTGGCCTGGATATCGGTGTAATTGCTGGCGCACTGCCGTTTATTGCAGATGAATTCCAGATTACCTCGCACACGCAAGAATGGGTCGTAAGCTCCATGATGTTTGGTGCGGCAGTCGGTGCGGTGGGTAGCGGCTGGCTCTCTTTTAAACTCGGACGTAAAAAGAGCCTGATGATCGGCGCTATTCTGTTTGTTGCTGGTTCGCTGTTCTCAGCCGCAGCGCCAAACGTTGAAGTACTGATTCTTTCTCGCGTTCTGCTGGGTCTGGCGGTGGGTGTTGCTTCCTATACCGCGCCACTATACCTCTCCGAAATTGCGCCAGAGAAAATTCGTGGCAGTATGATCTCGATGTATCAGTTGATGATTACCATCGGCATTCTCGGCGCTTATCTTTCTGATACCGCCTTCAGCTACACCGGCGCATGGCGCTGGATGCTGGGTGTGATTATCATCCCGGCAATTCTGCTACTGATTGGTGTTTTCTTCCTGCCAGACAGCCCACGTTGGTTTGCCGCCAAACGCCGTTTTGTTGATGCCGAACGCGTGCTGCTGCGCCTGCGCGACACCAGCGCGGAAGCGAAACGCGAACTGGATGAAATCCGTGAAAGTTTGCAGGTCAAACAGAGCGGTTGGGCACTGTTTAAAGAAAACAGCAACTTCCGTCGTGCGGTATTCCTTGGCGTGCTGTTACAGGTGATGCAGCAATTCACCGGGATGAACGTCATCATGTATTACGCGCCCAAAATCTTCGAACTGGCGGGTTATACCAATACTACCGAGCAAATGTGGGGGACAGTGATCGTTGGTCTGACCAACGTACTCGCCACCTTTATCGCTATTGGTCTGGTTGACCGCTGGGGACGGAAACCGACGCTGACGCTGGGCTTCATGGTAATGGCTGCTGGCATGGGCATACTGGGTACGATGATGCATATCGGTATCCACTCACCGTCGGCGCAGTATTTTGCCATTGCCATGCTGCTGATGTTTATTGTCGGTTTTGCCATGAGCGCAGGTCCGTTGATTTGGGTACTGTGTTCTGAAATTCAGCCGCTGAAAGGCCGCGATTTTGGCATCACCTGCTCCACCGCCACCAACTGGATTGCCAACATGATCGTCGGCGCAACGTTCCTGACTATGCTCAACACGCTGGGCAACGCCAACACCTTCTGGGTGTATGCGGCTCTGAACGTGTTGTTTATCCTGCTGACATTGTGGCTGGTGCCGGAAACCAAACACGTTTCGCTGGAACACATTGAACGTAATCTGATGAAGGGTCGTAAACTGCGCGAAATCGGCGCTCACGATTAATCGTCTCTGGCTTCCTCCCGTCGCGGAGGAAGCCACCTCTTGCAGTCATCTTTTCTTCGCTTTATCCTCAGCCGCTATGAAAACGCCCCGTCTCCCTATCGCCATCCAACAGGCCGTTATGCGTCGTCTGCGGGAAAAACTCGCCCAGGCCAACCTGAAGCTGGAGCGTAATTACCCGGAGCCAAAAATCGCTTACACCCAGCGTGGTACATCCGCCGGTACTGCCTGGCTGGACAGCTATGAAATTCGTCTCAATCCGGTGCTGTTGATGGAAAACAGCGAAGCTTTTATAGAAGAAGTCGTACCGCACGAGCTGGCGCATTTACTGGTGTGGAAACACTTTGGTCGCGTGGCACCGCATGGCAAAGAGTGGAAATGGATGATGGAAAGTGTGCTGGGTGTTCCCGCCCGCCGCACGCATCAATTTGAGCTACAATCCGTACGCCGCAACACCTTCCCCTACCGCTGTAAATGCCAGGAGCATCAGCTTACCGTGCGCCGCCATAACCGTGTGGTGCGTGGAGAGGCCGTCTATCGCTGCGTTCATTGCGGCGAACAACTGGTTGCGAAATAACCACCTGAACTATCAGGAACTTTCCTGATCTGGCTGATTGCATAGTAAAACAACTTTCGCTACGTTGCTGGCTCGTTTTAACACGGAGTAAATGATGTACCGTTATTTGTCTGTTGCTGCGGTGATACTGAGCGCAGCATTTTCCGGCCAGGTATTGGCCGAAGGCATCAATAGTTTTTCCCAGGCGAAAAATGCGGCAGTAAAAGTCTATGCTGACGCACCGGGAACATTTTACTGCGGCTGTAAAATCAACTGGCAGGGTAAAAAAGGCGTTGTGGATCTGGAGTCATGCGGATATCAGGTACGCAAAAATGAAAATCGCGCCAGTCGTGTGGAGTGGGAACACGTGGTTCCCGCCTGGCAGTTCGGCCACCAGCGTCAATGCTGGCAAGACGGCGGACGTAAAAACTGCGCCAAAGATCCGGTTTATCGCAAAATGGAAAGCGATATGCATAACCTGCAGCCCTCGATAGGCGAAGTGAACGGCGATCGCGGCAACTTTATGTACAGTCAGTGGAATGGTGGCGAGGGTCAGTATGGACAGTGCGCCATGAAGGTGGATTTCAAAGAAAAAGTGGCGGAACCACCAGCTCATACGCGAGGCATCATTGCCAGAACTTATTTCTATATGCGTGACCAGTACAACCTGACACTCTCACGCCAGCAAACGCAACTGTTTAACGCCTGGAACAAGATGTATCCGGTCACCGATTGGGAGTGCGAGCGCGACGAACGCATTGCAAAGGTGCAAGGCAATCATAACCCGTATGTGCAACGCGCTTGCCAGGCGCAAAAGAGCTAACCTACACTAGCGGGATTCTTTTTGTTAAACCCCTACCCCACGCAGGCAACTGCGTGGGGAGACGACGCGGATTTTTAACCATGCGTATCCCCCGCATTTATCATCCTGAACCATTAATCAGCAACTCGCACATTGCACTTTGCGAAGATGCCGCTAACCATATCGGCCGTGTACTGCGTATGGGGCCTGGTCAGGCGTTACAGTTATTTGACGGTAGCAACCAGGTCTTTGACGCAGAGATTACCAGCGCCAGCAAAAAAAGCGTGGAAGTTAACGTGCTGGAAGGTCAGCTCGACGATCGTGAATCGCCTCTGCATATTCATCTCGGTCAGGTAATGTCACGCGGTGAAAAAATGGAATTCACTATCCAGAAATCGATCGAGCTTGGAGTAAGCCTCATTACGCCACTTTTTTCTGAACGCTGCGGCGTTAAACTGGATAGCGAACGTCTGAACAAGAAGCTCCAGCAGTGGCAGAAAATTGCGATTGCCGCCTGCGAGCAGTGTGGTCGTAACCGGGTGCCGGAGATCCGTCCTGCAATGGATCTGGAAGCCTGGTGTGCAGAGCAAGATGAAGGACTGAAACTGAATCTTCACCCGCGCGCCAGTAACAGCATTAACACGCTGCCGTTGCCGGTCGAACGCATCCGCCTGCTGATTGGCCCGGAAGGCGGATTATCAGCAGATGAAATTGCCATGACTGCCCGCTATCAATTTACTGATATCCTGCTGGGACCTCGCGTTTTGCGTACAGAGACAACTGCGCTCACCGCCATAACTGCGCTACAAGTACGTTTTGGTGATCTGGGCTAACGGAGAAAAATAATGATCAAGCTCGGCATCGTGATGGACCCCATCGCAAGCATCAACATCAAGAAAGATTCCAGTTTCGCTATGTTGCTGGAAGCACAACGTCGTGGTTACGAACTTCACTATATGGAGATGGGCGATCTCTATTTGATCAATGGTGAGGCTCGCGCTCGTACCCGTACTTTGAGCGTCGAACAGAACTACGATAAATGGTACGAGTTCACGGGTGAGCAGGATCTGCAACTGGCCGATCTCGACGTGATCCTGATGCGTAAAGATCCGCCGTTTGATACCGAGTTTATCTACGCCACTTATATTCTGGAACGTGCTGAAGAGAAAGGAACGTTGATCGTTAACAAGCCACAGAGCCTGCGCGACTGTAACGAAAAACTGTTTACCGCCTGGTTCTCTGACTTAACACCAGAAACGCTGGTCACGCGTAATAAAGCACAGTTGAAAGCGTTCTGGGAAAAGCACACCGACATTATCCTTAAACCGCTGGACGGCATGGGTGGCGCGTCGATTTTCCGCGTGAAAGAAGGCGATCCGAACCTCGGCGTGATTGCCGAAACCCTGACTGAGCACGGTACTCGCTACTGTATGGCGCAAAATTACCTGCCTGCCATTAAAGATGGCGACAAACGCGTTCTGGTGGTGGATGGCGAGCCCGTACCGTACTGCCTGGCGCGTATTCCGCAGGGTGGCGAAACCCGTGGCAATCTGGCTGCCGGTGGTCGCGGCGAACCTCGTCCGCTAACTGAAAGTGACTGGAAAATCGCCCGCCAGGTAGGGCCGACGCTGAAAGAAAAAGGGCTAATTTTTGTTGGCCTGGATATTATCGGAGACCGCCTGACTGAAATTAACGTCACCAGCCCAACCTGTATTCGTGAGATTGAAGCAGAGTTTCCGGTCTCGATCACCGGAATGCTAATGGATGCCATCGAAGCACGTTTACAGCAACGATAACCCAGCTTAACGAGAGGGATCTCGTTGAGACTATGAGTGACAGCGCCCGTCTTTCCACGCATACTGGGCGCTGTTGCTTTTTTGAACCAGGAAACAGAACCTCTGACAATGAATTTACAGCATCACTTTCTTATTGCCATGCCTGCTCTCCAGGATCCGATTTTCCGTCGTTCGGTGGTCTACATTTGCGAACATAATCCAGAGGGTGCAATGGGGATTATCATTAACAAGCCTCTGGAAAATCTTAAAATTGAAGGGATTCTGGAAAAATTAAAGATCACGCCGGAGCCGCGTGATGAGTCAATCCGTCTGGACAAGCCTGTTATGCTCGGTGGCCCACTGGCTGAAGATCGTGGGTTTATTTTGCATACTCCACCATCAAATTTTACTTCCAGTATTCGCATTTCAGACAACACGGTGATGACCACTTCCCGTGATGTGTTGGAAACGCTCGGCACCGATAAACAACCCTCTGACGTGATGGTTGCGTTGGGTTACTCCTCCTGGGATAAAGGCCAACTGGAACAAGAAATTCTCGACAACGCCTGGCTAACCGCTCCGGCAGATCTGAATATTCTGTTCAAAACACCGATAGCCGACCGCTGGCGCGATGCGGCAAGGCTGATTGGTGTTGATATTCTTACCATGCCTGATGTGGCGGGACACGCCTGATGAGCGGGACTTTACTTGCTTTCGACTTCGGCACCAAAAGCATTGGCGTAGCGGTTGGTCAACGCATTACTGGCACCGCTCGCCCTTTGCCTGCGATTAAAGCGCAGGACGGTACGCCGGACTGGAATATTATCGAGCGTTTGTTGAAAGAGTGGCAGCCAGACGAAATCATCGTCGGTTTGCCGCTGAACATGGACGGCACCGAACAACCGCTAACCGCCCGGGCGCGTAAATTCGCCAACCGTATTCATGGTCGTTTCGGTGTTGAAGTAAAGCTACATGACGAACGTCTTAGCACCGTGGAAGCGCGTTCCGACCTGTTTGAACAGGGCGGTTATCGGGCGCTCAACAAAGGCAAAGTCGACTCTGCCTCTGCGGTTATCATTCTCGAAAGTTATTTTGAGCAGGGATATTAAGGCGGTTTGCAAGCCTGGCAAATTGTAGATAGCGTCATCGCCCGTCTTGCCGGATGCGGCGTAAACGCCTTATCCGGCCTACATTTGGCAGCGATTGTAGGTCTGATAAGACGCGTCAGCGTCGCATCAGGCATATTTACGATGCTAATCAGCCGCTTTAGCCTCACAAGCGCCCTTCTTTCACCCGCTGCTGATAACTCTGCTGAAAAGTTAACATCCCCACCTGCTGCCCGGTTTGAATAACATGTGGCAACTGGTGGGTTTTCCCTTCGCGTATCAAATTCCCCACCGCTGGCGTGTTAATCAACAATTCAAACAGCGCCACGCGCCCTTCCTGCTTATCCACTTCCAGCTTTTGTGACAACACCGCCCGCAAACTACCGGCCAGTTGATTACGCACGGGATCTTTTTCCTGTGCCGGAAATGAATCTACCAGCCGCTCGACCGCCTGCGCTGCACCGCGCGTATGTAAGGTTGCCAGCACCAGATGCCCGGTTTCTGCCGCCGTCAGCGCCAGACGGATTGTCTCGCTATCACGCAGCTCTCCGAGCAATATCACATCGGGATCTTCCCGCAATGCCGCACGTAATCCCGATGCAAACGTCATACAGTGCAAACCAATCTCTCGCTGCTGGATCAAGCATCGCTGGCTGGCATAGAGATATTCAACAGGATCTTCCAGCGTCAGAATATGCGCATCGGCATGTTGATTGAGATAACCAACCATCGCCGCCAGTGTGGTCGATTTGCCGCTCCCCGTCGCTCCCGTCACCAGAATCAGGCCATTCTCGCTATTGAGTAATTCCGGCAATACCGGCGGCGCGCCAAGTTGTTCGAGCTGCGGGCAATGCGCAGGTAACAACCGTAACGCCAGAGAAATGCCTTGCCGCTGCGCAAACGCACTGCCTCGTAGCCGCTGGTTTTCAGCCAGCGATACCGCAAAATCAAGCTGGCCATTCTCAAGCAATATCGCCCGTTGATCGTCATCCAGCCACTCCCGCAACAACTCTTCGACGTCTGGCGCGTCAAACGGCGCGACCTCCATTCTCCCTCGAATGCGCCATCGTGCTGGCCAGGCGCTGCACAGGTGTAGATCCGAGACGTTATGCTTTACACTAAGGGTCACAATTTCTTCCATATTCATACTAAGATCCTCGGAAAATGAACGATATTGCGCATAACCTGGCACAGGTTCGGGACAAAATCTCAACGGCTGCAACGCGTTGCGGCCGTTCTCCAGAAGAAATTACGCTGCTTGCAGTCAGTAAAACAAAACCTGCGAGCGCCATCGCAGAAGCCATCGACGCCGGGCAGCGTCAATTTGGTGAAAACTATGTTCAGGAAGGGGTAGATAAAATTCGCCACTTTCAGGAACTGGGCGTAACAGGATTAGAGTGGCATTTTATTGGCCCGTTGCAGTCTAATAAAAGCCGCCTGGTGGCAGAGCATTTCGACTGGTGTCATACCATCGACCGTTTGCGTATCGCCATCCGTCTTAACGATCAGCGTCCGGCAGAACTTCCCCCTCTTAACGTACTGATTCAAATCAACATTAGCGATGAAAACAGTAAGTCAGGCATTCAACTGGCAGAGCTGGACGAGCTGGCAGCAGCGGTCGCAGAACTACCGCGTTTACGCCTGCGCGGGCTAATGGCGATCCCCGCGCCAGAGTCAGAATATGTAAGGCAGTTTGAAGTTGCACGCCAAATGGCTGTAGCATTTGCCGGACTGAAAACGCGCTACCCGCATGTCGACACCCTCTCTCTGGGGATGTCAGATGATATGGAAGCCGCCATTGCGGCAGGTAGCACGATGGTTCGCATCGGCACTGCTATCTTTGGTGCACGTGATTACTCTAAAAAATAAGGAATTAAAGGAACGCCATGAATACGTTGACTTTCCTGCTTTCAACGGTCATTGAGCTGTATACCATGGTGCTGTTATTACGCATCTGGATGCAGTGGGCTCATTGTGATTTTTATAACCCCTTCTCACAGTTTGTGGTGAAGGTGACGCAGCCGATTATCGGGCCACTGCGCCGCGTTATTCCGGCAATGGGGCCGATTGACAGCGCCTCACTGCTGGTGGCGTACATTTTGAGTTTCATCAAAGCCATCGTCCTGTTCAAAGTCGTAACCTTCCTGCCGATCATCTGGATTGCCGGTTTGCTGATTCTGCTGAAAACTATCGGCCTGCTGATCTTCTGGGTACTGCTGGTGATGGCGATAATGAGCTGGGTAAGTCAGGGTCGCAGCCCAATTGAATATGTGCTGATCCAGCTTGCCGATCCGCTACTGCGTCCGATTCGCCGCCTGCTACCGGCAATGGGAGGGATTGATTTCTCACCAATGATCCTCGTACTGCTGCTGTATGTCATCAATATGGGTGTCGCAGAAGTATTACAGGCAACCGGAAACATGCTGCTGCCGGGGCTGTGGATGGCGTTATGAGTGCCGTAACAGTAAACGATGACGGTCTGGTATTACGGCTTTATATCCAGCCGAAAGCCAGCCGTGATTCTATTGTCGGTTTACATGGCGACGAAGTAAAAGTCGCCATTACCGCACCGCCGGTCGACGGCCAGGCCAACAACCATCTGGTGAAGTTTCTCGGTAAGCAGTTCCGGGTCGCGAAAAGCCAGGTGGTGATTGAAAAAGGCGAACTTGGCCGCCACAAACAAATTAAAATCATTAATCCGCAACAAATCCCGCCAGAAATCGCGGCGTTAATTAATTAGGTATCCTATGCAAAAAGTTGTCCTCGCAACCGGCAATGCCGGTAAAGTGCGTGAGCTGGCGTCGCTGCTTAGCGACTTCGGTCTTGATATCGTGGCCCAAACGGAACTTGGCGTCGATTCCGCCGAAGAGACCGGCCTGACCTTTATCGAAAACGCGATCCTGAAAGCGCGCCACGCGGCAAAAGCGACCGGTTTACCGGCGATTGCCGACGATTCCGGTCTGGCGGTTGATGCGCTTGGCGGAGCGCCGGGGATTTACTCCGCTCGTTATTCCGGTGAAGACGCAACCGATCAAAAGAATCTGCAAAAACTGCTGGAAACCCTGAAAGACGTACCGGACGACCAACGCCAGGCTCGTTTCCACTGCGTGCTGGTGTATCTGCGTCATGCGGAAGATCCGACTCCGCTGGTGTGCCACGGTTGCTGGACTGGCGTGATTACCCGTGAACCTGCTGGTACTGGTGGCTTTGGTTATGATCCGATTTTCTTCGTGCCTTCTGAAGGCAAAACCGCTGCCGAACTGACTCGCGAAGAGAAGAGTGCCATTTCCCACCGTGGTCAGGCGTTGAAACTGCTGCTGGACGCGCTACGTAATGGTTAAGTTACCGCCGCTCAGTCTCTACATTCACATCCCGTGGTGTGTGCAGAAATGCCCGTACTGCGATTTCAACTCTCACGCGTTGAAAGGGGAAGTGCCGCACGACGATTATGTTCAGCATCTGCTTAACGATCTGGACAATGATGTGGCTTATGCTCAGGGGCGTGAAGTGCAGACAATATTTATTGGCGGTGGTACGCCGAGCCTGCTTTCTGGCCCGGCGATGCAAACGCTGCTGGACGGCGTGCGTGCGCGTTTGCCGCTGGCAGCGGATGCAGAAATTACTATGGAAGCGAACCCTGGTACGGTAGAAGCCGATCGCTTTGTTGATTATCAGCGTGCCGGTGTGAACCGCATCTCTATTGGTGTGCAGAGTTTTAGCGAAGAAAAGCTGAAACGACTTGGACGCATTCATGGCCCGCAAGAAGCGAAACGGGCAGCGAATCTGGCAAGCGGGCTGGGGCTGCGTAGTTTTAACCTTGATTTGATGCACGGGTTGCCTGATCAATCACTGGAAGAGGCGCTTGGCGATCTGCGCCAGGCCATTGAACTAAATCCGCCGCATCTTTCCTGGTATCAGTTGACCATCGAACCCAATACGTTGTTTGGTTCGCGGCCACCGGTGCTACCGGACGACGACGCACTGTGGGATATTTTCGAACAGGGGCATCAGTTATTAACCGCAGCGGGTTATCAGCAATATGAAACCTCCGCTTACGCCAAACCGGGTTATCAATGCCAACACAATCTCAACTACTGGCGATTTGGTGACTACCTCGGCATCGGCTGCGGCGCGCATGGCAAAGTGACCTTCCCGGACGGGCGCATTCTGCGTACCACCAAAACGCGTCACCCGCGTGGTTTTATGCAGGGGCGTTATCTGGAAAGCCAGCGTGATGTAGAAGCCGCTGATAAGCCGTTCGAGTTCTTTATGAATCGCTTCCGTTTGCTGGAGGCCGCGCCACGCGTGGAGTTTAGCCAGTATACCGGCCTTTGCGAAGAAGTGATTCGCTCTCAGTTAGACGAGGCTATCGCTCAGGGTTATCTCACCGAATGTGCGGATTACTGGCAGATAACGGAACATGGGAAGTTGTTTTTAAATTCACTGCTGGAACTGTTTCTGGCCGAGTAAACTTGTTCTGCCGGATGCGGCGTAAACGCCACATCCGGCTACAAGCCATGCATCATCGCAAAAATTACTTAATCACCCCATTACGCCGCAGTTGTTCGGTATCTTTTTTCCAGCGTTCATTAGCCTGGTTGATATCGTCAATCTTCATCAAAATCGCGACTTTTTTACTGTTTATTTCCGAAACTTTCATCGTTAACGGATATTGCCCTTTTTCAAGCTTTATCCAGTCATCCTGCAATTTACGGCTGAGTTTTTGTGATTGCAGAAAAGTCTGTCGCCGCTGCTCGTTGATATCAAAATCCCGTTTCTGCTGAATCGGCACTTCATAACACTCTTCACTCTGTTTATGACATGCCGCAATCGCCGGTTGATAGACCTCTTTGTCATATTTAGCCGCGAACACCTCGCTATCATTCTGTTTATTAAACGCATCCCGTTGCTGGTGTATTTTTTTAAAAGCGTCTTCACGAGTCATTTGCTTGCCATCTGCCCCTTTTCCCCAATAAGCATTCGCCGCTTTCTGTGCCGCAACCATTTGCTTATCAAGCTCTTTCACTTCCTTTTCCAGCCCCGAAATCGAATTCATCTGCACATTCAGCGCTGACTCAAGCTGACTAAAGCGATAATTGAAATCTTCGCTATTCACAATCAGGTACTTATTATTCGTTTTGATATCATCAACAAACCGCCCACTATCGCTGGCTGCTGCCTGAAAAGAGTAAAAATTCACCGTCCAGCCAGACGCGGGCGTTCCTTTACTGGTTAACATCGCTGAGAATTTTACGGGTTTATCTTTCACCCAGGTCTGTTCCAGAAGTTGATAATCTGCCAACTGACCGATCCAGGTATAGAGATCATCGTTAGAAGAGACATCACCTTCCGCAGACCAGGTGGCCTGATTCCCCTTCGCATCAAGGTTTTTTAAATTGATGGCATCCAGTTTGAGAATGCCGTGATATTGCTTTTTGAATTGATCTTTTAAGACATTTTCAGTTGGCGGTTCACCATCGGCCCAGCCATAACCTGACATCAACACAAACAACGCCGTACCTACAATCCATTGTTTTTTCACAGTGAAAGTCTCGCGTGGAATAATTTATTCATGTGATTATCATCATGATAATTATGATTGACAATGGACGTGAGTCTGAAGTGAGAAAGCCCCGGCACGATACCGGGGCGAGGCGATTAGTACTGATTGAAAATCTGCTGGATCTGCTGTGGATCTTTAGTTTGCGTCAGCGCCAGTTGCAGCAGAACGCGCGCTTTTTGCGGGTTCAGCGTACCAGAGGCGACGAAACCGTATTTCGCATCATCCACTTCGGCATCCTGAGTGGTTGCGCCCGTCGGTACGCGAGAAGAACGCACTACCGCAGTGCCGTTTTTCGCCGCGGTTGCCAGGGTGTCGAATACGGTTTTATACAGGTTACCGTTACCCACACCGGCGCTAACGATGCCGTCATAGCCCGCATCTACCAGTGCTTTTGCCGGAAGATCGGATGCGTTAGCATAGTTATAAACGATACCAACTTTCGGCAGTTCATTCAGCTTAGAGACATCAAACGGCGTATCGCTGGTGTGCTTACGCGCCGGAGTACGTTGATAGTCGATTTTACCGTTG
Source organism: Escherichia sp. KTE159 (assembly GCF_000408805.1). Taxonomy (NCBI): domain Bacteria; kingdom Pseudomonadati; phylum Pseudomonadota; class Gammaproteobacteria; order Enterobacterales; family Enterobacteriaceae; genus Escherichia; species Escherichia sp. KTE159. The sequence continues at coordinate 2,817,270 of NZ_KE137292.1, forward strand.
TGAATGTAACCCAGTGGACCGAAGTTAACAGACTTGAAGGTCGCTACATCGGTAGTGTTGGTTTTGGTCACGTCACGACCATCCAGCACGGTGTCGTTCATCACTACCAGCACGCCACGGTTAGCGGAGGCTTTATCTGCTGCGGTCACTACCGCGTTATACAGGTTGAATGGACCGTCTGCGCTCATGGAGGTGGACGGACGCATTGCGCCGACCATCACTACTGGCTTATCACATTTTACGGTCAGATCGAGGAAGTAAGCGGTTTCTTCCATCGTGTCTGTACCGTGAGTAATGACGAAGCCGTCAGTTTTATCGCAGTCGGTATTAATTTTTTTCGCCAGTGTCAGCCAGACATTATCATTCATGTCCTGGGAGCCGATGTTAACGACCTGCTCGCCTTTAACGTTCGCAATGTCCTTCAATTGCGGCACCGCATTGACCAGGTTTTCTACGCCAACTTTACCCGCTGTGTAGTTAGATTTGGTTGCGGAGTCACCACCACCGGCAATCGTCCCGCCGGTCGCTAAAATGGTGATATTCGGTAATGCTAATGCTGCACCACTAAAACCCATAACCAGTGCGGCAAGTGCCGTCTTTCTGAAAAACTCCATTTCATTCCTCCAGTTACGTGAACGCTACGTATTATCCCTTAGCTTTGTATAGGAAATTTGACGTTAAACAATTTACAACGTGAATGGATTTTGGAGATCTATAAAGTTAGAGGCAGGTAACAAAACGAAGAATTAAACGGCATAAAAAAGTATTATGCCGTCTTAAAATAGAGGATTATTTCAAATTCCCAACCAGGGCTTTGCGGCTATCTTCCAGGGTCACCACACGGCTACAGACATCTTTGCCAAACTGCTGGAAATCTTTTTCCTGCTTTTTCCACTCGGTTTGGATGGAGGATTGCAAACCACCCAGGCTTCCCAGCACATTCTGTAACGGATTACCGCCGCTTTTCAGTACCGCTTTCGCGCCCATTTCATTAATGCTGTCCTGCAAAATTCCACCCATCGCCTGATTCACTAGTTGCTGGCCTTCGGCGCGAACCTGATCAATGGCTTTATAGTGGAACGTCAGGCCATCGCTGCGCGTTTCAATAATGCGATTCATCTGTTCTTTCAACTGCGCATCGAGCTTGGTCAGACGGCTGCGCATTTTACTGCTTTCACCCATCTCCTGAACGATAATTTTATCCAGTGCGACGCGGGCTTTCTCAACGCGGCTCTTAGTCCCTTCATCAATCCACGGCAACGTGCTGCGCAGTTCTGCCTGATAATCCTTCGCCTGCTCGCGCTGGGCGGCACTCAGAGAATATTGCTTGCCGTTGTACATCACATTGCCGTCTGGCGTGATCACCAGATTGCCGTTTTCGCCCTTCACCTGTACGGTTTGCGGGCTGACAATCACATCGTCACGCGGTGTGACGCTGCACTGGTAGTCGGCGTGAGCAGTCATTGCCGTTACTGAAAGTGCTGCCGCCAGCAGCATTTTGCGCATCATAATCTTCCCTCAAGAACAAATCAGGCCAGCATTTGCTGGCCCGGATTGATAACAAAGTGCGCATTGTCCATGCCGGATGCGGCGTAAATGCCTTATCCGGCCTACTCAATCGTGCAACCTCAATATATTGCATACCCATTGTAGGCCTGATAAGCGTAGCGCATCAGGCAGTTTTGCGTTTGTCATCGCCCGTATGCTTTCTTAGTCCCACCAAACGTCGAAAAGTTCGCTGGTGCGTACCTCATCCAGTTTGCGCTCTTCCAGCCACTTACGCACAATCGCCTGATGTTCTTCGGTGCATTTGCCAATTTCCTGCATGCAGATCAGACCTTCCCAGGCCAGATAACCACTGCCGTCAAAAGCCAGCTTGTTCGGTTCGACAACCTCGTTAATAAAATCATCAACGGTTTTATCAATCTGTTCTTCCGATGTACCTTCCGGGAATCGCCATGCCACCGAAAATCCTAATTCCTGGAATTCGTCGATGTGCATTTTTTTACGCAGACGACGGCTACGGTTCTTTGCCATTATTTCACCCTCTCGAACATTAAGTCCCATACTCCGTGACCAAGACGATGACCACGTTGTTCAAATTTCGTCACCGGACGTGATTCCGGGCGCGGTACGTAATCGTTACTTTCTGACAGGTTTTTATAACCGTCAATGGAAGACATCACTTCGAGCATATGTTCCGCATAAGGTTCCCAGTCGGTCGCCATATGGAATACGCCCCCCAGTTGCAGTTTGCTTTTTACCAGTTCAGCAAACGGCACCTGAACGATACGGCGTTTATTATGACGTGCTTTGTGCCACGGGTCAGGGAAAAAGAGCTGAACCATGCTCAATGAATTGTCAGGAATCATTTTATGCAGCACTTCGACCGCGTCATGACACATCACGCGCAGATTGCTCAGCCCCTCTTCATGCGCGGAAGCCAGGCAAGCGCCAACGCCCGGCGAATGCACTTCAATGCCGAGGAAATCCTGCTCCGGACGCTCTTTCGCCATTGCCACCAGCGAAGCACCCATGCCAAAACCAATCTCAAGCGTCACCGGCGCTTCACGGCCAAACAGCGTCGGGAAATCCAGCATATCTTCGCTGAACTCAACGCCCATCACCGGCCAGTAGTTTTCCAGCGCATGTTCCTGGCCTTTGGTCAGTCGCCCCTGGCGGCGTACAAAACTACGGATACGGCGCAGAGGACGGCCGTTTTCATCAAATTCCGGTGAGATGACGTCGTTTTTCATAAAGATTTAGTCGCTTGTGAAAGTGTTCTGAAAACGGGCATTATCCAAAGTTAGTTGCCGGATGCAAGCATGATAAGGCCGCGGCTGCGGAAAGTTCCGGTTTACACCCTGTCGTCGCTGTGCTGCAATCTTGCCCCCAACAACTGTGAATTTGGTGACCATGCAAGCGTCGCAATTTTCAGCCCAGGTTCTGGACTGGTACGATAAATACGGGCGGAAAACCCTGCCCTGGCAAATTGACAAGACGCCCTACAAAGTATGGCTCTCAGAAGTGATGTTGCAACAAACTCAGGTTGCGACTGTTATCCCCTATTTTGAACGCTTTATGGCGCGCTTCCCGACGGTGACCGATCTCGCCAATGCGCCGCTGGATGAAGTTCTCCACTTGTGGACCGGGCTTGGCTATTACGCCCGCGCGCGCAATCTACATAAAGCGGCACAGCAAGTTGCCACCTTACACGGCGGAAAATTCCCGGAAACCTTTGAGGAAATCGCCGCACTACCGGGCGTCGGGCGTTCCACCGCGGGCGCGATCCTCTCACTTTCTCTGGGTAAGCACTTTCCGATTCTCGACGGTAACGTCAAACGCGTGCTGGCGCGCTGCTATGCTGTAAGCGGCTGGCCAGGGAAAAAAGAGGTCGAGAATAAACTGTGGAGTTTGAGCGAACAGGTGACGCCCGCCGTCGGTGTGGAGCGGTTTAATCAGGCGATGATGGATTTAGGCGCGATGATCTGCACGCGCTCGAAGCCAAAGTGTTCGCTCTGCCCGCTACAAAACGGCTGCATTGCCGCGGCCAATGATAGCTGGTCACTTTATCCAGGCAAAAAACCGAAACAGACGCTGCCGGAGCGCACCGGCTACTTTCTGCTGTTACAGCACGAAAATGAAGTATTTCTGGCGCAGCGTCCGCCAAGTGGATTGTGGGGCGGTTTATACTGCTTCCCGCAGTTTGCTGATGAAGAAAGTATGCGGCAATGGCTGGCGCAACGGCAGATCAACGCCGGTCACCTGACGCAACTCACCGCGTTTCGTCATACCTTCAGCCATTTCCATTTAGATATTGTGCCTATGTGGCTTCCCGTGTCGTCATTCACCGGTTGCATGGATGAAGGCAATGCGCTCTGGTATAACTTAGCGCAACCGCCGTCAGTTGGCCTGGCGGCTCCCGTGGAGCGTTTGTTACAGCAGTTACGCACTGGCGCGCCGGTTTAGCGCGTGAGTCGATAAGAGGATAATTTATGAGCAGAACGATTTTTTGTACTTTCCTGCAGCGTGAAGCAGAAGGTCAGGATTTTCAGCTATACCCCGGCGAACTGGGAAAACGCATCTACAACGAGATTTCCAAAGAAGCCTGGGCGCAGTGGCAGCACAAGCAAACCATGTTGATCAACGAAAAGAAACTTAACATGATGAATGCTGAGCACCGCAAGCTGCTGGAGCAGGAGATGGTCAATTTCCTGTTCGAAGGTAAAGAGGTACATATCGAAGGCTATACGCCGGAAGATAAAAAATAAAAAGACATTGCCGGAGCACGCCTCCGGCAACTTGCATAAAAACAAACACAACACGCACCCGGAATGATGAAAAAATATCTCGCGCTGGCTTTGATTGCGCCGTTGCTCATCTCCTGTTCGACGACCAAAAAAGGCGATACCTATAATGAAGCCTGGGTCAAAGATACCAACGGTTTTGATATTCTGATGGGGCAATTTGCCCACAATATTGAAAACATCTGGGGATTCAAAGAGGTGGTGATCGCCGGTCCTAAGGACTACGTGAAATACACCGATCAATATCAAACCCGCAGCCACATCAACTTTGATGATGGTACGATCACTATCGAAACCATCGCCGGGACGGAACCTGTCGCACACCTGCGCCGGGCAATTATCAAAACGTTACTGATGGGTGACGATCCGGGGTCGGTCGATCTCTATTCCGATGTTGATGATATTACGATATCAAAAGAACCTTTCCTTTATGGTCAGGTAGTAGACAACACCGGGCAGCCAATTCGTTGGGAAGGTCGCGCGAGCAATTTCGCGGATTATCTGCTGAAAAACCGCCTCAAAAGCCGCAGCAACGGGCTGCGTATTATCTACAGCGTAACCATTAATATGGTGCCGAACCACCTTGATAAACGTGCGCATAAATATCTCGGTATGGTTCGCCAGGCGTCACGAAAATATGGTGTCGATGAGTCATTAATTCTGGCGATTATGCAAACCGAATCCTCATTTAACCCGTATGCGGTCAGCCGTTCCGATGCGCTGGGATTAATGCAGGTAGTACAGCACACCGCCGGGAAAGACGTGTTCCGCTCACAGGGGAAATCCGGCATACCTGGCCGCAGTTTCTTGTTCGATCCTGCCAGCAACATTGATACCGGCACCGCATATCTGGCGATGCTGAATAATGTTTATCTCGGCGGCATTGATAACCCAACGTCGCGGCGTTATGCCGTCATCACCGCCTATAACGGCGGCGCTGGCAGCGTGTTACGTGTTTTCTCGAATGATAAAATTCAGGCAGCTAATATTATTAACACCATGACGCCAGGTGATGTTTATCAGACTTTGACGACCCGCCATCCTTCTGCGGAATCTCGCCGCTATCTCTATAAAGTGAACATGGCGCAGAAATCTTACCGCCGTCGATAATTTCACCTTTGCCTCTGACATTACTTCGAGGCAAAGTGTTACACACTTCACAATTTCGCCTTGCAAATTGAGATTATTTGCAATTATTTGCTACGGATAACAAAAAAACAGTCAGCGAAGTTGATAGAATCGCATCATCTTGCACGGTCAAATGTGCTTTTTAAAACACTCATCCGCATCACGATGTGAGGAAATTAACATGAATCTTAAGCTGCAGCTGAAAATCCTCTCTTTTCTGCAGTTCTGCCTGTGGGGAAGTTGGCTAACGACCCTCGGCTCATATATGTTCGTTACCCTGAAGTTCGACGGTGCTTCTATTGGCGCAGTTTATAGTTCACTGGGTATCGCCGCGGTCTTTATGCCTGCTTTGCTGGGGATTGTGGCCGACAAATGGTTAAGTGCGAAATGGGTATATGCCATTTGTCACACCATCGGCGCAATTACTCTCTTCATGGCGGCGCAAGTTACCACGCCGGAGGCGATGTTCCTCGTTATCCTGATTAACTCGTTTGCCTATATGCCAACGCTTGGGTTAATCAACACCATCTCTTACTATCGCCTGCAAAACGCGGGGCTGGATATCGTTACTGATTTCCCGCCAATCCGTATCTGGGGCACCATCGGTTTTATTATGGCGATGTGGGTGGTGAGCCTGTCAGGCTTCGAACTAAGCCACATGCAACTGTATATTGGCGCAGCCCTTTCCGCCGTTCTGGTGCTGTTTACCTTTACGCTGCCGTATATTCCGGTTGCTAAACAGCAAGCGAATCAGAGCTGGACGACTTTGCTGGGGCTTGATGCATTCGCGCTGTTTAAAAACAAGCGTATGGCGATTTTCTTCATCTTCTCGATGCTGCTGGGCGCGGAACTGCAGATTACCAACATGTTCGGTAATACCTTCCTGCACAGCTTCGACAAAGATCCGATGTTCGCCAGCAGCTTTATCGTGCAACATGCGTCAATCATCATGTCGATTTCGCAAATCTCTGAAACGCTGTTCATTCTGACTATCCCGTTCTTCTTAAGCCGCTACGGTATTAAGAACGTAATGATGATCAGTATTGTGGCGTGGATACTGCGTTTTGCGCTGTTTGCCTACGGCGACCCGACTCCGTTCGGTACTGTACTGCTGGTGCTGTCAATGATTGTCTACGGCTGCGCATTCGACTTCTTCAACATCTCTGGTTCGGTGTTTGTGGAAAAAGAAGTTAGCCCGGCAATTCGCGCCAGTGCGCAGGGGATGTTCCTGATGATGACCAACGGCTTCGGCTGTATCCTCGGCGGTATTGTGAGCGGTAAAGTGGTTGAGATGTATACCCAAAACGGCATTACCGACTGGCAGACCGTATGGCTGATTTTCGCAGGTTACTCCGTGGTTCTGGCCTTCGCGTTCATGGCGATGTTCAAATACAAACACGTTCGTGTCCCGGCGGGCACACAGACGGTTAACCACTAATTACACCAAGAAAAACGGGCTACCAGATGGTAGCCCGTTTTTTTGTTCTCACTTCAACACATAACCGTATAAACGTTTCATGCCGTCGGCATCGGTTTCGCTATAGACACCTTGTAGCTCCGGCGAAAACCCCGGCAACAAATTCACGCCTTCTTCCAGTGCGAGAAAATAACGCTGTACCGCGCCTCCCCATACCTCCCCCGGCACCACGCAAAGCACGCCAGGTGGATACGGCAGCGCGCCTTCCGCCGCAATCCGCCCTTCGGCATCACGAATACGCACTAACTCCACTTCACCACGAATATAGGCGCTATGCGCATCCTGGGGATTCATCACTACAGGCGGGAAACTCTGTTGGCGGAACATCGCTTTTTGCAGGTCTTTGACGTCGAAACTGACATACAGATCGTGCATCTCCTGACACAACTGGCGCAGGGTATAGTCGCGATAGCGCACCGGATATTTGTTATAAACGCTCGGCAACACCTCAGCCAGTGGCGAGTCATCCTCAATATGCTGTTCAAACTGTGCCAACATTGCGACCAGTTGTGCCAGCTTCTCGTGGCTCTCCGCCGGGGTTAATAAGAACAGAATAGAGTTGAGATCGCACTTTTCCGGCACAATGCCATTCTCACGCAGATAGTGCGCCAGAATCGTCGCAGGAATACCAAAGTCGCTATATTCACCGGTTTCGGCATCGATACCGGGCGTGGTCAGTAGCAGCTTGCACGGATCAACAAAATACTGATCTGCGGCATATCCCTCAAAGCCGTGCCAATTCGCCCCCGGTTCAAAACTGAAGAAGCGACGGTCGCTGGCCAATACTGACGTCGGATAATCCTGCCACAATTTGCCACCAACAACGGGCGGGATAAACGGGCGAAACAGCTTACAGCGTGCAAGAATCGCCTTGCGCGCTTCAATGCCCAACTCAACACACTCCGCCCACAGTCGACGACCGCTCTCCCCTTCATGGATTTTGGCGTTAACGTCCAGCGCAGCAAACAGCGGATAGAACGGACTGGTGGAGGCGTGGAGCATAAAGGCATTATTCAACCGCTTATGCGGGCAAAAGCGCGCCTGCCCGCGAATATGGTTATCTTTTTTGTGGATCTGCGAAGTCTGCGAGAATCCCGCCTGCTGTTTGTGCACCGACTGGGTAACAAAGATCCCCGGATCGTTTTCGTTAAGTTCTAACAGTAACGGCGAGCTATCTGCCATCATCGGAATAAACTGCTCGTAACCGACCCACGCGGAATCAAACAGAATGTAATCGCACAAATGCCCAATGGTCTCGATCACCTGGCGAGCGTTATAGATAGTACCGTCATAAGTTCCTAACTGAATAATTGCCAGGCGAAACGGGCGCGGTAGTTCGGCTTTTTCTGGTGCCACTTCACGAATTTGCTGGCGCAAATAGTCTTCATTAAAACAATGCGCATCAATACCGCCGATAAAACCGAACGGGTTACGCGCGGCTTCCAGATACACCGGCGTCGCCCCAGCCTGAATCAATGCACCGTGATGATTCGACTTATGATTGTTACGATCGAACAGTACCAGATCGCCACGCGTTAACAGCGCATTGGTAACCACTTTGTTTGCTGCCGAAGTGCCGTTAAGCACAAAATAGGTTTTATCAGCATGAAACACTTTGGCCGCAAACTTCTGCGCATCCTTCGCTGAGCCTTCATGAATAAGCAGATCGCCCAGTTTCACATCGGCGTTGCACATATCGGCACGAAAAACGTTCTCACCGAAGAAATTGTAAAAATGACGCCCCGCAGGATGCTTTTTAAAGAACGCGCCATGTTGATGACCCGGGCAAGCAAAAGTGCTGTTGCCCATCTCAACATATTGCGTCAGCGTGTCATAAAACGGCGGCAACACGTTCTCTTCGTACTGGCAGGCTGCAGATTCCAGCTCCAGCCACTGCTGCTCGTTGCCATTGATTACCGCCGCGACGCCCGCAGGCAATTCAACAATCTGTTCGGAATACAAAAACACCGGTAGATGAAAACCAGTGCGTTTAAGTAACGCAAGAATGCCACTGCGGCTATCCGCAGCGGTAATGACGACTGCCGCGACGTCCGTAAAATCAGTATCTTCCAGCGCCACCACGCGACGATGGGTAGAAATTCGGGAAACCAGTTCACTACTGGCGGCAATACTCATTGATTTCATAAATGTAAAACCCGTTTCGGGGAGGTAAAAATACCGGGCAAGGTGTAAAAACCTGCCGCATGAGATGTGGGTCAAACTGGTCACCAGCTCCGACCGCCAGACATCAGTAAAAGCAGAATGGCTCTGATTTTACTGTTGTCCTACAGTGAGCGTGCGTTAACTTCACCGCATGAGCAGTAATATGGAAAGGGAAGCGTTTCGCGCAAAACGGCGATAAACAAGAGAATGTAAGGAGGTGGCGTGCATCGGGCAAACTCCGTACAACAAGGAGAAAATTCGCGCAATCATGGCACCTTTCACCAGAGCGTGCAAGCCAGGACTTTGCGGTCAGACAAGCAATCGGCGGGACAAAAAGTTCATAATAAAAACATCAAACAACACAATTAACAGGAACTCTTGTGGTCATCGGCCCTTTTATCAACGCTAGTGCAGTATTACTGGGTGGCGTCCTCGGCGCACTGCTTAGTCAACGCTTACCGGAACGGATCCGTGTCTCTATGACATCCATTTTTGGTCTGGCATCGTTGGGAATTGGTATTTTACTGGTGGTGAAATGCGCCAACCTTCCGGCGATGGTTTTAGCGACGCTACTCGGTGCATTAATTGGTGAAATTTGTTTGTTGGAAAAAGGTGTTAATACCGCAGTCGCTAAAGCGCAAAATTTGTTTCGTCACTCGCGTAAAAAGCCAGCGCATGAATCTTTTATTCAGAATTTTGTCGCGATTATTGTCCTGTTTTGTGCCAGTGGCACCGGGATCTTCGGCGCGATGAATGAAGGGATGACCGGCGATCCGAGCATTTTAATCGCCAAGTCATTTCTGGATTTCTTTACCGCGATGATCTTCGCCTGTTCACTTGGCATTGCGGTATCGGTGATTAGTATTCCATTGCTGATCATCCAGTTAACGCTGGCCTGGGTTGCTGCGCTGATATTACCGCTGACAACACCATCGATGATGGCAGACTTCAGCGCCGTAGGTGGTTTGCTGCTGCTAGCAACCGGCTTACGCATCTGCGGCATTAAACTATTTCCGGTGGTCAACATGCTTCCAGCACTACTTCTGGCAATGCCTCTTTCCGCCGCCTGGAGCACCTGGTTTGTCTGATGATGCGTGTAGTAACGGCAAAGTGATGATAGATTGTGCAGTCTGCTATAAATTGAAGAAATTTAATTGACGAGACGAGGCGAATCAGGTTTAATGCGCCCCGTTGCCCGGATAGCTCAGTCGGTAGAGCAGGGGATTGAAAATCCCCGTGTCCTTGGTTCGATTCCGAGTCCGGGCACCACTATTCATAAGGCCTCGCTGAAAAGCGGGGCTTTTTCTTTTTCTGGCTACGGTAAATTTCTGGCCGTTGCAACATGTTATTTGCGTGCGGTATTTCTCGCCATTTTCGCAGATGTCCGTTACTTTTAGACACCTCAACCCCCTCTGATGTGCCTTTTCCTTACCTCACAGCTACGGTCTTTCTACGCTCCTCTACGGCTCCCTTCTCTCGAATTATTCATAATGAAGTAGAAAATACGGGGGAAACAAAGGAATTGTCATTTCGCCTTAATACACTGGTCTAAAAAGGATTCTGTTGCGGGGAAAAATGCGGATTGATCTCCTCCCTGAAAACAGTACCAGTCTAAACAGGAGACTCCAGGAAGGCCAGGCTATACGATCCCGGACTAGTTGAGGAATATAGAAAATCAATTAAACCAGTATTGAAAAACTCACCAATATTTATTGTGTGTTATATTTTTTATTCCACTAGCTTTTTGTGTCTTTTTTTCTAACCTTTTTCCCCGAATGAAATTAATTTTTGACTTTTGAATTACAATCAAACCTCAAGCGTTAAAATGATGTTTGAGGTTGTGTGTAGCTATTATTTTATTTCGCATTAACCACTAAATATATCTATGGGTTCAGACATCGGACATGCCGGACAACAATATGTAATTGATGATTTGATTCATAAAACTATCATCTTATTGACTCCAAATAATACCAATTAAGCATGAACCAAATCCCCCAACGTCACCAGCAACATCATCGGATCCATCGGTGACGGCTCAAACCCCACCCGCAGATAGAAATCCCGCGCCTCATCAGACAGCGCATGAACCAGCATCCCGCGAATACCGATAGTTTCAGCCACCTGAATCACCCGCAGCCCGGCGTCACGTACCAGCGCCCGACCAACACCCTGCCCATGTATAGACTGATCCACCGCCAGACGCCCCAATACCACAACCGGGATCGGATCGGGCATATTACGGCGAAAGCGGCCGGGGGCAGTGTTTGTCATCACTGCACTGGATGCCAGCGAGTAATACGCCAGTACCTTAGAATCACTGCCGCAACATACAAAGGTACGGGATGCGCCAGTGACCTGATTTTTCATCGCCCGTTGTTTCAGCCAGTTATCCATAGAATCCACGCCACAGCAAAACGGGGTAAGAATATGCCCGGCGTGAAGCGGCTCAGGAGCGGAGATCATTTTTCCTGCTCCCACGGCGCAGGGGTCTGCATAGTTTTACGCAGCGCGGGGTTTGGCGCTGGAGCCTGATCAAGGCGGGTAAGAAACGTCTGATAAGCCTCCGGATCGGCCATAATGATACGCTGCTCGATCAGCGCCTCTTCCGCCGCGGCGCGGGCGGCCTCCAGCACAAAGTCAGTGCGGTTTTTTCCTCTGGCTTTCGCAGCCCGATCGATAAGATCGCGCTCGGCGGGCCTGATGCGCAGATTCAGGGTTTCGCGTTTCATCGCCATACTGTTTGCGGCTGGCATGGTGTTGTCCTCTTATGTTTCTGTGGATATTAAGTATACAACACGTGTAACGCAGATGTCATTACGATAAATTTAGAGGGAATCGTACCGGAGGATCGAACCAAGCGTTTTTCTACGTATTTTGATCTACTATCATGATTCAAAAGAGAAAGTAAGGGTCAACCTCCGGGTCTTGACAATAGATAGCAGAAGAATTTTTGATGGAAATCAAATTGGTAGGTAACTGAAAGTTCCCGAGTCCGGGCACCACTATTCATAAGGCCTCGCTGAAAAGCGGGGCTTTTTCTTTTTCTGGCTACGGTAAATTTCTGGCCGTTGCTACACGTAATTTGCGTGCTGTATTTCTCGCCATTTTCGACGATGTTTGTTGCTTTATACACACCAATACATGCAGGCGCTCACAGTGATATTCTGTTAATTATCACTCCCTGACGTTCCCCCTGATTGTGCGGCAATCGGCTCGCCACCAGCGGCATTCTCATTTTTTACAGACGTCAACATTTTCCTTATTAATCCATTAAATCGTCGTGACCGTTACGGCTGTTTAGGTGCCAAAGCTGAAAGTTCTGCTTTGAGTTCTGCACTTAATGCCGGGTCCAGCAAAATGTTTTCCAGTTCTTTACGGAACGTCTGGTTATCCAGAAGGTTCGCTTTTAAATCACGAAGTAAATTACGCATGGAAAGCATGGCTTTTAGCTGAGGTATTTGTCGGGATACCTGTTCCGGGGAGAAATCCTTTATGCTCTGAAATGTCAACCTGATGCTGTCTTCGCTACCGTCATCAGCAAGTGTGTTATTAACGATAAGATTTACTTTTGGGGAATAGTCTGAAAGGACTGCATCAAAATTATTTTTGTTAAGATTAACTTTTTTACGCTCAGATAATGGCGCGGATTCCTGACCATTACTAAAATCACCCGCAACCAGTAACTTCAGGGGTAATTCTGTTTTTTTACTCGCCCCCCCTGTATGCAGTTCTAATTTCAGATTAATACGAGCCTTTGGTATCTCCCGCTGGAAACTGTCACTCATAATCCCCTCACGCAATTCAGTTAAAGTCAAATTAATAATAATACTTCTTTAACCGGATACTAAGGCAATTGCGAAATCAAAAAAACAATACAGATCAATATATTGAGAATAAAAAACAATGGGAATGTTGCCAAACAATAAAAATAAGCACAGCGATATCAAGCAATTAAAAACGTCTTTATAAATATTCCTAATTGTATTTTTATTATGTGCTTTTATTTTTTCCTTACCCACACAACCTGTTAACAGACAGGCGGTACATCGTGCGAAACGTTGACTTACCTGGCTTCATCCTACTGGCAAAGTTATTCTGATAGCCCCGCTGACTTTGCCTTACTGATTCATAAGTATTCACCGCCATCCTTATCCAACACTCAGACCATCCCAGTTTCTACAGGCCTCACCATTGGCGGAAGAGATTTTATTTTAGGTAAGCGCAAATTTGCATTACAGCATATTCAGGCCTACACCCGAATAGCCTGATTAACCATAAAATATTGACGCAGCGCAGCATATTGACTATTCCTTGAACTTATATTCATACATTGTAATAGCACAGTAAATGTAGGATCTTATGCATAACGGAGTATTTATGACTTTTAAGCGTTTGGTTGTTATTACCGCTATATCCTGTATGTATACCGGATTTGCATTTGCAACGAATGTCTCGTTGAATCCTGCCCAGGTAGAACATCTGAATAACGTCATTCATCGTGAGGTAAAAGGGAAGAATGACCGTAATTTTGCCTATACAAACTGGACTGAAGCTCAACGCGTAGCCGAATTTATTTGCCGACCGCTGGCACTGAAAGAACTACAGAAGCAGTACACCGACGTAGATAAGGTTATTCTCGATCAGGGAAAACATAATATGCAGCGCCTGGTCTCACCTGCGCTCCTGACGGGCAATGGTCAGTACCGTCGGGGGATTAACTGGACGACTTTTCACTACGCATGTGAATTGTCAGTGAAAACCGGAGAGGCTATAGGGTTCAGATTGTTGAACAACAAAACCCTGACCATGGCTCCGGGACCCGTTATTCGTCCCGGGAGGCTAAGCCAGTGAAAAATATTCTTACCGCATTTCTCATCATCACTCTCCCGGCGTTCTCTGCCACGGCGGCCAGTTTTGATTGTCGGCAGTCCCACAGTGCGGATGAAAAAGCAATTTGTTCATCACATAGCCTGAATGATTTGGACGTGGAGTTGAGTGTTAAATATCAATTCCTTCATGGACTTTACGCGATGGGAGCCGCCGGGGAACTGCATGACTCACAGGTACTGTGGCTGGCTGAACGACGCCGGTGTGGTAGCGATACAATCTGCCTGAGAAAAGCATACAAACAGCGATTAAAAACTTTAAACCATCTTTATGACGCGATTAATAAACCACTCTGAATCTGAAGTGGACTGTTGGTTGCCGGAGGTGCCTTTCTGCGAGGCATCTCCTTACCCGCGAGTATGGCCAAAAGGGCCTGATGCTTGTCTCTCCATCAGCCCTTTCACTGAGCAAAATGTACGCTACAAAAATGAAGGATGGCCGGACGGAAGTGCTCTCTGGCATATGTGCAACCGATTCATCACGTGATAATCCCAATAATTATTTTTTATTTGGTAATAGTTTCCTTGAAAATATATGTACCAATAAATGCAATCTGGTCTGTTTTAATTCCACTGCCACCTGCAGAAATAATCAACCAGAAAACAATCTTGATATTTAATAGTCACCAATAAAACTTTATCACTCCCTTCTGCTTTATATGGAAATTGTCAATTGGTTAACTATACATAGCTTAAATAGTTGAATACGGAATATCACCACCATTACCGAGGTGTTTTATTTATAAATAACAATGTCATGCGTCTCTTTTTTTTACAAGGGAACAATCAACCTCTGAATTGTTTTTTGATTCAATAGTTAAGCGCGAAACATTTTAATCATTGATAAAAATCCTAAACTCCTTGTTCATAATGTAGGGCTGTGTTAAATAGGTGGGCAAAATTTGGTTCCCCCTTCTCGCCTGTAATATTGCAGTATCTTCGCACTTCCATGAGACATTGCGACTTAATAAGAGGGTGATAAGTCCTGGATAAGAGCATGGACTAACCATATTTTTATATTTATTAAATAATTTGTTATAACCCATTGATTTAATATCAATAATTTATTATGGGTTCGGGTTTGTTGTGACTGTGGCACTATTTCCGTGCAAAGGAGCTGATATGTCTGAAAGACATTTACCTGATGACCAGAGCAGTACTATCGATCCATATTTAATTACCTCTGTTCGCCAGACTCTGGCAGAACAAGGCGCAGCATTACAAAACTTGTCTAAGCAACTGGATCCCGTACAGTACCAACGAGTCCTTAATTTGATAATGAACTGTAAAGGACACGTTATTCTTTCGGGAATGGGTAAATCAGGGCATGTTGGTCGTAAAATGTCAGCGACACTGGCCTCTACTGGTACGCCGAGTTTCTTTATTCATCCGGCAGAGGCTTTCCATGGCGATCTCGGTATGATTACGCCTTATGATCTCCTGATCCTTATTTCCGCCAGCGGTGAAACGGATGAAATTCTGAAGCTAGTCCCTTCACTGAAGAATTTCGGCAACCGAATTATCGCCATTACCAATAATGGAAATTCCACGCTGGCGAAAAATGCTGATGCCGTGCTGGAACTTCACATGGAGAATGAAACCTGCCCGAATAACCTTGCACCAACAACGTCCACCACGCTGACCATGGCGATCGGAGACGCGCTGGCTATTGCCATGATCCACCAGCGTAAATTTATGCCGAATGACTTCGCGCGTTATCACCCGGGCGGTTCATTAGGTCGTCGCCTGCTGACCCGTGTTGCTGATGTTATGCAGCATGATGTTCCTGCGGTGCACCTGGATGCGTCGTTTAAAACCGTGATTCAACGTATCACCAGCGGTTGCCAGGGTATGGTGATGGTAGAAGACGCAGAAGGCGAGCTGGCGGGTATTATCACCGACGGTGACCTGCGTCGCTTTATGGAAAAAGAGGATTCTCTGACATCCGCCACGGCTGCGCAGATGATGACGCGTGAACCACTGACTCTACCGGAAGAAACCATGATCATCGAAGCGGAAGAAAAGATGCAAAAGCATCGAGTCTCAACGTTATTGGTGACCAACAAGGCGAACAAAGTCACTGGTCTTGTACGAATTTTCGACTAATGAAGCAACGGGAGGCGAGAGGCCAGCCCCCTCGCCTCCACTGAAACTCTGATAATCGTTACATGTTGATAAAATTGAAGTCTGCCGTATCCTGGATGCGTGCTCGTCTGTCTGCCATCTCACTGACAGATATCCAAAAACACCTGGCGAAAATCATCATTCTGGCACCGATGGCTGTGCTACTGATCTATCTGGCTATCTTCAGCCAGCCTCGTTATATGAGCGAGTCGAAAGTCGCCATTAAACGCTCGGATGATTTAAATAGCGGCAGCCTGAATTTTGGTCTGCTTCTGGGTGCCTCTAACCCCAGTTCCGCGGAAGATGCGTTGTATCTGAAAGAGTATATCAACTCGCCGGATATGCTGGCGGCGCTGGATAAGCAACTGAATTTTCGTGAAGCATTTAGCCACAGCGGGCTCGATTTTCTTAATCATCTTAGCAAGGATGAAACCGCAGAAGGCTTCCTGAAGTACTACAAGGACCGTATCAACGTTTCGTATGACGATAAAACCGGATTGCTGAATATTCAGACACAGGGCTTTAGCCCGGAGTTTGCGCTTAAATTTAACCAGACCGTGTTGAAAGAGTCAGAACGCTTTATCAATGAGATGTCGCATCGCATTGCGCGTGATCAACTTGCCTTTGCAGAAAGCGAGATGGAAAAAGCGCGCCAGCGTCTGGATGCCAGCAAAGCGGAACTGCTCTCTTATCAGGACAGCAATAACGTCCTGGATCCACAAGCCCAGGCTCAGGCGGCGAGCACGTTAGTAAATACGCTGATGGCTCAGAAGATCCAGATGGAAGCAGATCTGCGTAACTTGCTGACATATCTGCGTGAAGACGCCCCCCAAGTGGTGAGCGCGCGTAACGCGATTCAGTCATTGCAGGCACAAATCGATGAAGAAAAAAGCAAAATCACAGCGCCACAGGGTGACAAGCTAAACCGTATGGCGGTGGATTTTGAAGAAATCAAATCAAAAGTAGAGTTCAACACCGAGCTGTACAAACTGACCCTGACCTCCATTGAAAAGACCCGTGTAGAAGCGGCTCGTAAGCTCAAGGTGCTGTCTGTGATCAGTTCGCCACAGTTGCCGCAGGAATCGTCTTTTCCAAACATCCCTTATTTGATCGCCTGTTGGTTACTGGTGTGCTGCCTGCTGTTCGGCACCCTGAAACTGTTGCTGGCTGTTATTGAAGATCACCGAGATTAACGCTGTCGCTGAATGAGTTTGTGATGAAATTATTTAAATCAATTTTACTGATTGCCGCCTGTCACGCGGCGCAGGCCAGCGCGGCCATTGATATTAACGCTGACTCAAACCTTACGGGGGCAGCACCACTGCCCGGTATTCTGAGTGGGCAGCAGTCGGATACACAAAACATGAGCGGCTTCGACAACACCCCACCGCCAGCACAGCCGGTGGTGATGAGTCGTATGTTTGGTGCTCAACTTTTCAACGGCACCAGCGCGGATAGCGGTGCGACGGTAGGATTCAATCCTGACTATATCCTTAATCCGGGCGATAGCGTTCAGGTCCGTTTATGGGGTGCGTTCACCTTTGATGGTGCGTTACAGATTGATCCCAAAGGCAATATTTTCCTGCCGAACGTTGGTCCGGTGAAAGTTGCTGGGGTTAGCAATAGCCAGTTGAACGCCCTGGTTACATCAAAAGTAAAGGAAGTGTACCAGTCCAACGTCAACGTCTACGCCTCCTTATTACAGGCGCAGCCAGTAAAAGTGTACGTTACCGGCTTTGTACGTAATCCTGGTCTGTACGGCGGCGTGACGTCCGACTCTTTACTGAATTATCTGATCAAGGCTGGCGGCGTAGATCCGGAACGCGGGAGCTACGTTGATATTGTGGTCAAGCGCGGCAACCGCGTGCGCTCCAACGTCAACCTGTATGACTTCCTGCTAAACGGAAAACTGGGGCTTTCGCAGTTCGCCGATGGTGACACCATCATCGTTGGGCCTCGTCAACATACGTTCAGCGTTCAGGGCGATGTCTTTAACAGCTACGACTTTGAGTTCCGCGAAAGCAGCATTCCTGTAACAGAAGCGTTGAGCTGGGCACGCCCTAAGCCTGGCGCAACTCACATTACGATTATGCGTAAACAGGGGCTGCAAAAACGTAGCGAATACTATCCGATCAGTTCTGCGCCAGGCCGTATGTTGCAGAACGGCGATACCTTAATTGTGAGCACTGACCGCTATGCCGGCACCATTCAGGTGCGGGTTGAAGGCGCGCACTCCGGTGAACACGCCATGGTGCTGCCTTATGGTTCAACCATGCGTGCAGTTCTGGAAAAAGTCCGCCCGAACAGCATGTCGCAGATGAACGCGGTTCAGCTTTATCGCCCATCAGTGGCTCAGCGTCAGAAAGAGATGCTGAATCTCTCGCTGCAAAAGCTGGAGGAAGCGTCACTTTCTGCCCAGTCCTCCACCAAAGAAGAAGCCAGCCTGCGAATGCAGGAAGCGCAACTGATCAGCCGCTTCGTGGCGAAAGCGCGCACCGTGGTTCCGAAAGGTGAAGTGATCCTCAACGAATCCAATATTGATTCTGTTCTGCTGGAAGATGGCGACGTCATCAATATTCCGGAGAAAACATCGCTGGTTATGGTTCATGGCGAGGTGCTGTTCCCGAACGCGGTGAGCTGGCAGAAGGGGATGACCACCGAGGATTACATCGAGAAATGTGGTGGCCTGACGCAGAAATCGGGTAACGCCAGAATTATCGTCATTCGTCAGAACGGTGCTGCCGTCAACGCGGAAGATGTGGATTCACTCAAGCCGGGCGATGAGATTATGGTTCTGCCGAAATATGAATCGAAAAACATTGAAGTTACTCGCGGTATTTCCACCATCCTCTATCAGCTGGCGGTGGGTGCAAAAGTGATTCTGTCTTTGTAAGGAATTGAGATGAGCAAAGCAGTTATTGTCATTCCGGCTCGCTATGGCTCCTCGCGCCTGCCGGGTAAGCCACTGCTCGATATTGTTGGTAAACCGATGATCCAGCATGTTTACGAGCGTGCGTTACAGGTGGCGGGCGTTGCGGAAGTTTGGGTGGCAACTGACGACTCGCGCGTTGAACAGGCAGTGCAGGCATTTGGCGGGAAAGCCATCATGACGCGCAACGATCATGAATCCGGCACCGATCGGCTGGTCGAGGTGATGCATACGGTGGAAGCAGATATCTACATTAACTTGCAGGGCGATGAACCAATGATTCGTCCGCGGGATGTAGAAACACTGTTACAAGGAATGCGTGACGATCCCGCGTTGCCGGTGGCAACACTATGCCACGCGATTTCTGCCGAAGAAGCGACGGAGCCAAGCACAGTAAAAGTGGTTGTGAATACCCGCCAGGATGCGCTTTATTTCAGCCGCTCACCGATCCCGTATCCGCGTAATGCTGAAAAAGCGCGTTACCTGAAACACGTCGGTATTTACGCTTATCGTCGCGATGTGCTGCAAAACTACAGCCAGTTGCCGGAGTCCATGCTGGAGCAGGCGGAATCACTGGAGCAGCTACGGTTGATGAACGCAGGGATCAACATTCGCACGTTTGAAGTTGCCGCAACAGGTCCGGGCGTCGACACCCCTGCATGTCTTGAAAAAGTGCGCACCCTGATGGCACAGGAACTGGCTGAAAACGCATGATTGGCATTTTCTCGTCTGGCATCTGGCGTATTCCACATCTGGAGAAATTTCTGGCGCAACCGTGCCAGAAACTTTCTCTGCTGCGCCCTGTTCCACAAGAAGTTGATGCTATCGCCGTGTGGGGACATCGCCCCAGCGCGGCGAAACCAGTCGCCATCGCTAAAGCAGCGGGAAAGCCGGTCATCCGTCTGGAAGATGGATTTGTGCGTTCGCTGGATCTTGGCGTCAATGGCGCACCGCCGCTTTCTTTGGTGGTAGATGATTGCGGCATTTACTACGATGCCAGCAAGCCTTCGGCGCTGGAGAAACTGGTACAGGATAAAGCCGGAAATGCGGCATTGGCAGATCAGGCCAGAGAAGCGATGCACACCATCGTGACCGATGATTTGTCGAAATATAATCTGGCGCCTGCGTTTGTGGCTGATGAGTCAGAACATTCAGACATCGTTCTGGTTGTCGATCAGACATTTAATGATATGTCAGTGACGTATGGTAATGCGGGTCAGAATGAGTTTGCCGCCATGCTGGAGGCCGCGATTGCGGAAAATCCTCAAGCGACAATTTGGGTGAAGGTGCACCCAGATGTACTGGAAGGAAAGAAAACAGGTTATTTCGCCGATCTGCGCGCCACGCAACGAGTACGTTTAATTGCCGAGAATGTCAGCCCGCAGTCGCTGTTGCGACACGTTTCCCGAGTTTACGTCGTGACCTCCCAGTACGGCTTTGAAGCCTTGCTGGCAGGAAAACCGGTGACATGCTTCGGCCAGCCCTGGTATGCAGGCTGGGGCTTAACGGACGATCGTCATTCGCAGTCGGCGTTGTTATCTGCCCGACGCGGTTCAGCCACACTGGAAGAACTTTTTGCCGCTGCATACCTGCGTTACTGTCGCTATATCGATCCGCAAACGGGAGCAGTAAGCGATCTGTTTACCGTGCTGCAATGGCTGCAATTACAACGCCGACATCTGCAACAGCGTAATGGCTATTTATGGGCGCCAGGCTTAACGCTGTGGAAGTCAGCGATCCTGAAACCTTTCTTGCGAACAGCGACAAACCGGCTGAGTTTTTCACGTCGTTGTACTGCGGCGAGCGCCTGCGTGGTATGGGGTGTAAAGGGGGAACAGCAATGGCGAGCCGAAGCGCAGCGAAAATCACTGCCGTTATGGCGAATGGAAGATGGTTTTCTGCGTTCATCCGGACTTGGCTCTGACCTGCTGCCACCGCTATCGCTGGTGCTGGATAAACGCGGGATCTACTATGACACCACGCGCCCCAGCGACCTGGAAGTGCTGCTGAATCATAGCCAGCTAACGCTGGCGCAGCAGATGCGAGCTGAAAAATTACGCCAGCGACTGGTTGAAAGCAAACTGAGCAAGTACAACCTGGGAGCCGATTTCTCTCTACCAGACGAAGCTAAAGGTAAAAAAGTTATCCTGGTGCCGGGTCAGGTAGAGGACGATGCCTCTATTAAAACAGGCACTGTCTCGATTAAGAGCAACCTTGAGCTATTACGCACAGTACGCGAGCGTAATCCGCACGCCTACATTATTTATAAACCGCACCCGGATGTACTGGTGGGGAATCGCAAGGGCGATATTCCGGCAGAACTGGCTGCTGAACTAGCTGATTATCAGGCACTTGACGCAGATATTATTCAATGCATTCAGCGCGCAGATGAAGTGCACACCATGACGTCGCTGTCGGGATTTGAAGCGTTATTACATGGTAAGCACGTACATTGTTACGGCCTGCCCTTCTATGCCGGTTGGGGTTTAACCGTTGATGAACATCACTGCCCGCGCCGCGAGCGCAGATTAACGATAGCAGACTTGATCTATCAAGCGTTGATTGTTTATCCAACCTATATCCACCCAACACGGCTACAACCTATTACAGTTGAAGAAGCTGCGGAATATTTAATCCGGACGCCGCGCAAGCCGATGGTAATTAGAAAAAATAATATTGACAGAGTTATTAATATTTACCGTAAGTTAATCATGTTCTGCAGAGTCAGACTGGATTAACCAATTTCATTATTGACTATTGCACAGATTATTTATGCAAGATAATGCACTAAGCATTTTGTTATCCGGTAAAAAGTACCTGCTATTGCAGGGACCGATGGGACCTTTTTTCAATGACATCGCCGAGTGGTTAGAGTCATTAGGCCGTAACGCTGTGAATGTTGTATTCAACGGCGGGGATCTTTTTTACTGCCGTAATCGACAATACCTGGCTTATTACCAAACGCCGAAAGAGTTTCCCGGTTGGTTGCGAGATCTCCACCGACAATATGACTTTGACACCATCCTCTGCTTTGGCGACTGCCGCCCATTACACAAAGAAGCAAAACGCTGGGCGAATACGAAAGAGATCCGCTTTCTGGCATTTGAAGAAGGATATTTACGCCCGCAGTTTATTACCGTTGAAGAAGGCGGAGTAAACGCATATTCATCGCTACCGCGCGATCCGGATTTTTATCGTAAGTTACCAGATATGGCTGCGCCGCACATTGAGAACTTAAAACCTTCAACGATGAAACGCATTGGCCATGCGATGTGGTATTACCTGATGGGCTGGCATTACCGTCATGAGTTCCCTCGCTACCGCCACCACAAATCGTTTTCCCCCTGGTATGAAGCACGTTGCTGGGTTCGTGCGTACTGGCGCAAGCAACTTTACAAAGTAACACAGCGTAAGGTATTGCCGAGGTTAATGAATGAGCTGGATCAGCGTTATTATCTTGCCGTTTTGCAGGTGTACAACGATAGCCAGATTCGTAACCACAGCAATTATAACGATGTGCGTGACTATATTAATGAAGTCATGTACTCATTTTCACGTAAAGCGCCGAAAGAAAGTTATTTGGTGATCAAACATCATCCGATGGATCGTGGTCACAGACTCTATCGACCATTAATTAAGCGGTTGAGTACGGAATATGGCTTAGGTGAGCGCGTCATTTATGTGCACGATCTCCCGATGCCGGAATTATTACGCCATGCAAAAGCGGTGGTAACAATAAACAGTACGGCAGGGATCTCTGCGCTGATTCATAACAAACCGCTCAAAGTGATGGGCAATGCCCTGTACGACATCAAAGGATTGACGTATCAAGGGCATTTGCACCAGTTCTGGCAGGCTAACTTTAAACCGGATATGAAACTGTTTAAGAAGTTTCGTGAGTATTTATTAATGAAGACGCAGATTAATGCAGTTTATTATAGACGACTGAGTTATGAAAAAGGCACATATTTAGTAAATAGAGTTCCATTCAATAACAAGTCATTACAGTAATAAGATAGTTACCATTTATATTTAGCAGAGTGTGATATCACATATTTTTTGTATCATATGTATGGTTAATGAAATCAACATCATATTAAAATACAATAATTATGGAAATATAACTTATGTTATTTATTTAATATATCAACTATTCAAAAAATAGTTAATAACACTATATGATAAGCCGTAAAATAAAAACACAAGAAATAATTATCAGGCCATGGGGTAATTAGTTACGATTTCAGACATCGTCATTTAATGACGCCGTACAGTGTTCTACGAACATTACAAACCTATCAACATCTATTGTCAGCTCTTTATCCTCATTTTTTTCTATCCAATAGCATCCATATTTACAATTCATTAGCTGAGTAGTACGATAATAACTAACTCTATTCCAATCTGTAGGCATTATCTCAATAAGAATTTTTAAATTTTTTGAAAAAACAGCATTTGCAATGCCCATCCCATGCGATCCAACAATTATTTCCGCGTGAGAAAACAGAGCAATTTGTTCACTTGGAGTATAATCACCCGGATCACAGATGTAATATCCCTGTTCTTCAAAGTACTTATATAAATCTATTTCGTTATGGATTTTTCGCTGTGTTGCATTCCGCCGAGAAATAAAAATTTTATGTTTCTGAGTAATATTTGATAATTTCGAGAATGACTCTGAAAGATTATTACAGCTTTTGATATAATAATCGCTTGGAGTATGTAAATGACCGAAACTTGGAAATGATGTGATTATCACATTATCAAATTCAATCCAAGTGTTTCCAACTTGTATTATTTTATTTCTTTTAACCCCTAAACCTTCAAGCAAAATAACAAGTTCTTCTGATATATGTGGCGTAACAATATTAAAACCATCTAATGAACCATATACCTGTTTTATCAAATAAAGTGCAGGCAACGACTCTCGATATAAATGATCTAAATTTGAGAACATATAAAGCCAGATAGACTTACCATGAATTTTTATTGAGTCATGAAAATCATCAACAAATAACTGTCTCTCATTATAATTAAGTATTCCTTGTTCTTTTAAAGCTTGCTTCCCAGACACATTTATAAAATTCCAAAGATATTTATCTTTATATAAAATAGGCCAATACCTTGGCATTCCTTCTGGGCGAGGGCCAATTTTACATGATTCAACCTCAATAATGATCACCTCATGAGTTTGATATTGTGTTGTAAAAATAGCGGAAAGCTCAGATATATCCATATTTTCGTTGTCTACCTGAAAAAAAGGATTAGACATCGATTTTATTTGCATTTTATCTTGAGCGATATATCTATTAATTTTATTTAAAAATATATCCTTTGAGTTTCTTATATCAATTGGTTTAAATGCATTATGAACCAACATATTATCACTTGCCTATTAAAATAAAATTTTTGCTAAAAAATTAAGTGATTTATACCTGGAGTCAATAAAAAATCTTTTAGGATTTTGCTTGAATTTTTTTATTTTCTTTATATATTTCCTTTCATTTTCACATGATGGGGTAAGTATCGATAATTCTGTTTTTTCAAAAATACTTTTTTTTATTTCATCATTTTCTTTTTTCTCAATAACAGTTTTAACATTTCCTTCAGAAGATTTATTAGAAACTTTATTGTGATTTATTTTCTTTTTTTCTCCAACAATTGGTTTAACTAAAGATATATAAGATGGAAGTTTCAACTTTTTCTCTAAACTTAGAATCCCTGATTTATGAATGGAAACAAGGCTTTTTTCAAGAAATTTTATCAAAAAAAGTTCAAGATTACTGTACTCTTCAATAGTAAGATATTTATTTAGTTTATTTTCTTTTAAGGCAGTAAAAAACTCATCAATACTATCAAAATCATATGTAAATCCTTTTTTCCCATAAAATGCATTACCAAGTTGTATTGGCTTAACACCTAAAAATGCAGCCTCGATTGCTGATTGAGAACACAAAGTTACTATATGATCAGATTGTTTTATTAGGCTCTCTAAATTGAAATCCTCTATAATAAATACTCTTGATGATTTATCATCAGGAAGTTCTTTAATATATTCATGGATCTTTTCAAAGGTCAAAGCAGACCGTATATTGTTTTTGTGTCTTTCCCAAGGATGGGATTTAAATATAACAAAAACATCATCATCGCATAACAGTCTATCAATCAATTCAATATAAAAATCTATAGTTGAAAGATATTTCTTTGCAGTACAAATGACAGAGAAATCATTTACAACTTGACCTATAATAGTAACTGTCTTGCTACCTTTTTTTTCAATTAAGAATGTTTCTGAAGGTTGGGTAACATTCTTGTTTTTAGCCAAGAGAACCTTATTAATCGCTTTGATCCTTGTCCTTTCTAACTCAAAACCGTTTTCTTCTATATTAACTGAGTTATAGACATTACTTATCTTTAAATTTGTATTATTAGGAATAGGGTCATACTTCTCTTCAATATAGTATTCATTCCCTGTGAAAAAATGTTCCAAGACAAGAGGTGTTGTTGGGTGAGTTTTAAGAATCTCTAATAAAACTCTGTTATATATTTGAGCTCCAGAAAAAATACAAGCATATGTATGTTTTTTTATATTACTCAGTTTATCTTTCCAAAAATCAATCCAAGACCAGGCAGCAGCTAAGTTTAGCAGTAATGCCCTAGAGTCCGTTTGCATCATGAACAAAAATAAATCACTATCATCAGGCACACCGCTTAATAAAAGTCTAAAGCTGTCAATTGGCAAATAATATGATAATGCTTCATCTCTGCATACTTTAAAAAGATTAATTCCATTTACTGTAAAGTAATATAATTCCTCTCTATCTTGTTCCAGCAATTCATTATATTTTGGTTGCAATTCATCAAAAAAACACTCATAATTCCCGTAAGCGCTTACCCATTTATTCCTTTCGCGTACAAAAGTATGATATATCTTATGCCTTTCAATAAAATCAAATAAACTTTTAAAATTCCTTACATGAAAATGTACGCTATCGGAAAATAAAATGCTTATATTTTTCATTATAAATCACCTTACCATATTTTTATAGATTAATGAGGTTTTTTCCATTACATCTTGCCATGTCATTATATTTTTTGAACTTGCGAACGCATTTTTTTCTAATTCTTGGTAATTAATGTCTTGAGAAAAATAGTTAATATTATCAATGTCTTTTTCAATATCACCAGTTAAAATAATACCATTCACACCATTTTTAACATAGTCATTCACCATTCCAACAGGTGTCGATATTATTGGTGTGCCTGATGCAATTGCCTCAGGGATATTTGCAGGGCCACCTTCATACAAGCTAGTTACTAAAAGGAAATTGAGTTGTTTATATAAATCTCCATAACAAAAATATGGTAGTCTTTCATAGCACTTTACTTCAAAACCATATTGTGCAGCTTTATATGCTGTTATTGTTCTATCAACGCCGACAAAAATAAATTTGTATTTTTGTGAATCCAGTCTTTTGAAAATCTCATAAAGATAAGCTTCCCCCTTAACTTTGCGACCATATCTTTTTGAAATAAAACCGATATTAATCTTATCAGTTTTTTTCTTTGACATTAGTGTATTACAAAATACATCTGAATTATAACCATGTGGGATAACTTCAGTATTTGTTAACCCCTTATTATGTATGAATGCTTGTTGCATTGAATTAAGACATAATATTTTCTTTGCCTCCATATATCTAGGATGAAATTTTTCATAATTTAACCAAGGATCTGTATCATTTAAGTCATGGTGAATAGTTACAACAGAGTTTGCTTTTAGCTCGCTTTCCAAATGAGGGCGGTGGTAGTGATAGAGGTCTGCGTTATCAATTGGTCTGCAACTTTCAACTATCGATATCTCTTTGTCACAATATTTTTTATAATAAGAAAGAAGATCCGTAAAGATTCCACTTGTAATATTAGATGACATTACATGATTAACTATTATAGACATAACAATGTACTTTGATAATTTGGCAGGAATAATAAATAAAGTTATTTTACATTTTTTATATCGAAAGAATATTCATCAAGAGCATCTATTACAGAGTCATAATACTTAATCTCATCATATGCTTTAAGATATATAGCTATATCACAAAATTCTTTTAATGCGTTTAGACTATGAGATACCATTATAATATTAGATTTTTCATAACGTTCTTTAAAAATCCTCGAGCATTTTTCTTTAAATCGAGCATCGCCAACAGCTGTGACTTCATCAACTAAATAATAATCAAAATCAAATGCCATACTTAAGCCAAAACCAAGGCGTGATTTCATCCCAGATGAATAAGTTTTGATAGGCATATCAAAATAATGCCCAAGCTCAGAAAAATCTTCAACAAACTTTATTTTTGATTGTAATTCATTTTTTTTAGAATATAATCTAGCGACAAATTTAACATTTTCTCGACCAGTAAGACTGCCTTGGAATCCTCCGGAAAGGCCTACTGGCCATGATATTTTTTTATTACAAATAATATTTCCATTATCCGGCCTGTCAATTCCACCAATTATCCTTAATAAAGTTGATTTGCCAGCACCGTTACGTCCTATTAAAGCAACATTTTTGTTACTTGGGATTTTTAAATTTATATTTTTAAAAACAAAGTGTATCCCTTTCGATGTTCTATAACTTTTTGTTAAATTATCAATATGAATCATGATGTTAACATCTCTTTTTCTTTAACTTTGTATGATGCTAATGAAAAAAACAGTATTATTAGTGCACATAGTGATAAATAAGATAGACTTGCACCATCAGATTTGTAGTTGTTTAACATGGCTATTCTTGAAAGCTCCACGATATGCACTAATGGGTTCCACAATAAATATGACCAATATTCTCTAGGTATTGAATGCAATGGAAACATTATACAGGACACAAAATATAATGGTTTTAATAAAATAGGGAGCAATTTTTCAGTTTCAGGAAAAGTATTGCCAATGATCATAAATATGGTCCCTATTCCTATAGATACTAAAAAAAGTAGGAACCATGTAACTATTAATAATAACAATCGTTCGAATGAAAATTGTTCTTTAAATGTAAATAATATAATAAGCAAAATAATATATACTAATAAATAAATTAATAATTCTAAAATAGCTCGTGCAATAATAGTATCAATAGGTTTTACGGGTCTATAGTTAAATAGCCCTTGGTTTGCCTCAATTGCGTTTATAGATCTGCTTGATATATTCGAGAATATAAAGAATGGAATAATACCATTTAGCAGAAAGACCGGGAATGATATGCCAGGCATGGTTCTATGCATGATGAAACCAAATATGAAAAATAAAATCAACATATGAGAGGCAGGTTCTAGTATCGCCCATAAATATCCAAGGCGATATTTACCAAAGCGTGTTTTTAACTCTCGTAAAAAGAGAGCATGAACAGCGGCTTTCTGAACTTCAAATCCACTTCTTGCCATTTGATGATGTGATCCTAATATCTTCAGGTATGCTACCGCCCCTGGCTTAACAGCTACCAATACACTGGAGGTAATACTTATTTGTAACTGGATAAATTTCGTTCAGACGGTTCGGCCTTTTTAATAGCCGCAAACAATTTCTGCAGAAATTATTTCCGCAGAAATAATCTGTTCTATTTCCGTCTCTTTTCTTCTAATCCATTCTTCAGGCATGAATGTATTCGGTCTTCTGGTAATTTCAGAAAACTGGCCGTTTTAGAATGTGGAGTTAATTTCTCAGGAAATTATTTTTACCATTACTGTTAACTACTTGATTGTAACACCTCTATGGATTTTATGCGTAACAATTCCTACAACCTGTATCAAACCAGAACGCACGCAATTGATTACCAATAAATTGTTTGCCAAGAAACTATTTCTCTATTTAAAATTCACTCATGTACTTCTTATTTACATCTACAGCACCCTCTTCACAGCCATATTTGTGATTTATATCACATTTAAATGGTGTTATTTAAGTCGCACCAATAATCCCAGAAGTAATTATTTTCGTCGATTAAAATATACACCTTGATTATTTTGTGTATTTATTTTAACCAGTGTTACAACCAGCATCATCCCTCAGTAGATATACCTGAGCAGACTTTTCTAAAAATCGACGAATAGTTTCCATGGAAATTATTATACTTACTTGAAATTCCATTTCTGATTATCTCCAGGAATTTTACTAATTTCCAAGCTACACAAAATACAGATCACACAAGAATTATCCTATATGTTTTGACCTATCAATTGCCACCTAATGATTCATTGCATCTATTAATAATCATGATGTATTGCCACACGTAAGCATATTTATAGGACGCCGGGCTGTTTCAGGAGAGAACTCGTATCTGTTGTTTTGCAGAACATTCAGTGATGAGAGGAATGGGATATTTCTTATTGCAAAAACATTCAATTCGGTGAGTGGATAAGAAGATTATACACTCACCTTTCGGGCTGAATTTCACAGGGAATTTACTGGAACACTTATCCTCTTATCAACTCCAGTCGCTGCACATTCACCATTCCTGGCTTCTCACCTGCACTGACATCAATTTGTGTCACCCGCAGCGCATACTTTTCATCCAGCGCGTTTAACCAGTTCAGCAGGTCATTAAACACCACCGGATCTATCCAGACCTGAATATTCTCCCCACGCTCGGCTATCCGCTTGATGACCACAGAATGCGCGGAAGCGCTGTCACTGATAACCCGCGATACCTGTGCAGGCGTTGTCGTGGCGGATTTTCGCGCTGCGATAATATCCGGTGCGGCGCGTTTCAGTCGGGTGTTCATCACCTCCAGTTGCTGCAACATCGTCTCCTGTTGCTCTATCCGTTCGCTCAACGGCTGCCAGATGGGGACGTAATATCCGGCGCTAAACAGGAACGCCGCCGCGGCCAGTAACATGCCCTTTTCGCGCGGCGAACGCCCCGCCAGGTGTTGTGCCAGCCAGTGTTCGCCACGGCTTAACTGGCGCTCACGCCATTGCTGAAAATAGTGAATCAATTTATCGCGTAACATGTTATTTCCTCCGCAACGTTACGCCGCCGGAAACCGCATCACCCTCTTTCTGTAACGCGTCCTGTTGCACAACATAATCTGCCGCCAGTGCGCTACGCAGTTTGTCGAAACTGGCAAAGCTCGCTGCCCGCAACTGAAGGTGGAGCGTCTGGCGTTTTTGATCAAAGGTGAAACCACGCATCTCAATGTCGGAAAGTGATGCCGATTTCAGGGTGCTGGCGATCGCTGACAACTCGGCAAGTAGCCTGGTATCGTCAGTCTGTGGGCGATATTTTTTCATCGCCATCGTCACCTGAGAGCGCAAATTCACAATCCGCTTCTGCTCCGGGAACAACGTTAAGAACTGTTTCTCTGCCTGGGCGCGGCTTTGCGCCACCTGTTCGCTGACGCTCCATAATGTCACGCCCCGTTCCACTGCCAGCGCAACCAGAATCAGCAATACAGGCAGAACCATCACCCGCCAGCGTGCCCACTGTTTTCGGTAGCTGACGCGAGGTTGCCACTGCCCTGTCAGCAGGTTCCCTTCTGGTTCACCGCAGGTGGTAATAGCGGGCAGAGACGTGATCGTCAGGCGTCCGGCGTCTGCGCCAGCCCATGCAGATAGCTCTTCCGGTGCAATGCCGACCACGGTTAACGAAAGCGGTGATTCCTGCTCATTGAGCTGTGCGCGGAACATGACCGGAGCCAGCGCCCACCCGGCACTCCATCCCCGACATTCATCGATGCGGCAGATAACCCGTTGCGCATCGCCAGCCATAGAGCCACAAGGAATGGACATCCAGTCCGGCGCGACGGTAGCGCGGGTGATGCCGTTTGCCTGCAACCACTGCGCAATGTTGCGCATATGCTGTTGGTGAATCACTGCTACGGTTGCCAGTTGCTGGTCGATTTTCAACGGGGCGAAATGCAGTTCATCAATATCCTGGTTCAGCTCTTCTTCCAGTAAGGCGGGCAGAATAGTCGGTATCTGCTTACGGGGAACATCAGGCAGTTCAACCTGCCAGATGCTGATCCATTCGCCGGGAATGTAGAGCCGAATCGTATCAGTTTGCAGCCATTGCTGAAGCTGTTCGTCGGCAATGTCAGGCCAGATGCCGTGCTCAGCATCGACGGTACAGCGCTGCCAACGAATGGGGTCAGAGGCGCAAAGCGGGAAAAAAATCTCAAGCATGGAACTCACTCACTTTCTCCTGTCTGATGCCAGAGAACCGAAAAGTGTTGTGGCCCCATGCGGACAATTAACGAATTCATCGTCAGTTCAATCTCATTCACGGTGATATCTGAACGCAGCCAGAAG
Organism: Escherichia sp. KTE159; assembly: GCF_000408805.1. Taxonomy (NCBI): domain Bacteria; kingdom Pseudomonadati; phylum Pseudomonadota; class Gammaproteobacteria; order Enterobacterales; family Enterobacteriaceae; genus Escherichia; species Escherichia sp. KTE159. Next base: position 2,848,593 of record NZ_KE137292.1, read on the forward strand.
TAGTTGCTGTCCACGCTCAGGACGGTTTTTAGCTGTTTTTTTGTACGCTCATCGACGTCAGCGAGTAGCGGCTGTGCAAGAAACTGATCGACATCTTCCCAGCCCTTCGCCGGACGTTGTTGTAATAATGCTCGCGCCTGAACAGGGCTTAACCACGGGTCGAACAGCGCCTCAAGAATCACGCTTTGCGCGACCTCTAAGGTGTTGATGTTGATTTGTTGGTGGGTCATCGGTAGCGCACAGACCAGCGGTTTGAGTTTTTGATAAAGTCCGGCGTCCATTCCCTGCACCACACGCATTTCGCTGATATCCGCCAGCGGTTGATTCGCGGCGTAGAACGGCACCGAGCGGGCGAGATACTCACTGTCTTCACGACCCAGCCGCGTTTGCACGCTGCGATCTTCGTCAATAAACTCCCACAGACTTTCGGCTATCAGCTCAGCCCGATAAGCAGGCACATCGAGACGCGTGATCAAGGCAATCAACTGTTGCACCGCAAGCGGACGCGTCGCCGTCGTCGACTGTGCGAGAGCATTCAGATTAAAGCAGGCCTGTGCGTCACGCAGGGTGACGGCAATTTGCCCCTGCGGCAGTGGGAAAAAACGGGGGCCGGAAGCCCACGGCTGTGCCAGATACACGCGTTGTTCATTTTTCAGGCTCAGGCTGAGCGCGCTCAGCGCCAGGCTTTCTGCACTGGCGCTGTACCACAGTGCCTGCTGGTACTCCTGCTGGCTGCGCGTTCGCCCAAGTTGTTGCTGCATCCGCCCGGAAAGTGTGATGGTTACCAGCATTATGACCGCCAGCAATACCAGCACCACGACCAGTGCCATTCCGCGTTTTGGTGGTGAGGTGATCATGATAATTGCGGCCCACGTAACAACCAGATGCGTTCAATCTCGCCCCATTGCGGCGAATGCAGAGTCATGCGCACCGCCACAGGGATCGCCTGCCCTGACGACCAACTCGCCTGCCAGCGCGTGCCGTCGTAGAACTGCAAACGGAGCGAATCCGCCGGAATTAATTTTTGCGTTGTTGGCTTCACGCTGCCCGCTGCATCGGTCAGCGGCCAGGCTAACCGTTCAAGGTAACCGTCATGAATGCGGTAACCGACAGTGAGCAGATTACTGCGCGGCAGGCGCATCAACGGATTAACCACGCCGCCACGCACAAAGCGCATCCCTTCACTCTCAGACGCCAGCACGCCTGCACCCGCCAGTAACGCCGGTTCCCTCTGGCCCTGCTCGCCTCTTACCAGACGCGGCATCATTTGGGTCAGATCATGGGTCAGAAAACTCATCGTTTGCTGCATGAGGTTGAGTTTTTGATCGTGCTCCGCGACGGCGCTATTCACGCGCGTGACACCGTTTGTCACCTGCTGCGCCATCAGTGCCAGTGAGGCAAAAATGGCAATTGCCACCAGCATTTCCAGTAACGTAAAACCAGGGCGAATCCTTTTCACTGTTGGCCTCCCACGGCGCTAAACCAGGCGCGCCGTGACTGAACCACCGGCGAAAAGTCTTCGTGAAGGCTGACTTCAATATCCACCGCCTGGAGCAACGCGTTGCCTGTATTCAGTGGGATCGTTCGCCAGTACCAGCGGTTTCCTGCCATGTCGCTCTCGCCCTGATGCCTGACCGCCCGCTGTTCGCGGGTCATCAGGTAGAGCAGTGCGATCTGGTTTTCGGCCACCCAGCCAGCTACCGTTTTCTCCTCAAGAATTTGCTGATTACTCAGCGCGCCGCTGGCGATCTGTAATACCGCCGTGGCAGCCAGCGCAAAAATCGCCAGTGCGATCATCACTTCCAGCAACGTAAATCCGCGCTTCATGGCACCCTCTCATCACATTGACTGAGAGATAACGCGCCATCGTGCGCCAGTTTCACCGCCTGGCATTCGTTTTGCGCCGCAGAATAAAAGCGCAGCGTAAACGGTGTGGCAGGTTCAAAAGGCGAGAAGCGGATTTGCGGTGTCTTCTTTTTCGCCTCTTTTTGCAGCTCCAGTTCAATATCATGCAGCGTCAGGCGACGACGTTGCAGCTCCAGCGCATACTCCTTCTGCCAGATATCACTGCCGGGTTGTAACAGCATCTGCACCTGTTTCGGCACCGTAACCTGTGCCGATAACCGGGGCGCGGAAACGGGCAACCACTGCCCCTGACGACGCTGCATAAACTGGTAGCCGGGCGGGTCGATTAGCACACCGAGTGTTTGCCCTTCGATCACTGCCTTGTCCTTAAACTGCGCAAAGCGAGTCAGAAAATCCTGCGCCGCTTTTTTCGCAGGCGATTCAGAATCGGTCGCAAAAGTCTGTACCACGCCTGCACTGGCAAGGCCGATCAGGAAAATCACCAGCATGATTTCCAGAAGAGTGAATCCGCGTCCAGGCACTGATTACTGAAACTCCTGTAAATTCCAGTTACCGATATCTGCGGCAGCCCCTTCTCCGTTTTCCTGACCATCCGCCCCTAAGGTGTAAACATCAAACATCCCTTTTTCACCCGGGCTGAGATACTGATAATCATTGCCCCACGGATCTTTTGGTAGCCGTTTAATGTACCCACCGGTACGGTAGTTGCGGGAATCTGCCATATTGGCCGGTTGCTGGATCAGCGCCTCAAGCCCCTGCTCGGTGGTTGGATAACGCCCGTTATCCAGTCGGTACATGTCCAGCGCGTTTTCCAGCGCCACGATATCGCTGATGGCTTTTTGCCTGTCCGCTTTCTCTTTGTTGCCCAGCAGGTTAGGCACCACCAGACTTGCCAGGACGCCAAGAATAACAATCACCACCATCACTTCCAGTAGGGTAAAACCTGCCCGTGGTTTTTGCGCGCGGGATAACGAATTCATGTGATAACTCCGTAAATTACATTCCAACCATATTGTTCAGTTGCAGCATCGGCTCGAGGATGGCGATGACGATAAACAGCACCACGCCCGCCATCATCACCACCAGCGCCGGTTCAAACAGCCCTAACGCCAGCCCCACCTGGGTATCAAACTCCCGTTCCTGGTTGACCGCGGCCTGTTCAAGCATGGTTTCCAGCTCGCCGCTCTGTTCACCAGAGGCGATCATGTACAACATCATCGGCGGGAACAGGCGCAGATCCGCCAGCGCGGCGCGCAGACTGCTTCCTTCGCGGACGCGATCTGCCGCCAGTAGCAGTTGCTGCTCGACATAGCGATTTGCCGACACGGCGGCAGCGGTCTGAATGCCTTCCAGCAGCGGAACACTGCTGGCGGTGAGGATGCTTAACGTGCGGGAAAAACGCGCCGTATTCAGCCCGCGAGCAACCCGCCCCGTCACGGGCAAGCGCAGCAAAGTTTTATCCCAGCGCAGCCGCATAGTCGGCTTTTTGAGTAGTCGTTGCCCCAGCACCAGAAGCCCCAGCAATCCCGCCAGCCAATAAACGCCGCTGGCTTGTAAGGCGTCGCTCATGGCGATAAGGGTGCGGGTGGAGGCGGGCAGCGCGTGTCCGAGGTGATCGAACTGTTCGATAATTTTCGGCACCACCGCCGTCAGCAAAATAGTGACCACCCCCGTTGCCACCACCAACAGCACCAGCGGGTAGAGCATGGCCTGCAGCAGTCGTGATTTCAGGCGCTGGCGCTGTTCGGTGTAATCCGCCAGGCGATTGAGCACCACATCGAGATGCCCGGATTTTTCTCCGGCAGCCACCATCGAACAAAACAGAGAATCAAAGACGCGGGGATGTTCGCGCAGGCTGTCCGACAGGGTGTACCCCTCCTGAATCCGGCTGCGCAGCGCCATTCCCAGACTTTTCACATGCAGTTTTTCGCTTTGCTCACTGACCGCCTGTAAGCAGGTTTCCAGCGGCATTGCTGCCTGAACCAACGTTGCCAGTTGGCGGGTGAACAGCGCCAGATCTGCCGCCGCCACACGACGATGTGCGTGCCGCCGACGCTGCAACATTCCCCCTGACGAAGCATTCAGCCGGGCTTCAATGTGCACGGGAATGAGCTCTTTACCGCGCAACAACTGGCGGGCATGACGCGCGGAATCCGCCTCAATCATGCCTTTGGTTTTGCGACCATTACGCTGTAGCGCCTGATAGTAAAACAGTGCCATTACGCCTCCATCGTTACCCGCAGCACTTCATCGAGAGAGGTTTCTCCGGCGAGTACTTTCTCAATGCCGTTGCTGCGGATACCCGCAGAGTGTTGCCGGACATAACGTTCCAGCTCCAGTTCCCCGGCCTGACGGTGGATCAAATCACGCAATGTGGCGTCCACCACGATCAGCTCATGGATGGCGGTGCGCCCACGAAAACCTTTGTGATTACAGGCGGGGCAGCCCTGCGGATGGTACAGAGTGACGGTTCGCGCATCGGTAATCCCCAACAGGCGTTTTTCTTCGTCAGTGGCAGGTGCGGGCTGGCGGCAGTCGGGGCACAGCGTGCGAACCAGTCGCTGCGCCATCACGCCCGTCAGACTGGAAGAGAGCAGGAAAGGCTCTACGCCCATATCCTGCAAACGCGTGATTGCCCCCACCGCCGTGTTGGTATGCAACGTGGAAAGAACCAGGTGCCCCGTAAGCGACGCCTGAACGGCGATTTCTGCGGTTTCGGTATCGCGGATCTCACCGACCATCACTACATCCGGGTCCTGACGCAAAATCGCACGCAGGCCACGGGCGAAGGTCATGCCGACACGGGTGTTGACCTGCGTCTGACCAATCCCTTCAATCATGTATTCGATGGGGTCTTCAACCGTGAGAATGTTGCGCGAGTGGTTGTTCAGCTCCTGCAATCCGGCGTACAGCGTGGTGCTTTTGCCAGAACCCGTCGGCCCCGTCACCAGAAAGATGCCGTGCGGTTTGTGCAGTAGCTGGCGCAACTGCGCGGTCAGTTCATGACTCAGCCCCAGACGCTCCAGCGTCAGGCGAGCCTGGTTTTTGTCCAGCAGTCGCAGCACCACGCGTTCACCCCAGGCAGAAGGCATGGTGGAGACACGCACGTCAATCGCCCGACCGCCCAGCAACAGCGCAATACGCCCATCCTGCGGCACGCGCTTTTCGGCAATGTCCAGCCGCGCCATCACCTTGATACGCGACACCAGCAGCGAGGCCAGTTTGCGCCCGGGACGCAGCATTTCATGTAGCGTTCCGTCTACACGAAAACGGATCACCAGACTCTTTTCAAACGTCTCAATGTGGATATCCGAAGCGCCTTCTTTAATTGCCTCTGCCAGCATGGCGTTGATCAGCTTGATGATCGGCGCATCGTCGTCACTTTCCAGCAAATCTTCCGTTTCTGGCAGCTCTTCTGCGAGGGTAAAGAAGTCCTCGGCAGAACCGAGATCTTCCATCAACTGGCGAGCTTCGGAAGAGTCCCGCTGCCAGACCGCATTCAGCCGCTGTTCAAATTCGGCCTCGTCGATTTGCCGCAGCGTAAAGGGCGCGTTCAGCCCCCGTTGCAGCTCCTGCAAAACAGAGAGCGACAACGGATGAACATGGAGGATCTCCAGCGACGCTTCGCACCATGCCACCAGGCTAAACCGACGGCTGAAACTGTAGGGCAGACGCACGGTGTTAGCGGAGGTTTCCTGTGCTACAGGCACCATTAACGCGTTCTCCCGGCATTGAGGAACGCGCGAACTTCCGGCGGTAAGGCCTGGTTTTGCGCTGGTAGTACCGGCTGCGCAGTGTTCGGCATCAGGCTTAAGCCTTGCTCATCGCGATAGATCTGCTCGGCGCGCATATAGTTATATTTGCGCTGCGAAACGCCGTCTGCCGCCATACCGTCACGCAGAATGGTCGGGCGGATAAACACCATCAGATTACGTTTTTCTTTTTTATCTGCCGTGGACTTAAACAGGTTGCCAATCAACGGGATATCGCCCAACAACGGCACTTTCGCCACGCTTTCTCCCGCCTGGTCGTCCATCAGACCGCCAAGCACAATCAGCTCACCATCGTTAGCCAGCACGGTAGTCTTCAGTTTGCGCTCGCCAAACACCACATCGAGGCTGGTCTGTCCTTCCACCTTCGACACTTCCTGCTCAATCACCATCTGTACCGCGTTACCTTCGTTAATCTGCGGCGTGACCTTCAGCATGATGCCGACTTTTTTCCTTTCTACCGTGTTGAAAGGATTGCTGTTATTGGAGCCAACGGTAGAACCGGTTAATACCGGAACGTCCTGACCCACCATGAAGAAGGCTTCCTGGTTGTCCAGCGTGGTGATGCTCGGCGTAGAAAGGACGTTAGAGCTGGAGTCGTTTTTGACCGCCTGCACCAGCGCCATCCAGTCGCCTTTCACCACGCCAACCGCCGTACCGCTAAAACCGGAAAGTAGCTGGGCGAGCGTGGAGAGGTCACCGTTGGTATCCGGGTTAATGGTGGTGGCACCGTTTTCGCTGATCACCGTGGAACCTTTCTGCGGCTTCGCCTGAGAAATCGCCGCCCCCAGCGTGCCGATAGGGATCTGCGTGCCGTTGGCAAACTGCATTAATCCGGCATCTTTCGACGCCCACTGCACGCCGAAGTTGATATTGCTGCCTTCGGCAACCTCCACGATCAACGCCTCGACATGCACCTGAGCACGGCGGATATCCAGTTGTTCAATCACGCTTTGCAGCGACTGCATGATGTCCTGCGGCGCGGTCACAATCAGGGCATTACTGTGTTTGCTGGCGGCAATAGAAACAACCTCACGTCCGCTACTGACCGTGCCTTCCGCCTCTTCTTTAGCGGCGGTGAGCGTGCCGCTGACCTGTTTCAGAACATCGACCAGATCTTCCGCTTTGCTGTATTTGAGATAGAACACCTGGCTGTTGCCGCTGCGTTCCATTTCTGAGTCCAGGCGACGGATCAGACGGCGCATTTTGTCTCGCGTAGCGGGATCGCCGCTGACAATGACGCTGTTAGTGCGTTCATCAGCAACAATCTGTGATTTCAGCGTTGCTGGTTGGTTCTCGCCGCTGTTTTTGGTCAAGCTTTCCAGCACGCGGGCAATTTCCGAGGCCGAGGCGTTATCCAGCGGGATCACCTCTTCGGTGCGGTTTCCCGCATGATCCACGCGCTGAATCACTTCCGTCAGCCGTTCCACAACCGAGGCGCGTCCGGTAAGCATAATCACGTTGGAGGGATCGTAATTAACGACGTTGCCAGAACCCGCGCTGTCGATCATCTGGCGCAGAATCGGTGCCAGTTCGCGTACAGACACATTACGTACCGGCACCACTTTAGTGACCATTTCATCGCCCGCGTAGTTATCGTTACCTTCACCGACCAGCGGCAACGGCTCGACTTTTGCGGCGCTGGATTTCACCACCTTCAGCACGTCGTTTTCCATCGGCACGACGGCATACCCCTGCGCTTCCAGCAGGTTAAGGAATAGCTGGTAATACTGGCGTTCATTGAGCGGGGTCATAGTACGAATACTCACTTTCCCCTGAACGCCCGGCCCCATAATGATGGTTTTATTGAGGTTAGCGCCGACGGTTTCGATAAACGATTTCAGGTCGGTATCTTTAAAATTGGCGGTAAAAGTGGCTTCTTCCGCCCAAACTGGTGAACTGCATAATGCCGCTGCCAGCATCAGCGGCAGTAAACGCTTTTTTGTTTTGAGGCCAGTTGTCTTCTTACGCCAGATCGACAACGTAATATCACGCCAAAACACGATGAATGATTCTCCTGGATTAAATGCGGTTAGCGCAGCGCGATGGAAATGTCGTAGCGCGCACCCTTGCGTAAAACCGTGAGTTGAATGGAATCCATTGAAGGTAACTGCCGCATCAGAGCAATCATTGCTCGTGGATCAGTGAAATCCTGCTGATTTAACGCAATGGCGATATCGCCTTCCTTGAAACCGCTGGCATCGAACAGAGAACGATCTGCCCCCGGTTTCACTGCATAACCGACAATCCCCTCCTTACGCACAGGCGTAAGCTGGATATAGTTAAAAATTTTCTGCGGGTCTTTCGCCAGTGCCTGGCGCACGGCAGCCGGGATCTCAACTGGCGTGCTGGCGGCAGGTTCAGCGGCTGTTTGCTTTGCTTCGTCACTGACGGTTTTTTCATTGGTCACGGCAACGGTGGAACGCTCCTCTTCTGCCAGACTCAGGCGCTCCATTTTTCCCTGATAACGCAGCACCACATGATCGCGATAAATCTCTTCGATCACCGCGTTGTGAGAGTCAAGCCGTTCGCCCAGCAAATAGACCTGCTGTTTGCCGCCTTCTTCAATAACCGCGCCGGGTCTGGCACCAAAGGCGATTCCGCGCAGTACCACGTTAAGACGCGTTTCTGCCACCGGTGCCGGTTCGGGTTGTTTTACCAGTGCAGCAACGGGCTGATATTTGCCAAACCAGTTTTGCTGGCTGATTAATTGCACGTCTTTTTTATCGAACGTTTTTACATCCGCACGGGTCGATTTATTCACCGATGGGGAAATCGCCGTATATTCCGCAGAAAAGGAGATATAGCGCCAGAGTGAATGCGCCATTTTTGCAGAAATAATAAGCAACATCAGCCAGAACATCCCGCGTGCAATTTTGCGCAGATGCTCTTTGTCTGTATTAAGAGATTGTCCCTGGCTAAGAGTGTAACGAATTTTAGTCAGCCATTGATTGAGATAAATTCGTGCGTCACGAAAAACAACCCGCGCCAATTTATATATACCCGACGTTATGCTTTGACTATTCCACAGGTGGTACGATCCAGTTTCCGCTGATACTGGTTGCCTGTGCGTGTATCATTAATCGTTATGCTGTAATTAATCCCCTCAGTGATCATTAATTTCACCGTTGGGTCAGCGCACATTTGTCGTTGATAGCTGGTTAAAAACGCGTCCGGCGTTTGCGTGGTTTGAGCACCCGCTTCGCTGATAATGGTCATTTTTACCGTCGTGCCGCTACTTTGCGCCAGCACTAAGGTATATCCCGCAGATTTAATCGGCAGGTTTTGGCTGATATTTTGCGCCTGTTTTTTCGCCAGTAAACTGGCGTTTTCATTATGACTTGCGCAGCCACTTAATAATCCTGTAACGCTTAACAATAGCGATATTAATACCCTCCCTGGCATTTGTTTTATCGACATAGTAAATAATCTCTAAGGTTATTAATGAGAGTAAAAATGTCACTTCGATAATGACGTGGTTATCATTAAAACAATGCCTGTAGATAAAGTGTTGCTATACCGCCCAGACTTAAACACGGTCCAAAAGGCAGCGTCGTTGATCCTTTTTTTGTAATAACGGCATATATCAGCCCGCAGCATGATGCAATTAAAGCAACATGGGGTAGCGACAATGCCCCCACCCAGCCACCTAAAGCGGCGAAGAGTAATACATCGCCCATGCCTAATGCTTCTTTACGCAGAATTATTCCGGCCAGCCAGCGAAGGGAATAAAAAGTGACAAACCCCACCAGTACGCCGGTGACTGCATCTTGTAACGTTAGCGGACTCTGCTGTGCCCATGCCGCAATCAGCCCCGTCCACAATACTCCCTGAGTAAAGACATCGGGCAGCCATTGATTATCGAGGTCGATGATACTCGCGGCAATCAGCCAGGCGGATAATATCATCACCGCCAGCCCCCATCCACTTTCCGGCCAGACCAGACTTGCCAACAAAAAAGCGAGTGCCGTCAATAACTCCACCAGCGGATAACGCTTGCTGATTTTCGTCTGACAATCACGGCAGCGCCCTTTGAGCATCAGCCAGGAGAGCAGCGGAATGTTGTCACGAACGCGGATGGTCTGCTGACAATGCGGACAATGCGAGCGTGGCAGCGCCAGGCTTATTTTTAGCTGCGTGCTCGGCGTTTCACCGTGAAACTCCGCCATTTGTTGGCGAAGCATGATGGGGTAACGCCAGATCACCACATTCAAAAAACTGCCGATGATTAATCCTCCGACGGTTGCCAGGACAGGCATCGCAGCAGGATATTGCTGAAAAACATCAAAAAGCATGGTTAAAGGTTATTTGTTGTAACTTGCCGGATGCGGCGTGAACGCCTTATCCGGCCTACAGGTGTCTGCCAACGCAAGTAATCGCGGCTTCTTCCCTCCAGGCCCGATAAGCTGGCGCATCGGGCATATATGTTGACCCGGTGCGCCTTATTTCATGCCGGATGCGGCGTGAACGCCTTATCCGGCCTACAGGCGTCTGCCAACGCAAATAATCGCGGCTTCTTCCCTCCAGGCCCGATAAGCTGGCGCATCGGGCATATATGTTGACCCGGTGCGCCTTATTTCATGCCGGATGCGGCGTGAACGCCTTATCCGGCCTACAGGCTTATTCGGCTGGCATCGAATACTCGGTAACCTTATTAATGGTTTCCGGCCCTTTTTCCGGTTTCGACAGGTGCATCGCCGCGAGCGTGTTGTAAGCCGACTGGCTCACTCCGCCTTCGAAGCTCATCTCACTTGCCCCCGGAAGCTGGTAAGCATTTGCGCCCGGATTCCATTTCTTAAAGAATTCCGAAAGATCCGCCTGAGCGACCCAGGATGCACACAGCATCAGCGTGTCAGCAGCGTTACCGTTTGACTCAGCACAGTAATTTCTGCCGCCAAACTTGTCATTGCTGACATCATCGCCGCGCGCTTTACGGTGCATCAACTGGAACAGGTTCCAGCCCTTCATCCCTTTACGATCGCTGTAGAACTTAGGCAGCTCACCATCTGGATACCACTGTTTGATATCAAAGTTTTCCTCTGCCCACTCCTTCAACTGTGCGTACATCAGCAGACGGTCACCCGCACCGCCGCGCGCCCAGGCCTGACCGTTGCTCTCGTCCAGATATTCCGGCGCGACGGTAATGTCGTCAGCGACACGGTTCATCTTACCGAGATAGCGATCCTGCATGTACAGCGCCAGCACGTTGTTCGCCACTTCAGTTGCACCCGGTACGTTCAGCGGTGTTTCTGCAGCGTTATGACCGACTTCGTGCCAGATCAACCAGTCGTTCAGCGGCGTCGTCGGCAGCGTGGTGCTGTTCGTCGAGAAGCTGCTGTTCATTACCGGATAACCCGAGTGCGCATCACCGATGGAGATCTGCACATCGTTGGCGAAACGATGCTTGTGACCTGTCAATGCTTTATAGGTAAACATCCGGTGGTTACCACTTTCGCCATCACGACCGTAGAAGTCATTCATCGAGCTGGCAAAGGTATCCAGTTCCTCTGCGAATTGTTTCAGGTCACCCTTGTAATTGCTGGCGTTCAGGTTGCTCTTCGGTGCGGTGTAGACGAAAGAATCTGACTCCAACTCGCCCAACGGCGCAGGAGATTTCAGATCGTTTTTCCATGCGCCGTCTTTATAGAACGGTGCTTTTACCACACCAGTAAAGGTGAAGCTGGCAGATTTATTATTCTCCTTGCTGTCGCCCTTGATATAAATCAGACCACCATAAGGAGCCGTAAACTTCACCGTACCATTAGCCTCCAGAGTATACGTTTTAGTCACTCTCGGCGGACGGTTCAGCGCAACTTCATGCTTTTCACGTCCGGTCAGGTCGTCAGCCAGCGCCACGGTGACAGTCACAGGAACGTCCGCTGTAGACTCAATGGTGACCTCTTTCTGAGCCGGAGCCCACAGGCCGGTTGATTGCATGTTCCCCGCAAACCATTTGGTCGGATTCGAGTACAGGCTGATGGTTTCAGTAACCTCCTCTCCACCTACAGATACCGCTCCAGGATACTTCTCAACATCAACTTTGATGTTCAGATCCCACCAGGAACGCCCCAGCATCAGACGCGTCAGCGGTTTTTCCATATAGTTGAGCGGATAGCTCGGGTTCATCATGCCCGCTTTGGTAGTATTATCTCCGTAGATCATGTTGTTATCGACCAGCGATTTCTTCAGTTCCGCGGAGCACTTGGTGCCGCCCTCGTAAGCATTGTTGGCGTAGCAGTTCAGGAACTCGGTGAACGTTTTAAAACCCAGCTCGTCATTTTTGCCTTCTTCATAACGATAAGCCGTGTCGTTCCACAGCCAGACCGACATGTTCTGGTACAGACGTTCCAGATCGACGCTGTTCAGACGTTCGCCTTTACTGCCTTTAGTACGGAAATAAAGCTCATGTTGATACAGGCGCTGAATGTTGGTGCCTAAATCCGCAGCCTGCACCATCGCTTTCGCAGTGTCGGCGTCAAGATTCAGTTGCGTATAGCGCGGAACAAACATGCCAGTATTATTCTCTGGCGTTACAGGAACTCCCGTGCCCGGGCGGTATTCCAGACAGTTGACCTCGTAGTGGTAGTCAGGATCCTTACACACCTCTAATCCAGGAAATGCCTTAAGGATTTTTGCCTTTGCCGCCTCCAGAGACTCTTTTGTTTTAAACTCCGCCTCATCGATAAAGGCATAGCGCTTGACCTGTTCGCCATCGACATCTTCCAGCCAACTGGCCACTTCCAGTTTCGGCTTGTCATCAGGCTTACCTTCTTCCTGATATTTCCAGGTCACTTCCCCTGTAGTTGGGTCGATGGTGTACGGCGGCTGCGCACCGTCTGCGGTAGGATAACGTTCATAAACCCAAATGCCATTCGCTCGGCGCTGGCGTACGCGATCCGGATAACCCTGCGGATCGTTGTTCACCACCGATTTGTTCAGAGCCATTGACAGACCCGCGGCATCCAGCAGACGCACAAAGCCAGACGCGCTCTCTTCCTTAAGATTGCTCATCACGTTTTCCATGATCAGCACTGAGCCGCCTTTGTTCAGATAGGCGATCAGATCGGTCACATCCTGCTGAGTCAGCTTCGGTTTGCTGGTATCTGCACGCAGAGGCACTGCATAGGGATCGCCAGACCACTGAGTCACATATTCAAAACCGTTGAGGATCAGCAAAGGAACTTCTTCCGGATTCAGATCGCCATAGCTGGTCAAATGTTTAACAGAAATACCTGCAAAATCCGGATGGAAGCCAAATGGAGCACTGTTCCCAGTGACCTGGCCATGACGTTTGAAATAAACGTTTTCCAGGTTCGTACCCACGGTCATTGTGCTCTTGGTATTCGGCTGCCAGATGTCGTTTGACAGGTAGCGCAGTACGTTCTGCATGAAGTGCTTCATATCATCTGAATCACCGCTGAGCGTACACTCACCTTTATCATTGACACCACCGGCCCAACTGTAACCATTAGGGCAACGCAAAATGCTGTTGTAGTGCGGGTTACCGATAACCATCAGCTTGCCATCACCGACTTGCCCCAGCGAAATAAACGGCAGGTTGAAGGTCGCGGTATCGCGCGTCACGTTTTCCGGCACAACAAGAGAAGGCGCTTCAGTAATGTACGCCAGCTCGTTTTTATCCCAGGCGCGTTTTTCACCAAAGGCCAGCCAGTAGTTTTTATCATTACGCGCCATCAGAATCGGAAAGGCCGCGTTGGAGATATTCACCACCGCCTGACCGCGCGCATTACCGGTGCTGCCATAGAAGTTGGTGGAGTCATGGAATACATGGAACTTGCTGACAGATTGGTAGTTCGTATCCACACCCCACAGTTTGTTGATAACGCCCTGAATCTGACCGTCATTAACATTGCGTGTCGTCAGCGAGAACCAGCGAGCCTCGTTACAACCGGCGGTTTTCGTACAAATCGCGGTATCGATCTCTTTGGCCTGTCCCGTCTTAAACTGCTCGATAAATTCGTTTGGCAGCACAACGGTTTGATCGCCTTCATCCAGCGTCGCGCCATTGGATAACGAGAGATTGATAATCTCGTTAATCACGTTGGGATATTCAGCAAAGACCTTGCGTACATCGTCCGGAACAACACGGGTATTATTTTGCCCGGTCGTCGAATAGCGATGAATCAGTTGATCGACATTCGCGCCGCGAACTTCATCACCCAGTTCAGTCAGCGCAATGGTCGACTTGTTGCCGCGTACTGAGCCAAGTTCAAAGGTATCGATACCAAAGGAGATGGTTTCGCCCCAGCTAAAGGAAAATTCACCATTTTCCCCTGTCACACCACGGCCTGAATTGGTGTAGTAGTCAACACCAGCAACACCATATCCCTGGCTATCCACCAGGCGGCCTTCGGAGAGAATAATTTCAGTAGGTTGATACTGATAAAACTGTTCCGCATTAGCTGACACAAATTTGGCGTTCAGATCCGGCGTTGTTCCCTCTGTCGTGACGGGCACGACCGGTGAGGTATGGGTGGATGGCGCTTTATCGGTCGCGACATTGTTTTCCACTTCCTCATTTACCAGCTTTTTGAATTCTTCCGGTGCCAGATCGATTTGCTTATACAGTTTTTCAAAGCGTGCGCGATCGACCACTGACGAGAAGGTCAGACAAAGTTGTTCTGCATCCGCCGGGCAACTGTCGCTGGAAGTTAACAGAGAGATAGCGTTGGTTTTCTCATTTTCAGAATCCGCCAGCTCCTGCGCGTCCTCGAGGCTAAACGACACTTTGTCAACCGCACGCAGGCTACGCGCAGCTTCTGACTGGGTGTTGAAAGTTGCAATGGTCGTACTACCAACCACACAACTCACGGTGTTGCCAGGTGTAAAAGTAAAGCCATCGCTGGATTCACCATTACAGGTAGCACCAGTTACCCGCTGGCTTCCGCCCAGGGTCAGATAACCCGTTTTCGTGGGAACAGGTTCTGGCTCTGGTTCTGGTGTCGGCTCAGGATCAGGTGTTGGATCCGGCGTAGGTTCTGGGTCCGGCGTCGGCTCAGGCGTCGGCTCCGGGTTTGGTGTTGGATCAGGTTTCACTTCCGGCAAAGACCCTGTTCCAGAATCTACAGGCGGAGTATCGGAGGACGAGCCTGAACCACCGCCATCACAACCGGCTAACAGGGTTGCGCTTAAAATAGCCGCTAAAAGCGATTTCTTATATTTAAATTTCTTATTCATTAATAACGCAAGTGACAAAACAAAGTTAAAAAATTCGTAACTGTGGAAATAGTTTTATGTTTTACCTTCTCTAAAAATGACCTCCATTCTTAAGAAATCTGCATTATTGATAACGAAATAGATAAAATTTATAGGAATATCCCCTATACGATGTCAGAGGGGTGATTTATAAAAATTTTCAACAAACAAAAAAGTAACAATTATTCACAATGTTACTATCTCAAGTCATTGATAGTTTTAACGATTGCGATTGTAAAAGCAACAGATAGCACGCTACTTGCTCATCAAGCGAACACAATTAATACAGCTTGTTTTGCGTGATAAAAAAACACAGATTTTCACGCCATTAATTATTTACCGGGTTATCTAATCATCAAACATTATTGATCTGATGATAATAAATAGAGAAATAATCTTGCTATTGTTTAGCCGGAATAACGAAACAGATATGAAAAAAGCCGGATGATATTTACAGCCATCCGGCTCTATTGAATTACGAAACCAACATTCCGGTAAACACATATGCCTGCAGCAGCGTGATAATGCCAATAACGCTGGCAAAGATCAGACTGTGCTTCACGGTGTAACGGAACAATTCAGATTCTCTGCCCACCATGCCCGTCGCGGCGCAGGCCACGGCGATAGATTGCGGGGAGATCATCTTGCCTGTCACGCCGCCGCTGGTATTTGCTGCCACCAGCAGAGTGTCCGAGACGTTGATTTGCTGCGCGGTGGTTGATTGCAGTGAACCAAACAGGGCGTTCGAGGATGTGTCAGAGCCGGTAAGAAATACCCCCAGCCAACCAAGGAACGGCGAGAAGAACGGGAACATCACGCCAGTACCCGCCAGTACCAGCGCCAGCGTAGTGGACATGCCGGAATAGTTGGTCACGAAGGCAAATGCCAGCACCATGCCAATCGACAATATCGGCCACTTCAGGCTAATTAGCGTTTCTGCGAAAACGCCAATACCTTTCTTGATCCCGACACCAAGAATGAAGATAGAGATAATTGCCGCGATAAAAATCGCAGTTCCGCCAGCGGAGAGTGGATCAAATTTAAACACCGCATCCATTGGCGTCGGTTGGGCGACAATGGGTGCCGCTTTCAGTACCTGTTGATGCAAATGGGGGATCTGGAAGTTAATCACCAGCGAATAAAACGCGCCGCCCGGAGCGAATAACGCTTTAAACGGCTTCATGGTCCAGATGGTGACCAGCACCGTTAAGATTAAAAACGGTGACCACGCACGAATGATTTGCCCAAGGCTGTATTCTGACGGTACAGGGCCGCCAGAAGACGGTTTATTCACCACCATCGCACCTGCGGATTGCCCCATGCTGATTGCCGTTTCGGTATTTTTCGGCCGCCAGACTTTGAGGAATAAAGAGAGTGAGACGATACTCACCAGCGCCGAAGTAATATCCGGCAGTTCCGGGCCAATGTAGTTAGAGGTAAAGAACTGGGTAACTGCGAAGCTACCACCCGCCACCAGCGCCGCTGGCCATGTCTCTTTCACCCCTTTCCAGCCGTCCATCATCGCCACCAGCCAGAACGGCACCAGTACCGACAGGAACGGCAACTGACGTCCCGCCATTGCGCCAATGTCGAACGGATCGATGCCAGTCACCTGACCGGCAACCAGAATAGGCACGCCCAACGCACCAAACGCCACCGGCGCGGTGTTGGCAATCAGACACAGCCCCGCCGCGTATAACGGTTTAAAGCCCAGTCCCACCAGCAGCGCGCCAGTAATCGCCACCGGCGCGCCAAAGCCCGCAGCTCCTTCTAACAGTGCGCCAAAAGAGAAGCCAATCAGCAACACCTGCAAACGTTGATCGTCGGTGATGGAGATAACCGAGCTGCGGATAATATCAAACTGGCCGCTGGCAACGGTTAATTTATAGAGGAATACCGCCGCGACAATAATCCAGGCGATTGGCCATAAACCATAAATAAAACCATATCCCGCAGCAGCAAATGCCATATCAATCGGCATTTTAAAGGCGAATATCGCAATCAATATCGATAATATAAGGGTTATTGCTCCGGCGACATGCCCTTTCAGACGTAATATCGCAAGCGCAACGAAGAAGAATATTATCGGGATCAGGGCAACCAGAGCGGATAGCCCCAGCCCTCCCATCGGCATATACATTTGGGTCCAGGTAACCATATTGTTCAGTCTCTTATTATCTTTATATGCTTGATATGCTTAAGGTTGTAATAAGCAAAAGAGGACTGAACTGTAAAATATAGGCGTTATACTTTACAGCAACAGCACGCCGCTAACGCAATTGCTACCTCAGGCATAACAAGTATATCGGGTAAGGGGTTCTGTTCCGCACCCGCAGGCGCAGAGTATCGTTAAGATGTCCATATTGTTGTTTTAACCCGCTAATGATGCGCTACGGGTATTTAATTTTATTAAACCCTGATAATCGCTCCGGTTATTTCCGGGATAAATGTACTACCGCAGTAACTATAATAGCCCCAGCGGTAAAACTTGCCGGGGCTTTTGCTATTGCTATTAATGACTTTCTTTTTCGCGTAAACGCCAGGCATGTAATAACGGTTCGGTATAACCGTTTGGCTGTTTCACACCGAGGAAGATTAAATCGCTGGCGGCTTTAAACGCACACGAGTTAGCAAAATTCCCCACCATCGGACGATACGCCGGATCGCCAGCGTTTTGCTGATCAACCACTTTCGCCATATTCTCCAGCGACGCCTGCACCTGTTCTTTGGTCAGAATACCGTGACGTAACCAGTTGGCGATATGTTGGCTGGAGATGCGCAGCGTTGCACGGTCTTCCATCAGCGCCACGTTGTGGATATCCGGCACTTTTGAACAACCAATCCCCTGCTCTACCCAACGCACCACATAACCCAGAATCCCCTGCACGTTGTTATCCAGCTCTTGTTGGATCTCTTGTGCCGACCAGTTTGCGTTTTCAGCAACCGGAATGGTCAACAGATCGTCCAGCAGAGGCTCAAATTCTGCATTGAACTCTGTGTTGGCAATGTTGGCTTGCACGCTCTGTACGTTGGTTTGGTGATAGTGCAACGCATGCAACGTGGCTGCGGTCGGTGACGGAACCCAGGCCGTGTTCGCCCCGGCACGTAACTGATCGCCCTTTTGGCTGTACATGTCTGCCATCAGATCTGGCATTGCCCACATCCCTTTACCGATTTGCGCTTTACCGCGCAGCCCACAAAACAGGCCGGAAAGCACGTTATTGCGCTCGTAGGCTTTGATCCACGGTGTCGATTTCATCTGGTTTTTACGCAACATCGGGCCCGCTTCCATCACCGAATGCATCTCATCACCAGTACGGTCGAGGAAGCCGGTGTTGATGAACGCCACGCGGTTGCGTGCCTGCGCGATACAACTACGCAAGTTCAGCGAGGTCCGGCGTTCTTCATCCATAATGCCCATTTTCAGGGTATTTGGTTCCATACCAAGCATGGTCTCAACGCGGGTAAACAGTTTGTTGGCAAACGCCACTTCCTGCGGACCGTGCATTTTCGGTTTCACAATATAGACGCTGCCAGTACGCGAGTTTTTCTGCACTTTTAAGTCGTAGAGGGCAATCGCACCTGTCATGACGCCATCAAGAATACCTTCCGGAATTTCATTGCCTTCGCTGTCCCAAATTACGGGGATAGTCATCAAATGCCCCACGTTGCGGATAAACAGCAGCGAGCGCCCGTGCAAAGAAATTTCAGAACCATCGGCGGCGGTGTACTGACGATCGTCATTCAGTTTACGCACGATTTGCCGACCGTTTTTCTCCATTTTCTCTTGCAGAGTGCCCTGCATCAGCCCCAACAGATTGCGGTACAGCAGGATTTTATCTTCAGCATCAACCGCAGCGACCGAGTCTTCACAATCGAGAATGGTACTGATGGCGGCTTCGACGATAACGTCGTTGATATGCGCCGGATCGTCTTTGCCAATCCGTCCGTTGGCATCGATTTGCAGTTCGATATGCAGACCGTTATTTTTCAGCAAAATGCAGGTCGGTGCAGCAGCATCGCCACGGTAGCCGACAAACTGCGCCGGGGTACGTAACGTGGTTTCTGAGCCATTTTTCAACAGAATACGTAATTGTTTGTCGACCACCTTAAACGCCGCCACATCCTGATAGCTGCCGTTTTCCAGCGGTAGTGATTCATCGAGGAAGCGGCGAACCCAGGCGATAACCTGCGCACCACGCTGCGGATCGTAGCCGCTGACCATCGCCCCTTCCTGCGGGATGATGTCGCTGCCGTATAGCGCATCGTACAGTGAACCCCAGCGAGCGTTCGCCGCATTCAACGCGTAGCGGGCGTTCATTGCCGGAACCACCAGTTGCGGCCCCGCCTGGCTGGTGATTTCGCTGTCGATGCCGGTGGTTTCCACCGTCACATGGCCCGGTTGCGGCACCAGGTAGCCCAGTTCACGCAGGAAAGATTTATAGGCTGCTTTATCTTTTACCGGCCCCGGATTGCGGCGATGCCATTCGTCGAGCGCCGCCTGAATGCGATCGCGCTCTGCCAGTAACTGACGATTCTCTGGCGACAGATCGTGAACAATATCATCAAAATTGTGCCAGAACGCCGCAGAGTCCAGCCCTGTTCCGGGTAAAACTTCTTCATCAACAAAACGTTTAAAGTTGGCGTCAATGCGTAAACGGCCCTGGGTTATGGTTTCACTCATTGTTAATCTCCTCGTTTTCGCTTATTTCGCCAATACCGCTGCTGCCGCTTTCGCGACCTGCGCATCCTGTGCCCCGGTTAAACCAGACACACCCACAGCGCCAATAATCTGCCCATCAACAACAACCGGTACGCCGCCTTCCAGCGACGTCAGTAACGGTGCCGTCACAAACGCCGTACGTCCGTTGTTCACCATCTCTTCATAACCCTTAGTTTCGCGGCGCCCCAGCGCGGCGGTACGCGCTTTCTCCTGGGAGATGTAGGCCGCAATCGGCGCGCAATCATCCATACGACTTAACGCCAGCAGATGACCGCCGTCATCGGCAACAGCAATGGAAACGGACCAGTTATTTTTCTGCGCCTCTTCCTGACCTGCGGCAATAATTGCACTCGCCATTTGCTGGCTAAGAATGACTTTAGTTTTCATTTTGTTATTCCTTTTCAATGGCTTGTTCTACAATTTCAATCCAGTGACGCACAGAGGTACGACCGGCGCTCGCCAGATGCGTCTGGCAACCAATGTTGGCGGTAACGATCATTTCCGGTTTGCCGCTTTCCAGCGCATTCATTTTGTTATCCCGCAACTGGCGCGCCAGATCGGGATGCGTTAACGCATAAGTTCCCGCCGAACCGCAGCACAGATGGCTGTCGGGAACGTCGGTTAAGGTAAATCCCAGCCGCAGTAACACTTTTTCTACTTCGCCATTCAGTTTTTGCGCATGTTGCAGGGTACACGGACAGTGGAAGGCCAGTTTTTTATCGCCGCGAATCGCCAGCTTTTCCAGCGGCTCCTCACGCAAAAGCTCGACTAAATCAACCGCCAGTTCGCTGACCTGACGCGCTTTATCGGCATACAACGCATCGTTTTTCAGCATCTGCCCATACTCTTTAACGAATGCCCCACAGCCGCTGGCGGTTTGCAAAATTGCCTCGGCACCTGCTTCAATCGCCGGCCACCAGGCATCAATATTATTTCGCGCGCGCGCTAACCCTTTCTCTTGCGCATTAAGATGATAGTCCACCGCGCCACAACAGCCTGCTTCGTTAGCTGGCATGACGCTGATCCCCAGACGATCCAGCACCCGCGCGGTTGCCGCGTTGGTGTTGGGCGAAAGCGTAGGCTGGACGCAACCTTCCAGCATTAAAACCCGACGCTTATGACGCAACGGCGGACGCGGTTTGGCTTTCACGATCCCGGCGGGGAGTTTTGCTCTAATCTGCTCTGGCAAAAACGGTCGTAGCACCAGGCCTACTTGCGTCAGCGCACGGAAGACCGCCGGACGCGGCACTACCTGACGCAGCCCTTCGCGTAGCATTCGATCCGGCAGTGGACGTTTCACTTTTTGCTCGACGATATCACGCCCGATATCCAACAGAGTGTGATAGCGCACACCAGAAGGACAGGTGGTTTCACAGTTGCGGCACGTGAGACAGCGATCGAGATGCTCCTGCGTTTTAAGTGTAACTTCGTTACCTTCCAGCACCTGTTTAATCAGATAGATGCGCCCACGCGGCCCGTCCAGTTCATCACCCAGGAGCTGATAGGTCGGGCAGGTTGCGGTACAAAATCCGCAGTGCACACAGGCGCGCAGAATGCTGTCAGCTTCCAGCGCCCGCGTATTCTGGCGCATCTCTTCGGTTAACCGGGTTTGCATAGTCTGCTCCTTAAAGTTCCGCGTACATGCGACCGGGGTTAAACACACCGCAAGGGTCGAGCTGCTGTTTAAGCTGCTGGTGATAGCGGAATAAAGGGGCAGGCAACGGAGCAAAACTGCCATCACCTGGACTAAAGCGAGTTGCGTGACCACCAGCGTTGCGGGCGATACGGTGGATTTGATTGTCATCGGCTGTCGATTTCAGCCAGCGTAACGCGCCCCCCCAGTCGATCAGTTGCTCGCCGGGTAAATCCATCATCGGTGCATCGGTGGGTAATGAAATGCGCCACAAAGTCCCTGGTAACGAGAAGAATGGCAGTTGTTGTTCACGCAATTGCTGCCAGAACTGACCCGCAACCTCTTCGCCCCCCAGCAGTTCACGCGCCGCTTTTACCGAGCCTTCACCGCCTTCAAGGCGGAGCCACAAGCCGTTGTCGAAGTAACATAAACCGCTAATGGGTAATGGCTGGAGTTGCCACTGGGCGATTTCGTTCATGGCTTCTTGCAGGCTGATTTCCCGACGCAGGCTGATAGTGGCGCGCGGTCGAGGCAACACTTTCATTGAGATTTCAGTAAGTACGCCAAGACAGCCATAGCTTCCGGCCATTAGCCGTGAGAGATCGTATCCGGCAACGTTTTTCATCACTTCGCCACCAAAACGCAGATGTTTTCCACTGCCGGTAATAATGCGCGTACCGAGGACAAAATCGCGTACCGAACCGCTCCACGGTCGACGCGGCCCCGCCAGACCGCAAGCGACCATGCCGCCCCAGGTGGCTTCTTCACCATAATACGGTGGCTCGCAGGGCAGCATTTGCCCCGCACTTTCCAGCGCCGCTTCAATCGCCATCAGCGGCGTTCCGGCACGAGCGGTGATCACCAACTCGGTCGGGTCGTAATTCACAATGCCGCGATGACAACGCACATCCAGCGTTTGCCCGGTGACAGGGCGACCTAAAAAGGCTTTGCTATTGCTTCCCTGAATCACCAGCGGCGTTTTATTACTAATCGCCTGATTCACCTGTTCCAGCAGCGCCTGGCTGTAATCACACTCACGTAGCATCAGAAACGCTCCAGTTCAGGGAAAGGTAAATGACCGTGGTGCACGTGCATGGCACCAAATTCAGCGCAGCGGTGTAGCGTGGGAATGTTTTTTCCAGGGTTCAGCAAACCATCGGGGTCAAATGCCGCCTTGACCGCATGGAAGGTCGTGATTTCATCGCTGTTGAACTGGGCGCACATTTGATTGATTTTTTCGCGCCCAATGCCATGCTCCCCACTGATGCTGCCGCCCACTTCCACGCAGAGTTCGAGGATCTTCCCACCCAGCGCTTCCGCGCGGGCAAATTCGCCGGGTTCATTGGCATCGAAAAGGATTAACGGGTGCATGTTACCGTCTCCGGCATGAAAGACGTTGGCGACGCGTAAATCATATTGCTGCGATAAACGAGCAATACCTTCCAGTACGCCAGGCAGCGCGCGGCGTGGGATGGTGCCGTCCATGCAGTAGTAATCGGGAGAGATGCGCCCCACCGCCGGAAAGGCGTTTTTACGACCGGCCCAGAAACGCACACGCTCCGCTTCGTCCTGCGCCAGACGGACGTCAGTCGCGCCCGCTTTCCGTAAGATGTCGTTAACCCGTTCACAATCTTCCTGTACGTCAGACTCCACGCCGTCCAGCTCGCACAATAAAATCGCTTCGGCATCAACGGGATAACCGGCATGAATAAAATCTTCTGCCGCGCGAATCGACAGGTTATCCATCATCTCCAGCCCACCAGGGATAATGCCATTGGCTATGATGTCACCGACGGCGAGTCCGGCTTTTTCTACCGAGTCAAAGCTGGCTAACAGAACCCGTGCCACGGGGGGCTTCGGCAGCAGTTTTACCGTCACTTCGGTGGTCACGCCGAGCATACCTTCTGATCCAGTAAACAGCGCCAGCAGGTCAAAACCCGGCGAATCCAGCGCATCCGATCCCAGTGTCAGCGTCTCTCCGTCCAGCGTTTGCACTTCAATTTTCAGCAGGTTATGTACGGTAAGCCCATATTTCAGACAGTGAACGCCACCGGCATTTTCCGCCACATTGCCGCCAATGGAACAGGCGATTTGTGAAGAAGGGTCCGGCGCGTAATAGAGATTATGCGGCGCTACGGCCTGGGAGATAGCCAGATTACGCACGCCCGGCTGCACGCGCGCACGGCGACCGACGGGGTTTATATCGAGGATCTCTTTAAAGCGCGCCATCACTAACAACACGCCTTTTTCCAGCGGCAACGCGCCGCCAGAAAGCCCGGTGCCCGCGCCACGAGTCACCACCGGTACACGCAGACGGTGGCAGACAGCCAGAATCGCCGCCACCTGTTCTATCTGCTTAGGCAGAACAACCAGTAATGGACGCGTGCGATACGCGCTCAACCCGTCACACTCGTAAGGAGTGATCTCCTCATCGGTATGCAGGATCTCGAGTCCGGGGACATGCTCACGCAGTGCCATCAGTACCGATGTTTGGTCGACATCGGGTAAAGCGCCATCAAGACGCTCTTCGTACAAGATGCTCATGAGTAGGGTTCGCTTTGTTGTGTTGTGTGGTAGCTGATTTTTGCGTGCTGCTTCTGTGAACAGTTATTAAGCGGGCTTTTTGTTTTCGTCTATCTCTTTAGTTACCGGTCAGACCATTTTTTTTCCAGCTCTGTGACCACGCATAGGTTAATTCAATGTTAAATTGATGTAACATAATCACTTGCATGATGTGCGTGTTTCGCGAATTAAGAACAGAAAAATTGGTCCTACCTGTGCACGAGGTCCGGGAATGAAAGATGAACGTCGCCCTATTTGCGAAGTGGTTGCAGAGAGTATCGAACGGTTAATTATCGACGGTGTGTTGAAGGTCGGGCAGCCGCTTCCCTCGGAACGTCGACTGTGCGAAAAGCTCGGCTTCTCGCGTTCCGCACTGCGTGAAGGGCTGACGGTGCTGCGCGGGCGCGGGATTATTGAAACGGCGCAGGGGCGCGATTCTCGGGTCGCGCGACTTAATCGGGTACAGGACACCAGTCCGCTGATCCATCTGTTCAGCACGCAGCCGCGAACACTGTATGATCTGCTCGACGTCCGGGCATTACTGGAAGGCGAATCAGCAAGGTTGGCGGCAACGCTGGGAACCCAGGCTGATTTTGTATTGATAACTCGCTGTTATGAAAAAATGCTCGCCGCCAGTGAGAACAACAAAGAGATTTCACTGATCGAACATGCGCAGTTGGATCACGCTTTCCATCTCGCTATTTGTCAGGCTTCCCACAATCAGGTGCTGGTTTTCACTCTGCAATCATTGACCGATCTGATGTTTAATTCGGTGTTTGCCAGCGTGAATAATCTCTACCATCGCCCCCAGCAAAAAAAGCAGATCGATCGCCAACATGCGCGGATCTATAACGCGGTTTTGCAACGACTGCCGCATGTGGCCCAGCGCGCGGCCCGCGATCATGTGATGACCGTGAAAAAGAATCTCCACAATATCGAACTGGAAGGTCACCACTTGATTCGCTCGGCGGTGCCGCTGGAGATGAGCCAGAGTTAGCGGGCGTTAAATCTGCTTTTCATACAAGCGGTAACGCTTATATGGCTGTGCGCCAATACGTTCCAGCATGTTATTCATGCCCGTATTGGTTTCGAGGATCCATGACATCTCCAGCGCGTCGATCTTCCTGCGGGTAAAGGGATCGCGTAATGCTTCAATCAGCAACAGCGCGATTACCGGTCCGATACGACTAAACTGATATTCGTCGCGCACACCCATTAGCGGCACTCGCGCAGTGCGCATACCACTGACTTTTAAGCGCCACAGCAATTTTGCCCAGCCGAGGGGAAAGAGCGATCCATTCAGATCAGCAATCGCCTCGTTGATGTTCGGTAAGCCGACAACAAACGCGCAGGGTGCAGAGTCTATCTCAGCAATGTAGATCATATCGTCCGGCACCAGGTATTTAAGCTGATCGCCCATGATGGCAAATTCGCGTTCGGTAAACGGCACAAAGCCCCAGTTGTGCTGCCAGCCAGAGTTGAAAATCTCACGCAGGATCTGCATCTCTTCAGCAAACCGCTGGCGATTGATGCAGCGAATGGTCACCTTTTTGCGTACCTGATCCATCAGTTTTTTTAGCGCCGGAGAGAAAGTGAGATCGGTTCGCTGCATCCACCACGCCAGTAAATCAATGCCTTTCTGATAGCCCAATTGCTCGAGATGCGCGGCATACCACGGTTTGCCGTGCGGCATCATCGCGCAGGGCGGCGTATCAAACCCTTCAATCAGTAACCCACTCTCCTGATTGATATTCAGGCTGAAGGGGCCAGTGATGTTGCGTGCCCCTTGTGACTTCAGCCACCCTTCCGCTGCGTCAAATAAGACCGCAAATACCTGTGGATCATCAATGGCGTCAATCATGCCAAAATGCCCCGTATCTTCGCCGTATCGCTCGCGGTGCAAGGTATCGATTTGCGCCGTAATGCGCCCGACTATCTGCCCCTCTTTTTTTGCCACCCACGCCTGCCAGATAATATGGTCCGTTCCCGGATTCTTTTGTGACAGATGCTCACTGCGTTCAATGCATAAAGGGGGGATCCAGTTTGAATCATTGGAATAAAGTGACGACGGAAAAGCGATAAATGCCTTTAAGTCATTTTTATTTATTACTTTTTCAATTTTAATCATCAGCAGATCGCATTCCATATTTACGTGGATAACAAATAATTAACGGTGAAAAACAGGCTGCAACTGCAACGAACAGCACCTTCATAATCCACCCAATGAATACAAACGAAGATAAAATAATATTTATTAATAATTACGGTAAAACCAGAGCCTGCGTAAGACGGTTAATAATGCCTTTTATAGACTTAATGCGACCAGACAAGGCATTACTTAATACATTCATAAATTAAATATCATTCACAATAAGAAACAAAAAAACAGAACTTATTATTTTAATCAATGTTCAATATCGCACCAATGAAAATACTATCTCATTTATCTTTTATGCATATATAATCCACCGCATTATTGTCATTTTATTTTTGATATCCAATTTTCTTGTGGTGTATATGTCCAATAAAATCTTTACGCATTCCCTGCCTATGCGCTATGCCGATTTTCCAACGCTGGTTGATGCTTTGGACTATGCCGCTCTGGGTAACGCCGGAATGAATTTTTATGACAGGCGTAGCCAGCTTGAAGATGAACTGGAATATCACACTTTAAAAGCACGTGCGGAAACAGGAGCCAGGCGACTGTTATCGCTAAACCTGAAAAAAGGCGATCGCGTGGCGCTGATTGCGGAAACCAGTAGCGGGTTTGTCGAAGCGTTTTTTGCCTGCCAGTATGCCGGATTAGTCGCTGTCCCACTGGCGATTCCGATGGGCGTCGGTCAGCGGGATTCATGGAGCACAAAACTGCAAGGGTTGCTGGCAAGCTGCCAGCCTGCGGCGATTATCACTGGTGATGAGTGGTTGCCGCTGGTCAATGCCGCGACGCAGGGCAAACCCGAGTTACATGTTTTGAGCCACGCCTGGTTTAAAACCTTGCCAGAAGCCGATGTTACGCTCCCGTTGCCAGTGCCAGACGATATCGCCTATCTGCAGTACACCTCCGGCAGCACCCGTTTTCCCCGTGGCGTCATCATCACTCATCGCGAAGTGATGGCCAATCTACGTGCCATCAGCCACGATGGCATTAAATTACGCCCAGGCGATCGCTGTGTCTCCTGGCTACCTTTCTACCATGATATGGGGTTGGTCGGTTTTCTTCTGACACCTGTCGCCACGCAGCTTTCAGTGGATTATTTGCGCACCCAGGATTTTGCCATGCGCCCACTGCAATGGCTTAAATTGATCAGCAAAAATCGCGGCACCGTCTCCGTTGCGCCACCATTTGGCTATGAATTGTGCCAGCGCCGCGTGAATGAAAGAGATCTCGCTGAACTGGATCTCTCCTGCTGGCGCGTCGCCGGTATTGGCGCAGAGCCTATCTCCGCCGAACAACTCCATCAATTTGCTGAATGTTTCCGTCCAGTTAACTTTGACGATAAAACGTTTATGCCGTGCTACGGACTGGCAGAGAACGCGCTGGCTGTCAGCTTTTCCGATGAAGCCTCTGGGGTTGTGGTTAACGACGTGGATCGCGACATCCTCGAATATCAGGGGAAAGCCGTTACGCCGGGTGTTGAGACACGTGCCGTATCAACTTTCGTCAACTGCGGTAAAGCGTTGCCGGAACATAGCATTGAAATCCGTAATGAAGCGGGGATACCGGTAGCGGAACGTGTGGTGGGCCATATTTGCATCTCTGGCCCCAGCCTGATGAGTGGCTACTTTGGCGACATGGCTTCACAAAACGAGATTGCCGCGACGGGTTGGTTAGATACTGGCGATCTCGGTTATCTGCTGGACGGTTATCTGTATGTCACCGGGCGCATTAAAGATCTGATTATTATTCGTGGCCGCAATATCTGGCCGCAGGATATTGAATATATTGCGGAACAGGAACCGGAAATTCACTCTGGCGATGCCATTGCTTTCGTTACCGCCCAGGAAAATATTATTTTGCAGATCCAGTGCCGTATCAGCGACGAAAAGCGCCGCACGCAGCTTATCCACACGCTGGCGGCGCGGATACAAAGCGAATTTGGCGTAACTGCGGCTATCGACCTGTTACCGCCCCACAGTATTCCCCGCACCTCTTCCGGCAAGCCCGCCCGCGCAGAAGCGAAAAAACGTTATCAGAAGGCCGTTGCCGCTAATCCTCATGTTCAGGGATCTCTCATATGAATCAAACTGTCGCGGTGACGGGCGCTACCGGGTTTATCGGGAAATATATTATCGATAACCTGCTCGCCCGCGGCTTTCACGTTCGCGCTTTGACGCGTACTACCCGCGCTCACGTTAGCGATAATCTCATCTGGGTGCGCGGTTCGCTGGAAGATACGCATTCGCTTAGCGAACTGGTTGCCAGCGCCAGCGCGGTGGTCCATTGCGCCGGGCAAGTGCGCGGACACAAAGAAGATATCTTTACCCGTTGTAACGTCGACGGCAGCCTGCGCCTGATGCAGGCGGCAAAAGAGAGCGGCTGCTGCCAACGTTTCCTGTTTATCTCTTCACTGGCGGCGCGTCATCCCGAACTCTCCTGGTATGCAAAATCTAAATTCGTAGCCGAACAACGACTGGCAGCAATGGCTGGCGAAATCACGCTGGGCGTTTTTCGTCCAACTGCAGTGTATGGCCCCGGCGATAAAGAGCTAAAACCGCTGTTTGACTGGATGCTGCGCGGACTTCTGCCACGTACTGGCGCACCAGATACGCAGCTCTCTTTTCTGCACGTCACCGATTTCGCCCAGGCTGTGGGTCAGTGGTTAAGCGCCGATTCCGTACAGACGCAAACGTATGAATTATGCGATGGCATCGCCGGAGGTTATGACTGGCGACGTGTCCAACAGCTTGCCGCTGTAGCCCGTTGTGGTTCTGTGCGGATGGTCGGTATTCCTCTGCCGTTACTCACCTGCCTTGCGGATATCAGTACCGCGTTGAGTCGCCTCGCAGATAAAGAACCCATGCTGACCCGCTCGAAAATCCGTGAATTAACCCATGCCGACTGGTCGGCAAGTAATAAATGTATTTCTGAAGATATTAATTGGTTTCCCGGGGTTAGCCTGGAACACGCATTACGCAACGGGCTATTTTGATTGTCTTGTTTAAAGGTGTGTTAACGTTTCTATGGTAAATCGTGAAATAGTAATGGATTACATCCTTTCCTGTTTACAGGAGTTGGTCGAAAACGGTGTGGAAATTAAGCCCGACAGCGATCTCGTCAACGATCTCGGCCTGGAGTCGATCAAAGTGATGGATCTCTTAATGATGCTGGAAGACAGATTCGATATTTCCATTCCTATTAATATTCTGCTGGATGTCAAAACCCCTGCGCAATTAATGGAAACTCTACTTCCATGGCTGGAGAATAAATAATGGGGCTTTATGATAAATATGCGCGCCTTGCTGGTGAGCGGCTGCAATTTAGTGATAACGGTTTAACGCCGTTTGGCACCTGTATTGATGAAGTGTATTCCGCCACCGAAGGCCGTATCGGCAATAAAAAAGTGATTCTGGCCGGGACCAATAATTATCTCGGATTAACCTTCAATCATGATGCCATTGCGGAAGGTCAGGCGGCGTTAGCGACCCAAGGCACCGGCACCACCGGTTCTCGTATGGCTAATGGCAGTTATGCGCCGCATCTGGCATTAGAGAAAGAAATTGCAGAGTTCTTCAATCGCCCTACCGCTATCGTTTTTTCAACCGGTTATACCGCGAATTTAGGTGTCATCAGCGCACTTGCCGACCATAACGCCGTGGTATTGCTCGATGCCGACAGCCACGCCAGTATTTATGACGCCTGTTCTCTCGGCGGTGCGGAAATTATTCGTTTCCGCCATAACGACGCCAACGATCTGGAGCGTCGCATGGTTCGCCTCGGTGAACGGGCAAAAGAGGCGATTATCATCGTTGAGGGCATCTACAGTATGCTCGGTGATGTGGCACCGCTGGCAGAAATCGTTGATATCAAACGTCGCCTCGGTGGTTATTTGATTGTCGATGAAGCGCATTCGTTTGGCGTATTAGGCGCAACGGGCCGCGGACTGGTTGAAGCCGTTGGCGTTGAAGACGATGTGGATATTATCGTCGGCACCTTCAGTAAAAGCCTGGCCTCCATTGGCGGTTTTGCCGTGGGTTCGGAAGCGATGGAAGTGCTGCGCTACGGCAGCCGCCCGTATATTTTTACCGCCTCTCCTTCCCCTTCCTGCATTGCGACCGTGCGCTCGTCGTTAAAAACCATTGCCACACAACCAGAGCTGCGGCAAAAGCTGATGGATAACGCCAACCATCTGTATGACGGGCTACAAAAGTTGGGTTATGAGTTAAGCTCGCATATCAGCCCGGTAGTGCCGGTGATAATCGGTTCGAAAGAGGAAGGGTTACGTATCTGGCGCGAGCTTATCTCGCTGGGCGTTTATGTGAATCTTATCCTGCCGCCTGCCGCACCTGCGGGTATTACGCTGCTGCGCTGTAGCGTTAACGCCGCTCACAGCCGCGAGCAAATCGATACCATCATTCAGGCATTTGCTACCCTGAAGTCGTAATATTGGCCCGCCGTGGTGTTACGCCACGGCTGGATTAATGTTGCCTGTCATACCAATACACCAGAATCAACGCTACCAACACAAACGCTACCGGTAAACCGAGCGCGGTAACGGGCGCGCTCAACGCAAATAGCAATCCCAGATTGACCATGATTTGATAGCTGATCCAGGTAAGCAAGCCAACGATGACGCCTACAGCAAGACGGCTGCCCATCCCCGGCGAGCGCGGAGTGCTAAAGGTAAAGGGCACAGCCAGTAAAATCATCGCCAGAGTTAAGATGGGTTGCCCCAGCTTTTCCCACAGTGCAAGGCGGTATTCGCTGCCCGGTTGTCCGGTTTCCTGCAAATAATGGATGTAATGGTTGAGCTGACGGACAGAAAAAGTATTCCCCGGCATCGATAACTCTTCGAGATTCATACTGGTGAATGCCGATTGCCAGGCAAGATTGGCTAATGCTTCCTGCGTTTCTTTACCGTTAAGCCATTTTTTGTGATTCACGCCGTGCAGGATCCACGTTTTGTCGTTTTCAATGGTGGCACTGCGTGCATAAATGTAGGATTCGAGCGAGAGATCGTCGCGGTAATGAAATATCTCCACGCCCACAGGCTGACCCAGTTCATTCAGCGATTTCACCGTCACAAATTCATTGCCGCGCCTGGCCCACAGCATATTGCCGGTAATATCATCCTCATCTCCCAACGCTACCGCGGTAGATTTGATTTGCAGTGCCTGTTGCTGCAATGGCGACGCAACCCACTCATCAATCGCGCCTAACGAAACAGTCCACAGTATTCCGGCGACCAGCGCCACCAGTGCAATACGGAAAATAGAAAAACCCGTGCTACGAATGGCAGTAAGTTCGCTGTTTTTCGATAGTTGTCCCAGGCCGACAATCCCACCCAATAACGCGATAAATGGTGCAAGCTCGACCAGTGTGCGCGGTAAGGTCATCAGTACCACCAGCACCGCCTGAGTCCAGCGATAACCACCAGGGCTGACATCATCCAGTTCGTTAATCAGGTTGAAGGTGGTAAAAAGCGGCAACAGTAGCCCGGCCGCGGCAGCAAAACCGAGGAAGAGATGGCGGATTAAATAGCGACTGAAAACATTCATCGGGAAAATTTCTGCAGCAAAGAGAAGTCGCGAGCAACCAGCATCAACAGACCTATTAGCATGAGTCCGGGCACTAACCACAAACCAGGAATGAGGGGAATCGCGCCGTTAGCCACCAGGGTGCGGCAGACGTCGCCGCCATAAAAAATGGCAATAAACAGTAATGTCAGTGGCAGTAACGTAGAAAATCGCCCCTGCCGCGGTTTTACCCGGCTTAAAGAAATAGCCAGCAGTGCCATCAACAACGCCGTCAGGCCACGGCTTTGTCGCCATTGCAGCTCGGCATGATCGGCAGGAAAGACAGAGTGTGCCAGTTCCGTGACCGATTTCGCTTTGCGTTTGACGTTAGGGCTTTGATCCAGCGGATTCAGATGTAATTGCAGATTACGGTAAAGCTGTTCGTTGTCGTCACGGCCCTGATGATCGAGAAGATAGGCAGTTCCGTTATGCAACATAACGGTAGGTTTCTCGGGTGATGGGTCGACCACATCGACCGAACGGGCGCGGAAAATACGTGTTCGATTGGCGGTAGAAGTATAAATCAGCGCATCGGTCAGGCGGTTATTATCTTGATCAACCGTCTGAGAGAGGATCATTCGTCCGTTATCGTTAGTGTTAAATTTCTTTGCCCGCAACTGGCGAACATCCAGCTCCGACTGCGACTGTTGCTCCAGTTGATAAATCTGCGCATAAGCCCACGGCCTGCCATACATCGACAACAGAGTGACAAAAATACTTAGCGGTATCGCCAGGTAAAGAACGGCTTTGTACAAACGCGCCGGACTGCCTCCCGCCGCAGAGATAGCGGTAATTTCTGAATCGGTATACATCTGCCCAAGCGTCACGCCAACCGACACATACAGGCCAACCGGTAATAACATCTCCAGTGCAATCAGCACCTTGTAGAAAACGATATCCAGTACAACATCAAGCGCTAAGGTTCCATTTGCCGCTTCGGTCAGATAACGCTGTGCGGAGTAGCTGGCAAAAATAAAGATCAGAAAACCGATGATAATCAGCACCAGACGGCGCGTACCACGCATGATGTAGTGCTCAACCAACTTCATCTCACTAACGCCCTCAATCCTTTGAATTTTTTATTCATTGATCAGCTTATGTGCCAACGCAATAACATGATCTACTTCTTCCGGCACCAGGCTACCGTCCTTTGCCCACTGGATTTGCCCGTATTTATTCAGCACCAGAATGGTTGAACTCTGCTCCGGCAGTTGCCAGGCAAGACGTCCCAGACCATTGGCGTCAATAACAAATTGCGCCCACGGATAGCGGCGTTTATTTTTTTCAATTTTACCTGCCACGAAATAACCGGTGCCAAAGATGGCATCATCGGTGTTCACTATGGTGGTGGGCTGAAAACGATCCTGAGGGAAATTTGCTATTTCTACTGCTTTGATTAGCAATGAGTTCTTTTTCTTTGCCGACTTTCGCCCGGCAATATACTGGATAATACGAACTTTTCCCGCCAGTTGCGTGCTATTCCACTTTTGGTAGTGAATCTCTTCGTTATTAAGCAGCAACTCACCGCCTTCCTGGATATAAACAGGGGGAACCGGTTTTCCTGTGACGAAATTGTGTGCCTGCGCACCAGGTAATAAGAGCATGATAATCAGTGCGACAATCAAACGAGATAACATCATTACCCCGGTTATAGCGGAAAACGCGAAATCAGCAGTTCTAAACGCTGACGAATATCGCTATCGAGTGCCACTGGTGCATCATACGACTGGCGATTTTCCATATCGTCCGCCACCATGTCGTCGTGCTTATCTCCCATCAGGCCATTAATGGCTGCGAGAAAGCGGGAAATCTGCA
The DNA here is from genome assembly GCF_000408805.1 of Escherichia sp. KTE159. Classification (NCBI taxonomy): domain Bacteria; kingdom Pseudomonadati; phylum Pseudomonadota; class Gammaproteobacteria; order Enterobacterales; family Enterobacteriaceae; genus Escherichia; species Escherichia sp. KTE159. Next base: position 2,881,912 of record NZ_KE137292.1, read on the forward strand.
ACGCCTCTTTATTTTCAGGATCAAGCGATCTTAACGTGTCGTAATAAGAAACCTGCTGGCTGATGATTTTTCGCACATCATGAAATTCCCTGCCTGTAAGCTGTGGTTTGGCAACAATCTCCTTCAGAATGTGCATTTGCTTCTGGCGATAAGCGATAAAGCCGTTCACGCTTTCTAACTGGCTATGGCGTAATAAATAACTCACCAGCCACCATACAAGAGGGCTTAAATAAATACGTAACAAGTTTCCGTAATACGACACGATATTTTTCTTACCGTTACGAAAACCGTCCTGAAAACGCCCAAGAAAAACCGTCGTTTTGCCGAATAAGAATCCCGCCCGGTGTTTTTTTAAATACAACCGTTGGGCAAAACGTAGATGCTTGTAGCGCGCTCGCATGTATTTAAACTGTTTGCGCTCGTCAGACGTAAGCTCCTCACCTTTGGACTGTTTGCGGATTAAATGCAGTAACTCCTGACGATTAACACCATTCAGCCAGAATTGCAGACATAACGCATAGTTATCCTGAATGATTTCAGCAGTACAACGCAAAGCAATTGTCGATGGTAAACTGACCCACTCATCAATAACATCATCTTCCTCAACCGCAACAAATAAACGCTCGCTCGCCTCAAGCGGGAAATATTTTCTCATCATCAGGATTTCTCTCCGGCTGCGTTATAACGCAATGAATGGCGCTGAAAAAACGCCTTTAAGGTCGGAATTAATGAGAGCGCCACATCCAGACATTGACCGCCGAAATAGGCAAACGCCGCCCCCAGCACGCCAAACAGATGGCAGAACATGAACAGCAACACGATGTAGCCGATTGAAGCGATGGTTTGCGCCACGAGAAAAGCGCGTTGTTTCCCCGCCATCAGCAGCAATGATTCCTGCGGGAAACCCAGCATCGAAATAACAATCGCGCCCAACATGACCTGAATCAGGTCATATGCTTCGAGATATTTAACGCCAAATACCAGCGAAATAAGTGGTTTACCAACGATCAACACCGCAAGCGCAACCAGAATGCCGATCCCGCCCGCCAGCAAGCCGGACTTCACGCCTAACAACCACGGTCTGGTGGTTCGAGGATCTAAACGCATCACTTCAGGGTAAAAGCTCTTACCCAGCAAACTGGCGGGCGTTCCGGCAGCGTCAAAGAATGTCATAGCGATTTTAAATAATCCGGCGGCCGCTGGCCCTAACACGATCCCCACCAGCACCGTGCTGCACGAGTTACGCGCCGACCAGATGGAGTGAGCAATGTTGGTTGACCAGACAAAACTCCACGCGCCTTTAATGTGTCTGGCAGACTCAAACAGATTTAATTTGAAGGCGTTATGGATATTTCTACGACGCAGTTCACGCGCAGCAAACCACCAGTACATCGTGCCACCAACCAGATTCGAGGCGTACCAGGCGATCACGAAGCCCGCAAAACCAAAGTCAAAATACCAGGCAATGACGCTTCCCGCCGCACGCAGAAAAGGTTTCGTCGCCTGCTGCACCGCAATTAAGTCGAAGCGATCCACTGCGCGCAAAATGCCGGTCGGCGTGGAGGAAGCCATTGAGGGGATAAGCGTGCAATAGAGCGCCGCCAGCCAAAAACTTTGCTCATCCAGACCTAACGAGTGAGAAAGAAATGGCAGCAAGGCAATGCCGCCGACAATCGCCACCGCACCACTGACGATATCCAGCGAAAAGGAAAAAGAGACAACATTGCGAAATTGTTGGGGATTATTATTGGTTAAGGCTGGCGTGCCATACTGCACTACCAACTGCCATGTCTGAAACTTAATAAAATCACTGATCGACTTGGCATACGATTGCACAATCACCAGTACGCCAAACATGGCTGGCGTCATCCCTTTCCCTGCGCATGAAAGCGCCAGTAAACCCAGCAAAGCGCTCACGACATTGCTGGAGCCTAACCAGGCGCTATTGCGAATAATGGTGCGAAATGCGCCATCTGCAAACCAATGTTTGATGTTAAAACCCGCCAATTCAGCCAGACCTTATCGTTGAAAATGAAAAACAGCCCGCCAGCCTTAAGTTAAACGTCGGCGGTCAGAAACGATGGCAACCAGAGAAACCGCTTTCTGTGCCTGTTCCAGCACTTCGCTGTAGGGCGCTCTGGAATCAATCTCAAGAATTTTTGTGCCGTTATAGCCAATCTTCGACATGACACCGATTTTGTCCTGCAACTCGGCATAGTCATGGTCAGGCTTGCGGGAGATAGCAGTATCAATATCAATACCCAGACGAATGATTAATTCCGGGCGGTATTGCGCCATTTGTTGGTATAACTGCCGCTCACGCTGCGCCAGGAACATGTTGATTTTCCCGGCCGCACGTTCGACGCCAATCCCAGGACCGTCATAATAGAAACCGGAAATTTCAGCCTGCGGAAAGCGATCGCTGACCACCAGAACACCACTTTGCGCCAGTCGCTGAACTTTGCGCAGATTTGCCATTCTTCGCAGCGAAAAGCCGTACATAATCGCCGCCGCCCAAAGCGCCGGAGATTGGGTTTTCATACTTTGGGTTTTGGAGGATTTTGCCGCCAGTCTCCGCTCCAGCCAGACACCAACAAACGGTAAGCGTTTAATTTTGTCGCCGTCTTCGCCCGAGAGCAGCCCCAGATAGCGGCGCTCGGTTTGCCAGTGCTGTTGCAGTGATTTCACCAGATCGGTGGTCAGCGTGGATTTCCCCGTGCCATCACACCCGACCACCGCAATCAGCCCTGGAATGTAGTTGGGCTGCGGCGCAGTTGTGCTATTAGCAGTTTGCGTGTGTAGTGCATCCATTCGTTAAATTATCCCTTATCCATTTTGGTGATCAGGAAAGCGCGGCGTGAATTGAGCGTAGTGACACTTGCAGGACTTCATCGGCGGGTTGCCGCCCATCCAGTTCAAGGATCTTTGCGCCATTGAACGTCAGTTGTGGCGTGACGGCGATTTTTTCCTGTAACGCCGCCAGTTGATGGTCGGGCTTACGCGAAAACGCCGTCTGTTCATCAATAGCAAGACGAATCAATAACACAGGTAAATAAGACGCCATCCACTGGTATAGTTTCAGTTCGCGCTGCCTTAACATTTTTATCCAGCCGTTACCGCCAGTAGTTTTTGCCAGTTGCGGGCCATCAAAGCGAAAACCCGGCACTTCAACCTGCGGGTAGCGATCTGTAATGAGCAGATAGCCTTGCTGGCTTTTGCGCAACATTTTGCGAAACTTGTACGCCCGCCAGCAAGAAAGCAAATAAATAACCAGCGCGGTAATATTACCGGGCGGCGTTGAAGGCTTTTCATGCACATGTGCCGCTTTGCCTCGCAAATAACGGCCAAAAGGTGCACCAATAATGGGGAGCTGTGAAATCCACTCACCAATTCGCCCGGACGATTGCCCGAGATAAATGTGTTCTGTTGGCATTTTTGCTGCCAGTTCATTCACCAGACTTGCCGTGAGGGTCGATTTACCCGAACCATCACATCCCACAATGGCAATAACGCGCACTGGCGTGGAATTAATTATTGACATATTACGTTGATTCACGAAAAACCCGGCAGCAAATAATGTATTGAATATTACGTGGTCCGTGCTCAGAATATCCGTTCAACCTTATTGTGACAATGGTTAATTGTGGTATTACCCTGAATTACGCTTTCATAAAAACATATTAACCAAATAAATATTTTGGGTGGATATTTAAATTTAAGGATATATTCATGCAATCAATAACCCCTCCGTTAATTGCCGTTATCGGCAGTGATGGTTCAGGCAAGTCAACGGTGTGTGAACATCTCATTACCGTTGTCGAAAAATATGGTGCCGCAGAAAGAGTTCATCTCGGGAAACAAGCAGGGAATGTGGGGCGAGCAGTAGTCAAATTGCCCTTAATGGGGAAATCACTTAATAAATCTATTGAACGCAATAAAGTGAAAACGGCGAAAAAATTACCGGGTCCCGTTCCGGCGCTGGTAATTACAGCATTTGTCGCCCGTCGCTTACTACGCTTTCGCCATATGCTTGCCTGTCGTCGTCGCGGGTTAATTGTTTTAACCGACCGTTATCCGCAAGACCAAATTCCTGGCGCTTACGATGGTACGGTGTTCCCGCCTAACGTTGAAGGCGGTCGTTTTGTCTCATGGCTGGCAAGTCAGGAACGTAAGGCGTTTCACTGGATGGCGAGCCATAAGCCTGATCTGGTCATCAAACTCAATGTCGATCTGGACGTTGCCTGCGCGCGTAAACCCGACCACAAAAGGGAATCGCTGGAAAGGAAGATAGCCATAACGCCGCAGTTAACCTTTGGCGGTGCACAACTGGTTGATATCGATGCCAATCAGCCGCTGGAGCAGGTGCTGATTGATGCGGAAAAAGCGATTAGGGATTTTATGACGGCACGAGGTTATCACTAGTCAGAAGTGATAATGCCCGATCGCAGGGAGCGGGCATTATCAGGAAGGTTAAATAAGCTGCAATGCTATCCAGTACAGACTACCAGACAGAAAAATTGCCGCCGGTAAGGTAAACACCCATGCCATCAGGATACTGGTTACCGTTTTACGCTGTAACCCACCGCCATCCACTACCATCGTCCCCGCCACCGCAGAAGAGAGTACGTGCGTTGTGGAAACAGGCATACCGATGTAACTGGCAAGACCGATAGACACTGCCGCCGTCATTTGCGCCGCCATGCCTTGCGCATACGTCATGCCACGCTTACCAATTTTCTCACCGATGGTCATCGCCACACGACGCCAGCCAATCATGGTGCCGATACCGAGCGCCAGTGCTACCGCCATGATAATCCACACCGGAGCGTACTCAATGGTGCTTAACATATCGCTGCGCAGTTTTTTCAGCAGGTTCTGGTCTTCTTTGCTAACGCCTGGCAGTTTCGCCAGTTTCGCGGAAGTATCAGAGATGCAAAGCATAATGCGCCGCAACTGACTGCGTTGACTTACGTTTAACGGCTCGTAGCTTTCCATATTGCCCGGCAGCATCGTTTTGACACGAGCAATCGCATCAAAAGTATTTGCTGGATGACAGTGGAACTCCGTCGCTTGCGTGCCTTCAGTTGATGCCGCAGGCAACGGGGGTTCCATCGCAATCAATTTCTGCGGCAGTTCCGGATGCTGTTGCAGATAGTGTTCGAAGTTGGTCACTGCATCGCGAGTACGGGTAATTTCATAGCCGGAAGCATTCATATTGACGACAAACCCGGCGGGCGCAATCCCCACCAGAACCAGCATCACCAGGCCGATCCCTTTCTGTCCGTCGTTCGCGCCGTGCGAAAACGCTACGCCCGCAGCGGAAACAATCAGTGCAATGCGCGTCCAAAATGGCGGCTTACGTTTACCTTTTTTCTTTTTGCGATCTTCAGGAATGCGGTGAATACGGTCACGCTTTTTCGTTCCGCTCCAGAAACGGCGCAGCAGGAAAATCAACCCTCCCGCAATGACAAGACCGACGATAGGGGAGACAATCAGCGAGGAGAAAATCTTGGTCACTTCACGCAGGTTTAACGCATCCATCACCGATGAGCCGGTTAACAGCGCGTTGGTTAAACCAATGCCGATAATAGCGCCAATCAAGGTGTGCGAACTGGAGGCCGGTAAACCAAAGAACCATGTTCCCAGATTCCAGATAATCGCCGCCAGCAGCATGGAAAAGACCATCGCCAGACCATGAGTTGACCCCATATTCAGCAACAAATCGGTTGGCAACATATGGACGATGGCATAGGCGACGCTAAGTCCGCCAAGCAATACACCAAAAAAGTTAAAAAATGCTGCCATCACCACAGCAAGTTGTGGCTGCATGGCACGGGTATAAATAACGGTTGCGACCGCATTCGCTGTGTCATGAAAACCATTAATTGCTTCATAGAACAACACAAACGCCAGAGCAAGTAATAACAAAAGCCCCGTATATACATCAAGGCCAACAAATAAATTTAGCATATATTAGATTACGCCATTTTGAATTTACGAACGAACGCATTATCAGTGACTTTAATGGCATGGGCAAAGTGAAATATCGCTTTTTAGTGATAAAAACAATGTTATTTCTTTAGGATCAGGGAATAAGTCACCATTCAGAAATCACGGAAAGAATTCATGACAAAGAATTTCAACCCCTAATATATTTATATTATGAATTTATTAATCTAAATAAATCCACCCGATAAATGTTTTGATTATTACACAAACAATTTTCCGCACTGGTTATTTCCATAATCAGTGCGGTTTATGGCAAAGTTTATTACTCTTTCACCACAATTAACGGTTCAATATCACTCTCTTTCTTGATGACCAGTGATTCATCTCCGCGCAAGCAAGTCCCACCGTAGTTACCGCCAACAGTGAAGGTACATACCTGAATGTATTTACCGTCCACTTTTGGCAGACACCACAACTGCTGGTAAATGTTTTTCTGCTCGGCAAATTTACCGCTGGTTTTGTCCAACACCTCTTCATGATGGCTGACGAGGTCGATATTGCTGCCACAGCGACCGGCAATCGGCTTCACGGCGTAACCGGTTTTCACCAGCTCATCATTAACGGTGAAATCGGTATCCAGCAGGTAGCGATGGTGCGGGAACAACGACCAGAGGATCGGCAGAATCGCTTTGTTGCCAGGGATCACCGTCCACAGCGGCTCAAAGACCAGTACTTCCGGACGCAGCAGAACGTCTATCAGGCGCACTTCATTTTGCGGATGGCCGGTACGGATCGGCACCGCAGCAAACTCACGGTCGCTGACTTCGCGAATCTGATCAAACGCGGTTTCCCATGCCCAGGTTTTCCACACGCAGTTAACCAGTCGCCCTTCCCCATCAATCAGTTGCCCGGCAGCATCCCAGCGCAGCTCGTCTAACCCGCGCAAGATACGCGTTTCAAAGCCCGCCTGTTGCAGCGCCTGCTCCATAAACTGCGCGTGATAGTTCTCCTCGATATCTTTGTCCTGCATGATATGGACAAACGGACGTGCACGACTGTGTTTCCAGGCACCAGCCAGTTCGTTAATCAGCCCTTCAGCCGGATTGAAGCCGTTGCCTTTATAGCCTTGCTCCGCCCAACGTTCGAGGATCAAGCCCGCTTCAGTATGACAGGAGGCAGAATCGGCGTTGTATTCATAGACTTTCAGGCCGCGCTCATCCATGCAGAAATCCATACGACCGGTGATCATATGGTGACGGCGACGCTGCCAGGAGAGACGCAAACGCGGCCAGAGGATTTTCGGAATGTCGAACAGCGCCAGCAGATTGTCATCTTTCAGCACCTTGTCGGTGGCGTGGAGATACATCAGGTGCAGCTCGTTGGTGGCTTTAATCAGCTCCTGCTCGGCACTCTCGGTAATGGTGTAATAATGATACGGATCCTGATTGATCACTTGACCGTTCGCCTGCACGTAGGCGTTTTGTAGCGGATCTTTTTCATCCAGCCATTTGCCGTCAAACTGGCCTTTGTTTTCCAGCCGCGCCCCGCTGATTTTCAACAAATCACCTGCAATTTCCGGCTGCGGTAAACTGTGTTCGGTATCTTCTGTCTGGATCATCCAGCCCAGGATGGTGGTGTCATCGAAGGTGTCTTTCAGGGTATAGCAGCCGTTTTCGACCACCATTTCCAGCTCACGCGTCCACTGTTGCCCTTGCGGCAATGGAGAATGAATCACGTTCTGTTCCGCAATACGGACTTTATTGCCGCGTAATTGGGTAATGATGGCGACATGGCCGGTGTCTTTAAATTCACCGCCCTTATCCCAAATAAGAAGCGCTCCTGCGACCGGCGCACGCGGCGAGCCGTTAGGAAATGCCTGCAATGGCAGGATGTTGTCGTTAACCACTTCACGCAGGAAGCGCAATGAGAAAATCTCCCACGCCATGCCCACATCGGTGAAGACCACACCGTAATTCAAAAAGAGAAAACGGCGAGCAAATTCAACACATTGCCATTTGTGGCCCATATATTCATCGTCGATATAGCTACGGAATACGGCGTCATCTTCGTATTCCTGCGGATCGAGAGAACTGTAATCTGAAGAGTAGATTGCTACACCACCGGGGGCGTAGCCCAATAATGTCCCGAACGGGGCATCCTGGCTGGTCGTTCCTTTGCTCATCACTTTACCTTTAACAATACAACCTAAGCAGTTGGCGTAATTGTTGTGCTCTGATTACCTGCTCAGCGACATTAACCGGACAGAGGTCTGACTTATCATACACCTCAACGCAGCGGCTGGTGCAAAGGGTTAAAAAATTCACAATCTGTACAGCAAGCGAGCTGCTACACTGCTTCAACACTACCACTCAGAAGGCAATTCAGTATGACAGACAATACTTATCAGCCCGCGAAAGTCTGGACGTGGGATAAATCTGCTGGCGGCGCGTTCGCCAATATCAATCGCCCGGTTTCTGGTCCGACGCATGAAAAAACGCTGCCTGTTGGCAAGCACCCGTTGCAACTTTATTCGCTGGGTACGCCAAACGGTCAGAAAGTAACGATTATGCTCGAAGAGCTGCTGGCGCTGGGCGTCACCGGCGCAGAGTACGATGCCTGGCTGATTCGCATTGGCGATGGCGATCAATTCTCCAGCGGTTTTGTCGAAGTGAACCCGAACTCGAAAATCCCGGCACTGCGCGATCATACGCATAATCCGCCGATCCGCGTGTTTGAGTCAGGTTCGATTCTGCTTTATCTGGCGGAGAAATTTGGCTACTTCCTGCCGCAGGATCTGGCGAAGCGCACTGAAACGTTGAACTGGCTGTTCTGGTTACAGGGTGCTGCGCCGTTCCTCGGTGGTGGTTTTGGTCACTTTTACCATTACGCGCCGGTGAAAATTGAGTACGCCATTAACCGCTTTACTATGGAAGCCAAGCGTCTGCTCGACGTGCTGGATAAGCAACTGGCACAGCATAAGTTTGTGGCGGGCGATGAGTACACCATTGCTGATATGGCAATCTGGCCGTGGTTTGGCAACGTGGTGTTAGGCGGCGTGTATGATGCCGCAGAGTTTCTTGATGCGGGTAGTTATAAACACGTGCAACGCTGGGCGAAAGAAGTGGGTGAACGTCCGGCGGTGAAGCGTGGGCGTATTGTTAACCGCACCAACGGACCGCTGAATGAGCAGTTGCATGAGCGCCATGACGCCAGTGATTTCGAGACAAATACAGAAGATAAGCGTCAGGGGTAATGGTTAGCGTTCGTCGCAGCAAGCCCTCCAGACCGATGTAGGCCGGATAAGGCGTTCACGCCGCATCCGGCAATCAGGCACAATGCCTGATGCGACGCTCGCGCGTCTTATCAGGCCTACGAAAGCATCCGACTTTAATTATCACGCGCTGGTAATGTCGTAATCCATATTGCGCAGCGCGTCTAATGTGGCTTTGGCTTCATCTTCATCGATGATGCTCATGGCAAACCCGACGTGCACCAGCACCCACTGGCCCAGCAAATCGGCCGGATTGCCTTCGCAAATCAGGGCGATATTCACGTCGCGCTTGATACCACAAACTTCAACCTGCGCAAGTTGGTGAATATCTTCACCGACGGCCAGCACCTGGCCAGGAACGCCAATACACATTGTTAACTCCGGTTATTCAACTTCAATACTTTTGACGATCAGCGAATCGCCGGTATCGACACGCAACCGCTCGCCATGACAGAGCGGACACTGCGCATCGTGCTGATGAATCTCCACTACCTGGCTGCAATCCCAGCACCAGGCCTGGGCGGGTTTATAGACGATATGTAAATCGCACCCTTGCGCCACCGTTCCCTGGCAGACAATTTCAAAACTAAAACGAACCGCGCTCTCCTCAACGCAGGAGAGCGCGCCAATTTCCAGCCACACGGCGGTGACGCGCTTAACATCGTGCTGCTCCGCCTGCCGTTGGATAATTTCAACGGCGCTCTGGCAAAGCGACAACTCATGCATTTTCATCACTCCTGCGGCCAAACAGCAGGGCGCGACGCCCTGCGTGTGGCACATCCGGATTCGTGACTGGCAGCGAAAGGATCATTCGCGCGCAGTCATCCGTCAGGCGTTTGCCCTCTTCAATCGACATGCTGTGCGAAAGCGGCGACATCAGCGAGCAAGAGAGGTATTGCGAAACACCGTCCAGTTCACCAACGGTAAAGGTCATAGTGCCATAAGGCAGTTGCAGACCGATCTTCTCACTCACTTTGCGCAGCGGCCAGAGTTGATCCGGGCCGGGGAAGATCACTGCACTCAGCATCCACGGGGTGATCACACACCCCGTCCACTGACCTTCGAACAGCGTAAAATCGGAAACATACACCGGCATGGAAGGATGCAGAAACGAGAGGTCGTGCATCGAACGCCGGGCAATTTCTTCAAACGCTGCCTGTACTTGCGCCTTTGGGGAGGTCTGGAAACCAGCAATCTCCTCAGTCATGTGCTGCCTCCCGCGGGATGGCTTCCACGCCTGATTCGCGCAGCGCAGCCAGAACCTGCTCAAGCGCAGGTTCAATCATTGCTTCGACCGTCGGCGTTAAACCGATGTGCGGCTCCAGCGATTCCGGGATCACGCCGACCAGAGTCAGCTTTTTCGGAAACTCGCCGGTGAAGCGCAGGGCCGACAATACGTCGGCCAGCCCAAGCTGATGCGGAGAGATTTTGTTGGTAAACAACGCCGGAACTTCTTCGTCCCGCAGGATCATCATCGTTCCCGGCGCGTTCTTTTTCGACACAATGGCATCGGCAATGATCAGATGATCGCGATTTGCCATGTCGCCAAGCAGTTCCATTCCCGCCGTGCCGCCATCGAGGATCTCAACATAATCCGGCAGAACGTATCGTTGCTCTAACGCTTCAACAATCCGCACGCCGATGGCTTCATCGGTCAGCAAAATATTGCCGACCCCTAAGACTAAAATACGCATTACAGAACCTTCACTGAAACCACTTCGTTGCCATCGGCATCCACTACGTGAACCGCACAGGCCATGCACGGGTCGAAGGAGTGAATGGTACGCACCACTTCCAGCGGTTTATTCAGATCGGCAATCGGTGTACCCACCAGCGACTGTTCATACGGACCGACGTCATCATTGAAGTTACGCGGGCCAGAGTTCCAGGTGGATGGAACGACCGCCTGGTAGTTGCTGATGATACCGTCTTTAATCACCATCCAATGGGAGAGCATACCGCGCGGCGCTTCAAGGAAGCCAACGCCTTTGAACTCGCCCGTTGCTGGAATGTTCGGCTTCACGAACGTGGTGTGGTCGCCTTTGCCGATATTAGTGATCAGTGCACTGTATTGATTTTGCAGGATATCCTGCAATTCGCAGCAGTGAACGGTACGACCAATAATACGCCCCAGCGTGGAGTGCAGTTGCGCCACTTCCAGCGTGTTGCCCGTCAGTTTCTGATAAATCGCAACGATTTCATTCAGTTTGTTCTGGGTAGACTCGCGTCCTGCCGCCAGTTTCACCAGCATGTTTGCCAGCGGACCCACTTCTACCGTTTTGCCGTAGAAAGTCGGTGATTTCACCCAGGAGTATTTACCGTCGTCAGACCAACCGTCGTAAGCCGGAATGGTTGTGCCTTCCCACGGTGCCTGCGGTGCTTCGTCTTTATACCAGGAGTGTTTCGCGCTTTCCTGAATCCCTTTGATCAGGTATTCATCGGAATGGGAAGTAATCGGACGATACGAGGACAAATCCGCGTTTTCGATATATCCGCCAGGGAACAGGAAGCTACCGTTTTTGCTGTCGGTCGGGAATTCCGGCACACTCAGGTAGTTCACCGCACCTTTACCGCGCTCCAGCCATTCCGGATAAAACGCCGCGATAACGGCAGTATCAACCTTATAAACCTGCTCAACAAAGTCGCTCAGCTTGTCGATGAAGGACTTGATGTACATCAGGCGCTCAAGGTTCAGTACGCCCAGACCGTCGAGGTTGATCGGGTTAGCGACCCCACCTACCGCCAGGTTCTGAATGTGCGGCGTTTTACCGCCCAGCAGCGCCACCACTCGGTTTGCGTCACGCTGGCACTCCAGCGCCTGTAAGTAGTGCGCTACCGCAATCAGGTTCACTTCCGGCGGCAGTTTCATCGCCGGGTGCCCCCAGTAGCCATTGGCGAAAATACCCAACTGACCGCTGGCAACCAGATCTTTGATCTTGTTCTGAACTTTGGTGAACTCTTCCGGGCTGTTCAGGTGCCAGGTCGAAACACCTTTCAACATTTCAGAAGCTTTAGTCGGATCAGCTTGCAGTGCAGAAGTGATGTCCACCCAGTCCAGCGCAGAGAGCTGATAGAAATGGACGATATGGTCATGCGTGGTATGCGCAGCCAGAATAATGTTACGGATGTATTGCGCGTTAACCGGAACGTCAATGTTCAGCGCACTCTCTGCCGCACGAACAGAAGAGAGCGCGTGAGTGGTGGTACATACGCCACAGATACGTTGCACAATCATCCAGGCATCGCGCGGATCGCGGTTTTTCACGATCTCTTCCATGCCGCGCCACATGGTTCCGGAAGCCCATGCTTTCGAAACGACGCCATTTTCGATTTCGCAATCGATGCGTAAATGCCCTTCAATACGGGTTACCGGATCAATAGTAATTCTCTGGCTCATGCTTTGCTCGCCTCATGACGATTATGATCGTTTTGTTTTAAAGGAGGAAGTATCGGCAGTAGACGAATGAGTACGATGTAAGCGCAAATCTCAATAGCCACAAAACCAATAGAAATCAACAGTTCTTCCCACGTCGGGAAGTAGGCGTAACCGCCGCCCGGGTTGAATGCCACCAGCGAATAGGTCAGACGCCAGGTTGCACAACCTAACAGTGCGCTCAGTGCCGACAGGAACAGCATACGTGAATCATTACGCAGCTTCGCCACACGCAGAACGACCAGCGGGAAGAGCATCAGCAGGACTTCAATCCAGAATATGACGGAGTAGAAGTCACCGGCAAACGCTAACGACAGCTTGTCGCGATAGATTAGCTCGCCAAAGCGCAGCACGATGAAAATCGCCAGCAGCACGCTGATGGTGTTGGTCAACTTGACGAACAGGCTCTTCTCATCCGGCCCGTTGCCACGCAGACCCGCCTGCACCAACGAACCTTCAAAGATGACTATCGAGAAGCCCATGATGAACGCCGTCAGCAGCGAGAACAGCGGCAACATTTCATAGCTCTGCCACAGCGGATGCACTTTGTAGCCCGCCGAGATCATCAGTGATCCCATGGAAGACTGGTGCATAGTCGGCAGCAGCGCGCCAAGCGCGATGATAAAGAACATCACCTTGTTCAAACGCTTGAGCGATACCTTCCAGCCCAGACGTTCAAACAATGCAGGAGCAAACTCCAGAGCCATCACACCGATGTAGATGGTCATACAAACCGCCGTCTCGAACAGTACCGAGTTCACGTTGAAGTGACCCGGAATGTAGAAGTACGGCAGGTTCCAGTAACGACCGACGTCGATGGTAATCGACAAGCCACCCAGTGAGTAACCGAACAAACTTGCCAACAGCGCCGGACGCACCAGCGGATGGTATTGTCCACGGTTAAAGACGTATACCGCCCACGCCAGCGCCCAGCCGCCACAGGCGAAACCGGTGCCGATCAGCAGGTCAAACGCAATCCACACGCCCCACGGGAAGCCGCCATTCAGGTCGGAGACAGAACCCAGACCGAACACCAGACGCTTCACAATCAGGAGCATACAAATGACGATTAACGGTCCAAAAATCATGACCGGTTTACTGATGATTTTGCCGCCCAGCGGTTGTGGATCATGACTCATGATCGTCTCCTCCGTCGTGATGGTCGTTTTTGGTGTTGCGACGAACCAGCACGGTTAAGCCCGCCAGCACAGCCAGTGGTAGCATCATGCCTTTATACAGGGTGTGTTGAATATTTTCGGAACGCGCGCCGGTAGAAAGATCGTCCAGCTTCGGCAAGTCGAGATTTTCATAAGGAACCCCCGTCAGTACCAGAACCTGAGTACCGCCGCCCTCTTTCTCGCCGTACAGATGCGGATAATATTTCGGCACTGTGTGCAGGTAAGTGTCGCCAGATTTCAACGTCTGACGCGGATAGTGGTATTCGCTGCCAGGCTTCAGCGCCAGGCGTTTTTTCGCCTCAGCCATCAGCTCTTCACGCGTACCAAAAATCACCGCGCCCGCCGGACACACTTCTACGCAGCCAGGTAGACCGCCTTTATCGAGACGCTCCACACCTTTCTGGTTACACAGCTCACACTTATGCAGCGCACCAAACGGGTTGTTGTAGTCGTACTTCGGCACATTGTAAGGGCAGGCGACCATGCAGTAACGACAGCCGGTGCACACGTCTTTGTCGTAATGGACAATGCCGGTTTTCGGATCTTTTTTCAGCGCAGAAACCGGGCACACGGAGACACAGTTCGGATCGACGCAGTGCATACACTGTTTCTTAATGTACGCATAGCCATTCTCTTCCTGGTCTTTGTTGACGCCAGTGCCGCTGGTCCACACCTGGATGATGTTATTGGTATACGGCGACAGTTTGTCGTTGTTCGACCACGTCTGTTCCCCTTGCGGGTTACGTTCCGGGAAGTTGATATCCTGACACTTAGTCACACAAGCCTGGCAGCCTACGCACAAGGTCGAGTCATACAACATTCCCAGCGATCCCGGAATTGGCGGGCGGTTTTCAGCAGCCGCATGGCTGACAGACGGCAATGCGCCCGTCAGCAATGCCCCGCAGGAGGCTGCTTTAATAAAATTACGTCTGTTCACGGTTATTCTCCCCGTGAGTCAGCGTTATCTTTCTTTTGCTGACGACCCAGTTCACGCACCGCCATCACGCTGACACCGGCAACCAGCCCAACCACACCGCCAAGCAAACCGATAGCGCCCGCAGAAACGTTGCCGCCCTCTTTAGCGTTAACGTCCGGTTTCTGTGAACGCGGCGTCTGGTTTTCGACGTTGGCAAGCTGATGGATGCCTTTATGGAAGCCGATACCTTCTTCGTTACAGCCGTAGCACGGGTGACCAATCGCCACCGGCCATACACCGCCAACGTCGCAGAATTGCAGTGTGGAGCAGTTACCGTAAGTTTCCGGTCCTTTACAGCCGAGGTGGTACAGGCACCAGCCTTCGCGATGGCCATCATCACCAAACTCTTTGGCGAAACGACCAGCATCGAAGTGCGGGCGACGTTCGCAATGTTCGTGAATCAGACGCCCATAGGCGAAGGTCGGACGGTTTTTGTTATCCAGCTTCGGCGGTTTACCGTAAGTGATGATGTGCGCAACGGTCGCAAGGAAGTTGTGCGGGTTCGGCGGGCAGCCTGGAATGTTGATAACGGTTTTGCCCGGCAGAACTTCTTGCAGGCTGACCGCACCGGTTGGGTTAACCCCAGCAGCGGCGACACCGCCCCACGCGGAGCAGGAACCGATAGCGATAATTGCGGCAGCACCTTCTGCCGCTTTGCGGATGTGATCCACAATCGGCTCACCGGCGACCATGCAGTAAATACCGTTATCTTTTAATGGGATGGAACCATCCACAACCAACACATACTGCCCTTTGTATTTCTCGAGCGCGTTATGTTTGTTCTCTTCAACCTGATGGCCGAAAGCGGCGGAGAGCACTTCGTGATATTCCAGAGAGATAGTCTCCAGCACGAGGTTTTCTACCGTTGGATGCGTTGCACGAAGCAGAGATTCCGTACAACCAGTACATTCCTGCGCGCCAATCCAGATAACCGGCGGGCGCTGCGGGTTAGTGACCGATTCGGCCATCTCTGCGGCGGCTTTGCTACTCAACCCCATGGTGGCGGCTAATGCTGCACAAAGCTTCATGAAATCACGGCGATTAATGCCGTGAGAATGGATGAGGGTGTTATCTCCAGTCATTTATAGTTATTCCGTTGCGAAGACCTGGCATATATTTTGCCTCAACCGCAAAATCGATAATGCGATCGATGCGCCATTTACCACACATTTATTATGGTTATCATTGTCATGATACTGCGGCGGGGCGCTAAAACGAAGGGGAAGGAGCATTAGTGTAATTAATTAAAGCAAGATAATACGTATGTTTGATCAATTTTCGAGGCGATAACCAGCCATAAAAAAGCGCAAAGTAGAACAGGAATTATTCTCACGAAAGAAATCCATTACCATCTCTTTATCCAGCCCATAACGCCGCGTCAGAATGCCTGCTTCCCAGGCGCTAAGCTGACGATCGCCGGTCTTTTCATACATCCGGTGCGAGTAGCCTAATACAAAACCGCGTTTATAATCGGCGCAGAATTTCGTCACATTAACCGCACTGTCGGCATGTGTTGCTTTTAATCCCGCCATTAAGCCTTTACCAAAATGGTTATTCATAATTTATCTCCAATCGCTATATATGAATCTATATAGCGATATTTTAGGCAAAGTACGACTTTTACGCACGCTATTTTTTCCTGTATGTGAAAGACGTTATCCAGTAAGAGATAAACGCATCAAGAGAGATATTTGTCGAACCATTTCAGCGTTCTTTGCCAGGCAAGATCGGCGGCAGATTTGTCATAACGGGGAGTGGAATCATTATGGAATCCGTGATTAACCCCCGGATAAATATACGCCTCATAGACCTTATTATTCGCTTTCAACGCTGCCTCATAAGCGGGCCAGCCTTCGTTAATTCGCGTGTCCAGTTCGGCGTAGTGGAGCAGTAAAGGCGCTTCAATTTTCGCCACATCGGCGGCCAGAGCCTGGCGACCATAAAACGGCACCGCGCAGGCCAGTTCCGGATATGCCACCGCTGCCGCGTTCGATACCCCACCGCCATAGCAAAATCCGGTTATACCTACCTTGCCAGTGGCTTGCGGATAGCGTTGCATAAACTCAATCGCGGCAAAGAAGTCATTCATCAGTTTGGTTGGATCGACCTGCTGTTGCAGCTCGCGGCCTTTGTCATCGTTCCCGGGATAGCCGCCAACGGAACTTAAACCGTCAGGAGCGAGGGCAATATATCCTGCCTTCGCCACTCGCCGCGCCACATCTTCGATATACGGATTCAGCCCGCGATTCTCATGCACCACCACTACGGCTGGCGTTTTGCTGTTCATCTTCGCAGGTTTCACCAGATAGCCGCGCACCTCACCATGACCATTTGGCGAAGGATACGTGATGTACTCCGCAACAATATCCGGATCGGTAAACTCCACCTGGGTCGCCCATGCGTAATTTGGCCTGAGCAAATCAAACAATGCTAATGCCGTCATCCCGCCCACTGCATACTTCGCCGCAATATTGAGGAACTCACGTTTCGATATTTTCCCGTGAGCGTAATAGTCGTAGTAGTCCAGCAACTCTTATGGGAAATCTTTAGCGGTCAGACGCGGCATCGTTTCACTCCTCAACTGGTGTTTTTTTAAGCAAAGCATAAGCACGTGTTTTTGCCCAGTTTTTCGTCACACTGTGAGCGATGCTACGGGATCTCCCCTGGCAAATCGCTAGACTAGAAACATCGTTTCGAAATTGAACAGTGGAAAGGAGATGTCATGGTCTGGTTAGCGAATCCCGAGCGTTACGAGCAGATGCAGTACCGCTATTGCGGAAAAAGCGGTTTACGCCTGCCCGCGTTATCGCTCGGTTTGTGGCACAATTTTGGTCACGTCAACGCGCTGGAGTCACAGCGTGCGATCCTGCGTAAAGCCTTTGATTTGGGCATTACGCACTTTGATTTAGCCAACAACTACGGCCCGCCTCCTGGCAGTGCAGAAGAGAACTTTGGCCGTCTGCTGCGGGAAGATTTTGCCGCTTATCGTGACGAGTTAATCATCTCCACCAAAGCTGGCTACGATATGTGGCCCGGCCCGTATGGCTCTGGCGGGTCGCGTAAATACCTGCTCGCCAGCCTCGACCAAAGCCTGAAACGTATGGGGCTGGAGTATGTCGATATCTTTTACTCTCATCGCGTCGATGAAAATACGCCAATGGAAGAAACCGCGTCGGCGCTGGCCCATGCGGTGCAAAGTGGTAAGGCTCTGTATGTCGGGATATCGTCTTACTCGCCAGAGCGAACGCAAAAAATGGTCGAGTTGCTACACGAGTGGAAAATTCCGCTGCTAATTCACCAACCTTCGTACAATTTACTGAACCGCTGGGTGGATAAAAGCGGTCTGCTGGATACCCTGGAAAATAACGGTGTGGGCTGCATTGCCTTCACTCCGCTCGCCCAGGGATTGTTAACCGGAAAATATCTCAACGGTATTCCTGAAGATTCTCGGATGCATCGTGAAGGGCACAAAGTTCGCGGCCTGACGCCGAAAATGCTTACCAACGCCAACCTCAACAGTCTGCGTTTATTAAATGAAATGGCACAGCAGCGTGGTCAATCTATGGCTCAAATGGCATTAAGCTGGTTGCTGAAAGATGATCGAGTGACGTCGGTATTGATTGGTGCCAGCCGTCCGGAGCAACTGGAGGAGAACGTACAGGCGCTAAATAATTTGCTGTTTAGTGCCGAAGAACTGGCGCAGATTGACCAACATATCGCTGATGGCGAGCTAAATCTGTGGCAGGCGTCTTCCGATAAATAACGTGTTAATACCGGGCGCGAGAACCGCGCCCGAATAAGATCAGTGATTATGACGGGTGAGTCGGTCAAGATAGCCCATCACAAATGCAGAGAGCACAAACGTCAGATGGATAATGACGTACCACATCAGTTTGTTATCCGGGACATTTTTCGCATCCATAAAGACGCGCAGTAAGTGAATGGAAGAGATTGCCACAATCGACGCCGCCACTTTATTTTTCAGCGACGTAGCATCCATTTTCCCCAGCCAGTTCAGCTTCTCTTTGTTCTCGGAGATATCTAACTGCGAGACAAAATTCTCATAACCGGAAAACATTACCATCACCAGCAAACCGCCAACCAGCGTCATATCTACCAGCGACAGTAACACGAGGATCAAATCAGATTCCGCTATCGAGAAGATATTCGGCAATACATGAATAATCTCCTGAAAGAACTTCAGCGCCAGGGCAACCAGCGCCAGCGAAAGGCCAAAGTACACGGGGGCAAGCAGCCAGCGAGAAGCATACATTGCATTTTCAAGAAAACGTTCCATACATTCCTGTCGTGTAGTTAAAACGGGCAACAGTATATCGTAATTGAGTAAACAGCACGCAACAGCAAATCAACATATACGTTAATCCTTTGTCGCATAAATCCGACGTTTAGGGATCTTCCTGGTTACCTTATTAACCAGGAAGCGATTCCATTGTTACCGAAAGGCTCCGGTATCATCACCACTTCGTCAATCCAGGCGTATCAGCCAAGCCCACACTTGCTGGATTATGCTGCAACGAAAACGGCGATTCTTAACTACAGCCGTGGTCTGGCGAAACAGGTCGCGGAGAAAGGTATTCGGGTGAACATTGTCGCGCCTGGCCCTGTCTGGACGGCACTGCAAATTTCCGGCGGACAGACGCAGGATAAGATCCCGCAGTTTGGCCAGAAAACACCAATGAAACGTGCCGGACAACCGGCGGAACTGGCCCCTGTGTATGTTTATCTGGCAAGCCAGGAATCGAGCTACGTCACTGCGGAAGTGCACGGCGTGTGCGGCGGTGAGCATTTAGGCTGAAAAAATGCCCGGTTGTGAGAAGCGACCGGGCATCATTGTGCTTTTAACTCTTGCCTGATGCGGCGAAAACACCTCATCAGGCCTGCAAACTCATGAAAATTCAAAACGTTGCAATAGATTTTGTAGGCCGGATAAGACGCGCCAGCGTCGCATCAGGCATTGAGCACCGAATGTCGGATGCGGCGTGAACGCCTTATCCGGCCTACAAATTCATGCAAATTCAATATATTGCGATAGAGTCTGTAGGCCTGATAAGCGCAGCGCATCAGGCAATTCTGCGTTACTTCGCTTTGGCAGTTTCTTCGCCAACCAGACCTATCTTCAGGTAACCCGCCTGATGCAGCGTATCCATTACCTTCATCAACGTCTCGTAATCGACGGTTTTGTCCGCGCGGAAGAAGATGGTGGTATCTTTCTTACCTTCGGTTAACGCATTCAGTGCCGTAACCATCGTTTCATCGGTGACAGGATCGTTACCGATGAACATCGAGTTATCCGCCTTCACCGACAGATAAACCGGTTTTTCCGGGCGCGGCTGCGGCGTGCTGGTAGAAGCAGGCAAGTTCACCTTCACATCTACCGTCGCTAACGGTGCCGCCACCATAAAGATAATCAGCAGAACCAACATCACGTCGATAAACGGCGTCACGTTGATGTCGTGCATTTCGCCGTTATCGTCGAGGTTTTCGTTAAGATGCATTGCCATCGGACATTATCCTGCGCGTAATTTTTGTGCGACACGAACCGGATGCGCAGCGGCGCTGGCTTCCAGATCCAGATCACGGCTTTGCAGCAACAGCACCTGCGCTGCGACATCACCCAGCATCGCTTTAAAGCCGCCAATCTGACGTGCGAATACGTTATAGATAACAACCGCCGGAATTGCTGCCACCAGACCGATTGCCGTTGCCAGCAGCGCTTCTGCGATGCCCGGTGCAACAACTGCCAGGTTGGTAGTCTGCGTTTGCGCAATACCGATAAAGCTGTTCATGATGCCCCAGACTGTACCAAACAGCCCCACAAACGGCGAAATCGCGCCGATGGTTGCAAGGTAGCCGTTACCGCGCCCCATTTGACGCCCCACTGCGGCGACCCGACGTTCAAGGCGGAAACTGGTGCGCTCTTTAATACCGTCGTTATCGTCGCTGCCTTCTGACAGTTCCAGCTCGTTCTGCGCTTCATTGAGCAAATGCAGACTTAAGCTTTTGCTACCAAAATCAGCGGCGATATCGTTGGCCTGGTTTAAGGAGCGAGCTTCAGCCAGCAGTTGCTGTTCACGCTTCAGGCGACGCTTCTGGTTGAAGAACTCAACGCTCTTGCTGAAGAAGATTGCCCAGGTGACTACGGAGGCCAGAATCAGCCCAATCATCACGCACTTAACGACAATATCGGCGTGCTGATACATACCCCAGACGGAAAGATCCGTCTGCATTAAATTATTACCCACTGTGTATCTCCAGGACGCAAGTCACAAAATCTGCGCACAATAATATCAAAACGACGTCGAATTGATAGTCGTTCTCATTACTATTTGCATACTGCCGTACCTTTGCTTTCTTTTCTTTGCGTTTACGCAGTAAAAAAGTCACCAGCACGCCATTTGCGAAAATTTTCTGCTTTATGCCAATTCTTCAGGATGCGCCCACTATTATTCATGCTAGTTTAGACATCCAGACGTATAAAAACAGGAATCCCAACATGGCAAACAAACAATTTGATACTCAACTGGTCAATGCAGGACGCAGCAAAAAATATACCCTTGGCGCGGTAAATAGCGTGATTCAGCGCGCCTCTTCGCTGGTCTTTGATAGTGTGGAAGCAAAAAAACACGCGACGCGTAATCGTGCCAATGGTGAATTATTCTATGGCCGCCGCGGAACGTTAACGCACTTCTCATTGCAAGAAGCGATGTGTGAACTGGAAGGTGGCGCAGGCTGCGTGCTGTTTCCTTGCGGGGCGGCAGCCGTTGCCAATTCCATTCTCGCGTTTGTCGAACAAGGCGATCATGTGTTGATGACCAACACAGCCTACGAACCGAGTCAGGATTTTTGTAGCAAAATCCTCAGCAAATTGGGCGTAACGACATCGTGGTTTGATCCGCTGATTGGCGCGAATATCGTTAAACATCTGCGGCCAAATACCAAAGTGGTATTTCTGGAATCGCCAGGTTCCATCACTATGGAAGTGCATGATGTTCCGGCGATTGTCGCCGCCGTGCGCAGCGTGGTGCCGGACGCCATCATTATGATTGATAACACCTGGGCTGCCGGAGTGCTGTTCAAAGCCCTTGATTTTGGTATCGATATTTCCATTCAGGCCGCCACCAAATATCTTGTGGGTCACTCAGATGCGATGATCGGCACCGCGGTGTGCAATGCCCGTTGTTGGGAGCAACTGCGGGAGAACTCTTATCTGATGGGGCAGATGGTCGATGTCGATACCGCCTATATGACCAGCCGTGGCTTGCGCACTTTAGGCGTGCGTCTGCGTCAGCATCATGAAAGCAGTCTGAAAGTTGCGGAATGGCTGGCAGCGCATCCGCTGGTTGAGCGGGTTAACCACCCTGCTCTGCCGGAAAGTAAAGGCCATGAGTTCTGGAAACGAGACTTTACAGGTAGCAGCGGACTATTTTCCTTTGTGCTGAAGAAAAAACTCAACGACGAAGAACTGGCGAACTATCTGGATAACTTCAGTTTATTTAGCATGGCCTACTCGTGGGGCGGCTATGAATCGTTGATCCTTGCGAATCAGCCGGAACATATCGCAGCCATCCGCCCACAAGGAAAGATTGATTTCAGCGGCACGTTGATTCGCCTGCATATTGGTCTGGAAAACGTCGACGATCTGATTGCCGATCTGGACGCGGGCTTTGCACGAATTGTGTAACATTGCCAAATTTGGACAATTTTGCAGACATCTAATTGTGATTAGTCTTAAATTGTTGCGTCCGGGATCAAGGCGTCCCGGACGATTCAGGAGTACAATAGGCAAATAAAGGCTTAAACGCTGTTCCACAGGAAAGTCCATGGCTGTTATTCAAGACATTATCGCTGCGCTCTGGCAACACGACTTTGCCGCGCTGGCGGACCCTCATATTGTTAGCGTTGTTTACTTTGTCATGTTTGCCACGCTGTTTTTAGAAAACGGCCTGTTGCCCGCCTCGTTTTTGCCAGGCGACAGCTTGTTAATACTGGCTGGCGCACTGATTGCCCAGGGGGTTATGGATTTTCTGCCAACAATCGCGATTCTGACTGCCGCAGCCAGTCTGGGCTGCTGGTTAAGTTATATTCAGGGACGTTGGTTAGGTAATACCAAAACGGTGAAAGGCTGGCTGGCGCAGCTTCCGGCTAAATATCATCAACGCGCCACCTGTATGTTTGACCGCCACGGTTTGCTGGCTCTGCTGGCTGGGCGTTTTCTCGCATTTGTCCGCACGCTGCTGCCAACAATGGCGGGGATTTCCGGTCTGCCAAACCGTCGCTTCCAGTTTTTCAACTGGCTAAGTGGACTGCTGTGGGTCAGCGTGGTGACCAGTTTTGGTTACGCCTTAAGCATGATCCCGTTCGTTAAACGCCATGAAGATCAAGTGATGACGTTTCTGATGATCCTGCCAATTGCCCTGTTAACCGCAGGCCTGTTAGGCACGCTGTTTGTGGTAATTAAAAAAAAATACGGTAACGCCTGACATTTTCCTCTGTTCCCGGCAGCAATGCCGGGAACGCATTTAACTCCCCTGCATCGCCCGCATTCTTGCTGCATCTTCACCCGGCGTCACACCGAAGTAACGTTTAAATTCGCGGCTGAACTGTGATGCACTTTCATAACCTACACGCATCGCTGCCGCACTGGCTTTCATGCCATCGTGGATGATCATCATTCGCGCCTTATGCAGCCGGTAGTTCTTCAAATACTGCAAAGGCGAGGTGCTGGTGACAGATTTAAAATTATGATGGAAGGCAGAAACACTCATATTGGCTTCTGCCGCGAGTTGCTCGACGCTTAGATTTTCGGTGTACTTATTCTCAATACGTTTCAGCACGCGGCTAATCAGACTGAAATGCGTCTGGCGACTGACCAGCGCCAGTAATGCTCCGCCGCAAGGTCCGGTCAGCACGTAGTAAAGAATTTCGCGGATGATCTGCTTGCCGAGAATGCGCGCATCCAGCGGTCGCTCCATCACATCCAGTAACCGCTCCGCCGCACATAAAATCTCTTCTGACAGCGTGGCGGAGTTTATGCCGCTGGCTGCCATCGACGGTTGAAAATGTTCATCCTCGCCAATGTCCATCAACAGTTCCTGTAACTGCAAAATATCAACATTGAGACGTAAGCCCGCTAATGGCACCTCCGGCGTAGCGTAAGTTTCGCACTCAAAGGGTAATGGCACCGTCAGTAGCAGATATTCATTGGCATCATAACGAAACACTCGTTCATTGATATAACCGATTTTATGCCCGGAAAAGAGAATTATGATGCCTGGCTCGTACATTACCGGCGTACGTGCCCCGGGATTCTCACCAAACAGCAAGCGCACATCAGGCAACAGTTCTGACAAACTATTTTCTTTATTTTTCAGATTATTAATTTTATCCGTCAGCAGTCGGCAAATCTCTTCACGTTTCATATCGTGTAATTTCTTAGGATTAATGCGGCAATTTGATTGTGCGCAATTTTGTACTATTTCTCCAGCACTCTGGAGAAATAGGCAAGACATTGGCAGAAATGAGCATTGAGAGCCACGGCGCTGGCGACCACAATGACAAACATCAGGCAGACTGATCTCTGCCCTCATATTGGCCCAGCAAAGAGAGCAAGTAATGAACAACTTTAATCTGCATACCCCAACCCGCATTCTGTTTGGTAAAGGCGCTATCGCCGGTTTACGCGAGCAAATCCCTCACGATGCCCGCATATTGATTACTTACGGCGGCGGTAGCGTTAAAAAAACCGGCGTTCTGGATCAAGTACTGGATTCCCTGAAAGGCATGGACGTGCTGGAGTTTGGCGGTATCGAACCAAACCCGACTTATGAAACGCTGATGAACGCCGTGAAACTGGTTCGCGAACAGAAAGTGACTTTCCTGCTGGCGGTTGGTGGCGGTTCCGTACTGGACGGCACCAAGTTTATCGCCGCAGCAGCAAATTATCCTGAGAATGTCGATCCGTGGCACATCCTGCAAACGGGTGGTAAAGAGATTAAAAGTGCCATCCCAATGGGCTGCGTGCTGACGCTGCCAGCGACCGGTTCAGAATCCAACGCAGGTGCGGTGATCTCTCGCAAAACCACCGGTGACAAACAGGCGTTTCATTCTGCCCACGTTCAGCCGGTATTTGCCGTGCTCGATCCGGTTTATACCTACACCCTGCCGCCGCGCCAGGTGGCTAATGGCGTAGTGGACGCCTTTGTACACACCGTAGAACAGTATGTTACCAAACCGGTTGATGCCAAAATTCAGGATCGCTTCGCAGAAGGTATTTTGCTGACGCTTCTCGAAGATGGCCCGAAAGCCCTGAAAGAGCCAGAAAACTACGATGTGCGCGCGAACGTCATGTGGGCAGCGACTCAGGCACTGAACGGTTTGATTGGCGCGGGCGTACCGCAGGACTGGGCAACGCATATGCTGGGCCACGAACTGACTGCTATGCACGGCCTGGATCACGCGCAAACGCTGGCTATCGTCCTGCCTGCGCTATGGAATGAAAAACGCGACACCAAGCGCGCGAAACTGCTGCAATACGCTGAACGTGTCTGGAATATCACCGAAGGTTCCGATGACGAGCGTATTGACGCCGCAATTGCCGCTACCCGCAACTTCTTCGAGCAATTAGGCGTGCCGACGCGCCTGTCCGACTACGGTCTGGACGGCAGTTCTATCCCGGCATTACTGAAGAAGCTGGAAGAACACGGCATGACCCAACTGGGCGAAAATCATGATATTACGCTGGATGTCAGCCGTCGCATTTACGAAGCAGCCCGTTAAGCTTTTTCCTCCTCACACTTTCGTTTTTGGGTATTTCGTCCAGACTTAAGTTCACAACACCTCACCGGAGCCTGCTCCGGTGAGTTCATATAAGGAGGAACATATGACTAATCCAACCGTTATTAAGCTACAGGATGGCAATGTCATGCCCCAGTTGGGACTGGGCGTCTGGCAAGCAAGTAATGAGGAGGTAATCACCGCGATTCAAAAAGCCCTGGAAGTGGGATATCGCTCGATTGATACCGCCGCGGCCTATAAAAACGAAGAAGGCGTCGGCAAGGCACTGAAAAATGCCGCACTTGCCAGAGAAGAGTTGTTCATCACTACCAAACTGTGGAACGACGACCACAAGCGTCCCCGTGAAGCCCTGCTGGACAGCCTGAAAAAACTCCAGCTTGATTATATCGATCTCTACTTAATGCACTGGCCCGTTCCCGCTATCGACCATTATGTCGAAGCATGGAAGGGAATGATCGAGCTGCAAAAAGAGGGGTTAATCAAAAGCATCGGCGTCTGTAACTTCCAGATCCACCATTTGCAACGTCTGATTGATGAAACTGGCGTGCCCCCCGTGATTAATCAGATCGAACTTCATCCGCTGATGCAGCAACGCCAGCTTCACGCCTGGAACGCTACGCACAAAATTCAGACCGAATCCTGGAGTCCGTTAGCGCAAGGCGGAAAAGGTGTCTTTGACCAGAAAATCATTCGCGATCTGGCGGATAAATACGGCAAAACTCCAGCACAGATTGTCATCCGCTGGCATCTGGATAACGGCCTGGTGGTGATCCCAAAATCAGTCACACCTTCACGCATTGCCGAAAACTTTAATGTCTGGGATTTCCGTCTCGACAAAGACGAACTTGGTGAAATCGCGAAACTCGATCAAGGTAAACGCCTCGGTCCCGATCCCGACCAGTTCGGCGGCTAACGCACAAATTCTCCCGGTGGCGGTAATGTTCCGCTACCGGACTTTTCAGAAATCATTTATTCCCCTCTCCTCCCGCCCGTTGTTACTCTCCTCCGTTCAGAAATGCCACATTTAAGGACATCATCATGCGGAGCTGGAAGCTCTTAAAGCAACAAAGCATCTACAATATGGATAAACGCGACGGTGAGGTAAAAAACAGATGAGACAAATACTTCTTCTGTTTTTGGCTGTTTTTGCAAGCTTCACGACTCAGGCACAATCACCATCGCTAACCGCTGAACAAACAGTTCGCCTGATTTATCAAAACTATAAATCGGATGCCAGTGCGCCTTATTTCGGTGCAACAGGAGAGCAGGCAATAACATCTGAACGCATACAAAAGGTGCTAACCCTGAATGATAATCTCACTCTACCGGGCAATATTGGCTGGCTGGATTACGATCCGATTTGTGACTGTCAGGATTTTGGCGATCTGGTGTTAGAAAGCGTAGCGATTACCCAAATAGACGCCGACCACGCGGATGCCGTTGTGCGCTTTCGTGCCTTCAAAGACGATAAAGAAAAGACCACGCAAACGCTGAAAATGGTGGCCGAAAATGATCGCTGGGTCATTGACGATATTGCCAGCAATCATGGTAGCGTCTGGCAGGCAGTTAATAGCGAGAATGAAAAAATCCTGGCAACGCTGGCATCGCTGCAAAAAGAACAGCCAGAAGCTTTTGTCAGTGAACTATTTGAGCATATTGCCGATTATAGCTGGCCCTGGACGTGGGTTGTTTCCGACACTTATCGTCAGGCCGTTAATGCCTTCTATAAAACTACCTTCAAAACTGACAGCAACCCCGATGAAGATATGCAAATCGAGCGGCAATTTATTTACGATAATCCGATCTGTTTTGGCGAAGAAACGCTATTTTCTCGCATTAATGAAATCCGTGTACTGGAGAAAACCGCTGATTCCGCCCGCATCCATGTTCGTATTGCGCTGACCAATGGCAACAGCGAAGAGCAGGATTTGGTTTTACAGCGGCGCGAAGGGCTGTGGGAAATTGCAGATTTCATCCGTCCGGATAGCGGAAGTTTGCTTAAACAGATTGAAGCGAAGACTGCGGCCAGATTAAAGCAGTGAGTTGAATAGGAATAATAAATAAAAGGGAACACTATATGAAAACGATTTTCACCGTGGGAGCTGTTGTTCTGGCGACCAGCTTACTAAGTGGCTGCGTCAATGAACAAAAGGTCAGTCAACTGGCGGGTAATGTACAAACATTAAATGCCAAAATCGCCCGACTTGAGCAGGATATAAAAGCATTACGCCCGCAGATCTACGCCGCCAAATCCGAAGCTAACAGAGCCAATACACGCCTTGATGCGCAAGACTATTTTGATTGCCTGCGCTGCTTGCGTATGTATGCGGAATGATAAAAATATCCCCGGTAGCAATTCTGCTACCGGGGATAATTAACTTAACGACCAACAGCCACTTTTGGGCGTTTCTTCGCCCCTGCATTCACCGGGCGAGATTGCGCGGGTGGCGCTTTCTTTGCTCCGGCAGGTGTCTGGCGCTGGGTCGCCATTGGCGTATGTTTGGTCAACGCCGGACGGGTATTGCGGTTCTGGCGACGGGCCTCGCGCATCTCTTCAATGGTTGGCGCAGGCACTAAGCAATCGCGACGACTGCCAATCAGATGCTTTTTACCCATCGCTTCCAGCGCCTGGCGGATTAACGGCCAGTTTGCCGGATCGTGGTAACGCAATAACGCTTTATGCAAACGTCGCTGCTTGTCGCCCTTCGGTACGAAGACGTCTTCGCTCTTATAACCAATCTTCGCCAGCGGGTTTTTGCCGGTGTAATACATGGTGGTCGAGTTAGCCAACGGCGACGGATAGAAGTTCTGCACCTGGTCGAGACGGAAGCGGTGTTTTTTCAGCCACAGCGCCAGGTTCACCATATCTTCATCACGCGTACCGGGGTGTGCGGAGATGAAATACGGGATCAGATACTGCTCTTTGCCTGCCTGTTTCGAGTAGGTGTCGAACAGCTCTTTAAAGCGGTCATAGCTACCCATGCCCGGCTTCATCATCTTCGACAGTGGCCCTTCTTCGGTATGTTCCGGCGCAATCTTCAGATAACCACCGACGTGATGGGTCGCCAGCTCTTTGATGTAGCGCGGATCTTCTACGGCGATGTCATAGCGCACGCCGGAGGCGATCAGGATCTTTTTAATGCCTTTCAGATCGCGGGCACGGCGATAGAGATTGATCGTCGGCTCGTGGTTAGTGTCCATATGCGGACAAATATCCGGATACACACACGACAAGCGGCGGCAGGTCTGCTCGGCGCGTGGCGATTTGCAGCGCAACATATACATGTTGGCCGTTGGCCCGCCGAGATCGGAAATCACGCCCGTAAAGCCCGGAACGGTATCGCGGATCGCTTCAATCTCATTAATGATCGAGTCTTCCGAACGGCTCTGAATAATGCGCCCTTCATGCTCGGTAATAGAACAGAAAGAACAGCCGCCAAAGCAGCCACGCATAATATTGACCGAGAAACGGATCATTTCGTAAGCCGGAATACGGGCATTACCGTAAGCCGGATGCGGCACGCGCTTGTACGGCAACGCAAAGACGCTGTCCATCTCTTCGGTAGAAAGCGGAATGGCTGGCGGGTTGATCCACACATAGCGGTCGCCATGTTTTTGCATCAGCGCACGAGCGCAGCCTGGGTTGGTTTCGTGGTGCAGAATACGCGAAGCATGTGCGTACAGCACTTTATCGCCCTTCACTTTCTCGAATGAAGGCAACAACACGTAGGTTTTTTCCCACGGTTTCGGACGCGGCGGCTGCACAGTAACGGCTTTCGCTTCCTGTTTTTTCGGTGTCACCGGTTTGTTATCCGCGCACGGCAAATCTTCGCCATACGGATGCGGGATCGGGTCAATTTTCCCGGGAGTGTCGAGACGAGTAGAATCCACGCCACTCCAGCCAGGTAGCGCTTCTTTCACGATAATCGCGGTATTACGTACATCGCGGATTTCACTAATCGGCTCGCCCATCGCCAGACGATGCGCCACTTCCACCAGCGGACGCTCACCGTTACCGAACATCAGCATGTCGGCTTTGGAATCTACCAGCACCGAACGGCGCACGGTGTCAGACCAGTAATCATAATGCGCGGTACGACGCAGGCTGGCCTCGATACCACCGAGGATCACCGGTACATCTTTCCATGCTTCTTTACAACGCTGGGTATAAACCAGTGTCGCGCGATCCGGACGCTTACCCGCGACATTATCCGGGGTGTAGGCATCGTCATGGCGTAAACGACGATCGGCAGTGTAACGGTTGATCATCGAGTCCATGTTGCCTGCAGTCACGCCGAAAAACAGATTCGGTTTGCCCAGACGCATAAAGTCATCTTTGCTGCTCCAGTCCGGCTGGGCGATGATCCCGACACGAAAGCCTTGCGCTTCCAGCATACGACCGCAAATCGCCATCCCGAAGCTCGGGTGATCAACATACGCGTCGCCAGTAACCAAAATGATGTCGCAGCTATCCCAGCCAAGTTGATCCATCTCTTCACGAGACATCGGCAAAAACGGTGCCGGTCCAAAACAGGCGGCCCAGTACTGCGGCCAGGAGAACAGGTCGCGATCCGGTTGGATCAGGGAGATAGAGCTCATTTTGCTTCCAGAAATGGTAAAAAAATAATCAAAGGCCGGGGATTATAAGCCGGAACGAAAGAGAAATCGAAAGGTATTCCATACTCGCCCTCCTCGGGCGAGTATGGAGATTAAGGCACCGGATTAACCAACAGTTGCCCGATGGAACCGCGATCCGCCATTTCCAGCGTCTGGCTATTAAAGTAGAACGGGAAGTGCGCCCAGGAAGGCTGACCGAAATAGACAAGCAGTTCCACTTGCCCATCAACCCATACGGTGTCTTTCCAGCCTCTGTCTTCCGGGAATGGCATCGCACCGTTCACGTTACGGATCTGGAACATCACGCCTTCAATATGGAATGATTGCGGCTCATCTGCCCGCACCGTCCAGCGTTCCCACGAACCTTGCTGCGCGGTGACATCAATACGATTGACGTCCCACAACTGCCCGTTGATGCCAGGATCGTCACCCAGGCTAATATCACGGCTGCGAATCGGAGAGCCGGCCATTATTTCGGTCGGTAACAAACGCATCGGCAGGCTGTCTGTCACCAGCGGCAGAAGACCGGTCGGGCGCAGCGTCAGCACCAGCGTGGAAACCAGAATGCTGGATGGCTCAAAGAAGCCACGAATACGATCAACAATGCTCGCCGCTTCACCACAGGTGATCGACACTTCATCACCGTTGCTCATATCCACCAGAATCTCACGACGCTCGCCCGGTGCCAGCGAAAGCTGTTTCACCGACACGGGTGCAGGCAGGAACCCCTGGTCGCCAGAAATCACGTGCAACGGACGTCCGTCACTCATCTGTAATTGATAACGACGGGAGTTCGACGCGTTCAATAAACGCAGGCGCACCCAACCGCGCGAAACTTCAACATACGGGCTTTGTACGCCATTGACCAGTAGCGTATCGCCAACAAAACCGCCGCTTCCCGGCTCGTTGTATTCCGGCGTGCCAAAGTTATCCAGCCGTTTATCCTGGATAATGACCGGAAAATCATCCACTCCATAATGATTAGGGATTGGCAGCGACTTGCTGACTTCATCTTCCACCAGCCACATCCCGGCAAGGCCGTTATAAACCTGCTGTGCCGTGCGGTTCGGTGTGTTGGCGTGATACCACAGGGTCGCGGCGCTCTGACGAATTGGCAGCACAGGTGCCCAGTCAGCATTTGGCGACATCATGCGTGCAGGCCCCCCCATCAGCGGGCCTGGCACCTGTAGCCCGGCGACTGTCATTGAGACATTTTCTGTCAGTCGGTTGCTGTAAATCAGCTTAACATCATCGCCCTTCCAGACGCGGATAGTCGGCCCAAGGTAGCGACCATTGATACCCCAAACCGACGCGCGCGTTCCTGGCGTAAATGACCAGTGCGCACGTTGTACTGTCATAAACAGCGGTTGCCCACGGCGAGATTCAAGCAGCGGCGGAACGGGCAGCGGTTGCTGTTGCCCGGCTGCGCTTGCCTTCAGGGGGACTGCTCCTGCACACAGTGCAATCCCCGATGCCTGAATGAACTGACGCCGACTGAGTGACATATTTGCTCCATGTAAAACTGGCTAAAGTAATACCGTGCAGGAAAACATTCCCGCAAAAACAGACTGCCGACTTAAACTTTTCCGGCGGCTTCGCGCTCTGCGACTTCTTTATCGAGCTCGGCTATTTTTTGTTCCATTATCGAACGACAATGGGCAGCCAGCTCGCGAACCTGATCTTTACCATATTGACTGACGTCAATTGGCGGCAGCATTTCTACGATCACTAAACCATTATTCAGTCGGTTAAGATTAATCTTATTCGAAGTTGTGGAAACACACACGGGAATAATGGGGACGCCTGCCGCAATCGCCGCATGAAATGCCCCTGTTTTAAACGGCAGCAGGCCACGACCACGGCTGCGCGTTCCTTCCGGGAACATCCAGATGGAAATACGGCGTTTTTTGAAGTGATTCACCACTTCCGCGATAGTGCCGTGCGCTTTAGTACGATTGTTTCTGTCGATCAATAAGTTGCCAGTTAACCAGTACAACTGACCAAAAAAGGGGATCCACAGCAAACTCTTTTTACCCACAGTGACTGTCGGTGGCTGCACGATATTCGATGCCGTCACCATGTCATAGTTGTTCTGGTGGTTAGCGATATAGATAGCATTACCATAACTTTCAGCATCAGCGGGTTTGCGACACTCAACTTTAAGGCCGAACAGCGGCGCAAGACGACCAAACATATGCCCAAAGGTGGCCACATGCTTCGGATTTCTCGGGCTGAACAGACAGTAAATGGAGCCGAAAACACAGACTAACAAGCTGTAAATCACGGTAATAATAAGACGAAAGATATATAGCATAACACCCTCTGAAGATCTGAGAGACTGGCATTGTACGTCACCTGAAATCAGGTTAGGGCATTGTTAAAAGCCGCTCTCTGGAAAAGCGTATTGTTAATCGCAACGCATGAATAAACAACGGTTTCAAGGGAATTTTTATCGTTTCCTGGGGCTGATTACGCTGCCGGATGACGACTTAACGTTCCATCCGGCAGTCCTTGCAAACGGGAGAAAGCCCCCTCCGGCATATTACTCTTCGCTATCGCTGCTGCTGGCGCGGAGAGGCGAATCAATCTCGACACGGTCGATACGCTGCAAACCACGCATCAAGGTGCCGCGACGGCCACGCTCACCGGTAACTTTCAGCAATTCTTCCGGGCGCAGTTTGATTTTGCGTTTCCCGACATGAATGGTCAGGGTACTTTGCGGCGGCAGTACATACAGGTGTGCCAAACCATCCTCGCCCCGCGCGGCTTCTGCCGACGGAATGTTGATGATCTTGTTGCCTTTACCCTTCGACAGTTGCGGAAGCTCGCTTACCGGGAACATCAACATGCGGCCTGCCTGAGTGATTGCCAGCAACATATCAGAAGCATCTTCAATGACTACCGGCGGCATGACATGCGCATTTTCCGGTAAGGTGATCAATGCTTTACCCGCACGATTACGCGCCACCAGATCGTTAAAGGTGCAGACAAAACCGTAACCCGCATCGGAAGCCATCAACAGTTTCTGATCGTCGCTTTCCATCAGCATATGGTCAACGGTAGCACCTGGCGGCAACGTCAGTTTGCCAGTAAGCGGTTCGCCCTGACCACGCGCCGACGGCAGCGTAATTGGGTCGATGGCATAGCTGCGTCCGGTAGAATCAACAAACACCACTGGCTGGTTGCTCTTGCCTTTCACCGCAGCTTTAAAGCTGTCACCCGCTTTGTAGTTCAAACCTGGGGCGTCAATGTCGTGGCCTTTAGCGCTACGCACCCAGCCCATCTGCGACAGCACGATGGTAACGGGTTCAGACGGCAGCATGTCGTGCTCACTCATTGCTTTCGCTTCTTCGCGTTCCTGCAACGGTGAACGGCGATCGTCACCATATGCTTGCGCATCGGCCTGCAACTCTTTCTTCAGCAGATTATTCATCTTGCGCTCGGAAGCCAGAATGCTCTGCAACTGGTCACGCTCTTTTTCCAGCTCGTTCTGCTCACCGCGAATCTTCATCTCTTCCAGTTTGGCGAGATGACGCAGTTTCAATTCGAGGATCGCTTCCGCCTGGGTTTCCGTGAGGCCAAAACGCGACATCAGCGCCGGTTTCGGTTCATCTTCATTACGAATGATCTCAATCACTTCGTCGATATTGAGAAACGCCACCAGCAAACCTTCCAGGATATGCAGGCGCTTGAGGACTTTCTCCAGACGATAGTTCAAACGGCGGCGCACGGTATCGCGACGGAATACCAGCCATTCGGAGAGGATTTCCAGCAGGTTTTTCACCGCCGGACGCCCATCCAGACCAATCATATTAAGGTTAATGCGATAGCTCTTTTCCAGATCGGTGGTGGCGAAGAGGTGATTCATCACCTGATCCATATCCACGCGATTAGAGCGAGGCACAATCACCAGACGGGTCGGGTTCTCGTGGTCGGATTCATCGCGTAGATCGTCAACCATTGGCAGCTTTTTGTTACGCATTTGCGCAGCAATTTGCTCCAGTACGCGCGCACCAGAAACCTGATGCGGTAAGGCACTGATGACCACCGCGCCATCTTCTTTCTTCCACACTGCGCGCATACGCACAGAACCACGACCATTTTCGTAGATTTTGCGGATCTCCGCCCGGGAGGTGATGATTTCCGCTTCGGTCGGGTAATCCGGCCCCTGCACAATATCCAGTAACTGATCGAGCGTGGTTTTCGGCTGGTCGATTAAGGCGATTGCTGCCTGTGCGACTTCGCGCAGGTTATGTGGCGGAATGTCCGTTGCCATCCCGACAGCAATACCGGTGGTGCCGTTAAGCAAAATATTCGGCAGGCGGGCAGGCAGCATTTTCGGCTCCTGCAAGGTGCCGTCGAAATTTGGCACCCAATCCGCCGTCCCTTGCCCCAGCTCGCTCAATAACAGCTCGGAATATTTCGACAGACGGGATTCGGTGTAACGCATTGCCGCGAACGATTTCGGATCGTCCGGCGCGCCCCAGTTCCCCTGACCATCAACCAGCGGATAACGGTAAGAAAACGGCTGCGCCATCAGAACCATCGCTTCATAGCAGGCGCTGTCGCCGTGCGGATGGTACTTACCCAGTACGTCACCGACGGTACGGGCCGACTTTTTAAATTTGGCGGTAGCATTCAGACCCAGCTCAGACATCGC
The DNA here is from genome assembly GCF_000408805.1 of Escherichia sp. KTE159. Classification (NCBI taxonomy): domain Bacteria; kingdom Pseudomonadati; phylum Pseudomonadota; class Gammaproteobacteria; order Enterobacterales; family Enterobacteriaceae; genus Escherichia; species Escherichia sp. KTE159. Next base: position 2,916,811 of record NZ_KE137292.1, read on the forward strand.
ATACACAATGCGGCGCTGAACGGGTTTCAGACCATCACCAATAAACGGCAACGCACGATCCATGATGACGTACATGGAGTAGTTTAAGTAGGCGTTTTCCGTAAATTCATGTAGCGCAAGGCGCTCTGCCATATCGCTCATTAATTCTGATTCCTCAACTTATTCGCCAGCCTTCAAAGGGGCAATATTGCCGGAGATACTACATTATCTGTCGCGTCGAGTCACAGGAGATCAGCGTGAATAGCGCCGCCGGACGTGCTCCGACGGCGATAAAGGCATCAATGTGCCTTGATATACAACTCTTTGCTGTAGACATAATCCTGGGGATTATGCAGCGGGAAACCGCCAACGTAAGGTTTAAGCAATTTGATCAGCGGCTGATAGTAGATGGGAATGAGCGGTACCTGCTGATTAATGATCATCTCTGCCTGCTGATACAACGCATTACGCTTTGTCGCGTCAGTGGTCTGCGCCGCCTGATTTAGCAACGCGTCATACTGCGCATTTTTCCAGTGACCGACATTCTCTTCACTATCGCTTTTGAGCGTGTTCAGGAAAGTGGAAGCATCATTGTACGTCGCATCCCACGACTGCCGCGATAGCATGAAATCACCGGCTCGCCGGGTATCAAGATAGGTTTTCCACTCCATCGTGCGCAGCGTCACCTGTGCACCAAGCCATTTTTTCCATTCGGAAGACAACGCAATTGCCGTTTTTTCATGCAAATCATACTTGTTGTAGAACAGTTCAAAGCGTAGCGGATGAGAAGCATCGTACCCCGCTTGTTTGAGCAAGGCTTTTGCCGTCGCCACGCGCTCACTCATCGGCTTTTGCAGTTCATCAAACGTCGTCGCGTTAAAGCCTTCTACCTCTGGCGGCGTCAACGTGGTTGCAGGCGTTCGCAACCCGAGTATCTTTTGCGCAATCAACGGCCTGTCGACCGTCAGATATAGCGCCCGCCGGACACGAACATCGTCAAACGGTGGTTTCTGGATATTGAAATTGTAATATTCACTGTTCAGACGCGGGATAATTTGCAACTCACCAGGCAGTGATTTTTCAATAGCAGGAATTTGTTGTGCCGGAACCCAGGTGAGATCGACTTCACCCGCACGATAGCGGTTATAGCCGGTGACTGAATTATCCAGTGCCAGATACTCAACCTGCTGCAATACCGTATGTTGTGCATCGCGGTACTTTGGATTTTTGCGTGCGGTAATCTTTTCGTTAACCACCCATTTATCAAGCACAAAAGCACCGTTGTAAACCATATGCTCTGGCTTACTCCAGCTATCGCCATACTTCGCAATCATATGATGCGGAACCGGAAACAGCGTCGGCCAGGCTAGCATTGTCGTAAACCACGGTACGGGCTGCTCAAGCGTGACTTCAAAAGTGCGGTCATCCGTCGCTTTCACGCCTAACGATGAGACATCCGATTTTCCCGCCGCGATAGCCGCTGCATTTTTAATATGCGCCTGCGCCAGATAGCCAGCAAAAGGGCTTGCCGTTTTGGGGTCAACCGCGCGCTGCCAGCCGAGGACAAAATCCTGCGCTGTCAGAGGCTGACCATCAGACCACTGTAAGCCGTTGCGTAAATGGAAAATATAGCGTTTGCCGCCATCTGACACTTCCCAGGATTCAGCCTGGGCAGGTTGCACTTTACCTTCGCCGTCCATCCATACCAGACCTTCAAACAGATCCAGCACAATCTGCGCGGCGGTATTCTCCTCAACCTTTTGCGGGTCAAGCGTGCCGGGGTCGCTATGATTGTTGTAACGAAAGAGCTGTTGCGGGGCGAGCGGTGTGTTGGCGGGAACGTCAGCAGCATAGAGAGGAGCCGCACTTACCAGGCTGACCAGCCATAATAAATTTCGCGTATACATGGTATTCCTTACCGGAGAAATTATAAGCCTGACAACAATACGCCAGTGGCATTGTTAGCTCAAACTTATCGCGAGTGATTTGGCTCACACTCCGGAAAAGATCCCCCTTCACATTAACGGCACATAAATATCCGTTTCCAGCCGCTTCTCTGACATCCCTTCGGCCAGGTTGGTGTAGTGAAACAATATCGGTGCGTTACGCATTTTCTCGCCGCTATCAGGAAGCCAACGGCGAATGATGGCCCGGATAGTGTGAGATATGTTATCCAGGTCGCCAGAATGACGGGCAACCGCATAACGCCCTGCGGTGAGTTCGCCATTACTCACACCATAACGATTCTCCGGAACAGGCTCGTTAACGCTGCCGCAAATATCAAAGCGAAACGCGTCTGGCGCAGTGGTGGCAGGATCGTCCCAGGCGACGCCAAAAGTCTGGCTTTGGTTAACGGGAGATAACCCCGTGTCTTTGCGCCACATGATAAATTTCGCCACGCTGTAGTTGAGCAACTCAGGGCTACAGCGATGCGGCAACATCGCCACGCGGGTTGATGGGAAATCGATAATATTTACGTCCAGTGCACGGTTTTTCATGTTGCTCCCTGCGAAATTATTCCCGGGAACGCGTCCCGGGAGCAGTAACAATTACGGATTGACTTTACTGATCTGTTTCACGTCAATCTCAACAGAGTTCCAGTCTTTATCCACTTCCCCCTGAATCTCAACAGTATCTTTCGGCGTAACTGTCACGCCGTTCCAGCGTTTGTGGTCGATATCGACATTGATGGTGCCGCTGGCATCTTTGAACACATACAGATCGTCAGAGATGCGCTCAACGATATTGCCACGCAGAGTTACCCAGGTGTCGTCACGCAAAGATTTCGCGTTTTCTACGTTAGTTACGCTGCCGTTCGGCCCCTGGAATCCTCCGGTTTGACTTTGTGTTGCCGATGGGCCAGAAAAGCCCCCCTGCTCTGCTGCCATAACCGGTGCGCTACACAGGGCCATTACTGCAATTACTGCTGCGAATTTTTTCATGTTTGTTACTCCCTTTGATGTCTGTTTCCAGACATTAAACAAGATAGTCCTTAACAACTTCTTAAGGAAAAAAAAGAAAATTTAGTACTGTACAGAGCGCGTTACAACACGGTTTACTGACAACGAATACAGCTATCGCAGGGATGAAAAGATGCGAATTTTACTGATAGAAGATGACATGCTGATTGGTGACGGCATCAAAACAGGTCTTAGTAAGATGGGCTTTAGTGTTGACTGGTTTACGGAAGGTCGTCAGGGAAAAGAGGCGCTTTATAGCGCACCTTATGACGCGGTGATCCTTGATCTCACCTTACCGGGAATGGATGGCCGCGATATTTTGCGCGAGTGGCGGGATAAAGGTCAGCGTGAGCCGGTACTGATCCTGACCGCGCGCGACGCACTGGCCGAACGCGTGGAAGGTTTGCGTCTGGGGGCCGACGATTATCTGTGTAAACCTTTTGCATTGATAGAAGTCGCCGCCAGGCTGGAAGCGCTGATGCGCCGAACCAACGGCCAGGCCAGCAACGAGCTACATCACGGCAACGTCATGCTCGACCCGGGCAAACGGATCGCCACCCTGGCAGGTGAATCCTTAACACTCAAGCCAAAAGAATTTGCCCTGCTGGAATTACTGATGCGTAACGCTGGTCGTGTTCTACCACGCAAACTGATTGAAGAAAAACTGTATACCTGGGACGAAGAGGTCACCAGCAATGCCGTCGAAGTACATGTGCATCATCTGCGACGCAAACTCGGCAGTGACTTTATTCGCACCGTTCACGGTATTGGCTACACATTAGGTGAGAAATGAAATTTACCCAACGCCTTAGTCTGCGAGTCAGGCTGACGCTGATCTTTTTGATTCTGGCCTCGCTGACCTGGGTTGTCTCCAGCTTTGTAGCCTGGAAACAAACGATTGATAATGTCGATGAGTTGTTCGATACCCAGTTAATGCTGTTTGCCAAACGATTAAGTACGCTCGATCTTAACGAAATTAATGCGGCAGATCGTATGGCAAGAACGCCGGATAAATTCAAACACGGCCATGTGGATGACGATGCCCTGACATTTGCCATTTTTACCCGCGACGGCAGAATGGTTCTTAACGATGGCGATAATGGAGAAGATATTCCCTATAGCTATCAGCGTGAAGGTTTTGCTGACGGGCAACTGGTGGGTGATAAAGATCAATGGCGCTTTATCTGGATGACATCACCTGATGGTAAATATCGCATCGTTGTCGGCCAGGAATGGGAATACCGTGAAGACATGGCGCTGGCAATCGTCACCGGCCAGCTCATCCCCTGGCTTGTTGCGCTACCCATCATGTTAATCTTCATGATGGTGTTACTGGGTCGTGAGCTCTCGCCACTGAACAAACTAGCGCTGGCGCTACGTATGCGCGATCCCGACTCGGAAAAACCACTCAACGCCGCGGGCGTACCCAGCGAAGTGCGTCCGCTAGTCGAGTCGCTGAATCAACTGTTCGACCGTACACATGCGATGATGGTGCGTGAACGGCGCTTTACCTCTGACGCCGCTCACGAACTGCGTAGCCCATTAACGGCGCTGAAAGTTCAAACCGAAGTTGCGCAACTCTCTGACGATGATCCGCAGGCACGGAAAAAAGCACTGACGCAATTACATTCGGGGATCGATCGCGCCACCCGTCTGGTTGATCAACTGCTCACACTATCGCGGCTCGACTCGCTGGATAACCTTCAGGACGTCGCGGAGATCCCACTTGAAGATCTCCTGCAATCGGCGGTGATGGATATCTACCACACGGCGCAGCAGGCAAAAATTGACGTACGGCTGACGCTCAATGCCCACGGCATCAAACGCACCGGACAACCGCTATTGCTAAGTCTACTGGTACGAAATCTGCTGGATAACGCAGTACGCTACAGTCCACAGGGCAGCGTAGTGGATGTCACTCTGAATGCAGATAATTTCACCGTAAGAGACAACGGCCCCGGCGTGACGCCAGAGGCGCTGGCGCGAATTGGCGAACGTTTCTACCGCCCACCAGGACAAACCGCTACCGGCAGCGGGCTTGGGCTATCGATTGTCCAGCGAATCGCAAAATTGCATGGCATGAATGTTGTGTTTGGGAATGCGAAACAAGGTGGATTTGAGGCGAAAGTGAGCTGGTAGTGGTGAGACTTTTGCAAAATTCGCAAAAGACTTTGCACATTTTGCTAATTTCACCGCACCGCTCTGTGACGTACTATTGTCGGTAAACGTCTCTCCTTGAGGATAAAAAATGAGCAATATTCTGATTATCAACGGTGCGAAAAAATTCGCCCACTCTAATGGTCAACTGAACGACACCCTGACCGAAGTCGCGGATGGCACGCTGCGCGACCTCGGACATGATGTCCGCATCGTTCGCGCTGAGAGCGACTACGATGTCAAAGCCGAAGTACAAAACTTTCTCTGGGCTGATGTGGTGATCTGGCAGATGCCTGGCTGGTGGATGGGCGCGCCGTGGACGGTGAAAAAATACATTGATGATGTGTTCACCGAAGGTCACGGCACGCTGTATGCCAGCGATGGTCGTACCCGCAAAGATCCGTCGAAAAAATACGGTTCTGGCGGTCTGGTACAGGGTAAAAAATATATGCTCTCGCTGACCTGGAACGCCCCAATGGAAGCCTTCACCGAAAAAGATCAGTTCTTCCACGGCGTTGGCGTTGACGGTGTGTATCTACCGTTCCATAAAGCAAACCAATTCCTCGGCATGGAACCGCTGCCGACATTTATCGCTAATGACGTGATAAAAATGCCTGATGTTCCCCGCTATACTGAAGAATATCGCAAGCATCTTGTGGAAATTTTTGGTTAACTAGAGCTCTGGCTTTAGAAGGAGTTAACCATGATTACAGTAATCGCAGAAATCCGTACTCGCCCTGGCCAACATCACCGTCAGGCGGTATTGGATCAGTTTGCTAAAATCGTTCCAACAGTTCTGAAGGAAGAAGGTTGCCACGGCTACGCGCCAATGGTGGATTGCGCTGCTGGCGTGAGTTTCCAGTCTATGGCGCCGGATTCTATTGTGATGATTGAGCAGTGGGAAAGCATCGCGCACCTTGAAGCGCATCTGCAAACCCCGCACATGAAAGCATATAGCGAAGCCGTAAAAGGCGATGTGCTGGAGATGAATATTCGTATCCTGCAACCGGGACTTTGATGTTCCTGAAAAGAGGCCGGTGTTGCTACCGGTCTCAGGCCTGATTAGCCATTCTTTCTTCCCGTTTTCAAACCCCGATGGAAATCGTTAATTCGCTTAATGGTTTTAACCGCACGCTGCGGCACCGCTGAGGCCACCGACCAGACAATCATTTCCAGGCACAACAATACCGTACCATGTAGCGGCGTTTTCCCCTTTTCATCCCCGCGCGGAACGTGGATGACGATACTGGCGTCTTTACTAAAACGCGAATCCAGAGCGTTTGTCAGCAAAATAACCGGGATCCCCAGCCGTTTCGCTTCACGCAGCGTTGTCAGCCCTTCCCGGTGTGCAGATTTTTGCGCCATCATGATCAGCACATCGCCACGCTGAAGCGCGATCAATTGCTCGGCAAGGCCAATACCCGTACGGTTTAGCGCCGTGGCGGGCAAGCCAATGCGGTTGAATAGCCGCGCGGTATAATCCGCCAGAATACCCGAAGCGCCAATGCCAAAAATAGCAACTTGCCGCGCCTGCACCAACAAGGCTACCGCTTGCGCAAGCGAGTGGCGGTTTTCAGGCTCTGACAGGACATTGCAGGTATACAGATGCCCTTCAAGAACAAAGTCGATTGCGGTGTTAACATCGCTCGTCAAGTTACTCACCGTCGTAGACATCTTTTCGCTGGAGCTAAGGGCTGGGCCAAGCCACTGTTCCAGAGTACGTTTCAGATCGCGCAGCCCGGCAAACCCCAGAGCCTGTATAGCCCGAATTACTGTGGCATCGGAAGTGTTTAACGTGGCCGCAATTTCCATCGCCGTTTGCTCGAGGACCACTTCACGGTGCTCATTAATGTAGCTGGCGACGGTTCTTAACCCTGGCGTTAACTGACTCGCACGAGTACGAAAACGCTCCCCAAAAATATCAACCCGCGTTTTGTCTTTCTGGATCATTTGGCCTCCGGTAAAGGTCGCCCCGCAATTTGTGATTGTATCTGCGCAGCCATCAATCCCAGAGATGCAAAGGAGTTAGAAATCGCCTCTTCACGCGAAATCAACACATAACGTCCGGAACGACAGGCTGTCAGAAACTGACACCATCCCGGCATGACTTTTTCCATTGCTGCCAGCTCGTCCTGAGGTTTACCACCAGAATCACCGCGCCAGGTTGCAAAAACAAAATCGGCATCCAGTTCAGGCAAACGCTCCGCGCTCACATCCATTCGCCCACCTTCAGGAATGCTCTCAATCAGCGGCGGAAAGCGAAAACCAGCATCGCGTAATACCCGCCCCAGCGAATGATAGCTATGCATCACATTAATTTTTCCCTGATTTGCCTGAATCACCGATACCGTTATTTTTTGACTGTCCAGCGTCGCCTTCAGCGCATTGATTTGCGCCTGATAGCGGCGTTCAAGTATCGCCAGCCGCGCCTGTGTTCCTGTAAGTTCGGCCAACTTGCGGTAGATTTCTGGCGCGCCCCCTTTGAGATGATCAATGCTCACCGTGGGCGCAATTTTCTCCAGTTGTTCAATTGGCGTATTACGGGTCGGTTCTGTGATGATCAGGTCCGGCTTTGCCGCCACAATCGCTTCAATATCAATATCGGCTGTTCCAATGAAGGCGATCGATGAATTATCGAAATCAACACCTGTCAGTAACGCACCTGATCGAATGAAATGGCTACCGTCAGGCCGTGTACGCCCGTGGCTGGCGACAGGAGGTACACCGAGTTCAATCAGAGGAATGGTGATATCAAGATCGTGTAAAGAAACGATTCTCTTTGGATGTGCAGGCACTGTGACTTTGCGCCCTAAATCATCGGTAAACACCTGAACAGGCTCTGTTGCACGAGCAAAAAATGACAACAGTATCAGCAGAGAAAAAAATAAACGCATATAACTCCCGTTAAAAACTGTTCCTGCGTTGCCAGAGAAGTAGCAGAAAGAATGGTCCACCAATCAGTGAGATAACGATTCCTGCAGGGAGTTGCAAAGGCAAAAAAGCCAAACGACCAATGCTATCCGCCAGAATGACTAACAACGCCCCCGATACGGCGCTCCCCAGCAGTAATGTCGTCTGTCCACCACGCAGAATAAAACGTGATATATGAGGTGCTATCAGCCCGACAAAGCCGATGTTGCCAACACAAGAAACGCAGACGGCTGTCAGGATTATTGGCGCGGCTACACGCAACAACGCCAGACGAGAACTATTCACGCCTAATCCGGTTGCAACCTGATGACCAAGCAGAGCGATATCCGCAGTCCGGGCTGTGAACAGCAATAAAAGAGCGGCTGGCAACATCCAACAGGCTGAAATACCGACTAACATCCAGTTGGCTGCATGTAGGCTTCCCGATAACCACATCAATGCAGTTTGTACGTCACGAACATCTGCTGTGGTCATAAATACACCGATCCCCGCGGCGAAAAACCAGGAAACGCCAATGCCGATCAAAACAAATCGCGGGCGGGAAATATCGCGTGCACAGAAAATCACCACTAACGCAACGAATAAGCCGCCAGCGAGGCCAGCCACTGGACGCCAGAACATCCCCAGCATTGGAAACTGGAAAATCAGCCACAGCACTGCCACGCTACATCCTTCCTTGACCCCGATAAGACCGGGATCCGCAAGGCTGTTACGAGCAATAGACTGCATTGCGGCTCCCGCCATACCTAACATGGCTCCGCATAGCAACGCCATGATGACTCTCGGCAAGCGAATATCCTGCACAATATAACGTGTGTCTGTGTTCACATTTTCTGGAGAGAACAACGCTCGTCCGACTTCCGATGCCGGGACAGAAAAAGAACCATGCATCAGACCGAATATCAGTATTCCAACAGCAAACAGAGACAGTCCACCAAGCAACACCAGATTTTTAGGGCGTACCAGTGTCGAAAACTCACCAACACGTAGCGGGCGTAACCCAACGTTCATTATCCGGCTCATTTGAACATCCTCGTCGCCATAATGACAAAAACAGGTGCACCAACTAATGCCGTCATGACACCTGTCGCCAGCTCATGGGGCGTGAAAAGCGTCCTGGCAATAATATCTGCCAGTAATAGCAGTAAGGCACCGACACAAGCTGAAAGAGGTAGCAGAACGCGCAGATCCGTTGATACCAGACGCCGGACAATCTGCGGTACGAGCAAGCCGACAAAACCAATCGGGCCAGCAATCGATACGGCCGCGCCACAGAGCAACGCGATCGCAATCAGAGTGAATGTTCGCGTGCGTAGTACCGAGACGCCCAAGCCCTGCGCCATGCGATCGCCCAGTGCCAACATGTTAAGAGAGGGCGCAAGATAAAGAGCTAATACAAATCCCCCCAGAGAAAACCAGGCAGACGTACCAAGCGTCGCCCAATCCAACCCCGCTAAATCACCCGCTAACCATGTCCGCATCGCCAACAACGTTTGTTCGTCAAGAATCAGGATTGCAGCCGTTATTGAGGAAACGAACGCCGATAGCGCCACGCCGCATAAGGTAACTTTCATTGGCGTTAACCCTGAACGTCCTGCGGAAGAGAGCAGCAATATCAGCAGGAACAGTACCGCGCCTCCCGCTGATGCCAGCAATGGACGCCCAACAGGAAATGCCAGTCCTAGTGCACTGGCAGCAACGACAGCCAGGGCGGCTCCGGCATTTAAGCCTAAAATATGTGGCTCCCCCAATGGGTTACGAATGACAGCCTGCAACAAAGCACCAGCAACACCAAGAGAAGCACCAGTAAGCAATGCTGCCGCCAAACGCGGCAAACGGAGTCTTATAATCACGTTGTGATCGAAGTTTTGCGGTTCAAAATGGAAAAATGCCTGCAACACCGTTTGTGGTGCAATAAATCGGGCACCAATCCCAGGATATACAACGCATCCCACCAGCAGTAAGGTGAGGAAAAAAACAGTAACCAGCCCCGTGCGCATCATACTTTTTCTACACCACGAAACGGCATGAAAAACGGTTTTCCCGTCAGAGGATTTATTGATGCGTGAACATCAACGTCAAAGACAGCTTTCACCAGCTCAGGCGTGCAATGCTCCCCCTCATTCAACACACGCACCACTTTCCCCTGGCGTAAAAATATCAGCGTATCGCCATAATTGACGGCAAAATTCAGATCATGCAACACCACAACGACTGTACGCCCGTGATGGCGCGTTAAGTCATGTAATAACTCAAGAATTTCAACCTGATAACGTAAATCAAGCCAGGTTGTTGGTTCATCCAGCAGGATATAAGGCGTCTTTTGCGCCAACACCATCGCAATCCAGCACCGCTGGCGCTGCCCACCAGAGAGTTTTTCAACAGGTAAATGCGCAAACTCCTGCGTACCGGTTAATTTCAGGGCCTCTTCTACCGCCTGCTCGTCAGCGTCGCTCCATTGACGTATAAAATTCTGCCAGGGAAAGCGCCCGCGCGACACCAGTTCGTAAACGGTTAAGTCCTCCGGCAATAATGGCGACTGCGGTAAGATCCCAAGTCTGCGGGATAACGCTTTCGTTGGTTGCTCGTGAATCGCTTTGCCATCAAGCAATATCGAGCCGCCCATGGGTTGCAATATACGCGCAATGGTACTGAGCAACGTCGACTTTCCACAGCCGTTTGCCCCAACCAGAACGGTCATTTTCTCTGTGGGAACGGAGAAAGAAACACCATCAACAATGATGTTCTTGTGATACCCGGCAGAAACATTGTCGAGGATCAGCCCCTGCCCTTTTGCGTTATGTGCCACGTGTACGCCAACTTAATCAAAGACAAACAAAAATAAAACTCATTCTCCTTTGAGAGTTTGACGCCACAAAATGTAGTAGTCAAGAAGTTAAAAGCCACACAAAAACAAGGTAAATAACAGGTAAAATCTTTTTGAAAATAAAAATTAAAACATTAAATATCAATGAGTTAAAAACAATCAACCTGCATTAAATCATCGTGAAAACACCTGTAGCATTTTTTCGTTATTTCTCATTTACTACTACATTATTGCATGATTGAATGATTCTCAATTACATATCCGATGGCGAAATAACAAACGGATAGTGCTTAGTGAGCAACAAGAAACAATTTTCACTCGCGACAATCCGCGAGTTTTTGGGATAAAAGACTAAATGGCTAAGTTCACACCTTCATTCTCAGGAGTCAAAGGCCGGGCGCTCTTTTCACTGCTCTTTGCGGCACCGATGATTCATGCAACAGACACTGTAACGACCAAAGATGGCGAAACCATCACGGTTACCGCGGATGCGAATACCGCAACTGAGGCGACCGACGGTTATCAGCCTCTGAGCACCTCCACGGCGACATTAACCGATATGCCGATGCTGGATATTCCGCAGGTGGTCAATACGGTTAGCGATCAAGTTCTGGAAAATCAGCATGCGACGACGCTGGATGAGGCGCTTTATAACGTCAGTAACGTGGTGCAAACCAATACATTAGGCGGGACTCAGGACGCTTTTGTACGTCGTGGGTTTGGTGCAAACCGGGATGGCTCCATCATGACCAACGGCCTGCGAACCGTACTTCCTCGCAGTTTCAACGCCGCAACAGAACGTGTGGAAGTGCTAAAAGGCCCGGCCTCCACGCTGTATGGCATTCTCGATCCTGGTGGGCTGATTAACGTCGTGACAAAGCGCCCGGAAAAAACGTTCCATGGTTCTGTCTCAGCCACGTCCTCCAGTTTTGGTGGTGGTACAGGGCAACTTGATATCACAGGTCCCATTGAAGGCACTCAACTGGCCTACCGCCTGACGGGGGAAGTGCAGGATGAAGACTACTGGCGGAACTTCGGTAAAGAGCGCAGTACATTTATTGCCCCATCACTCACCTGGTTTGGTGATAATGCAACAGTAACCATGCTCTATTCACATCGGGACTATAAAACGCCATTCGATCGCGGAACAATTTTCGATCTTACGACGAAACAGCCCGTAAACGTTGATCGAAAAATACGTTTCGACGAACCGTTTAATATTACAGATGGTCAGTCCGATCTGGCGCAACTCAACGCAGAATATCATCTCAATAGCCAGTGGACTGCGCGCTTTGATTACAGCTACAGCCAGGATAAATACAGCGATAATCAAGCTCGCGTTACCGCGTATGATGCAACAACAGGAACGCTGACACGGCGTGTTGATGCAACTCAGGGCTCTACTCAGCGCATGCATTCTACTCGTGCGGATCTGCAAGGGAATGTCGATATCGCTGGATTCTATAATGAGATTCTGGGCGGGGTGTCATATGAATATTATGATCTTCTGCGCACAGATATGATTCGCTGTAAAAACGCTAAAGATTTCAATATCTACAACCCTGTTTATGGCAATACCAGCAAATGTACAACGGTCTCGGCATCGGACAGTGATCAGACGATCAAACAGGAGAGCTACTCAGCTTATGCTCAGGACGCGCTCTATCTGACCGATAACTGGATTGCCGTCGCCGGGATCCGCTATCAGTATTACACGCAGTATGCGGGTAAAGGCCGTCCTTTTAATGTCAATACTGACAGCCGCGATGAGCAATGGACTCCCAAACTGGGGTTGGTCTACAAACTGACGCCATCGGTATCCTTATTTGCCAATTATTCGCAAACATTTATGCCGCAATCGTCAATTGCCAGCTACATTGGCGATCTTCCCCCGGAATCATCTAATGCTTACGAAGTCGGGGCAAAATTCGAGCTGTTCGATGGTATAACCGCAGATATTGCGCTGTTTGATATCCATAAACGCAACGTGTTGTATACCGAAAGTATTGGTGACGAAACCATCGCCAAAACGGCAGGCCGCGTTCGTTCAAGAGGGGTAGAAGTCGACCTTGCGGGAGCATTAACTGAAAATATTAATATTATTGCCAGCTACGGCTATACCGATGCTAAGGTTCTGGAAGATCCTGATTATGCAGGAAAACCATTGCCGAATGTTCCTCGTCATACCGGTTCGCTATTCCTGACCTATGACATTCATAATATGCCTGGCAATAACACGCTGACGTTTGGCGGTGGCGGACATGGCGTAAGCCGTCGTTCAGCAACCAATGGGGCTGACTACTATCTGCCGGGCTATTTCGTTGCCGATGCCTTCGCCGCATATAAAATGAAATTGCAGTATCCGGTCACTCTGCAATTAAACGTCAAAAACCTGTTTGATAAAACGTATTACACCTCTTCCATAGCCACAAATAATCTGGGTAATCAGATTGGCGATCCGCGTGAAGTGCAATTCACGGTGAAAATGGAATTTTGATAAAAAAAGCCCGGTATGTTTACCGGGCTATATTTTATTCTCCTGGCGGGAATTATCAGACCTCAATCTCCGCCATATCACCTTTCTCTTGCAACCAGTTACGGCGGTCTTCCGAGCGTTTCTTCGCCAGCAGCATGTCCATCATCGCGTCAGTACGCTGATCGTCTTCATCATCGATGGTTAACTGCACCAGACGGCGTGTATTCGGATCAAGCGTGGTTTCGCGCAATTGCATCGGATTCATTTCGCCCAGACCTTTAAAACGCTGGACGTTAGGCTTGCCTTTTTTGCGTTTTAACTGCTCAAGCACGCCCTCTTTTTCTTCTTCCGTCAGCGCGTAATAAACCTCTTTCCCGAGGTCAATGCGGTAGAGCGGTGGCAGAGCAACGTAAACGTGGCCGTGTTTCACCAGCGTGCGGAAGTGCTTTACAAACAGTGCGCAAAGCAACGTAGCAATGTGCAGGCCATCGGAGTCCGCATCCGCCAGGATACAGATCTTGCCATAACGCAACTGGCTAAGGTCGGCGCTGTCAGGATCAATACCGATCGCCACTGAAATATCATGCACTTCCTGCGAGGCCAACACTTCATCAGAAGAGACCTCCCAGGTGTTAAGGATCTTACCTTTCAACGGCATGATCGCCTGATATTCACGATCGCGCGCCTGCTTGGCAGATCCACCTGCGGAGTCACCTTCCACGAGGAACAGTTCGGTACGATTGAGATCCTGCGCGGTACAGTCAGCCAGTTTGCCAGGCAACGCCGGGCCACTGGTCAGCTTTTTACGTACCACTTTCTTCGCCGCACGCATACGACGCTGGGCGCTGGAAATCGCCATCTCCGCCAGCAATTCAGCAGCCTGGACGTTCTGGTTCAACCACAGGGTGAACGCATCTTTCACCACGCCAGAAACGAATGCCGCACATTGACGCGAAGAGAGACGTTCTTTGGTCTGCCCGGCAAACTGCGGATCCTGCATTTTTACTGACAGCACATATGCGCAGCGATCCCAGATATCTTCCGCTGACAGTTTCACGCCGCGCGGCAGAATGTTGCGGTATTCACAGAACTCGCGCATCGCGTCCAGCAGGCCCTGACGCAGACCATTAACGTGCGTCCCGCCCTGCATCGTTGGGATCAGGTTGACGTAGCTTTCGGTCAGCAGTTCGCCACCTTCCGGCAGCCACAAGAGCGCCCAGTCCACCGCTTCGGTATCGCCAGAAAAATTACCGATAAACGGTTTTTCCGGCAGCGTCGGCAAGCCATTTACCGCTTCCGCGAGGTAATCATTCAGACCGTCCTGATAGCACCAGCGTTGTTCGGTATTGTTGATCTCATCTTTAAAAGTGATCTCAACGCCGGGGCACAGTACCGCTTTGGCTTTCAGCACATGCGTAAGGCGCGAAACAGAAAAACGCGGGCTGTCAAAGAAGGTTTCATCCGGCCAGAAATGTACGCTGGTGCCGGTATTGCGTTTACCGCAAGTGCCGACAACCTGCAAATCCTGTACTTTTTCGCCATTTTCAAACGCGATGTTATAAATCTGGCCATCGCGGCGCACGTTGACTTCTACGCGCTTTGACAGGGCGTTAACCACCGAAATCCCCACGCCGTGCAGGCCGCCGGAGAACTGATAGTTTTTATTGGAGAACTTACCACCCGCGTGCAGACGGCAGAGGATCAATTCGACCGCCGGAACACCTTCTTCCGGGTGAATATCCACCGGCATTCCACGGCCATCGTCAATGACCTCCAGCGACTGGTCAGCATGTAAAATAACGTCCACGCGTTTTGCGTGACCGGCCAGTGCTTCATCGACACTGTTATCAATAACTTCTTGCCCCAAATGGTTTGGGCGAGTGGTATCGGTATACATCCCCGGGCGGCGGCGAACCGGCTCAAGCCCGGTGAGTACCTCAATGGCATCAGCGTTATAAGTTTGCGTCATGGTTTAAGTTAGCAATTCGAGTTGATCGTCAGAGATGGTGCAGACCAAGAAAATCGACGATCGGGTTGAAATAATCTTCGAAGCCCGTGAATGCGTGGTTGCCGCCTTCTATTACAGTCTGGCGGCAGGAGGCGTAGTACGCCACCGCCTGGCGGTAATCCAGCACTTCATCTCCCGTCTGTTGCAGCAGCCAGATAAGATCCGGTGCTTCCAGTGGGTCAATCTGCATGACTTTGAGATCGTAAATATGGCGTGACTCTAGCACATATTGCTGCCCGGTGTAGGGGTTCTCGTTCTGACCGAGATAGTCCGTCAGCAGTTCAAACGGGCGCACAGCCGGGTTTACCACTACCGCTGGCAGCATAAAACATTGCGACAACCAGGTAGCGTAATAACCCCCAAGTGACGAACCAACGATACCCAGCGAATCACCACCATGTTCCAGCACAATGGATTCCAGCAGTTCTGCCGCATCGGAAGGATACGGCGGCAACTGCGGAATAATCATCTCAACGTCAGGGTGATGCTCCGCCAGCCAGTTTTTCAACAAGCTCGCTTTCGCTGAACGCGGCGAACTGTTGAATCCATGCAAATAAAGAAGCGTTGACATCAGTAGCCTTCTGAAGCGGTATCTGGTTGGAAACGAGTGTCCGCCAGGCGGTGCACTTCGGTAGTCAGGGTGCCATCGGCATGGAGTTCCAGCGTACGCCAGCCAGGGGCAATAGTGTCCAGCGTAAAGTTGGAACAGTGTGGTTTAAACTGCACACAGGTTGACGGCGTTGCCAGCAGGCGGCGACCATTCCAGTCGAGATCGAGTTCCTGATGGATATGTCCGCACAACAGATATTTGACGTGCGGAAACTTCACCAGCACGTTATCCAGTTCACCCGCGTTACGCAGACTGTGCTGGTCAAGCCAGCTACAACCCGCAGGCAACGGATGATGGTGCAGCAGCAGCAAAGTATGACGTTCTGGCGCATCGGCCAGTTTACGTTCCAGCCAATCAAGCTGAAACTCGCTCAACTCGCCGTGCGGTACGCCAAACACCTGGCTATCCAGCATCAGGATTTGCCATTGCTCACCAATAAACACACGCTTCGCCGGGGAGATACCCGCATCCTGTAATGCGCTGTACATCGCAGGCTGGAAATCATGGTTACCCGGCAGCCAGACGCAGGGCGCACGAAAGCTTGCGATGCCTTCTGCAAAGTGCTGATAGGCCGCAGAGGATTGATCCTGTGCCAAATCACCTGTCGCGACAATCAGGTCGAATTCATGCTGGTGTGGGCGAATCGCCTCCAGCACCGCCTGATAGCTCTCCCAGGTGTTTACCCCCAGCAGGGCTTCGTGCTTTTGTGCAAACAGGTGAGTGTCGGTAATTTGTAAAATCCTGACTCTGGCCTCACCAGCCAGAGGAAGGGTTAACAGGCTTTCCAAATGGTGTCCTTAGGTTTCACGACGCTAATAAACCGGAATCGCCATCGCTCCATGTGCTAAACAGTATCGCAACCAGTCCGCTAAAAACTGATTAATTTGATGCTTTTCGTCGCGTTGATGCAACTTTTTATTAGGATAATCATACCGCGCTTTAAAGCGAAAAATCTGCTGACTTGAACACACTTCAGCCACCATCGCGTCATGATACAGACGCACCGTCATTGACGGAAGGCTCCAGTAACTGATTGCAGGTGCAATCTGTTCAATTGTCACCAGGGTAGTGTATCGGGTCGATTCCACAATCGTTAACCGATATTGTGCGTTTGCCACCTGATAGCTTACAGTTTCGCCGGGTGCGTCATTGCGCGGCAACAAACGGCGCAATTGTGAAAAGTTCATCTCGCACAGGCGCATCATTTCAGGAAAGTCAGGTGTGTAACGCTTCATTTATGCCCACTCATTTTTTAACGCTTGATGATGCAGTTGCAGCCATTGCAAAGCGATGACCGACGCTGCGTTGTCGATTTTCCCCTCTTCTACCCACCGGTATGCCTGTTCCCGGCTTACCACATGAACGCGAATATCTTCGTTTTCATCAGCCAGACCGTGAATACCGCTTGCGGTCGTGGCGTCCACTTCGCCCACCATAATTGACGAACGCTCACTGGTGCCGCCCGGGCTTGCCAGGAAACTTAACACCGGTTTGATCCGTTTGACTATCAGTCCCGCCTCTTCAATCGCTTCGCGACGGGCGACATCTTCTACGCTTTCACCTTCTTCGATCATCCCGGCAACCATTTCCAATAACCAGGGCGTTTCGCTGGTGTCATAGGCGGCAATCCGAATCTGCTCAATCAGCACAACTTCATCGCGTACTGGGTCAAAGGGTAGCAAGACTGCGGCGTGCCCGCGCTCAAAAATTTCCCGCCGGACCTCATGACTCATTTGCCCGTTGAATAGACGATGACGAAATCTATAAAGATCTAATGAAAAAAAGCCGCGATAAAGTGTTTCTCGTGCAATAATTTCTACATCGTTTTTGCCAAATGTAACGGGCAGGTTGTCTGGCTTAAGCATTGTTAATGTCCTGACACTAATAGTGAATTAAATGTGAATTTCAGCGACGTTTGACTGCCGTTTGAGCGGTCATGTGTTAAATTGAGGCACATTAATGCCCTATGGCACGTAACGCCAACCTTTTGCGGTGGCGGCTTCTGCTAGAATCCGCAATAATTTTACAGTTTGATCGCGCTAAATACTGCTTCACCACAAGGAATGCAAATGAAGAAATTGCTCCCCATTCTTATCGGCCTGAGCCTTTCTGGGTTCAGTACGTTGAGCCAGGCCGAGAACCTGATGCAAGTTTATCAGCAAGCACGCCTTAGTAACCCGGAATTGCGTAAGTCTGCCGCCGATCGTGATGCTGCCTTTGAAAAAATTAATGAAGCGCGCAGTCCATTACTGCCACAGTTGGGTTTAGGTGCAGATTACACCTACAGCAACGGCTATCGCGACGCGAACGGCATCAACTCTAACGCGACCAGTGCGTCCCTGCAGTTGACCCAGTCCATTTTCGATATGTCGAAATGGCGTGCGCTGACCTTGCAGGAAAAAGCGGCCGGAATTCAGGACGTCACTTACCAGACCGATCAACAAACTCTGATCCTCAACACCGCGACCGCTTATTTCAACGTGTTGAATGCGATTGACGTTCTTTCCTATACCCAGGCGCAAAAAGAAGCGATCTACCGTCAGTTAGATCAAACCACCCAACGTTTTAACGTGGGTCTGGTGGCGATCACCGACGTGCAGAACGCCCGCGCACAGTACGATACCGTGCTGGCAAACGAAGTGACCGCACGTAACAATCTCGACAATGCCGTTGAGCAACTGCGTCAGATCACTGGTAATTACTACCCGGAACTGGCGGCGCTGAATGTTGAAAACTTTAAAACCGACAAACCACAGCCGGTGAACACTCTGCTGAAAGAAGCTGAAAAGCGTAACCTGTCGCTGTTACAGGCACGTTTGAGCCAGGACCTGGCACGCGAGCAAATTCGCCAGGCGCAGGATGGTCACTTACCGACTCTGGATTTAACGGCCTCTACCGGAATTTCTGACACCTCCTACAGTGGTTCGAAAACCCGTGGTGCGACCGCAGGCCAGTATGACGACAGCAATATGGGCCAGAACAAAGTGGGCCTGAGCTTCTCGCTGCCGATTTATCAGGGCGGAATGGTTAACTCGCAGGTGAAACAGGCGCAGTACAACTTCGTGGGTGCCAGCGAGCAACTGGAAAGCGCACACCGTAGCGTCGTGCAAACCGTGCGTTCCTCCTTCAACAACATTAATGCATCTATCAGTAGCATTAACGCTTACAAACAAGCCGTTATTTCCGCCCAAAGCTCATTAGACGCGATGGAAGCTGGTTACTCGGTCGGTACGCGTACCATTGTTGATGTATTGGACGCCACCACGACGCTGTACAACGCCAAGCAAGAACTGGCGAATGCACGTTATAACTACCTGATTAACCAGTTGAATATTAAATCAGCTCTGGGTACGTTGAACGAGCAGGATCTGCTGGCATTGAACAATGCGCTGAGCAAACCGGTTTCCACTAACCCGGAAAACGTCGCGCCGCAAACGCCGGAACAAAATGCTATCGCTGATGGTTATGCACCTGATAGCCCGGCACCAGCCGTTCAGCAGGTATCCGCACGCACTTCCACCAGTAACGGTCATAACCCTTTCCGTAACTGATGACAACGACGGGGCTTCGGCCCCGTCTGAACGTAAGGCAACGTAAAGATACGGGTTATCTGCCGCATTCTTCCCCCTTCTCGCTTCAATTTCGACCAGCCATCCTCTATTCTGATGGGTATTTACCACTGGTCCCGGAAGACAAAAATGAAACGGACAAAATCCATACGCCACGCATCGTTCCGCAAAAACTGGAGCGCACGCCATCTGACACCTGTCGCTCTTGCTGTTGCCACTGTTTTTATGCTGGCGGGCTGTGAAAAGAGTGATGAGACCGTGTCTCTGTATCAAAACGCTGATGATTGTTCAGCCGCAAACCCAGGCAAAAGCGCAGAATGCACCACCGCGTACAACAATGCGCTGAAAGAAGCCGAACGTACCGCGCCGAAATACGCCACCCGTGAAGACTGTGTTGCCGAATTTGGCGAAGGTCAATGCCAGCAGGCACCTGCCCAGGCAGGCATGGCACCAGAAAACCAGGCGCAGGCCCAGCAATCCAGCGGAAGCTTCTGGATGCCGCTAATGGCAGGTTACATGATGGGTCGTCTGATGGGCGGCGGAGCGGGTTTTGCACAGCAACCGCTGTTCTCCTCAAAGAACCCTGCCAGCCCGGCTTACGGTAAATATACCGACGCAACCGGTAAAAACTATGGCGCAGCCCAGCCAGGCCGCACCATGACCGTACCGAAAACAGCAATGGCACCAAAACCAGCGACCACCACCACCGTTACCCGCGGCGGCTTTGGCGAGTCTGTTGCCAAACAAAGCACCATGCAGCGTAGCGCAACCGGCACCTCTTCTCGTTCAATGGGTGGTTAATACCGATGGAAAGAGTCAGTATTACCGAGCGCCCGGACTGGCGCGAAAAAGCCCACGAATACGGTTTCAATTTTCACACCATGTACGGCGAGCCGTACTGGTGTGAAGATGCCTACTACAAGTTGACCCTCGCCCAGGTTGAAAAACTGGAAGAAGTTACCGCCGAACTGCACCAGATGTGCCTGAAAGTGGTGGAAAAAGTGATCGCCAGCGATGAGCTGATGACCAAATTCCGCATTCCAAAGCATACCTGGAGCTTTGTACGTCAGTCATGGCTGACCCACCAGCCGTCGCTTTATTCACGTCTTGATCTGGCGTGGGACGGTACAGGCGAACCTAAGTTACTGGAAAATAACGCTGATACGCCAACATCACTGTATGAAGCAGCGTTCTTTCAGTGGCTCTGGCTGGAAGATCAGCTTAACGCTGGCAACCTGCCGGAAGGCAGCGATCAGTTTAATAGCCTGCAAGAAAAGCTGATTGATCGCTTTGCCGAGCTACGTGAACAGTATGGCTTTCAGTTGCTGCATCTCACCTGCTGTCGCGACACGGTGGAAGATCGCGGCACTATTCAGTATTTGCAGGACTGCGCGACCGAAGCTGAAATCGCTACCGAGTTTCTGTATATCGACGATATCGGTTTAGGTGAAAAAGGTCAGTTCACGGATTTACAGGATCAGGTCATCGCTAACCTGTTCAAACTATATCCGTGGGAATTTATGCTGCGCGAAATGTTCTCTACCAAGCTGGAAGATGCTGGCGTACGCTGGCTGGAACCGGCGTGGAAGAGCATTATCTCCAACAAGGCGCTTCTGCCACTGCTGTGGGAGATGTTCCCGAATCACCCGAACCTGTTGCCCGCTTATTTTGCGGAAGATGATCATCCGCAAATGGAAAAATATGTGGTTAAGCCGATCTTCTCACGTGAAGGTGCAAACGTGTCGATCATTGAGAACGGTAAAACCATTGAAGCGGCGGAAGGCCCGTATGGCGAAGAAGGAATGATTGTTCAGCAATTCCATCCGCTGCCGAAATTTGGCGACAGCTATATGCTGATTGGAAGCTGGCTGGTGAACGATCAACCTGCCGGAATTGGCATTCGTGAAGACCGTGCATTGATCACCCAGGATATGTCTCGCTTCTACCCCCATATTTTTGTTGAATAATACTGCTTAAAATTGCCCCGATAACCGGGGCAATTCATTATTAATCCGCAATTCATAACCCCAATCAATATATAACCACATACATCTCTACATTTTATTTAACATTAATAATCAATCTAATGTTAAATCGTCATATACAGACGGTTTTGTAATTAAAATAAGTAAAGAAATCACAATGCAACTCACTGATATTTCTTAAATATTTTGTTTTTTATCACATTAAAATTTGATTTAATAATAAAAAAACAATGCCGCAGAGATCACACTACACAATATTGAATATTGTTATTGATATATCGCCACCCTACTATCCATTAAAGATAAATATTCATTTCAGAGAATGACAATATATTAAAAAACAACAAAAACATTCTCACTATTTATTTAACCTGCATCTTCATTCATAAAATGAATTTATTAGTCCTATCTCAACAGTCGATATTCATCATTATTATATATTTGCGTTATATAAGGAGATATATCCATGTTTGATAAATACAGAAAAACACTGGTAGCCGGAACTGTGGCATTAGCTCTGGGTTTATCTGCAACTGGCGTGATGGCTGCAGGTTTTAAACCAGCGCCACCAGCCGGGCAACTCGGTGCTGTCATCGTTGATCCCTACGGTAATGCACCTCTGACCGCTGTGGTTAATTTAGACAGTCACGTCATTTCAGACGTCAAAGTTACCGTCCACGGTAAGGGCGAAAAAGGCGTTGAAATCAGCTATCCCGTGGGTCAGGAGTCACTAAAAACTTATGATGGCGTACCGATTTTTGGTCTTTATCAGAAATTTGCAAACAAAGTGACCGTTGAATGGAAAGAAAACGGCAAAGCCATGAAAGATGACTACGTGGTGCAGACTTCAGCCATCGTCAACAATTACATGGATAACCGCTCCATCTCCGATCTACAGCAGACCAAAGTTGTTAAAGTCGCCCCCGGTTTTGAAGACCGCCTCTATCTGGTTAATACCCATACCTTTACCGCACAAGGTTCCGATCTCCACTGGCACGGCGAAAAAGATAAAAATGCCGGTATCCTCGATGCAGGCCCGGCAACCGGTGCACTGCCTTTTGATATCGCCCCCTTTACCTTCATTGTCGATACCGAAGGTGAATATCGCTGGTGGCTGGATCAAGACACCTTCTATGATGGCCGTGACCGCAACATCAACAAACGTGGTTATCTGATGGGTATCCGCGAAACACCGCGTGGCACCTTTACCGCAGTACAAGGCCAGCACTGGTATGAGTTCGACATGATGGGCCAGGTGCTGGAAGATCACAAACTGCCGCGTGGATTCGCTGACGCTACCCATGAATCCATTGAGACGCCTAACGGCACGGTACTGCTGCGCGTAGGCAAGAGCAACTACCGTCGCGATGATGGCATACACGTCACGACCATTCGTGATCACATTCTTGAAGTCGATAAATCGGGTCGCGTTGTCGATGTATGGGATCTGACAAAGATCCTCGATCCGAAACGTGATGCTCTGCTTGGCGCACTGGATGCCGGCGCAGTTTGCGTTAACGTTGATCTGGCCCACGCGGGTCAGCAGGCAAAACTGGAACCGGATACACCGTTCGGTGACGCTCTGGGTGTAGGACCAGGCCGTAACTGGGCGCACGTTAACTCCATCGCATATGACGCCAAAGATGACTCAATTATTCTCTCCTCTCGTCATCAGGGCGTAGTGAAGATTGGTCGTGATAAGCAAGTGAAATGGATCCTTGCACCATCCAAAGGCTGGGAAAAACCGCTGGCCAGCAAACTGCTGAAACCTGTGGATGCCAATGGTAAACCTATCGCCTGTAACGAAAATGGCTTATGTGAAAACTCGGATTTCGACTTCACCTACACCCAACATACCGCATGGATCTCCAGCAAAGGTACGCTCACTATCTTTGATAATGGCGACGGTCGCCATCTGGAACAGCCCGCCTTACCGACCATGAAATATTCACGCTTCGTGGAATATAAGATTGATGAGAAGAAAGGTACTGTTCAGCAAGTTTGGGAATACGGTAAAGAACGCGGTTACGATTTCTATAGCCCAATCACCTCCATCATCGAATATCAGGCCGACCGTAACACCATGTTCGGCTTCGGCGGTTCCATTCATCTGTTCGACGTCGGTCAGCCTACCGTCGGTAAGTTGAACGAAATCGACTACAAAACCAAAGAAGTGAAAGTGGAAATCGACGTGCTGTCTGATAAACCCAACCAAACTCACTATCGCGCGCTGTTAGTCCATCCAAAACAGATGTTTAAATAATTAAGAAGGGAATAAAAATGTCGAAATTAGGGATCTCATCACTGCTTAAAAGCGTGCTACTTACCGCTACCCTGGCGGTTTCATTTACTGCTTCCGCCTTCACCGAAGGCACGGATTATATGGTTCTGGAAAAACCCATTCCGAACGCCGACAAAACGCTGATCAAGGTTTTCAGCTATGCCTGCCCGTTCTGCTACAAATATGACAAAGCAGTTACCGGCCCGGTATCGGAGAAAGTGAAGGATGTCGTCGCTTTTACCCCATTCCATCTGGAAACCAAAGGTGAATACGGTAAGCAGGCAAGCGAAGTCTTTGCAGTATTGATTAATAAAGATAAAGCGGCCGGCATTTCTTTATTTGATGCTAACTCGCAGTTTAAGAAAGCCAAGTTTGCTTACTACGCGGCTTATCACGACAAAAAAGAACGCTGGTCTGACGGTAAAGATCCGGCTGCTTTTATCAAAACCGGTCTGGATGCCGCAGGTATGAGCCAGGCGGATTTTGACGCCGCACTGAAAGAGCCTGCGGTACAGGAAACACTGGAAAAATGGAAAGCGGCCTATGACGTAGCCAAAATTCAGGGCGTTCCGGCCTATGTCGTCAATGGTAAATACTTGATCTATACCAAGAGCATTAAATCTATCGACGCTATGGCAGACCTTATCCGTGAGTTAGCAAGCAAATAACAGGGAAACAGGCTATGGGTATTAAGGGAATGTGGAAAGACCTTAGCACTTCACCGGTGAACACGCTGGTAAGATGGCAGGAACAACGCTTTTTATGGTTGTTAATGGCTGTTGCGATGGGCGCGCTGATTATCCTGGCGCACTCTTTCTTCCAGATCTATCTCTACATGGCACCCTGTGAGCAGTGTGTTTACATTCGCTACGCCATGTTTGCGATGGTTATTGGTGGATTGGTTGCGGCGATTAATCCGAAGAATATCGTCCTTAAGTTGATTGGCTGTGTGATGGCCTTTTACGGCAGCATTATGGGACTGAAGTTTTCGCTCAAACTGAACGATATCCATCATGCAGTGCATAACCCGGATCCCGATTCACTGTTTGGCGTACAGGGTTGCTCGACCGATCCCACTTTTCCCTTTAATCTGCCGCTGGCACAATGGGCTCCAAACTGGTTCAAGCCTACCGGGGATTGCGGCTATGATGCGCCAATCGTTCCTGATGGCGTCACACTGAGCAGTATGCAGCAGTGGTTTGTGGAGATGTATCAGCAATCTGAAGGTTGGTATCTGCTACCACCGTGGCACTTTATGAACATGGCACAGGCCTGTATGTTGGCTTTTGGTCTCTGTTTGTTGCTGCTACTGGTGATGAGCGGTGCGTGGGGACTTAACCTGCTGAGAAAGTAAGGTAATGCAAACCGAAGCCAACAATTTGGCTTCGGTTTTCTTCATCTATTAACCTACCTGCACCGATAGCATACTTAAACTTCCCATTTCTATGCCATCGACTGGAATGGTAATTGCCTCTTGCCCATCCCATGCGCCTAAAATATACAAAAGCGGTAGATAGTGTTCCGGTGTTGGATTCGATAACGCCCCGCCCTCATGGTCCAGGTAGTTCACCAGAGGATGCTGTTCCACCGGCCCTTGCCACGTTAAATTCGCTTTCACATACTCATTGAACGACATCGCCCACGGATACGGTGAGCTGTCGCCATGCCATTTTACTGTGCGAAGGTTATGCACCACATTGCCGCTGGCGACTAACATTATTCCTTCATCGCGCAGCGCCGCCAGTTTACGCCCCATTTCGAAATGCCAGGCGATGGGTTTAGTACTATCGATACTCAACTGCACCATCGGAATATCAGCTTGCGGATACATCTTAATCAGCACGCCCCACGAACCGTGATCAAAACCCCAGGCTTCTTGATCCAACGTGACAGGGGCTGGCGCTAACAATTCAACCAGACGTTGCGCCAATGCTGGCGATCCTGGAGCCGGGTAATGAGTGTCGTAAAGCGCCTGCGGAAAGCCACCAAAGTCATGAATAGTGGGCGGCGCTTCCATCGCAGTAACTCCTGTTCCCCGGGTAAACCAGTGAGCCGAAACCACAACAATCGCTTTCGGGCGCGGTAACGTCATCCCCAACTTGTGCCAGCTACGGGTATATAGATTATCTTCCAGCACGTTCATCGGGCTACCGTGACCTAAAAACAATGCTGGCATACGTGTTGAAGACATGATGATATCCTTAACTAAAGGTGTCATTTTGATATCCTCACAATACGCTTGTTCGGCGGAGTAAGAACCCGGATAACAATG
Source organism: Escherichia sp. KTE159 (assembly GCF_000408805.1). NCBI lineage: Bacteria > Pseudomonadati > Pseudomonadota > Gammaproteobacteria > Enterobacterales > Enterobacteriaceae > Escherichia > Escherichia sp. KTE159. Next base: position 2,942,866 of record NZ_KE137292.1, read on the forward strand.
ATGATCATCATCAGTTATTTTGAAGATCCGCCTGAAGGTGAAGATTTATAAGGAGTAGTCGATGTCAGTACCTCTCATTCTGACCATACTGGCGGGGGCAGCCACGTTTATTGGCGCGTTTCTCGGCGTTCTCGGGCAAAAACCCTCGAACCGGCTACTGGCGTTTTCGCTAGGATTTGCAGCGGGGATCATGTTGCTTATCTCATTGATGGAGATGCTACCTGCCGCATTAGCCGCTGAAGGGATGTCCCCTGTTCTGGGCTATGGGATGTTTATCTTTGGTCTGCTGGGCTATTTTGGTCTGGACCGTATGTTACCGCATGCGCATCCGCAGGATTTAATGCAAAAATCGGTGCAACCGTTACCAAAATCGATCAAGCGTACTGCCATTCTGCTCACTCTTGGCATCAGTCTGCATAACTTCCCGGAAGGTATCGCTACCTTTGTAACGGCAAGCAGCAATCTGGAACTGGGCTTTGGCATCGCGCTGGCCGTTGCATTACACAATATTCCTGAAGGTCTGGCAGTTGCGGGTCCTGTTTATGCAGCTACGGGGTCAAAACGAACAGCGATTCTGTGGGCGGGAATTTCTGGGCTGGCGGAAATACTCGGCGGCATTCTGGCGTGGTTGATCCTCGGCAGCATGATTTCACCCGTCGTTATGGCGGCAATTATGGCGGCGGTGGCTGGGATTATGGTGGCGCTCTCTGTTGACGAATTAATGCCGTTAGCGAAAGAGATAGACCCCAATAATAACCCGAGCTATGGCGTGCTATGCGGAATGTCAGTGATGGGATTCAGTTTAGTGCTGCTACAAACGGCAGGAATTGGCTAAAAACAATTTCAGATGTTGTCCTATACATGGACAACATCTGCTGGCTCCCATAAAGCCCTATTCTAGCTTTTCGGCCGTCTCTTCTCTCGTACTGTTTAAGTATTTGTTTCGCGCTTCCAGCAGTGCGTCTCTATCCTGGCGAAAAGCCCGACAATAACGTTTCAAATGCAGGAAATAACCCACTACAACCAGCGCAATCAATACAATCCAGTACCAGGCGATAAACATCCTTTTTACCCTTAATATTTAACAATACTAAACATTTGGCGCATAAATTTCACATACCCTTTTCGGATATATTCATATGGTCGCATAATAACGGAACAAATATATGATTTTGATCATAATGAAAAAGGTTGGCTGATATCAGTGAAATTTTTTCATAGAAAAAGAGGGGATATTTACATTCCGTCAGGTGAAGACAAAATAAAACCGAAGCCTGCTACCGCTTCGGTTTCTTTGATTATCGCGCCAGTTTAAGCAGCCGTTTTCAGCTAGCTTTACGCTCATGTGCCTGACGATACGCCACCAAATCTTCAATGGTGACCAGCGCCATATTGTGTTTATTGGCAAATTCAATGCATTCTGGCGCACGCGCCATAGTGCCATCATCATTAGTCAATTCACACAGCACACCTGCTGGTTTAAAGCCTGCCAGCGTCACCAGATCGATAGTCGCTTCAGTATGACCACCGCGAGTCAGTACCCCCCCCGCCTGTGCACGCAATGGAAATACGTGACCCGGACGATTGAGGTCAGAGGGTTTCGCATCATCGGCAATGGCGGCACGAACGGTCGTAATACGATCAGCAGCAGAAACACCGGTAGTCACACCTTCAGCAGCTTCAATGGTTACGGTAAAACCGGTGCCATAGGCACTGGTGTTATTTTCTACCATCATTGGCAGATCAAGTTGTTTACGGCGATCCTCGGTAATGCACAGGCACACAATACCGCTACCGTGGCGGATGGTCAGCGCCATCTGCTCAACGGTCATGGTTTCTGCCGGGAAGATCATATCGCCTTCGTTTTCACGGTCTTCGTCATCAAGCACCATTACACCGCGTCCTTCACGCAGCGCAGCCAGTGCATTTTCAACACGTTCGAAAGGCGTACCAAAAGAGGAAAGTAGCGTCTGATTCATGGTAAAAAAACCTCACTAAAATTATGGTTACCAGAATCAGGGCAGTCTTAGGAGTGGCGGCATACAGCCAAAATAACGTGAGCGGGTCCATGCCCGACAGAATCGTTACTCTCTCCCATCCGGACTTTAACCGTCGGCCCCGGAATTACACCGGATCTGCTGTCCTTTGAGTTTGCACCCAAAGCGCTCGCGGGCTTTCAACTATGTTGATTTACCGCCGGTGGGGAATTTCGCCCCGCCCTGAGAATAAGCGAGATCACTATAACGCTAATGGCTAGCGGCAGCAACGCTGCAGGTTCACATAATTCTGGTTTATGCCTGTCTCTTATCGCACTACAATGTTACTCAATACCTATCAGTTCAGGGAAACTACAATGATTGACCCGAAAAAAATTGAGCAAATCGCTCGCCAGGTTCACGAATCGATGCCTAAAGGAATCAGGGAGTTCGGGGAAGATGTGGAGAAGAAAATCCGCCAAACCCTACAAGCGCAGTTGACGCGTCTCGATCTGGTAAGCCGTGAAGAATTCGACGTTCAGACGCAGGTCTTGTTACGGACTCGTGAGAAACTGGCATTGCTGGAACAGCGCATCAGTGAACTGGAAACACGCTGCACCCCGACAGCAGAAACTCAATCTCCACCAGCTATCCCACCAGTTGATAAGCCTGAATAAAATAAACAAAAACGGGCCAAATGGCCCGTAATATCAATGTTCTAATTCCAGTTCTCTTGGCTGTGTCATCTGCTGGCAATACCATGCATAGCGGGCGCAAAACCAGGTTCGATGTTCTTCATCCATATTACCGGTGACGGCCAGAATATCGACCGGGCGGCCTTCAGTATGCATTCTGGCAAAACTACGCGCCAGGAAATCGAAATTATTTAAAGAATTAAGACTATGATCCATAAGCACATCCTCCGGTTATCGCATACCTTTTAAGGCTATATGCTTTTTCTGATTTCAGTATTCCTTAATCAGTGTAGTGCCTTTAAACATAACGTGCGTAAATATATTGTTTCGGATCACACTTTTTATCGAAAAATAAAAAATAACATTAATGGACTTCCCCTTTTAAAACATCACTAACACATGTTATTATTAGCAAAGGTAAATGTAAGAAAGGAAACAATACCATTGTAAACAATGCGTCACTGAATGGACGATGGAGTGACAGATGATTTTATTTACCGACTATAACGCACCTTATCTTTTTGCTATTTCCTTTGTACTATTGATCGGTTTGTTGGAAATTATTGCCATTATCTGTGGCCATATGCTCTCCGGCGCTCTTGATGCACATCTTGATCATTACGATTCCATAACCACAGGTAATATTAGCCAGGCACTTCATTATCTCAATATTGGAAAACTGCCAGCCCTCGTCGTCCTCTGTCTGTTGGCAGGCTTTTTTGGCCTCATTGGCATTCTTCTTCAGCATGTCTGTGTCATGCTCTGGCAAACACCACTCCCAAACCTGTTCGTAGTTCCAGTTAGTTTACTGCTCACAATTATCATGGTGCATTATACCGGCAAGGTGATTGCGCCCTGGATCCCTCGCGACCATAGTACTGCCATTACAGAAGAAGAATATATTGGCTGCATGGCATTAATTACTGGTCATCAGGCCTCTTCCGGAAAACCCTGTGAAGGAAAACTCACTGATCAATTTGGTCAAATACACTATTTATTACTGGAACCCGAAAAAGGGATATTCTTCAATAAAGGCGATAAAGTATTAATTATTTGTCGACTTTCTACAACGCGGTATTTGGCTGAAAAAAAATCCCTGGCCAAACATATTGTAATTATTTAATTAAAAGGAAATTTAATAATGGATGATATTGTCAACTTAGTTCCGTCATGGATGTTTACCGCGATTGTTGCCGTATGCATTCTATTTATTATCGGTATTATTTTCGCTCGGCTTTATCGTCGGGCATCCGCCGAGCAGGCATTTGTCCGTACCGGATTAGGCGGGCAAAAAGTAGTCATGAGCGGCGGCGCAATTGTTATGCCTATCTTCCATGAAATAATCCCCATCAATATGAATACATTGAAACTGGAAGTCAGTCGCTCGACAATTGATAGTCTGATCACGAAAGACCGTATGCGCGTCGATGTGGTTGTCGCTTTCTTTGTGCGCGTAAAACCTTCAGTTGAAGGAATTGCCACCGCAGCTCAGACGCTGGGGCAACGCACTCTGTCGCCTGAAGATTTACGTATGCTGGTCGAAGATAAATTCGTCGATGCCCTACGTGCGACAGCGGCACAAATGACGATGCATGAGTTGCAAGATACGCGCGAAAACTTCGTTCAGGGAGTGCAAAATACCGTTGCAGAAGACTTATCGAAAAACGGCCTGGAACTGGAAAGCGTGTCACTCACCAACTTTAACCAGACCTCCAAAGAACATTTCAACCCGAATAATGCCTTTGACGCTGAGGGTTTGACCAAGCTGACCCAGGAAACAGAACGTCGCCGCCGCGAACGTAACGAGGTTGAACAAGATGTAGAAGTTGCGGTTCGTGAAAAAAACCGTGATGCGCTGTCGCGGAAGCTGGAAATTGAACAGCAAGAAGCGTTTATGACCCTTGAGCAGGAGCAGCAGGTGAAAACCCGCACTGCCGAGCAGAACGCAAAAATTGCTGCTTTTGAAGCTGAACGTCGGCGTGAAGCAGAGCAAACGCGTATTCTTGCTGAACGTCAGATTCAGGAAACCGAAATCGACCGCGAGCAGGCCGTCCGCTCCAGAAAAGTTGAGGCTGAACGTGAAGTTCGCATTAAAGAAATCGAACAGCAACAAGTCACCGAAATCGCCAACCAAACGAAATCGATCGCCATTGCGGCCAAATCGGAACAACAATCGCAGGCAGAAGCCCGTGCCAATCTGGCTTTAGCAGAAGCAGTAAGCGCCCAGCAAAACGTAGAAACGACACGTCAGACCGCCGAAGCTGACCGTGCCAAGCAGGTAGCGCTGATTGCAGCAGCACAGGATGCGGAAACCAAAGCAGTTGAACTGACCGTGCGGGCGAAAGCAGAGAAAGAAGCTGCAGAAATGCAGGCGGCAGCCATTGTTGAGTTAGCCGAAGCTACGCGTAAAAAAGGCCTGGCAGAAGCAGAAGCGCAACGAGCGTTGAACGACGCCATCAACGTACTTTCTGACGAACAAACCAGCCTTAAATTCAAGCTGGCACTATTGCAGTCTCTGCCTGCTGTAATCGAGAAATCCGTTGAGCCGATGAAGTCTATTGACGGTATCAAGATTATTCAGGTCGATGGCTTGAATCGTGGCGGCGCTGCGGGTGATGCGACATCAGGCAGCGTTGGCGGAGGAAACCTGGCGGAGCAGGCATTATCAGCCGCTCTTTCTTACCGTACACAGGCACCGCTTATTGACTCTCTACTTAATGAAATCGGTGTTTCAGGCGGTTCGCTGGCGGCACTGACTTCACCATTGGCTTCATCGATTCCCGTCGCAGATAAAGTAGAATAAATCTTCTTATATTCACATCCCTGGCTCAAAAAGCCGGGGATTTTTTATATCTACGTTCCAGCAAAAAGTGCAAATGATCAGGCTGTTGCAGCGTTTTGCGTGACCGCTCGGGGAAGACCAAACTGCATCAGAGAAAGCATTGTGCGGGGTCTGTCACTCATCAACACTCGGAGAGTCAGTAAGGGGTTGAAACGGAAAAGCCCCTCCCAAGGAAGGGGCCTTATAGAAGGAAAGGGTTATGATGAAGTTCGTCATCATACTGGTTGTGTTGTTACTGTTAAGTTTCCCGACTTACTAACAACTCATCAGAGGGAGAGAAATCCTCCCTTACCCTTGTTCCTTTACCTTAGGTTGAAAAAACAACAGCGCCAATAGCTCTACCTGGCACGAAGCGAGATCTGCGAACCGCTTTCCAGTTAGCCTTTTTTATCCTGTTGGATCTTCTTGATGATGTTGGTTGTCGAGCAACCATCTTCGAAGTTGAGCACCAGCACTTCACCGCCGTTGGCCCAGACTTCTTTACTCCCGGCGATCTCTTCCGGTTTATAGTCGCCGCCTTTCACCAGCAGATCCGGCAGGATCCCGGCGATCAGGCGCTGCGGCGTATCTTCTTCAAATGATACCACCCAGTCGACCGCTTCCAGTGCGCCCAGTACAATCATGCGCTGTTCGAGCGGATTAACCGGACGAGAATCCCCTTTCAGCCGTTTAGTGGAGGCATCGCTGTTCACGGCGACAATCAAGCGATCGCCCAGTTTACGGGCATTTGCCAGATAGGAGACGTGCCCGGCATGCAAAATATCGAAGACGCCGTTGGTCATCACCACTTTTTCACCGCGTTTACGCGCCGCGGCTACAGCCAGCTTCAGTTCTTCTTCAGTCATCACGCCAAAGCCGGTGTCCGCACGTCCACGTACTGCGTTTTCCAGCTCGATCGGTGAAACCGTGGACGTCCCCAATTTACCGACAACAACGCCTGCTGCCGCATTCGCAAAGAAGCAAGCTTCTTCCAGTGAATTACCCGCAGCCAGCGTTGCCGCCAGCACGCCAATCACCGTATCGCCTGCGCCAGTTACGTCATAAACTTCCTGCGCCTGAGTTGGCATATGCAGCGGCGCTTTCCCCGGTTGCAGCAGTGTCATCCCTTGTTCAGAACGGGTTACCAGCAGCGCAGAGAGTTCATAATCGGCAATCAGTTTCATGCCGCGTTCAACAATCTCTTCTTCGGTCTTACATTTACCAACAACAGCTTCAAACTCAGAGAGATTCGGCGTCAGCAGTGTAGCGCCACGGTAACGTTCAAAATCAGTACCTTTTGGATCAATCAGCACCGGAACGCCCGCTTTACGCGCTAGTTGGATCATATGCTGTACGCTTGCCAGCGCGCCTTTGGCGTAGTCAGAAAGCACCAGCGCACCAATCGAACCCAGCGCCTGATTAATCCGCTCGTGCAGTGGCTGCGGATCGACGCCTTCGAAACCTTCTTCAAAGTCCAGGCGAATAAGCTGTTGGTTACGGGAAAGCACCCGCAGTTTGGTAATGGTTGGATGCGTCGGCACAGAAACGAAGTCGCATTTTACGTTCACGTCCGCCAGTGATTTACTGAGCGCGCGCGCCGCATCATCAATACCTGTCAGCCCAACCAGACGCGCGTTAGCACCGAGAGAAGCGATGTTCATCGCCACGTTGGCTGCGCCGCCAGGACGTTCTTCAATGGTATTGACCTTAACCACAGGCACCGGCGCTTCCGGCGAAATACGACTGGTGGGGCCGTACCAGTAACGATCCAGCATCACATCACCAACCACCATCACTCCAGCACGTTCAAACTCTGGCAGCGTTACTTTCATTCCTGTCTCCTGAGAGATTCAAAATTTGCGCGCGATAATATCACACTTCATTCCTCCACCAGCCACTTCTGCCAGCTTGCCCGCACCAGTTCACGCTCTGCGGTGAAGCACTCATCCGGCACATGGCCCGGCAACTCCTGTAACGCCAGGTGGTGAAGTTCATCGCGAAGCGTAGTGTAAGCACGGGTTAGCGCCATCGCTTCCCGCTCTTCCATAATGTCGTTTTGCGCCAGCAGTTCCAGAATGCGCACGTTGTCTGACCAGCGCGTTAACTTTGGTTTTTCATGAGCGTAGCGCAACACCAGATATTGGGTAATAAATTCGATATCGGTAATTCCGCCCTCATCGGCTTTGATATCAAAGCGATCGCGATGTTTATTGCCGAGATGAGCGCGCATTTTCTCGCGCATTTCCCGCACTTCCGTTTGTAGGTTTTTACCTTCACGCGGCAGTGTCATAATTTCCCGACGCACCGCGTCGAATTGCGCTGTCAGTTGTGGATCGCCATACACCACACGCGCACGCACCAACGCCTGATGCTCCCACGTCCAGGCCTCATTTTTCTGATAATCGGCAAACGCTTCTGTGGAGGTAACCAGCATTCCCGCCGCTCCGGACGGGCGCAGCCGCGCATCCACTTCATACAAAATGCCGGAAGAAGTACGTGTGCTGAACAGGTGCATAATGCGTTGCGCCAGACGCAGATAAAACTGCCGTCCGTCGATTTCCCGCTCGCCGTCGGTCATTACATCCATCGGGCAATCGTGCAGGAAGATCAGATCAAGATCAGAACTGTAGCCTAACTCCCAGCCCCCCAGCTTACCGTAGCCGACCACCGCAAAACCGCGGCCTTCGCGTTCACTCAGGTGATTCGGTTTACCATAGCGGGCAACCATTTGTCCCCATGCTTGCTGTACCACAGCATCGATCATCGCCTCCGCCAGCCAGGTTAAGTGATCGCTCACTTTCATCACTGGCAGTGTTCCGGCAATATCCGCGGCAGCAATACGTAACAACTGTGCCTGTTTAAATTGACGCAACGCCTCAAGCTGCTGTTCTTCATCATCTTCTGGCACGCGCAGCAAATACTGGCGCAGTTCATCACGATATGCATCAGTCGCCGTCGGCTGGTAGAGCGTGTTCGGATCGAGCAGTTCATCCAGCAATAATGGATAACGCGCCAGTTGGCTGGCAATCATCGGAGATGCAGCGCACAGCGAAATCAAATGTTTAAGCGCCGCCGGAAATTCACTGAGCAACTCAAGATAAGTGGTACGAGTGACAATCCCCACCAACAAGGCGGTAATACGCGACAGCGTGACGGCGGCATCTTCACGCCCACAAACGTCACTCAGCAGATGCGGCATCAGATGGTCGAGTACCTGACGTCCGCGCGGCCCGATGGTACGTTTGTCTAACTCTTTACGGAAATCGGCAATCAGCGCCAGCACTTGTTTGCGATCATCCTCGCTAAGATGCGCCAGCACCGGCGTGGTGTCATCTTCCTGCAACGCATCCTGCCACAACTCACGCCACTGCTCCGATAGCGACTCTTCCTGAGTTTCGCTTTCGTCATCGCCAATCAGTTCGTTAAATACCCGGCGCACATTGGTCATATGTCCGATCAGCGCTCCGGTCAGTTGCAACCAGTCAGCGAAATCCATCGCCCACGCCAGCCGCGCACGGTTAAGCTCATCGGCTGGGAGCGTCTGGGTTTGTTCATCATTAATGCTTTGCAGCAAGTTTTCCAGACGACGCAGAAACAGATATGCCACTCGCAATTGTTCGGCATCGTTTTCAGAAAGCAGATGCAGCGCGGCAATGGCGCTGAGTGTTGGCAGTAAAGAGCGTGATTGCAGCGACGGTTCGCGCCCACCGCGAATGAGCTGAAACACCTGGACGATAAATTCAATTTCACGAATGCCACCGGCACCAAGTTTGATGTTGTCAGTAAGGCCACGACGGCGGACTTCACGGGCAATCATCCCTTTCATGTTGCGTAGCGACTGGATCACGCTGAAATCGATGTAACGGCGGAAAACAAACGGACGCAGCATCGAACGCAATTCGTTAGCATAAACGCCATCGCTATCGCCCATAATCCGCGCCTTGACCATCGCGTAACGCTCCCAGTCACGCCCCTGTTCCTGGTAATAATCTTCCAGCGCCGCGAAACTCAGCACCAGCGGGCCACTTTCACCAAACGGGCGCAGCCGCATATCCACGCGATAGACAAAGCCATCTTGCGTCGGTTGATCCAGCACTTTAATCAGCCGCTGGCCCATGCGGGTAAAGAACTGAGCATTATCCAGTTCGCGGCGTCCTCCCTGCGTGCAACCATGTTCCGGCCAGGCAAAAATCAGATCGATATCCGAGGAGAAATTCAGTTCTCCACCACCCAGCTTACCCATGCCTAAAATCAGCAGCGGTTGCGCTTCGCCCTGCGCATTACACGGCGTTCCCCATTCGCGGCAGCAGGCGTCATACAGCCAGTCACGCGCCGCGACAATCAGCGTCTCCGCCAAATGGCTGAGTTGCTGCAAAATGTTCTCTTCCGCAACCAGCGCCAGTGTTTGCGCCCAGGCAATACGCACCATAATGCGCCGACGGAACAGCCGCAGTTCGCGCATTAAGCTGGCTTCATCGTTTACATCACTGAGCGCCTTCTGTAACCATGCAGCGTAATGCTGCCATTCGTCGGCCTGCGGTGGTTCGCTTTCCAGTTCCACCAACCACTCTGGATGCGCAATCACACTGTCCTGCACAAAATCACTGAAGGTAAGTACTGACTTCGCCTGTGAGCTAAGTGATTCCTCGGCTAAAGGCGCTGGCAGCCGCTCAACAACGGTCTGCCAGTACTGCTGTAACGGTGAAGAGAGCGGCTTCATACGCGATTTTATCCTTGCCTGATTAACGTTTTCCGCTGTGCAACCAGAACGGTTCCTGATTGTTTGCCTCATTACGGAAATGTTCAATTTCAATGCGTTGCCCGGTCTCAATAGCGTGACACAGCCCCTGCCAGTTCTCCAGCCAGGCTTGCGCGACGAGAGGATCGTAATAACCTGCCAGCAGCAATACGGAGTCAATATCACGCGTAAGACGTGGCAACTGATCACGATAGCGATCGCCCAACGGCTGGCAAAAAACACTTTTCAGCTCAGCGGCGTGGCGGGAGAGATGGATATCAGCAAAGCGTTTAAAGGAATCACTCATTTTGCTCTGCGCTTTGCTATCTAAAAACGGCTGCCAGGCTTTGCTTACCAGCCATTCGGTCAACGCCAGTTTCGCCATTGCCGTTTCGGTAGAGTAGACAGCCGTTACGGCAGAAACCGCAGAAACAATTGTCGCTTCACATTGGGTCAGCAGATCACGTAAGTGAGTGCTCGCTTTACGTGGGACAATGCCACCGAACAGCATCAGCGTATGACGAACCAGGCCGATGGCTGCCAACACTTGCTCTTTCGCCGCATCGTTGCCGCGTACCCACAGCTCCTCATGATACTGCCATTTCGCTAATGCCAGCTCCAGCGCCGCTTCCAGCCCCTGCTCGACATCCGCTTTTGCCGCAACATGCAGAATAGAGGTGGGTTTAATTTCACGCGCAGGATTGCCCTGTGCCAGGTGATAACCACGTGCGGCTTTGCTCAGGCTGCCCTGACGCAATCCGGTTTGCGATACCAGTTGGCTCGCCAGTTTCAGCACCGCGCGCGTTTCACCGCTAAGTAATTCCAGCTCCAGTTCGCAGATGGGTTCAGCAAATTCACCGGCTTTCACTTCCCCCAAATCGAGGGCAATCTCAATCTGGCTGCCATCAACATCTACCAACCATTTTTCGCGATAAAAATCAGTGCTGAACAGCGGCTGTACGCGGGAAGCAAGATCGGCAGGTAATTCATTGTTTGGCCAGACTTCTACTGGAAACTGTGCCAGATCGAGGTTCGCCTCACTCAACGCAACGTTATATTCCGGTCGCTGGTGTAACCCGCCCGTTACCCGCCCGGCAACTTTCATGGTCATCTCATAGCGACCATTTTCGCCACGAATACGCAGGCCCATATCGTGCCCACGCAGCCAGTTATCCGGCGTTTCGTAGTAGACGTTGAGCAACTGCACGGGGTCATGATGCTCACCGCCCAGCGTATTGAGATGGTCACGCAACGCCTCAACGGCACTGTGATTAACAATAAACTTTAATTCGATTTCCTGAGCCATGGCCTTTACTTATCGGTTATGTCACATAAGTGACGATGAACGGCGAACTAAATGCGATCTTTTTTGTCAGTAGATAGTATTTTGCGCCAAATTGCCATGCAACGAGCATTTTGACGGGCGTAAAAGTTTGAAACAGTGGCAAGAGCTGACACAGAGGATTCCGATTGATGCCGAATGCTTTGCGTAGCGACACTGATGCCACTACTATCGTTCCACTTTCCATGACAATAACGACAGCCTGATGCCAAAATTACGCCTGATCGCACTAACTTTACTCGCGCTTAGCGCCACTGCCGTCTCTCACGCGGAAGAAAAGCGCTATGTTTCTGACGAACTGAATACCTGGGTCCGCAGTGGCCCGGGAGATAATTATCGCCTCGTGGGCACGGTTAACGCCGGTGAGGAAGTGACATTATTACAAACTGACGCCAACACCAGTTACGCCCAGGTGAAAGACAGCTCTGGTCGTACCGCCTGGATCCCGTTGAAACAACTTAGCACAGAGCCAAGTCTACGCTCCCGTGTGCCAGATCTGGAAAATCAGGTCAAAACCCTGACTAATAAGCTCACTAATATCGATAACACCTGGAATCAGCGCACGGCAGAAATGCAGCAGAAAGTGGCGCAGAGCGACAGCGTGATCAACGGGTTAAAAGAAGAAAATCAGAAGCTGAAAAACGAACTGATTGTCGCCCAGAAAAAAGTTGATGCCGCCAGCGTGCAACTGGATGACAAACAGCGCACCATCATCATGCAGTGGTTTATGTATGGTGGCGGCGTGCTGGGGCTTGGCTTGCTGCTCGGTCTGGTATTGCCGCACCTGATCCCAACGCGCAAACGTAAAGATCGCTGGATGAACTAAATCGCCTTCTTCGTCACACTATCTTATTATTAGGAATTGTGTATTTGACGAAGGGAAAATGGCGTGAAGATTTATCTGGTCGGTGGTGCGGTTCGGGATGCGTTATTAGGGCTACCGGTCAAAGACAGAGATTGGGTGGTTGTCGGCAGCACGCCACAACAGATGCTTGACGCGGGCTACCAGCAGGTAGGCCGCGATTTTCCTGTTTTTCTGCATCCGCAAACGCATGAAGAGTATGCGCTGGCGCGTACCGAGCGGAAATCCGGTTCGGGATACACAGGTTTTACCTGTTATGCCGCGCCTGATGTCACGCTGGAAGATGATCTTCAGCGTCGCGATCTGACTATCAATGCGCTGGCCCAGGATGATGACGGCGATATTATCGATCCGTACAACGGTCTGGGCGATCTGCAAAGCCGTCTTCTGCGCCATGTTTCCCCCGCTTTTGGCGAGGATCCGCTACGCGTGCTACGCGTAGCGCGTTTTGCCGCACGTTATGCTCATCTCGGTTTTCGTATTGCCGATGAAACAATGACGTTGATGCGCGAGATGACCCACGCGGGTGAACTGGAACACCTGACGCCCGAACGCGTGTGGAAAGAAACTGAAAGCGCCCTCACAACCCGCAATCCACAGGTGTTCTTTCAGGTACTACGCGATTGCGGCGCATTACGCGTTTTATTCCCGGAGATCGACGCGTTGTTTGGTGTCCCCGCTCCGGCGAAATGGCACCCGGAAATCGATACTGGTATTCACACCTTAATGACACTCTCAATGGCGGCGATGCTAAGTCCGCAGGTCGATGTCCGTTTCGCAACGTTATGCCACGATCTCGGTAAAGGGCTAACGCCGCCGGAGCTGTGGCCACGTCATCATGGTCATGGTCCGGCAGGCGTGAAATTAGTAGAACAATTGTGCCAGCGCCTGCGCGTCCCTAATGAAATCCGCGATTTAGCCAAACTGGTCGCGGAGTTTCACGATCTCATCCACACCTTCCCAATGCTGAATCCGAAAACCATCGTCAAATTGTTTGATTCCATCGATGCCTGGCGTAAACCGCAGCGTGTCGAGCAACTGGCGCTGACCAGCGAGGCAGACGTGCGCGGTCGAACCGGTTTTGAAGCGGCAGATTACCCACAAGGACGCTGGTTACGTGAAGCGTGGGAAGTAGCGCAGTCAGTACCAACAAAGGCGGTTGTTGACGCGGGATTTAAAGGCGTGGAGATCCGCGAGGAGCTGACACGACGCCGAATTGCGGCGGTGGCTACCTGGAAGGAACAACGTTGCCCAAAGCCTGAATAAGTTTTGGGCATTTTGCCGGATGCGGCATAAACGCCTTATCCGGCTACATGTCAACGACGGTTGTAGGCCTGATAAGACGCGCAAGCGTCGCATCAGGCGTTGATTGCCGGATGCGGCGTGAACGACTTATCCGGCCTACGCAATCGTGGACAATTCCAGGCATCCGACACTGTTCTTCACATCAAAAGAACACAACGTACACCGCAGCCGCCACAATAAAGCGATAAATGGCGAACGGGATAAACGAAATCCGCTTAATTAATTGCAGGAAGGTTTTAATCGCAATCAGCGCCACCACAAAGGCGGTGAAAAACCCAACGGCAAACATCGGGATATCACCGGTTGTCAGGAACCCCCAACTTTTGTAGAGATCGAGCGCCGTTGCGCCCATCATCATCGGCACCGCCAGCAGGAACGAGAACTCAGAAGCGGCGTAACGACTCACGCCCATCAGCATCCCACCAGAAATAGTCGCTCCGGAGCGGGAGAAACCCGGCCACAGCGCCAGACACTGGAAACAGCCAATCATAAACGCCTGACGATATGTCATATCATCCAGACCCGGCGCGCGCGGCTCTTTCGGCTTCAGGCATTCCGCGGCAATCAACAATAGACCGCCAACGACCAGCGCGTACATGACATTTATCGGGTTAAACAATGACTTAATCGTATCGTGGAATAACAGCCCCAGGACAACTGCCGGGATCATCCCCAGTAAAATGTGGATCAGCGTTAACCGGCCTTTGCTTTCTCCTTCGCGCTGCAATGGACGGCCAAAATGAATGCCAATCAGGCCAAACAAACGCCGCCAGAACATGACAACCACAGCCAGAATCGATCCTAACTGGATAACGACTTCAAAGGTTTTCGCCGTATCGCCCTCAAATCCCAACAAATGACCGACAATAATCATGTGGCCCGTGCTGGATACCGGCAGAAATTCTGTCAATCCTTCGACCACACCCAATATTGCCGCTATCAGCAGCGAGTGCATATCGCTCATCAATAAACCCCTAAATTATAAAAATATACCGCTTGTCCAAACTACTGCAGTATGACCCGCTTATAACCATTTGGTTTAACAGCTATAAAATTAATTATTCTCTTTCAGATTATTGCCACGCTCAATGATTACGCCAACATTAGCAGCGCGCGCCACTGCACCTGGCTTGCTGAGTTTGATGCGCACCCACGGAGAGTTAAAGCGAGTCAGTAGCAATTCCGCCACCTCTTCCGCCACGCGTTCCACTAACGCAAAACGCGCCCCCTCGACGTGGCTAACCACCGTTTCTGCGATGTCTGCGTAGCTGAGGCAGTCCGCCACATCATCGCTTTTCGCCGCTTTACGGTTATCCCACGCCATTTCGATATCGAACACCAGCTTCTGCTCGATGGTCTGTTCCCAGTCGTAAACACCAATAGTGGTGATTACCGAAAGTTGCTCTATAAATACAATATCCATCACGACCTGCTCGCTTTTTGGCTAACCCGGATACCACTTCCGGCGAAATGTGCGTATTATCCACGGATTCATCGTTAAACACGAATTTTCAAAACGGAACAGCTTATGAGTGCAATCGCGCCTGGAATGATCCTCATCGCGTACCTCTGCGGCTCCATTTCCAGTGCCATTCTGGTTTGCCGCTTGTGTGGTCTGCCCGATCCGCGAACCAGCGGCTCCGGTAATCCTGGCGCAACCAATGTATTACGTATCGGTGGCAAGGGAGCAGCCGTAGCAGTACTGATTTTCGACGTTCTGAAAGGAATGTTGCCCGTTTGGGGCGCGTATGTATTAGGTGTCAGCCCCTTCTGGTTAGGCTTAATTGCCATAGCTGCCTGTCTTGGACATATCTGGCCGGTTTTCTTCGGTTTTAAAGGGGGGAAAGGCGTTGCCACCGCTTTTGGTGCAATAGCCCCGATTGGCTGGGATTTAACGGGCGTGATGGCGGGAACCTGGCTGCTTACCGTGCTATTGAGTGGATATTCGTCGCTGGGGGCGATTGTCAGCGCGCTGATTGCTCCGTTTTATGTCTGGTGGTTTAAGCCACAATTCACCTTCCCGGTTTCGATGCTCTCTTGCCTGATCCTGCTGCGTCATCATGACAACATCCAGCGTCTGTGGCGTCACCAGGAGACAAAAATCTGGACGAAATTCAAAAGAAAGCGCGAAAAAGATCCTGAGTGATTTTTCAGCCCGTGCTTATCCTTTTCACAGGCTGAATCATAGCCTTACGCAGCCGGTAACTCTGCCAGTGGCCAGCGCGGACGCACACTCACGCCGAGATCCGCCGTCGCGCCTGCTTTAAACCGCACCATTCCGGCATAGGCGATCATCGCGCCGTTATCGGTACAAAACTCCGGACGCGCGTAGAATACCTCGCCACGACGCTTTTTCATCATTTCCGCCAGTTTCGCCCGCAGCGTGCGGTTAGCACTCACGCCGCCAGCCATGACCAGTCGCTTAAAGCCCGTCTGATCCAGCGCTCGCTTACACTTAATCATCAACGTATCGACCACCGCATCTTCAAAGGCGCGAGCGATATCAGCACGCGTCTGGTCGTCGGTGCCGTTGTCACGAATGGTATTTGCCGCGAAGGTTTTCAGGCCAGAGAAGCTGAAATCCAACCCCGGACGGTCGGTCATCGGACGCGGGAAGACAAAGCGCCCGGCAGTACCCTGGGCGGCCATTTTCGACAGTAACGGCCCGCCTGGATAATCCAGCCCCAGCAGCTTCGCGGTCTTATCAAACGCTTCCCCGGCAGCGTCATCAATGGACTCACCGAGCAACTCGTACTGACCAATACCAGTGACGCTGATTAACTGCGTATGACCGCCGGAAACCAGCAGCGCGACAAACGGAAATTCCGGTGGGTTATCTTCCAGCATCGGCGCTAACAGATGCCCTTCCATATGGTGTACCGGGATCGCCGGAACGCCCCAGGCAAACGCCAGCGAACGCCCGACCGTTGCGCCAACCAACAGCGCGCCGACTAATCCAGGGCCTGCGGTATAGGCCACTGCATCAATATCTTTTGCTGTCAGCCCGGACTCTTTCAGCGCCGCCTGGATCAACGGTACGGTTTTACGCACGTGATCGCGGGAGGCCAATTCAGGCACTACGCCGCCGTAGTCAGCGTGTAATTTCACCTGACTATACAATTGGTTGGCTAACAAACCTTTTTCATCGTCGTAAATGGCGATGCCGGTTTCATCGCAAGAAGTTTCAATACCCAGTACACGCATGACTTGTTTTACCTCGCTTTATTACCGCGCAGTGTAGGACCAATGCGGGTTGATGTAAAACTTTGTTCGCCCCTGGAGAAAGCCTCGTGTATACTCCTCACCCTTATAAAAGTCCCTTTCAAAAAAGGCCGCGGTGCTTTACAAAGCAGCAGCAATTGCAGTAAAATTCCGCACCATTTTGAAATAAGCTGGCGTTGATGCCAGCGGCAAACCGAATTAATCAAAGGTGAGAGGCACATGCCGGTAATTAAAGTACGTGAAAACGAGCCGTTCGACGTAGCTCTGCGTCGCTTCAAGCGTTCCTGCGAAAAAGCAGGTGTTCTGGCGGAAGTTCGTCGTCGTGAATTCTATGAAAAACCGACTACCGAACGTAAGCGCGCTAAAGCTTCTGCAGTGAAACGTCACGCGAAGAAACTGGCTCGCGAAAACGCACGCCGTACTCGTCTGTACTAATTCCCCGAGAGCGTTGCTCTCCGATCAGACCGAGTTGTAGTTGTAAGGCCGTGCTTCCGAAAGGAATGCGCGGCTTATTTTCGTTTATGAATTGCTAAAAATCGGGGCCTATGGCTGGACGAATCCCACGCGTATTCATTAATGATCTGCTGGCGCGCACTGACATCGTCGATCTGATCGATGCTCGTGTGAAGCTAAAAAAGCAGGGCAAGAATTTTCACGCGTGTTGTCCATTCCACAACGAAAAAACCCCGTCCTTCACCGTCAACGGTGAGAAACAGTTTTACCACTGCTTTGGATGTGGCGCGCACGGCAACGCGATCGACTTTCTGATGAACTACGACAAACTCGAGTTCGTCGAAACGGTCGAAGAGTTGGCGGCAATGCACAATCTTGAAGTGCCATTTGAAGCAGGCAGCGGCCCCAGCCAGATAGAGCGCCATCAACGGCAAACTCTTTATCAGTTGATGGACGGTCTGAATACGTTTTACCAACAATCTTTACAGCAACCTGTTGCTACATCTGCGCGCCAGTATCTGGAAAAACGCGGATTAAGCCATGAGGTAATCGCCCGTTTTGCGATTGGTTTTGCGCCCCCCGGCTGGGACAACGTCCTGAAACGGTTTGGCGACAATCCAGAAAATCGCCAGTCATTGATTGATGCAGGCATGTTGGTAACCAACGATCAGGGCCGCAGTTACGATCGTTTCCGCGAGCGGGTGATGTTCCCCATTCGCGATAAACGCGGTCGGGTGATTGGTTTTGGTGGGCGCGTGCTGGGCAACGATACCCCAAAATACCTGAACTCGCCGGAAACTGATATTTTCCATAAAGGCCGCCAGCTTTACGGTCTTTATGAAGCGCAGCAGGATAACGCTGAACCCCAGCGTCTGTTGGTGGTCGAAGGCTATATGGACGTGGTTGCTCTGGCGCAATACGGTATTAATTACGCCGTTGCATCGTTGGGTACATCGACCACTGCCGATCACATTCAGTTGTTGTTCCGCGCGACCAACAATGTCATTTGCTGTTATGACGGCGACCGCGCAGGTCGTGATGCCGCGTGGCGAGCGTTAGAAACTGCGCTGCCCTATATGACAGATGGTCGTCAGCTACGCTTTATGTTTTTACCGGATGGCGAAGACCCTGACACGCTGGTACGCAAAGAAGGTAAAGAGGCGTTTGAAGCGCGTATGGAGCAGGCCATGCCGCTCTCTGCGTTTCTGTTTAACAGCCTGATGCCGCAAGTTGATCTGAGCACACCTGACGGGCGTGCGCGTTTAAGTACGTTGGCGCTGCCGCTGATTTCTCAGGTGCCCGGAGAAACATTGCGCATCTATCTTCGTCAGGAATTAGGCAACAAGTTAGGCATACTTGATGACAGCCAGCTTGAACGATTAATGCCGAAAGCAGCGGAGAACGGTGTTTCTCGTCCTGTTCCGCAGCTAAAACGCACGACCATGCGTATACTTATAGGGTTGCTGGTGCAAAATCCAGAATTAGCGACGTTAGTCCCGCCGCTGGAAAATCTGGATCAAAATAAGCTCCCCGGACTTGGCTTATTCAGAGAACTGGTCAACACTTGTCTCTCTCAGCCAGGTCTGACCACCGGGCAACTTTTAGAGCACTATCGTGGCACAAATAATGCTGCCACCCTTGAAAAACTGTCGATGTGGGACGATATAGCAGATAAGAATATTGCTGAGCAAACCTTCACCGACTCACTCAACCATATGTTTGATTCGTTGCTTGAACTGCGCCAGGAAGAGTTAATCGCTCGTGAGCGCACGCATGGTTTAAGTAATGAAGAACGCCTGGAACTCTGGACATTAAACCAGGAGCTGGCGAAAAAGTGATTTAACGGCTTAAGTGCCGAATAGCGATCGGGAAGCCCCCGACAGCCGCACTGAGAGGCAGCGGCAATGATATAAGTACGCCCTCGTAATTATCGTTGGCGGTAAACAACCGTTGGATTTCAGCATTAATATCTGAATGATATCCGGTCAATCGCCCAACACCAACCTCATGAAATAAGTGTGGATACCGTCTTATGGAGCAAAACCCGCAGTCACAGCTAAAACTTCTTGTCACCCGTGGTAAGGAGCAAGGCTATCTGACCTATGCCGAGGTCAATGACCATCTGCCGGAAGATATCGTCGATTCCGATCAGATCGAAGACATCATCCAAATGATCAATGACATGGGCATTCAGGTGATGGAAGAAGCGCCGGATGCCGATGATCTGATGCTGGCTGAAAACACAGCAGACGAAGATGCTGCCGAAGCCGCCGCACAGGTGCTTTCCAGCGTGGAATCTGAAATCGGGCGCACGACTGACCCGGTACGCATGTACATGCGTGAAATGGGCACCGTTGAACTGTTGACCCGCGAAGGCGAAATTGACATCGCTAAACGCATCGAAGACGGGATCAACCAGGTTCAATGCTCCGTTGCTGAATATCCAGAAGCGATTACCTATCTGCTGGAACAGTACGATCGCGTTGAAGCGGAAGAAGCACGTCTGTCCGATCTGATCACCGGCTTTGTCGATCCGAACGCAGAAGAAGAACTGGCACCAACCGCCACTCACGTCGGTTCAGAGCTTTCTCAGGAAGATCTGGACGATGACGAAGATGAAGACGAAGAAGATGCCGACGACGACAGCGCCGACGATGACAACAGCATCGACCCGGAACTGGCTCGCGAAAAATTTGCTGAACTGCGTGCCCAGTATGTTGTAACGCGCGACACCATCAAAGCGAAAGGCCGCAGTCACGCAGCCGCTCAGGAAGAGATCCTGAAACTGTCTGAAGTGTTCAAACAGTTCCGCCTGGTGCCGAAGCAGTTTGACTACCTGGTCAACAGCATGCGCGTCATGATGGATCGCGTTCGTACACAAGAACGTCTGATCATGAAGCTCTGCGTTGAGCAGTGCAAAATGCCGAAGAAAAACTTCATCACCCTGTTTACCGGCAACGAAACCAGCGATACCTGGTTCAATGCAGCGATTGCGATGAACAAACCGTGGTCGGAAAAACTGCACGATGTCTCTGAAGAAGTGCATCGCGCCCTGCAGAAACTGCAGCAAATTGAAGAAGAAACCGGCCTGACCATTGAGCAGGTTAAAGACATCAACCGCCGTATGTCCATCGGTGAAGCGAAAGCCCGCCGTGCGAAGAAAGAGATGGTTGAAGCGAACTTACGTCTGGTTATTTCTATCGCCAAGAAATATACCAACCGTGGCTTGCAGTTCCTCGATCTGATTCAGGAAGGCAACATCGGTCTGATGAAAGCGGTTGATAAGTTCGAATACCGTCGTGGTTATAAGTTCTCCACCTACGCAACCTGGTGGATCCGTCAGGCGATCACCCGCTCTATCGCGGATCAGGCGCGCACCATTCGTATTCCGGTGCATATGATTGAGACTATCAACAAGCTCAACCGTATTTCTCGCCAGATGCTACAAGAGATGGGCCGCGAGCCGACGCCGGAAGAACTGGCTGAACGTATGTTGATGCCGGAAGATAAGATCCGTAAAGTGCTGAAGATCGCCAAAGAGCCAATCTCCATGGAAACGCCGATCGGTGATGATGAAGATTCGCATCTGGGGGATTTCATCGAGGATACCACCCTCGAACTACCGCTGGATTCTGCGACCACCGAAAGCCTGCGTGCGGCAACGCACGACGTGCTGGCTGGCCTGACCGCGCGTGAAGCGAAAGTTCTGCGTATGCGTTTCGGTATCGACATGAACACCGACCACACGCTGGAAGAAGTGGGTAAACAGTTCGACGTTACCCGTGAACGTATCCGTCAGATCGAAGCGAAGGCGCTGCGCAAACTGCGTCACCCGAGCCGTTCTGAAGTGCTGCGTAGCTTCCTGGACGATTAATCTGTAGGCCGGATAACACGTTCACGTCATATCCGGCACTCGTCTTGCTACTCTAACGCCACCTTTCTGGTGGCGTTTTTTATCGCCCACGCACTACCAGTGCCTGATCCAACTCCCGATATGCCTCAACCAGTTTCTCCAGAGAAACTCGACTTAAACCGCTGGGATTCGGCAATACCCAAATCTGCGTCGAACCAATGGTCAGCGTTTGTTTCCCCCACTGCACGCCGCGCTGACTGAATCCCTGTTCATACGCCTGCTTACCCAGAATCGCCAACGCCTGCGGCTGATAATTCTCAATTTTTTCAATTAGCTTGCGCCCACCTGCGTGCAATTCCTGCTTTGACACTTCATTAGCCTGCACCGTTGGCCTGTCAACCAGTTTGGTGACGCCACAACGATAATCCAGCAGATGCTGCGCTTCCTGCGGCTTCAACTGACGGTCGGTAAACCCGGCCTGATA
The DNA here is from genome assembly GCF_000408805.1 of Escherichia sp. KTE159. NCBI lineage: Bacteria > Pseudomonadati > Pseudomonadota > Gammaproteobacteria > Enterobacterales > Enterobacteriaceae > Escherichia > Escherichia sp. KTE159. The sequence continues at coordinate 2,964,617 of NZ_KE137292.1, forward strand.
AATCACCTTCCAGAAGCGATTCGCCGGATGGGCAAACGGAAAACCAGACTCCGCGGAAGAAAGACCCGGATTGATGCCACAAAACACCACACGCAATCCTGGCGCAAGAATATCGTCAACCATATTAACTCCTGAACAACACAACCCGCAGGAAGTATAACGAATTGAAAACACATTGTTTATAAAAACAGCAGCCGCGCGGTAATGGCTGGATTGCGACACGGAGTTACTTTATAATCCGCTACCATGGCCCCTTAGCTCAGTGGTTAGAGCAGGCGACTCATAATCGCTTGGTCGCTGGTTCAAGTCCAGCAGGGGCCACCAGACACAGCAAAAGGCTGACGAGAAATCGTCAGCCTTTTGTTTTTTTCTTTCTGTTCAATCACTTCGCGTGCCAATAAGCCGCTGCGCGTACCCGCTGTGGATCATACTGTTCCGCTTCAAAGCGACGGCTTAAATTCTTAACCACTTTTCCTTCACCGGTTATCCAGATGAAGTAATCATCGGCAGGAATTGCCAACTGCGCCAGACGCGCGTCCACCGCCTGCTCATCATGCGTCAGCCATTCGATGTTAAAACCGTCAAGGTGCGCGAGATAATCCTGACAGGCGTTATCCCGCACGCTGACCAGCGCAGTAACTTGCGGTTTAACGGCAAGTTTGCTCAACGTTTCCAGGCGGCGGCGCAGTGCAGGCATTCCGGACTCATCGCAGACATACACCTGATACGCGTAATCCTCCGGCACCACCAGCGAACCTCGCGGTCCGGCCACCGTGAGTTTATCGCCTGGTTGCGCCTGCATCGCCCAGCCGCTGGCGACGCCGCCGTCGTGTATAAAGAAATCGATCGCCAGTTCATGGCGTTGTTCATCGTACAGCGGCGTATAGTCACGCGACGGCGGGCGCGGTCCTTCCGGCCAGACGATACCTTCTTCCGTTACTGTTGGCGGCACAAAATGAGCGTCAGTTTGAGGAAAGAAGAGTTTGCTGTGATCGTCAAAGCCGCGCGACGTAAAACCGTCCAGCGCCTCGCCGCCAAGGACAATACGCTGAAAACCAGCGCTGATACGCTCAACACGTAACACAGTCAGTTCACGGAAGCGCAGATCATTTCGAACGCGCTGTGGGTAGCGGGGAGAGTTAGTCATTGTTATCGCCTTCGTGATGGTAATCAGATATATCTAAATAAAATTCACAAATGATAATGATTGCTAATCATGATAAATGCAAGCAATTTGTAGAATTGATATATCTGAAGTATGTGAAGGCATTCAGCACCATAGCAAGGCTGCCGGATGCGGCGTGAACGCCTTATCCGGCCTACATGTTGAGCACATCTGCGTTTAAAAATCATTTTTGCACTTGCAGTAATGTTCACATTAGATATAAATTAGATATATCTAATTAAGCAACAGGAGGCTGATTATGAGCCATCATCACGAAGGGTGTTGTAAACATGAAGGCCAGCCACGCCATGAAGGCTGCTGCAAAGGTGAGAAGTCAGAACACGAGCACTGCGGGCACGGTCATCAGCATGAGCACGAGCATGGTCAATGCTGCGGTGGTCGTCACGGTCGCGGCGGTGGTCGTCGGCAGCGTTTCTTTGGTCACGGTGAATTGCGTCTGGTGATTCTGGATATTCTTTCACGCGATGACAGCCACGGTTACGAGTTGATTAAAGCGATTGAGAATCTGACCCAGGGAAATTACACCCCAAGTCCGGGCGTCATCTATCCGACGCTGGATTTTCTCCAGGAGCAGTCGCTGATTACCATCCGCGAAGAAGAAGGCGGCAAGAAGCAGATTGCGCTAACCGAACAGGGCGCGCAGTGGCTGGAAGAAAATCGCGAACAAGTGGAAATGATTGAAGAGCGGATCAAAGCCCGCTGCGTTGGCGCTGCGCTACGCCAGAACCCGCAAATGAAGCGGGCGCTGGATAATTTTAAAGCGGTGCTGGACTTACGTGTCAACCAGAGTGACATCAGCGACGCGCAGATAAAAAAGATCATTGCGGTAATTGACCGCGCCGCTTTTGATATTACGCAACTGGATTAATCACCGATTGCCGGATGCGGCGTGAACGCCTTATCAGCCTACGCGCCCGTAGGCCTGATAAGATGCGCCAGCATCGCATCAGGCATTGTGTACCAACCATGATATCCGGCATACCGATTAATGCAGCACCGTCACCGCGTCTTCCAGTCGGCTGGCGCGGTGTTTAACCATCGCTGACACCTGCGCGCTCTCTTCCACCAGCTCGGCGTTTTTCTGGGTAATCAGGTTAAGTTCATCTACCGCACGGGTCAGACTGGAAAGCCCATCAGCTTGTTCCAGCGTTGAATGGCTAATCTGAGCAATCAACTGAGTTACGTTTTTCACCTGCGCCACAATATCGTCCATCGTCCGTCCGGCAGCGTGCACTTGTTGTGAACCGGATTGCACCTTATCAGCACTGGCATCGATCAGCTTGCGAATATCGTTGGCAGCATTGGCGCTGCGGCTGGCTAAATGACGTACTTCGCCCGCAACCACCGCAAAACCTTTACCCTGCTCTCCGGCACGCGCCGCTTCCACCGCCGCATTCAGCGCGAGGATATTGGTCTGAAAAGCAATATCGTTAATCAGCGAAGTAATAGTGCCAATGCGCTGAGTACTGTCTGCAATATCATCCATCGTTTTGATCACCGTGGTCATCGCTTCCCCGCCCTGCACTGCCGCATTACTGGCGGTAATAGAAAGTTTATCGGCAGCCGAAGCCGTGGCAGAGTTCTGTTTTACCGACGCTGCCATCTGATTCATGGTCGCTACCGTTTGCTGAACATTATCTACCGTCTGCTGAGTATGTTCGTTAAGTTCATCGGTGCCTTTTGCCAGCGTTTCACTGCCGCTTCTGACGCTGGAAACCTGGCTTGATACGTCATTAATCAACCAGCGGCACATCAAACCAAGCTGCCCTACTGCCCGCAACGTCAACCCCAGTTCATCACTGCGATTCAGATGATCAACACTGTTACACTCACCGGTCGCCACCTTCAGCGCCTGGCTGGCGACATTTTCTATCGGACGAATAATCTGCCATTCAAAACAGGCAATTCCTGACAGCATCACTAACGCACAGAGGAAATAATTCACCACTGGTGCGGCGGCAAACCAGAGCATGGTCGCCAGCGCGATAAACATCAGCGCCATCACTCCACGCGCCCGCCAGCGAAGCGGCAATGAAGGGAGTTTTCCCAACCAGCCTTTACGCACCACTAAACCTTTATGGATACGCTTATTTGTGCGCCCGACATTCAACGCCTTGTACAGCGGCTCTACTGCTGCGATCTCTTTATCCGTCGCCCGCGTGCGAATCGACATATAGCCACTGATTTTGCCATCGCGCACCATCGGCACCGCGTTCGCCCGCACCCAATAATGATCGCCATTTTTATGCCGATTTTTCACGATTCCACTCCAGGGTTCCCCCTGTTTCAGGGTGTACCACATATCAGCAAAGGCCGCTTTCGGCATATCCGGATGGCGCACCATGTTATGCGGCTGCCCCTGTAACTCCCGCAATGTATAGCCGCTAATCTGCACAAAAGTGTCATTAGCATGTGTGATATAGCTTTGTAGATTGGTAGTAGACATCAGAGTGGTATCGTCAGCCAGCGGGATATTTTGCTGGGTGACATACGGATGAGAAGACATAATCGCGTCCTGTGCAGGTTATATTGTTGTTAACTTCTTGTCGGAAGTTATGTCGGCCCCGGCGCGGTTATCTTTAGCGGTTTAATTTGATTTAGATCGCAATTTGCGATTAAAGCACAAAATGTAATCCATTGATTTAAAATACTTTCATCCTGTTACTATGCGATAACATTAATTACATTGCCCAAAAAACAGGCATTTGCTGCCCTGAAAGAGTGCATTTACATAACAAGCGCAAAATCCATACTCGATAGAAATCGTACCAAATAACAACAAATGTTAACAATCAGCATTAAATGTTGCACGGATGATTGCTGCATTTGTGTTTATCCCGATTTTCGCAATCGCAGCCGGAGTGGCGCAATCCCTGCAATACTTAAATCGGTATCATGTGATACGCGAGCCTCCGGAGCATATTTTGAACAGGTTACCTTCGAGCGCATCGGCTTTAGCGTGCAGCGCCCACGCCCTGAATCTCATTGAAAAGCGAACGCTGGATCATGAGGAGATGAAAGCACTTAACCGGGAGGTGATTGAATACTTCAAAGAACATGTCAATCCGGGATTTTTAGAGTATCGCAAATCTGTTACCGCTGGCGGGGATTACGGAGCCGTAGAGTGGCAAGCGGGAGGTTTAAATACGCTTGTCGACACCCAGGGACAGGAGTTTATTGACTGCCTGGGAGGTTTTGGAATTTTCAACGTGGGGCACCGTAATCCAGTTGTAGTTTCCGCCGTACAGAATCAACTTGCGAAACAGCCACTGCATAGCCAGGAGTTGCTCGATCCGTTACGGGCGATGCTGGCGAAAACCCTTGCCGCGCTGACGCCCGGTAAACTGAAATACAGCTTCTTCTGTAATAGCGGCACCGAGTCCGTTGAAGCGGCGCTAAAACTGGCGAAGGCTTATCAGTCACCGCGCGGCAAATTTACTTTTATTGCTACCAGCGGCGCGTTCCACGGCAAATCGCTTGGCGCACTGTCGGCCACGGCGAAATCGACCTTCCGCAAACCGTTTATGCCGCTGCTGCCGGGTTTCCGTCATGTACCGTTTGGCAATATTGAAGCCATGCGCACAGCCCTTAGCGAGTGCAAAAAAACCGGTGATGATGTTGCCGCAGTGATCCTTGAGCCAATTCAGGGCGAAGGTGGTGTAATTCTGCCGCCGCCGGGTTATCTCACCGCCGTACGTAAGCTGTGCGATGAGTTCGGCGCACTGATGATCCTCGATGAAGTGCAAACGGGCATGGGGCGCACGGGCAAGATGTTCGCCTGCGAACATGAGAACGTTCAGCCGGACATCCTGTGCCTGGCGAAAGCCCTCGGCGGCGGCGTGATGCCGATTGGCGCGACCATCGCCACCGAAGAGGTATTCTCAGTGCTGTTCGACAATCCGTTTCTGCATACCACCACTTTTGGCGGCAACCCGCTGGCCTGTGCGGCAGCGCTGGCAACCATCAACGTGTTGCTGGAACAGAATTTACCGGCCCAGGCTGAGCAAAAAGGCGATATGTTGCTGGACGGTTTCCGTCAACTGGCGCGGGAATATCCCGATCTGGTGCAGGACGCGCGCGGCAAAGGAATGTTGATGGCGATTGAGTTTGTTGATAACGAAATCGGCTACAACTTTGCCAGCGAGATGTTCCGCCAGCGCGTGCTGGTTGCCGGAACGCTCAACAATGCCAAAACGATCCGCATTGAACCGCCACTGACACTGAGCATTGAACAGTGTGAGCAGGTGATCAAAGCGGCGCGTAAGGCGCTGGCCGCCATGCGAGTAAGTGTCGAAGAGGCGTAATACCGATGGCGGATAGCGAGGCAAATTCGCCATCCGCCATTTTTTATACGATACGCACGCCCGCAGGCATCATCCGCTCCGGCGTTAATAACACGCTTTCACTGCCGTCATCAGTTTCTGCACACAACAGCATGCATTCCGAGGTTTCACCGCGCATTTTTGCTTTTTGCAGATTGCACAGTACCACCACCGTTTTACCCATCAGCTCTTCTTCGCGGTAGTACGGCACCAGGCTGGTCACGGTTTGCAGCGTTCTTTCACCGACATCAACCTGTACGATGTACAGCTTGTCGGCGTTTTCATGGCGTTTAACTTCCACAATCTTCCCGACACGCATTTCCAGACGCGCAAAATCAGCGTAAGCCACGGTTTCCATTGTTTCTCCCCTTCAAGTAAAATTTTACTAAACTATAGCAAAAGTTTTTCTGAATCCTGTAGGCTAAAAATAGAGAATGCAGGCGTGATCACATTCGTAAGCCACTGTGTTACCGTTACAGCGTCAAAGAAACGCGCTTTATTTACTGAAAACAGGTGACCCAATAAGCACTTCCTCTACAATGAAGGCGCACATCAGGGAAAGTAAAAAAGGTAAACATGGCAACACTAAAAGACATCGCAATCGAAGCTGGCGTATCCCTGGCGACAGTATCCAGGGTCTTAAATGACGATCCGACATTGAATGTAAAGGAAGAGACGAAACATCGCATTCTGGAGATCGCAGAAAAGCTGGAGTACAAGACCAGCAGCGCCCGTAAATTACAGACTGGTGCAGTCAACCAGCACCATATTCTGGCCATCTACAGCTACCAGCAGGAGCTGGAGATCAACGACCCTTACTATCTGGCGATCCGTCACGGCATTGAAACCCAGTGCGAAAAGCTGGCGATCGAACTGACCAACTGTTATGAGCACAACGGCTTGCCGGACATTAAAAACGTCACCGGCATTTTAATTGTCGGCAAGCCCACGCCTGCCCTACGCGCCGCCGCCAGTGCGTTAACCGATAATATCTGTTTTATCGACTTTCACGAGCCAGGCAGCAATTACGATGCGGTAGATATCGATCTGGCACGCATCAGTAAAGAAATCATCGATTTCTATATTGCTCAGGGTGTAAATCGCATCGGTTTTATTGGCGGCGAAGACGAGCCAGGCAAAGCAGATATTCGCGAAGCGGCATTTGTCGAGTATGGTCATCTCAAGCACGTTGTGCGCGAAGAGGATATCTGGCGCGGCGGTTTTTCCAGCTCGTCAGGCTATGAACTGGCAAAACAAATGCTGGCGCGGGAAAACTACCCGAAGGCATTGTTTGTCGCTTCCGATTCCATTGCTATCGGCGTACTACGGGCAATTCATGAACGTGGCCTGAACATCCCGCAGGATATTTCGCTTATCAGCGTTAACGACATTCCTACCGCGCGATTTACCTTTCCGCCGCTCTCAACCGTGCGAATCCATTCCGAGATGATGGGAAGCCAGGGCGTTAATCTGGTGTATGAAAAGGCTCGCGATGGTCGCGCGCTGCCGCTGCTAGTCTTCGTTCCCAGCAAATTAAAACTGCGCGGTACAACCCGCTAAATCCCCTCACACACTGTCTGGCAATCGTTTTTGCCGGACAGTGCTGCCGTTTATTTTCGTGATCCAGTTAAAGTAAATGCATTTACCTGCTACTTTTTAGTAAAAATTTTACTAAACTCCCCATCAATTACACAAACTACCATCGCCATAAATGGTTCCGATTTCTCTCTACCGGGAGGCCCTATGAATCGCTGGGAAAACATTCAGCTCACCCACGAAAACCGACTTACGCCGCGTGCGTACTTTTTTTCATATGATTCTGTTGCGCAGGCACGTACCTTTGCCCGCGAAACCAGCAGCCTGTTTCTGCCTTTAAGCGGTCAGTGGAATTTCCATTTTTTTGATCATCCGCTGCAAGTGCCAGAAGCCTTCACCTCTGAGCTAATGGCTGACTGGGGGCACATCACCGTCCCCGCCATGTGGCAAATGGAAGGTCACGGCAAACTGCAATATACCGACGAAGGTTTTCCGTTCCCCATCGATGTGCCGTTTGTTCCCAGCGATAACCCAACCGGTGCCTATCAACGTATTTTCACCCTCAGCGACGGCTGGCAGGGTAAACAGACGCTGATTAAATTTGACGGCGTCGAAACCTATTTTGAAGTCTACGTTAACGGTCAGTATGTTGGCTTCAGCAAGGGCAGTCGCCTGACCGCAGAGTTTGACATCAGTACGATGGTTAAAACCGGCGACAACCTGTTGTGTGTGCGCGTGATGCAGTGGGCTGACTCCACCTACGTGGAAGACCAGGATATGTGGTGGTCGGCGGGGATCTTCCGCGATGTTTATCTGATCGGTAAACAACTGACGCACATTAACGATTTCACCGTGCGTACCGACTTTGACGAAGCCTATTGCGACGCCACACTTTCCTGCGAAGTGGTGCTGGAAAATCTCGCTGCCTCCCCTGCCGTAACGACGCTGGAATATACCCTGTTCGACGGCGAACGCGTGGTGCACCGCAGCGCCATTAATCACCTGGTAATTGAAAAACTGACCAGCGCCAGTTTTGCTTTTACTGTCGAACAGCCGCAGCAATGGTCAGCAGAATCCCCTTATCTTTACCATCTGGTCATGACGCTGAAAGATGCCAACGGCAATGTTCTGGAAGTGGTGCCGCAACGCATTGGCTTCCGTGATATCAAAGTGCGCGACGGTCTGTTCTGGATCAATAACCGTTATGTGATGCTGCACGGCGTCAACCGCCACGACAACGATCATCGCAAAGGCCGCGCCGTTGGGATAGATCGCGTTGAGAAAGATATCCAGTTGATGAAACAACACAACATCAACTCTGTGCGTACTGCTCACTACCCGAACGATCCGCGTTTTTACGAACTGTGTGATATCTACGGCCTGTTTGTAATGGCGGAAACCGACGTCGAATCGCACGGCTTTGCTAACGTTGGTGATATCAGCCGCATTACCGACGATCCGCAGTGGGAAAAAGTCTACGTCGAGCGCATCGTTCGTCATATTCACGCGCAGAAAAACCATCCGTCGATCATCATCTGGTCGCTGGGCAACGAGTCCGGCTATGGCTGTAACATCCGCGCGATGTACCACGCGGCGAAGGCGCTGGATGACACGCGTCTGGTTCACTACGAAGAAGATCGCGATGCTGAAGTGGTCGATATTATTTCCACCATGTACACCCGCGTGCCGCTGATGAATGAGTTTGGTGAATACCCGCATCCAAAACCGCGCATCATCTGTGAATACGCCCATGCGATGGGTAACGGACCTGGCGGGCTGACGGAATACCAGAACGTCTTCTATAAGCACGATTGCATTCAGGGGCATTATGTCTGGGAGTGGTGTGATCACGGGATCCAGGCGCAGGATGACAACGGCAACGTCTGGTATAAATTCGGCGGCGATTACGGCGACTATCCCAACAACTATAACTTCTGTCTTGATGGTTTGATCTATTCCGATCAGACACCGGGGCCGGGTCTGAAAGAGTACAAACAGGTTATCGCGCCGGTAAAAATTCACGCGTTGGATCTGAATCGCGGCGAACTGAAAGTCGAAAATAAACTGTGGTTTACCACGCTTGATGACTACACCCTGCACGTAGACGTGCGCGCCGAAGGTGAAACGCTCGCGACGCAGCAAATTAAGCTGCGCGACGTTGCGCCGAACAGCGAAGCCCCCTTGCACATCACGCTGCCGCAACTGGACACCCGCGAAGCGTTTCTCAACATTACGGTGACCAAAGATTCCCACACTCGCTACAGCGACGCCGGGCACCCTATCGCCACTTATCAGTTCCCGCTGAAGGAAAACACTGCGCAGCCTGTGCCTTTCGCGCCGAATAACGCCCATCCGCTGACGCTGGAAGATGAACGTTTGAGCTGCACCGTTCGCGGCTACAACTTCGCAATCACCTTCTCAAAATTGACTGGCAAACCGACGTCATGGCAGGTGAATGGCGAATCACTGCTGACTCGCGAGCCAAAGATCAACTTCTTCAAGCCAATGATCGACAACCACAAGCAGGAGTACGAAGGACTGTGGCAACCGAATCATTTGCAGATCATGCAGGAGCATCTGCGCGACTTTGCCGTTGAGCAAAGTGATGGCGAGGTGTTGATCATCAGCCGCACGGTTATTGCCCCGCCGGTGTTTGACTTCGGGATGCGCTGCACCTACATCTGGCGCATCGCTGCCGATGGTCAGGTTAACGTGGCACTTTCCGGCGAACGTTACGGCGACTATCCGCACATCATTCCGTGCATCGGTTTCACCATGGGAATTAACGGCGAATACGATCAGGTGGCGTATTACGGACGTGGACCGGGCGAAAACTACGCCGACAGCCAGCAAGCTAACATCATCGATATCTGGCGCAGCAACGTCGATGCCATGTTTGAGAACTATCCCTTCCCGCAGAACAACGGCAACCGCCAGCATGTCCGCTGGGCGGCACTGACTAACCGCCACGGCAGCGGTCTGCTGGTGGTTCCGCAGCGCCCGATTAACTTCAGCGCCTGGCACTATACCCAGGAGAACATCCACGCAGCCCAGCACTGCAACGAGCTGCGGCGCAGCGATGACATCACTCTGAACCTCGACCACCAGTTGCTTGGCCTCGGCTCCAACTCCTGGGGTAGCGAGGTGCTGGACTCCTGGCGCGTCTGGTTCCGTGACTTCAGCTACGGCTTTACGTTGCTGCCAGTTTCTGGCGGAGAAGCCACCGCGCAAAGCCTGGCGTCGCATGAGTTCGGCGCAGGGTTCTTTTCCACGAATTTGCACAGCGAGAATAAGCAATGAGGATCATCGATAACTTAGAACAGTTCCGCCAGATTTACGCCTCTGGCAAGAAGTGGCAACGCTGCGTTGAAGCGATTGAAAATATCGACAATATTCAGCCTGGCGTCGCCCACTCCATCGGTGACTCATTGACCTATCGAGTGGAAAACGACTCCGCGACTGATGCGTTATTTACCGGACATCGCCGCTATTTTGAAGTGCATTACTACCTGCAAGGGCAGCAAAAAATTGAATATGCACCGAAAGAGATGTTACAGGTCGTGGAATATTATCGCGATGAAACTGACCGTGAATATTTAAAAGGCTGCGGAGAAACCGTTGAAGTTCATGAAGGGCAAATCATTATTTGCGATAACCATGAAGCGTATCGGTTTATCTGTAATAACGCAGTCAAAAAAGTCGTTCTCAAAGTCACCATCGAAGATGGTTATTTCCATAACAAATAACAACTACGGCGGCAAAAGGAGTTTGCCGCCACCGCTACCCTACTCATTTTCGGAGATGTGTTATGTCTGATACCAAACGTAATACAATCGGCAAATTCGGCTTGCTCTCGCTGACTTTTGCCGCCGTTTATAGCTTTAATAACGTCATCAATAATAATATTGAGCTTGGACTGGCCTCGGCACCGATGTTTTTCCTCGCGACGATTTTTTATTTTATTCCCTTCTGTCTGATCATCGCAGAATTTGTTTCGTTAAATAAAAACTCGGAAGCTGGTGTCTACGCATGGGTAAAAAGTTCGCTGGGCGGACGTTGGGCATTTATTACTGCCTATACCTACTGGTTCGTGAACCTGTTCTTTTTCACCTCATTATTGCCGCGCGTTATTGCTTACGCCTCGTATGCCTTCCTCGGCTACGAATATATTATGACGCCAGTTGCCACCACCATTATCAGCATGGTGCTGTTCGCCTTCTCCACATGGGTTTCCACCAACGGGGCGAAAATGCTGGGACCAATCACCTCCGTTACTTCAACGCTGATGCTGCTGTTAACGCTCTCCTACATTTTACTGGCAGGTACGGCGCTGGTTGGCGGCGTACAACCTGCAGACCCCATCACCGTTGACGCGATGATCCCGAACTTTAACTGGGCGTTCCTCGGCGTTACCACCTGGATCTTTATGGCCGCAGGCGGCGCAGAGTCCGTTGCTGTGTACGTTAACGACGTTAAAGGCGGATCGAAATCGTTCGTTAAAGTGATCATCCTCGCCGGGATTTTTATCGGTGTACTGTACTCCGTCTCCTCGGTGCTGATTAACGTCTTCGTCAGCAGCAAAGAGTTGAAATTTACTGGCGGATCGGTGCAGGTATTCCACGGCATGGCCGCATACTTTGGTCTGCCGGAAGCATTAATGAACCGCTTTGTTGGCCTTGTGTCCTTTACCGCGATGTTTGGTTCCCTGCTGATGTGGACCGCAACGCCGGTGAAAATTTTCTTTTCCGAAATCCCGGAAGGGATCTTTGGTAAGAAAACCGTCGAACTGAACGAAAACGGCGTTCCGGCGCGCGCGGCGTGGATCCAGTTCCTGATCGTGATCCCACTGATGATTATCCCGATGCTCGGCTCCAATACCGTGCAGGATCTAATGAATACTATTATTAATATGACCGCGGCAGCGTCCATGCTTCCGCCGTTATTCATCATGCTGGCCTATCTGAATTTACGCGCCAAATTAGATCACCTGCCACGTGATTTCCGTATGGGTTCCCGTCGCACCGGTATTATCGTTGTTTCAATGCTGATTGCGATATTTGCCGTAGGATTTGTCGCCTCGACCTTCCCGACCGGTGCAAATATTCTGACCATCATTTTTTATAACGTCGGCGGTATTGTTATTTTCCTCGGCTTTGCGTGGTGGAAATACAGCAAATATATAAAAGGATTAACGGCTGAAGAACGCCATATTGAAGCGACGCCAGCCAACAACGTGGATTAAGCAGACTAATAAAAAATGAGCAGGCATTTTCCCTCTTCCTGGATGGGGAGAGGGAAAATAGTTTCTGCCTGAGTATTTTTAACATTATTAATTATGTCGATAAAAGGCTGTACTTTTTCTTTAGCTCATGGATTAACATTATGAAATTTAATAGTACGCCTTGCAGAGCATTAGTTGCTCTGCCGTTTTGCTACGCGTTTTTTGCGGCCGCTGATGAAGCACGTCCGGCAGAACATGACGACACAAAAACACCCGCGATTACTTCGATGTCTTCTCCTTCATTTCGTTTTTACGGCGAATTAGGGGTTGGTGGATATATGGATTTAGAGGGTGAGAATAAACATAAATACAGTGACGGCACCTATATTGAAGGTGGCCTGGAGATGAAGTATGGCTCCTGGTTCGGCCTGATTTACGGCGAAGGCTGGACCGTGCAGGCCGACCACGACGGCAATGCATGGGTGCCTGACCATAGCTGGGGCGGTTTTGAAGGTGGGATTAACCGTTTCTATGGCGGTTATCGTACCAATGATGGCACCGAAATCATGCTGAGTCTGCGTCAGGATTCCTCACTGGATGACCTGCAATGGTGGGGCGATTTCACGCCCGATCTGGGCTACGTCATTCCCAATACCCGTGACATTATGACCGCGCTGAAGGTACAAAACCTAACCGGTAATTTTCGTTATAGCGTCACCGCCACACCTGCCGGACATCATGACGAAAGCAAAGCCTGGCTGCATTTTGGCAAATACGATCGCTACGACGATAAATACACCTATCCGGCAATGATGAACGGTTACATCCAGTATGACCTTGCCGAAGGCATCACCTGGATGAACGGTCTGGAAATTACCGACGGCACAGGACAGCTTTATCTCACTGGCCTGCTTACCCCGAACTTCGCCGCACGCGCCTGGCACCATACCGGACGCGCCGACGGGCTGGACGTACCGGGAAGTGAAAGCGGGATGATGGTGAGCGCCATGTATGAAGCGTTAAAAGGCATTTATCTCTCCACCGCTTACACCTACGCCAGACATCGCCCTGACCACGCAGACGATGAAACCACCTCTTTCATGCAGTTTGGTATCTGGTACGAATACGGTGGCGGACGTTTCGCTACGGCTTTTGACAGCCGCTTCTACATGAAAAATGCCTCTCACGATCCCAGCGACCAACTCTTCCTGATGCAATATTTTTACTGGTAATAAGGACAGTAATCTCATGAAAATCAAAACCATTTTAACGCCAGTAGCCTGCGCCCTGCTGATGAGCTTTTCCGCCCATGCCGCTAACGCCGACAATTATAAAAACGTGATTAACCGTACCGGCGCGCCGCAGTACATGAAGGATTACGATTACGACGACCACCAGCGTTTTAACCCATTTTTCGATCTCGGTGCCTGGCATGGCCACCTGTTGCCTGACGGCCCGAACACCATGGGTGGCTTTCCGGGCGTTGCACTGCTAACGGAAGAGTACATCAACTTTATGGCCACCAATTTCGACCGCCTGACTGTCTGGCAGGACGGCCAAAAAGTCGACTTCACACTGGAGGCATACAGTATTCCCGGTGCGCTGGTGCAAAAGCTGACAGCAAAAGATGTGCAGATAGAAATGACTCTGCGCTTCGCCACGCCGCGCACGTCACTACTGGAAACCAAAATCACCAGCGATAAACCGCTGGATCTGGTGTGGGACGGCGAGCTGCTGGAAAAACTGGAAGCGAAAGAAGGGAAACCGCTTTCTGATAAAACCATTACTGGCGAGTACCCTGATTATCAACGCAAGATCAGCGCCACCCGTGATGGCCTGAAAGTTACCTTTGGCAAAGTGCGCGCCACCTGGGATCTGCTGACCTCCGGCGAATCGGAATATCAGGTGCATAAATCATTACCGATGCAGACTGAAATCAACGGTAATCGCTTTACCAGTAAGGCGCATATCAACGGTTCGACGACACTCTATACCACCTATTCCCATCTGCTGACCGCCCAGGAAGTCAGCAAAGAACAGATGCAAATCCGCGATATTCTGGCGCGTCCGGCGTTTTATCTCACCGCCTCGCAGCGACGCTGGGAAGAGTACCTGAAGAAAGGGTTAACCAATCCGGATGCGACGCTGGAGCAGACGCGCGTCGCGGTGAAAGCGATCGAAACCCTCAACGGCAACTGGCGTTCGCCGGGCGGTGCGGTGAAATATAACACCGTCACGCCGTCGGTAACCGGGCGTTGGTTCTCCGGCAATCAGACCTGGCCGTGGGATACCTGGAAGCAGGCGTTTGCGATGGCGCATTTCAATCCGGACATCGCCAAAGAGAATATCCGCGCGGTCTTCTCCTGGCAGATCCAACCTGGCGACGCCGTGCGTCCGCAGGATGTGGGATTTGTGCCGGACCTGATTGCGTGGAACCTTAGCCCCGAGCGTGGCGGCGATGGCGGCAACTGGAATGAACGTAATACCAAACCCAGTCTTGCCGCCTGGTCGGTGATGGAAGTGTACAACGTCACCCAGGATAAAGGCTGGTTGGCAGAGATGTACCCGAAACTGGTGGCCTATCACGATTGGTGGTTACGTAACCGCGATCATAACGGCAACGGCGTACCGGAATATGGCGCAACCCGCGATAAAGCCCACAATACTGAGAATGGCGAGATGCTGTTTACAGTGAAAAAAGGCGACAAAGAAGAGACGCAGTCCGGGCTGAACAATTACGCCCGGGTAGTTGAGAAAGGCCAGTACGACAGCCTGGAAATTCCGGCGCAGGTTGCCGCGTCGTGGGAATCGGGGCGTGATGATGCAGCCGTCTTTGGTTTTATCGACAAAGAACAATTGGATAAATATGTCGCTAACGGCGGCAAACGTAGTGACTGGACGGTGAAATTCGCTGAAAACCGCAGTCAGGACGGGACGTTGCTGGGCTACTCGTTGTTACAGGAATCGGTGGATCAGGCCAGCTATATGTACAGCGATAATCATTATCTGGCCGAGATGGCGAAAATCCTCGGCAAACCCGAAGAAGCCAAACGTTATCGCCAGTTGGCAGTACAGCTCGCAGATTACATCAATACTTGTATGTTCGACCCGGCCACACAGTTCTACTATGACATACGCATTGAAGATAAACCGTTAGCGAACGGCTGCGCGGGCAAGCCGATTGTCGAGCGCGGTAAAGGGCCGGAAGGCTGGTCGCCGCTGTTTAATGGTGCAGCAACGCAGGCCAATGCCGACGCGGTGGTGAAGGTGATGCTGGACACCAAAGAGTTCAACACCTTTGTCCCACTGGGAACGGCAGCGTTAACCAATCCGGCCTTTGGCGCGGATATCTACTGGCGCGGGCGCGTATGGGTGGATCAGTTCTGGTTTGCTCTGAAAGGTATGGAGCGTTACGGTTATCGCGATGATGCCCTGAAACTTGCGGATACTTTTTTCCAGCACGCCAAAGGCTTAACCGCCGACGGTCCGATTCAGGAGAATTACAACCCGCTGACCGGCGCACAGCAAGGTGCCCCAAATTTCTCCTGGAGCGCAGCGCATTTGTATATGTTGTATAACGATTTTTTCCGTAAGCAGTAATTTACAACGG
>NZ_KE137292.1:2981149-3003484 GCF_000408805.1 Escherichia sp. KTE159
GCGGCGTGAACGCCTTATCCGCCCTACATGTACGCCCGTAGGCCGGATAAGTCCCCGTAGGCCGGATAAGATGCGGCAAGCGTCGCATCCGGCATTACCATCGGGCGTATTCTTTTTGAATCCCATCACAAACCCCGCATTCCCCTTTTCCCTTTTCTCCGGCGACGGCTAAATTAGAACTCATCCGACCACATAACAATTATTTTACATACTGGACAATCTTATGAGCTACCCGTCGCTGTTCGCCCCGCTTGATTTAGGCTTCACCACGTTAAAAAACCGCGTACTGATGGGGTCAATGCACACCGGGCTGGAGGAATACCCGGATGGCGCTGAGCGGCTGGCGGCGTTTTATGCCGAACGCGCCCGCCACGGCGTGGCGCTGATTGTCAGCGGCGGTATCGCACCAGATTTAACGGGCGTTGGCATGGAAGGCGGCGCAATGCTCAACGACGCCAGTCAGATCCCACACCATCGCATTATTACCGAAGCGGTACATCAGGAAGGCGGCAAAATCGCCCTGCAAATTTTGCATACCGGGCGCTACAGTTACCAGCCGCATCTGGTCGCCCCGTCCGCATTGCAGGCTCCCATCAACCGTTTCGTTCCTCATGAGTTAAGCCATGAAGAGATCCTGCAACTGATCAACGATTTCGCCCGCTGTGCGCAACTGGCGCGGGAGGCCGGATACGATGGCGTAGAAGTTATGGGTTCCGAAGGGTATTTGATCAACGAATTTCTGACTCTGCGCACCAACCAGCGCAGCGACCAGTGGGGTGGTGATTACCCTAACCGGATGCGGTTTGCCGTTGAAGTGGTACGTGCAGTGCGCGAACGCGTCGGCAACGATTTCATTATTATCTACCGTCTGTCGATGCTCGATCTGGTAGAAGGCGGCAGCACTTTTACCGAAACGGTACAACTGGCGCAGGCCATTGAAACGGCTGGCGCAACCATTATCAATACCGGCATTGGCTGGCATGAAGCGCGGATTCCGACCATCGCCACTCCCGTGCCGCGCGGCGCATTCAGTTGGGTCACGCGCAAACTGAAAGGCCATGTATCACTGCCGCTGGTGACCACCAACCGAATTAACGATCCGCAGGTTGCCGACGATATCCTCTCGCGTGGCGATGCGGACATGGTGTCGATGGCGCGACCGTTTCTGGCTGATGCCGAGCTGCTGTCAAAAGCGCAATCGGGGAGATCTGATGAGATCAACACCTGTATTGGCTGTAACCAGGCCTGTCTGGATCAGATCTTCGTCGGCAAAGTGACTTCGTGTCTGGTCAATCCTCGCGCCTGCCATGAAACCAAAATGCCAATCCTTCCTGCTATGCAGAAAAAAAATCTGGCGGTGGTCGGTGCAGGTCCGGCAGGGCTGGCGTTTGCCATTAACGCAGCAGCACGTGGACATCAGGTAACGCTGTTTGATACTCGCGGCGAGATCGGTGGGCAGTTCAACATTGCCAAACAGATCCCCGGTAAAGAGGAGTTCTACGAAACACTGCGTTACTACCGCCGGATGATCGAAGTGACGGGCGTGACGCTGAAACTCAATCACACCGTGACGGCGGATCAATTACAGGCGTTCGATGAAACGATCCTTGCCAGCGGGATCGTGCCGCGTATTCCGCCCATCGACGGGATCGATCATCCGAAAGTACTGAGTTACCTCGATGTACTGCGCGACAAAGCGCCAGTGGGCAACAAAGTCGCCATCATCGGTTGTGGCGGTATTGGTTTTGATACGGCAATGTATTTGAGTCAGCCAGGCGAATCCACCAGCCAGAATATCGCTGAATTCTGCACAGAATGGGGGATCGACAGCAGCCTGCAACAAGCTGGTGGCTTAAGTTCGCAAGGTATACAGATCCCCCGTAGCCCACGACAAATCGTAATGCTCCAACGTAAAGCCAGCAAACCAGGTCAGGGATTGGGTAAAACCACCGGTTGGATCCATCGCACCACCCTGCTCTCGCGCGGCGTGAAAATGATCCCAGGCGTAAGTTATCAGAAGATCGATGATGGCGGACTGCATGTGGTGATCAACGGTGAAACGCAGGTATTCGCAGTAGATCATGTGGTGATCTGTGCAGGGCAAGAGCCAAACCGCGCACTGGCACAACCGCTCATTGATAGCGGGAAAACCGTGCATTTAATTGGCGGCTGCGATGTGGCTATGGAGCTGGACGCACGACGAGCGATAGCTCAGGGGACGCGGCTTGCGCTGGAGATTTAAATCGTTCTTTGAAGTGCCGGATGCGACGCTTGACGCGTCTTATCCGGCCTGGGGGTAACGTGCTGAATGTAAGCCGGATAAGCGTTTACGCCGCATCCGGCAGGTAGCTCCCAACCTTATCGACGACGCCCCAGCTTCACTGCTTTCAGCACCACAAATTTATTATTCGTCGCGATAGTGGTGCAATTGCCAAAAATCTTCTTCAGTTTGTGAAAGTAATCCAGATGGCGGTTGGCAACGATATACAGCTCACCGTTGATTTTCAGGCAGCGGCGGGCGTGGTGGAACATCTCCCAGGCAACGTTATCGGTCAGCGCATGTTGCTGGTGAAACGGCGGGTTGCAGAGCACAGCATTAAAGCGAAAAGGCTCTACGCCAGAAAGTGCGTTGTTGATCATAAACTCGCAGCGATCCAGCGCTTCAGGCATGTTGGTTTCTACGTTCAATCGGCTGGAAGCAACTGCCATCGGTGATTCATCGACAAACACCACTTTCGCCTGCGGGTTTTTATCAAGCAGCGTCAGACCAATGACGCCATTACCACAGCCGAGATCGACAATCTCCCCTTCAAGATTTTCCGGCAGATGCTGCATAAAGAAACGCGCGCCAATATCCAGCCCGGTGCGGGAGAAGACATTCGCATGGTTGTGGATAGTCCAGTCGGTGCCTTCCAGTTTCCAGCTAACGGTCTGCGGTGCATCAGCCAGCGGCGGTTCATTGAAGGTACAGTTAATCAGTCGCGCTTTTTTCCATGCCAGCGTGGTGGTGGTTGGGCCGAGCACTTTTTCGAACAGTTCCAGCGTGGAAGTGTGAATGTCGCGGGCTTTAGCGCCAGCAATAATACGTGTATCCGGCGTGACCACTTTGCGCAGCGCACGCAGTTGTTGTTCCAGCAACGCCAGCGTTTTCGGCACTTTGATCAACACCACGCCCGGCTGTTGCGGGTAGTCGGCAGTGCTGTCGAGAAACTTCACGCTCGACTCATCAATCCCGTTGAGACGCAAATTCTCGCGCGTTGCCAGCTCGCTGATATACGAATCACCAATACTGTACGGTTTATGTTCCGCCAGCGCGCAGCTTAACGCACCGAAAGCATCATTCAGGATTAACACCGGGCCGCGGATTTCTGTGTCGTCCAACTGTTGCAGCAAATATTCATCCGCCGCTTCCCACGCCTGTAGCGGGTTAACGTCATCCGTCGCCGGAAAACGTTGTAGTGTCAGTGAACGGAAACCGTTGTCTAAGTGGCTCATCGGCCCTCCTGAATGATAAAATTTCGACGTTGCCCCTGAAAAGGGTGCGTGAGTATACCCTTTTTCTCTTTTTCATGGGCAGTTATGAGCAATCTTACTTATCTTCAGGGCTATCCCGAGCAGCTACTTTCCCAGGTGCGCACGCTAATTAATGAACAGCGTCTGGGTGATGTGCTGGCAAAACGCTATCCGGGAACGCACGACTACGCCACCGATAAAGCCCTCTGGCAATACACTCAGGATCTGAAAAATCAGTTTCTGCGTAATGCCCCGCCGATCAATAAAGTGATGTATGACAATAAGATCCACGTGCTGAAAAACGCGCTGGGATTACATACTGCTGTTTCCCGCGTGCAGGGCGGCAAGCTGAAAGCGAAGGCTGAAATTCGCGTTGCTACCGTGTTTCGCAACGCGCCGGAACCGTTTTTGCGCATGATCGTGGTGCATGAACTGGCGCATCTGAAAGAGAAGGAGCACAACAAAGCGTTCTACCAGTTGTGCTGTCATATGGAACCACAGTACCACCAGCTTGAGTTCGACACTCGCCTGTGGTTGACGCAACTGTCGCTTGGCCGGGGCAAAATCTGAAAATGGATTCAGGCGTTATATTTTCTCCCATTAACGCCTAAAATCGACGTCCCTCTTTCGTTAAGGATAACGACCATGCTGCGCGCATTTTTCCGCCTTCTTCGTCGCGTTTGTTTTTCCCGCCGGATTCTTAAGATTGCCTGTTTACTGTTGCTTGTAGCAGGCGCGACGGTTTTTATCAGCGATCGGGCGATGGTCAACGCCAGCCAGCAACTAACATGGAGCGATGTCAACGCAGTTCCGGTACGTAACGTGGGGTTATTGCTGGGAGCAAAGCCGGGTAATCGCTACTTTACCCGACGTATTGATAGCGCCGCAGAGTTGTACCACGCCGGAAAAGTGAAGTGGCTGTTGGTCAGTGGCGATAACGGACGAAAAAATTACGATGAAGCGTCAGGAATGCAGCGGGCGCTCATCGCTAAAGGCGTACCGGCGAAAGTCATCTTCTGCGATTATGCCGGATTCTCAACGCTTGATTCGGTGGTGCGCGCCAATAAAGTGTTTGGTGAGAACCATATCACCATTATTTCGCAAAAATTTCATAACCAACGCGCCATCTGGCTGGCAAAACAGTACGGCATCGATGCTATCGGTTTTAATGCCCCTGACCTGAATATGAAACAGGGTTTTTATACTCAACTGCGGGAAAAACTCGCTCGCGTCAGCGCGGTGATTGACGCCAAAATCCTCCATCGCCAGCCGAAATATCTCGGGCCGTCGGTCATGATTGGGCCATTTAGCGAACATGGCTGTCCGGCGCAGAAATAATGCGTATCCACGCACGCCGAAGATGAAAAAGGCGTGCTACATTGACGACAGAATCCCTTTATGGAGTAACCACGCGTTATGATACGTTTCGCCGTGATTGGCACGAACTGGATCACCCGCCAGTTCGTCGAGGCCGCCCATGAGAGCGGCAAATACAAGTTAACCGCCGTCTATTCCCGCAGCCTTGAACAGGCCCAGCACTTCGCCAATGATTTTTCTGTCGAGCATCTGTTCACTTCGCTGGAAGCGATGGCGGAAAGCGATGCCATTGACGCGGTGTATGTTGCCAGCCCGAATGCCCTGCATTTTTCCCAGACGCAGCTTTTCCTCAGTCACAAAATGCATGTAATTTGCGAGAAACCGCTGGCGTCGAATCTGGCGGAAGTGGATGCCGCCATTGCCTGCGCGCGGGAAAATCAGGTGGTGCTGTTTGAAGCATTTAAAACGGCCAGCCTGCCTAACTTTCATTTGTTACGCCAGGCGCTGCCGAAAGTCGGCAAATTGCGTAAAGTCTTTTTTAACTACTGCCAGTACTCTTCGCGTTATCAACGTTATCTCGACGGCGAGAATCCCAATACCTTTAATCCGGCGTTCTCTAACGGCTCGATCATGGATATCGGCTTTTACTGCCTGGCGTCGGCAGTGGCGTTATTTGGTGAGCCGAAAACCGTGCAGGCAACCGCCAGTTTGCTGGCAAGCGGCGTGGATGCCCACGGCGTGGTGGTGATGGATTACGGTGATTTCAGCGTTACGTTGCAGCACTCCAAAGTCAGCGATTCTGTACTGGCAAGCGAGATTCAGGGCGAAGCGGGATCACTGGTAATTGAAAAACTTTCCGAGTGCCAGAAAGTCTGTTTTGTACCGCGTGGCAGCCAGATGCAGGATCTCACCTTGCCGCAGCATATTAATACCATGCTCTACGAAGCAGAGCTGTTCGCCACTCTGGTGGATGAGCATCTGGTAGATCATCCGGGTCTGGCAGTCAGTCGTATCACCGCCAAACTGCTGACCGAGATCCGCCGCCAGACCGGGGTGATTTTTCCGGCAGATAGCGTAAAGCAATAATTGTTACCGTAAAGCAGTGTAAAAGGCATGTAACAGACCATTGACTGGATGAATGGTCTGTCATACTTTGTTACCTGCAAAGGGGAGTAACTTCATTGCCGGTCGATCGTCATTACGATGTGTGAAAAACCACATCCGGTCACCGGGCAACCCGAAAGGAATACGCAGACGTATTCCTTTTTTGTTGTAAGTGAGACCTTGCCGGAAGGCGAGGTCTATGCATAAAAAGCAGCGGCTGACGTCTTCCGACGTTGGCCGTTTTTTATGTGTAAGGAACTTCTATGAATACTGTCGGCACGCCGTTGTTATGGGGCGGATTCGCTGTCGTTGTCGCTGTTATGCTGGCTATCGACCTGTTGTTGCAGGGGCGTCGGGGTGCGCACGCTATGACCATGAAACAGGCTGCAGCCTGGTCACTGGTTTGGGTGACGCTGTCGTTACTGTTTAACGCCGCTTTCTGGTGGTATCTGGCGCAGACACAGGGACGCGAAGTCGCGGACCCGCAGGCGCTGGCCTTCCTCACTGGTTATCTGATTGAGAAATCTCTGGCGGTTGATAACGTCTTTGTCTGGCTGATGTTGTTCAGCTATTTCTCTGTTCCGGCGGCATTACAACGCCGCGTGCTGGTGTATGGCGTGCTCGGGGCGATTGTCCTGCGTACTATCATGATCTTCACCGGTAGCTGGCTGATTTCGCAGTTCGACTGGATCCTGTATATCTTTGGCGCATTCCTGCTGTTTACTGGCGTGAAGATGGCATTGGCCCATGAAGACGAATCAGGGATTGGCGACAAGCCGCTGGTACGCTGGCTGCGGGGTCATTTGCGCATGACCGACACCATCGACAACGAGCACTTCTTTGTGCGTAAGAATGGCTTGCTGTATGCCACGCCGCTGATGCTGGTGTTGATTCTGGTGGAGTTAAGCGACGTGATTTTCGCCGTGGATAGCATTCCGGCAATCTTCGCCGTCACCACCGATCCGTTCATTGTGCTGACCTCAAACCTGTTTGCGATACTCGGCCTGCGTGCGATGTATTTCCTGCTGGCGGGCGTGGCGGAGCGTTTCTCGATGCTCAAATATGGCCTGGCGGTGATTCTGGTGTTTATTGGTATCAAGATGCTGATTGTCGATTTCTACCATATTCCGATCGCCGTCTCGCTGGGCGTGGTGTTTGGCATTCTGGTGACGACGTTTATTATCAACGCGTGGGTGAATTATCAGCATGATAAGCAGCGGGTAGAGTAATTCGCTGTATATTAAGCCATTACTGGAGATAACTCATTCCAGACAAAGATGAGCTATTAATTATGTAATCGACTTATAGCTCGTTACAAAAAGACCGCATGGATGCGCGGCGAGGGCGTGTTTTACAGGGATGTTACCTCGCGCCCGTACCCGATAGCCGCAAGGGATAAGCTGAGGGAACCGCGCGGCGGCGATTTTGTTCGCCAGAGCCCGGGGTGCAGGGGGCAGCGGCGATTGGCCGCCCCCTGCGCGCTCCCTGCGCCAGTGACTTTATATGGCATTGCACATTAAAGGAGCGCAACCGTTCTCATACTCCAAATAGTTTTGCCCATATGTTATCTAATCAGCCTTAGTAGTCAGTCCTTCCCTCTGTTTATGTCAAATAAATGTAACAATTAAGTTGCAAAACATGACCTCTCTTTAAAATCCAGTATTTTTAGCTTCCCGAACCCACAACTTTCCTTATACTCAACCTTGCAAATACTTTGTTACATCCTGAAAGATGCGTCGACAGAACGCACCAGGGATGTGCGACAACACAACGAAAGGATCGAAAAATGACTACGCAACGTTCACCGGGGATATTCCGGCGTCTGGCTCATGGCAGCCTGGTAAAACAAATCCTGGTCGGCCTTGTTCTGGGGATTCTCCTGGCATGGATCTCAAAACCGGCGGCTGAAGCTGTCGGCCTGTTAGGCACCCTGTTCGTCGGCGCGCTGAAAGCTGTAGCGCCAATCCTGGTGCTGATGCTGGTAATGGCTTCCATCGCTAACCACCAGCACGGACAAAAAACCAATATCCGCCCTATTCTGTTTCTCTATTTGCTGGGTACTTTCTCCGCTGCACTGGCCGCAGTTGTCTTCAGCTTCGCCTTCCCTTCTACTCTGCATTTATCCAGCAGTGCGGGGGATATTACCCCCCCGTCAGGCATTATTGAGGTCATGCGCGGGTTGCTGATGAGTATGGTTTCCAACCCTATCGACGCCCTGCTAAAAGGTAATTACATCGGGATTCTGGTGTGGGCGATTGGCCTCGGTTTTGCCCTGCGTCATGGTAACGAGACCACCAAAAACCTGGTCAACGATATGTCGAATGCCGTCACCTTTATGGTGAAGCTGGTGATTCGCTTCGCGCCGATCGGTATTTTTGGCCTGGTTTCTTCTACGCTGGCAACCACAGGGTTCGACACGTTGTGGGGTTATGCGCAACTGCTCGCGGTGCTGGTTGGCTGTATGCTGTTGGTGGCGCTGGTGGTTAATCCACTGCTGGTATGGTGGAAAATTCGTCGTAATCCGTTCCCGCTGGTACTGCTGTGCCTACGTGAAAGCGGCGTGTACGCCTTCTTCACCCGTAGCTCTGCGGCGAATATTCCGGTGAATATGGCGCTGTGCGAAAAGCTGAATCTGGATCGTGATACCTATTCCGTTTCTATTCCGCTGGGAGCAACCATCAATATGGCGGGCGCGGCGATCACCATTACGGTGTTGACGCTGGCAGCGGTCAATACGCTGGGTATTCCGGTGGATCTGCCCACGGCGCTGCTGTTGAGCGTGGTTGCTTCTTTGTGTGCCTGTGGCGCATCAGGCGTAGCTGGTGGTTCTCTGCTGCTGATCCCGCTGGCCTGTAATATGTTCGGTATCCCAAACGACATCGCCATGCAGGTGGTCGCCGTCGGCTTTATTATCGGCGTATTGCAGGACTCCTGCGAAACCGCGCTGAACTCGTCAACTGACGTGCTGTTCACCGCGGCAGCATGCCAGGCAGAAGATGAGCGTCTGGCAAATAGCGCTCTGCGTAATTAATGCTTAACCCCTTTCGTCTACGGCGGAAGGGGTTTTCTCTACTTTAAACGGATCAATTCCCCTTTTCTGCATCCGCCAGAAACGAATGATATTCAGGCCATTCATCAACAGAAAACTGCCTTCAATCATCGTGCCACCAATCGACCCGGCCCAAAAGTTGTGAATCACCCAGCAACACGTTGAAAACCACATCACGCAGCGCATAGTCAGCCCTTTACAGCGAAACAGCGCCCAGGTACTGACGATCGTGCCAATAACCGGCAGCAATTCAACAGGATGATGGAACTTCGCCAGGCCAATTCCGCCAGTGAGCACAATGAAGATTGTCATCACCCATAAGCTGCGCGTGCGTAGGGTAATCAGTGTACGGATGGCGTTAAGGATGGCACTGGCACCGGCAGGATAGGTGCCCAGGAGAAAGAAATGCACGCCGATAACGGCGCTATAGACCGAAAGCTGCTTTTTGAAGCGACGTTCGTCACGGTTGAAAAATGTTGTGATACCAATCAGAAAGGCGATGACACCCACGCCCTGGGCCAGCCAATACGCGGTCATGATAAATCCTTAGCAGGTATGGAAAAGCAAACGGCGCTTCACATTATGAAACGCCGTTTTTTATTAACAACTCATTTCGATCTTATAACGTTACGCCGCTTTTAAAGATCGCCAGTTCGCGGAAGTCGTTACGCTCGTTGCAAGTTTGCTTACCGTTGGCAAACTCAACGATGGTGTCGATAAACTCTTCCAGCAACTGCGGCATCGCTTTACCGTGGATCAACTGACCCGCGTCAAAGTCGATCCAGTGTTTTTTCTTCGCCGCCAGTTCGCTGTTGGTGGCGATTTTCACTGTTGGAACAAAACCACCATACGGCGTACCGCGACCAGTACTGAACAACACCATATGGCAGCCTGCGCCCGCCAGTGCGCTGGTTGCCACGGCATCGTTACCCGGCGCGCTTAACAGGTTCAGTCCCGGCGTTTTCAGACGTTCGCCATAACGCAACACATCAACCACTTCGCTGGAACCCGCTTTCTGAGTACAACCAAGTGATTTGTCTTCCAGCGTGGTAATACCGCCTGCTTTGTTCCCCGGTGATGGGTTTTCGTAGATCGGCTGGTCATGGGCAATAAAGTACTGTTTGAAGTCGTTAACCATAGTGACCAGTTTTTCAAACGTCGCTTCATCGCGGCAATGACTCATCAGCAACTGCTCTGCACCGAACATCTCCGGCACTTCGGTCAGTACGGTAGTACCGCCATTAGCAATCACGTAGTCAGAAAAACGCCCCAGCATCGGGTTAGCGGTAATACCAGAAAGACCGTCGGAACCGCCGCACTCCAGACCAAACTTCAGTTCACTGAGTTTGCCCGGCTCGCGCTTGTCGTTGCGCATCACGTTATACAACTGATGCAGATGTTCGATCCCGGCTTCGATTTCATCGTCCTGCTGCTGGCAGATCATGAAATGAACGCGTTCAGGATCAATATCCCCCAGCGTTTCGCGGAAAGCATCAACCTGGTTGTTTTCACACCCCAGACCAATCACCAGTACTGCGCCCGCATTCGGATGGCGCACCATGTTTTGCAGCATAGTACGAGTATTGATGTGATCGTCGCCCAACTGCGAGCAGCCGTAGGTGTGGCTGAAGAGGAACACACCATCAGTCCCTTCGGCGTTGTTAGTTTCTTTCAGGAAACGATTCTGGATCTGCCGCGCGATGCCATTGACACAGCCAACGGTCGGCAAGATCCACAACTCATTACGCACCCCGACATCGCCGTTAGCGCGACGATAGATCTGCACTTCACGATCTGCCGCTTGTGCTGGCAGATCGTGAAAATCAGGTTGATAGCGATACTGATCCAGATCGCTCAGATTCGTGCGCGTATTGTGGGCGTGAACGTGTTCCCCCGCCGCAATATCCGCCAATGCATAACCAATCGGCAGACCATATTTAATGACGTTGGCTCCTTTTGCGATATCCGTTAACGCAAATTTATGTCCACGAGCGACGTCCTGACGCAGCGTAACAGTCTGGCTATCGACACTGACTTCTGTGCCTTCAGCCAGATCCGCTAAAGCGACCGCGACGTTATCCAGCGCATGGATCTTGATGTATTGCATATCAACCCCAGACCTTAGTTCAGTTCAATGGCGAAGTAGTCACGCGCATTGTTAAAGCAAATATTTTTCACCATCTCGCCCAGCAGGTTGATGTCCGCCGGTGCTTCGCCTGCTTCCACCCAGCGACCGATCATCTGGCACAGAATGCGGCGGAAGTATTCGTGACGGGTGTATGACAGGAAACTACGGCTGTCAGTCAGCATACCGACAAAGCGGCTCAGCAGACCGAGCTGCGCCAGTTGGGTCATCTGACGTTCCATACCGTCTTTCTGGTCGTTAAACCACCAGCCGGAACCGAACTGCATTTTGCCCGGCATACCTTCGCCCTGGAAGTTACCGATCATGGTGCCCAGCACTTCGTTATCGCGCGGGTTCAGGCAGTAAAGAATGGTTTTTGGCAGCAGGTTTTCTTCGTTCTGTTTGCTCAGCAGCTTAGACAGTTCTTCCGCCATCGGACGGTCGTTGATGGAGTCGAAGCCTACATCCGGCCCCAGCAGTTTGAACTGACGCAGGTTGTTATTACGCAGTGCGCCAATGTGGTACTGCTGCACCCAACCGCGACGTGCGTATTCGGCACCAAGGAACACCAGTACCGCAGTTTTAAACTGTGCCACTTCGTGCTCACTCAGAGTTTCACCAGCCAGACGGCGTGCCAGGATGCTATCCAGTTCCGCTTCGTTCGCTTCGGCAAACATCACCACATCCAGCGCGTGGTCAGACACTTTACAACCGTGAGCGGCGAAGTGATCCAGACGTTTGGTCAGGGCGGTTTGCAGATCAGCAAAGCGGCGAATGTCGGTGTCGGAAACTTCGCCCAGCTTCGCCATATAGTCGTTAAAAGTCGCCTGTTCGATGTTGAAGGCTTTATCCGGACGCCAGCTCGGCAGCACTTTAATGGTGAAAGAACCGTCTTTGGCGATCTCTGCGTGATGTTCCAGAGAATCAATCGGATCGTCGGTGGTGCCAACCATTTTCACGTTCATCTGCTGCATGATGCCGCGCGCGGAGAAGTTATCCTGCGCCAGCAATTCGTTACATTCGTTCCAGATCTCATCGGCAGTCGACGGAGACAGCAGTTTACCGGTGATACCAAACGGACGGCGCAGTTCCAGATGCGTCCAGTGGTATAACGGGTTGCCGATAGTGTGTGGAACGGTCGCCGCCCACGCATCAAACTTCTCACGGTCAGAGGCATCACCTGTACACAAGCGTTCAGCCACGCCATTGGTACGCATTGCACGCCATTTGTAGTGATCACCTTTCAACCAGATGTCATACAAATTCTTAAAGCGATAATCTTCTGCGATCTGCTGCGGCGGCAAATGACAGTGGTAATCGAAAATCGGCTGGTCTTTTGCGTAGTCGTGATACAGGCGGCGGGCAAATTCAGTATCTAACAGGAAATCTTCAGTCATAAACGGAGTCATTTTCGTCTTCCTCTCAACGAGTGAGCTAGCTTGCTTATGGTGCGATGCTGACAAAGTTATCACACCAATTTCCAGAGCCAGAAGATATTTTCGTGAGTTAGATCAATAAACGTAGTTAAAAAAATTACTCTCAAAGTGGTAAACACCGCCGCAAGCCGCGCCATTTCTGGCCTCGTCATTATCCAGTAATGTCCCTACAAATATTCGCACATTTGTGATGGCTCTCACCTTTTAAAGTTGTATGACAAGTTATCTTTCTGCCGTCGCAAATCATAAGTCGACGGAATGCAAATTGCTGATTCATTCATTTGTTAGATGAATCGGGTTGACCGGTACGGAAGCCGAATTAGCACGAAACTTTCATGGCAACGTTCGGGGCGTGCCGGTTTTTTTTTCGGTTACCCGGTCGTAACTAACATCTTCAGCCTCTGGCGGGATGATGGCCGCGATTCCTGCGGATATAACAAAACGATGAGGTTTTACATGCGTAAAATTAAAGGGTTACGTTGGTACATGATCGCACTGGTGACGCTCGGCACCGTGCTTGGCTACCTGACGCGTAACACTGTAGCGGCGGCTGCGCCAACTCTGATGGAAGAGTTAAACATCTCCACCCAACAGTATTCCTACATCATCGCAGCCTATTCTGCTGCTTATACGATCATGCAACCGGTAGCGGGTTATGTACTGGATGTTCTGGGTACAAAAATCGGTTACGCGATGTTTGCCGTGTTGTGGGCAGTGTTCTGTGGCGCTACCGCGCTGGCGGGTAGCTGGGGCGGCCTGGCGATTGCTCGTGGTGCAGTAGGTGCTGCTGAAGCGGCAATGATCCCGGCGGGTCTGAAAGCCAGCTCCGAATGGTTCCCGGCGAAAGAGCGTTCCATCGCAGTAGGTTACTTTAACGTTGGTTCTTCAATTGGCGCGATGATTGCACCGCCGCTGGTAGTATGGGCAATCGTAATGCATAGCTGGCAGATGGCATTTATCATCTCTGGTGCATTGAGCTTTATCTGGGCGATGGCATGGCTGATTTTCTATAAGCATCCACGCGACCAGAAGCATCTGACCGATGAAGAACGCGACTACATTATTAATGGTCAGGAAGCCCAGCACCAGGTTGGCACGGCGAAAAAACTGTCCGTTGGTCAGATCCTGCGTAACCGTCAGTTCTGGGGTATCGCACTGCCGCGCTTCCTGGCGGAACCCGCCTGGGGTACTTTCAACGCGTGGATCCCGCTGTTCATGTTTAAAGTTTACGGCTTTAACCTGAAAGAGATCGCTATGTTTGCCTGGATGCCGATGCTGTTTGCTGACCTCGGTTGCATCCTCGGTGGTTACCTGCCGCCGCTGTTCCAGCGCTGGTTTGGTGTGAACCTGATCGTGTCCCGTAAGATGGTTGTAACGCTGGGTGCGGTACTGATGATTGGCCCGGGTATGATCGGTCTGTTCACCAACCCGTATGTAGCGATTATGCTGCTGTGTATCGGTGGTTTTGCTCACCAGGCACTGTCTGGCGCGCTGATTACGCTCTCTTCTGACGTGTTCGGTCGTAACGAAGTGGCAACGGCAAACGGTCTGACCGGGATGTCCGCATGGCTGGCAAGTACGCTGTTTGCGCTGGTTGTGGGTGCACTGGCTGACACCATCGGCTTCAGCCCGCTGTTCGCGGTACTGGCAGTGTTCGACCTGTTAGGCGCGCTGGTTATCTGGACGGTATTGCAGAACAAACCAGCGATTGAGGTGGCGCAGGAAACACATAACGATCCCGCACCGCAACATTAACGCAAAGTATAAGTTTTAGTTTCCCTTCGAAGCCGCCTTTTCAGGCGGCTTTTTCATCACTGCGAGTAGAGCAAATCTCGCAAAAGTGGTATAACAAATATAGTCTGCTGTATCATGCCTGGAGCGCATATGGAAATCTCTGAACCACGCCGTTTGTACCAACAACTTGCTGCTGACCTGAAAGAACGCATCGAGCAGGGCGTCTATCTGGTGGGTGATAAATTACCCGCCGAACGTTTTATTGCCGATGAAAAAAACGTCAGCCGCACCGTGGTTCGTGAAGCCATCATCATGCTGGAAGTAGAAGGCTATGTAGAGGTGCGTAAAGGCTCAGGTATTCATGTGGTTTCCAACCAGCCTCGCCATCAGCAAGCGGCTGACGATAATATGGAATTTGCTAATTACGGTCCGTTTGAGTTGCTCCAGGCACGCCAGCTCATCGAAAGCAATATTGCTGAGTTTGCCGCTACCCAGGTCACTAAACAGGACATCATGAAACTGATGGCCATCCAGGAGCAGGCACGCGGCGAACAATGCTTCCGCGATTCCGAGTGGGACTTGCAGTTTCATATTCAGGTAGCCCTGGCAACGCAGAACTCGGCGCTGGCAGCCATCGTTGAGAAAATGTGGACCCAGCGTAGCCATAACCCGTACTGGAAAAAACTCCACGAACACATTGATTCTCGTACCGTCGATAACTGGTGCGATGACCACGATCAAATCCTTAAAGCGCTGATTCGCAAAGATCCCCATGCCGCTAAACTGGCAATGTGGCAGCATCTGGAAAACACTAAAATTATGTTATTTAACGAAACCAGTGATGATTTCGAGTTCAATGCTGACCGTTACCTGTTTGCTGAAAACCCGGTTGTACATCTGGATACGGCTGCCAATAGCAATAAATAGCCCTCTCTTCTGACAGGCGCTGCCAGGTGCCTGTGCGCTTTATCAGTAAGCGAAAAGTATAAAGTGTCAGCCTGTGTAAATCCTCTCGCCACCCTCCCCTGCAATCAGCAAAATCAGACCCCACGGACATGTAATTTTGATAACGAACAACGTTGACCTTTGTTACAATTAGATTCAATTTGAATTTATGCTATTAAATGTTTTCTTATCTCACGTTTTAACAGGGAATAGTTCAGGCCGTGTTGGTGTCCCGACCCGCAATCCATACAAAAACAGTAATAACCTGGCGGGAGTGCATCATTTAAAACCGGCGTGGCGTTAACCGATTCACCAGGAATAATGAATGGAACTTTTGACCCAATTACTGCAAGCCCTGTGGGCGCAGGATTTTGAAACGCTGGCCAATCCATCGATGATTGGCATGTTGTATTTTGTCTTGTTTGTAATTTTGTTCCTTGAAAACGGCTTGCTTCCGGCAGCCTTTTTACCGGGCGACAGCTTACTGGTGTTGGTCGGTGTATTGATTGCTAAAGGCGCGATGGGGTATCCGCAAACGATTCTGTTACTGACCGTTGCCGCCAGCCTTGGCTGCTGGGTCAGTTACATACAGGGGCGATGGCTGGGCAATACCCGCACCGTGCAAAACTGGCTTTCCCATTTACCCGCGCACTATCACCAACGCGCACATCATCTTTTTCACAAACACGGTTTATCCGCGTTGCTGATTGGCCGCTTTATTGCGTTTGTCAGAACATTACTGCCGACTATTGCCGGGTTGTCAGGGCTGAATAATGCCCGTTTTCAGTTCTTCAACTGGATGAGCGGTCTGCTGTGGGTGTTGATCCTGACAACCTTAGGATACATGCTCGGCAAAACGCCGGTATTTTTGAAGTATGAGGATCAGCTCATGTCATGCCTGATGCTGCTCCCGGTGGTACTGCTGGTGTTTGGTCTGGCAGGTTCTTTAGTTGTGTTATGGAAAAAGAAATATGGAAATCGGGGGTAAGGGATGCAAATACCTCGCATGTCGCTTCGTCAGCTAGTCTGGTCCGGCGCTGCTTTACTGCTGGTCGGCACGCTGCTGCTGGCCTGGTCCGCGGTTCGTCAGCAAGATTCAACGCTGGCGATCCGTGCCGTTCATCAAGGCACGACGATGCCAGACGGTTTTTCCATCTGGCATCACCTTGACGCTCACGGCATTCCTTTCAAAAGCATCACTCCCAAGAATGACACTCTACTGATTACATTTGATTCCAGCGACCAGAGTGCCGCCGCAAAAGCTGTTCTCGACAGAACATTGCCTCATGGCTACATCATTGCACAGCAGGACAATAATAGTCAGGCTATGCAGTGGCTGACCCGGCTGCGAGATAACTCTCATCGCTTCGGATAACTTCCTGTTATCCGAAACATATCACTCACTTTGGTGATTTCACTGTTACTGTCTATGATTAATGAGGCGGTGGTTAACACTACCGCTTCGTTGTCTGGACAATCGTTCCTCTGTAATGGGTCCGAGTCACAATGGAAGGTTCAAGAATGAAATACCGCATCGCTTTAGCTGTTTCTCTTTTTGCTCTTAGTGTCAGTAGTTATGCCACTACTCTTTGTCAGGAAAAGGAGCAAAATATCCTTAAGGAGATCAGCTATGCTGAAAAACACCAAAACCAGAATCGTATCAACGGCCTGAACAAAGCCCTTAGAGAAGTACGGGCCAATTGTTCAGATAGCCAACTGCGCGCCGATCATCAGAAGAAAATCGCAAAGCAGAGAGATGAGGTAGCGGAACGCAAACATGATTTAGCCGAGGCCAAACAAAAAGGCGATGCGGATAAGATTGCCAAACGCGAACGGAAACTGGCAGAAGCGCAGGAAGAGCTGAAAAAGCTGGAAGCGCGCGCCTACTAATCCACAATAGTCACTACTTACTCACCTGGAGAAAACTATGTCGAAAGAACACACTACGGAACATCTGCGTGCTGAGTTGAAATCCCTGTCTGATACGCTGGAAGAAGTACTAAGCGCTTCAGGAGAGAAGTCGAAAGAAGAGTTGAGTAAGATTCGCAGCAAAGCGGAGCAGGCACTGAAACAGAGCCGTTACCGTCTGGGTGAAACCGGTGATGCAATTGCCAAACAGACCCGTGAAGCGGCGGCACGTGCCGATGAATACGTGCGTGAAAATCCGTGGACAGGCGTAGGCATTGGCGCTGCCGTCGGTGTAGTGTTGGGCGTTCTACTGTCTCGTCGTTAATTATGGCGGACACTCAGCACGCGCAAGGGCCCGGTAAAAGCGTTCTGGGCATCGGGCAGCGAATTGTCACTATCATGGTTGAAATGGTGGAGACACGTCTGCGGCTGGCGGTGGTTGAACTGGAAGAAGAAAAAGCCAATATCTTTCAGTTATTACTGATGCTGGGTCTGACGATGCTTTTTGCTGCATTTGGTCTTATGAGCCTGATGGTGCTGATTATCTGGGCGATTGATCCGCAATATCGCCTGAATGCAATGATTGCCACCACCGTGGTGTTGTTCCTTTTAGCGCTGATTGGCGGTATCTGGACATTACGCAAGTCGCGGAAATCGACCCTGTTGCGCCATACGCGCCATGAACTGGCGAACGATCGGCAACTGCTCGAGGAGGAGTCCCGTGAGCGGTAAAGTCGAACGTGAACGCCGCAAGGCACAGCTACTTAGCCAGATCCAGCAACAACGGCTGGATCTTTCCGCCAGTCGTCGTGACTGGCTGGAGGCAACAGGCGCTTACGATCGTCGCTGGAATATGCTGTTGAGTTTGCGCTCCTGGGCGCTGGTTGGCAGCAGCGTGATGGCTATCTGGACAATTCGCCATCCGAATATGCTGGTTCGCTGGGCCAGACGCGGTTTTGGCGTCTGGAGTGCCTGGCGTCTGGTTAAAAGTACGATTAATCAGCAGCAGCTTCGCGGTTAATTACCTCTCTGGCCGGAGTCATTCCGGCCTTATCCCTCAAATTTTTTGAAAATTTTTGACAGTTTTCCTTGCTAACAATCACCATTCACTACGTTTATGCTTCTCTCCATCGACAGCAACGACGCTAATACCGCGCTCTTGCAGAAAAAAACAATCAGCGGCCTGAGTGGCGCAGTGGAGAGTAAGATGAAAAAATTAGAAGATGTTGGTGTACTGGTAGCGCGTATTTTAATGCCAATTCTGTTTATTAGCGCAGGTTGGGGGAAAATTACCGGTTATGCAGGCACGCAACAATACATGGAAGCGATGGGTGTCCCGGGCTTTATGCTGCCGCTGGTGATCCTGCTTGAGTTCGGTGGCGGCCTGGCAATCCTGTTCGGTTTCCTGACGCGTACCACCGCACTGTTTACCGCTGGCTTTACACTGTTGACGGCATTTTTATTTCACAGCAACTTTGCCGAAGGCATGAACTCGCTAATGTTTATGAAAAATATGACTATTTCTGGTGGATACCTGCTTCTGGCGATTACCGGTCCGGGCGCATATAGCATCGACCGCCTGCTGAATAAAAAGTGGTAAGCACAGGCTATACTTAACGATAAAAAACGAGGAGGAAGCTCCTCGTTTTTGCTATTGGAGGAAAAAAAATGGGTCAACTGATTGACGGTGTCTGGTATGACACCTGGTACGACACAAAATCCACCGGCGGTAAATTTCAACGTTCAGCTTCCGCATTTCGTAACTGGCTTACTGCCGATGGCGCGCCTGGGCCGACTGGCAAAGGTGGTTTTGTCGCAGAAAAAAACCGCTACCATCTCTATGTCTCACTCGCCTGCCCGTGGGCACACCGCACGCTGATTATGCGTAAACTCAAAGGTCTGGAACCGTTCATCTCTGTTTCCGTGGTGAACCCACTGATGCTGGAAAATGGCTGGACCTTTGATGACAGTTTTCCAGGTGCAACCGGCGACACGCTCTATCAACACGAGTTTCTGTATCAGCTTTACCTTCATGCCGATCCGCACTATAGCGGTCGTGTCACCGTTCCCGTGCTGTGGGACAAAAAGAATCACACCATCGTCAGCAACGAATCAGCGGAAATCATCCGCATGTTCAATACCGCTTTTGATGCGCTGGGTGCGAAAGCTGGTGATTACTACCCGCCTGCACTGCAAACGAAAATTGACGAACTCAATGGCTGGATTTACGACACCGTTAACAATGGCGTCTATAAGGCCGGTTTCGCCACCAGCCAACAGGCCTATGACGAAGCAGTGGTAAAAGTATTTGAATCACTGGCGCGTCTGGAACAGATCTTAGGGCAGCATCGCTTCCTGACAGGTAACCAGCTCACCGAAGCCGATATTCGCCTGTGGACCACATTGATCCGTTTTGATCCGGTGTATGTCACCCACTTCAAGTGCGATAAGCACCGCATCAGCGATTACCTGAACCTGTACGGCTTCCTGCGCGATATCTACCAGATGCCGGGGATTGCCGAAACTGTCAATTTCGATCATATCCGTAATCACTACTTCCGCAGCCATAAGACCATCAATCCCACCGGGATTATTTCGATTGGTCCGTGGCAGGATCTTGATGAACCACACGGGCGGGATGTTCGCTTCAGCTAAACAAAGGTACCCTTCACGATGCCTTATTAATTCATCAAGTTAAT
Source organism: Escherichia sp. KTE159 (assembly GCF_000408805.1). Lineage (NCBI taxonomy): Bacteria > Pseudomonadati > Pseudomonadota > Gammaproteobacteria > Enterobacterales > Enterobacteriaceae > Escherichia > Escherichia sp. KTE159. The sequence continues at coordinate 3,000,980 of NZ_KE137292.1, forward strand.
ATTTACTGTCATTTCATTCATGTCTATTCTTAATTTGCTGCTTTAAAAACAAGTGATTGAGCAAAATTGAGGCAAAAATGGACTGGTATCTGAAAGTACTGAAAAATTATGTCGGTTTCCGGGGACGTGCGCGACGCAAAGAGTACTGGATGTTTATTCTGGTCAACATCATCTTTACGTTCGTGCTGGGGCTGCTGGACAAAATGTTAGGCTGGCAACGCGCCGGTGGCGAGGGCATTCTGACGACCATCTATGGCATTCTGGTGTTTTTACCGTGGTGGGCGGTTCAGTTCCGTCGCCTGCACGACACCGACCGCTCGGCATGGTGGGTGCTACTGTTCTTAATCCCGGTTATCGGCTGGCTGATTATCATCGTGTTTAACTGCCAGGCGGGTACACCAGGTGAAAACCGGTTTGGGCCAGACCCAAAACTGGAACAAGAATAATAATTAAGCACCTTGCAAAAGGTGCTTAATGGATTATTTTGCCGTAAACAATTTAGGGATTTCTCGCAAACACCAGGATTTTGCCTCCCCCATACTGTCGCGACGCCACGCCATAATAATATCGATTTCGCTGGTCGATTCCGGGCTGACTACACGCAACCGCCCTTCAGCAATATCTTTTTCGACCATCGGGTACGGCATGGTTGCCACGCCAAGCCCCGCCAGTAACGCCTGCCGTTTATCTTCAATGGTGCTGACCGTTAAGCGCGGCTGTTTGTCCAGCAACTGCACCGTCAATACCGGACGCTCACGGGCGGTATCTGCCACCGCGATCCCACGATATTTCACACGCGTAACCTCCGAAAGCGGCTCCGGCTCCTGATGAATCGGGTGATTCGGCGCGGCGACGTAGACATTCATTAAGGTATAGAGCTTGCGCGAGTTGATCTCCGACGAAGAACGAAAATGCATATCCGGCGCGATAACAATATCTGCCCGGCCCTGCTCCAGTCGCTCCCACGCCCCCGCCAGCACCTCGGTGATGATTGCCAGTTGGGTATTGGCTTTCGCCGCCAGTTTGTCGATTAGCGGGAAAAAGGCCGACGTCGGCACCAGCGCCTCGGTCACAATAGTGAGATGTGTTTCCCAACCGCGCGCGAGGGCTTCGGCATCAGTAGTCAGTTTATCTGCTGCCTCCAGCAGAACACGTCCCCGCTCCAGCAACATACGCCCGACATTGGTGAATTTTGTCCGATGCCCCGAGCGGTCAAACAGCACCACATCCAGCTCTTCTTCCAGTTTTTGCATGGTGTAGCTAAGCGCAGAAGGCACGCGTCCCAGCTCATCTGCTGCTGCCGCAAAACTGCCACGGCGATCAATAGCATCCATAACACGCAGTGCTTCCAGCGTTAATGCCCTTTCTTTGGCCATGTCGTTCTCATTCAGGAAATTTGAACATACCGGGCAGAATATCTGGCTAACAATGTAGCGTCCAGCCCCTTACCATAAAAGGAAGTAAAGAGAGGTCAAGAATTATGATTACTACCCGAACTGCCAGACAGTGTGGACAAGCAGACTACGGATGGTTGCAGGCCCGGTATACTTTTTCCTTTGGACACTACTTCGACCCTACATTGTTAGGCTATGCCTCCCTGCGTGTACTTAACCAGGAAGTGCTGACCCCAGGTGCCGCCTTCCAGCCGCGAACCTACCCAAAAGTCGATATTTTGAATGTGATTCTGGATGGAGAAGCAGAATACCGCGACAGTGAAGGCAATCATGTTCAAGCCAGCGCTGGTGAAGCCTTATTGCTTTCTACTCAGCCGGGCGTGAGTTATAGCGAACATAACATCAGCAAGGACAAATCGTTAACGCGGATGCAGCTTTGGTTGGACGCTTGTCCACAGCGGGAGAATCCGCTGATTCAAAAACTGGCGCTTAATATGGATAAGCAGCAATTAATCGCCTCGCCCGATGGCGCGAAGGGTAGCCTGCAACTGCGCCAGCAGGTGTGGCTGCATCATATCGTGCTCGATAAGAACGAAAGTGCGAGCTTTCAACTACACGGCCCGCGTGCCTATTTGCAATCGATTCACGGTCAGTTTCATGCGATTACGCACAACGAAGAGAAAGCGGCGCTGAGCTGCGGCGACGGGGCGTTTATTCGTGACGAGACTAACATTACGCTGGTTGCCGATTCCCCACTGCGCGCTTTGCTGATAGATTTACCCGTCTAGTTGTTTTTACAGGGAGAAGATGGTGAGTAAAAAATCGACGAAGAAACGTCAACAAGTGAAGTCCGTAGTGGCGAAAGAAGCCACCCGCGCTACTAAAAACTTTGGCTATGAAGAGATGTTGAGTGAGCTGGAAGCGATAGTCGCTGATGCTGAAACGCGGTTAGCCGAGGATGAAGCTACCGCGTAAAGACAGGTTGCCGGATGCGGCGTAAACGCCTTATCCGGCCTACAAAACCAACAAATTGCACAATCCGTAGGCCGGATAAGATGCGCCAGCATCGCATCCGGCACCGGGTACAAAACCCAACAAAACCAACAAATTG
>NZ_KE137292.1:3003794-3016292 GCF_000408805.1 Escherichia sp. KTE159
AGGCCGGATAAGATGCGCCAGCATCGCATCCGGCATCAGGTATGACATCCGAAATCCGGCGCTTATCTGGCCTTGCTCGCCATAATCTCGATAATCTGCCGATCCGTTTGCTGCATCGAATGGCTTGCCAGCGCACACAGATTGGCAATCGACTGCTCAACATCATGCGCCACAATGCCTTCATTGCCGGTCACGGCGGTATCATCCAGCGCCATTAACACCGCTTTCCATGCTGCCGAAGCACTGGTCGAAACCTTCATAGCACAACTGTTCGATGCGCCATCGCAAATCATACCGCTAACATCACCGATCATACTGCTGATCGCCATTGAGATCGTTTCATAACGCCCATCCACCAGCCATGCCATCCCGGCGGCGGCCCCCATTGCTGCCGTCGTTGCAGCACACAGCGCAGACAATCGCGGCAACTGGTTATGGATGTAAATCGCGCTCAAATGCGAAAGCATCAACGCGCGCGCCAGACGCTCATCATCAGCACCGAAGTGTTCCGCTACCACTACCACAGGCATTGTCGCGGTGATCCCCTGATTACCAGAACCCGAGTTACTCATCGCCGGAAGCGTTGCGCCGCCCATACGCGCATCAGATGCCGCGCTGGTACGAATCACAATTGACGAAGAGAGATCTTTCGCCAGCAAACCGCGTGCACACTGTTTTTCCAGCGTCGCGCCAATATGCAACCCCCAGTTACCGCTTAAACCTTCCTGCGATAATGCGCAATTTAACTTCGCAGAATCGAGAATAAAGCGAATCGCCTCAAACGGCACTTCATTGACGAACTTCAGGATCTCTGCCAGCGTCGTATTAGACAGCACCGCCAGCGGCGACTCTTGCTCGCCCTCGGCCACACACGCCTGCTGAGTAAACACCACGCCATTGTGCGTCTCAATATGCACAATGTTGGTATGTCCGCCGACGATGGTGACACAAGCCCACTTCTCACCACTCCAGACTTTGGCGCGAGAGAAGAGGATTTCATCGCAAGGCTCCTGGATCTTAACCGACACTTTTCCCGCCGCCAGCAACGCTTTGGCATCGGCAATCGCCTGTGCTGTCGCATCTTTCAGCACTTCCAGCCCAGCTTTGGCATTTCCGCCTAACGCTCCCAGCGCCGCTGCAATCGGCAGCCCCACCATTCCCGTACCGGGAACGGTGACCCCCAGACCGTTCTTCATCAGATTTGGCGAAACCCAGGCTTCTACACGTTCAACCGGACCTTCCAGTTCTGCCGCAGCAACCGCCGCTGCCAGCGCCAGTGAAATAGGTTCAGTACATCCCAGCGCCGGTTTTACCTCCTCCTGTACTGCGAGAATGTAACGCTGCCATAACGGATTTAAAGTCGAATTAAACATAATAAAAACCTTAAAATTTCAGGTAAATCAAGAAAATGCCAGGAACGGTGAAACACAGAGCAACAAACCGGTGACGATAATCAGGTACAGAGAGGCACCTTTGTATTTGTGCAATGCCGGTACTTTGTAAACCAGCCACGCCGGGATCAGGCACCCCACCATGCCGAAAATCGGGCTACAGATAGAGGTGAAGCTCAACACCGGCGCGTTCAGTACGATGGCGCTCCAGGCCAGTAAAATAGCGAAAATCATGATGCCGCGCTGGACGAGATTTTCGTTAATCTTCTCGGCGGGTATCTTGCGGCGCAGGATGTTCATTACTATCCCTTGCGTGGCTTCGCGAAAGCCTAAATAGACGCCAAAGAACGCGGTCATTACGGCAAAGATATTGAGAATGACGCTGACCACTTTTACCCACGCTGCGCCATCACCGCTAATAAACTGCGCGGCAATCGCCAGGGCAGAAATATTCTGCTCATAGGCTTTTACCGCTTCGTCATGTCCCATCGCCAGGGTGAACGACACGGCATAGAAAAAGACAGTGACGAACAAAATGCCAAATGCAATGTTCATTGCCCGTAGCGCTTTATGTCGCGCCACTTCAATCGATTTTTCCCGCGAGCGATAGGAAATCACCATCGGGCTTAAAGTCTGAATAAACAGGATTGAGGTCAGAGTAAACGGCAGCGTAATAATCGCGTTTTTCACCAGCAGCCCCAGCGGCGGCAGCGAACCCACGTTATACAGATGCCACATTCCGACCATCGACACGCCTAATGCCGCGACTACCAACAGTTTGGTCAGCACCATGCCGGTTGAAATTTTGAATAACAGTTTCTCGCCGCGTGAGGAGATCGCCACCAGAATACAAATCAGTACCAGTCCATAAAACGGATTGTCTGACAGCACGCTTTCGGTCACGCCAAAAGTATGCAGATAGGAGGCACTATCGTTGGTGATGGCGGTGGAATAGACGAACATCCAGATCACCAGCATCACGAAATAAAGTGCACCTAACAGGATGCCCCAGTTTTTGCCTAAATAGCCACTGATGACGCTCGGATAATCTTTACACTCCGGCGATTCGGCCAGCGTATTAATAAACAACCGCTGAAACAGATACATTGCCGGGTAACCAATCACTGATGAGAGCAAAAATACCCACAATCCCATCAAACCGACCTGCACCGGGAGAAAAACAATCCCCGCGCCAATCGCCATCCCAATACTCATAATCACCCAACCGGTGTCGGTACTGTCGAATTTGATTGCTTCACGCCACTCACTTTCGCTCATTCCAGCACGACCCGCCGGGGTCGAAGCGTCTGCAATAACGCCTTTATTCGATGCAATTTCCATAATTTCTCGCTCAATATTTTGTAGGGCTTATTATTTTTTTCCGAGCCGCATCAAGGCGATATGCGGTCTACGTTTTTTGCAGGCGAGTTATTAGAATAAAGAAATGATACGCGTGAGGTCAGAGAAAATCTTCACAATCAAGACTTTGAAATAACGGTGATGGATAATAATTTTCTACCAAATCGATAAATAGGAAATGGTTATTCTCTATTTGCGGCAGATCACAATAAAAAAGGGTGCACATTTTGTGCACCCAAGGATGAAAGCTGACAACAATGTCAGCCGCAGACCACTTTAATAGCCAGTCCTCCGCGTGAAGTTTCGCGGTATTTATCGTTCATATCTTTGCCAGTCTCATACATCGTCTCGATCACTTTATCGAGCGAAACACGTGGTGCAGAGGTACGCTGCATCGCCATCCGCGCTGCGTTCACCGCTTTCACGGCATTAATCGCATTCCGCTCAATACACGGAATTTGCACCTGCCCGGCTACCGGATCGCAGGTCAGCCCAAGGTTATGCTCCATGGCGATTTCCGCCGCATTACACACCTGAGCCGGGCTACCGCCCAGCAGTTCGGTTAGCCCTGCCGCTGCCATCGAACAGGCCACGCCAATTTCCCCCTGACACCCCACTTCCGCACCGGAAATGGAGGCATTCATTTTATATAGCGCGCCGATAGCACCAGCCGCCAGTAGAAAACGAGCGATAGAGCGCTCATTGAGCGGACGGCGGAATTTATCGTAATAGGCCAGCACCGCCGGAATAATACCGCAAGCGCCGTTAGTGGGTGCCGTCACTACACGTCCACCAGCGGCGTTTTCTTCACTGACCGCCAGAGCAAACATATTGATCCAGTCGATCACATTCATTGGATCGTTAGAGATATTGTCACTAGAAAGCAGCAAGCGGCGCAGCGCCACCGACCGGCGTGGGACATTAAGCGGGCCAGGCAATACGCCTTCGGTGTTCATGCCGCGTTCAATACCGTCAGACATCACCTGCCAGATACGCGCAAAACCAGCGTCAATTTCCGCTTTGCTGCGCAACGCCAGTTCGTTTTGCATCATCAGACCAGAAATAGACAGCCCATTGTAATCACACATTTTCAGCAGTTCGCCTGCCGAATGGAAGTCATAAGGTACTGGCATTTCGACATCATGCGTCAGGCCGAAGTGTTCGTCTTCAACAATAAAACCGCCGCCGACAGAATAATAGGTTTTGCTTAAGAGTTCTTTCTGCCCTTTCCAGGCAGTAATCCGCATTCCGTTCTCATGACGCGGCAACATTTCCGGATGAAAAATAATGTTTTTTGCTACAGGAAAATCAACCACATGTGCGCCTGCCGCCACCGGGAGTCGACTACTGCGCGTCACAAGTTCAATAAATGCAGGGATCTCATCAATAACAACATCCTGCGGACTGTTCCCTGCCAGTCCCATGATGATAGCGATATCCGTGGCATGGCCTTTGCCCGTCAGTGACAACGACCCGTAAAGATCGACCACAATGTGGCTCGTTGCGGTTAATAAACCACTACTTACCAGCCGATCGATAAAACTTTTTCCAGCATTCATTGGCCCCACGGTATGCGAACTGGAGGGACCAATACCAATTTTGAAAATATCGAATGCACTAATCATAACCACACTCTCGGATTGCCACTCTGTGAAGAGGAGTGGGACGACTCTGCGGCCGCCCCACTCCGGGCTTTACACGCTACGTACTGCGATAGCTTCGATTTCCAGCTTCACATCTTTCGGCAAACGCGCGACCTGCACGCAGCTACGGGTCGGGTAGGTCGCCTGATGCTCATCAAAGAACTGCTTATAGACTTCATTGATGGTGGCGAAGTCGTTCAGATCGGTGATAAATACCGTCATCTTGACGATATCGCCCACGGACAAACCGGCAGCGACAACAATCTCTTTGACGTTTTGCAGGCTTAAACGTGCCTGATCTTTCACATCAGCCGGGATCTCGCCGCTCTGCGGGCAAACCGGAATTTGCCCGGAAGTGAAGACCATGCTGCCTAAATCCACACCCTGAACATAAGGGCCGATTGCCCCCGGGGCACGTTGCGTTTCGATAATTTTTTTCATACATCCTCCGGCGTCAGAGCGCCTGGGTAAAGGTACGTGAAATCACATCCTGTTGCTGTTCACGGGTCAGCGCGTTGAAGCGCACAGCGTAGCCAGAGACACGGATTGTCAGGTTAGGGTATTTTTCCGGGTGCTCGATGGCATCCAACAACATTTCCCGGTTCATAACGTTGACGTTGAGATGTTGACCGCCTTCGATATCCGCTTCGTGGTGGAAATAGCCATCCAGCAGACCGACAAGGTTGGTTTTGCGTACCGGATCTTCTTTGCCCAACGCCGCAGGGACAATTGAGAAGGTGTACGAAATACCGTCTTTGGCGTAGGTGAACGGCAGTTTCGCCACAGAGGTCAGCGAAGCCACGGCCCCTTTGCGGTCACGACCGTGCATCGGGTTAGCGCCAGGGGCAAACGGAGTACCCGCACGACGACCGTCCGGCGTGTTACCTGTCTTCTGTCCATACACGACGTTTGAGGTGATCGTCAGAATCGACTGGGTCGGCACGGCGTTACGATAGGTTGGTAGCGCTTTAATTTTCTTCATAAAGCGTTCAACCAGGTCGCAGGCAATACTGTCTACGCGCTCGTCGTTGTTGCCGTACTGCGGATATTCACCGTCAATTTCGAAGTCCACCGCCAGGCCGTTTTCGTCACGAATCGGTTTCACGCGAGCATATTTAATTGCGGACAAGGAGTCCGTCGCCACCGACAAGCCAGCAATCCCGCATGCCATCGTGCGATAAACATCACGATCGTGCAGTGCCATCAGCGAGGCTTCGTAGCTGTACTTGTCATGCATGTAGTGGATGAGGTTCAGCGCGCTGATGTACTGCACCGCCAGCCAGTCCATGAAGTGGTCGAGGTTATCCATCACTTTGTCGTAGTCCAGCACGTCGTCCATCAGCGGAGCCATTTTCGGGCCCACCTGAATCTTCAGCTTCTCGTCCATCCCGCCGTTGATTGCATACAGCAATGTTTTCGCCAGGTTAGCGCGTGCGCCGAAGAACTGCATCTGCTTACCAATCACCATTGGGCTGACGCAGCAGGCAATCGCGTAATCGTCGCTGTTGAAGTCAGTGCGCATCAGATCGTCGTTTTCATACTGCAAGGAAGAGGTGACGATAGACACTTGCGCCGCATATTTTTTGAAGGCAATCGGCAGCGCTTCCGACCACAGAATAGTCAGGTTAGGTTCCGGTGCTGGCCCCATAGTGTGCAGGGTATGCAGATAACGGAAGGAGTTTTTGGTCACCAGTGTGCGGCCATCCAGCCCCATCCCGCCGATCACTTCCGTAGCCCAGATTGGATCGCCGGAGAACAGCGAATCAAATTCTGGTGTACGCAAGAAGCGCACCATGCGGATCTTCATGATGAAGTGGTCGATCAGTTCCTGCGCCTGCTGCTCATTGAGCACACCGGCTTTAAAGTCGCGTTCAATGTAGATATCGAGGAACGACGCGGTACGACCAAGAGACATCGCACCACCGTTTTGCGATTTCACCGCCGCCAGGTAGGCGAAATAGAGCCATTGCACCGCTTCCTGCGCATTTTGCGCCGGACGGGAAATGTCAAAGCCATATTTCGCTGCCATTTCCTGAATCTGTAACAGCGCACGACGATGTTCTGCCAGTTCTTCACGCAGACGGATAGTGGCTTCCAGATCTTCGCCTTTTTCCAGACGAGACTGAAGATCGGCAAATTGCAGTTCGCGTTCACGCACCAGATAGCTGATGCCGTACAACGCCACGCGGCGATAGTCTCCGATAATACGTCCGCGACCATAACCGTCCGGCAAACCGGTCAGTACCCCAGATTTACGGCAGCGCAGCATATCCGGTGAATAAACATCAAATACACCCTGGTTATGGGTTTTACGCAGATCGGTAAAGATGTACTCAAATTCGCTGTCCATTTCACGGCCATACGCGTGGAATGAACTTTTAATCATATTAATGCCACCGAACGGATGCAGCGCGCGTTTTAACGGCGCATCCGTTTGCAGACCCACTATTTTTTCCAGCGGCTGATCAATATATCCCGCATCATGAGCGGTAATGGTGGTGGCAATATTGGTATCGAAATCTAACGGCGCGTGAGTCGCGTTTTCGATACGAATGCCCTCCATTACTTTTTCCCACAACGCCGTGGTTGCAGGCGTTGCTTCGGCAAGGAAAGATTCATCCCCTTCATAAGGTGTATAGTTGTGTTGAATAAAATCGCGGACATTAATTTCGTTTTTCCAGTCCGTACCTTTAAAGCCAAGCCATGCGTCGGCGTACAGCTTATCGCTGGTATCGATATCTACCTTCATGAAAAATAATCTCTCTACAATACTTCAACTAAATTATGCAAATTCTGCGGGGGCGTTTACTTTGCCTAAATGAATCGCATCTAAGGCAATCATTTTTTCTTCGTTGGTCGGAATAACGGCGCAAATTACGCTAGCATTTTCACTGGAAATAATTCGTTCACCGTAAGAGTTAGATCGATTATTCATTTCTGTATCAATCTCTACTCCTAATACAGCTAAATGTTCCATAACCAAACGACGAATTAAACTTGAGTTCTCTCCTATTCCACCGGTGAATATAATTCCATCCAGGCGATGTAATGAGGCAGCGTGTCCGGCAATATGGCGGGCAATTCGGTGAACAAAGGTTTTAATTGCCAGTTGTGCACGCTCATGGCCTTCATGCCAGGCTTTTTCCAGTACGCGCAAGTCGGAAGAAAGACCGGAAATACCTAATAATCCCGACTCTTTATTTACCACGCGTTCCAGGTCGCCCAGGCTCTGGTTGGTTTGACTCGCCACCCAGGACATCGCACCGAAGTCAACATCACCACTGCGCGTGCCCATCATCAACCCTTCCAGCGGCGTCATTCCCATTGAGGTATCCACGCTCTGACCATTGCGAACTGCACAGATAGATGCACCATTGCCAAGATGCGCGACCACCAGACCGGAGTCATCTTCCGCCAGATCCAGCAGCGAATAGGCGCGCTGAGAAACGTAGCGGTGCGAGGTTCCGTGGAAGCCATAACGACGCACGCCAAGCTCTTCGTAATATTTCCACGGCAGGCCATATAAATAAGCCTCTGGAGCCATTGTCTGATGGAAGCTGGTATCAAATACCGCCACCTGAGTTACACCTGGAAATAATTGCTGTGCCGATTCAATACCACTTAAATTGGCGTAATTATGCAGCGGTGCAAGCGGGGAAACACGGCGGATATTATCAATGACCTCATCGGTAATAATGGCGGACTCGGTAAAAATACTGCCGCCGTGGGCGATACGGTGGCCAATTAAGGCCACTCTGTCATTTAAATTCCGTTTTTCCAGTTCAAATGCAATTGCCTTCAATGCACCTTCGTAGCTGTGGTGAGCCAGCGGTGCTGGCTCTCCTCCATTTACGGATAAGAATGCATTTTCCGAGTTAATACCATCGGCAATACCTGACATTAATACTTCACAGTCTGAGGTATCCAGCACAGAAAACTTAATTGAAGACGAACCACAGTTAATAACTAAAACAACCGGATATTCATTCATCTCTTTTCTCATCCTGAGTTACAGATTAAAACAGTTTGTATACGATGTTCAGGATGGTCAGCAGACCAATCACGGTGACAAACACGTTATCCAGACGACCACGGTATTTCGCCAGAGACGGCGCTTTACGAATGGCGTACATCGGCAACAGGCACAGCAGTGAGGCAATAATCGGCGCACCCATCGCTTCAATCAGGTCCAGAATGTTCGGGTTGGCGTAGGCGACAACCCAGGTAGAGCCCATGATGAAGATCATGCTGATAGTATTCAGTTTACCCAGCGACACTTTGGTTTTGTCACCTTTATAACCGAACTTCAGAATCAGACCGTTCAGACCTTCCAGCGTCCCCAAATAGTGACCGAAGAAAGATTTGAAGATAGCCACCAGTGCGATGATGGAAGCCGCATATTCCAGCGTAATAGCGAACGTCGTTTTGGTGCCGGTCATGGACGCAAAGTGGTTAGCCAGATAAGAAAGTACCGGAATATTCTGCGCTTTCGCTTCCGCCATATTCGCCGGAGAAAGAGTAAACAGGCAGCTAAAGGCGAAGAACATCACTACCGCAACCATCAACATGCTGGCACGAGAGATAATTTGTGAACATTTACGCTCGGTGAAGTCGCGTCCAAAATCTTTCTCATACTCTTCACGTTTAGAAACCACGAAGGAAGAGACGATTGGCGAGAAGTTAAAGGAGAAGACCATAATGGAAATCCCCAACCAGACGGTGATCAGAATGCCATCATGACCCGTTAACGACAGCGCACCGAGATCAACTTGATCGATAACCGCAGAGTTCCAGTAAGGGATCAGCGACAGAGAAATCAGCACCAGGCTGGCGATAAACGGCCATACCAGGTAGCTCATTACTTTAACCATCAGATCCTTACCAAACCAGATGACGAAGGCCATCAACAGCAGCAGGAACAGCGCCACAAAGCCGCGATTCAGTGGCGCAAAGCCGAGCTGGTTTTCCCAGAAAGTCATAAAGGTGTTGGTAATGGTAACGCCATAAATCCACAGCAGTGGGCAAATCGCGAAGAAATACAGGAACGTAATGACCACGCCGCCGGTTTTACCAAAATGCTCTTCCACCGTTTCCGTAATGTTGCCGGAAGGGTTAGAGCCGGAAAGGCACAGACGCGCCAGCGCCCGGTGACAATAAAACGCGATTGGGTATGCCAATACCAACATCAGCAGAATCGGAATTAGTCCGCCAAAACCTGCGCGGATAGGGAAGAACAGCACCCCGGCGCCGATTGCCGTGCCAAACAAACCTAACGTCCATGTGGTATCTGATTTACGCCATGACGATTGTTTTGTCTGGCTGGATACAATGCTATCTGAAGTACTCATATCCTATCCTCAACGAATTAATTAAGCGCCAACGAAACCGGTGATTTGAGAGACGCGGGAAAGATCGATATTACCGCCGGAAATAATACTGACGGTTTTTCTGTTTTGAATATATTGGTCTAATTTACCGCTTAATAATGCAGCACATGCCAGAGCGCCCGCGCCTTCGGTGACGACTTTATTGCGCTGAATTAAGGCAATCATACTGTTTCTGATTTCGTCTTCGCTAACCAGCACGATATCATCGACTAATTCACGAACGATTTCGTAAGTTAAATTACCCGGGCGAGCGACATCACAACCATCCGCCAGGGTGCCGGTAGTTCGGTGCGTGGTTATTTCTCCCGAGTGGAAAGAAGCCGCCATACCATGAACGTTTTCTGACTGCACACCAATAACACGGATAGTTGGGTTAATAGATTTAATCGCCACTGCAATACCGGCAATTAAACCACCACCGCCAATTGGTACAATTACGTTATCGACATCATAGAGATCTTCCATAATTTCCAGACCAATCGTTCCCTGGCCGGCAATGACTTTCGGATCATCATAAGGGGGAATAAAGATGCGACCTTCCGTTTCGACAATTTCACTTACTTTGGCGATGGTATCGTTGAAGTTATCGCCATGCAGTACGACTTCAGCGGAGTAGTCACACGTTGCCGCAACTTTGGATTTTGGCGCGCCTTTCGGCATCACGACTTTACCATCAATCCCCAGCATCGCACAGGAAAGCGAAACCCCTTGTGCATGGTTGCCCGCCGAACAGGCCACTACCCCCTTGCGTTTCTCGGCATCGGTTAAGGAGCTTAATTTATTAAATGCACCTCGAATTTTAAATGAACCAGTACGCTGCATGTTTTCAAACTTCAGGAATATTTCACCTTTGCAACGTTCACTAAAGTAGTTAGAGCGAGGCATGCCTGTTTTATAAATTCGCCCAGCCAGACGTTGTTTTGCTTCAATAATGTCATCAATAGCAACCGGCAGATCGTATGTAATATGCATTATAAAACCTCTTCGCCTGAATTAAATTTGTAGGTAACCGTAACCAACACCTGTAAAAATACAGGTGGATTATTCATGTTTAAATAAAAAACAAATAACTAACCAACTTCTATTAATTGCCTTCGTCGACACCCATTATAAGATGAATACTCTTTAGCTAATTCCACCAAAACTGATGCTGCTTTTTTGATACGATAATTTTTTGACCATACTGCGGCATATCGTGCCACCGGCAACGTTTCCTCAACCGGAATAGTAATAAATTGATTAGAACCAAAAGGTGAAGTCATATCGCAGGGAATAACGGTTAAGAAATCAGCATTGAGAACAAGATTATAAATGGTGACGACCGAGTCGGTTTTAACGATGTTTTCAATACTGATGCCATTTCTTTGTAGCGTGGTGAGTAGCTCGCTGTAGTATCCCATATTCGTTTGTGGCAACACCCACTGTTCGTTCTTCAAAGACTCCAGCGTGGTGGTGCCGGTGCATGTTCGGGACTTACCGGCAACCAGCACGAATTCTGATTCGAACAGCGGCTCAACATGCAAATCCTGAAGCTTCATTTCTGCACTTAACGTACCTATCGCAAAATCCAGGCGCCCATCGCGGATAGCCGGTAAGAACGAAGACAGTTGCGCTTCATACATTGAGACCTGCGCTTTCGGGAACACCTCTTTGAATTTGTTGATCATCCCGGACATAAAGGTAAAGCCAATCAGCGATGGAAAACCAAATGAGACTTCCACTACAGCCTCAGTGGACATACCGCTAATCTCATTAACCATATTTTTCATTTCGCGGGTAATGGATTCGGAACGAGAGAGCAACAATTGACCAGCAGGTGTCAGCGTTACGCCGGTATTTTTCCGAACGACTAATTCAACGCCAAAATAATCTTCAATATCGTTAATGATTTTACTTACCGCTGGTTGAGTTAACCCTAATTCTTTTGCAGCCGATCCAATAGAGCCACTTCTGATGACTTCCTGAAAGACTACCAGGTGTTGCGTTTTAGGAAGAAGAATAGTGCTCATAACAACCTGCGTTAATTACCTCATTGACGGAATGAATTGTATCAAAATGGAATGAACAGGATATGTGCGACCACTCACAAATTAACTTCCAATAGTTTTCCAGGTAAATCCTTAAAGCGATATAACCATTTAATATCAATGAGTTAGACAATAAAAATCAACACAAAGCCTGACTTTTATCAAAAAAATAAGGGGGGATAACCATATTTTATGGCGATAACAACACGCTTGATTTTTCTTATTAGAAAATGCGCTTAGACGATATTTCAATCAATTACCGTGTATTTCGCAGACGAATTTTAAGTTAAATTTAATGCGCAAGTTATCAAATTTTATTATAAATAAATCGTTTTCATAGATAAATAATGCGGCACATCACATTTTTTTGCGCTATTTGTTGAAGATGAAACATTGATCATAGCAAAGACTTAAAACTCAATAAACATATATTAAACAAACAAAACAATTGATTAACGTCATTTTTCCTCTCAATGGCAGGACGTCATTTTGTGAACGCAATCGTTTCCCACGATTTATTCTTGTTTTACGGTTACCGAATAGCATTTTGTGTTGAGGATCACAAAACTAATAATTGCTATTCGAAGTAAGTTATCAGCATAGACCACAGGATGGCTAAAAAGAGTGTTTATATTAAACCAACAGGCCGCGTTCTTTTGGGTATAGCGTCGTGGACAGTCATTCATCTTCC
>NZ_KE137292.1:3016422-3161348 GCF_000408805.1 Escherichia sp. KTE159
CCCAAAAAGAAAAAACCCGCCAGCTTGCACTGACGGGCTTTGTTAAATCAGGTGAAACTGACCGATAAGCCGGGTTCTGTCGTGGACAGTCATTCATCTAGGCCAGCAATCGCTCACTGGCTCAAGCAGCCTACCCGGGTTCAGTACGGGCCGTACCTTATGAACCCCTATTTGGCCTTGCTCCGGGTGGAGTTTACCGTGCCACGGACTGTTACCAGCCGCGCGGTGCGCTCTTACCGCACCCTTTCACCCTTACCTGATCCCACTTGCGTGGGCCATCGGCGGTTTGCTCTCTGTTGCACTGGTCGTGGGTTTCCCCCCCAGGCGTTACCTGGCACCCTGCCCTATGGAGCCCGGACTTTCCTCCCCTCCGCCCGTCTCCCCCGAAGAGGACGACGACGAAGCGGCGACTGTCTGGTCAGCTTCGGCGCGAAGTATAGAGGGTTTGCACGCCCTTGTCACCCCGCACTGCGCATTCCAATCGCCAGTGTGGCGGCGATATTGCGTGAAGCGCGGTAAATATTGTCATAAGCCCCGCTGAAAGCTTCATCCAGGGTAACAATGCTGTTCAACACGCTGAATACGGCATCGATGCCGTGCTGATGCACAACGCCGACATCCTTCGTCAGACTCCCTGCAATACCAATTACCGGTTTATGGTATTTCTTCGCGACGTTCGCTACGCCAATCGGTACTTTGCCGTGGATACTCTGGCTATCAATGCGCCCTTCTCCGGTGATCACCAACGTACAATCGTGAATATGTTCTTCCAGATTCAACGCCGTAGTCACAATCTCAATGCCGCTCTTTAGCTCTGCACCAAGAAACGCCATTAGCGCCGCCCCCATACCGCCCGCAGCACCAGATCCGGGGACGTCTTTCACATCAACATACAGCGATTTTTTGATGACATCAGCATAGTGAGAGAGATTCTTGTCCAGCTCAACAATCGTGGCTTCATTAGCCCCTTTCTGCGGGCCAAAGATACGTGACGCGCCGCTGTCGCCCACCAGCGGATTGGTGACATCGCAGGCGACGCGAATCGTACAATCCTTTAAGCGTGGATCAAGGCCAGAGATATCAATGGTATTCAGGGTATTGAGGCTGCCGCCACCAAAGCCGATTTCATTACCACTGGCATCGCTTAACTTCGCTCCCAGCGCCTGCACCATTCCCGCGCCGCCATCATTGGTAGCACTGCCGCCAATGCCGATAATAATAGTGGTTGCGCCACTCTCCAGCGCCTGCAAGATTAACTCACCCGTACCACGAGAAGTGGTCACCAACGGATCACGCTTTTCCGCTGGAACCAACGCCAGCCCACTGGCCGCCGCCATTTCAATAAACGCGGTTTTACCGTCGCCAGAGATCCCCCAACAGGCATTCACCTTCTCACCCAGCGGCCCCGTAACCCAGGCTTGACGTTCGGTCCCCTGAGTGGCAGCAATCATCGCTTCCACCGTTCCTTCACCGCCATCAGCAACGGGAACAGAAACATAGTGTGCATCAGGAAAAATTTCCCGAAATCCCTTTTCTATCGCCTGCGCAACCTCGCTGGCAGATAAACTTTCTTTGTAAGAATCTGGGGCGATTACGATTTTCATATCTTTGCCTGTTACCACATGACGCCGGAGGGCGTTTCTCTTATTCGGCCTGGCTCCCAGCCCGGATTGCACCACGCCATCCGGGCACGAAGTCACTCGCGAGTGACTTCGACTTTCGCCAGTTTTTCGTAGTAGCACGCCAGAGCGCTGTGGTCTGCTGTTCCCAGCCCATCGGCACGCAGCGCCTGCATCATCTCCATGACCACTGCGGTCAGCGGCAATTGCGCACCAACGTCATGGGAGGTATCCAGCGCATTTGCCAGATCCTTAATATGCAGATCGATACGGAAGCCCGGCTTGAAATTCCTGTCCATCACCATCGGCGCTTTTGCATCGAGTACAGTACTTCCCGCCAGCCCACCACGAATCGCCTGATAAACCAGATCAGGATTAACGCCCGCTTTGGTTGCCAGCGTTAACGCTTCTGACATCGCCGCAATATTCAGCGCTACAATGACCTGGTTTGCCAGTTTGGTGACGTTGCCTGCACCGATTTCTCCGGTATATACAACGGATCCCGCCATCGCTTTCATCAAGTCATAGTATTTGTCGAAAATAGCTTTGTCGCCACCCACCATCACTGACAGGGTGCCATCGATGGCTTTCGGTTCACCGCCGCTCACCGGGGCGTCCAGCATATCAATACCTTTCGCTTTCAGTGCTTCGCTGATTTCACGGCTTGCCAGCGGAGCGATTGAACTCATATCGATTAATACCGTCCCTGGTTTTGCACCTTCAATGATGCCATTTTCCCCCAGCGCCACCTCTTTCACGTGCGGAGAGTTTGGCAGCATGGTAATGATGACATCGCACTGTTCAGCGATGGCTTTAGCCGTAGACGCGGTTTCTGCGCCTGCGGTAATCACGTCAGCGATAGCTTCTGGATTACGGTCAGAAACCACCAGCGAGTAACCTGCTTTCAGAAGGTTTTTACTCATTGGTTTACCCATAATACCCAGGCCAATAAAACCAACTTTCATAGTCATATCAATTATCTCTCTTGTTGCGGTGGTCGTTATTTTTTAAAGGCATCTGCCAGTTTCTGCGTGGCGGAGCGGAAAATACCGAGGTCGCTGCCGACAGCGACAAATGTGGCACCCCATTCCAGATAACGGCGTGCATCGGCTTCAACTGGCGCGAGGATGCCACTGGGTTTACCGTAAGCGCTGGCGCGGTTGAAAATATGTTGAATCGCTTTTTGTACCTCCGGATGTGACGCATTGCCGAGATGACCTAATGCCGCCGCCAAATCGCTGGGGCCAACGAAAATGCCATCAACGCCTTCGGTCGCAGCGATGGCGTCAACGTTATCGACGCCCTGCTGGCTTTCGATTTGCGCCAGAATGGCGATGTTCTTATTCGACCGGGCGAAATAGTCCGGTACGGTGCCAAACATATTGGCGCGATGAGAAACGGAGACGCCGCGAATACCTTCTGGTGGATAACGCGTTGATGCTACCGCCTGTACCGCGTCTTCTTCCGTTTCGACAAAGGGGATCAGGAAGTTGTAAAAACCGATATCTAACAGGCGCTTAATAATCACCGGTTCGTTGGTCGGCACCCTCACTACTGGCGCACTGGCGCTACCTTTCAACGCCATCAACTGCGGGATGAACGTGGAAATATCGTTTGGCGCATGTTCACCATCCAGCACCAGCCAGTCAAAGCCAGCCAAACCAAGAACTTCAGTGCTGATCGGGTTAGAAAGTGCTGACCAGCAGCCAATCTGTACCTGTTTCGCAGCCAACGCGGCTTTGAACTTATTGGGGAAAATATCGTTATTCATCGCTTATACCTTTGCTTATTTCTGCAATTCCATACGTTTAATGTCACCAACCACGAAGAGGTAGCAGACCATTGCCATCAGCGCCGAACATCCCACAAATACCAGCGCCGCATTGAAGGAATGCAGTTCACTAACCAGGTAACCAATCACCAGTGGAGTGACAATGGAGGCGACATTGCCAAAGACGTTAAAGACGCCACCGCAGAGGCCAACAATCTCTTTCGGTGCGGTATCGGAAACCACCGGCCAGCCCAGTGCGCCAAATCCTTTGCCAAAGAAGGCTAACGCCATCAGCATGACCACTAGCGTGGTGTTGTTGGTGTAGTTACATAAGATGATGGTGGAAGCCAGCAACATTCCCAGCACAATTGGTAGCTTACGTGCCAGAGTCAGTGACAAACCGCGTTTGATCAGATAATCCGAGAAGACACCCCCAAGCACGCCGCCAGCAAATCCACACAATGCCGGAATCGACGCAACCAGGCCGACTTTCAGAATCGACATCCCCTTTTCCTGTACCAGATAAATCGGGAACCAGGTGAGGAAGAACCAGGTGATGGTGTTGATAAAATATTGCCCGAAAAATACCCCCAGCATCATGCGGTTAGAGAGCAATTGCTTGATGTAATGCAGCTTAGGACCGCTTGCTGTCGCACCGCCTGGCTTTTTGTGATCCATATCGACCACCGCACCATTTTCGGAGATAAACTTCAACTCTTCCGCAGACATGCGCGGATGGTCTGTCGGGTTATGAATCAACTTAATCCACAGCGCCGTTAGTACAAAACCAATCCCCCCCATAACGGTAAAGACGTGCTCCCAGCCCCAGGCGAAAGTCAGCCAGCCAAGCAGCGGCGAAAAGAGCGCCAGCGAGAAATATTGCGCCGAGTTAAAGATGGCGGAAGCTGTTCCACGTTCTTTAGTCGGGAACCAGGCGGCAACAATACGGGCGTTCGCCGGGAATGACGGCGCTTCCGAGAAGCCCAACATAAAGCGCATGAAGAACATGGAGATCCCTGCCCAGGCAATAGGGAACATATCGACAAAGCCTTGCAGGAAGGTAAACAGCGACCAGAAAAAGAGGCTGTAAGTGTAAACTTTCTTCGATCCAAACTTATCCAGCAGCCAGCCGCCAGGGATTTGCATTAGCAGATAGGCCCAGCCAAAAGCGGAGAAAATGTACCCCATCGAAACCGTGCTTAATTGCAGTTCTTTTGCTACTTCAGTACCGGCAATCGACAGCGTTGCACGGTCGGCATAGTTAACGGCTGTCACAATAAAAATAATAAATAATATTAAATAGCGGGTATGCACGCTTTTCTTTTTTTCTTCAATGGTGTCCAGAATCATTTTATTTACCTCGGGTACTTATGTTGATTTTTATTATTGGGAAGGTATTATTTATGAGTTCCATTCATATAGTTATGACAATGGCCTCGTGAATTAGTATAAGCAGCGGGGTAATAATAATCATTGTGCAAATGCGAACTTAAATAATGTAATTTAAATATTATTTTGAGCATATGCACATAACATTGCGCGCTAAAGCACAGATTTACGCTTTGCCTTGCCGGGTAGCGTCGCAATCCCTGAAATGATTGACATTGATCACATTTCTACCGTTAAACTCCTGACATTCTTATTTCACCTAATGAAGTTATTTATTTTTAAATGAGATCTAATGCTCATTTTTATATCCCCCTGGCTGGAGAATATTGAACAATGGCCAATATCGAAATAAGACAAGAAACGCCGACTGCGTTTTATATAAAAGTTCATGACACAGATAATGTGGCAATTATTGTTAATGATAATGGCCTGAAAGCAGGAACGCGTTTTCCGGACGGCCTGGAATTAATTGAGCATATTCCCCAGGGGCATAAAGTCGCATTGATCGACATTCCTGCTGATGGCGAAATTATTCGTTATGGCGAAGTGATTGGTTACGCCATGCGCGCCATCCCACGTGGAAGCTGGATCGATGAATCGATGGTGGTTCTGCCTGAAGCGCCCCCCTTACATACTTTGCCTCTGGCAACCAAAGTGCCGGAACCTTTACCTCCGCTGGAAGGTTATACCTTTGAAGGCTATCGCAATGCCGATGGCAGTGTGGGCACCAAGAACCTGCTCGGCATCACGACCAGCGTGCATTGTGTGGCTGGCGTCGTCGATTACGTGGTGAAAATTATTGAGCGCGACCTGCTGCCGAAATACCCGAACGTCGATGGTGTGGTGGGGCTGAATCACCTGTACGGCTGTGGCGTGGCGATTAATGCCCCAGCGGCGGTGGTGCCTATTCGAACCATTCACAACATTTCGCTGAACCCAAACTTTGGCGGCGAGGTGATGGTGATTGGCCTCGGATGCGAGAAATTGCAACCAGAGCGCCTGCTGGTCGGTACGGACGATGTGCAGGCTATTCCACTGGAAAGCGCCAGTATTGTCAGCTTGCAGGATGAAAAGCATGTCGGTTTTCAGTCAATGGTTGAGGATATTTTGCAGGTTGCCGAACGCCATCTGCACAAGCTGAATCAACGTCAGCGAGAAACCTGCCCGGCTTCAGAACTGGTTGTTGGTATGCAGTGCGGCGGCAGCGATGCGTTTTCTGGCGTGACAGCCAATCCGGCGGTTGGCTATGCGTCTGATCTGCTGGTGCGTTGTGGTGCAACGGTGATGTTCTCGGAAGTGACGGAAGTACGCGACGCCATTCATCTGCTGACGCCGCGCGCCGTTAACGAAGAGGTCGGTAAGCGTCTGCTGGAAGAGATGGAATGGTACGACAACTATCTCAATATGGGGAAAACCGACCGCAGCGCCAACCCTTCGCCGGGAAACAAAAAAGGCGGTCTGGCAAACGTCGTGGAGAAGGCTCTCGGCTCCATTGCCAAATCAGGTAAAAGCGCGATTGTAGAAGTGCTGTCGCCAGGGCAGCGTCCGACCAAACGTGGATTAATTTACGCCGCGACGCCAGCCAGCGACTTTGTCTGTGGCACCCAACAGGTGGCTTCAGGAATTACCGTTCAAGTATTTACGACCGGTCGCGGCACACCTTACGGCCTGATGGCAGTGCCGGTCATTAAAATGGCAACCCGCACTGAACTGGCGAACCGTTGGTTTGATTTGATGGATATTAATGCGGGCACCATCGCCACCGGCGAAGAGACGATTGAAGAGGTGGGCTGGAAACTGTTCCACTTTATTCTCGACGTTGCCAGCGGGAAGAAGAAAACCTTCTCAGACCAATGGGGACTGCATAACCAACTGGCGGTGTTTAACCCGGCACCGGTGACTTGATAACTCAATTTGTATTATGCCCGATGGCACACGTTTATCGGGCATAGTAAGTCATAGCGAAGACGCATTCTCCCCGACCAGAATCACCTCAACCCCGGCCTTTCGTAGCCCTTCCAGACTATCCGCAGGAATGCCTTCATCGACAATGATCATATCGATCCGCTGGGTATCAATGATCTTATGTAAACTGGAGCGATTGAACTTACTGGAATCAGTGACCACGATGATCCGTTCCGCAACTTCGCACATCCGGCGGTTCAAACGGGCTTCATCTTCATTGTGCGTACTGACGCCGCGCTCCAGATCGATAGCATCTACACCGAGAAACAGCATGTCGAAGTGGTAATTTTGCAGCGATTGTTCAGCCTGATCGCCATAAAAAGATTGTGACTGACGGCGCAAATGCCCGCCGGTCATCAGTAGCTCAACGCCCTCAGCTTCCAGCAAAGCATTAGCCACGTTCATACCGTTGGTCATCGCAATCACGTCAGTATGCTTGCGCATCAGACGGGCAATCTCAAAGGTTGTGGTTCCGGAGTCGAGGATCACGCGATGGCCAGGCTTAATCAGCTCAACAGCAGCTTTCGCAACGCTGCGTTTCATCGCAGTGTTGAGCGCACTTTTATCTTCCACCGAAGGTTCGACTGACGGTGTCGTGCTATCGCAGATCAACGCGCCACCATAAGCACGCACGGCGATCCCCTGCTTTTCCAGAAATGCCAGATCGTTACGGATCGTCACCGTAGAAACGCCGTACAATGCCGATAGATCATTAACTTGCACACTTCCTTGCTGCCGCAGGCGCTGAATGATCTGTTCTCGTCTCTCACTGGTGCCTGTTACTCGCTTCTCGCCTGAAGCGTCGGTATTACTCATAGTAAGTCCTTTCGTAAAACTTTCGTTTCATTTCGTTTTGCTTATTAACGCCTTTCTATTAACCAAATGCAAGCCCACATTGCCCATTGACGCAAGCGCCCCTCGTTTCAGAAGCTTTCATTATGTTTCTTTTGTGAATCAGATCAGAAAACTATTATCTTTCGTTTTATTTTTATCTCACCATGACGCAGTATCAATTGAAACAAAACGAAAGATCAAGGTTGCAGTAATCTAAACTGGAGAGGAAAGTGAAACATCTGACAGAAATGGTGAGGCAGCACAAAGGGGGCAAAACAAATGGGATTTATGCCGTTTGTTCCGCACATCCGCTGGTGCTGGAAGCTGCCATCCGCTACGCCTTCTCAAACCAAACGCCACTACTGATTGAAGCAACGTCCAATCAGGTGGATCAGTTCGGCGGTTATACCGGAATGACGCCTGCCGATTTTCGCGGCTTTGTTTGCCAGCTTGCCGACTCGCTGAATTTCCCACAAGACATGCTAATTCTCGGTGGCGATCATCTGGGACCTAACCGCTGGCAAAACCTGCCCGCAACCCAGGCGATGGCTAATGCCGATGATTTGATAAAAAGCTACGTCACGGCGGGATTCAAAAAAATTCACCTTGATTGCAGCATGTCCTGTCAGGGCGATCCGATCCCCTTAACCGATGACATCGTTGCTGAACGCGCCGCTCGCCTGGCGAAAGTGGCGGAAGAAACCTGCCGTGAACACTTTGGCGAGGCCGATCTGGTGTATGTCATTGGAACTGAAGTTCCGGTTCCTGGCGGCGCACATGAAACCTTAAGCGAACTGGCAGTGACTACACCGGATGCCGCCCGCACCACGCTGGAAGCCCATCGTCATGCTTTTGAAAAGCAAGGTCTGAATGCCATCTGGCCACGTATTATTGCGCTGGTGGTACAACCCGGCGTCGAATTCGATCACACCAACGTTATTGATTATCAGCCTGCAAAAGCGATCGCCTTAAGTCAGATGGTCGAAAACTACGAAACACTGATTTTCGAAGCTCATTCTACCGATTATCAAACACCGCAATCGCTGCGCCAGTTGGTCATTGACCACTTTGCCATTCTGAAAGTTGGCCCGGCGCTGACCTTCGCCCTACGTGAAGCCCTGTTTTCTCTGGCGGCTATCGAAGAAGAACTGGTGCCAGCAAAAGCCTGTTCTGGTCTGCGTCAGGTACTGGAAAACGTGATGCTCGACCGTCCGGAATACTGGCAAAGCCATTACCACGGGGACAGGAACGCGCGTCGTCTGGCACGCGGCTACAGTTACTCGGATCGCGTGCGTTATTACTGGCCAGACCGGCAGATTGATGATGCTTTCGCCCACCTGGTCCGCAACCTGGCAGATGCGCCAATTCCGCAGCCACTCATCAGCCAGTACCTGCCGCTGCAATACGTAAAAGTTCGCTCCGGCGAGCTACAGCCAACGCCACGGGCACTCATTATTAACCATATTCAGGACATCCTGGCGCAGTACCACGCTGCCTGTGAAGGCCAGTAAGCCATAACAAAAACGAGGAACACGCTATGCCAAATATTGTTTTAAGCCGGATTGATGAACGCTTGATTCACGGTCAGGTCGGCGTTCAGTGGGTTGGATTTGCGGGGGCAAATCTGGTTCTGGTAGCCAATGATGAGGTTGCCGAAGATCCGGTACAACAAAACCTGATGGAAATGGTGCTGGCAGAAGGGATCGCCGTGCGTTTCTGGGCACTACAAAAAGTGATCGACAACATCCACCGCGCTGCTGATCGGCAGAAAATCTTGCTGGTTTGTAAAACACCAGCCGATTTCCTGACGCTGGTTAAAGGTGGCGTTCCGGTTAACCGCATTAACGTTGGCAATATGCACTACGCCAATGGCAAACAGCAAATCGCCAAAACGGTTTCTGTGGATGCGGGCGATATCGCGGCATTTAACGACCTGAAATCCGCAGGGGTGGAATGCTTCGTTCAGGGCGTCCCGACAGAACCCGCTGTGGACCTCTTTAAATTACTTTGAGGGATTCATCATGGAAATCAGTCTGTTGCAGGCATTCGCGTTGGGCATTATCGCCTTTATCGCTGGCCTGGATATGTTTAACGGCTTAACCCATATTCACCGCCCGGTGGTTCTCGGGCCGTTGGTCGGGCTGGTACTTGGCGATCTGCATACCGGTATTTTAACTGGCGGTACACTGGAACTGGTGTGGATGGGGCTGGCTCCACTGGCGGGCGCACAGCCACCTAACGTGATTATCGGCACTATCGTCGGCACGGCATTTGCCATCACTACCGGCGTGAAACCGGATGTCGCGGTCGGCGTCGCCGTACCTTTCGCGGTCGCGGTACAAATGGGGATTACCTTCCTGTTCTCGGTGATGTCTGGTGTGATGTCCCGCTGCGACCGAATGGCGGAGAATGCCGATACGCGCGGTATTGAGCGCGTAAACTATCTGGCGCTACTGGCGCTCGGCACCTTCTATTTTCTCTGCGCTTTCCTGCCAATTTACTTCGGTGCGGAACATGCCAAAACCATCATTGATGTCCTGCCGCAACGGTTAATCGACGGCCTCGGCGTCGCGGGCGGCATCATGCCAGCAATCGGTTTTGCCGTACTACTGAAAATCATGATGAAAAACGTCTATATCCCTTACTTCATCCTGGGGTTCGTTGCCGCCGCCTGGCTCAAGTTACCGGTGTTGGCTATTGCCGCCGCCGCGCTGGCGATGGCGCTGATCGACCTGCTGCGTAAATCTCCTGAACCGACTCAACCTGCGGCACAGAAAGAGGAATTTGAAGATGGCATCTAATCAAACGACCCTGCCGAACGTCAGCGAAAATGAAGAAACACTGCTGAACGGCGTCAATGAAAACGTATATGAAGATCAGAGCATTGGCGCAGAGCTAACGAAAAAAGATATCAATCGCGTCGCATGGCGTTCCATGCTGTTACAGGCTTCTTTCAACTACGAACGTATGCAGGCTTCCGGTTGGCTGTACGGTCTGTTACCTGCACTGAAAAAGATCCACACCAATAAACGCGACCTGGCGCGCGCCATGAAAGGGCATATGGGTTTCTTCAATACTCACCCGTTTCTGGTGACGTTTGTTATTGGCATTATCCTCGCGATGGAGCGTTCCAAGCAGGACGTTAACAGTATTCAGAGCACCAAGATTGCTGTCGGTGCGCCGCTGGGCGGGATTGGCGATGCGATGTTCTGGCTGACGTTGCTACCAATTTGTGGCGGGATTGGTGCCAGTCTGGCGTTGCAAGGATCTATTCTCGGCGCTGTCGTATTTATTGTTCTGTTCAACGTGGTGCATCTCGGTCTGCGTTTTGGCCTTGCGCATTACGCTTATCGCATGGGCGTCGCGGCGATCCCGCTGATTAAAGCGAATACCAAAAAAGTCGGCCATGCGGCGTCTATCGTCGGGATGACGGTAATCGGCGCGCTGGTTGCAACCTATGTCCGTTTAAGCACCACTCTGGAAATCACGGCGGGCGACGCAGTGGTTAAGTTGCAGGCTGACGTTATCGACAAACTGATGCCTGCCTTCTTACCGCTGGTCTATACCCTGACCATGTTCTGGCTGGTACGTCGCGGCTGGAGTCCGTTGCGCCTGATTGCAATCACGGTGGTTCTCGGCATCGTCGGTAAATTTTGCCATTTCCTTTAAATACAATGAGGTAATAGATGTTAAGTATTATTTTGACAGGGCATGGCGGATTTGCCAGCGGCATGGAAAAAGCGATGAAACAAATTCTCGGTGAGCAATCGCAGTTTATCGCCATCGATTTTCCGGAAACCTCAAGCACCGCGCTGCTTACATCGCAGCTTGAAGAAGCCATCGCCCAACTGGATTGTGAAGACGGCATTGTTTTTCTGACGGATTTGCTCGGCGGCACGCCGTTTCGCGTGGCTTCAACGCTGGCGATGCAAAAACCGGGCTGTGAAGTGATCACCGGCACCAATTTGCAACTGTTACTGGAGATGGTGCTGGAACGTGAAGGGTTAAGTAGCGAAGAGTTTCGCGTGCAGGCGTTGGAGTGCGGACACCGTGGGCTGACCAGTCTGGTGGACGAGCTGGATCGCTGCCATGAAGAATGTCCGGTCGAGGAAGGGATATAAGGTAAGCGCCCCGCCGCTGTTAGTAAAAGACAGTGGGTGACGTTTTACACTTTCGTTTCTTTTCTGGCTTTCACTTCCCCCCGCAAGGTCTTTCTTTTGTTTTGACCTTTGCACCGGTGTCGGATGCGACGCTGACGCGTCTTATCCGACCTACGGAGCGTCGTTGCGGCGTAAATGTCGGATGTCTTATCCGACCTACGGCTGGTGACAGCCAGGCGGATAAGGCGTTTACGCCGCATCCGGCAATCATTGCTGATATTTACACCATCATGCAATCCCTTTCACTTCCCTTATCTTTTCTTTCAACGATCACAAATTTCGTTTTATTTCTTTTTTCACCATTGAACTTTCAGTTTCTTTTCTATAAATTTTAATCAACGAAAAAAATAACCAAGTGAAATGAAACGAAAGGCAAGCGAAAGCTACCCGCCTGAAGTCAAGTTCATCAGACTAAGGATTGCGTTATGCCAGAAAATTATACCCCTGCTGCTGCAACCACCGGCACATGGACTGAAGAAGAGATCCGCCATCAGCCTCGCGCATGGATCCGTTCGCTCACCAACATCGACACGTTACGTTCTGCGCTCGATAACTTCCTTGAACCGTTACTGCGCAAAGAGGATCTGCGGATCATCCTGACCGGAGCCGGAACCTCGGCATTTATCGGTGACATCATCGCGCCATGGCTCGCCAGCCAGACTGGAAAAAACTTCAGCGCCGTACCGACCACCGATCTGGTCACTAATCCAATGGATTACCTGAATCCAGCTCATCCTCTGCTGCTGATCTCCTTCGGTCGTTCCGGCAACAGCCCGGAAAGCGTCGCTGCCGTGGAACTGGCGAATCAGTTTGTGCCGGAGTGCTACCACTTGCCGATCACTTGTAACGAAGCGGGCGATCTCTATCAAAACGCGATTAACAGAGACAACGCGTTTGCCCTGCTGATGCCAGCAGAAACGCACGATCGCGGCTTTGCGATGACCAGCAGCATTACCACCATGATGGCCAGTTGCCTCGCGGTTTTCGCGCCAGAGACGATCAACAGCCAGACCTTCCGTGACGTGGCGGATCGTTGCCAGGTAATCCTGACCTCGCTGGGCGATTTCAGCGAAGGTGTGTTTGGTTACGCGCCGTGGAAACGGATCGTTTATCTCGGCAGCGGTGGCTTACAAGGCGCGGCACGCGAGTCGGCGTTGAAGGTACTGGAACTGACTGCGGGTAAGCTGGCGGCCTTTTATGATTCCCCAACCGGATTCCGTCATGGCCCGAAATCGCTGGTCAATGACGAAACGCTGGTGGTGGTGTTTGTCTCCAGCCACCCTTATACCCGTCAGTATGATCTTGATCTGCTGGCAGAATTACGCCGCGATAACCAGGCAATGCGCGTGATCGCCATCGCCTCTGAAAGCAACGACATTATCACTGCGGGTCCGCATATCATCCTGCCGCCGTCCCGTCACTTTATCGACGTTGAGCAGGCATTTTGCTTCCTGATATACGCTCAGACGTTTGCACTGATGCAGTCGCTGCATATGGGCAATACGCCGGATACCCCATCAGCCAGCGGCACCGTTAACCGTGTGGTGCAAGGTGTCATTATTCATCCGTGGCAGGCATAAGAGGATCGCATTATGAGCATTATCTCCACCAAATATCTGTTACAGGATGCCCTGGCCAATGGTTACGCAGTGCCTGCCTTTAACATTCATAACGCCGAGACGATCCAGGCGATCCTCGAAGTATGTAGTGAAATGCGATCGCCGGTGATCCTCGCCGGGACGCCGGGCACCTTTAAACATATCGCCCTGGAAGAGATCTACGCCCTGTGTAGCGCCTATTCCACGACCTACAACATGCCGCTGGCGCTGCATCTCGACCACCACGAATCGCTGGATGATATTCGCCGTAAAGTCCACGCCGGCGTGCGCAGTGCGATGATCGACGGCAGTCACTTCCCGTTTGTCGAGAACGTGAAGCTGGTGAAATCGGTTGTCGACTTCTGCCACTCGCAGGATTGCAGCGTGGAAGCGGAACTGGGCCGCCTGGGCGGTGTGGAAGATGATATGAGCGTTGACGCCGAAAGCGCGTTCCTTACCGACCCACAAGAAGCTAAACGCTTTGTCGAACTAACGGGCGTCGACAGCCTGGCGGTGGCGATTGGTACGGCGCACGGGTTATACAGCAAAACGCCGAAGATTGATTTCCAGCGACTGGCGGAAATTCGTGAAGTGGTGGATATTCCACTGGTGCTGCATGGTGCCAGCGATGTCCCGGATGAATTTGTCCGTCGCACTATTGAACTTGGCGTCACAAAAGTGAACGTTGCCACGGAATTAAAAATAGCCTTCGCTGGCGCAGTAAAAGCCTGGTTTGCGGAAAATCCGCAAGGTAATGATCCTCGTTATTATATGCGCGTCGGCATGGATGCAATGAAAGAAGTTGTCAGAAACAAAATTAATGTCTGTGGTTCAGAAAATAGAATTTCCGCGTAATTATTGATTTTTTTACGATTTATTTGAGTGTGCTGCCCGGTTAATATCGGGTAGTGCCTTAATGGCAAAGGAGATTATTAAAATTTAATAAATACACCAATATAATATCGCAACAGTAATATATTTAAATAAATTATATTATTCAACTTTTATGGTGAGGATTAAAAATGAGCAGTCCAAATATTCTCTTAACCCGTATTGATAATCGTCTGGTTCATGGCCAGGTTGGCGTTACCTGGACATCCACCATCGGCGCAAATTTGCTGGTGGTCGTGGATGATGTTGTCGCTAATGATGATATTCAACAGAAATTAATGGGCATTACCGCGGAAACTTACGGTTTTGGCATTCGTTTCTTTACTGTCGAAAAAACCATTAACGTCATCGGCAAAGCTGCACCACATCAGAAGATATTCCTGATTTGCCGTACACCGCAAACAGTACGTAAATTGGTGGAAGGGGGAATATAACTGAAAGACGTTAACGTCGGCAATATGCATTTCTCGGAAGGGAAAAAGCAAATCAGCAGTAAAGTTTATGTCGATTTTCAGGATCTCGCTGATTTACGTTTTATTAAGCAACGCGGCGTGAATGTTTTTATTCAGGACGTCCCCGGTGATCAAAAAGAACAAATACCTGACTAAATCTAAAATCGCCTTAATATTGGTTTGAGGTAATAAAAATGCATGAAATAACCCTAATTCAGGGGCTATCCCTGGCGGCATTAGTTTTCGTTCTGGGGATTGATTTTTGGCTGGAAGCCTTGTTTTTATTCCGTCCGATAATCGTTTGTACCCTTACTGGAGCAATACTCGGTGATATTCAGACCGGCTTAATTACCGGTGGTCTGACAGAACTGGCGTTCGCCGGATTAACCCCTGCCGGTGGTGTTCAACCGCCCAACCCTATCATGGCGGGTCTGATGACTACCGTCATTGCGTGGTCTACGGGGGTGGATGCCAAAACGGCAATTGGTCTTGGCCTGCCGTTTAGTTTGTTAATGCAGTACGTCATTCTGTTTTTCTATTCCGCTTTCTCATTATTTATGACCAAAGCGGATAAATGCGCGAAAGAGGCGGATACGGCCGCGTTTTCCCGACTTAACTGGATAACGATGCTGATTGTTGCCTCTTCATATGCAGTGATTGCGTTTCTTTGTACCTACCTGGCGCAAGGCGCGATGCAGGCGCTGGTAAAGGCGATGCCAGCCTGGTTGACTCATGGTTTTGAAGTGGCCGGCGGTATTTTACCTGCCGTTGGTTTTGGTCTGCTGCTGCGCGTGATGTTCAAAGCGCAATACATCCCTTACCTGATCGCCGGTTTCCTGTTTGTTTGCTACATCCAGGTCAGCAACCTGTTACCGGTCGCCGTACTGGGGGCAGGTTTTGCGGTGTATGAATTTTTCAATGCGAAATCCCGGCAGCAAGCGCAACCGCAGCCCGTTGCCAGTAAAAATGAAGAAGAGGACTACAGCAATGGGATCTGAAATCAGTAAAAAAGATATCACCCGTCTGGGCTTTCGTTCATCGCTGCTGCAAGCGAGCTTTAACTACGAAAGGATGCAGGCGGGGGGATTTACCTGGGCGATGTTGCCGATCCTGAAAAAGATTTATAAGGACGACAAACCGGGCTTAAGCGCGGCGATGAAAGATAACCTCGAATTTATTAACACCCACCCGAATCTGGTCGGATTCCTGATGGGATTACTCATTTCGATGGAAGAGAAAGGGGAAAATCGCGACACCATTAAAGGCCTCAAAGTGGCGCTGTTTGGCCCAATCGCCGGGATTGGCGATGCGATTTTCTGGTTTACCTTATTGCCGATTATGGCGGGGATTTGCTCATCGTTTGCCAGCCAGGGAAACCTGTTGGGGCCGATTCTGTTTTTCGCCGTTTACCTGCTTATCTTTTTCCTGCGCGTTGGCTGGACTCACGTTGGTTATTCGGTCGGTGTGAAGGCGATTGATAAAGTGCGAGAGAACTCGCAGATGATCGCCCGTTCGGCAACTATCCTCGGGATCACGGTAATCGGCGGGCTGATCGCTTCGTATGTACATATTAACGTCGTGACGTCGTTTGCTATCGACAGTACTCACAGCGTCGCGCTGCAACAGGATTTCTTCGATAAAGTCTTCCCGAATATTTTACCGATGGCTTACACCCTGTTGATGTATTACTTATTACGGGTGAAAAAAGCGCATCCGGTGCTGTTAATCGCCGTCACGTTCGTGCTTTCCATCGTTTGTTCCGCATTCGGTATTTTGTAAATGGAATGAGGCACTGCGCCTGACGGTGCCTCAGATTGTTGACAAAGTGCGCTTTGTTCATGCCGGATGCGGCGTGAACGCCTTGTCCGGCCTACAAAAGCACACAAATTCAATATATTGCAGAGATCACGTAGGCCTGATAAGCGTAGCACATCAGGCAATTTAGCGTTTGTCATCGGTCTTCGCATCGCGCCTGACGGTGCCTCTCTACACAAGGAATTTCTCCTCATGCAAACCTTACAGCACTTCGATGACTACACTGCGCTCAGTGAACACGCCAGCGAACATTTGCTGACGTTAATCCGCAACACCCCCAATGCAGTCATCTGCCTCGCGACCGGCGCAACCCCCGTGCTTACCTACAGTTATCTGGTGGAAAAAATCCACCAGCAGCACGTTGATGCCAGCCAACTGACCTTCGTGAAGCTCGACGAATGGGTAGATCTGCCATTAACCGCGCCCGGCACCTGCGAAACCTTCCTTCAGCAACATATCGTGCAGCCGCTGGGGTTACGTAAAGACCAGCTCATCAGCTTTCGTTCCGAAGGGATAAACGAGACAGAGTGCGAGCGGGTAACGGATTTAATTGCGCGCAAAGGTGGTCTCGATTTGTGCGTTCTCGGATTGGGGAAAAACGGTCATCTGGGACTGAACGAACCGGGAGAAAGCCTGCAACCGGCCTGCCATATCAGCCAACTTGATGTGAAAACCCAGCAACATGAGATGTTAAAAACCGCTGGTCACCCCGTGACCCGGGGGATCACCTTAGGCTTGAAGGATATTCTCAATGCCCGCGAAGTTTTGCTACTGGTGACTGGCGAAGGAAAGCAGGATGCGACAGAACGTTTTCTCACAGCCACAGTCTCCACCACTATCCCCGCTTCGTTTTTATGGCTACATAACCATTTCACATGTTTGATTGATGGGATGCGTCATCGTTAACATCCCCCTAAGCCAGGCAAAAGCAAGTGGCCCCTGGGTTCTTCAAACGGGGCCACGGAGATATATCACTCCCCTTGCTGCTCCAGCGCATACTTATACAGCGCGTTTTTCTTCACGCCGTGAATTTCTGCTGCCAGCGCCGCCGCTTTTTTCAGCGGCAGTTCTGCCTGCAACAGCGCCAGCGTGCGCAGCGCATCGGCGGGCAAATCATCCTCCTGTGCTTTATGCCCTTCGACAATCAGCACCATTTCACCTTTGCGGCGATTTTCATCTTCTTTTACCCACGCCAGCAGTTCGCCTACGGGCGCGCCGTGAATGTTTTCCCAGGTTTTGGTCAGTTCGCGAGCCAGCACTACGTAGCGCGATTCGCCCAGCACCGCGACAATATCTTCCAGGCTGTCTAACAGACGGTGGGTGGATTCATAAAAAATCAGCGTGCGCGGTTCCGTTTCAATGGCTTTTAGCGCATCACGGCGACCTTTTGATTTAGCAGGCAGGAAACCTTCATAACAAAAACGATCTGATGGCAAACCCGCGGCGCTTAATGCTGTAATGGCAGCACACGGCCCCGGTAGCGGCACCACGCGAATATCCGCTTCACGGCAGGTGCGCACCAGATGGTAGCCAGGGTCGTTAATCAGCGGCGTTCCGGCATCGGACACCAGCGCAATGTTTTGCCCCTCTTGCAGTTTCGCCAGCAGTGTTTCTGCTTTCTGTTGTTCGTTATGGTCGTGCAAGGCGAACAATCGGGCGTTAATCCCAAAATGTTGCAGCAGTAAACCGGTATGACGCGTATCCTCGGCGGCAATCAGATCAACGGCCTGCAATACCTCCAGCGCACGCTGGGTGATATCTGCCAGATTGCCGATTGGCGTCGGTACAATGTAGAGCTGACCTTGAGAATTATCCGCCGATTGGTGTTGTTTCATTGTGTCGTCCGTATTGCCGATTTAATATTGAGCATTGCGTAAAAAAAATATCACTGGATACATTATGGTACCCTCAACATTTTCTCGTTTGAAAGCCGCGCGTTGTCTGCCTGTTGTTCTGGCAGCCCTGATTTTCGCCGGTTGTGGCACCCATACCCCCGATCAGTCCACTGCCTATATGCAGGGCACGGCGCAGGCTGATTCTGCCTTTTATCTGCAGCAGATGCAGCAAAGCTCTGATGATACCAGGATCAACTGGCAATTACTCGCCATTCGTGCACTGGTGAAAGAAGGTAAAACCGGGCAAGCGGTAGAATTATTTAACCAACTGCCGCAGGAACTGAACGATACCCAGCGTCGCGAGAAAACTCTGCTGGCAGTAGAAATTAAACTGGCACAGAAAGATTTTACTGGCGCGCAAACCTTGCTGGTTAAAATTACTCCGGCAGATTTAGAGCCAAACCAGCAGGCACGTTACTGGCAGGCAAAAATCGATGCCAGCCAGGGGCGTCCTTCCATTGATTTATTGCGCGCTTTAATTGCTCAGGAACCGCTGCTCGGGGCGAAAGAAAAACAGCAAAATATTGACGCTACCTGGCAGGCGCTCTCCTCCATGACTCAGGAGCAGGCGAATACGCTGGTGATCAACGCCGACGAAAATATCCTGCAAGGCTGGCTGGATCTGCAACGCGTCTGGTTTGATAACCGCAACGATCCCGACATGATGAAGGCCGGCATTGCCGACTGGCAGAAACGTTACCCGAACAATCCGGGCGCGAAAATGCTGCCAACGCAGTTGGTAAACGTAAAAGCGTTTAAACCAGCGTCAACCAATAAAATCGCCCTGCTGTTGCCGTTGAATGGTCAGGCCGCGGTGTTTGGTCGCACTATTCAGCAAGGATTTGAAGCGGCGAAAAATATCGGTACTCAACCAGTAGCAGCGCAGGTAGCTGCCGCACCTGCCGCGGACGTCACAGAACAGCCCCAACCGCAAACCGTGGATGGCGTTGCCAGCCCGGCACAGGCCTCTGTTAGCGATCTGACGGGTGAAGAAACCGAGGCACAGCCGGTGCCTGTAAACACCCCAACTGCAACCACCGCAGCAGTAAGCGCACCAGCAAATCCGTCAGCAGAACTGAAAATCTACGATACTTCTTCACAACCGCTTAGCCAGATCCTCAACCAGGTACAGCAGGACGGCGCGAGTATTGTGGTCGGCCCGCTGCTGAAAAATAACGTTGAAGAGTTGCTGAAGAGCAACACCCCGCTGAACGTGCTGGCGCTTAACCAGCCGGAAAATATCGAAAACCGTGCCAACATCTGTTATTTCGCGCTGTCGCCGGAAGATGAAGCGCGCGATGCAGCACGTCATATTCGTGACCAGGGCAAACAAGCGCCGCTGGTGCTGATCCCGCGCAGTTCGCTGGGTGATCGCGTAGCAAATGCGTTTGCGCAAGAGTGGCAGAAACTGGGCGGCGGCACCGTTCTACAACAAAAATTCGGCTCTACCAGCGAATTACGCGCGGGTGTCAACGGCGGTTCAGGTATCGCTTTAACGGGGAGTCCGATTACCCCCAGAACGACAACCGATTCCGGCATGACCACAAACAACCCAACGCTGCAAACCACGCCAACCGATGACCAGTTCACCAATAATGGCGGTCGTGTCGATGCGGTATACATTGTGGCAACGCCAGGCGAAATCGCCTTCATCAAGCCGATGATTACCATGCGTAACGGCAGCCAGAGCGGCGCAACGCTGTACGCCAGCTCCCGCAGCGCACAAGGCTCCGCGGGTCCTGATTTCCGCCTGGAGATGGAAGGTTTACAGTACAGTGAAATCCCAATGCTGGCAGGGAGTAACCTGTCATTAATGCAGCAGGCACTCAGTGCTGTGAACAACGATTATTCGCTGGCGCGAATGTATGCAATGGGTGTCGATGCCTGGTCACTGGCGAATCATTTCTCGCAAATGCGCCAGGTTCAGGGGTTTGAAATCAACGGTAATACCGGAGGTCTGACGGCTAACCCGGATTGCGTGATTAACAGGAAGTTATCATGGCTACAGTACCAACAAGGTCAGGTAGTCCCCGCCAGTTAACCACTAAACAGACCGGCGATGCGTGGGAAAAACAAGCGCGTCGCTGGCTGGAAGGCAAAGGACTGCAGTTTGTCGCCGCCAACGTGAACGAGCGTGGCGGCGAGATCGATTTGATAATGCGTGAAGGCCAGACCACCGTTTTTGTCGAGGTGCGTTACCGCCGCTCTGCACTCTACGGCGACGCAGCAGCCAGTGTGACCCGTAGCAAACAACACAAATTATTACAGACTGCCCGCTTGTGGCTCGCGCGCCATAATGGGAGTTTTGATACTGTGGATTGCCGGTTCGATGTGGTAGCCTTCACCGGGAATGATGTTGAGTGGATTAAGGATGCCTTTAATGACCACTCATAATTAAGGTTTAAGGATTAGCGTGCTAGAAAGAATAAAAGCTTGCTTCACTGAAAGCATTCAAACTCAAATTGCGGCGGCAGAGGCGCTTCCGGATGCCATCTCCCGTGCAGCCATGACGCTGGTTCAGTCTCTGCTTAATGGCAACAAAATCCTCTGTTGTGGTAATGGGACTTCCGCTGCCAACGCACAGCATTTTGCTGCCAGCATGATCAACCGTTTCGAAACGGAGCGGCCCAGCTTACCTGCCATTGCACTAAATACTGATAATGTTGTCTTAACGGCGATTGCCAATGATCGCTTGCATGATGAAGTATATGCAAAACAGGTACGGGCGCTGGGACATGCGGGAGATGTGCTGTTAGCCATTTCTACTCGCGGTAACAGCCGCGATATCGTTAAAGCTGTTGAAGCCGCCGTTACGCGTGATATGACTATTGTGGCATTAACCGGCTATGACGGCGGTGAACTTGCAGGGTTGTTAGGGCCGCAAGACGTGGAGATCCGTATTCCTTCGCATCGTAGTGCTCGCATTCAAGAAATGCACATGCTGACGGTAAATTGCCTGTGCGATCTGATCGATAACACGCTTTTCCCTCACCAGGATGATTAAGGAGAATACATGAAGGCATTATCGCCAATCGCAGTCCTTATTTCCGCACTGCTGTTGCAAGGTTGTGTTGCTGCTGCCGTAGTGGGTACAGCCGCTGTGGGAACTAAAGCAGCGACCGATCCGCGCAGTGTCGGCACCCAGGTGGACGATGGCACCCTGGAAGTGCGCGTTAACAGCGCATTGTCGAAAGATGAACAAATTAAGAAAGAAGCGCGCATTAATGTAACGGCCTATCAGGGCAAAGTGCTGCTGGTTGGGCAGTCACCAAACACCGAACTTTCGGCTCGTGCAAAACAGATTGCGATGGGCGTAGACGGTGCCAACGAAGTGTATAACGAGATTCGTCAGGGCCAACCAATTGGTCTGGGCGAAGCGTCGAATGATACGTGGATCACCACTAAAGTTCGCTCGCAGTTGCTGGCAAGCGACCTGGTGAAATCGTCTAACGTGAAAGTAACCACCGAAAACGGCGAAGTGTTCCTGATGGGGCTGGTGACTGAGCGTGAGGCGAAAGCGGCGGCAGATATTGCCAGCCGGGTGAGTGGTGTGAAACGTGTGACCACGGCATTTACGTTTATTAAATAACAGCTCTTTGTAAAGCCTGATGCGACGCTGCCGCGTCTTATCAGGCCTACAATGGCACAAACCACAGGTCGGATAAGGCGCTTGCGCCGCATCCGACATGTTTTCCCTCGAATCAGAACAACAGCGCCAGACTGCCGACAATAACACCCGATACCGCCACCATCGCTCCCGTCAGCCATAATGCCTTCGCCGGAAACGCTTTGCGCAGCATAACTAACGACGGCAAACTCACCGCCGGAAGGGTCATCAATAATGCCAGCGCCGGAGCGGTTCCCATCCCTGCCAGCATCATCGTCTGCACAATCGGAATTTCTGCCGCCGTGGGAATGACAAACAAGCATCCCGCTACCGCCATCACTATCACCCACATCAGGCTATTATCGACAGCGCCATCGGCATGGGGGAACAGCCAGACGCGAGCAGCCCCCAACGCCAGCACTGCCAGGATATAAACCGGGATCGTACTCCAGAAAAGCGTCCACAGCGCCCTGCCCCAGCGGCTAAAAAATCTGCCCTGCACTTCTGGCATGTCGATTTCGACCGGTGCCTGCGTTTGCGGTGTCTCACGCACCCATTTTTGTACCAGTGTTGCAATCAGCAACACCATCACCAGACCCGCCACCAGGCGAATCGCCGCAAAACCCCAGCCGAGAACAAAGCCCATAAACACCAGCGTTGCTGGGTTTAACAACGGATTCCCCATCCAGAATGCCAGCGCCCCTCCCATCGACACTTGTTGGCGGCGCATCCCCGCCGCGACCGGTGCCGCACAGCAGGTACACATCATTCCAGGCAGTGAAAACAGCGTTCCCAGTAACGTCCCGCGAAAGCGCGATTGTCCAAGCGTGCGCAACAACCAGTCACGAGGGATCAATACCTGAATCAACGATCCGAGGAGCACACCCAGCACCGCCGCTTTCCATACTGCAAGAAAGTAGATCATCGCGTAATCCAACGCTGCCTGCCACGGATTGGCATCCGCCTGTGCGAGGATTGATTTACCGATGCTGTGGGTTTCGGCGGCGGTAAAGGCCTTACCGTAGTAGGGTTGCCACTTCACATACCAGAGTCCGGCAATGACAACGAGAAAGAAAAGCGCGGGTTTCCACCACTGAATGGGCGTTGCCGCCTGAGATGAAGACTGACCAGCCATAGCATTCCCCAGGAAAAAGTTATGATAATTGAGCGCGAGAATATTACGCTCACCATCAATTATTGGGAATAATTATTCAGCTCTTTTGCGTAATTCTGAAGAGCTTAAAATGGTCACGCCTTCATGCTCTGGCCGCATCGCTTCTGCCAGCATTACCCGCGCCACGTCTCGCGCATCAATGGATTTCCAGTTCCCTGGTAGCAAACGGAACAGTGGCGCAAAAAGGGTTTCGTTCATCCGCTGTTTGTTACGATCGCCCAGCAACATCGACGGGCGAGCGATGGTCAGTTTCGGCCAGTTCTGAGCAATTAACGCCTCTTCCATCTCCCCTTTGACACGGTTATAAAAAAATGGTGAATGCGCGTTTGCCCCCATCGCACTGACCACCAGCATATGCTGCGCGCCCAGCCGCCGTCCGGTTAATGCCGTATCCACCACCAGCGTGTAATCAGCGTGAATAAATGCCTCTTTACTGCCCGCCTCCCGCCGCGTGGTGCCAAGGCAACAAAAAACAATGTCTATCGGATCGGTGACCTGCGCCAGCGCGTCGGTCAATTGTGGATCGTGTGGGTTATAGACTCCCGGCATATCTGCTAATGGGCGTCGCGTCGGCGCGGCAATAGCCTGTACTTTCGGTTCATTAATCAACATCCGCAGTAGATGCCCACCCACCAGCCCCGTTGCGCCTGTAATTAAAACCTGACTCATATTGCCTCCGGCCCTGTATATGTACTCATGTTTAACTATAGGTTACCGTTGCCAGACCAGTTTTTTCCCAAAGCCCAGCGTGTTGTCGGTGAATTTTATCTCATCGAGGCGGATTTCCCACACCGGTGCCGACAGCGTCCGGGCAACCGGGAAGCGGCGATTATAGGCCTGACGTGCGAGGTCACTTTCCTCACCTTCCAGTCTGCGGATCTCACCTTTAAACTGCACGCCACGAATTAATGCCACCGTTTTCGGCTGACCATTTACCGTTCCGGCAACCGGAGCCTGCGGCCCGCTCATCTGCGCATGGCGCGTTTTTTCTTCCGTCAAAATGTAAAATGCAACTTTCTGCGCATCAAAAAGATAAAAGGCATTGGCGCACCACAGTTCCCCGTCCTGCTGCACGCACCAGGTGACAACATGTTGTTTTGCCAGCCAACGGCTAATTGCGGTGAGTGTTTCCATTTCTGTTCTCTTTTATACTGTTGGCCAGACCTTAACATGTGACACAGACGATGACACCCTGGTTCCTTTACTTGATTCGTACCGCCGACAATAAGCTTTATACCGGGATCACCACGGACGTCGAACGCCGCTATCAGCAGCATCAAAGCGGTAAAGGGGCGAAAGCACTGCGCGGGAAAGGCAAACTGACATTGGCATTTTCCGCACCGGTTGGCGACCGTTCGCTGGCATTACGGGCGGAATATCGCGTCAAGCAACTGACCAAACGACAGAAAGAATGCCTGGTTGCGGAAGGCGCTGGGTTTGCAGAGTTATTAAGTAGCCTGCAAACCCCGGAGGTTAAAAGCGATTGAAGTGATCGTGGTACTCAACCAGCCCGGTTACACCATTCAGCGCGTCATCCGCTAAACGATGTACCAGGAAGGCACTTTCTGTGCCCGGCCAGCGGCAACGCAGATCGTGATGCGCCGCCAGTTCAAAGCCAAAACGGCTGTACAGCGCCGGATCGCCCAGCGTTACCACTGCGGCATAGCCGAACTCATTAAGCGAATCCAGTCCTTCATAGACCAGTTGGCGTGCCAGCCCTTGCCCGCGATATTTTTCATCTACCGCCAGCGGAGCCATGCCAACCCATTGCAGGTCTTCGCCCTGCACATCTACCGGACTGAATGCCACATAGCCAATGACCTGGCCTTCGTCATCTGTCGCCACCAGTCCCAGCGTCAGAAAGCCATCTTCACGCAGATCGTGAACCAGCTTCGCTTCCGCATCGCTTTCGAATGAACGACGCAGCAGGGCATCAATACCCGGCGCATCAATGGGAATTTCTACTCGAATTAGCATGGTTCACCTACCGATGTCTGTTTGGTTTCAGGCGTGGTTTTCATCCCCGCCTCAACAAAATCCGCCAGTTGCAGCAGCATCATGCGTAAGGCTTTTGGCATCTGCTCCAGTTCAATGGCGTCCATCAGGTTTTTCACATACAGCCCCAGCTCCGTATCACCTTCAATCACTAGCCGACGCTGGAAGAAAAGTGTATCCGGATCCTGTTTACGCGCTGCGATCATCAGCAAATCGCTGGCGTCGGCACTAAAACTCACGTCTGCTTGCGCGTTCTGGCTAACGACCAGTTTGCCATTCACCACCGAGGTAAACCATTGCAGGTCAATATCACGCACATGAATACTTAACCAGCGGCCTTCAAGGAATTCCAGCTCGCCATCGTCCAGCGCCTGGCGGAATTGCCAGCTTAAGACTTGCTCAAGAACCTGGCGTTTTAACGCAAATGGCGTCAGTTTTACCGGTACACTCAACAGAGATGGCCCCAAATGCACAATACGGGAACGCAGTTTATCCAACACGAGTTTTACTCCCTGTTTCAACAATCATCCTATTTTGCCATATCAGGAAAATAACATAGCGGTATAAATCAACAATTCCATATGAAATTGCTGCTACCACCAATACAACTTTAACTGCCTTAAATCAAAAATTGTCGCAGCAAGGTTAACTAAAATCCCAGTTCGTTAACATTTTTGCGTTTTGATAGCGCAACCTTCAGGAAAAATTATGGAGCTGCTCTGCCCTGCCGGAAATCTCCCGGCGCTTAAGGCGGCCATCGAAAACGGCGCAGATGCTGTTTATATCGGGCTAAAAGATGATACCAATGCCCGTCACTTCGCCGGCCTTAACTTTACCGAGAAAAAATTGCAGGAAGCGGTGAGTTTTGTCCATCAACATCGCCGCAAACTTCACATCGCGATTAACACTTTTGCGCACCCGGACGGCTACGCCCGCTGGCAACGTGCCGTGGATATGGCGGCACAACTGGGTGCCGACGCGCTGATCCTTGCCGATCTTGCCATGCTGGAGTACGCCGCCGAGCGTTACCCACATATTGAGCGTCACGTGTCGGTGCAGGCTTCAGCGACCAATGAAGAGGCAATTAACTTTTATCATCGCCATTTTGATGTCGCCCGCGTGGTGCTACCACGCGTACTGTCGATTCACCAGGTGAAACAACTGGCACGGGTCACGCCAGTTCCGCTGGAGGTCTTTGCTTTCGGCAGCCTGTGCATTATGTCGGAAGGACGTTGCTATCTGTCGTCGTATCTGACCGGTGAGTCGCCCAACACCGTGGGTGCGTGTTCTCCTGCCCGCTTCGTGCGCTGGCAACAAACGCCGCAGGGGCTGGAATCCCGCCTTAACGAGGTGCTGATCGACCGTTATCAGGACGGCGAAAACGCAGGTTACCCGACGCTGTGTAAAGGGCGTTATCTGGTGGACGGCGAGCGCTATCACGCACTGGAAGAACCAACCAGTCTCAATACCCTGGAACTGCTGCCTGAGCTAATGGCGGCGAATATTGCTTCGGTGAAAATCGAAGGCCGCCAGCGTAGCCCGGCGTATGTCAGCCAGGTGGCGAAAGTCTGGCGTCAGGCTATCGACCGTTGTAAGGCCGATCCGCAAAACTTCGTGCCGCAAAACGCGTGGATGGAGACGCTCGGGTCGATGTCCGAAGGCACGCAAACCACCCTTGGCGCATATCACCGTAAATGGCAGTGAGAAAAGCAATGAAATATTCCTTAGGGCCAGTGCTGTGGTACTGGCCAAAAGAGACGCTGGAAGAATTTTATCAGCAGGCCGCCACCAGCAGCGCCGACGTGATTTATCTTGGTGAAGCGGTATGCAGCAAGCG
Source organism: Escherichia sp. KTE159 (assembly GCF_000408805.1). NCBI lineage: Bacteria > Pseudomonadati > Pseudomonadota > Gammaproteobacteria > Enterobacterales > Enterobacteriaceae > Escherichia > Escherichia sp. KTE159. The sequence continues at coordinate 3,043,425 of NZ_KE137292.1, forward strand.
TCGGGCAACGAAAGTTGGCGACTGGCTGGAGATGGCAAAATCGCTCGCCGGAAGTGGCAAGCAGATTGTGCTCTCCACGCTGGCGCTGGTACAGGCCTCTTCCGAGCTGGGCGAACTGAAACGCTATGTTGAGAACGGCGAGTTTCTGATTGAAGCCAGCGATCTCGGCGTGGTGAATATGTGCGCCGAACGCAAACTCCCGTTCGTCGCCGGGCATGCGCTGAACTGCTACAACGCAGTGACGCTGAAAATATTGCTCAAACAGGGCATGATGCGCTGGTGTATGCCGGTAGAACTTTCCCGCGACTGGCTGGTGAATCTGCTCAATCAGTGTGATGAACTGGGTATTCGCAACCAGTTTGAAGTGGAAGTCTTGAGCTACGGCCATCTGCCGCTGGCGTACTCAGCCCGCTGCTTCACCGCACGCTCGGAGGATCGCCCGAAAGATGAGTGCGAAACCTGCTGCATTAAATATCCGAACGGGCGCAACGTGCTGTCACAGGAAGATCAGCAGGTGTTTGTGCTCAACGGCATTCAGACCATGAGCGGCTATGTTTACAACCTCGGTAACGAGCTGGCGTCAATGCAGGGGCTGGTCGATGTGGTTCGCCTGTCACCGCAGGGCACAGACACTTTTGCTATGCTCGACGCCTTCCGCGCCAATGAAAATGGCGCTGCGCCGCTGCCGTTAACGGCTAATAGCGACTGCAACGGTTACTGGAAACGGCTGGCAGGGCTGGAACTGCAAGCGTAAGTAAATAGCTCACTTTGTTAACAACTTTAACTACTCTTTAATGCAGTATTAAAGATTAATCGGTAACAAAGTGAGCTGTTATGACTGATAAAACCATTCCGTTTTCGCTACTCGATCTGGCCCCCATCCCCGAAGGTTCAACGGCGCGAGAAGCGTTCTCCCACTCTCTGGACCTGGCTCGTCTGGCTGAAAAGCGCGGCTATCATCGCTACTGGCTGGCGGAACATCACAATATGACCGGCATTGCCAGTGCGGCGACATCGGTGTTGATTGGCTATCTGGCAGCGAATACCACCACGCTGCATCTGGGTTCCGGCGGCGTGATGTTACCTAACCATTCACCGTTGGTAATTGCAGAACAGTTCGGCACACTCAATACGCTCTATCCGGGTCGAATCGATTTGGGGCTGGGTCGTGCTCCAGGTAGCGATCAGCGGACAATGATGGCGCTGCGTCGCCATATGAGTGGTGATATTGATAATTTCCCCCGCGATGTTGCTGAGCTGGTGGACTGGTTTGACGCTCGTGATCCCAATCCACATGTACGCCCGGTGCCAGGCTATGGCGAGAAAATCCCGGTGTGGTTATTAGGCTCCAGCCTTTACAGCGCACAACTGGCGGCGCAGCTCGGCCTGCCGTTTGCCTTTGCCTCACACTTCGCGCCGGATATGCTGTTCCAGGCACTACAACTTTATCGCAGCAACTTCAAACCCTCCGCACGACTGGAGAAACCGTACGCAATGGTGTGTATCAATATCATCGCCGCTGATAGCAACCGCGACGCTGAATTCCTGTTTACCTCGATGCAGCAAGCCTTTGTGAAGCTACGCCGCGGTGAAACCGGGCAACTGCCACCACCGATTCAGAATATGGATCAGTTCTGGTCGCCGTCCGAGCAGTATGGCGTGCAGCAGGCGCTGAGTATGTCGCTGGTGGGCGATAAAGCGAAAGTGCGTCACGGTTTACAGTCGATCCTGCGCGAAACCGACGCTGATGAGATTATGGTTAACGGGCAGATTTTCGACCACCAGGCGCGGCTGCATTCGTTTGAACTGGCGATGGATGTGAAGGAAGATTTACTGGGATAGTGTGTTTTATTTTGTCGGATACGGCGGGAAGCCTTATCCGACCTGGCAACGCCGCCCTACGTAGACCTGATAACCGAAGCGCATCAGGCATTGTGCAGGCAGCAGAAATGTCGGATAAGGCACAGATGATTACTGATACACCGGCAGCAAATTAAAGCTCGATAAAATATGGATCAATGCATTGCCAATACCAAATAGCAGAATCAGAACGATCATCGGTTTGCCGCCCCAGACGCGGAATTTCGGGCTGCCAAAGCGTTTACGCGATGCGCGGGCCAGCAGAGCCGGAACAATTGCCGCCCAGATGGTAGCAGCTAAACCAGCATAACCAATGGCGTAGAGAAATCCGTTAGGGAACAGCAGGCCACCAACGACAGGTGGCGCAAAGGTCAACAGTGCCGTTTTAAAGCGCCCCAATGCCGAATCATCAAAGCCAAACAGATCCGCCAGATAGTCGAACAGGCCCAGCGTTACGCCGAGGAACGAACTCGCTACCGCAAAGTTTGAGAACACTACCAGCAGCAGATCCAGACTACGACTGTTCAGCACACCGCTTAATGCCTGCACCAGCACATCAATATTTCCGCCCTTCTCTGCAATGCCAATAAACTCCGGACGCGGAATGTTGCCCATCGTCGCCAGCAACCAGATGGTATACAGCGCCAGCGCCATCAACGTACCGTACACCAGACATTTCACAATGGTTTTCGGGTCTTTGCCGTAATACTTCATCAGGCTTGGTACGTTGCCGTGATAACCAAACGACGCCAGACAGAACGGTAGTGTCATCAGCAGATACGGTGCATAAGACGCATTGCTTTCCGCAACGTTGAACAATGTCGCAGGCTGCACATGCCCCAGCAAGCTACCGAAGGTGAGGAAGAATGTAATAACTTTCGCTCCCAACACAATCGCCGTCATACGGCTGACTGCTTTGGTGCTCAACCACACCACAAACGCCACCAACAGTGCAAAACCAAAACCTGCCGCTCTGGCCGGAACATTCAGCGACATCTCCGCGAAGGTGTGATGCAAAATAGAACCGCTGGCAGAAATATAGGCGTAGGTCAGAATGTAGAGCACAAAGGCAATAGAGATACCGTTGACGACATTCCAGCCTTTGCCCAGCAAATCTTTGGTGATGGTATCAAAGCTCGAACCGATTCGATAATTCAGGTTAGCTTCCAAAATCATCAATCCGGAATGCAGCATACAAAACCAGGTGAAGATTAGCGCCGCCATTGACCAGAAAAACCACGCCCCGGACATGACCACGGGCAAGGAGAACATCCCTGCGCCAATAATGGTGCCGCCGATAATCACCACGCCGCCAAGCAGCGACGGTGACGTTTGGGTGGTGGTTAGTGTTGCCATAAGGGCTTCTCTCCAGTGAAAAATAGTGCGACTGCGTTGTTATGTGTTGCACTGTACCAGTACACGAGTACAAAAGAAATAAAAAAAAGCCCCAATCGATATGATTAGGGCTGTATATATTATTTTACAGAATGTATTCGCTGATCAGCGCGAATTACGCATCGCCACCGAAACGACGACGACCGGTAGACTCTTCACGACGCGGTGCACGGCCTTCGCGACGTTCGCCACTGAAGCGACGACCATCACCACGACCACCTTCACGGCGTTCACCGCTGAAGTTGCGACCGCCTTCACGACGCTCGCCACCGACACCACGACCACCACCACGACGTTCAGTTTGCGGCTGTGCATCGCCCAGCAGTTGCATGTTCATCGGCTTGTTGAGGATGCGGGTACGCGTAAAGTGTTGCAGCACTTCACCCGGCATACCTTTCGGCAATTCGATGGTGGAGTGAGAAGCAAACAGCTTGATGTTACCGATGTAACGGCTGCTGATGTCACCTTCGTTAGCAATTGCGCCAACGATATGACGAACTTCAACGCCATCATCACGACCCACCTCAATGCGGTACAACTGCATATCGCCAACATCGCGACGTTCACGACGCGGACGATCTTCACGGTCACCACGCGGGCCACGGTCGTTACGATCGCGCGGACCACGATCATCACGGTCACGGAACTCACGTTTCGGACGCATCGGCGCATCTGGCGGCACGATCAGAGTACGTTCGCCCTGTGCCATTTTCAGCAGTGCGGCAGCCAGAGTTTCGAGATCCAGCTCTTCACCTTCTGCAGTCGGCTGAATTTTGCTCAGCAGTGCACGGTATTGATCCAGATCGCTGCTTTCCAGTTGCTGCTGTACTTTAGCAGCAAATTTTTCCAGACGGCGTTTGCCCAGCAGTTCTGCGTTCGGCAGTTCTACTTCTGGAATGGTCAGCTTCATAGTACGTTCAATGTTGCGCAGCAGACGACGCTCGCGGTTCTCAACGAACAGCAGCGCACGACCCGCACGACCCGCACGACCGGTACGACCGATACGGTGAACGTAAGACTCGGAATCCATCGGGATATCGTAGTTAACCACCAGGCTGATACGCTCAACGTCCAGGCCACGGGCCGCAACGTCGGTCGCGATCAGGATATCCAGACGACCATCTTTCAGACGTTCCAGAGTCTGCTCACGCAGTGCCTGGTTCATGTCACCGTTCAGGGCAGCACTGTTGTAACCGCTGCGCTCAAGGGCTTCAGCCACTTCCAGAGTCGCGTTTTTGGTACGAACGAAGATAATCGCCGCATCAAAATCTTCCGCTTCCAGGAAACGTACCAGCGCTTCGTTTTTGCGCATACCCCAGACAGTCCAGTAGCTCTGGCTGATGTCAGGGCGGGTAGTCACGCTGGACTGAATGCGCACTTCCTGCGGCTCTTTCATAAAGCGGCGGGTAATGCGACGAATCGCTTCCGGCATGGTTGCAGAGAACAGAGCGGTCTGATGACCTTCCGGGATCTGCGCCATAATGGTTTCAACGTCTTCGATGAAGCCCATGCGCAGCATTTCGTCAGCTTCATCCAGAACCAGACCGCTCAGTTTAGAGAGATCCAGAGTGCCACGTTTCAGGTGGTCCAGCAGACGGCCCGGAGTACCGACAACGATCTGCGGCCCCTGACGCAGGGCACGTAATTGCACGTCATAACGCTGGCCGCCGTAAAGGGCAACCACGTTTACGCCGCGCATGTGTTTAGAGAAATCCGTCATTGCTTCAGCAACCTGTACCGCCAGTTCGCGGGTCGGTGCCAACACCAGAATCTGTGGTGCTTTCAGCTCAGGATCAAGATTTTGCAGCAGAGGTAAAGAGAATGCTGCAGTTTTTCCGCTCCCCGTCTGGGCCATACCCAGAACGTCGCGGCCATTCAGCAGATGTGGGATACACTCTGCCTGAATTGGAGATGGTTTTTCGTAACCCAGATCGTTAAGGGCTTCAAGGATAGGAGCCTTCAGGCCCAGATCTGCAAAAGTGGTTTCGAATTCAGCCATGTAGTACGTGTGCCTCAAAATTAATGGCGGCCAGTCTACATAACTCATCATGAAATTGATCAGCAATTTTCATTGAAAAGTGTGAACCGGCTCAAAGTAGGTGTATTAACGAACAACAACGCCCTCACCCGTTAAGGTGATGGCAATCAAATAAGATTACGGGCTGATGTGTACGTCAGCTATTGCTGGTCCGATTCTGCCAGGTCATCTTGGTCCTGGCCCAGGAGCGATAATTCCAACAATGCGTATCGGTGCTCAACAAAGTTATGAACGTTGTTGGCAACCGCCAGTTTGAACAGTGCCGTGGCGCTGTCCAAATCCCCCAGACTTAGGTAGTACTTACCTAAATAGAAGTTGGTTTCACTGAGATGCTCAGCGAGCGAGGTGTTATCCGTTGCGTCCGCCTTGAGCCTTTCCATTAACGTTTGTTCGCTAATGTTGCCCAGGTAGAACTCGACAATGTTCCATCCCCACTGTTCCTTGTCCGATTTTTCGAAGTGCTGTTTCAACACTTCTTTAGCCTGCTTCTCATCGAGCTTCTGCTCAGCGAGATAAAGCCACAGACTACGGAAAGGATCATTGGGATCGTCTTGATAAAACGCCAGCAGATCATCTTGCGCTAACTTGTCACGACCGCCGTAATATAATGCGATCCCGCGATTCAAGTGCGCGTAGTTGTAAGTTGGATCAAGCTCAAGTACAGAATCAAACGCTTCATAGGCAGCATCAAAATTGCCTGCCTGCGTTAAATATATGCCTAAGTAATTGAATACTTCAGGCATATCCGGTCGGATTGCCAGCGCTTGCGAAAAATCGTTACGCGCTAATGCCCTCAGACCGAGACTATCATACAACACTCCGCGCTCATATAAAAGCTGCGCGCGTTCGTCATCGGTTAAAGCCCGACTGGCAAGGATCTGTTCCATACGTGCCAGAATCACTTCCTGCTGTAAAGTCGGTTGCAATGGTACTGCGAGGACTTCACTTTTACGCCAGGAAGTATTACTGCATCCTGCAAGCGTAAGTGCTGTCGCAACGAAACACCAGCGCAAAAAAGGCTTCATTTCCCACTCCCGAAGACCACGGTTGAATGAACGTCCTGTTCCCGGTTGCTAACAAGGCGTCCTGCCCGGTTAAAAGCCCCCCGTCAACGCGGAGGGCAAATGGCAACCTTACTCGCCCTGTTCAGCAGCCGGAGCTTCCGGTGCTACAGCAGGTTGAGACTGCTCAGTCGCTTCTTTAATGCTCAGACGGATACGGCCCTGGCGATCAACTTCCAGAACTTTTACCGGAACTTCCTGACCCATCTGCAGGTAATCAGTCACTTTCTCAACACGCTTGTCAGCGATTTGAGAGATGTGTACCAGACCTTCTTTACCGCCGCCGATGGCAACAAATGCGCCAAAGTCAACGATACGGGTCACTTTACCATTGTAGACGCGACCCACTTCGATTTCTGCAGTGATCTCTTCGATACGACGAATAGCGTGTTTTGCTTTCTCGCCGTCGGTCGCGGCGATCTTCACAGTACCGTCATCTTCGATTTCGATAGTGGTGCCGGTTTCTTCAGTCAGAGCACGGATTACAGAACCGCCTTTACCGATAACGTCTTTAATCTTGTCCGGGTTAATCTTAATGGTATGGATACGCGGAGCGAACTCAGAGATATCGCCACGCGGCGCGTTGATCGCCTGTTCCATTACGCCCAGGATGTGCAGACGCGCACCTTTAGCCTGGTTCAGCGCAACCTGCATGATCTCTTTGGTAATACCTTCAATTTTGATATCCATCTGCAGTGCAGAGATACCGTCACGGGAACCCGCAACTTTGAAGTCCATATCGCCCAGGTGGTCTTCGTCACCCAGAATGTCAGACAGTACAACGTAGTTGTCGCCTTCTTTCACCAGCCCCATTGCGATACCCGCAACAGCGGCTTTGATTGGCACACCTGCGTCCATCAGCGCCAGAGACGCACCGCACACAGAAGCCATAGAAGAAGAACCGTTGGATTCGGTGATTTCAGACACAACACGTACGGTGTACGGGAATTTGTCCATATCCGGCATTACTGCCAGCACGCCGCGCTTCGCCAGACGACCGTGACCAATTTCACGACGCTTCGGAGAACCGACCATGCCGGTTTCGCCTACGGAGTACGGAGGGAAGTTGTAGTGGAACAGGAAGGTGTCAGTACGTTCGCCCATCAGTTCATCAAGAACCTGTGCGTCACGTGCAGTACCCAGTGTTGCGGTAACTAGCGCCTGAGTTTCACCACGGGTAAACAGCGCAGAACCGTGAGTACGCGGCAGCACGCCTGTGCGCACATCCAGACCACGGATCATATCTTTTTCACGACCGTCGATACGCGGTTCGCCTGCCAGTACGCGGCTACGAACAACGTTTTTCTCGATAGCGTGCAGAATTTCACCCAGTTCGTTTTCGTCCAGAGTTTCGTCTTCAGCAAGCAGCGTAGCGATGGTTTCAGATTTGATGACATCAACCTGTGCATAACGCTCTTGTTTGTCGGTGATGCGGTAAGCATCGCTCAGACGAGCTTCAGCCAGTGCAGCAACGCGCGCGTTCAGCGCTTCGTTTACCGGCTCCGGCTGCCAGTCCCAACGCGGTTTACCGGCTTCTTTCACCAGTTCATTGATGTTCTGAATAACAACCTGCTGCTGTTCATGACCGAACACCACTGCGCCCAACATGACGTCTTCGCTCAGCAGTTCTGCTTCAGATTCAACCATCAGCACAGCGGCTTCAGTACCGGCAACAACCAGATCCAGTTTGCTCTCTTTCAGCTCATCCTGAGTTGGGTTCAGTACATACTGGTCATTGATGTAACCCACGCGAGCAGCACCAATCGGACCATTGAACGGGATACCAGACAGAGACAGTGCTGCGGAAGCACCAATCATCGCAACGATATCCGGGTTAACCTGCGGGTTAACAGAAACCACGGTGGCGATAACCTGAACTTCGTTGACGAAGCCTTCCGGGAACAGCGGGCGAATCGGGCGGTCAATCAGACGCGCGATCAGGGTTTCGCCTTCGCTTGGACGGCCTTCACGACGGAAGAAGCTACCCGGGATACGACCAGCAGCGTAGGTACGCTCCTGATAGTTAACGGTCAGAGGGAAGAAGTCCTGACCTGGTTTGGCTTTTTTCTGGCCAACAACGGTAACGAATACCGCGGTGTCATCCATGCTAACCATAACTGCGGCAGTGGCTTGACGCGCCATCATGCCAGTTTCCAGTGTAACGGTATGTTGGCCGTACTGGAATTTACGAACGATCGGATTAAGCAATGTAATATCCTTTCTCTTTCTTAGACAGCACCTTAACGGCACTGGTGTTAATACCCGATCTTCTGCGCATCCTCGCGACTAATGACAACCCTAACCCAGCCTGATGTGGGTAAAGCCTCTCATTAGCCGCGCGAACCTCTGCAACGGAAGATCATTCATAGCAACAATACATTAGTTTCCAGTGAATTGCTGCCATCAGCTTGAAAAAAGGGGCCACTCAGGCCCCCTTTTCTGAAACTCGCAAGAATTAGCGACGCAGACCCAGGCGCTCGATGAGCTGGGTGTAACGTGCTACGTCTTTACGTTTCAGGTAGTCGAGCAGTTTACGACGCTGAGAAACCATGCGCAGCAGACCACGACGGCTGTGGTGATCTTTTTTGTGCTCTGCAAAGTGGCCCTGCAGGTGGTTAATCTGTGCAGTCAGCAGTGCTACCTGAACTTCGGTAGAACCGGTGTCGTTTGCACCACGACCAAACTCAGAAACGATTTTAGCTGTTGCTTCAGTACTTAGAGACATTTTAAAACTCCAAAGTATATAGAATGAAAGGACGCCGATCTCTAATTCAGCGATCCCAGTGTACGTTACGTAAAGTGTTAAACAATTTACGCGACGTTAAGCGGCAGTATTCTACTCGTAGCGACCTGTTATCGCAAGATGGATAGCATTACGCCGGGTATTCAACCACCAGGCGACGAGGCGCAACGCGGCCTTCATCGTCAATTTCGCCCATACCGATAAACTTACCGTTTTCACCTTCTGTAACACGAACCAGTCCTTCCAGTGGCGCACCGGATGTACGAACCGGGTTACCATTTTTGAAGTAAACAGAAGACGTTAGCGGAAGATTCACCACCGGGTAGTCCGAAGCTGGACTGTCCATTGGCATCAGTAATGGATCAAGTAATTGTGCCGCCGAAATACCCTGCTGTTCGGCTTGCTCGACAAGTTCACGCAGATGTTCCAGAGTCACCATTCGTTCAACCGGATATTTGCTTACAGCCAGACGGCGCAGATAAATCACATGTGCGCCACAGCCAAGTTTTTCACCCAGGTCATCAATGATGGTGCGGATATAGGTGCCTTTTGAGCAATGAATTTCCAGCTCCAGTTCATTGCCTTCGTGACGAATAAACAGCAACTCATAAACGGTAATCGGTCGTGCTTCACGAGGCACTTCAATGCCCTGACGCGCGTACTCGTACAGTTTTTTACCCTGATATTTCAGCGCAGAATACATCGAAGGGATTTGTTCAATATCGCCACGGAATGAATCGAGTGCCGCCGCCAGTTGCTCTGCACTAAAGGTTACCGGGCGCTCCTCAACGATTTGTCCGTCTGCGTCAGAAGTATCAGTACGCTGCCCAAGACGCGCAATCACCCGATAACGTTTATCAGAGTCCAGCAGGTACTGGGAAAACTTCGTCGCTTCCCCGAGACAAATCGGCAACATGCCGGTCGCCAGCGGGTCCAGCGCGCCGGTATGTCCAGCACGATTGGCGTTATAAATGCGTTTCACTTTTTGCAGCGCATCGTTGCTGGACATACCCTGCGGTTTATCCAGCAACAAAACGCCGTTAATGTCGCGGCCGCGACGACGAGGACGACTCATTAGTCCTCCTTGCTGTCGTCCGGATTAACACGACGTTCTTCGTCATGCTTAACCACACTGGTCACCAGGTTTGACATACGCATCCCTTCAACCAGTGAGTTGTCGTAGAAGAAGGTCAGTTCCGGCACGATACGCAGGCGCATCGCTTTACCAAGCAGGCTGCGGATAAAGCCGGAGGCTTCCTGCAACGCTTTGATGCCCGCTTTTACTGCATCTTCATCTTTGTCGTTGAGGAAAGTTACATACACTTTGGCATAGGCCAGGTCACGAGACATCTCGACACCGGAAACGGTGGTCATCATGCCCAGACGAGGATCTTTAATTTCGCGTTGCAGGATGAGAGCGATCTCTTTTTGCATTTCCTGCGCTACGCGCTGCGGGCGACCAAATTCTTTCGCCATAATAAATTCTCCTGACAAAAAAGGGGCCATAAGCCCCTTTTTAAAATTAATTTCAGGTGGAAGGGCTGTTCACGTAGGCCTGATAAGACGCACGAGCGTCGCGTCAGGCAACGGCTGCCGGATGCGGCGCAAACGCCTTATCCGGCCTACACCCAATCAACCTTAGGCAATCGTACGCTGAATCTCGATGATTTCGAACACTTCGATCACATCGCCAGTGCGCACGTCGTTGTAGTTCTTAACGCCGATACCACACTCCATACCGTTACGGACTTCGTTAACGTCATCTTTGAAGCGGCGCAGGGACTCCAGCTCGCCTTCGTAGATAACCACGTTGTCGCGCAGAACGCGGATCGGGTTGTGACGTTTAACCACACCTTCGGTAACCATACAACCTGCGATGGCACCAAATTTCGGTGATTTGAACACATCGCGAACTTCCGCCAGACCGATGATCTGTTGTTTCAGTTCCGGAGAGAGCATACCGCTCATCGCCGCTTTCACTTCATCGATCAGGTTATAGATGACGGAGTAGTAACGCAGATCCAGGCTTTCAGCCTCAATCACTTTACGCGCAGAGGCATCAGCACGGACGTTGAAGCCAACCAGAATCGCGTTGGATGCAGCCGCCAGGGTCGCGTCGGTTTCGGTGATACCACCTACACCAGAACCGATGATCTTCACTTTTACTTCGTCAGTAGACAGTTTCAGCAAGGAGTCGGAAATCGCTTCTACAGAACCCTGTACGTCAGCCTTCAGAACGATGTTCACTTCATGAACTTCGCCTTCAGTCATGTTGGCGAACATGTTCTCCAGTTTAGATTTCTGCTGACGCGCCAGTTTAACTTCACGGAATTTGCCCTGACGATACAGTGCAACTTCACGTGCTTTCTTCTCGTCACGTACAACGGTAACTTCATCACCCGCTGCCGGAACACCGGACAAGCCGAGGATTTCCACCGGAATGGACGGACCTGCTTCCAGTACTTCCTGACCCAGTTCGTTACGCATTGCACGAACACGACCGTATTCGAAGCCACACAGAACGATGTCACCCTTGTGCAGAGTACCTTCACGTACCAGTACAGTTGCAACCGGACCACGACCTTTATCGAGGAAAGATTCGATGACCGCACCGCTCGCCATCCCGTTACGTACGGCTTTCAGTTCCAGGACTTCGGCCTGCAGCAGGATCGCATCCAGCAGTTCGTCGATACCCGTACCCGCTTTTGCAGATACGTGTACGAACTGGCTTTCACCGCCCCACTCTTCCGGCAGGATGCCGTACTGAGACAGTTCGTTTTTAACGCGATCCGGATCGGCTTCTGGCTTATCGATTTTGTTCACTGCAACCACCACAGGCACACCTGCCGCTTTCGCGTGCTGGATTGCTTCGATGGTCTGCGGCATTACGCCGTCATCTGCAGCAACAACCAGAACTACGATGTCAGTTGCCTGCGCACCACGTGCACGCATTGAAGTAAACGCGGCGTGCCCCGGGGTGTCCAGGAAGGTGATCATGCCGTTTTCAGTTTCAACGTGGTATGCACCGATGTGCTGGGTAATGCCACCCGCTTCACCAGAAGCCACTTTCGTTGAACGAATATAGTCCAGCAGAGAAGTTTTACCGTGGTCAACGTGTCCCATGATGGTCACAACCGGTGCACGCGGTTCAGCCGCAGCACCTGTATCACGGTCACTCATTACCGCTTCTTCCAGTTCGTTTTCACGACGCAGGATAACTTTGTGGCCCATCTCTTCGGCAACTAACTGTGCGGTTTCCTGGTCAATGACCTGGTTGATGGTTGCCATTGCACCCAGCTTCATCATCGCTTTGATGACCTGAGAGCCTTTAACCGCCATCTTGTTAGCCAGTTCGCCAACAGTGATGGTTTCACCAATCACGACGTCACGGTTAACAGCCTGAGCTGGTTTCTGGAAGCTCTGCTGCAGCGAAGAACCTTTACGTTTTCCGCCTTTACCACCACGTACTGCTGCGCGCGCTTCTTCGCGATCAGCTTTAGATTCAGAATGTTTATTGCCTTTCTTCGGACGTGCTGCTTTCGCGTTACGGCCACGGCCACGACCGCCTTCGACTTCACGATCGCTTTCGTCTTCTGCCTGGCGAGCATGTTGAGAGGTGGTAACGTGATAATCACTGGAATCTTCAGTCGGTTCCGCGTTATCAGTCCATTTGTTTTCTTCCGCCATACGACGTGCTTCTTCAGCAACGCGACGTGCTTCTTCTTCGAGTTTACGACGTGCTTCTTCTTCAGCTTTGCGCTTAAGCTCTGCAGCTTCCTGCTCACGGCGGGCTTTTTCAGCCTGGGCGGTTTTAGTCATATCGTCTTGTTGATTGCTCACTTTGTCTTTTTCCGCAGCTTCACGTTTTGCTTGTTCAGCGGTTTCACGTTTCGCTTGTTCTGCGGCCTCACGTTCAGCTTTTTGTTGCGCCTCGCGTTTGGCCGATTCTTCTGCCTCACGACGGGCTTGCTCTTCCGCTTCACGCTGCGCTTGCTCTTCCGCTTCACGCTGCGCTTGCTCTTCCGCTGCAAGGCGTTCAGCCTCTTGCGGATCGCGTTTCACAAAGGTGCGTTTCTTGCGGACTTCGATTTGTACCGATTTACTTTTTCCACCGGTACCAGGAATGTTAAGGGTGCTACGTGTTTTACGTTGCAGCGTTAATTTGTCCGGCCCTGAATTTTTCTGATTCAGGTGGTCAATTAAAGCCTGTTTCTCTTGTGCGGTCACAGAGTCGTCAGCAGACTTCCGGATACCTGCATCAGCAAATTGCTGTACCAGGCGTTCCACGGAGGTCTGTCGCTCTGCGGCCAGCGTTTTAATCGTCACATCTGTCATGCTGTTCCTTCCTGCTACAGTTTATTACGCTTCGTCACCGAACCAGCAAATATTACGGGCAGCCATAATCAGTGCTCCGGCTTTTTCGTCGGTCAACCCTTCGATATCAGCCAGATCATCAATGCCCTGTTCGGCGAGATCTTCCAGCGTACAAACGCCACGGGCGGCCAGTTTGAATGCTAAATCACGATCCATCCCTTCAAGATTCAGCAGATCGTCAGCCGGTTTGTTATCACCGAGGCTTTCTTCCTGGGCCTGTGCAATGGTGGCCAGTGCATTTTTAGCACGCTCGCGCAGTGCTTCAACAGTCGGCTCATCAAGGCCTTCAATTTCCAGCAGCTCTTTCATCGGCACGTAGGCCAGTTCTTCCAGAGTCGAGAAGCCTTCTTCTACCAGGACAGTGGCGAAGTCTTCGTCAATGTCGAGATAACGGGTGAAGGTGTCGATCGCTGCGTGCGCTTCCGCCTGATGTTTAGCTTGCAGGTCGTCAACGGTCATTACGTTAAGTTCCCAACCACTCAACTGCGAAGCCAGACGCACGTTCTGACCATTACGCCCAATCGCCTGCGCCAGGTTACCGGCTTCAACAGCGATATCCATGGTGTGTTTATCTTCATCCACCACGATAGAAGCAACGTCTGCCGGTGCCATCGCGTTAATAACGAATTGCGCCGGATTATCATCCCACAGGACGATATCGATACGCTCGCCGCCAAGCTCAGTGGAAACAGCCTGAACACGTGCACCACGCATACCCACGCAAGCACCTACCGGATCGATACGTTTATCGTTGGTTTTCACCGCGATTTTCGCACGAGATCCCGGATCGCGAGCCGCTGCTTTAATTTCAATAACTTCTTCGCCAATTTCCGGCACTTCAATGCGGAACAGTTCGATCAGCATTTCTGGCTTGGAACGGGTAACAAAAAGTTGCGCACCACGCGCTTCCGGGCGAACAGAATAGAGCACGCCACGAACGCGGTCACCTGGGCGGAAGTTCTCACGCGGCAGCATATCTTCACGCAGGATCACAGCTTCAGCATTGTTGCCCAGATCCAGAGAGATATTATCGCGGTTTACTTTTTTCACCACGCCGGTGATGATTTCACCTTCGTGTTCACGGAACTGATCAACAACCATCGCACGTTCGGCTTCACGAACTTTCTGCACGATAACCTGCTTTGCCGTCTGGGTCGTAATACGGTCAAAGGTGACAGACTCAATCTGATCTTCAACGTAATCGCCCAGGTTCAGGCTTTCATCTTCATAACGCGCGGCTTCAAGGGTGATTTCTTTAGTTGGCTGAGTGACCTCATCAACAATCAGCCAACGACGGAAGGTGTCAAAATCACCGCTTTTGCGATCGATCTGTACGCGGACGTCGATCTCTTGTTCATATTTTTTCTTGGTTGCTGTAGCCAGCGCGCTTTCCAACGCTTCGAAAATTTTCTCGCGAGGCAGCGCCTTTTCATTGGAGACGGCTTCAACTACAGCCAAAATTTCTTTGTTCATCGCGGGGTTTTCACCTCATCCAGACTATTAAAAGTGGGGAACCAGGTTCGCCTTCTGGATATTACTCAGCGCGAACACTTCATCTTTACCTTCGACGGTAACTGTGATCATTTCACCGTCTACCGCTTTGATAACGCCCTGCCATTTACGACGGTTTTGTACCGCCATACGGAGTACCAGAGTGACCTCTTCTCCGACAAAACGGGCGTAGTGTTCAGCCGTGAACAGTGGGCGATCGAGACCCGGTGAGGAGACTTCCAGGTTATAAGCAACGGTGATGGGATCTTCAACATCCAACACAGCACTTACCTGGTGGCTCACATCAGCACAATCATCAACATTGATGCCATCTTCACTATCAATATAGATGCGCAGTGTGGATGTGCGACCGCGAATAAACTCGATGCCAACCAGTTCAAAACCCAGGGCCTCAACTGGCGCAGTAATCATCTCTGTTAATTTTTGCTCTAATGTGGACAAGCCCACCCCCAAGACATAAAAAAAGGGCCTAAAGCCCAGTTATTCTGTAGTCAGATAACAAAAAACCCCGATAAATCGGGGCTTTATATAACTGAACCCTATAACCGCAAATGCGGTCTGGAGCACTTTCCAGAAGGATTTTTTCAAATCCCACTACGAAGGCCGAAGTCTTCACAGTATATTTGAAAAAGAACTCTAAGGGAAAGTGGTTGCGGGGGCCGGATTTGAACCGACGACCTTCGGGTTATGAGCCCGACGAGCTACCAGGCTGCTCCACCCCGCGCCTGAAACGTGGCAAATTCTACTTGTTTTGAGTAAAAAATGCAAATACTGCTGGGATTTGGTGTACCGAGACGGGACGTAAAATCTGCGGCCATTATAGTGATCCACGCCACATTTTGTCAACATTTATTGCTAATCATGTGAATGGATATCCAGTTCACTTTCATTTGTTGAATACTTTCATCCTCTCCTTACCTCTCTTAAGCGCATTATTTTACAAAAAACACACTAAACTCTTCCTGTCTCAGATAAAAGATGATTAAATGAAAACTCATTTATTTTGCATAAAAATTCAGTTAGAGCAAAAATACAGGCTCATAATCAGTTAATCAAGCAGGGTGTTATTTTATGACGACGATTCTCAAGCATCTCCCGGTAGGTCAACGTATTGGTATCGCTTTTTCTGGCGGTCTGGACACCAGTGCCGCACTGCTGTGGATGCGACAAAAGGGAGCTGTCCCTTATGCATATACTGCAAATTTGGGCCAGCCAGACGAAGAGGATTATGATGCGATCCCTCGTCGAGCCATGGAATACGGCGCGGAGAACGCTCGTCTGATCGACTGCCGCAAACAACTGGTGGCTGAAGGTATTGCCGCTATTCAGTGTGGTGCTTTCCATAACACCACCGGCGGTCTGACCTATTTTAACACCACGCCGCTGGGCCGCGCCGTAACCGGCACCATGCTGGTTGCTGCGATGAAAGAAGATGGCGTTAACATCTGGGGTGATGGCAGCACCTATAAAGGAAACGATATCGAACGTTTCTATCGTTACGGCCTGCTTACCAACGCCGAATTGCAGATTTACAAACCGTGGCTTGATACTGACTTTATTGATGAGTTAGGCGGTCGTCATGAAATGTCTGAATTTATGATTGCCTGCGGTTTCGACTACAAAATGTCGGTTGAAAAAGCCTACTCCACAGACTCCAACATGCTCGGCGCGACGCACGAAGCGAAAGATCTGGAATACCTCAACTCCAGCGTCAAAATCGTCAACCCGATTATGGGTGTGAAATTCTGGGACGAGAGCGTGAAGATCCCGGCAGAAGAAGTCACGGTACGTTTTGAGCTGGGGCATCCGGTAGCGCTAAACGGTAAAACCTTTAGCGACGATGTAGAAATGATGCTTGAAGCCAACCGCATTGGTGGCCGTCACGGCCTGGGCATGAGCGACCAGATCGAAAACCGTATCATCGAAGCGAAAAGCCGTGGTATCTACGAAGCTCCGGGGATGGCTCTGCTGCATATCGCTTATGAACGTCTGCTGACCGGTATTCACAACGAAGACACCA
Source organism: Escherichia sp. KTE159 (assembly GCF_000408805.1). Classification (NCBI taxonomy): domain Bacteria; kingdom Pseudomonadati; phylum Pseudomonadota; class Gammaproteobacteria; order Enterobacterales; family Enterobacteriaceae; genus Escherichia; species Escherichia sp. KTE159. Next base: position 3,060,428 of record NZ_KE137292.1, read on the forward strand.
TTGAGCAATATCACGCGCATGGTCGCCAGTTGGGACGTCTGCTGTATCAGGGGCGTTGGTTCGACTCCCAGGCGCTGATGCTACGAGACTCCCTGCAACGCTGGGTTGCCAGCCAGATTACAGGTGAAGTTACCCTGGAACTGCGTCGCGGTAACGACTACTCCATCCTCAATACTGTCTCTGACAACCTGACTTATAAGCCAGAGCGTCTGACAATGGAAAAAGGTGACTCAGTGTTCTCACCAGACGATCGTATTGGTCAACTGACCATGCGTAACCTGGATATCACTGATACCCGCGAGAAACTTTTCGGTTATGCCAAAACTGGCCTGCTCTCCTCTTCTGCCGCTTCGGGCGTGCCGCAGGTTGAGAATCTGGAAAACAAAGGGCAGTAATTTCAGAGAGTTCGTGCTAAAGGCCGCCATTGCGGCCTTTTTTTACGGCTAAGAGAATGTGGCCACGCTTAGGGTTCATATGTCCGATTTCGGAGTTAAAGTAAAATTCAAATGAAATAAAGTAAATATCAGTCCATTCTATTTTTACTTTATTCTTTCATGCTCAGTAAAAGGAATGACCAATGAATGGTGAATATTTTGTACGCCTCGCAGTACATACTCTGAAATGTACCCAAAAAGATTTAGCAAACCAGTTAGGTGTTTCCTCAACACAAATTAGCAAGTGGAAAAAAGGGGAACATATGTCTACTGACATGGAAAAAAAATTCAGAGATATTACACAAATAGGGCATTACTCTCCTCAACTAGTTGAATGGACGGGCTCAGTCGAGAATGCTGAGAAATGGGATCGACTTATCCATTTTCTTGCTCAACAAGCTATGGAAGACTCTGAAACGGGTTATATAACACGACCTCTTACTGACGAAGATGGCTTTTTGGTTGAAGAAACAATAGATGTGTTGAACCGCATAGGTTTTCCTTCACCTCTTTCCTTTCCCAAAGAACTTAATATTGACGGCAAAAATGCTGATCATAAAGAGGCTTTTTGGGAGGTCATAGAGAACAACGCTCATTGTTCCGTAATCAATGACATTTACCATGCTCTGAATGACGTTTATGGATTCTACATAGCATATGTTGATGAGTTAGTTCAGGATGATGATTTAGATGTCTATTCCAGCGAAGCCATCAATATTCAGAGTTCATTGATATCACTTGCCGCATGCAAAATTGAAATTGATACTCCGATTGCGTCAAACATTAAACTGTTTCGTTATAAAGTTCAAAAAGACTACGAAAATTGGTTGAATCAACTCAAGATGATGGCATTCAGGGCGGGAATCCCGTTAAGAGCCGAACTTCTGGATATGGTTTATAACACTGCTGACCAACTTAGCGTTGCAGCAGAAGCCGAAAGTTTCGATTTCAATAAATCTCGCATTCATCCTGATATATACATGAACGAGATCCTTACTGGTATGAGAATAATTCACCAGGTGCTTCCGTTAATAATGCAAAAGTTAGAAATTACAGATTTCAAACTGGATGAAACAGACTTACGGGTGGGGAAATAACTATCAGAATGTTTAACTTATAAAAACGAAAAAAGACGCTTTTCAGCGTCTTTCTTTCGGAATATTGGTACTGAGGATGGGACTCGAACCCACAAGCCCGTTAGGGCACTACCACCTCAAGGTAGCGTGTCTACCAATTCCACCACCTCAGCACAGATACTACTCTTAGTTCGGGATATCGCTGGTCGGCTTAGCCGGAGCAGCAGGCTGAGTCTGTTCGGTTTTCGCCGGAGCACTCAGATTTTCCCATTCGCTACCTTTATTGGTTTTATTACTGTTGATGTTACCCAACACCAGACTGATGATGAAGAACAACGTTGCCAGCACAGCCGTCATACGGGTCATGAAGTTACCAGAACCACTTGAACCAAACAGCGTAGCGGAAGCGCCTGCTCCGAAGGAGGCTCCCATATCAGCGCCTTTACCTTGCTGCAGCATGATCAGACCAACAAGGCCAATTGCTACAATAAGGAAAACTACTAAAAGAGCTTCGTACATAATCAACCTGTTCCTTGCGGAGTTGCCGCGTACCAATGCTTCAACCAATAAAGCGGGATAATTTAATCTTTCCCACTGAAGCGGGTGTGAATACTAACCAAAGCGAATGACCTTCGCAAGGGCAATTTTATTGCATTGTATCAACTGCGGAAAAAAACAGCAAAACCGATGTACATAAGTAGAACAAAGGCGACAATCGCCGCCTTTTTAGCCAGTTAGCAATCGCATTAAACCGCTTTTACCGCATCAGCGATACGGTGGGCAAATTCAGTCACCTGTGCTTCGTCTTCACCTTCGACCATCACGCGAATCAACGGCTCGGTGCCAGATTTACGCAGCAGCACGCGTCCACGGCTACCCAGCGCCGCTTCAACTTCCACTGTCACGGCTTTAACTGATTCATGCTCAAGCGGATCGCCGCTGCCTGCGGTATAACGCACGTTAACCAGAATCTGCGGGAACATTTTCATGCCACTGCAAAGGTCGTGCAGACTCATGTGGTTGCGCGCCATCGCCGCCAGTACCTGCAAACCGGCAACGATGCCGTCACCGGTGGTGGTTTTATCCAGCAGAATCACATGACCGGAGTTCTCCGCGCCGATGCGCCAGCCTTTCTCCTGCATTTTTTCCAGTACATAGCGGTCGCCCACTTTTGCGCGAGCAAATGGAATACCTAGCTGTTTCAGCGCCAATTCCAGCCCCATATTGCTCATTAATGTGCCCACTACGCCACCACGCAACTGCCCCTGACGAAGACCTTCACGCGCGATGATATACATGATCTGATCGCCATCGACTTTATTGCCTTCATGGTCAACCATGATGACGCGGTCGCCGTCGCCGTCAAAGGCAATGCCGAGATCCGCTTTTTCAGCCAGTACACGCGCCTGTAATGCACGAACATCAGTTGCCCCCACTTCGGCATTGATGTTTACACCATTCGGCTCACAACCGATGGCGATTACGTTCGCTCCCAGCTCGCGCAGTACATTTGGAGCGATGTGATAGGTTGCACCATTTGCGCAATCCACCACAATCTTCAGTTCACTGAGGCTAAGTTCGTTCGGGAACGTGGCTTTGCAAAATTCGATATAGCGACCCGCAGCATCAACAATACGGCTGGCTTTACCCAGTTCTGCCGAATCAACGCAGCTAATCTCTTTTTCCATTTCAGCTTCGATGGCTTCTTCGACTGCATCTGGCAGTTTAGTGCCGTCGATGGAAAAGAATTTAATACCATTATCGTAGAACGGGTTATGCGATGCAGAAATCACAATCCCGGCCTCTGCACGAAAGGTGCGTGTCAGATAAGCCACCGCCGGTGTTGGCATCGGGCCGGTGAAGAGCGCGGAAAGGCCCGCTGCCGCCAGGCCGGCTTCCAGCGCCGACTCCAACATATAGCCAGAAATACGGGTATCTTTGCCGATAATGATCTTACGGGAGCCGTGCCGCGCCAGTACTTTACCCGCAGCCCAGCCCAGTTTAAGCACAAAATCAGGTGTGATCGGCGCATCCCCAACACGACCACGAATCCCATCGGTCCCGAAATATTTACGATTACTCATAGCGTTTATTTTCCTTTGCAGACAGAGTGGCTTCCACCACCCGCATCGCTTCTACGGTTTCTTTGACGTCATGAACACGAATAATGTGCGCGCCCTGCATTGCGGCAATTACCGCACAAGCCAGACTGCCGCTCAGACGCTCAGACGGCCCAACATTCAGTAGCTGTCCAATCATCGATTTTCGTGACATACCCACCAACAGCGGCAGATTGAAATGATGAAATTCAGCCAGACGCGCCAGTAATGAATAGTTATGGGAGAGATTTTTACCGAAACCGAATCCGGGGTCGAGCAACAATTTCTCTTTTGCGATACCCGCCTGTTCACAACGTGCTATTTGCTCAATAAAGTAGCGATTCACTTCAGCAAAGACATCATCATATTTCGGTGCTTCCTGCATGGTCTTTGGATTTCCCTGCATATGCATCAGACATACGGGTAAACCGGTTTCCGCAGCCGCTTCCAGAGCACCTGGCTCGGAAAGGGATCGGATATCGTTAATGATGTGAGCGCCCACTCTTGCCGATTCCCGGATGACTTCCGGTTTAGAAGTATCGACCGAGATCCAAACTTCGAATCGTTGCGCAATTGCCTCAACCACCGGAATAACACGCTGCAACTCTTCTTCAACACTCACTTCCGCTGCCCCTGGACGCGTGGACTCTCCACCAACGTCAATGATCGTCGCGCCAGCGTTGATCATCAGGTTCGCATGTTTCACTGCATCAGTCAGTGAGTTATGCGTACCGCCATCAGAGAAAGAATCTGGCGTAACGTTGAGGATCCCCATTACGTGAGGATGGCTAAGATCCAGTGAAGAGCCCTGGGCAAAGAGTTTCATGGTGTTATCCCTGGTATAAATTGATAAGAAAAAACCCCGGAGCACGCCCCGGGGTTTTCGGTACAAATACAGTCATCTGATGCGGGAACTTACTTGTCGCCTAACTGCTCTGACATGGTATTACCCGGATTTGGCGTGCGTGGTTCATCAACCGGACGCGGCGCCTTTGGAGTGCCATTATTGTCAGAATTGTTAGATGCTCCCGACTCTTCCCAACCTGCAGGCGGACGTACATCGCGACGCGCCATCAGGTCATCAATCTGCGGTGCGTCGATGGTCTCATATTTCATGAGTGCATCTTTCATCGCATGCAGGATATCCAGGTTGTCGTTCAACAACTGACGCGCACGATTGTAGTTACGTTCAATCAGTGACTTCACTTCCTGGTCGATGATACGCGCAGTTTCATCGGACATATGTTTAGCTTTGGCCACGCTACGACCGAGGAAAACTTCACCTTCTTCTTCCGCATACAGTAGCGGACCGAGTTTCTCAGAGAAGCCCCACTGGGTCACCATGTTACGCGCCAGGTTGGTCGCAACTTTAATGTCGTTGGACGCCCCGGTAGAAACATGTTCCGGTCCGTAGATGATCTCTTCTGCCAGACGACCGCCGTACAGGGTACTGATCTGGCTTTCCAGTTTCTGACGGCTGGCACTGATAGCATCGCCTTCAGGCAGGAAGAAGGTCACACCCAACGCACGACCGCGCGGGATAATCGTTACTTTGTGTACCGGATCGTGTTCCGGCACCAGGCGACCGATAATCGCATGGCCTGCTTCGTGATACGCGGTGGACTCTTTCTGCGCTTCCGTCATCACCATGGAGCGACGTTCCGCGCCCATCATGATTTTGTCTTTCGCTTTCTCGAACTCAACCATCGAAACAACACGTTTATTGCCACGTGCAGCGAACAGTGCTGCTTCGTTCACCAGGTTAGCCAGATCTGCGCCAGAGAAGCCCGGTGTACCACGGGCGATAATTGCCGCATCAACATCTGGTGCCAGCGGTACGCGACGCATGTGAACTTTCAGGATCTGCTCACGACCACGAACATCTGGCAAACCAACCACAACCTGACGGTCGAAACGACCAGGACGCAGCAGCGCCGGGTCGAGAACGTCCGGGCGGTTAGTCGCAGCGATCACGATGATACCTTCGTTACCTTCGAAGCCGTCCATCTCAACCAGCATCTGGTTAAGTGTCTGTTCACGTTCATCGTGACCACCACCCAGACCCGCGCCACGCTGGCGGCCTACGGCATCGATTTCATCAATAAAGATGATACACGGAGCCGCTTTCTTCGCCTGTTCGAACATGTCACGTACACGAGATGCACCAACACCAACGAACATTTCAACGAAGTCAGAACCAGAAATGGTAAAGAACGGAACTTTCGCTTCGCCTGCAATGGCTTTCGCCAGCAACGTTTTACCAGTACCCGGAGGACCAACCATCAAAACCCCTTTCGGGATCTTACCGCCCAGTTTCTGGAAGCGGCTCGGCTCACGCAGATACTCAACCAGCTCAGCAACTTCTTCTTTTGCTTCGTCGCAACCAGCAACGTCAGCAAAGGTCGTTTTGATCTGATCTTCCGTCAACATACGTGCTTTGCTCTTACCGAACGACATAGCACCTTTGCCACCGCCGCCCTGCATTTGACGCATGAAGAAGATCCAGACACCAATCAGCAACAGCATCGGGAACCAGGAGATGAAGATAGAAGCCAGCAGGCTTGGCTCTTCAGGCGGTTCACCGACAACCTTGACGTTCTTGGTCAACAGGTTATCCAGTAGTTTTGGATCCTGAACCGGAATGTAAGTGGTATAACGGTTACTATCTTTCTTGGTAACGTTGATTTCACGTCCGTTGATACGCGCTTCACGAACCTGGTCGTTATTGACCTCTTGTAGGAAGGTAGAGTAATCCACCTTACGGCCATTAGACTCGCTGGGCCCAAAGCTCTGGAATACTGACATCAGCACAACGGCAATGACCAGCCAGAGTATTAGGTTTTTCGCCATGTCACTCAAGGGATTAACCTCTTATTACAACTGTGTTAAAAACAGCGTCAGGATACTCTATATCCAGCATCTTTCAAACTTTCGTCTGAAATCTCCCGGTTAGGGTTTACGCCCGGTCGCTACAATATACACTTCCCGCGAACGTGCACGAGAAGAGTCCGGCTTACGAACTTTAACCTTCGTAAACAGGGAGCGAATTTCCCTTAGATACTCATCGAAACCTTCGCCCTGGAACACCTTCACTACAAAACTGCCACCCGGCGCTAACACATCACGACACATTTCTAGCGCCAGTTCCACCAGATACATGGCACGGGGGATATCCACCGCCGGTGTTCCGCTCATGTTTGGTGCCATATCTGACATGACAACCTGGACTTTGCTGTCGCCTACACGCTCCAGCAGAGCCTTCATGACCAGTTCATCACGAAAATCGCCCTGAAGAAAGTCCACACCAACGATAGGATCCATAGGTAAAAGATCGCAAGCGATGATACGGCCTTTGCCGCCAATTTGGGTGACTACATATTGTGACCAACCACCCGGCGCAGCGCCAAGGTCGACTACCGTCATTCCCGGTTTAAAGAGTTTGTCACTTTGCTGTATTTCATCAAGTTTAAACCAGGCACGGGAACGTAACCCCTTTTTCTGTGCCTGTTGAACATATTTATCGCTAAAGTGTTCCTGAAGCCAGCGGCTGGAACTGGCAGAACGCTTCTTACCTGTCATTTAACTTTCCCATTGGGATAACTCATCGTAACCAATTGCGTAAATTTTTACGCGCCTATTTGGTGATATATGGGAGATGGCGGTAGAATGACCCGTTTTCAATCCCAACGTAAGCAAAAAAATACGATGAATCTGAGTACTAAACAAAAACAGCACCTGAAAGGTCTGGCACATCCGCTCAAGCCAGTTGTTCTGCTTGGCAGTAATGGTTTGACCGAAGGGGTGCTGGCCGAGATTGAACAAGCGCTAGAGCACCATGAACTCATCAAGGTGAAAATCGCAACAGAAGATCGCGAAACTAAAACCTTGATCGTGGAAGCTATCGTGCGCGAAACCGGCGCCTGTAATGTACAGGTCATCGGTAAAACGCTGGTGCTTTATCGCCCAACTAAAGAACGTAAAATCTCGCTGCCACGCTAAGATTATCCTAAAGTTACACACATTTTCTGTGTAAAACGAGGGATTTTCCGCAGGCAGGAGAGCAAAATGCCACGCTCTGTTCGTTGATAAAAGGCCGCATAGCGGCCTTTTTCCTTTCTTTACAATACATCAACATTTTGAGTATTGGGTAATTCTTACAGGTATTCCACCTTAATTACTTCAAATTCTACTTCGCCGCCCGGCGTTTTGATGACCACAACATCATCTTCTTCTTTGCCGATCAAGCCACGAGCGATAGGCGAGTTTACAGAAATCAGGTTTTGTTTAAAGTCAGCTTCATCATCACCTACGATGCGATAAGTCTGCTCTTCATCAGAATCCAGATTCAACACCGTTACGGTAGCACCAAAAATAACGCGACCATTGTTCGGCATTTTGGTGACATCGATTACCTGAGCGTTCGACAGCTTGGCTTCGATATCTTTAATACGGCCTTCGCAGAAGCCCTGCTGCTCACGAGCTGCGTGGTATTCGGCGTTCTCTTTCAGATCGCCATGTTCACGCGCTTCAGCAATAGCAGCAATGATTTCAGGACGGCGCACAGATTTCAGAAAATCCAGCTCTTCGCGTAATTTTTCAGCGCCGCGTAAGGTCATCGGAATAGCTTGCATTTGTTATACCTCTTGAATATTCCTGATGGGGCGAGTCTCCACCCACCCCGGCTGTTCGGTCAGCCCGGCATAACTCCTCACCAGGGCCAGAAGCAAAAAAATACCGACCCGGAAACAGGCCCCAGGTCAGCTACAATTCACATTTTGATGGTCATTTTACCCTGAAGTTCCCGAAGGGTCATCGTTTACTTTATAGGGTGTTGCGCCGTAGTATGACGGCTCGATTCCAGGTTGTTAGCGCGAGATTATGCGATTTTCCAGATTTATCATCGGATTGACCAGCGGTATAGCGTTCAGTGTTCAGGCCGCGAATGTTGATGAGTACATTACTCAACTCCCCGCAGGTGCCAACCTTGCCCTGATGGTGCAAAAAGTCGGCGCGTCTGCCCCCACTATTGATTACCACAGTCAGCAGATGGCGCTACCCGCCAGTACGCAAAAAGTCATCACTGCGCTGGCGGCATTGATTCAACTCGGCCCCGACTTTCGTTTTACCACCACGTTGGAAACCAAAGGTAATGTGGAAAACGGTGTGCTTAAAGGCGACTTAGTGGCGCGATTTGGTGCCGATCCGACGCTAAAACGTCAGGATATTCGCAATATGGTAACAACCCTGAAAAAATCTGGCATCACGCAAATCAATGGCAACGTGCTTATAGATACCTCCATTTTTGCCAGTCACGATAAGGCTCCCGGCTGGCCTTGGAACGACATGACACAATGCTTTAGCGCTCCGCCAGCCGCCGCTATCGTTGACCGCAATTGCTTCTCTGTCTCGCTCTACAGCGCACAAAAGCCCGGTGATATGGCTTTTATTCGCGTGGCATCTTATTACCCCGTTACGATGTTCAGTCAGGTACGCACCCTCCCCCGTGGTTCTGCCGAAGCGCAATATTGCGAGCTGGATGTCGTGCCTGGTGACCTTAACCGCTTTACGCTAACTGGATGCCTGCCACAACGTTCTGAGCCTCTTCCATTGGCCTTTGCCGTACAGGATGGTGCCAGCTATGCTGGGGCGATTCTGAAAGATGAGCTTAAACAGGCAGGCATCACCTATACCGGCACACTGCTGCGCCAGACACAGGTTAATGAGCCGGGAACGGTGGTCGCCAGCAAACAGTCGGCCCCTTTGCATGATCTGCTTAAGATTATGCTGAAAAAATCGGACAACATGATCGCAGATACCGTCTTTCGAATGATTGGTCATGCGCGCTTTAATGTGCCTGGTACATGGCGAGCCGGCTCCGATGCCGTGCGCCAGATCCTGCGTCAGCAAGCCGGTGTCGATATTGGCAACACCATTATTGCCGATGGTTCAGGGCTTTCACGACATAACCTGATTGCGCCAGCCACCATGATGCAAGTGCTACAATACATTGCCCAGCATGATAACGAGCTTAACTTTATCTCCATGCTGCCGCTGGCAGGCTATGACGGCTCGTTACAGTACCGTGCCGGTCTGCATCAGGCGGGGGTAGATGGCAAAGTTTCGGCAAAAACAGGATCGTTACAAGGCGTGTATAACCTGGCGGGATTCATTACCACGGCAAGTGGGCAACGGATGGCATTTGTACAATATCTTTCTGGCTATGCGGTAGAACCGGCGGATCAACGTAATCGCCGCATTCCGTTGGTGCGCTTTGAAAGCCGCTTGTACAAAGATATTTATCAGAACAATTAGTTAAAAAGAAACCCCGGCGCAGTGCCGGGGTTTTGCTGATTAACGCTTGTAAATGAACTCAACGCCCTCTTCGTCGTCTTCGTCCCAGTCGTCATCCCAGTCTTCATCATCCTCTTCAGCAATCTCTTCAAGCTGCTGACGGTGATAATCATCCCACATGAATTCGACTTTCTCTGGCTGTTTCGCTTCTTCAGCCTGCACCACTGGGTTTTCGATGATAAAGGTCATCACATCCCAGCAGAGGTCTTTCACGCCCAGCCCGCTCGCTGCAGAGATCAGATAATATTTATCTTCCCAACCCAGCGCCTCAGCGATGGCTTTCGCTTTCTCTTCGGCTTCCGCTTTATCCAGCAGGTCAATCTTGTTGAAGACTAACCAGCGTGGTTTCGCCGCCAGATCCTGGCTGTATTTTTCCAGCTCGCTAATAATAATGCGCGCGTTCTCAACCGGATCGGTGCCGTCAATCGGATCGATATCGATAAGGTGCAGCAATACGCGGCAACGTTCCAGATGCTTCAGGAAGCGGATCCCCAGACCTGCACCTTCAGCAGCACCTTCAATCAGCCCCGGAATATCAGCAACAACGAAGCTCTTCTCATTGTCCATACGAACCACGCCAAGGCTTGGCACCAGAGTGGTAAACGGATAGTCCGCCACTTTCGGTTTAGCCGCAGATACTGCGCGGATAAAGGTCGATTTACCAGCGTTTGGCATCCCCAGCATCCCGACATCAGCCAGCAGCATCAGCTCCAGCAGCAGCTCACGCTTATCACCTGGCGTACCGTTGGTTTTCTGCCGGGGAGTACGGTTAACCGATGATTTGAAGCGGGTGTTGCCCAGGCCGTGCCAGCCGCCCTTAGCAACCAGCAGACGCTGACCGTGTTTGGTCATATCGCCCATGGTTTCACCAGTGCCCTGATCGATAACACGCGTACCTACTGGCACTTTAATCGTCACGTCTTTACCACGCTTACCGGTACAGTCGCGGCTTGCACCGTTCTGGCCACGCTCTGCACGGAAAGATTTTTCAAAACGGTAATCGATAAGCGTGTTCAGGTTCTCGTCGGCTTCCATCCATACGTCGCCGCCGTCACCACCATCGCCGCCATCCGGGCCGCCTTTCGGAATATATTTTTCGCGGCGGAAGCTCACACAACCATTGCCGCCATCACCTGCAACGACCAGAATCGATGCTTCATCAACAAACTTCATTTTATTCTCCGTAAATCATTCGCCTGCGCGGGGTTGCGATACCACCGTTGTATGCTTACGTAATCCGCCCCAAATACGATGACCAATGGCGGAATACATCGCGCCCGCAACCACGACAAACGCACCGAGATAACCTAAAAGGTTTAACATCGGTCTGGCGAAGAAATCGGGCCAGGCCAGTGATAAAAGATCTGAAAAAAACAGCGTAAACAGTGGAGTAAGCGTGATGATCGCGCTCACCTGCGCTGCCTGCCAGCGTGCCATCGCTTCCGCCAGGGCGCCATATCCTACCAACGTATTCAGCCCGCAAAAAATTAAACATGCGAGTTGCCAGTTGCTAAGCTGCGCTATCACCCCTGGTTTCGCCAGTGGGAAGAGCGCAATTGTACATAAAGTGTACAGCAAAAACAGGATCTGCGGTGATGCCAACCGACGCAATAAAACCTTTTGCGCCACGCCATAACTCACCCAGACCGTTGCAGCACCGACACCAAAGATAACACCCCAGGTGTAATCGGTGAGCTTTGTAAAAATCTCAACCAGACTGGTGTTAAAGAACATCACCAGCCCACTCAGAAGCATCAATGCTCCCACTACCTGAGTGCTACGCATTTTCTCTTTCAGGATAAATACGCTGGCAACCATCATGCCAACCGGCGAGAGTTGCCCTATCACCTGCGAGGCGGTAGGACTCAAGTATTGCAAGGATGAGCTGAACAGGATGAAATTCCCAAACAGTCCGGCAGTCGCCACCGCCAGTAATATCAACCAACGTGGCTTACGAAACACGCGTAATGGCGGCAGCTTTTTCTTCACTGCAAGAATGGCACCAAGGCCAATACTCGCCATCACGAAACGGTAAAACACGATTGTCGGAGGTTCCATCACCTCCAGCACCTGCTTCATTGCGATTGGCAACGCCCCCCAGCAAATTGCTGTGGTGAGCGCCAAAAGAATGCCAATGCCTGCCTGCTGCTTCATACCGTATTCCCTGCAAAACGCATTTGCGGATTAACGCCGCACGATGCGCATTTTTACCGGTTGTCGAATGTAAAAAGCCCCGCAACACGTTGCGGGGCTTTCATCCGTTACCGGGACGCGAAAAACTTATTCAGCTTCGATGCTGATAAACTTACGGTTTTTCGGGCCTTTAACTTCGAATTTCACTTTACCGTCTGCTTTAGCAAACAAAGTGTGGTCACGACCGCAACCTACGTTGGTGCCCGCGTGGAATTTAGTACCACGTTGACGAACGATGATACTACCCGCCAGAACGGATTCGCCACCGAAACGCTTAACGCCCAGGCGTTTAGCTTCTGAATCGCGACCGTTACGTGTGGAGCCGCCAGCCTTTTTATGTGCCATTTGAAATCTCTCCTCAGGTCTTAGGCGCTGATGCCAGTAATTTTCACATCAGTGAACCACTGACGATGGCCCTGCTGCTTACGATAGTGTTTACGACGGCGAAACTTAACGATTTTAACTTTCTCGCCACGACCGTGAGCAACAACTTCAGCTTTGATTACGCCGCCATCAACGAAAGGAACGCCGATTTTGACTTCTTCACCGTTTGCGATCATCAGAACTTCTGCGAACTCAACAGTTTCGCCAGTTGCGATGTCCAGCTTTTCCAGGCGAACGGTCTGACCTTCGCTTACTCGGTGTTGTTTACCACCACTTTGGAAAACCGCGTACATATAAAACTCCGCTTCCGCGCACACCTTTTCAATGATTCAGAGCGCGCTATAAATATTCACAATAGGGCGCGAATATTACGCAAAACGCACGCCTTTGACAAGTGCTACAGTCAATACACGAAGAAAAAAAACACAACTTGTACGGTAACGTTTATCTGTGCCATTTTTTCAGTACAATCACCCTATATTCCTAACCATAAACCCTAAGTTGCCTTTGTTCACAGTAAGGTAATCGGGGCGAAAAGCCCGGCTTTTGCGATGAATTTAGAAAAAATCAATGAGTTAACCGCGCAAGATATGGCGGGTGTTAATGCGGCAATTCTCGAGCAGCTTAATTCCGAAGTCCAACTGATCAATCAGTTAGGCTATTACATCGTCAGCGGCGGGGGTAAACGCATTCGCCCGATGATTGCTGTACTGGCTGCACGAGCTGTTGGCTATGAGGGGAATGCGCATGTCACTATCGCCGCCCTGATCGAGTTTATCCACACGGCGACCCTGCTACACGACGACGTTGTGGATGAATCAGATATGCGCAGGGGTAAAGCTACCGCCAACGCCGCGTTTGGCAATGCTGCCAGCGTGTTGGTTGGTGATTTTATTTATACCCGCGCTTTCCAGATGATGACCAGCCTCGGCTCGCTCAAAGTGCTGGAAGTGATGTCCGAAGCGGTAAACGTCATCGCAGAAGGTGAAGTGCTGCAACTGATGAACGTTAACGACCCGGACATCACCGAAGAAAACTACATGCGCGTTATTTACAGCAAAACCGCGCGCCTGTTTGAGGCTGCTGCTCAGTGTTCCGGAATTCTGGCAGGTTGTACGCCAGAAGAAGAAAAAGGTCTGCAGGATTATGGTCGCTACCTCGGCACCGCTTTCCAGCTAATCGACGATTTGCTCGATTACAATGCCGACGGTGAACAGTTGGGTAAAAACGTCGGGGACGATCTGAACGAAGGTAAACCAACGTTACCGCTGCTGCATGCAATGCATCATGGCACACGGGAACAAGCGCAGATGATCCGTACCGCCATTGAGCAAGGCAACGGGCGTCATCTTCTGGAACCTGTTCTGGAAGCAATGAACGCTTGTGGTTCTCTCGAATGGACGCGTCAGCGTGCCGAGGAAGAAGCAGATAAAGCTATTGAAGCATTACAGGTACTCCCGGACACTCCGTGGCGAGAGGCATTAATCGGCCTCGCGCACATCGCTGTTCAACGCGATCGCTAATCCCTTCCCTGTATCCCGCGCATTGCGCGGGATAATTCCAGTAAGCTCCATAAAAATACTTATTCAGCGCAATACTCTCTGAATAATCAGGTCATTTTCTTTATATATTCTGAATCTTCACGCTATTTACATGAACTTTTTAGAGCAATTCGCCATCAGGAGTATAGTGATGCTCGACAGAACGCATGTTCTGAATGAAAGCGACTAACTTAAGGAGTGAGGAAAGATGGAGAATAATTTCATTGACTGGCATCCTGCCGACATCATTGCTGGTTTGCGGAAAAAAGGAACATCAATGGCTGCGGAGTCTCGCAGAAATGGTTTAAGTTCTTCGACGCTGGCAAATGCATTATCACGTCCCTGGCCGAAGGGAGAGATGATTATTGCGAAAGCATTAGGAACGGAACCTTGGGTAATCTGGCCATCACGCTATCACGATCCGCAGACACATGCGTTTATCGACAGAACACAGTTAATGCGCAGCTACACCAAACCGAAAAAATGAGTTGTCTGGCGGTAGCCCCGCGAACGGGGCTGCCAGCTTTCAGACGATTACTCGCCTTTCACACGCTCGATGTTCGCACCTAAGGCACGCAGTTTGTCTTCAATGCGTTCGTAGCCGCGATCGATGTGATAAATACGATCAACAACCGTAGTTCCTTCTGCAATACAACCAGCCAGCACCAGACTTGCTGAAGCACGCAGATCGGTCGCCATAACCTGTGCGCCGGAAAGTTTTTCGACACCGTGACAAATAACGGTATTGCTTTCAATCTCGGCATGCGCGCCCATACGGCTCAGTTCTGGCACGTGCATAAAGCGGTTTTCAAACACAGTTTCAGTGATAAATCCAGTCCCTTCTGCCACCAGGTTCAGCAACGTGAACTGGGCCTGCATATCGGTCGGAAACGCCGGATGCGGCGCGGTACGCACATTAACAGCCTTCGGACGTTTGCCATGCATATCCAGGCTAATCCAGTCCTCGCCCACTTCAATGTCCGCCCCGGCGTCACGCAACTTCGCCAGCACAGCATCGAGGGTATCTGGCTGGGCGTTACGGCAGATAATTTTACCGCGAGAGATCGCCGCAGCGACCAGGAACGTGCCGGTCTCAATACGATCCGGTAGCACGCGGTAGACGCCACCGCCTAAACGTTCCACACCTTCGATGACTATTCGATCAGTACCCTGACCGCTAATTTTCGCGCCCAGCGTAATGAGGAAGTTGGCGGTATCGACGATTTCCGGTTCACGCGCCGCGTTTTCGATAACGGTAGTGCCTTCTGCCAGAGTTGCGGCACACATGATGGTGACTGTTGCACCAACGCTGACTTTATCCATCACGATATGCGCGCCTTTCAGACGGCCATCGACGGAAGCCTTAACGTAACCTTCTTCCAGTTTGATGGTCGCGCCTAATTGCTCAAGGCCGGAAATATGTAAATCAACCGGGCGCGCACCAATTGTACAACCGCCAGGCAGCGAAACCTGTCCCTGACCGAAACGCGCTACCAGCGGCCCCAGCGCCCAAATAGAAGCGCGCATGGTTTTCACCAGCTCGTAAGGCGCGCAGAACACATTTACATCGCGGGCATCAATATGCACAGAGCCATTACGTTCCACTTTAGCACCAAGCTGACTCAGCAATTTCATTGACGTATCGACGTCTTTCAGTTTCGGAACGTTCTGGATCTCTACTGGCTCTTCCGCCAGTAGCGCGGCAAAAAGGATAGGCAGAGCAGCATTTTTAGCGCCGGAAATTGTGACTTCGCCCTGGAGCTTTGTTGGCCCCTGAACACGAAATTTATCCATTTAGTTTGTTCTCAGTTAACAATTCATATCTGCTACCGGCAAATCGCCCATAGCTCAAAAGCCGTTCAGTTTGCGATCGCGCGCCCACTCCGCAGGGGTATAAGCTTTGATCGACACAGCATGAATGCGGTTATCCGCAATATATTCCATCAGCGGACCATAAACCGTCTGCTGTTTTTTAACCCGGCTCATGCCGTCAAACATCTCACCCACGGCAATAACCTGAAAGTGGCTGCCATCGCCGGAAACGTGGACTTCCTGGAGGGAGAGAGCGTTCATCAGCACGCTCTGAATTTCATTATTTTCCATGGGATCTTCATTCATCAGTTAATAAGCCAGCGAAACATCTTAGAGCAAAGTTGCGCAGTCATAAATAAGCAAAAAGCCTTGCTGATGTATCAAACAAGGCTCAACTTGCAGGCAGATTTGCTGGACAGGCGGTTAACGCCTTATCCAGCCTGAAAAAATTTAACGAGGCAGGACATCAGACGGCAAATTATACAACTTTGCCAGGGTATAGACTTTATCGTTTACCCCCTGAAGCGTCACGCTGTGACCCTGCTTTTTCGCCAGATTGATAAGGTGGAGCAGCAACGCCAACCCACCTGTATCAACGCGGGACACGCGACTGAGATCGATGCAGGTAATTCCCTTCATCGCTTCTTCACGCACTTCCCAAAGCGGTAGCAGTACGTCTTGATCCAACTCTCCAGCTAATGCCAGAGTGTCACCCGTCTGCACCCAGCTCAGTGACTCACTCATTATTTTTTCTCTTCCAGAGTGATTTTCTGTTGAGAAATCGATTTCAGTTGCGCAGTCAGGCCGTCGATACCTTTGGTACGCAGCAGCGTTCCCCACTCGTTTTGTTTGGTGGTGATCATGCTGACGCCTTCGGCAATCATGTCGTAAGCCTGCCAGTTGCCAGTTTGGGAATTTTTGCGCCACTGGAAATCCAGACGTACCGGCGGGCGGCCATTCGGGTCAATAATGGTGACGCGAATAGGCACAATGGTTTTGTCGCCCAGCGGCTGTTCTGGCGCAATCTGGTAAGTCTGACCGTGATACATCGCCAGTGCCTGACCGTAAGCCTGCTTCAGGTACTCACGGAAAGCGGCAAAGTACGCGTCACGTTGGGCCGGGGTAGCACTCTTGTAATACTGACCCAGCACCAGTGCACCAGCGTATTTCACCTGCACATACGGCAGTAGCTCCTGATCAACAATAGTACGCAGATAATCCGGGTTAGCCCGAATTTGCGGTTGCTCATTCTTCAGGCGATCGAACGTTTTCTGCGCCGCCTCGTCCATCAGCTTATACGGATTGGTCTGGTCTGCCGCGGTTGCCGCACTCAACGGTGCAATCACCAGCAAAGCGACCATCATTAAACGTTTAAACATGCGTCGGTTCTCCTGAAATTATTTCGTTGTACCCACAGGTTCAGTGGTTTCATTATTACCTGGCGCAGTAGCTGGCGCATCGCCACTATTCTTATTGTCATCGCCTTTACTACCGTAAAGGAACTGACCAATGAGATCTTCCAGCACCATCGCAGACTTGGTGTCCTGAATTGTATCGCCATCCTTCAGGATAGCAGTACCCAGTTCGGGATCTTCAAAACCGACGTTTAACGCCAGATATTGCTCCCCAAGCAGACCGGAAGTACGAATGCTCAGCGAACTGGTGTCAGGAATGTGGTTATAACGTTGTTCAATTTCCAGCGTCACGCGTGGCAAATAGGTTTTTGGATCCAGCGTAATATCTGCCACCCGACCGACTACAACGCCACCGATACTAACCGGAGAGCGCGCTTTCAGACCGCCGATGTTATCGAACGTCGCATAGAGCGTGTAGGTTGGTTCAGTACGTATTGACGTCACGTTTGCCGCCTTCAGGCAAACAAACAGCGCCGCCAGCAGTGCTGCTAATAAAAAGATTCCCACCCAAATTTCATTTTTTTTCGTTTGCATGAACTCAATTCCCAAACATCAATGCGGTCAGCACAAAATCCAGCCCCAGAACAGCCAGAGACGAGTGGACAACGGTGCGAGTGGTTGCCCGGCTAATCCCGGCAGAAGTCGGGATAGCGTCGTAACCGTTAAACAACGAAATCCACGTCACCGTAATGGCGAACACCACGCTCTTAATCAGACAGTTGACCAAATCCATACGCCAGTCGACGGCGTTTTGCATTGCCGACCAGAAGAATCCGCTATCAATACCTTTCCAGCTAACGCCGACCAATGATCCGCCCCAGATCCCCACGGCGACGAAAATAATCGTCAGCAGCGGCAATGAAATAACCCCAGCCCAGAAACGTGGAGAAATAACCCGACGCAGCGGATCGACCGCCATCATCTCCATACTGGAGAGTTGTTCTGTGGCGCGCATCAAACCAATTTCAGCAGTTAACGCCGAACCGGCGCGTCCGGCAAACAGCAACGCGGCAACCACCGGCCCCAGTTCACGCAGCAGCGATAACGCCACCAGCATCCCCAGACTGGTTTCCGCACTATAGGTGGTCAGAACCAGATAACCTTGTAGACCCAGCACCATTCCGATGAATACGCCAGAAACCACAATAATCAGCATCGACAGGACGCCGACATTATAGAGCTGACGCACCAGCAGCGGCGCGTGTTTACGAAATTCCGGTTTGCCGACCAGCGCATTGAATAACATTAACCCGGCCCGCCCGAACGTTCTCAGGGTTTTAATCCCTTTATGTCCAAGCGACGCCAGCGCATTTAACAGCATGAGTGGCTTAACTCCCTGGTAAAAGATCAGCGTGATAATCGCCGGCAGGATAGCGGAACGGAACAGGCCCGTCAGCTATCCCGTCCAGAAACTGACGGACACGCGGATCGGGATTCTCCTGCAACGCCTGAGCGCTACCGTGAGCAACAATCTTTTTGTCCGCCAGAATCCAGGCGTGATCCGCAATACTTAAGACTTCCGGCACATCGTGAGAAACTACCACACAGGTGACGCCCAGCGCGCTGTTCAGCTCAGAAATCAGCTTCACCAGTACGCCCATAGTGATGGGATCTTGCCCAACAAACGGTTCATCAAACATGATGAGATCTGGCTCCAGGGCAATTGCGCGCGCCAGTGCGGCGCGACGAGCCATCCCGCCGGAAAGTTCAGAAGGCATAAGTTTAGCCGCTCCACGCAGCCCCACCGCTTCCAGCTTCATCATTACCGTACTATGCAACAATGGTGCGGGGAGCTGGGTGTGTTCGCGCAGTGGATAGGCAACGTTGTCAAATACGTTCATATCGGTGAACAACGCCCCGGACTGAAACAACATGCTCATGCGTTTACGCACCGTGTACAGGCGCGAACGAGACATCGCCGGAATATTCTCACCATCAAAAAGGATCTCACCGTGATCAGGTGCGATTTGCCCACCAATCAGTCGGAGTAGCGTCGTTTTACCGATGCCCGATGGCCCCATGATTGCCGTGATCTTCCCTCGCGGCACGGTCAGGGAAATATTATCGAAGATGCAGCGATTGCCACGCGTAAAACTGACATCGCGCATATCGACTAAATTCGCCACAGACTGCTCCATAATTCACCCTTCGTCTTGCGTTGATTTTTTAAGCATGACGCTCAATTTAACCTTGAACCCAACATATTTACAGAATATTACCCGCCGTGGTTAGCGAAAGCTGGCATTTGTTTTACTTTTTAGCCGCATAAAGTCAAAATTAAGAATCCATTACGGCTTTCTGAAAATCTTCAGCGGACCGGCGAGTATACCTGAAGAAAGGACGTTAGATGCTTTTAGCTACGGCACTGTTAATTGTTGGTTTACTTTTGGTCGTATACAGTGCCGACCGACTGGTATTTGCCGCTTCCATTCTTTGTCGCACTTTTGGCATTCCACCGCTGATCATTGGTATGACCGTAGTCAGTATTGGTACGTCACTTCCAGAGATTATTGTTTCACTTGCCGCGTCGCTGCACGAACAACGAGATTTAGCTGTCGGTACGGCGCTTGGCTCAAACATTATCAATATCTTGCTGATCCTCGGTCTGACCGCGCTGGTACGCCCTTTTACCGTCCATTCTGATGTTCTGCGCCGTGAATTACCCTTAATGTTATTGGTCAGCGTTGTAGCCGGTTCCGTACTCTATGACGGACAACTTAGCCGCAGCGATGGTATCTTTCTCCTCTTTCTGGCTGTGCTATGGCTGCTGTTCATTGTTAAACTTGCACATCAGGCTGAACGTCAGGGAACTGACAGCCTGACCAGGGAGCAACTTGCAGAACTGCCGCGTGAAGGTGGTTTACCCGTTGCTTTTTTATGGCTCGGCATTGCACTGATCATCATGCCAGTAGCAACGCGGATGGTGATTGATAACGCTACCGTGCTGGCAAATTACTTTGCTATCAGCGAGTTGACTATTGGTCTGACGGCAATCGCTATCGGCACGAGTCTGCCAGAACTGGCAACCGCGATAGCCGGTGTACGCAAAGGCGAGAACGACATCGCCGTCGGTAATATCATCGGCGCGAATATTTTTAATATCGTCATCGTGCTGGGTCTACCGGCGCTGATTACCCCAGGGGAGATTAACCCACTGGCGTATAGCCGTGACTACAGCGTGATGTTGTTGGTAAGCATTATTTTTGCGTTGCTGTGCTGGCGGCGCTCCCCTCAACCTGGCCGTGGCGTAGGGGTATTATTAACAGGCGGATTTATCGTATGGCTGGCGATGTTGTACTGGTTATCGCCAATACTCGTTGAATAACTGGAAACGCATTATGTCGCACGTAGAGTTGCAACCGGGTTTTGACTTTCAGCAAGCAGGTAAAGAAGTCCTGGCGATTGAACGTGAATGCCTGGCGGGGCTTGATCAATACATCAATCAGAATTTCACACTCGCTTGTGAAAAGATATTTTGGTGTAAAGGTAAAGTCGTAGTTATGGGGATGGGCAAATCGGGACACATCGGGCGCAAAATGGCAGCCACCTTTGCCAGCACCGGTACTCCGTCATTTTTCGTCCATCCTGGCGAAGCCGCGCATGGCGATTTAGGCATGGTTACGCCACAAGACGTGGTGATTGCTATCTCTAATTCGGGTGAATCCAGTGAAATCGCAGCATTGATTCCGGTGCTTAAGCGTCTTCACGTGCCGTTAATCTGCATTACCGGTCGCCCGGAGAGTAGCATGGCGCGTGCCGCTGACGTGCATCTGTGTGTTAAAGTAGCGAAAGAAGCCTGTCCGTTGGGGCTGGCACCGACCAGCAGCACCACCGCCACGCTGGTGATGGGCGATGCTCTCGCCGTCGCCCTGTTAAAAGCGCGCGGCTTTACCGCCGAAGATTTTGCGCTCTCACATCCCGGCGGCGCACTGGGTCGTAAACTTCTGCTGCGCGTAAGCGATATTATGCATACGGGTGATGAGATCCCGCATGTCAAAAAAACCGCCAGCCTGCGCGATGCATTACTGGAAATTACCCGCAAAAATCTTGGTATGACTGTCATTTGCGATGACAATATGATGATTGAAGGCATCTTTACCGACGGTGATTTACGCCGTGTCTTCGATATGGGTGTGGATGTCCGTCAATTAAGCATTGCCGATGTGATGACGCCGGGGGGAATCCGCGTGCGCCCTGGCATTCTGGCCGTTGAGGCACTGAACTTAATGCAGTCCCGCCATATCACCTCCGTAATGGTTGCCGATGGCGACCATTTACTCGGTGTGTTACATATGCATGATTTACTGCGTGCAGGCGTAGTGTAAAGATTCAAGGATAAACAACAATGAGCAAAGCAGGTACGTCGCTTGAGACCTGTTACGGCCCTGTCAGCGCCGACGTTATGGCAAAAGCGGAGAACATTCGTCTGCTAATTCTCGACGTCGATGGCGTGCTGTCAGATGGCCTGATTTATATGGGCAACAACGGCGAAGAACTTAAAGCGTTCAATGTTCGGGACGGTTATGGCATTCGTTGTGCGCTCACCTCTGATATTGAAGTCGCCATCATTACCGGGCGAAAGGCTAAACTGGTAGAAGATCGTTGTGCCACATTGGGAATTACCCATTTGTATCAGGGGCAGTCGAACAAACTTATCGCCTTTAGCGATCTGCTGGAAAAACTGGCGATCGCCCCGGAAAACGTGGCTTACGTTGGGGATGATCTCATCGACTGGCCAGTAATGGAAAAAGTAGGCTTAAGCGTGGCTGTGGCCGATGCACATCCGCTGTTGATTCCGCGCGCTGATTACGTGACGCGCATTGCTGGTGGTCGTGGCGCAGTTCGTGAAGTTTGCGACTTATTACTCCTGGCGCAGGGCAAACTGGATGAAGCCAAAGGGCAATCGATATGAGTAAAGCCAGACGTTGGGTTATCATTGTGTTATCACTGGCGGTTCTGGTGATGATCGGCATTAACATGACCGAGAAAGACGATACCGCCCAGGTGGTCGTCAACAACAATGATCCCACCTATAAAAGCGAGCATACGGACACGCTCGTCTATAACCCAGAAGGGGCGCTAAGCTATCGATTGATTGCTCAACACGTTGAATATTATTCCGATCAGGCCGTTTCGTGGTTTACGCAACCGGTACTTACCACGTTTGATAAGGATAAAATCCCGACATGGTCGGTAAAAGCGGATAAAGCCAAGCTGACTAATGATCGGATGCTCTATTTATATGGACACGTTGAAGTCAACGCACTCGTGCCGGACTCTCAACTTCGCAGAATCACGACGGATAACGCGCAGATCAATCTGGTGACGCAGGATGTTACCTCTGAAGACCTCGTCACGTTATACGGAACAACATTTAACTCCAGCGGTCTGAAAATGCGCGGCAACTTACGCAGCAAGAACGCCGAGCTGATTGAAAAGGTTAGAACATCCTATGAAATTCAAAACAAACAAACTCAGCCTTAATCTTGTGCTTGCCAGCTCACTTCTGGCCGCCAGTATTCCGGCATTTGCCGTTACCGGAGACACTGACCAGCCGATTCACATTGAGTCGGATCAGCAATCTCTTGATATGCAAGGCAACGTGGTCACCTTTACCGGTAATGTCATCGTTACCCAGGGCACCATCAAAATTAATGCCGATAAAGTGGTCGTTACTCGTCCGGGCGGCGAACAAGGTAAAGAAGTGATTGACGGCTACGGTAAACCGGCAACGTTCTATCAGATGCAGGACAACGGTAAACCAGTCGAAGGTCACGCTTCCCAGATGCATTACGAACTGGCGAAAGATTTTGTCATCCTGACCGGTAATGCTTATCTGCAGCAGGTCGATAGCAATATAACGGGCGATAAAATTACTTATCTGGTGAAAGAGCAGAAAATGCAGGCTTTCAGCGATAAAGGCAAGCGCGTAACCACCGTTCTGGTGCCGTCGCAGTTGCAGGACAAAAACAACAAAGGCCAGACCCCGGCGCAGAAGAAGGGTAATTAATTCGTTATGGCAACATTAACAGCAAAGAACCTTGCAAAAGCCTACAAGGGTCGCCGCGTGGTGGAAGACGTCAGCCTGACCGTTAACTCCGGGGAAATTGTCGGGCTGCTGGGGCCAAACGGTGCCGGTAAAACCACCACTTTCTATATGGTCGTCGGTATTGTGCCGCGCGATGCGGGCAACATCATTATTGATGATGACGATATCAGCCTGCTGCCGCTGCATGCACGCGCGCGTCGCGGTATCGGCTATCTGCCGCAGGAAGCTTCAATTTTCCGCCGTCTTAGCGTTTACGATAACCTGATGGCAGTACTGCAAATTCGTGACGATTTATCCGCTGAACAACGTGAAGATCGTGCGAACGAATTGATGGAAGAGTTTCACATTGAGCATCTGCGCGACAGCATGGGTCAATCGCTCTCCGGTGGTGAACGCCGTCGTGTAGAAATTGCCCGCGCGCTGGCTGCAAATCCGAAATTTATCCTGCTCGATGAACCGTTTGCCGGGGTTGACCCGATCTCAGTCATCGACATTAAACGCATCATTGAGCATTTACGCGACAGCGGCCTGGGTGTACTTATCACCGACCACAACGTGCGTGAAACGCTGGCTGTTTGTGAACGTGCTTATATCGTCAGTCAGGGACATTTAATCGCCCACGGCACGCCGACAGAAATCTTACAAGACGAACATGTTAAGCGTGTATACCTTGGGGAAGACTTCAGACTCTGATAGGGTAGAAGCTCGCGACGTTTTAGCAGGAGAGTACGATTCTGAACATGAAGCAAGGTTTGCAACTCAGGCTTAGCCAGCAACTGGCGATGACGCCTCAGCTACAACAGGCAATTCGTCTGTTGCAGTTGTCCACGCTGGAACTTCAACAGGAGCTGCAGCAGGCGCTGGAAAGTAATCCACTGCTTGAGCAAATCGACACTCATGATGAAATCGACACTCACGAAACGCCAGACAGCGAAACGTTAGACACTGCTGACGCGCTCGAACAAAAAGAGATGCCGGAAGAACTGCCGCTTGATGCCAGTTGGGATACCATCTACACCGCCGGTACGCCATCCGGCACCAGCGGTGACTACATCGACGACGAGCTACCGGTCTATCAGGGCGAAACGACGCAGACCTTGCAGGATTATCTGATGTGGCAGGTTGAGCTGACGCCATTTTCTGACACTGACCGCGCCATCGCCACCTCGATTGTCGATGCCGTTGATGACACGGGATATCTCACCGTTCCACTGGAAGATATTCTCGAAAGTATGGGCGATGAAGAGATCGACATCGATGAAGTTGAAGCTGTCCTCAAACGAATCCAACGCTTTGATCCGGTTGGCGTGGCAGCGAAAGATCTGCGTGACTGTCTGCTGATCCAACTCTCCCAATTCGACAAAACTACGCCGTGGCTGGAAGAGGCCAGACTCATCATTAGCGATCACCTCGATCTGCTGGCAAATCACGACTTCCGCACACTGATGCGCGTAACACGCCTGAAAGAAGATGTGCTGAAAGAAGCCGTCAACTTGATCCAGTCGCTCGATCCACGCCCTGGTCAATCGATCCAGACCGGCGAACCGGAATATGTCATTCCAGATGTGTTGGTACGCAAGCATAACGGTCAATGGACGGTTGAACTCAACAGCGACAGCATTCCACGGCTACAAATTAACCAGCACTACGCCTCAATGTGTAATAACACACGCAATGATGGCGATAGCCAGTTTATCCGCAGCAATCTGCAGGATGCCAAATGGTTGATTAAGAGTCTGGAAAGCCGTAACGATACGCTACTGCGCGTGAGTCGCTGTATCGTTGAACAGCAGCAAGCCTTCTTTGAGCAAGGCGAAGAATATATGAAACCGATGGTACTGGCAGATATCGCTCAGGCTGTCGAAATGCATGAATCGACGATCTCTCGCGTGACCACGCAAAAGTACCTGCATAGTCCACGAGGCATTTTTGAACTGAAGTATTTTTTCTCCAGTCACGTCAATACCGAGGGCGGCGGCGAAGCCTCGTCCACGGCGATTCGCGCGCTGGTGAAAAAATTAATCGCGGCGGAAAACCCAGCGAAACCGTTGAGCGACAGCAAGTTAACTTCTTTGCTGTCGGAACAAGGTATCATGGTGGCACGCCGCACTGTTGCGAAGTACCGAGAGTCTTTATCCATTCCGCCGTCAAACCAGCGTAAACAGCTCGTTTGACCCAACCGATAAGGAAGACACTATGCAGCTCAACATTACCGGAAATAACGTCGAGATCACCGAGGCTCTGCGAGAATTTGTTACCTCAAAATTTGCCAAACTTGAGCAATATTTTGACCGAATCAACCAGGTCTATGTTGTTCTGAAAGTGGAGAAAGTCACCCATACCTCAGATGCAACACTGCATGTAAACGGTGGCGAAATTCATGCCAGCGCGGAAGGTCAGGACATGTACGCTGCCATTGATGGCTTAATCGATAAGTTGGCACGCCAACTGACTAAACATAAAGATAAATTGAAACAACACTAATTGTCCGGGCGATTAGCAAGTGCATGGTGGCCTGTTGTGTGGCACAACGGGCCATTTGTACGGTTAATGCTCCGAGCCTGTTCCACTGTTTGAGTGGACAGGCTCTTAGGTGAAATTATGATAAATAATGATACAACTCTACAGCTTAGCAGTGTTCTTAACAGGGAATGTACGCGAAGCCGCGTCCACTGCCAGAGCAAAAAACGCGCACTGGAAATCATCAGCGAACTGGCGGCGAAACAACTTAGCCTGCCGCCTCAGGTGGTTTTTGAAGCTATCCTGACGCGGGAAAAAATGGGCAGTACCGGTATTGGTAATGGTATTGCAATTCCGCATGGCAAACTGGAAGAAGATACTCTGCGTGCTGTTGGCGTTTTCGTTCAGCTCGAAACGCCTATCGCTTTTGATGCCATCGATAACCAACCGGTTGACTTGCTTTTTGCCCTGCTAGTACCGGCTGACCAAACCAAAACGCATCTGCATACTCTTTCGCTGGTGGCGAAACGTCTGGCGGACAAAACCATCTGCCGCCGTTTACGCGCAGCCCAAAGCGATGAAGAGCTGTATCAAATCATTACGGATACCGAAGGTACTCCGGATGAAGCGTAGTTATTCTGTAATGTCTCTTTTAGACGTTGTGAGGAGAAACAGTACATGGTACTGATGATCGTCAGTGGACGTTCGGGTTCAGGTAAATCTGTCGCCCTGCGTGCGCTGGAAGATATGGGTTTTTACTGCGTGGATAACCTTCCCGTGGTGTTGTTACCCGATCTGGCCCGTACCCTGGCCGATCGCGAGATTTCTGCCGCCGTCAGCATTGATGTTCGTAATATGCCGGAGTCGCCAGAAATATTCGAACAGGCGATGAGCAACCTGCCTGATGCTTTCTCACCGCAACTGCTGTTCCTGGATGCCGACCGTAACACGTTAATACGCCGTTACAGCGATACGCGCCGCCTGCACCCACTTTCCAGCAAAAATCTGTCGCTGGAGAGCGCTATCGACAAAGAAAGCGATCTGCTGGAGCCACTGCGTTCGCGGGCGGATTTGATTGTCGATACGTCAGAAATGTCCGTTCACGAGCTGGCGGAAATGCTGCGTACCCGTCTGCTGGGTAAACGCGAGCGTGAACTGACGATGGTCTTTGAGTCCTTCGGCTTCAAGCACGGCATTCCTATTGATGCGGATTATGTCTTTGACGTGCGTTTCCTGCCGAACCCGCACTGGGACCCGAAACTGCGTCCGATGACCGGCCTTGATAAACCTGTCGCTGCGTTCCTCGACCGTCACACAGAAGTACACAATTTCATCTACCAGACGCGCAGCTATCTTGAGCTATGGTTACCTATGCTGGAAACCAACAACCGTAGCTACCTGACGGTCGCTATTGGTTGTACTGGCGGGAAGCACCGTTCGGTGTATATTGCAGAACAACTGGCAGACTACTTCCGCTCACGCGGTAAAAACGTCCAGTCACGCCATCGCACGCTGGAAAAACGCAAACCATGACCGTCAAGCAAACTGTCGAAATCACTAACAAGCTGGGCATGCATGCCCGGCCTGCTATGAAACTCTTTGAATTAATGCAAGGTTTTGACGCTGAAGTGCTGTTACGTAATGACGAAGGCACCGAGGCTGAAGCCAACAGCGTTATTGCGCTCTTGATGCTGGACTCTGCCAAAGGACGACAGATTGAAGTCGAAGCGACAGGCCCACAGGAAGTCGAAGCGCTGGCTGCGGTTATTGCTCTCTTTAATTCCGGTTTCGATGAAGATTAATCTTCATCCCTCTGACATTTAAATTCCCCCTCCTCAGCCCTTCAGGGCAATAAGAAAAGCGCGTACTGAAATCGTCATCAATGAACGTCATTTGTACATTTCGTGCGCTTTTCCATACACACAAAACATTAAGAAAACCTTAAAAAGCCTTGTTTAGGTTTCGTTTAAGTTAAGCCCCCATACTGGAGACTGTCAGAAAATATTTCCAGGAGATGGCATGATTCGCTTATCTGAACAAAGTCCCCTGGGCACCGGAAGACATCGGAAATGTTACGCGCATCCGGAAGATGCCCAACGCTGTATCAAGATTGTCTACCACCGTGGCGACGGTGGCGATAAAGAGATCCGCCGGGAGTTAAAGTACTATGCGCACCTTGGTCGTCGTTTGAAAGACTGGAGCGGTATTCCACGCTATCACGGTACAGTTGAGACTGATTGCGGAACCGGTTATGTCTACGATGTCATTGCCGATTTTGATGGCAAGCCGTCTATTACATTGACCGAATTTGCTAAACAATGCCGTTACGAAGAAGATATCGCGCAACTGCGCCAGTTACTGAAACACCTGAAGCGTTATTTGCAGGATAATCGCATCGTGACGATGTCGCTGAAGCCGCAGAATATCCTCTGCCACCGTATCAGCGAGTCAGAAATTATTCCCGTCGTCTGTGACAACATTGGTGAAAGCACGTGGATTCCGCTGGCGACCTGGTCGAAGTGGTGTTGTCAACGTAAGCAAAAGCGATTGTGGCAACGTTTTATCGCGCAACCCGCGCTAGCTGTTGCGCTGCAGAAAGAGACGCTATCTTGTGAGAACAAGAAACTCTCACTCACTTCGCACGAAGCTTAATATAGTTGGTGTTGTCGCATAAACGACTCACCGCCTAATTGATGCATTTGCCGCAAAATCCACGCCTGACGGCTACGCACGTAGCCTGATGGTGCGAAGACTTTGAAACGGAGTGGGTTGGGTAGTACTGCGGCCAGTAACGCCGCTTCCGACTGGGTGAGTTTGCTGGCAGGTTTATGGAAATAACGTTGCGCTGCGGCTTCAACACCAAATACCCCTTCACCAAATTCGGCTACATTCAGGTAAACCGTCAGGATACGCTTTTTGCTCCAGACCGTTTCTATCCCCAATGTTAACCCGGCTTCCAGCCCTTTTCGTACCCAACTACGCCCATCCCATAAAAAGAGATTTTTGGCTGTCTGCTGTGAAATTGTTGATGCGCCGCGAACGCGGTTTTCATTGCGTTCATTGTGCGCCAGCGCTTTCTCAATAGAAGCCACATCAAAACCCCAATGGTCGGGGAATTTCTGATCTTCTGCGGCAATCACCGCCAGCCCCATCCATGGCGAGATTTGATCCAGACTAACCCAATCAGAATGCGCCACGTAACGAAAGTTACCATGCAACCAGGCACTCACCTGACGCTCAGCCATTACCGCCGAGAACGGAACTGGCGCTATGCTAAACAACGCGATGCCCCCACCCCAGAACACGGCAAGGGCAACCACTAACCGCAGAAGAAAACGGCGGACGAAACCGAACGCCGTTAAGCGGCTTTTACTCATTCAGCCAGAACCAGCACGCGGGAAACCAGCTTATCAATGCCGCTCGCCGCTTCCGCAATGTTCTGCGCCAGCATATACGCTGGTGTAGTGACAATCTTATTGTCTTCATCAACAACGATATCATCGACCGGGCACGGCACATGCTCTGCGCCCATCTCTTCCAGCACTTCTGCGGTATCGATATCTGTGCCAATGGTCAAACGCAGCGGGAAATCGAAAATTTTAGGCAGCATCGCCGGGGCAATGCACATAAAGCCAAGCGGTTTACCTGCCTGATGCATCGCTTGCGCCAGCGCCTTTAATTCACGGTCAACGGTGCATTCACTGCCAAGGCTGGCAAAATTGCTTAAATTTTTCGCCGCACCAAAACCACCTGGCACAATCAACGCATCCAGTTCGGCGGCATCGGCCTGAGCCAGTGGACGGATCTCACCACGCGTTATACGTGCTGCTTCAATCAACACATTGCGCGTTTCCGCCATCGGCTCGCCAGTTAAATGGTTGATAACATCAACCTGCTGCTTATCCGGCGCAAAGCAGACCGCCTGCGCACCGTTGCGTGAAATTGCTAATAACGTCAAAACCGCTTCATGGATTTCAGAACCGTCATAGACACCGCACCCGCTCAGAACTACGCCAATTTTCTTCATTGTGATCATCCTTTCGCAACTGACTGAAACACATTAATCTTTTTAATAAGAATGCTACGCATCACACATTTAACTGATTCATGTAACAAATCATTTAAGATTTGCTATCTTAACTGCGTGCGGCCTGAAAAACAGTGCTGCGCCCTTGTAACTCATCATAATAATTTACGGCGCAGCCAAGATTTCCCTGGTGTTGGCGCAGTATTCGCGCACCCCGGTCTAGCCGGGGTCATTTTTTAGCAGCTTTCGCAACCCACGCTTTCAGTACTTCTACGTCGTGACGCCACTCTTCTTTCATCTCTTCAATCCATTCACCAACATTATCTTCCCACGCAGGAAGATCGGGAGACTGGATCTGCTGACCAAGCTGCTGCAGATGGCGTAACCCCACTGACCCCGCCGCACCTTTAATTTTGTGACCTTCCTCGACGATGCCTTTTTTATCTTGCGCCGTCAGATTCGATTCCAACACGCTCACATAGCCCGGCATCATTTTCTCAAACACCGCTAACCCGTCAGTGATCAGCTTCGGCCCTACAAGTTCGAGATACTGTTCCAGCATAGGAATATCAAGCAATGCTTCCGATTTACCGCTCTCTTCTGTCGTCATCGTGCTTTCCTCATCATCCTGGGTATCCCAGAATTTCTTGATCATCGCAGTTAGCGCCGGCACAGAAAGCGGCTTACTCAGCACATCATCCATTCCGGCATTGAGGTACTCTTGTTTATCTTTCAGCACATTGGCAGTTAAAGCCACCAGCGGCGGTAAATCTTCGCGCGGATAACGCTTCGTCAGTTCACGAGAGATATCCAGCCCGGTCATATCCGGTAACTGAATATCCAGCAACACCAGGTCGTATTCGCCAGGTTTAAACATCTCCAGCGCCGCCTTACCGGTCATCGCTACGTCGACAGTATTGCCGAGCTTTTCCAGCACCGAGCGTGCAACAATAACGTTCAGTTCAATATCTTCTACCAGCAGCACATTCAGCGCCGGTAAAGGCATATCATCTTCGTCAAACGCATCATCCACTTCTTCCGCCACCGACGGTGCATGGATCGTCAAAGTAAAGGTTGAACCTTTCCCTTGTTCGCTGGTGACGGTGATATCCCCCCCCATATTTTTCGCCAGCCGACGAGAAACCGCCAGACCAATACCGGTGCCGGTGGCAGGTTTACCGCCGTGGCTGTCTTTCACCTGGTAATACATAGCAAAAATTTTATCCAGCTCATCCTGCGGAATACCGATGCCAGAATCTTCCACTTCAAAATGCAACATGCCCCCTTCGTCATAACGCACACGAACGGTCACTTGCCCCTTCTGAGTGAATTTGACGGCGTTACTGATTAAGTTCCACAGGATCTGGCGTAAACGTGTGCCGTCGGTAATGATCTGATGCGGCAACGGCAGCGTCGGTTCCAGAATAAAACGCAGCCCTTTTTGCTGTGCCTGTAATGCGGAGAGGTTTTCCAGATCGGCAAGAAAGCTGGTGAAATCAACCGGCTGGTTATCAAGTTGAACTTTACGCCGCTCCATCTTATCCATGTCGATAATATCGTTGAAGATATTCCCCAATGTGACGGCGGAAACATGGATAGTTTTGAGATATTTTTCCTGCTCAGCGGTGAGTTCCGTATCCAGCAAGATACGACTTAATCCAACGATACCGTTCAGCGGCGTACGCAACTCATGGCTGATTGTCGAGATAAAAGTAGTTTTGTCGCGGCTGGCGCGTTCGAGCGCATCCTGATAACGCTTACGCTCGGTAATGTCGCGACCAAAGCCCATCAAACCGTGGCGTTTACCTACACGGTCGTAGTACGGCACTTTACGGATTTCAAAGCAGGCTTTGCGCCCGTCTGGATAATCCAGCCACTGTTCATAGGTCAGCGACACATTATGACGGAACACTTTCTCATCGGTTTCAATGACTTTTGCTGCGGCTTCCGGCGAGTAAACATCAGCAGGCTTCAGATGCACCAGTTGTTTTTCACTTTTCCCGGTCAGCAGCTCCATCGCGCGATTACAGCCGGAAAACTCTTTATCTTCGTTACGATAAAAAACCAGGTCGGGTGAAGCATCAAGGAAGGAACGTAAGAATGAGGATTGCTGTTCGAGCTGAATCTGCGTCTCTTCGCGCTCTTTGATTTCAATTTTCAACTGACCGAAGGTTTCCTGCAATTCAGCTTCTGCTTTTTCACGAACGGCAATTTCCTGATTAAGCTGGGTAATATTATCTTTCAGTTGTACGTTGAGGCTCAGATCGCGCTCGCGCATCTCCTCCAGCTTTTGCACCAGCCGGGACAGACGTTGCCGTGATTCTTCCAGTTGCTCCACCACTACCGAAAGAAAGTAAACCGCCCACGGTGTAATCAACAAACCAAAGAAGATGGAACGGATAACATCAATACTTTCAACTTCACCATGCAGCACCATGGTCACCGCCATTTGAACCACAATGGCGAGCACCACCAGCGCCAGCGCCAGTAGCATTGAGAAGCGCACCAGACCTAACTTCATCATCAGGTCAACATAGTACTGCGCCAACAAACGAATTTGCTTCATTTAAGGAATTCCTTCACGACAACCTGCCACAATAATACCCAATTCTGACAGTTACGCTGAAAATTGTGTGAGAAATGCGGAATTCCCCAGATTAACTACGAGGAAGGTGGCATCCACGGGCGTCCCAACGCCGATCCCTGCACGCCGTGTTCAGTAAGATAGCGATCCAGCTCGACCATTCCCGTCCAGCGATTTTCACACCACAGTGGGGCAAGTAGCGTCGGGCGACGGGCGCTGGCGGAAATACGATGATAGATAACTTCCGGTGGTGTATGGCGGATCATTTCTCCCGCTGTCAGCGTGTAATCGTCCAGTTCAATACCGTTCAAACGCCCCGCTTCCCATGCTTTCGCCATAATGCTGCCTTTCACGATATGCAGCGGATGCAGTTTTATGCCGTCAACACCGGTTTCCACCACCTGCTCCAGCGTTTGCAGACATTCAGTGCGTCCTTCACCCGGCAGGCCGACAATTAAGTGCGAGCACACTTTCAGCCCGCGTTCACGTGCCCGTTGCGTCGTGCGTTGATAACAGGCGAAATCATGGCCACGGTTAATACGGTGTAGCGTTTTGTCATGAGCGGTTTGCAGTCCCAGTTCCAGCCACACTTCATAACCCTGATCTTTATATTCGCAAAGCAGATCCAGCACAGCATCCGGTACGCAGTCCGGGCGGGTGCCAACACACAAACCGACAATATTGGCCTGACTCACCGCCTGCTGATACATAGAGCGCAGTACCTGAACTTCCGCAAAGGTACTGGTATAAGCCTGAAAGTAAGCCAGATAGCGTTTCGCGCGATTAACTAAATTTGCCTGATGCGCCAGTTGTTCGGCAATAGAACGATGTTGCTGTTCTTCGTCGGCAAACGAGGCAACATTACAGAATGTGCAGCCACCGCGTCCGATGGTGCCATCACGATTCGGGCAGCTAAAACCACCGTGCAGCGTCAGTTTATGCACCTTTTGCCCGTAACGACGGGTAAGATCTCCACCAAACATATTGACTAATTTCTGTAACTGCATAATCTGATAGACCGCGCCTTGAAAAGAGGCCAAAGCCTGCCATTTTTAGCTCAATTCCGCGATGACCTGGATCAATCGCCCTGGCCTGCCTTTACCAACTGCATATTCAATCACAATTACTGAAATTTAATGCAATATCGTATTAATTACTTTTCCTTATCTTGCGTCGGATTTTTTTATCCGCTAATGGATTTTAAACAAAAACAGTAGTATGAAACGCCTTTATCTCTCAATGCAGTATAAAATGCTGGTTTAAGCGTCAGTTCAAGGCAGGATAAGGGTTAACACGCCTCTATAGTAGTCAGGAACTCAACGTTTCCCTTTTTCACCCCACTTTAATTCAAAATAAGATATTTCATTTAATTTCAATAAATTAATGAATATTTTTGCGCTAAAGCACATTTCTATACCAATAAGCTTGCCATTTGACCTGTGTCGCCTTTACCGATAAGTTGGAAATCCGCTGGAAGCTTTCTGGATGAGCAGCCTGCTCATCATATTTATGCAGTAATTGAGATCCCCTCTTCACCGTATTAACCGATGCGAAAAGGACAAAAAAAGGGGGCGAATGCGAGGTAAGCGTATGAAACGCAAACCCCGTCGCCACGCTCTTTCTGTGCCCGTGCGTTACGGTTCGGAAGTGGGGTTCCCGCAGAGCCTGGGGGAGGTTCACGATATGTTGTACGATAAATCCCTTGAGAGGGACAACTGTGGTTTCGGCCTGATCGCCCACATAGAAGGCGAACCTAGCCACAAGGTAGTGCGTACGGCAATACACGCACTGGCCCGCATGCAGCACCGTGGCGCGATTCTCGCTGATGGTAAAACCGGCGACGGTTGCGGCTTGCTGTTACAAAAACCGGATCGCTTTTTTCGCATCGTTGCGCAAGAACGCGGCTGGCGTTTAGCGAAAAACTACGCCGTCGGGATGATCTTTCTGAATAAAGATCCCGAACTCGCCGCTGCCGCACGCCGCATCATTGAAGAAGAGCTGCAACGCGAAACATTGTCGATTGTGGGCTGGCGTGATGTCCCCACCAACGAAGGCGTACTGGGTGAAATTGCCCTCTCCTCTCTGCCACGCATTGAGCAAATTTTCGTTAACGCTCCGGCTGGCTGGCGTCCGCGCGATATGGAACGCCGTCTGTTTATCGCCCGTCGCCGCATTGAGAAACGTCTCGAATCCGATAAAGACTTCTACATCTGTAGCCTGTCGAATCTGGTCAACATCTATAAAGGTCTGTGTATGCCGGCGGATTTGCCGCGCTTTTACCTGGATCTTGCGGATCTGCGTCTGGAATCAGCTATCTGCCTGTTCCATCAACGCTTCTCCACCAACACCGTGCCGCGCTGGCCACTGGCGCAGCCATTCCGTTACCTCGCACATAACGGTGAAATCAACACCATCACCGGTAACCGTCAGTGGGCACGTGCCCGTACTTATAAATTCCAGACGCCGCTAATCCCCGATTTACACGACGCAGCACCGTTTGTGAACGAAACCGGCTCCGACTCCAGCTCGATGGATAACATGCTGGAACTGCTGCTGGCGGGCGGGATGGATATCATCCGCGCCATGCGCCTGTTAGTGCCACCTGCCTGGCAGAACAACCCGGATATGGACCCGGAACTGCGCGCGTTCTTCGACTTTAACTCCATGCATATGGAGCCGTGGGATGGTCCGGCGGGCATCGTGATGTCCGACGGTCGTTTCGCCGCCTGTAACCTCGACCGTAACGGTCTGCGTCCGGCACGCTACGTCATCACCAAAGATAAGTTGATCACCTGCGCCTCTGAAGTCGGCATCTGGGATTATCAGCCTGATGAAGTGGTGGAAAAAGGCCGCGTCGGGCCAGGTGAGCTGATGGTGATCGACACTCGCAGTGGGCGTATTCTGCACTCGGCGGAAACCGATGATGACCTGAAAAGCCGCCATCCGTACAAAGAGTGGATGGCGAAAAACGTCCGCCGTCTGGTGCCGTTTGAAGACTTGCCTGATGAAGAAGTGGGGAGTCGCGAACTGGACGACGACACGCTTGCCAGCTACCAGAAACAGTTTAACTACAGCGCGGAAGAGTTGGATTCCGTGATCCGCGTACTGGGCGAAAACGGCCAGGAAGCCGTCGGTTCGATGGGCGACGACACCCCATTCGCCGTGCTCTCCAGCCAGCCGCGTATTATTTACGACTACTTCCGTCAGCAATTTGCCCAGGTGACTAACCCGCCAATCGACCCCCTACGTGAAGCGCATGTCATGTCGCTCGCCACCAGCATCGGTCGTGAAATGAACGTCTTCTGCGAAGCAGAAGGCCAGGCGCACCGCTTAAGCTTTAAATCGCCAATTCTGCTCTACTCCGATTTCAAACAGCTCACGACCATGAAAGAGGAGCACTATCGCGCAGATACGCTGGATATCACCTTTGACGTTAGCAAAACCACGCTTGAAGCGACGGTTAAAGAGCTGTGCGATAAAGCCGAAAAAATGGTACGTAGCGGCACCGTGCTACTGGTACTTTCAGACCGAAATATCGGTAAAGATCGCCTGCCGGTTCCGGCTCCGATGGCGGTTGGCGCGATCCAGACCCGTCTGGTCGATCAAAGCCTGCGTTGCGATGCCAACATCATCGTCGAAACCGCCAGCGCCCGCGATCCGCACCACTTCGCTGTGCTGCTGGGCTTCGGTGCAACCGCCATTTATCCGTACCTTGCCTATGAAACGCTGGGACGCTTAATCGACACCCATGCGATTGCCAAAGACTATCGTACCGTGATGCTGAACTACCGTAACGGCATCAACAAAGGCTTGTACAAAATCATGTCCAAAATGGGCATCTCCACCATCGCCTCTTACCGCTGCTCGAAACTGTTCGAAGCAGTCGGTCTGCACGATGACGTGATGAGCCTGTGCTTCCAGGGCGCAGTCAGCCGCATTGGCGGCGCGAGCTTTGAAGATTTCCAGCAGGATCTGCTGAATCTTTCAAAACGTGCCTGGCTGGCGCGTAAACCCATCAGCCAGGGCGGCTTGTTAAAATACGTGCATGGCGGCGAATACCACGCCTACAACCCGGACGTCGTGCGCACACTGCAACAGGCAGTTCAGAGTGGCGAGTACAGCGACTATCAGGAATACGCGAAGCTGGTTAACGAGCGTCCGGCAACGACACTGCGCGATCTGCTGGCGATTACTCCGGGTGAAAACGCGGTCAACATTGCTGATGTTGAACCAGCCAGTGAACTGTTTAAACGCTTCGATACCGCAGCGATGTCTATCGGCGCATTAAGCCCGGAAGCCCACGAAGCGCTGGCGGAAGCGATGAACAGCATCGGCGGTAACTCTAACTCCGGGGAAGGCGGTGAAGATCCGGCGCGTTACGGCACCAATAAAGTCTCACGTATCAAACAAGTCGCTTCTGGCCGCTTCGGCGTAACCCCGGCGTATCTGGTTAACGCCGACGTGATTCAGATTAAAGTCGCTCAGGGCGCGAAACCGGGCGAAGGTGGTCAGTTACCTGGCGATAAAGTCACGCCGTATATCGCCAAACTGCGCTACTCCGTGCCGGGCGTAACGCTGATCTCCCCGCCGCCGCACCACGATATCTACTCTATCGAGGATTTAGCACAGCTTATTTTCGACCTGAAACAGGTTAACCCGAAAGCGATGATCTCCGTCAAACTGGTTTCTGAACCAGGCGTCGGGACTATCGCAACTGGCGTTGCGAAAGCGTATGCCGATTTAATCACCATCGCGGGCTATGACGGCGGCACCGGCGCAAGCCCGCTCTCCTCGGTGAAATACGCAGGCTGCCCGTGGGAACTGGGCCTGGTGGAAACTCAGCAGGCACTGGTGGCTAACGGCCTGCGCCATAAAATTCGTTTGCAGGTTGATGGCGGCCTGAAAACAGGCGTTGATATCATCAAAGCGGCAATTCTCGGCGCGGAAAGCTTTGGCTTTGGCACCGGTCCGATGGTGGCGCTGGGTTGTAAATACCTGCGTATTTGCCACCTGAACAACTGCGCCACCGGCGTAGCAACTCAGGACGAAAAACTGCGTAAGAATCACTATCACGGCTTACCGTTCAAAGTGACTAACTACTTTGAGTTTATCGCCCGTGAAACCCGCGAGCTGATGGCGCAACTGGGTGTAACACGTCTGGTCGATCTGATTGGTCGTACCGACCTGCTCAAAGAGCTGGATGGTTTCACAGCAAAACAACAGAAACTGGAGCTGTCTCGCCTGCTGGAGACCGCCGAGCCACATCCGGGTAAAGCGCTCTATTGCACTGAGAAAAACCCACCGTTTGATAACGGCATACTCAACGCGCAGTTGCTGCAACAGGCGAAACCGTTTGTCGATGAGCGCCAGAGCAAAACCTTCTGGTTCGATATTCGCAACACCGACCGTTCCGTGGGCGCATCACTCTCTGGCTACATCGCGCAAACACACGGCGATCAGGGGCTGGCAGCCGATCCTATCAAAGCGTACTTCAACGGCACCGCGGGTCAGAGCTTCGGCGTGTGGAACGCAGGCGGCGTGGAGCTGTATCTGACTGGCGATGCTAACGACTATGTTGGTAAAGGCATGGCAGGCGGCTTAATCGCCATTCGTCCACCCGTGGGTTCGGCCTTCCGCAGCCATGAGGCGAGCATTATCGGCAACACCTGCCTGTATGGCGCGACCGGTGGTCGTCTGTATGCCGCAGGCCGTGCAGGAGAACGTTTCGGTGTGCGTAACTCTGGTGCTATCACTGTGGTAGAAGGCATTGGCGACAACGGTTGTGAATATATGACCGGCGGTATCGTCTGTATTCTGGGTAAAACCGGCGTTAACTTTGGCGCAGGCATGACCGGGGGCTTCGCTTACGTTCTCGACGAAAGTGGTGATTTCCGCAAACGCGTTAACCCGGAACTGGTGGAAGTGTTAAGCGTTGACTCCCTGGCGATCCATGAAGAGCATCTGCGTGGTCTTATCACCGAGCATGTGCAACACACCGGTTCCCAGCGTGGTGAAGAGATCCTGGCTAACTGGTCAACCTTCGCCAGCAAATTCGCGCTGGTTAAACCGAAGTCCAGTGATGTAAAAGCACTGCTGGGTCACCGTAGTCGTAGTGCAGCAGAGTTGCGCGTGCAGGCGCAGTAAGGGGCAGCAACAATGAGTCAGAATGTTTATCAATTTATCGACCTGCAGCGCGTTGATCCGCCAAAGAAACCGCTGAAGATCCGCAAAATTGAGTTCGTCGAAATTTACGAGCCGTTTTCCGAAGGCCAGGCCAAAGCGCAGGCTGACCGCTGCCTGTCGTGTGGCAACCCATACTGCGAATGGAAATGCCCGGTACACAACTACATCCCGAACTGGCTGAAGCTCGCCAACGAGGGGCGGATTTTTGAAGCGGCAGAACTGTCGCATCAAACTAATACCCTGCCGGAAGTGTGTGGACGCGTCTGCCCACAGGATCGCCTGTGCGAAGGCTCCTGCACCCTGAATGATGAATTTGGCGCGGTGACCATCGGTAACATTGAACGCTATATCAATGATAAAGCGTTCGAAATGGGCTGGCGTCCGGATATGTCTGGCGTAAAACAGACCGGTAAAAAAGTGGCGATTATCGGCGCAGGTCCGGCGGGGCTGGCGTGTGCGGATGTGTTAACGCGCAACGGTGTGAAAGCTGTCGTCTTCGACCGTCATCCGGAAATCGGCGGTCTGCTGACCTTTGGCATTCCGGCCTTCAAGCTGGAAAAAGAGGTGATGACGCGCCGCCGTGAAATCTTCACCGGCATGGGCATTGAGTTCCAACTCAATACCGAAGTGGGTCGTGACGTACAACTGGACGATCTACTGAACGATTACGATGCAGTGTTCCTCGGTGTCGGGACCTATCAGTCAATGCGCGGTGGACTGGAAAACGAAGACGCCGACGGCGTGTACGCGGCGCTACCGTTCCTCATCGCCAACACCAAACAGTTAATGGGTTTTGGCGAAACCAACGAAGAACCGTTCGTCAGCATGGAAGGCAAACGCGTAGTGGTACTTGGCGGCGGCGACACCGCGATGGACTGCGTGCGCACTTCCGTGCGCCAGGGAGCGAAGCACGTCACCTGTGCCTATCGTCGTGATGAAGAGAACATGCCGGGTTCCCGTCGCGAAGTGAAAAACGCGCGGGAAGAAGGTGTGGAGTTCAAATTCAACGTCCAGCCGCTGGGTATTGAAGTGAATGGCAACGGCAAAGTCAGCGGCGTGAAAATGGTGCGTACCGAAATGGGCGAACCCGATGCTAAAGGCCGTCGCCGCGCGGAGATTGTCGCAGGCTCTGAACATATCATTCCGGCAGATGCGGTGATCATGGCGTTTGGTTTCCGTCCACACAGCATGGAATGGCTGGCACAACACAGCGTCGAACTGGATCCCCAGGGCCGCATTATCGCTCCAGAGCGAAGCGACAACGCCTTCCAGACCAGCAACCCGAAAATCTTCGCCGGTGGTGACATTGTGCGAGGTTCAGACCTGGTGGTAACGGCAATTGCCGAAGGCCGCAAAGCTGCTGACGGGATCATGAACTGGCTGGAAGTATAACAAAAACCTCTCACGGCTCTATCATCATCCGTTTTATCTGGCCGGTGATAGGGCTGAAGCCCTCCCCCGAAACATCTCTCTCCTGAAAATTACACTCTGTGTCTGAAAGTATTTCCCCCCCTGACAATAAATTTGAATATCTCACTTAATAAATGAAGTCGTAATAAATACAGTGGTAAAAAATCATTAATCAAACCTAATTAAAAAACATTATTATTGATAAAACAATTCACAGCGTGAATGTTATTCTCATTAATTTTTAATAAAATATTAATGCCAACATATTCAAAGTAGAAATAAATAGTATAGATTACATTAAAATGTAAAATAGCCGTTCGGTTTTTAAGCGAAAAAAGCATCTATCTCCCAACAATTAAGAATACCCTTACGACAAATTAAATTCACAACATGAATAACACATATTAAATCATTAATCAGGTACTAATCTGATAATCAACCACAAAAAAAGATTTACCATAATATTAAATAACGCCGTAGACTTTCCGCATTAATATTTACCTCGGGTAAATTATTTATGCGTGGGTTATTCAACAAAAAAGTCAGCAAACAATATTTTATTTAGACCCAAATACAAGAATAAATAATATATTTATTAATAGCCCCTATAAAAATTTAAAGCGCAAGCACGGCTCTCACGTTAACTGTTAACGGAAAACAGTGCTTATTCACATTTAAATTTAAGGACAAATAATGAAAAAGTTAGTAAAAGCTGCACTGGCAACGGCGATGGTTATGGGATTTTCATCTTA
Organism: Escherichia sp. KTE159; assembly: GCF_000408805.1. Classification (NCBI taxonomy): domain Bacteria; kingdom Pseudomonadati; phylum Pseudomonadota; class Gammaproteobacteria; order Enterobacterales; family Enterobacteriaceae; genus Escherichia; species Escherichia sp. KTE159. Next base: position 3,101,198 of record NZ_KE137292.1, read on the forward strand.
TGCAAATGCGGTGGGCAGCAATACCGGCACAGTCAATTTTATCGGTACGATTGAAGACTCTCCGTGCTCCATTGTGGTGGGTGACGAACATCAGACCGTTAACCTCGGCCATATCGGTACAGGTTCTCTGACTGGTGGCAAATCCTCCACGGCTGTGCCGTTTAAAATCCGTATGGAACACTGCGTATTCACCACTGAAACCAAAATGTCCACGGTGTTCAGCGCAGCAGGTAACGAATCAACTGCCAACCCGGGCAACCTGGCACTGATGGGGGCCAGCGGTGAAATGAATGGGGCCAGTATTGTTATCGGAACCAGCAAAGGTGCAGCACTCAAACTGGGTACTGCGTCAGAAACCAAACTGCAGATGGATGGAAACACTCCGGCCAAAGGCCTGCCTAACCAGGAAGTCGATTTCAGCGCATGGGTGAAAGGCGACGCAACTGGCACAATTGATATTGGTGAATTCAATAGCCAGGTTAATTTCCAGATCAGCTATCTGTAATTTACCCGCTGTAATAAGTGCAATGCCCTGAACAAGGAATGTCAGGGCATTAATAAAAATTAAAAACACTCATTATTGTTATTATCAGGACGGTTTATCTGATGCAACACCATGCCCCTTTCCGCTTACGAATATTAAGTCTGGCAATCATGATGACGCTGACCGGTCTCTCCGGGAAAAGCAATGCAGAAGAGGCTGTTGAATTTAATACCCAATTTCTTGACGTAAAAGGTGGGACAAAAATTGATTTAGGGAAATTTTCCCATAAAGGTTATGTCCTTCCGGGAAATTACAACTTGCAGGTTGTCGTAAATAAATATCCTCTGGCAGAGGAGAATGACATTCATTGGTATCCTAAAGAGGATGACCCGAGTAACAGCTTCCCTTGTCTTTCTCCCGATGTCATATCAAAGCTGGGACTAAAACCAGAATTAGTCGAAACATTACAATGGATTAAAGACGGCCAATGCCTGCAACCGGGCCAGATTGAAGGCATGGTAATACAGGCAAATTTAAGTCAGTCCCAGCTTGAGGTGACGATCCCCCAGGCCTGGCTGGAATATACCGACGCAGAATGGGATCCGCCCTCGCGCTGGGATGAAGGTATTCCCGGGTTGATATTCGATTACAACATGAATGCTCAGGTTCGCCATCAGCAGAATGATGGCGTCGATGAACATGACATCACGGCGAATGGTACTGTTGGCGGTAACCTGGGCGCATGGCGCTTACGTGCTGACTGGCAGGCCAGTTATCTGAATACCAGCGACAGTGAAGGGCAAGATCTGCGTGACTGGGAATGGAGCCGCTATTACGCATGGCGTGCATTACCCGGCCTTGGGGCAAAACTGACGCTCGGTGAAGACGCTCTTGCCTCGAATATCTTCGACACCTTTAACTACCTCGGTGCCAGCGTACAAACCGATGATCAAATGCTTCCGCCAAACCTGCGTGGCTATGCACCGGACATCTCTGGCGTCGCGCGTACTAATGCGAAAGTCACCGTAACGCAGCAAGGTCGCGTTATTTATGAGTCACAGGTTCCTGCTGGCCCGTTCCATATTCAGGATATCAACGAAGCCGTATCCGGCGATTTACATGTCCGCATTGAAGAGCAAAGCGGCCAGGTGCAGGAATATGACGTCAGTACCGCCTCCATTCCCTTTTTAACCCGCCAGGGCATGGTGCGTTACAAAGGCACGGTGGGGCGTCCACAGGACTGGAACCATCACGCTGAAGGTAACGCGTTTGCCGCTGGTGAAGCATCATGGGGCTTTGCCAATAGCTGGTCGCTGTACGGCGGTGCTGTGGGTGAAGAACATTATCAGGCCGTCGCCATTGGTATCGGCCGCGATATGGCGGTACTGGGAGCGCTCGCCCTTGACGTCACCCATTCACGAACTCAACTCCCGGAAGCGGGCGAATATGGACACGGTACTCTCCAGGGGAACTCCTATCGCATCAGCTACGCCAAAGATTTTGATCAGTTAAACAGCCGCTTTACCTTTGCCGGTTATCGGTTTTCCGAAGAAAACTACATGACGATGAGCGAATATCTCGATGCGCTGCATGATGACAACGTCCGTGCAGGCCACGATAAAGAGATGTACACCGTCAGCTATAGCCAGAATTTTAGCGACCCCGCGCTCAACGTTTACCTGACCTGGAACCGCCGGACATATTGGGACAGAGGAGACCAGAACAACTACAACCTCATGGTCTCTCACTATTTTGATATCGGTTCAATGAAGAATATGAGCCTCTCTCTGACCGCTTATCGCAGTGAATATGACAATGAATCCGACGATGGTGTCTATGTTTCACTGATGATCCCCTGGGGCAACGATAAGTCCATCAGCTATAACGGTATGTTTAGCGACGACGACAATTCCAGCCAGGTCAGTTATTACCAGCGCCTGAACGATCGCAGCAACTATCAATTAAGTCTGGGCCAGTCCGGCAATAACACCCGGGCTGAAGGGTTCTACAGCCATGAAGGGAGTTATGCGGACGTGGACGTCAGCGCAAACTATCAGGAAGGCGATTACACCTCTGCGGGTCTGACGATGCGTGGCGGCGCAACGTTAACCGCAAAAGGTGGGGCGTTACACCGCACGAATCTCTCTGGCGGCAGCCGTATTCTGGTCGATACCGGCGGCGTCGCTGATGTCCCCATCGGCGGCTACAACTCTCCGGTCTATTCCAATAGGTTCGGCAAGGCCGTTCTGACGGACGTCAATGACTATTACCGCAACCAAATTCGCATTGATATCAATCAATTGCCTGAAAATGCCGAGGCAACGCAGTCCACTGTGCAGGCCACACTTACCGAAGGTGCGATTGGCTATCGCGAATTTGGCGTCATCAGCGGTGAAAAAGCGATGGCCGTTCTGCGCATGGAAAATGGCGACTCTCCCCCCTTTGGCGCGGAAGTTAAAAACAGCCACCAGCAGCAAATCGGGTTGGTTGATGACGACGGGCATGTCTATCTCGCTGGCGTAAAAGCGGGTGAAAACTTACAGGTTTACTGGTCAGGCGAAAAACAGTGTGACGTCTCATTGCCCGACCCGTTACCGAAAAACCTATTTAGTGGTTTGTTATTGCCGTGTCAGTTAGCCAACCCGGATAAACCGCGCCCTGCCATGGAGATAAAACCGATTATCCAGGATCAGACACAGCGCATTACCCCGTCGGCTAAACCAGAAGCATTGTCAGACAACACCTATTAATTATTCAGGAACAGGGAACATGGTAAATAACAACATTTACGCACCAGGGATGTGGAAGACGAATATTTCTTGTCTGAGCGCAATTCTCTTTTTTACCTCCTGCGCGCAGGCCGCCATTGCCCCAGACCGCACGCGTCTGGTCTATAAAGGCGGCGATAAATCGATCAGCGTGACGCTCAAAAATGACAGCCAAACCCTGCCCTATTTAGCGCAGACGTGGGTTGAAAACGAAAAAGGCGAGAAAATCACCTCGCCACTGGCTGTTCTGCCGCCCGTGCAGCGCATAGAGGCGAAAACGGAAGGTCAGGTCAAAGTGCAGGGGATGCCTGACATTAGCACCTTAGCGCAGGATAAAGAGACGCTGTTTTACTTTAATGTGCGAGAAATTCCGCCGAAAAGCGATAAACCCAATTCGCTGCAAATTGCGCTGCAAACGCGGATCAAACTGTTCTATCGCCCCGCCGCGCTGGCCAAAAAGGTCGATCCTGAGCATCCCTGGCAACATCAGGTCACTCTGAGTCGCCAGGGAGATCATTACCTGGTCAAAAACCCAACCAGTTATTACGTCATTATCAGCTCCGCCAGCACACAGAAAGGCGGTCAGCCCATCACAGGCTTTGAACCGCTGGTGATGCCTTCTGCAACCACCCAGGAGATGAAAGGCCGTGCGTCCGATCTGGGAAGCGCGCCGGTACTGACGTATGTCAACGACTACGGTGGACGACTGCCTCTCTATTTCCAGTGCAGCGGCGCAGAGTGCCATGTCGATGACGCCAGAAGCAGTAAAGGATAATTCGGAGGCTTAATGAGAAGGCGAAGCAGTGCCCCACTTTCACTGTCATTGAGCGCTCTGATGTTACTGAGTGCATCGGTATATGCAGGGAATAAAAGCGTAAAAATGACGTTACGTATCGCCGTCGACGCGCCGCCACCTTGCACCGTCACCGGCGGAACGGTGAACTTTAACGATGTGCTCACGACCAAAATCGACGGCACAAACTATACCCAAACGGTGGGTTACAGCCTGAATTGCGATAAGCGAATTGTGGATGCACTGAAAATGCAGTTGCTGGGTACGGTTGTCACCATCAACGGCGAGTCGGTACTGAAAACGAATGTGGATGGGCTGGGAATACGGGTCCGTACGGTGAATGAACATACCCTCCTCGAGCCAGGGAGCACATCCTGGTTCCATTTTAATTTTTCAGGCAGCGGCCCGGCGCTGGAAGCAACGCCAGTAAAAAATTCAGCGACAACGCTCAGTTCAGGCGACTTTACCGCAGGGGCGACACTGGTGGTGGATTATCAATGAAAACAATCGGATGCGCGATACTTTTAGCCGCATGCAGCCTGTGTCATGCCGATAATCTGACCTTTATTGGCCACCTGGTGACGCCGCCTGTTTGCACCATCAGCAACAACGCCAGAATAGACGTCAATTTCCGTGATGTGATCATCACGCGAATCGATGGCAACAATTACAGGCAGCCGCTGGAGTACAAAATTACCTGCGACTCAAGCGTCCGCGATAATTCGATGGCAATGACCCTGACGCTAACAGGAGATGTCGTGGACTTTGACGACGCCGCCATCAAAACCAATGCCGACGGATTAGGGATCAAAATCTGGGAAAACAATCAGCCCTTTAAGCCAGGCAGCACCATTACTGTCGATGAGGCAAATTTGCCCGTTCTGGAAGCCGTACCCGTAAAAAGCGTCAGCGCGAACCTCAGCGAACAGAATTTCGAGGCCTGGGCGACGCTACGCGTGGATTACCAATAACAGCAGGGAGCGAAATGATGAAACGAATAGTATCGGTGCTGTCGCTGTGCGGGATGTTAGCGGCGTCGACTCATGCGGCGAACAACGTCCACTTCACGGGTAATCTGCTGGCGGGTTCCTGTTCGCCGGTCATTGTCGGAACCGCGATGGAAGAAATCATCTTTCCGCCCGCAGATGCAGCAGATTTACAGGCCAGCGGGCAGTCGGCGCGCGTGCCGGTGACGCTGAAACTGGCGAACTGTGAAAGTTCTCTGCAAAACGTCAAGGTGACATTTTCCGGTACTGAAGACTCGCTGTTGGCGGCGGGTTTCCTCGCACTCGCTTCAGGCTCACGCGCCAGCGGGGTCGGTATTGGAATTGAAACAAGTAACGGAACCGCCGTACCGATTAATAGCACTGCGGGAGTGACATTCCCGCTTACCGCCCCGAATACCACGCTTAATTTCAATGCCTGGCTTCAGGTTGAACCCGGCGTCACGATTGTACCAGGCGAGTTCTCCGCCAGTATGACCGCCACTTTTGAGTATTTCTGATATGAAAAAAATATCTTCGTTTTTACTCTTTTTGTTATTAGCGATTGGATTGACTAACAGCAGCATTGCCAAACCTAATCTCAAAATCAGTTTTAATAGTCAAACATTATACTATGGCATAGGCGACAACGGCGTCACGAACATCGCGCTCCATATGAACATCCTGACGCCAAATGGCCTGTTTGGCGGTGAATTGGCACCTGGTGTGATATTTTATGCCTATTATCCTTATAAGCTGACCTCCTGGAGACTCATCAGTGGGCCCGGCCCGCTTCCCCCAACCCCCACCATTACCGTTACTGATTATGATAATACCAACGTCGATGACGCTCTTTGTGGCGGCTCATTGCCAAAGGGATGGAACTGCGCCTGGTATAAAATTAAAGTTGAAACGGGGACAGACTCCTACGGCTGCCCATGGGTAGCCGATATCAAAGCGACATCAACAAATGCGTACAGTGGTACCTATGCCGGCCCTGTCTCTCATGGTTCCATCTGCCCCACCGTTCCCGTGGCATCATTTGATATTTCCTGGAGTAAAGACCGCGTCCAGAATGACAAGTTACTCAACATCGCCTCAACGGGGGGTGTCGTTCATGCCAACCTGCCGACCTATCTGATGGAAAGCGGCAAATTGTGTGACGGTAGTCTGAATGATACGCGTGGCAGCTACTGTCGCTATGTCAGCCAAATGACCCAACTCACAAGCCAGGGATGTACAAACGTCGAGGGTGGCAACAGTAACGTCACGGCGGTCGTCGCTGACAGTTCGCCGTACGACCAAACGCTGAGTAACATTGCGGTTGAAGTCAATACGGCGGGCACGGGGCAATTTACGACCGAGTGTTATTTCCAGTATCTGATGGAAGAGTTGTAGGCCGGGAATGTCGGGGTGTGATCGCGCTCCGTCCAAACCTGAGAAAGTAATAAGCCCGGTTCAGCCGGGCTAAAAGTATAGCGCTAAAGAATGTGGCGATTCACCTTCACCACCACCTTCTTAATCTCAGCAACGGACTCAACAATACACCCGGGCTTATGCGGTTCTCCCGGCATAAACACGGCGAACATCCCCGGTTTCATGATAATGGTTTGTTCATTCTCAATGGCGTTACAAAGCTGATAATCCTCTTCCACATGCAGCTCTTCGCACGCACGGGCGGAATCCGCGACACCGAAGTTAATCCGTTCTTCGCCACTCAGTAAAAGCTGAATATCAACATATTGCGTATGTAGTTCCGCTTTTTTACTCTCTGCGGGCTGAGTAGAAAATGTCATCACATTCATAAAGATATCATCGCCGCGCAGTTCATAACGACCTGGCGATTTCTCTTGTGGGCAGGCGCTTAACGCCAGCGTTAACGCATCCATCAATACCGGATGCAAACCGGCAGATGGTAATGACTGTACTTCACCCATCATCATAATTTTTCTCCCTGGGCCAACAACGCAGCCCCAAGTAAACCTGCATCGTGGCGGTAGTGCGCCGCCAGTAACTCAACATGAAATGCCGCTGGCTCCTGCGCCAGATACGTTTCCACCAGCGCCAGATACCCTTCTGCCAACCCGACGCTGCCACCGACCACCACGCACTGGCAATCGGTCGTAGCTTTAACATCGGCAATCAGTCTTGCCAGCGCATGTGCGGAGCGGTGAATCAGTTGCTGTGCATGTTCGTCGCCCTGACCGGCGCGCGTAAAAATGGTTTTCGCATTCGCCCCCGCCAGCTCACCCTGCGCCGCAGCCGCAATGCCACGACCGGAAGCAATCGCTTCCACACAGCCGACACGTCCACAACCGCAGACTGGACCATGAGGATCAGCCAGCGTATGTCCAATATGCCCCGCCAGGCCGCCTGAGCCAGTAAGCAGTTTGCCGTCGCTGACTACCCCACCGCCAACACCAGTGGAAACAGTGATAAACACCATGTCGGTAATATCCCTCCCCAGCGCCTGATACTCTGCCCACGCTGCGGCCTGTGCGTCGTTAATGGCAATCGTCGGCAAGTCGGTAAGCTGTTCCAGCGTTTTGACTAGCGGAAAGTGCAGCAATCCGCCGAGATTATGTGGATTTAGCGCCAGCAGGCTGCCGTTGCGGATTATCCCGGTTGAAGCGATGGCCACCTGCTGCGCATGAGCTTGCAACGGTGCGACTAATGTGGCTAAGGCTTCACGCAATGCTTCCGGTGTCTGGCTGGCAGGCGTGGGGAGTTCACGGCGATCGCGGATCTGCCTGTCAGCACCAATCAGCGCGGCAGCAAGTTTAGTACCGCCGATATCAATCGCCAGTATGGTCATAGCACCGCCTTTTTCATCGCTGTGTTGTACCACTGGCAAATGTGCTCAAGACGCGTAATGGCTGAACCGACTGTCACCGCCCATGCGCCATGACGCATGGCATCTGCCGCCTGCGCTGGCGTGTTGTATCGCCCTTCGGCAATCACCCGACATCCGGCATCGCTCAACGTTTTCACCAGCGCCAGATCAGGCTCTTCCGGGGTTTCAGGCGTGGTATAGCCAGAAAGCGTCGTGCCAATAATCTCAGCACCCAGTTTTTGGCAAGCCAGGCCGTCTTCCGGCGTTGAGCAGTCGGTCATCGCCAGCAATCCGTGATGGTGAATACGTGCCAACAGTGTTTCAACAGGCACCGGACGCGGGCGATCGGTGCCATCAATCGCGATAATGTCCGCGCCCGCCTGTGCCAGCGCATCAACATCTTCAATGTAGGCGGTAATACGTACCGGCGAATCCTCCAGATCGCGTTTCACAATCCCGATAATCGGCACGCTCACTACCGCACGAGTGGCTTTCAGGTTTGCCACTCCTTCTATACGAATAGCAACCGCACCGGCCTGCTCTGCCGCTAATGCCATAGCTGCGACGATTTCGGGTTTATCGAGCGGGCTGTCAGGAACCGGCTGGCAGGAGACAATCAGGCCACCATTAGCGGCGATTTTTTGATCCAGTTGTGCAAGTAACGACATACTTCTTCCCTTCGCGAAAGGCCCGGTTCAGAACCGGGCTACAGGATTAACTTTTGGTTTTGACTAAATCATCTTTGGTGTTGCCAAACGGCACCGCACCGCTGAATGGTTTGCCATCGATGGAGTCATGAGTACGCAATGCTTCCGGGCGCAACCAGCGCTGAACCCGGGAGGGCATATCCAGACCAATCAGCAGGATCACCACAAACGTCAGGCTGAACGAGAGCGATCCCAGAGCCGTCCCCAGGTCCAGGCGTTGAGCAATCAGCGCACCAATGATCGGTGCCAGTGCACCACCCAATGCACCAACGTTGTAGGTAAAGCCCAGTCCCGCCGCTCGCTGGTCGGTATCAAAATAACCGCCGATCAGTTTCGGCAAGATCCCGGAGATCCCCTGACCAAGCATTTGCTGGAAGAACAGTAACAGACCGAGTACCCAGACGTTTGCACCGCCAATCGCAAATACCGGAATAATCAGCAATTGCGAGGCCAGCAGGCTACAAACGTAGGCTTTGCGCGTTCCCAGCCAGTCACCGAGGAAGCCACCAACGCAGCAGCCAACTGCCGCACCAAAGCCACTAAAGAACAGGACATTGGCGACCGTATGTGGGTCATACGCCAAATCGGTTTTCAGATACGTCGGCAGCAGCGCCTGAATCGGCCATGAGTAAAGGAAAGCAAACAACACAACCACCATCAGCGTCACGCCCGTTGGCCAGCGCTTGCCCGTACTCTGAACCATAAAGCTAATAAAGATCGCAGCACATAACAGCCCGAGAACAGCGACGATTGCGGCATTTTGCAGGTTACCGGCAAAGCAGAACCACAGCGCAGTAGCCGCTGCCAGCGTCATCACAATATTGGCGATGCGATGTTCACCGCGATAAAGAATATCCACCATCGTGCGTACCGGCGCTTTACCTGCGTGCTTCTCTTTCCAGTCTTCCGCTTCCGGGATGTTTTTACGCAGCCAGAGAGCGAAGATGATGGGTAAAATGCCGATAAAGAACAGCGCACGCCAGCCCCAGACCGGAACCACCAGACTGTAAACCTGAGCGGCAACTACAGCCCCCACAGAGAAGCCTGAAATCAGAAAACCACTGGCTTTGTTGCGCAAGTGTTTTGGCCAGCTTTCAATTACATAAGTAGCGCTGGAGCCGTATTCACCCGCCATCCCCATACCGATCACCAGACGCGCGATAAACATAGTGATGTAGCCAGGCGCAAAGCCGCAAGCCAGTGTACCGGCAGAAAAGAGAACAATACTGGTGACCATTGCCAGTCGACGTCCGTAGCGGTCGCCCATAGCGCCAAGCATCAGGCCGCCGAACCAGCGAGAGATGAAGGCTGCGGAGATCAGGCTTGCTGCCTGTACCGTCGTCAGCCCAAACTCACCCTGTACTTCGGTAAGTACCAGGGCAATTAAAACGAAATCAAAACCATCAAGCAGGTATCCCAACCAGGCAGCGGAAAATGCCCGCCATTGTGCACGGTTGAGATGGCGATACCACGGGATATTCTGGATCGTTGTACTCATTGTGAGTCTCCCGCGGTGGGCGATGCCCACACGCTTTGGTATGAAAGTTGTAGGGTACAGATGCGGTTATTTCCCCTCACCCGGTAGGGGCGGGTGAGGGAAAAGAACTCACCCGCGCTCTTGCATCAACTGCTGGGCCAGCGCCTTCAGTTCTGGCAGATATTTTTCATCCACCGGACCAAACGGTTTGCGACACAGCGGCACAGACACCACATCCATATAGTGCAGAACGGTTTTCAGACCGCGGAATACGCCCGTTTTAATCAGTAAATCAATGACTTTATTACATTCGGTTTGCAGTTTCTGCGCGGTCTGGATATCCCCTTCTTTCAGCGCCTTCACGATACCCTGATAACGCCATCCCATAATGTTGTAAGTACTGCCAATACCACCGTCTGCGCCCGCCAGCAGGCCGGAGGCGAAGATTTCGTCGTAACCGTTATAGAGCACCAGATCCGGATGTTCGCGACGGATCTGTTCCATCTGATAGAGATCGCCAGAGGTCTGTTTCAACGCCCCTACGCCTGGCAGCGTAACCAGGGTGTTGATCTGATCCAGACTCAGTTTTACACCGCTCAGTGCCGGAATGTTGTACACCACCATCGGCAAACCATCCGCCGAATCAATGATTGCCCGGTAGTGATCGCAGTGTTCTTCAAAGCTGAAAGGATAGTAGAACGGCGTGACCGCAGAGACAGCATCAAAGCCATAACGTTTAGCAGATGCCGCAAGTTGCTGGCTTTCCGCAGTGCTGACGCAACCTACGTGAGCGATAAGTTTAATCTTGCCTTTTGCTTCTTCAGCGACAATCTCCAGTACCTGTTCACGCTCGGAAAGGCTCTGCACAAAGGCTTCACCGGTTGAACCACCTACGTACAGGCCGTCGATGCCCTGCTGAATATTGAACTGAACCAGGCGGCGCAGACTCGCTTTATCCAGCGCTTGTTGTTGGTCAAAAGGAGTCAGGAGTGCGGCCATTACGCCACGTAAATTCGTTGCCATAAATACCTCTGAAGTGATGCTTGCCTGTTAAAAACGATATACCTTTATACCTGTTATACCAGATCAAATAAGCAACACATCATACAGAACGCTTATAATGCGATCTGCTTCACTAAAGTGGCATTATTTCTTTTTGTTTGCGGTCTGCCCGAAGGCGTGCCAGGTGGCAGAGACGCTGTTGAGATGCGATTGCAATGCGCGATCGGCTTCGTCGGGATCGTGACGCCGGATCGCATCAACGATCGCAATATGCTGCTGATAACTAACGTTGTTATGTTCGTGTAGCGCCTGGTCAGCTACTGTCGGACGAGCTGCGATCAGCCAGTCAAGCAGAGCAACGTGGATCGCCATAAAGATCGGGTTGCCAGGGATCTCCGCCAGTACGCGGTGGAAATCAACGTCTGAACGAATGAACGCAGCGTTGTTATCCAGAGATTGACTGTTGATTTCCAGTGCTTTTGCCAGCAAATCGATTTGTTCATCGGTGGCATGTTCAGCCGCATAACGCACCAGGCTGGACTCAAAGAATAGACGTAGTTGTTCGAAATGGGCTATCCCACCAGGATGGGAAAGGAAATCTTTCGCCATACCGGATAGCTCACCAATGATGGTATCCGCGGAAGGACGCGAGACGCGAGCGCGTTCGCCGTTATTAATTTGTACCAAACCTTTGCGCTTTAACGCCGCCAGCGCTTCACGCACCGAAGGACGCCCAACGTTAAAGAACGCCATAAGTTCGCGTTCAGACGGCAGTTGCTCACCTTCGCCAAATTCGCGACGGCGGATCATCTGCTCCAGCTCTTCTTCCACCATTTCGGAGAGTTTTTTACGCGCCAGCGGACGACGACGCAAGTTACGACCGATAGTAGCCGGAGAATCTTCTGCTTGCGGATCAAATGCGTTCATAGGGCTCTTCTGGGAAAATATGTTGACGGATAATAGCGAAGTTATCGTAACACAGTATTAAAATCAGGCGAAAAGAAGGTAGATAGCAAAACAGGCCACATGGGCCTGTTTATCATTTATTTCACAACCCGCAATGCCGGGCGACCACCGCGGGGGGGCTGCGGAGGTTCATCGTCAGGATGATGGTCATCATCGTGATCTGGCTTATCGCCGTCAATGACCGACATAACGGTTTCATTATCTGCCGATGCTTCATCATCATTCATAATGCTGGCATCTTCGTCGTAGGCAGCTTCAGGCTCGAACATCGTTCCTGCGCCATTTTCGCGGGCGTAGATAGCCAGCACGGCAGCCAGCGGTACTGAAACCTGGCGCGGAATGCCACCAAAGCGCGCGTTAAAGCGCACTTCATCATTCGCCAGTTCCAGATTACCAACTGCACGCGGCGCAATATTGAGTACGATTTGCCCGTCACGCGCATATTCCATAGGAACCTGCACGCCAGGGAGCGTCACATCCACCACCAGGTGCGGCGTGAGCTGGTTATCCAGCAACCACTCATAGAATGCACGCAGCAGATAGGGACGACGTGGTGTTAGCTGTGACAAATCCATACAGATTAACTCCGGCCCAGACGCATTTCACGTTCTGCTTCAGTTAAAGAAGCAAGGAAAGAGTCACGCTCAAAGACACGAGTCATATAGCCTTTCAGCTCTTTCGCACCCGGGCCGCTGAACTCGATGCCCAGTTGCGGCAGACGCCACAGCAGCGGAGCAAGGTAGCAATCGACCAGGCTGAACTCATCGCTCAGGAAGTACGGTTTCTGACCGAAGACCGGCGCGATGGCCAGCAGTTCTTCGCGCAGTTGCTTACGTGCGGCATCCGCTTCAGAGGCTGAACCGTTGATGATGGTGTTCATCAGCGTGTACCAGTCTTTTTCGATGCGGTGCATGTACAGACGGCTTTCACCGCGAGCTACCGGGTAAACAGGCATCAGTGGCGGATGCGGGAAACGCTCATCCAGGTATTCCATAATGATGCGAGATTCCCACAGGGTCAGCTCACGATCCACCAGGGTCGGAACGCTCTGATTCGGGTTGAGGTCAATCAGATCCTGAGGCGGATTGTCCTTTTCCACGTGTTCGATCTCGAAACTTACACCTTTCTCAGCCAGCACAATGCGGACCTGATGGCTATAGATGTCAGTAGGACCGGAAAACAGCGTCATTACCGAACGTTTGTTGGCAGCGACAGCCATGAAAACCTCCAGGTATAGTCAGAATTTTTACTGCTACCAGCCACCAGGTGGCCGGTCAGAAGTTATGTTACCCAATGAGGAATTGCCTTCACTGTTCGAAAATCAAACAAAAAATGAGCAATACTCGACATTTGGGCAGAAAATTGGATGATAGTTTACCAGATTTTGCGACCTTTGTGGTAAGTCGATGCCGGAAATGGGGAAAAAGAGATGTTCCTTAGCCTGAAATGGTTGACTTAATCCCTTATCAGCGATGTTGTTTTTGCCTTTACCACCTGTTGGGTGGCAGTAAAAAGCACGTTTTCTGTTTTTACACAGATTCAGACTTAAGCTATAAAAAAACCCGCCGGAGCGGGTTTTTTCGCAAATTGTATTCTGCCGAAGCAGAAAGCAATTAACGTTTGGAGAACTGCGGACGACGACGTGCTTTACGCAGACCGACTTTCTTACGTTCAACCTGACGAGCGTCACGAGTAACGAAGCCAGCTTTACGCAGTTCAGAACGCAGGGACTCGTCGTACTCCATCAGAGCGCGGGTGATACCGTGACGGATCGCACCAGCCTGACCAGAGATACCACCACCTTTAACGGTGATGTACAGATCCAGTTTCTCAACCATGTCGACCAGTTCCAGCGGCTGACGAACTACCATGCGGGCAGTTTCACGACCGAAGTACTGTTCCAGAGAACGTTGGTTGATAACGATTTTGCCGTTGCCCGGTTTGATGAAAACGCGAGCTGCGGAACTTTTGCGGCGACCAGTGCCGTAGTATTGATTTTCAGCCATTGCCTATAATCCCGATTAGATGTCAAGAACTTGCGGTTGCTGTGCCGCGTGGTTGTGCTCGTTACCCGCGTAAACTTTCAGTTTACGGAACATAGCACGACCCAGCGGGCCTTTTGGCAACATGCCTTTAACCGCGATTTCAATCACACGCTCAGGACGGCGAGCAATCATCTCTTCAAAGGTCGCTTGTTTGATACCACCGATGTGACCGGTGTGGTGATAGTACACTTTGTCAGTACGCTTGTTGCCGGTTACAGCAACTTTGTCAGCGTTCAGAACGATGATGTAATCACCAGTATCTACGTGCGGAGTGTATTCCGCTTTATGCTTACCGCGCAGGCGCAGAGCCAGTTCGGAAGCCAGACGGCCCAGAGTTTTACCGGTCGCGTCAACAACATACCAGTCGCGTTTTACGGTTTCTGGTTTAGCTGTAAAAGTTTTCATTAAAAGCTTACCCAATAAATAGTTACACGTTGGTGAACACCCAAACGTCTTCAATTGTTGAGGTTCACACGACAAAGTCCGGCAAACCTACCCCTTCGAATAGCCTATGCCAGCACACAAAAAGTTTTGGGAAAAAAACTTTCTTGTAACGTGGGGTCGCAGGATTATAGAGAAGTCGGGGTCAAAGATCGACCCCTTTTTGTGATTTGTGGCAGGTTTTATCAGCAATGACGCGGTTGTTTGTACGCTGTCAGGATAAGACGTATGGCATAAATTACGCCAAATGCTCACGCGTCAAATACTCTTCGCTTTGCATTTCCTGCAAACGTGACAGACAGCGCTGAAACTCAAACTTTAGTCGCTCGCCCTGATAAATTTCGTACAAAGGGACTTCCGCGCTCACCACCAGCTTGACGTGGCGCTCGTAAAACTCATCCACCAGCGCAATAAAACGCCGCGCTTCGCTCTCCATCAACCGCGTCATGACAGGCACATCAAACAACATCACCGTGTGAAACAGACGTGAGAGCGCAATATAGTCATGCTGGCTACGGGCATCGACGCACAGCGTGATAAATGACACTGCCAGTGTCTGGTTTTCTACGCCCATTGTCGCCAGCGGGCGATGATTGATTTCCAGTGTGGGGGATTGTTCTCGTTTTGCACCTGCCAGTGCCAGCCACAGCTTATCCATCTGTTCACGCGTTTCATCATTGAGCGGCGACAGCCACAGATGCGCCTGAGTGAGCGTGCGCAGCCGATAATCAACCCCGGCATCGACGTTCATCACATCACAATGCTGTTTAATGGCGTCGATAGCCGGAAGAAAACGCGCACGTTGTAAACCATTTCGATAAAGTTCATCCGGCGGAATATTTGACGTCGCCACCAGCGTTATACCGCGAGCAAACAACGCTTTCATCAGGCCGCCCAGCAGCATAGCATCGGTAATATCCGAGACAAAAAATTCGTCAAAACAGAGCACATCGGTTTCAGCTTTGAAACGATCAGCAATAATTTCCAGCGGATCGCTCTGCCCCTGCAATGTGGTTAATTCTTCATGCACACGTAGCATAAAACGGTGAAAGTGCAGGCGCTGTTTTCGCTCTCCCGGCAAACTTTGATAGAACAGATCCATCAACCAGGTTTTTCCACGTCCTACACCGCCCCACATATATAAGCCACGCACCGGCGCGTTGCTTGTATCTTCACGTTTACCCCACAGCTTACCGACCCGCGCCATTATCCCGCTCACCCTGGCGGCTGGTGGCGTGCTACTGATGAGTTCCTGATAAATAATTTCCAGGCGACTGACAGCCTCTTTTTGTACGTCGTCGGGTTGATGGCTGCCTTCATTGAGCGCCTTCAGGTATTGCGATGTCGGGGTAACGCTTTGCATGATGTTATTGTTATTCCTTGAATAATCGGTGTACCGTTGTTCACGGTTGACGAAAAAAAGGCCGTTCTACACTACGCGATATGCAGTCGGGATTCCACTTCTGTGGAATTAACGGTTATAGTGGCATAATCAGCCGCAGGCATGGAGCCTGAAGCCAACACCCTACGGAAACAAAAGACAACGGGAGATGTTCATGACCTGGGAATATGCGCTAATTGGGTTAGTCGTCGGCATCATTATTGGTGCTGTGGCCATGCGTTTTGGTAATCGCAAGTTACGCCAGCAACAGGCGTTACAGTACGAACTGGAAAAAAATAAAGCTGAACTGGACGAGTATCGCGAAGAGCTGGTTAACCACTTTGCCCGCAGTGCGGAATTGCTGGATACCATGGCGCACGACTATCGCCAGCTATATCAACACATGGCGAAAAGCTCCAGCAGCCTGCTACCGGAACTGTCCGCAGAAGCCAACCCGTTCCGCAATCGTCTGGCCGAGTCTGAAGCCAGCAACGATCAGGCTCCAGTGCAGATGCCGCGTGACTATTCTGAAGGCGCATCCGGTCTGCTGCGTACTGGCGCGAAGCGCGACTAATTTATTTTTCGGGCGCAGCCATTGCGCCCTCCTCTTCTCCCGCCTCCGACTATCATTTAATTTGATGTCTCATTGTTAGCCATCTGAAAATTCAATAACATCAAACTGTTTTGAATCTCTTTTTCTTATCATTCAGGTACGAGAGCAGGAATAAATGAAAAAACAAACCCAGCTGTTGAGTGCATTAGCGTTAAGTGTCGGGTTAACTCTCTCGGCGCCGTTTCAGGCCATCGCATCGATTCCCGCTCAGGTTGCCGGTCAAGCGCCACTGCCCAGTCTGGCCCCGATGCTGGAAAAAGTGCTTCCCGCGGTAGTAAGCGTTCGAGTCGAAGGAACCGCCAGCCAGGAGCAGAAAATTCCGGAAGAATTCAAAAAGTTTTTTGGTGATGATTTACCGGATCAACCAGCGCAACCCTTCGAAGGTTTAGGCTCTGGCGTCATTATCAATGCCAGTAAAGGTTATGTGCTGACCAACAACCATGTCATTAATCAGGCGCAGAAAATCAGTATTCAGCTCAATGACGGGCGTGAGTTTGATGCGAAGCTGATTGGCGGCGATGACCAGAGCGACATTGCCCTGCTGCAAATCCAGAATCCTGGCAAGTTAACGCAGATCGCCATTGCCGACTCCGATAAACTGCGCGTCGGTGATTTTGCCGTCGCGGTCGGTAACCCGTTTGGACTCGGGCAAACCGCTACCTCCGGGATTGTTTCCGCATTAGGTCGCAGCGGGTTGAATCTTGAAGGTCTGGAAAACTTTATCCAGACCGATGCCTCCATTAACCGTGGTAACTCCGGCGGTGCGCTGTTAAACCTTAACGGTGAATTAATTGGTATCAACACAGCAATCCTTGCTCCTGGCGGTGGTAGCGTCGGGATTGGTTTTGCCATTCCGAGTAATATGGCCCGCACCCTGGCACAGCAACTTATCGACTTCGGTGAAATCAAACGCGGCCTGTTAGGTATCAAAGGTACAGAGATGAGTGCCGATATCGCTAAAGCCTTCAACCTTGACGTACAACGCGGAGCATTTGTCAGCGAAGTGCTACCAGGTTCTGGCTCAGCAAAAGCGGGCGTGAAAGCGGGTGATATTATTACCAGCCTCAATGGCAAACCACTTAATAGCTTTGCCGAGTTGCGTTCGCGCATCGCGACCACCGAGCCGGGCACGAAAGTGAAGCTCGGTCTGCTGCGTAACGGCAAGCCGCTGGAAGTGGAAGTGACCCTCGATACCAGCACGTCATCATCCGCCAGTGCTGAGATGATCACACCAGCGCTGGAAGGCGCAACGTTGAGCGATGGTCAGCTAAAAGATGGCAGCAAAGGCATTAAGATCGATGAAGTAGTTAAGGGTAGCCCTGCCGCCCAGGCTGGTTTGCAAAAAGACGATGTGATCATTGGCGTAAACCGCGATCGGGTGAACTCAATTGCTGAAATGCGCAAAGTGCTGGCAACCAAACCGGCCATCATCGCCCTGCAGATTGTACGCGGCAATGAAAGCATCTACTTACTAATGCGTTAATGTCGCAAACCGGGCATCAGGCTGACGTGTGATGTCCGGTTAACTCGTGGTATGCTGCTGCCGTTCCCTTTATTAACGACGCCTCCATCATGTTTGTGAAGCTCTTACGTTCCGTTGCGATTGGATTAATTGTCGGCGCTATTCTGCTGGTTGCCATGCCTTCGCTGCGCAGCATTAACCCGCTTTCCACGCCGCAATTCGACAGTACCGATGAGACGCCTGCCAGCTATAATCTGGCGGTTCGCCGCGCTGCGCCAGCAGTAGTCAACGTCTATAACCGTGGTTTAAATACGACCTCACACAATCAGCTTGAGATCCGCACGCTGGGATCTGGTGTGATCATGGATCAACGCGGTTATATCATCACCAACAAACACGTGATCAACGACGCCGATCAGATCATCGTCGCCTTACAGGATGGTCGTGTTTTTGAAGCGTTACTGGTGGGATCTGACTCTCTGACCGATCTGGCAGTGCTTAAAATTAATGCCACTGGCGGTTTACCCACTATCCCAATTAATGCTCGTCGCGTACCGCACATTGGCGATGTGGTGCTGGCGATCGGTAACCCGTACAACCTCGGACAAACCATTACTCAGGGGATTATCAGCGCCACGGGTCGAATCGGCCTGAACCCAACCGGACGGCAAAACTTCCTGCAAACCGATGCCTCCATTAACCACGGTAACTCCGGCGGCGCGCTGGTTAACTCGCTGGGCGAATTGATGGGCATCAACACGCTGTCGTTTGATAAGAGTAACGATGGCGAAACGCCGGAAGGTATCGGCTTTGCAATTCCCTTCCAGTTAGCGACCAAAATTATGGATAAGTTGATCCGCGATGGTCGCGTGATCCGTGGCTACATTGGTATCGGTGGACGCGAGATTGCTCCTCTGCACGCCCAGGGTGGCGGCATCGATCAACTGCAAGGGATCGTGGTTAATGAAGTGTCACCTGATGGCCCGGCAGCTAACGCGGGTATCCAGGTCAACGATCTGATTATCTCTGTGGATAACAAACCGGCCATCTCTGCTCTGGAGACGATGGATCAGGTAGCAGAAATTCGCCCTGGTTCGGTGATCCCGGTTGTAGTGATGCGTGACGATAAGCAGTTAACGTTGCAGGTTACGATTCAGGAATATCCGGCGACCAATTAAGGCCGGAGTTAAGCACAAAAAACCGGAGACGTTGCTCCGGTTTTTTATTATCTACTAATCAATTATTTATTAACGAACTCTTCGCCCAGAGCGATATCTTTCTTCAGCGTATCGAGCATACCTTCCAGCGCGTTCTGTTCAAATGCACTCAGAGTGCCGATAGATTTACGCTCTTCCACGCCGTTTTTACCCAGCAGCAGCGGTTGAGAGAAGAAACGTGCGTACTGACCGTCACCTTCAACATAGGCACACTCTACTACGCCTTTTTCGCCCTGCAGCGCACGAACCAGAGACAGACCAAAACGTGCAGCCGCCTGGCCCATAGACAGAGTTGCAGACCCGCCACCGGCTTTCGCTTCAACCACTTCAGTACCCGCGTTCTGGATACGTTTGGTCAGATCAACCACTTCTTGCTCGGTAAAGCTGACGCCAGGAACCTGCGACAGCAACGGCAGAATGGTAACGCCAGAGTGACCGCCAATAACCGGCACTTCTACATCACCCGGTTGTTTGCCTTTCAGTTCCGCAACAAAGGTGTTGGAACGAATGATATCCAGCGTAGTGACGCCAAACAGCTTGTTTTTGTCATAAACACCGGCTTTTTTCAGCACTTCTGCAGCGATAGCCACAGTGGTATTAACCGGGTTAGTGATAATACCAATGCACGCTTTCGGGCAGGTTTTCGCGACTTGCTGTACCAGGTTTTTCACGATCCCAGCGTTAACGTTAAACAGGTCGGAACGATCCATACCCGGTTTACGCGCTACGCCAGCGGAAATAAGAACAACATCCGCACCTTCCAGCGCCGGAGTCGCATCTTCACCAGAAAAACCTTTGATTTTCACAGCAGTAGGGATATGGCTCAGATCGACGGCCACACCGGGAGTGACTGGAGCGATATCATACAGGGAGAGTTCTGAACCTGAAGGCAGTTGGGTTTTTAACAGTAATGCAAGCGCCTGGCCGATACCACCAGCAGCGCCGAGGACTGCGACTTTCATCCTAAACTCCTTATTATATTGATAAACTAAGACATGTTGCTCCGCTGCCGCGACCTTAATCCACAAATTCACAGTTTACAATGACCACTTCTCAAGAATGTGTAGTCACGCAAATTTGGCGTTTATGCATTTAATTGACGTAATCAGGGAGCTAACTTACGTAATTAACAGCCGCTTATGCATCAGAGCTACATTCCAACAGGTGGTGACAATATACCCTACCGTTCAGCCAAAACAATATCAATTTGATAACAATTAATTTACTTTTAAGCGAAATTTACGCGCCGTGACACAGGCATGTTTCTCAATAACGAAATTTGATAAAATCCCGCTCTTTCATAACATTATTTCAGCCTTCTCCAGGGCAGACTGTTTGCATAAAAATTCATCTGTATGCACAATAATGTTGTATCAACCACCATATCGGGTGACTTATGCGAAGCTCGGCTAAGCAAGAAGAATTAGTTAAAGCGTTTAAAGCGTTACTTAAAGAAGAGAAATTTAGCTCCCAGGGCGAAATCGTCGCCGCATTGCAGGAGCAAGGCTTTGACAATATTAATCAGTCTAAAGTCTCGCGGATGTTGACCAAGTTTGGTGCTGTACGTACCCGCAATGCCAAAATGGAAATGGTTTACTGCCTACCTGCTGAACTGGGCGTACCAACCACGTCCAGCCCGCTGAAAAATCTGGTGCTGGATATCGACTACAACGACGCTGTTGTGGTGATTCATACCAGCCCCGGCGCGGCACAGTTAATTGCGCGTCTGCTGGACTCTTTGGGCAAAGCAGAAGGTATTCTTGGCACCATTGCTGGTGATGACACCATCTTTACCACCCCTGCCAAAGGTTTCACCGTCAAAGACCTGTATGAAGCGATCTTAGAGCTGTTCGATCAGGAGCTTTAATCTCTTGCCCCGTCGCTTCTGGCGGCGGGGAAAATGTTGCAGTCCCCTGTCCCCCTTGTTTTCCCTGCCATTTATTTAACGAATAGTGCGTTTCTTGAGACAAAAAATTCACACATCGAATACATAAAGTAAAAACCGCACATTATGCAAAAAAACATATCTTATTGAAATTAATGCCATTTACTATAAATCACCCTATTTTTAATTCCAATTTGTTATAAAGGTTAAAATTTTTAACAATTCACATTCAATAGAAACAGTTAGCGTGGTATTAATTAGCTCAATAATTAGTGTATACTTGATTTTGTGATATGGGTCACGAAACAAAGACCCAACTAAAAGATTATGTCGAGGTAAAAATCATGAAAATCAAAACCACTGTTGCTGCATTAAGCGTACTTTCTGTTCTCTCTTTCGGTGCATTCGCTGCCGATTCCATTGATGCTGCACAAGCACAAAATCGTGAAGCTATCGGTACTGTATCCGTAAGTGGCGTTGCCTCTTCACCGATGGATATGCGTGAAATGCTGAACAAAAAAGCGGAAGAGAAGGGCGCAACGGCCTACCAGATTACTGAAGCTCGTAGCGGTGATACCTGGCACGCCACGGCTGAACTGTACAAATAAACCCTCATCGTCTTGTCCGACGAGATTGCCTCCGGTTCGGAGGCTTTTTTTTGCGCTAATGGCGAACATTAAAACGCAAATGTCCTTCCAGCTCTTCTTCTGCCTCATCAAACAACAGTATTAACGCGCCAAAACGGCGACGCGTTTTCTCTCCCAGATGAACAAACTCAATCTCCAGCGGTAGCGGCAGGACATCGTTCATTAACACATCCCACAGAGAGTCGAGATCGCGTACCTTATCTTTCGCCAGACCAAAGGTTTGGCGAAAGTCGCGATAAAAGTCCTCCTGACTCTCAATCTCATCAAAATCAAAGCTATAGATATTCATCTGTTGCCACCATCACGTTTCGCGGCGAGTTCTGCCGATCATCGCTAAGTATAGCCATGAAAAAACCGACGCTTTTGGCGTCGGCTCAGATGATTGACAAAGTGCGCGTTGTTGATGTCGGATGCGGCGTGAACGCTTTATCCGGCCTATCAGGGTGTGCAAATTCAATATAATGCAATTTTGTAGGCCTGATAAGCGTAGTGCATCAGGCAATTTGGAGTATATCAGCAATATCAACTGACACCTTTTGCCGTCGGTTTTGACTTAACTATCGGTCAGCGCATGTTGATACTTATGGAGCATACTGGTAAGCCGATACACCGGTTCTGTAACCTGCGGCGGTGCTTGCCAGATGCGTAACTTTTCCTGGTAAATCTCCAGTTCTTCCAGCAACTGCCCGAAGTAACGACGGCGTTTGTCATCGCTACGGGCAGAAATAACGTGGTCCGCGGTACGTCGCATTTGTCGGTGGAATGCCGATAAATCATCGTTAACCGGGATCGGCGCATCGCGCAGGCGCTGGTGTGCGATAATCATCGTCAACGCCAGGCGAAATTTCGGTAAATCGCCGGGAAATTTATTCATCAGCAAAAACAACTGCTGATAAAGCGCCGGCAGATGGTTCTCTTTACGACGCGCAACATTGGTGGTCATTGCGGAAACAGCAGCAGAAACAAACTGATTAAGCAGTACGCGTCCGGTTCGATCACGCGATTTATCCCGCACTAAAAGAATGACAATAAACGCCAGCACACAGCCGACAATTTGCCCCAACGCGCTGTCGAGAAACTGGCTGAACTGAAAGGTCATCGGGTTATCCAGCACAATAATGTTAATGGTACTGGCTAACGCTCCCATCGATCCCAGCCGCCGTTTCTGCACTTCGATACCGAGGAAGAATCCCAGCACCGCCAGACTAAGGCAAAGCAGCAACATACTCTGTTGGGTATTGGGGATAATCACCAAAAAGTAGAGCAGCCCTAACGGCAGCGCCGCCAGCGTCCCGTAGATAAAGTCGATCGCTACCATGCGTGGATTAGGCAAACGCATTGCCAGCGAGGTCACTACTGCGATCATTACCATTGCACCACTGCCAGAGGTCCATCCGGTCCACAGCCAGAACAGCGTCCCCAGAATGCAGGAAAGTGTTGTGCGCCAGAAATTGACCATCGCATGATGACGCTCGGCTGACTCTACTTTTACTTCCGGCTCGCCTTGCAGGATCTCTTCTTCGGTCGCGTTGATTTTGGTGTTGCTGATGACGCCTCGCTTGAGCAACTGATAGCGCGTTGCCGCCGCGACCCAGCTATAAATGGTGATGGGCGTTTCGCGCTCCCCGGTCCAGGCAATAACTCTCCGCAGGCGCTTTAGCTGCTTATGGACGTCCTGCGCAGTTTCTACCGGCGTGTCAAAAAATTCGCGGAAAGTATCTGTGATCAATTCCGGGCGCGAATTCTGAATCAGCCAGGTTTCGCAAGACTGAGTGATCAGCGTCAGCGACAGCGTATTGATCGCTTTTAAACGTCGATTGGCGCGTGCCCAGCGGGAAGATTCCATATTCAGGTTGCTGCGCATTCCTTGCAGCGCCGTGGTGCGTCGAACCAGGTCACCCCAGGCTTTATCGACGACTTCACCATCGCCATGTTTGATACACAGTTGCATTAACTGATATTGCGCCACCAGCAAACTTTCCAGTTCACGATCCACCTCTTGCTTAATCGATCGCGGAGAAAAGAGCAGATCCGCCACAATAGCGCACACAATACCCATGACGATTTCGCTGCAACGTTCAACAGCAAACTGCGGCGTAAGTAGCGGTTCCGGCTGAATGGTGATCACAATGATCAGCGCGGTGTAACCCGCCAGCCCCCACGCATAGGAGTTTTCTACTCGTACCAGCGAAGAAATCCAGGTACAAAAACCGGCCCAGATACAGCACACCAGAATCATCAACAATGGCGCGCGGATCATCGCAATAATGATCACCAACCCGGCAATACAGCCTATAAATGTGCCGATGATGCGCAAAAAGCCGCGATAGCGAATAGCGCCCGAGTACGGTTCTCCACCGGCTGCAAAGGCCGGACCTGCGGCAACAATCGCCGCTGTCAGTACCGCCCAGCGTGGCGTTTCAAGCTGAAAATGAAAACCAACAAACAGCGCCAGCACAATGGCGGTCGCCAGTTTTACCGCGAAGCGAATATGTTGGTTAGCAATGGAGAAAATACCCATCGTGATTAACCAAACTCGCGCAGGCGATGAGCCATTTTTCGGAAGAACGAATCCTGACTTTCGTCGCGATCTTGTTTACCCGTAACCACCACAGTGGCGGTAGTCCCGGCAGGCCAGATGTTATCTTGCTGGTTGTCGAGACGAATACGTACCGGAACACGCTGCGCCAGACGCACCCACTCCAGGTTAGAGTCGATAGTCGCCATACCTTTGTCATCACGCGTGCTGCTGGCGTTAGTGACTCCGGCAGCAACGCTATCGACCGTACCTTTCAGCACTTTATTGCTACCAAGCGGCGTGATCTCTGCGCGATATCCTGGATGTACACCTTCCAGTTTGGTTTCTTCCATATAGGCCAACACATAGAAGGAGTTCTGTTTCACCAGTGCAACGGCCGTTGATCCCCGCGTAATAAATTCACCGGTATAGACGTTGAGGTTGGTCACCCAGCCATCTGCTGGCGCGCGGATCACCGTGCGTTCAAGATCCAGTTTTGCCAGATCGCGGGTCGCCTGCGCTTTCGCTAACTGATGCAGGACCGTTTGCAGCACGTTGTTGGCCTGGTCGATCTCTTCGCGAGACATCGCCTGTATGCCGAGACGGTTACGACGTCCGGCCTCCTGGCGCTTTTCCTGTGCCAGCACCTGATAATAAGCAACGTCGGCTTGTGCTTCCTCGAGCGCCTTTTGATAGCGCGGCTGGTCGATGGTGAACAGTACCTGCCCTTTTTTCACCAACTGGTTATCATGAACATTCACTTGGGTAATGAGACCGGAGACATCCGGCGCAATTGCCACCACGTCGGCGCTAAAGCGCGCGTCACGCGTCCACGGAGATTCGGTGTAATAGACCCAGGCATTAAAAATTGCGATGAAGGCCAGAATGACTAATACGACCGTAATGGCCGTACGGGAGAATTTTCTTATTAGTGTTTTCACTTCAACCTCAAACGAACAGTCGCGATATCAAATAAAACAAACAGCAATAGAGCGCGGTGTTGAACAACGCCGGATGCCAGACAAAGTCGTAGATACCTGTTGGCACAAGTACCCGGCGCACTAGCCAAAAAATCGCCAGTGATAAAAGCAATTCGAAAAATATCGGTGGGAAGGACAGCCCAAACACCACGATAACGGGAAACAGACTCATGTTGACCTTGGTTGTATAGAGAGAGCAGGCGTCATTATTTTCAGCATCTGTCGCCGCAGAGAAGGGCATGGAAAGCCGGGCGAGAGCAACATTGCTGTAGATTAATATTTAATATATTAGCGTAACTGTTATGCTGTTATCTATATTATGTGATCTAAATCACTTTTAAGTCAGAGTGAATAATGGAACGACTAAAACGCATGTCGGTTTTTGCCAAAGTAGTTGAATTTGGCTCTTTTACCGCCGCCGCCAGGCAGTTACAGATGAGCGTATCATCCATCAGTCAGACGGTATCTAAACTGGAAGATGAGTTGCAGGTTAAGCTACTAAACCGCAGCACGCGTAGCATTGGCCTGACCGAAGCGGGTAAAATTTACTATCAAGGCTGTCGCCGAATGCTCCATGAAGTGCAGGATGTTCATGAGCAACTGTATGCTTTCAATAACACGCCCATCGGCACGCTACGTATTGGCTGTTCTTCAACTATGGCACAAAATGTTCTCGCGGGGCTGACGGCAAAAATGCTGAAAGAGTACCCGGGCTTAAGCGTAAATCTGGTCACGGGCATTCCTGCACCTGATCTGATTGCCGATGGCCTTGACGTGGTGATCCGCGTTGGCGCATTACAAGATTCCAACCTGTTTTCCCGCCGCCTGGGCGCGATGCCAATGGTGGTGTGCGCCGCCAAAAGCTATCTCACACAGTATGGCGTACCGGAAAAACCAGCCGATTTAAGTAGTCATTCATGGCTTGAATACAGTGTGCGCCCGGACAATGAATTTGAACTGATCGCTCCGGAAGGGATCTCAACGCGCCTCATCCCACAAGGGCGATTTGTCACTAACGATCCGATGACGCTGGTTCGCTGGCTAACTGCTGGGGCGGGGATCGCCTACGTGCCGCTGATGTGGGTGATCAATGAGATCAATCGCGGGGACCTGGAGATCCTGCTGCCGCGTTACCAGTCAGATCCTCGCCCGGTTTATGCGCTATATACCGAAAAAGATAAGTTGCCGTTAAAGGTGCAGGTAGTGATCAACTCATTAACGGATTATTTTGTCGAGGTAGGAAAACTTTTTCAGGAGATGCACGGGCGTGGGAAAGAGAAGTAATTCCTTAGCGCAGGTCGAATAAGGCATTCACGCCGCATCCGGCAACCGATGCCTGATGCGACGCTTACCGTCCTGGACAGATTACGCTGTACCACCAACAGTCAGGTTATCGACTTTCAGCGTCGGCTGACCTACGCCAACCGGCAGGCTCTGCCCTTCTTTACCGCAGACACCCACACCGTTATCCAGTTTCAGGTCGTTGCCCACCATCGAAATCTGCTGCATGGTTTCGATACCAGAACCAATCAACGTTGCGCCTTTCACTGGCTTCGTCACTTTACCGTTTTCAATCAGATACGCTTCTGAGGTGGAGAAGACAAATTTACCAGAGGTGATATCTACCTGACCGCCGCCAAAGTTCGGCGCATAGATACCATACTCAACGGATTCAATGATTTCCTGCGGTGTCGATTTACCCGGCAGCATGTAGGTGTTGGTCATACGC
This sequence comes from Escherichia sp. KTE159, assembly GCF_000408805.1. Taxonomy (NCBI): domain Bacteria; kingdom Pseudomonadati; phylum Pseudomonadota; class Gammaproteobacteria; order Enterobacterales; family Enterobacteriaceae; genus Escherichia; species Escherichia sp. KTE159. Next base: position 3,128,129 of record NZ_KE137292.1, read on the forward strand.
GGCATTGGCAGGTGAGCGTAAGATTCACGGCGACCATTGCCGGTCGGCGTCATACCCATTAAACGCGCATTGAGTTTATCCTGCATGTAACCTTTCAGGATCCCGTTCTCAATCAACACGTTGTATTGACCTGGTGTGCCTTCGTCATCAATCGCCACCGAACCACGGCGATCAACCATCGTACCGTCATCAACCACGGTACACAGTTCAGAAGCCACCAGCTCACCGAGCTGGCCACTAAAGACCGATGTACCACGGCGGTTGAAGTCGCCTTCCAGGCCGTGACCGACCGCTTCATGCAACAACACGCCCGGCCAGCCAGCGCCGAGAACAACCGGCATAGTCCCCGCAGGCGCGGCAACGGCGGAAAGATTGACCAGTGCCATACGCACTGCTTCTTTCGCCCATGCATCAGCGCGAACTTCACCATCGAGGTCAGCAAGGAAGAACTCATAACCGAAACGACCGCCGCCGCCGCTGGCACCACGTTCGCGTTTACCATCTTCTTCGACCAGAACGCTCACGGAAAGACGCACCAGAGGGCGGACATCCGCCGCCAGGGTTCCGTCAGTCGCCGCGACCAAAATTAATTCATAGACGCCGCTCAGGCTGGCAGTCACTTCCTGTACGCGCTTGTCCGCTTCGCGGGCAACTTTATCGACGCGGCGCAGGATATCCAGCTTCTCTTCGCGGCTCATGCTTTGCAGCGGATCAAGCGAGGTATACAGCGGGCTATGCTCTACCGCGCCCAGTGTTTGTACTTTGCCATCGCCACTATCACGGACGATGGTGCGCGCCGCTTGCGCGCTCTGCTCCAGCGCCAGCAGGCTGATTTGGTCTGCGTAAGCAAACCCGGTTTTTTCACCGCTGATTGCACGCACGCCAACACCCTGATCGATGTTGTAAGAACCATCTTTGATAATGCGGTCTTCTAAAACCCAGGACTCGTGATAGCTCGACTGAAAATAGAGATCGCCATAATCAAGGCGACGTTCGGCCAGTTGACCGAGGATCGCGAACAAGTCCTGATGTTTCAGGCCGTTCGCCGCTAGCAATTGTTCACTTACCAGGTTCAGACTCATCGTTTTTGCTACTCGTTAGTTACTGCGGTAGAGGATTTTTTACGGCTGCCGGGTGCGGCGTAAACGCCTTATCCGGCCTGCGGTTTGTTCCGGTTCGTTGGTTTTATGGCAACGATTATCTTATGAGATTGGGGCAATTACATGCCCTCGTCAAATCATTGCGCTTTTTCTTTACGCGGCTGACGCAACACTTCGTTGATTTGCGGAGCATCCAGCGGACCAGAAATGCGATAGCGCAAAATGGAGACCTTACTCCACAGCGGCCCCAGCACTTTACTGGCGGCAAACACTGCCGCGCCGACAATCGGGTTAACCGCAAAGGCCGCAGCCACGCCCACTGTCGCAGAAATCTCTGGCGCGACAACCGCTTCCATATTGAGATCGCGACGCACCAGATTTACCGATCCTTTCATGGCGATATCCGCTTCCAGGCCATCCACCAGCGTGTCGTCAGTGTGCATAACGCCGTCTTTAATCCACGCGGTGCTGCGAATGGAGTCAAAATAGAACCCTTCGCCAAAGGTATCCCTGAAATCAAAGCGCAGCTTACGCATCAGGGCATCAACACTCAATAAGCGCAGCAACTGTCCGGCATGTCCGGTGCTAATTTCGGTAATTTCACCTTTGCCCAGTTGTGTATGAATGATGCCGTTCAATGTCGCCTCGTCTGGCTGCCACGGCGATTTACGCCAGTGCAAATCGTAATCCACATTAAATGATGACTGGCGTATTGGCGTCGTAACACCAAAAAATTCTGCGGCAGCATCAATTTTCTGTCCGCGCAGTTTTCCTTTCAGCGATGTCCGTTGATTTCCGGGATTATTAACCCATTCACCATCAGCAGTGAGCCGCGAGAAACCGGTATCAATCAGCCCGTTGGTCAGGGTTAACGTATCGCCGGAAATGGTGATATCACTGTCGATGCGGCCGAATTTTTGCCCCCATAACCAACATTCTGCGCAACGTATTTGCGCATCCGGCCAGCCACGGAAGCTGATACGCTCCGTTGTCGGGAAAGGTGATGACGGCGTTGAATCACCACGAGTTTTTGCCACGCTCGGGTTGTAATAGAGATATTTGATATTCGCTAACCACGGTGCGTTATTACGCATCGCCAGCGTAGCGTTGATTTCACGCCCTTGCGCCTCGACCTGCGTACCATTTGCCATCGGTTGCGAAACAATGCTCAGGTTATTCCATTGCTGATTTCCCAGCGACAACATCGGTGTACGTAGCGTAATGTGCTGAGGGAAACTCGCTGCGCTGCCAACTTTTTCCGTTGCGCCTTTCTGGAACAAGGCCAGCCACTCGGCACCGTTCATCGGCGGCATATTGAGTTCAACACCACTTTGCTCCGGTAACGGAGGGAGAGTTTTGCTGTCTGCCGCCCAGATGGCGCGATCGAGCGTCAGCTTTTGACCGAGCAACCAGCGGCTATTGAAATGGTTATCCGCGCCAGCCTGTCCGGTTAATTCAAAGCTGTTGAGATTGCCGTTGACCTTAACGTTAATTGGCAACGGTTCGCCAGCAGGTTTGGCTAACGGTGAAGGTAAGTGACTGCTCACATTCTTCAGATCGCCGTTCAGTTCAACGTTATACGTTGCGCCAGCTTGATAAGGTAGCTCAATGCCCACTTTACCATCCCATGCCATACTGCCGCTTAACGCTTCATTCAGCGCTTCAGGCAGAACGCCAGTTTTCGCTGGTTGCCAGTTGCCGTTGAGATTCACCGCAACCTGGTAGGCTTTCGCCCCTTCTTTGGTGGAAAAATCCACATTCAGTGGCTGGTTAAACCAGTTTGCGGTTAGTGATTCGCTTTGTAGATCGCCATTGATAAAGCTGAATTTGCCGCTCAAATTTTTCAGAGTGCTATCAAGCGGTTTGATAAACAGACTGTTGTTACGCAGCGTCACTTCGCCTTTCGCTGTAACCAGCTCGCCGTCCAGCGGGATATCGAGATGTAAGCGAGCATTCACATCGCCGTCGAGCTGGAGTTCTTGCAGGGTCGCCCCCAGCGAATCCTTCAGCGGCGTCTCATCAAAATAAGGGCCAACAGCTTTGCCCGGACCTTTTATGTCAGCATCAATCAGCAACTTTTCTTTCGAGTAGTCAGGGATCACTGCGGTGAGATTGCTGGCACGCACGCCACCCAGATTAACGCCATCGGTTTTCATCCATAAACCGTCGTTAATAAAGTCCAGTTCAATATCGAGATTAGTTAATGCTGGCCAGTCCGGCTGGAAAGCAAACTTCGCATTACGCAGCGGCACCAACACCTCAAACTGACCTTCGTTGTGTTTGTATGGAAAAAGATGCGGATTGCCGCCATAAACCAGCGTCGCGTTCTCCGCCTCACCCCCCTGAATCGCCCCACTTAAGTAATCAACCAGGTCTTTACCCATCAGGTTTTCCGGGAAATAGCGCCAGGCTTGCGAACCATCATCGGTACTGATGCCAGCCAGAATGCCAAGCCAGGGTTCATCATTAGCCGGTTGCAGGTAGCGGAAACCACCACGCGCATGGACGGCTTTGGCTTTGACATCAATATTGCGGCCATCGAGCTGAAAACCCTTATCGTTATTCAGCCAGCTTAAGGCCGCCTTGCCGTCGACAATTTCCAGCGGCGCACGAAATACCGTTTCGTAAGGCATTTTCGCCTGCTTCATGGAAGCGGTAAGCAAACCATTTTCTACGCTACCGGAAAGCGTCCCGGAGAAATGTTCCGCCCCCGGTAGTAATTTCCATTGCTTCCAGGCCAGATCGCTCCACGATGCCTGAAAGCGGGTCTTTTCTGCAGCCTGAAGCGGGATATCCAGCGCCAACGTGTTGATCTTGCCGCTCGGTTGCGTGGAACGCCAGATATCCCCCAAAGCAGGTGAAAGTTTCGCTGCCAACGGGCGTATGCCTTCCAGCCCAGCCAGTTCCAGATTGCTGGCGCGAATACGTAGTTCGTCACTGCGTTTATTATTTTTCCCACCAACGTCCTGTTCCGGTATCCAGGCCAGCGTCAATGCCCCGCTTGGCCAGGGTTTGCCGTCCATAGTGATACGAGTATCAGGAATAGAAAACTGCCAGCCCGGATTTTCACGCGTAATATGTGCGGTCAGATTATCCACCGACAGCGAATGCGTTTTCTTCTCACCCAACCAGCTTGCGCCGCCCTGTTTCAGCCAGACGTCGCCACCGGTCACATCGCCTTTGTCGATCGTCATCCAGCCTTCCAGCGAGAACTGCGCCGTTTCCAGCGCAATGTTGTCCTGCATCCATTTACCCAGCCACGGTTTCAGGTCGATATCATCAGCCTGTAGCCATACGCGACCGTTGCTTAACAACCCCTCGTCATCACGCAGATCCATCCGCACCTGCATCACGCCGTGCTGTCCGGTAAGACTGGAGAGACTTACCTGGCCTTCCGCACGGTGCCGACGCGGATCGTTAAGCCAGGTAAGTTGCGGGATCGCCAGTTCAGCACGCTGGCCTGATGGCGTCAGAAAGCTGACTTCGCTATCGCGGAGATCGAAGTGATCGAACTGGCGTAGAAAAAGATCGCTGATGTGGCCGGCTTCCAGGCTGTCATTACCGCTGTCGCTGGAAATTGGTGTATTGGTGCGAAAGCGCAGTTGCCAGAAAGTGAGATCGCGAAACTGCCAGCGCATATGCAGCAGGCTCTGCCAGACATCCAGCGCCAGGGTGACGCGTTTAACCGAAAACTCACCGCCATCTTTTAGCTCTGCACGAATGTCGCGTGCTTCAAGCGTCGGACCAAAATTCTGCCAACTGGCAGAGAGTTGACTGGCAGCCACCGGCATTCCGGTAGCAGATTCTATTTTGTTGAGGATTTCCGGACGCCAGGCATCGAGGTACGGTAAAGCAATACGCAGGCCGCTGACCAGCAGCGCAGCGATCACAACGAGCGCGGCTCCAGTAAGCAGTAAAATCCCCGGCAATCGCCTCACCCGTCACTCCTTGTCTGCTAAAAATGTGACTCAAAAACCCTTTGCCGGATGGCGACCCAGCATCTGTTTACATCATAACGACATCAAACTGCTCCTGGTTATAGAGCGGTTCAATTTGTACTTTAACCTGTTTGCCAACGAAAATTTCCACTTCCGCCAGTGAGTGCGACTCTTCGCCTTTCAAGGCTTCGGCTACTGCCGGAGAAGCATAGACCAGGAAACGGTCAGAGTCGTAAGCATGGTGCACACGAACGATTTCTCGCATGATTTCATAACATACGGTTTCCACCGTTTTCACCGTTCCGCGACCGTGGCAGGTTGGGCATTCATTACACAGTACGTGCTCAATACTTTCGCGGGTTCGCTTACGCGTCATCTCCACCAGTCCCAGCGCCGAGAAACCGTTAACGCTGGTTTTTACCCGGTCTTTGCTCAACGCCTGTTCCAGTGAATGAAGCACGCGACGACGGTGATCTTCATTATTCATGTCAATGAAATCAATGATGATAATCCCGCCCAGGTTACGCAACCGTAACTGGCGAGCAATAGCCTGCGTCGCTTCAATATTGGTATTGAAAATGGTGTCGTCCAGATTGCGATGACCGACAAACGCCCCGGTATTAATATCCACAGTAGTCATTGCTTCGGTCTGATCGATAATCAGATAGCCACCGGACTTCAGCTCAACTTTGCGCTCCAGCGCCCGCTGAATTTCATTTTCTACATCAAAGAGATCGAAAATCGGCTGGCGGCCCGTGTAATGCTCCAGCTTGCTGGTCATCTCAGGAATGTATTCCGAGGTAAACTCCAGCAATGCTTCGTAAGTCAGACGCGAGTCAACGCGAATACGGTCCAGTTCGGCATCAGCAAAATCACGCAGGACACGCTGTGCCAGCGCCAGTTCGCCATACAGTTGATAACGAGTCTGTGGGCGCTTTTTACGCTCCATCACTTTAGTCCACACGCGCTTCAAATAAGCGGCATCGGAAGCCAGTTCTGCTTCGCCAACACCTTCCGCTGCGGTACGGATGATAAACCCACCCTGCTCGTCACAATACTCTGCGACCACTTTTTTCAGGCGTTCACGTTCGGATTCACTTTCAATGCGTTGGGAAACCCCAACGTGGGATGCGCCAGGCATAAACACCAGATAGCGAGACGGCAGCGTGATATCCGTGGTCAGGCGCGCGCCTTTGGTGCCCAGAGGGTCTTTCACCACCTGTACCATCAGATCTTGCCCCTGGCGGACCAGTTCCGAAATGTCGCGTACCGTGAACTGCTTTTGTTCCTCGCCCGCCACACATTCGGTGTGCGGCATAATGTCAGAAGCGTGTAGAAACGCGGCTTTCTCCAGCCCAATATCTACAAAAGCCGCCTGCATACCCGGAAGTACACGACTTACACGACCCTTGTAGATATTGCCTACGATTCCGCGTCGCGCCTCACGTTCAATATGAATTTCCTGCAGAATGCCGCCATCAATATACGCCACTCGCGTTTCCGAAGGCGTTACGTTTACCAACAATTCAGCCGTCATGTTTATCCCTTTTCTCACGCAGTGCGTTAAAATTACTTAATAATTCATACGTTTCAACCAGCGGTAAGCCGACTACGGCGTGATAGCTGCCATTTATCTTCCTGACAAAACAACCACCCAGCCCCTGAATACCGTATGCACCTGCTTTATCTAACGGTTCACCGCTGGCGACATAGCCCGCGATGTCTTCACCTGTTAACATTCTGAAAGTCACATCGGTAACCACCAGGCAATCGAGAATGTGCTGGCTGTCGGCCAGCGCCACTGCTGTCATTACCTGATGGGTCTGTCCCGATAATTTGCGTAACATCTGCGCCGCATGTTCTGCGTCGCGCGGTTTCTCTAACACTTCTCCGTTCAGGATCACGATAGTATCCGCCCCCAGCACAGGCAAATCCTGCGCTGCTTGCTCGACGCCCGCTTGCGCTTTTTCGCGCGCCAGACGCACAACATACTGCTGCGCGCTCTCCTGCGGATGACGCTGCTCCTCAATGCCCGTAACAATACGTTCGAAAGTGAGGCCAAGTTGCGCAAGTAACTCCTGACGACGTGGAGAACCGGAAGCTAAATACAGAGAAGTCATAGAAACCTTTATTGCACTGCAAACTGCTGACGGATTTTGCGCATCAGCAAGAAAATCCACGGCCAGAGCACACCATTGACTACACTACTCCAGAACACTTCGGGTCTGAAAGAGACGTTGATCACCAAAAACTCTGACCAGAAAACAATAATATCCACTACCAGCGAAAGCAACATGACGACCAGCGCCTGCTGCCATAATGCCAGGTTGCGGAAAAGCTGGAATTTCAGCGCTACCAGATAAGCAATGATACTCATCGACAACGCCCGTACACCGAGCGTAGAACCGCTGATCAGATCCAGTATGGCACCCATCACAAAACCTGTGCCCACATTTACGCGATGGGGCAAGGCCAGGATCCAATACAATAAAATGAGTAATACCCAGTTTGGCCGGAAAACGATGAGGTTATCCGGCCAGGGCATAATTTGTAGTAACAACGCGATGAGGAAAGAGAGCCAGATAACCCAGCGTCCCTGGCTACGATATCTCGCCACTATTGCCCTCCCGGCGCACGTGCAGGCGGTTGAGCACCACTTTGCGGCGGCGTAACCCCTTGTGGAGAGCGGTTAGTGGCAGTACCCGTTGCTGGTTGCTGCGGATCTGGCTGGGTAATTCCCGTTGCCGGTTCCGGAAGTTTTGGTCCCATTGCATCTGGCGAAGGCAACACCTGCGGCATCATTTGCATCAGGCGTTCATTAGCAACGCGATGCACTTCTTCCGGCGTCATTGGATTAGCGCCGTTACGATCCGCGCCCCACAGCAGCAACAGATAACGCAAACGTTGCAGACCCGCAGTCGGACGAGCCTGAATCACGGTATAAGCGCGCTGGGTATCGAGCTTCACGGAAGAGACGACCGCCACCGGATAACCTTCCGGGAAACGACCACCAAGACCAGATGTCACCAATACATCACCAACACGAATATCAGTATTCGCTGGCAGATGCTCAAGTTGTAAATCATCAGTACAACCGTTACCCGCTGCAATTACGCGGATATCGTTACGAAGTACCTGAATTGGCAGCGCATGGGTCGCGTCACAGATCAGCAGCACGCGGCTGGTCAGTTTTGCGACCGCTACCACCTGACCAACAACACCTTTATCGCTGATGACCGGCTGACCTTCATAAACCCCGTTAACGCTGCCTTTGTCGATAACAACCTGATCGCTGTACGGATCGTTAACCGTAGAGATAACCTGGGTCACCATCTTCTGCTCATCCTGACGCAGCGGAGAACCCAGCAGCTCGCGCAGACGCGCGTTCTCCTGTTTGTATTGTCCAAGCATCAGCAGCTCGCTGTTTTTCAACAGCAGTTCTTGACGTAACGCCCGGTTTTCAAGTTCTAGTTGATCGCGCGAGGCCAGCGTCTGCGATACGCCATCCAGCAATTCTCGAGGAGCATTAGAAATAAAGTAGAAAGGACTGACGGCGGTATCCATATAAGTACGGATTTGACTAAACGTCCCCAGGCGACTGTCGGCAATAATAACGCCGAGCGCCACCAGCACCGCCAGAATAAGGCGAATCTGTAGCGACGGGCCACGGCTAAAAATTGGCTTCATAAGTTATGCGTATTCTCGTATCAGATCAGGCAGGGTAAACAGACGCTTCCCCTGCCTGCATCCGATTACTCTTCGCTGAACAGGTCGCCGCCGTGCATGTCGATCATTTCCAGCGCCTTGCCGCCACCACGCGCCACACAGGTCAGCGGGTCTTCAGCAACAACAACTGGAATGCCGGTTTCTTCCATTAACAAACGGTCAAGGTTACGTAGCAACGCACCACCGCCAGTGAGCACCATTCCGCGCTCGGAGATGTCGGAAGCGAGTTCCGGCGGACACTGTTCCAGCGCAACCATCACCGCGCTAACGATGCCGGTCAGCGGCTCTTGCAGCGCTTCAAGGATTTCGTTGGAGTTCAGCGTAAAGCCGCGTGGCACACCTTCTGCCAGGTTACGGCCACGAACTTCGATTTCACGGACTTCATCGCCCGGATAAGCAGAACCGATTTCGTGTTTGATACGTTCTGCGGTCGCTTCACCGATCAAAGAGCCATAGTTACGGCGAACGTAGTTGATGATCGCTTCGTCGAAGCGGTCACCACCGATACGTACAGAAGAGGAGTAAACCACGCCGTTCAGAGAAATAACGGCAACTTCAGTAGTACCGCCACCGATATCAACCACCATTGAACCGGTTGCTTCAGATACCGGCAAGCCTGCACCGATTGCTGCGGCCATCGGTTCTTCAATCAGGAAGACTTCGCGGGCACCTGCGCCCTGCGCGGATTCACGAATAGCACGGCGCTCAACCTGGGTAGCACCAACCGGCACACAAACCAGAACACGCGGGCTTGGACGCATAAAGCTGTTGCTGTGCACTTGTTTGATAAAGTGCTGGAGCATCTTTTCAGTCACAAAGAAGTCAGCGATAACGCCATCTTTCATTGGGCGAATGGCAGCGATATTGCCCGGCGTGCGGCCCAGCATCTGCTTCGCGTCATGACCTACTGCAGCTACGCTTTTCGGTGAACCGGCACGATCCTGACGAATGGCCACCACGGAAGGCTCATTCAATACGATGCCTTGTCCTTTTACATAAATAAGGGTATTCGCAGTACCCAGGTCAATGGACAAGTCATTGGAAAACATGCCACGAAATTTTTTCAACATACTAAGGGATAATCCTGAAAGCTGGGGCGGAAAAGAAAATCCGCTTACTTTACCAACCACACGCAGCAGCGACAAGGCGCAAAAATCATCTGCTGCGGTGAAAATTAGTGCAGTTTGTTTCCTTTGTTACAAATCTCTACCTGAGTCCAGAGAGGCTAAATGCATCAGTAGCATTCCTCGCCTGTTTGCAACTGCGTAAGGTCATTCATCTGCATATGTGCTGCAACAATCTGGCGAACAGACAAGCACGCTCCCGTGAAACGCAGCGCGCATTATTCTACGTGAAAACGGATCAAACGGCAGGTTAAACCGAGTATCTTTGTGAATATTTTTTCACGTTAGTATCAAGTGGCTGTGAGGACGCGAAAAAATCCCCCTGTCCACCTAAAACCCCGCGCTGAATCAGGGTCTGCCACTCGCTTCGCGAACGTACGCCCGTAGCGTAAACCTGAGTGTTGGTCCCGGAACACGCTTCTACCATGCTCTGAACCAACAATTGATTCTCTGTTCGCTTCTCAATGTTTCTTACCAGCCCCGGATGGAGCTTGAGTAATTCAACATTAAGTTCTTTGATCCAACGGGTACTTACCAGCGTCAATCCGGCCTGGTTGACGGCGACCCGAACCCCTAAAGCATTCACTAAACGAATAACAGGTTGCAAGCGACCGATATGTTGACCAACATCAGCCTCTGCAAGTTCAATAATTATGCGTTTTCGTTGCGATTTTTCACATTGCATCAACGTATCGCGTAGCCAACGCTGGAAACGTGGACGAATCAACGACTCAACGGTGACCTGAATCGCCAGATTTTCTTGCGGCCAATAGCGTAGCAGCGGGATGAGGCGACTGACTTGCAGGCGGTCATACTCTTCCGATAAGCCAAACTGCAACACCATCGGCATATATTCCGCCGAGCTGACCTCTTCATTACCATCAAAGATGCGGCACATCAGCTCGCGGTGATGAACCTGCCCCTCACGGGTAACCGCCGGTTTCTGATAAAGACGCGGGCCGCCGCGGCTAAGCATTTGCTCAATGAGCGTACGCCAACGAACGTTACCGCGCCCTTTTTCAGGTAACGAGTCATCGTAAATGGCCCAACTGTTGCCGCCTTGTAATCCCGCATTGCGCGTAGCGGATTCAGCATGTTCCATCACCTGTTCGGTATCCTGCCCACTACGCCAGGCACAGATGCCGATGTGAATCATATCATCACGATCGAGCATTTTATTACTCGGTAAGGTATCAACCGCCTTGATCAATTGCCCGGCAATGCTCTCCGCCTCTTTTAATGTCCGGTGTGGCAACAGCACGGCAAAATCGCTACGGTGATAACGTGCCAGCAGCGACCCCGGATAGCGCATCATAAATGTCGATAACAAATTTGTCAGGGTAAAGAGTTGTTCTTCAACCTGACTGTGCCCCCAGGTGTCGCTCAACATATTGAAATCCGGCAGGCGGATCATCATCACGATCCCGTGAGTCCCTACTTTCTCCTGATCTTCCAGTAACGTTGCCAGTTGGTTGTCGAAAAAGAGGCGGTTATTGAGGCCAGTTTTAATATCCTGCGCAGCATAGGAACGAATCAGCGTATCGAGACGACTGTGCTGTTCGCGCGCATTCTGAATTTCGCAAAGCAGCGTATCCAGTGCACTGCTGGCCCCTGGCGGCCATTCATAGATGGTGCCCAGCACATTCGTGCCGCGCTCACCGTTTAAGATACGAGTGGCGCGGGTTTCCAGCAGTTCTTGCCCGGCAAGTTGCCGTTGCAACCAGCGTACAGCCAGGAAGAGCATAATAATGATAAATCCAATCGCACCAGTGAGCGGTGCAGTGGTCATCAGCGAGTGGAAATAGTTGCCCATCGGGTCCTGATACACCAAATGCAGAGACATCCCCGGATGTTTAATCAACGGTACAGTCAGCTCGCGAAACAGATCGCTAGTACCAACCGGACGGTAGCTGCCATTGCGGGACTGGGTATAAACCTGTTTTTTATCGTGCAAAAGATCCACGCGAACGATATCCGCCGACATCATCAGTTCGCTGATTTGTGGCCTCAATGTGCTGAAGTCATTCGACACAAGATGGGTATCGATCGCCGTCGCCACTGCCTGAACACGATGACTAAACTTATACTGAATGGCGTTGTAGAAACTAAGCGAGCAGCCCAGCAGAGTCACAAAAATTGTTAACCCGGTGAGCAGCGTGACAAAGGCCGAAAATTTCGTCGTTAATCTCATCCTTGTGTTAACTCCGATAGTGAGGACGCGGGCATACCAGCAAATCAGATTTATCTCGCAATTTATTGCGCTTCATCGGCTTTGCTTTTCCATTAGCGAGTATAGTCTTCAGAAATTATTTTCCAATCCATCATGCACATGAGGACCTCTTATGCAGGCGTTACTTTTAGAACAGCAGGACGGCAAAACCCTCGCATCTGTACAGACTCTGGACGCAAGTCGCCTGCCGGAAGGCGATGTGACGGTCGATGTCCACTGGTCGAGCCTGAATTATAAAGATGCGCTGGCGATTACCGGTAAAGGAAAAATCATCCGCAATTTTCCGATGATTCCTGGCATAGACTTCGCAGGAATCGTACGCGCCAGTGAAGATCCTCGTTTTCATGCCGGTCAGGAAGTGTTACTCACCGGTTGGGGCGTTGGTGAAAACCACTGGGGCGGGCTGGCACAGCAGGCGCGCGTGAAAGGTGACTGGCTGGTTGCCATGCCGCAAGGTCTGGACGCGCGTAAAGCGATGGTTATCGGTACTGCCGGGTTTACCGCCATGCTGTGCGTAATGGCGCTGGAAGATGCCGGTATTCATCCGCAGGATGGCGAAATTGTCGTTACGGGCGCCAGCGGCGGCGTCGGCAGTACGGCCGTAGCACTGTTGCATAAGTTGGGTTATCAGGTCGTTGCCGTTTCTGGTCGTGAAAGTACCCATGAATACCTGAAAAGGTTAGGTGCCAGCCGTATTTTGCCGCGCGATGAGTTTGCTGAATCCCGTCCACTGGAAAAACAGCTTTGGGCTGGCGCGATTGATACTGTTGGCGACAAAGTGCTGGCGAAAGTACTGGCACAAATGAACTACGGTGGCTGTGTGGCAGCCTGTGGTCTGGCGGGTGGCTTTGCCCTGCCAACCACGGTAATGCCGTTCATTCTGCGTAATGTCCGTTTACAAGGGGTGGATTCAGTCATGACGCCACCAGAACGCCGCGCGCAAGCCTGGCAGCGTCTGGTCGCAGATCTACCGGAATCATTCTATTCGCAGGCAGCAAAAGAAATTTCGCTGGCAGATGCTCCGAAGTTTGCTGAAGCCATTATTAATAACCAGGTGCAAGGGCGCACATTGGTAAAAATAAGCTAAGATTTCGCACAAAATAATTTACATATCGTTAACGAATTTTAGCAGCACTTTGACATTCTCCCTGCCATAGTAATCAGGAGCATACCGGGAGTCTGTTATGAAAAAAATTCGTCAACTTACAGAAGCCGATGTCACTGCCGAATCGGCTTTTTTTATGCAACGTCGGCAGATACTGAAAACGTTAGGCATCAGCGCTGCTGCACTTTCTCTACCAACCACTACTCATGCCGACCTGCTTAGCTGGTTTAAGGGTAACGATCGCCCGCCCGCACCAGCCGGAAAGCCATTAGAATTCAGCAGGCCTGCCGCCTGGCAAAATAACCTGCCACTGACGCCGGAAGATAAAGTTTCCGGCTATAACAACTTCTATGAGTTCGGACTGGATAAAGCCGATCCAGCGGCAAATGCCGGCAGTCTGAAAACTGATCTGTGGACGTTGAAAATCAGCGGTGAAGTCGCTAAACCGTTAACCCTCGATCATGATGCACTGACCCGTCGTTTCCCGCTGGAAGAGCGGATTTATCGTATGCGTTGCGTAGAAGCATGGTCGATGGTGGTGCCGTGGATTGGTTTTCCGCTGCACAAATTGCTGGCACTGGCAGAACCGACCAGTAACGCGAAATACGTCGCCTTCGAAACCATTTATGCGCCGGAACAGATGCCAGGCCAGCAGGACCGGTTTATTGGCGGCGGCCTGAAATATCCTTATATAGAAGGATTACGTCTCGACGAAGCGATGCATCCGCTCACACTGATGACCGTTGGTGTTTATGGCAAGGCGTTACCGCCGCAAAATGGCGCACCGGTACGGCTGATTGTGCCGTGGAAATATGGCTTTAAAGGGATTAAATCGATTGTCAGTATTAAGCTGACCCGGGAGCGTCCGCCAACCACCTGGAATCTGGCCGCGCCCGATGAATACGGCTTTTATGCCAACGTCAATCCGCATGTTGATCATCCCCGTTGGTCGCAGGCTACCGAACGGTTTATCGGTTCAGGTGGCATTCTTGATGTACAACGTCAGCCAACGCTGTTGTTTAACGGATACGCCGATCAAGTGGCGTCGCTTTATCGTGGACTGGATTTACGGGAGAATTTCTAAGTGCGACTGACAGCAAAACAAGTGACATGGCTGAAAGTTTGCCTGCATCTTGCCGGATTTTTGCCGTTTGTCTGGCTGATGTGGGCAATTAACCACGGTGGATTAAGTGCCGATCCGGTGAAAGATATTCAGCATTTTACCGGTCGGACTGCGCTGAAATTCTTGCTGGCGACCTTGTTGGTTACGCCGCTGGCGCGCTACGCTAAACAACCATTATTGATTCGCACTCGCCGCCTGTTGGGTTTATGGTGTTTCGCCTGGGCAACGCTGCACTTAACCAGTTATGCCTTGCTGGAGCTGGGAGTGAATAATCTGACGTTATTGGGTCAGGAATTAGTCACCCGACCTTATTTAACGCTCGGAATTATCAGTTGGCTGATTTTACTGGCTTTAACATTCACTTCCACGCAGGCGATGCAGCGAAACTTAGGCAAACGCTGGCAACAATTGCATAACTTCGTCTATCTTGTCGCGATCCTGGCCCCCATACATTATCTGTGGTCAGTAAAGATTATCTCACCACAGCCAATCATCTACGCTGGGCTGGCTTTACTGCTTTTAGTCTTACGTTATAAGAAGTTCCGTCAATGGTGGCGCTAATTTCATGAACTGTGCGGCTTGTTGCAAAATACGCGGCGTTGAAAGTTATTTACATGTTAGCTGTTGATTATCTTCCCTGATAAGACCAGTATTTAGCTGCCATTTGCTACGAAATCGTTATAATGTGCGACCTCGTTCTCCCTGACGCAGTTTTTGAGCTGCGGAAAAGGTGACAATGGCGAAACGAAGGTATATTTTGTTTTTTGCCGGAGAATGGCAGCAGATCGCTGCACAATGTCCGTCAAGTCTCACATTGACACTCTGGGGCAAAATAGACCGGCGTCCCGGCTGGCTGGAATTTATCGCTATGCATACAGCTACTGTCGGGGCATACGCTTTACAGACGGCGGTGAAACGCCTGTCACAATCACACTAAACAAAGAGTACGGAACCCACTCATGGATATTCGTAAGATTAAAAAACTGATCGAGCTGGTTGAAGAATCAGGCATCTCTGAACTGGAAATTTCTGAAGGCGAAGAGTCAGTACGCATCAGCCGTGCAGCACCTGCCGCAAGTTTCCCGATGATGCAACAAGCTTACGCTGCACCAATGATGCAGCAGCCAGCTCAGTCTAACGCAGCCGCTCCGGCGACCGTTCCTTCCATGGAAGCGCCAGCAGCAGCGGAAATCAGTGGTCACATCGTACGTTCCCCAATGGTTGGTACTTTCTACCGCACCCCAAGCCCGGACGCGAAAGCGTTCATCGAAGTGGGTCAGAAAGTGAACGTGGGCGATACCCTGTGCATCGTTGAAGCCATGAAAATGATGAACCAGATCGAAGCAGACAAATCCGGTACTGTGAAAGCAATTCTGGTCGAAAGTGGACAACCGGTAGAATTTGACGAGCCGCTGGTCGTCATCGAGTAACGAGGCGAACATGCTGGATAAAATTGTTATTGCCAACCGTGGCGAGATTGCATTGCGTATTCTTCGTGCCTGTAAAGAACTGGGCATCAAGACTGTCGCAGTGCACTCCAGCGCGGATCGCGACCTAAAACACGTATTACTGGCAGATGAAACGGTCTGTATTGGCCCTGCTCCGTCAGTAAAAAGCTATCTGAACATCCCGGCAATCATCAGCGCCGCTGAAATCACTGGCGCAGTAGCAATCCATCCGGGTTACGGCTTCCTTTCCGAAAACGCCAATTTTGCTGAGCAGGTTGAACGCTCTGGCTTTATCTTCATCGGCCCGAAAGCAGACACCATTCGCCTGATGGGTGACAAAGTGTCGGCAATTGCCGCGATGAAAAAAGCTGGCGTCCCTTGTGTACCGGGGTCTGACGGCCCGCTGGGCGACGATATGGATAAAAACCGCGCCATTGCTAAACGCATTGGTTACCCGGTAATTATCAAAGCTTCCGGCGGCGGCGGCGGTCGCGGTATGCGCGTAGTGCGCAGCGACGCTGAACTGGCGCAATCCATCTCCATGACGCGTGCGGAAGCGAAAGCTGCTTTCAGCAACGATATGGTTTACATGGAGAAATACCTGGAAAATCCTCGCCACGTCGAGATTCAGGTACTGGCGGACGGCCAGGGCAACGCTATCTATCTGGCTGAACGTGACTGCTCCATGCAGCGCCGTCACCAGAAAGTGGTCGAAGAAGCGCCAGCACCAGGCATTACCCCGGAACTGCGTCGCTACATTGGCGAACGTTGTGCCAAAGCGTGTGTTGATATCGGCTATCGCGGAGCAGGTACTTTCGAATTCCTGTTTGAAAACGGCGAATTCTATTTCATCGAAATGAACACCCGTATTCAGGTAGAACACCCGGTTACTGAAATGATCACCGGCGTTGACCTGATCAAAGAGCAGTTGCGTATCGCTGCCGGTCAACCGCTGTCGATCAAGCAAGAAGAAGTTCATGTTCGCGGCCATGCGGTGGAATGCCGTATCAATGCCGAAGATCCAAACACCTTCCTGCCAAGCCCGGGCAAAATCACCCGTTTCCACGCACCTGGCGGTTTTGGCGTGCGTTGGGAGTCTCATATCTACGCTGGCTACACCGTGCCGCCGTACTATGACTCAATGATCGGCAAACTGATTTGCTACGGTGAAAACCGTGATGTGGCGATTGCACGCATGAAGAATGCGCTGCAGGAGCTAATCATCGACGGTATCAAAACCAACGTTGATCTGCAGATCCGCATCATGAACGACGAGAACTTCCAGCATGGTGGCACTAACATCCACTATCTGGAGAAAAAACTCGGTCTTCAGGAAAAATAAGACTGCAACAGCGTCAAAAGGCCGGATTTTCCGGCCTTTTTTATTTCTGGGGATCGGCAAGCCCCATAAGGTACAATCCCCGCTTTCTTCACCCATCAGGGACAAAAAATGGACACTCGTTTTGTTCAGGCCCATAAAGAGGCGCGCTGGGCGCTGGGGCTGACCCTTTTGTATCTGCTTGTTTGGTTAGTAGCTGCTTACTTACCTGGCGTTGCCCCCGGTTTTACCGGTTTTCCGCGCTGGTTTGAGATGGCCTGCATCCTGACGCCGCTGCTGTTTATTGGACTGTGCTGGGCGATGGTGAAATTTATCTATCGCGATATTCCGCTGGAGGATGACGATGCAGCTTGAAGTGATTCTACCGCTGGTCGCCTATCTGGTGGTGGTGTTCGGGATTTCGGTTTATGCGATGCGTAAACGGAACACGGGCACTTTCCTGAATGAGTATTTCCTCGGCAGCCGCTCTATGGGCGGTATTGTGCTGGCGATGACGCTCACCGCAACCTATATCAGCGCCAGTTCGTTTATCGGCGGACCCGGCGCTGCTTATAAATACGGGCTGGGCTGGGTATTGCTGGCGATGATTCAGCTACCTGCTGTCTGGCTTTCGCTCGGTATTCTCGGCAAGAAGTTCGCTATTCTCGCGCGCCGCTACAATGCGGTAACGCTGAACGATATGCTGTTTGCCCGCTACCAGAGCCGTTTGCTGGTGTGGCTGGCGAGTTTGAGTTTGCTGGTAGCATTCGTTGGTGCAATGACCGTGCAGTTTATCGGCGGTGCGCGTCTACTGGAAACCGCTGCTGGCATTCCTTATGAAACCGGCCTGCTGATTTTCGGCATCAGTATTGCGTTGTATACCGCCTTTGGTGGCTTTCGCGCCAGTGTGCTGAACGACACTATGCAAGGGCTGGTGATGCTGATTGGCACCATTGTGCTACTGGTCGGCGTGGTCCATGCTGCTGGCGGCTTAAGCAACGCAGTAGAGACGCTACAATCCATTGATCCGCAACTGGTAACACCACAAGGCGCTAATGATATTCTGTCGCCTGCCTTCATGACTTCGTTCTGGGTTCTGGTGTGCTTTGGGGTGATTGGCCTGCCGCATACCGCGGTGCGCTGTATCTCTTATAAAGACAGCAAAGCGGTACATCGGGGGATCATCATCGGTACAATTGTGGTGGCGATCCTGATGTTTGGTATGCATCTGGCTGGCGCGTTAGGCCGCGCGGTGATCCCTGATCTCACCGTGCCGGATCTGGTGATCCCAACGTTGATGGTAAAAGTGTTGCCGCCGTTTGCTGCCGGGATCTTCCTTGCCGCCCCAATGGCCGCGATTATGTCGACGATCAATGCCCAATTGCTGCAAAGTTCCGCTACGATCATTAAAGATCTCTATCTGAATATCCGTCCGGAACAAATGCAAAACGAGACGCGTCTGAAGCGGATGTCGGCGGTGATTACGTTGGTTCTCGGCGCGTTGCTGCTGCTTGCCGCCTGGAAGCCGCCAGAAATGATCATCTGGTTAAATTTGCTGGCCTTCGGTGGTCTTGAAGCCGTCTTCCTGTGGCCATTGGTGCTGGGCCTTTACTGGGAACGCGCTAACGCCAAAGGCGCGCTAAGCGCGATGATCGTCGGCGGCGTTCTGTATGCCGTACTTGCAACCCTAAATATTCAGTACCTGGGCTTCCACCCTATCGTGCCCTCGTTACTGCTAAGTTTGCTGGCTTTCCTGGTCGGAAACCGTTTCGGTACATCCGTCCCGCAAGCTACCGTTTTGACTACTGATAAATAAAGAGTTTTGCCATGCCTTGGATCCAACTGAAACTGAACACCACCGGCGCGAATGCAGAAGATCTTAGCGATGCGCTGATGGAAGCCGGTGCCGTTTCTATCACTTTTCAGGATACCCACGATACGCCAGTGTTTGAGCCACTGCCGGGCGAAACTCGCCTGTGGGGCGACACCGATGTGATTGGTCTGTTTGACGCAGAAACAGACATGAATGAAGTTGTGGCGATTCTGGAAAACCATCCGCTACTCGGCGCGGGCTTCGCGCATAAAATCGAGCAACTGGAGGATAAAGACTGGGAACGCGAGTGGATGGATAATTTCCACCCGATGCGCTTTGGCGAACGTCTGTGGATCTGTCCAAGCTGGCGCGATGTACCAGACGAAAATGCTGTCAACGTGATGTTAGATCCGGGTCTGGCGTTTGGTACGGGCACTCATCCAACCACCTCTCTGTGCCTGCAATGGCTCGACAGCCTCGATTTAACCGGTAAAACGGTCATCGACTTTGGCTGTGGTTCCGGCATTCTGGCTATCGCGGCGCTGAAGTTGGGCGCAGCAAAAGCTATTGGTATTGATATCGACCCACAGGCCATTCAGGCCAGCCGCGACAATGCTGAACGTAATGGTGTTTCTGATCGACTGGAACTCTATCTCCCGAAAGATCAGCCTGAAGCAATGAAGGCCGACGTGGTGGTCGCTAACATTCTCGCAGGCCCGTTACGTGAACTGGCGCCGTTAATCAGCGTCCTGCCGGTTTCAGGCGGTTTACTGGGCCTTTCCGGTATCCTGGCAAGCCAGGCAGAGAGCGTTTGTGACGCGTATGCCGATAGCTTCACGCTCGACCCGGTTGTGGAAAAAGAAGAGTGGTGTCGCATTACCGGTCGTAAGAATTAACCTTCACAATGCGGCATAGTGGTGTAGCGCGAAGTGCGAGCAACATCACAAAAGGCACGTGAATTTGCTGATTATTTGAGCAAATTCACGTGCCTGAATTTTCATTCATAAAGAAAAATTGAGAACTTACTCAAATTTCTTTGAGTGCAAATTTTAGCCACTTGTTTCTAATGTGATGATTTTTATGACTAATTATTCCGCGGCGTTCATTTTAAATGCAATTCTTTGATCCATCTCAGAGGATTGGTCAAAGTTTGGCCTTTCATCTCGTGCAAAAAATGCGTAATATACGCCGCCTTGCAGTCACAGTATGGTCATTTCTTAACTCATGCGCATCGGACAATATCAGCTCAGAAATCGCCTGATCGCAGCGCCCATGGCTGGCATTACAGACAGACCTTTTCGGACGTTGTGCTACGAGATGGGAGCCGGATTGACAGTATCCGAGATGATGTCTTCTAACCCTCAGGTTTGGGAAAGCGACAAATCTCGTTTACGGATGGTGCACATTGATGAACCCGGTATTCGCACCGTGCAAATTGCCGGTAGCGATCCGAAAGAAATGGCGGATGCTGCACGTATTAACGTGGAAAGCGGTGCCCAAATTATTGATATCAATATGGGTTGCCCGGCTAAAAAAGTGAATCGCAAGCTCGCAGGCTCAGCCCTCTTGCAGTACCCGGATGTCGTTAAATCGATCCTTACCGAGGTCGTCAATGCAGTGGACGTTCCTGTCACTCTGAAGATTCGCACCGGTTGGGCGCCGGAACACCGTAACTGCGAAGAGATTGCCCAACTGGCTGAAGACTGTGGCATTCAGGCTCTGACCATTCATGGTCGTACACGCGCCTGTTTGTTCAATGGAGAAGCTGAATACGACAGTATTCGGGCAGTTAAGCAGAAAGTTTCCATTCCGGTTATCGCGAATGGCGACATTACTGACCCGCTTAAAGCCAGAGCTGTGCTCGACTATACAGGGGCGGATGCCCTGATGATAGGCCGCGCAGCTCAGGGAAGACCCTGGATCTTTCGGGAAATCCAGCATTATCTGGACACTGGGGAGTTGCTGCCCCCGCTGCCTTTGGCAGAGGTTAAGCGCTTGCTTTGCGCGCATGTTCGGGAACTGCATGACTTTTATGGTCCGGCGAAAGGTTACCGAATTGCACGTAAACACGTTTCCTGGTATCTCCAGGAACACGCTCCAAATGACCAGTTTCGGCGCACATTCAACGCCATTGAGGATGCCAGCGAACAGCTGGAGGCGTTGGAGGCATACTTCGAAAATTTTGCGTAAACAGAAATAAAGAGCTGACAGAACTATGTTCGAACAACGCGTAAATTCTGACGTACTGACCGTTTCTACCGTTAACTCTCAGGATCAGGTAACCCAAAAACCCCTGCGTGACTCGGTTAAACAGGCACTGAAGAACTATTTTGCTCAACTGAATGGTCAGGATGTTAATGACCTCTATGAGCTGGTACTGGCTGAAGTAGAACAGCCCCTGTTGGACATGGTGATGCAATACACCCGTGGTAATCAGACCCGTGCTGCGCTGATGATGGGCATCAACCGTGGTACACTGCGTAAAAAACTGAAAAAGTACGGCATGAACTAATTCAGGTTAGCTAAATGCTTGATTAAAAAGGCGCTACTCGGCATGGGGAAGCGCCTTTTTTATAGGCGTCACAAAGGGAGTGACCATGAGAACAGGATGTGAACCCACCCGGTTTGGCGATGAAACAAAAACGATCATTCAGGGTGATGCATTAGCCGAGCTAAAAAAAATCCCCACCGGGAGCATCGATCTGATCTTTGCCGACCCGCCTTATAACATCGGCAAAAATTTTGATGGTCTGATCGAAGCATGGAAAGAAGATCTGTTTATTAACTGGCTATTTGAAGTGATTGCAGAGTGCCACCGCATCCTTAAAAAACAGGGCTGCATGTACATCATGAACAGCACCGAAAACATGCCCTTTATCGATATCCAGTGTCGCAAACTTTTTACCATCAAAAGTCGCATCGTCTGGTCATATGACAGTTCTGGGGTACAGGCGAAGAAACACTACGGCTCCATGTACGAACCTATCCTGATGATGGTGAAAGACGCAAAGAACTACACATTTAACAGCGATGCTATTCTGGTAGAAGCCAAAACCGGATCGCAGCGCGCGTTGATCGATTATCGTAAAAATCCTCCGCAGCCTTACAATAATCAAAAAGTACCGGGCAACGTCTGGGATTTTCCGCGCGTGCGTTATTTGATGGATGAATATGAAAACCATCCGACGCAAAAGCCGGAAGCATTGCTGAAACGCATTATTCTCGCCTCTTCAAACCCTGGAGATATCGTTCTCGACCCGTTTGCGGGCAGTTTTACCACCGGCGCGGTCGCCGTCACAACCGGGCGAAAATTCATTGGTATTGAGATTAACAGCGAGTACATCAAGATGGGGCTCCGACGACTGGGTATCGCGTCACATTACTCCGTGGAAGAGCTGGCGAAAGTAAAAAAAAGAAAGACCGGCAACCTGTCAAAACGATGCCGGGTCAGCGAAGTTGACCCCGATCTCATTGCAAAGTAAAGGAAGTGTAAGCCTGGTTTTCAGATTATTCATTTCGTGTATATTTCCTGCCAGACTTGGTTAAACATGCACAGGCTCAGGTAATGATTCGCAAGTATTGGTGGCTCGTCGTTTTCGCTGTCTCCGTTTTTCTGTTTGATACTTTACTGATGCAATGGATTGAGCTGTTGGCTACAGAAACAGACAAATGCCGCAATATGAATTCGGTTAATCCACTTAAACTGGTTAACTGTGACGAACTGGATTTCTACAACAGAATGTAAGCTTATACGATATCTAATTCATTTGTTTTATGAATTAGTTTTGCTACATTTTTATCTGGTATGAACATTCTTAATACGTTATCGACTAAGGCGGGTGCGTGTTTATAAAGATCGTAACCCGCCATATTTATTAACCAGTTTTTGACAATTCCGCAGAAAGCACCCTCAATAATAATCATCACTACATCTAAATCGAGATTATTTTCCACACAGCCTTGTTGCTGACATGCCTGCAATATTTCGCGCAGAATCTGCGGATTAAAACCCATCTTCTCGCGTATTACGGCCTCTGCCAGCATCTCATCATTAAATTCACATTTGTGATATAAAATTTGCAGTAATGCTTGTTGGCGTGGAATTTCGGCAATATATTGCAAGCTAACAATCAGTTTTTCACGCAATTGCTGAAGCGGGTTATGCTCTGCCCCTGCCGTCAACCGCTCCTGAATTAACTCCCGCAATGAAGGCTGTTGCAGCCACATCTCATTAAACAGTTGGGTCTTGTTTTCGAAATGCCAGTAGATAGCGCCACGCGTGACGTTGGCAGCATCAGCGATATCATTGAGCGTCGTCTTGCTTACACCATGCTGCGCAAACTGGGCGATGGCGGTTTCAATCAGTTCTTGCCGGGTCTTCAGAGCTTCAGCTTTGGTTCTTTTTGCCATGATTAATTATTCAGGAAATAAATACATTAGACATAAAGGAAATAATGAAAGGTAATGTATCACCCAATATTTATTTATACGAGAGGCTAAAATTCACCTGCTATAAATCGTCAAATAAACAAAATCCATTATTGACGTAGAATACATTTATTTAATGAATGTACGTTTCAATTTGCGTCAAAACAATTCCTCTCCCTTCAATTCACATCAAAACAAAACATTAGAACACGAATCTATTTTTGTGTTTATGTGCCTTGAGAGGCCAGTATTCATAACTATTTATTACATCGCCGGACGATAATTTGTAGGATAGCGAACTGTATTTTTATTTCTGCGAGTTAACGCGTTGCCTTTTTCTGGCAAATAACGCGCTTTTGTTTTTTTGAGGAATAGTAATGACGAAATATGCCAGGTTTTTCCTCCTGCCCCCCTTTATCATGATCTCCGCAGCGTTAATCGCGGGTTGCAACGATAAGGGAGAAGAGAAAGTTCACGTCGGTGAACCGCAGGTTACCGTTCATGTTGTGAAAACTGCCCCGTTAGAAGTTAAAACTGAATTACCTGGCCGTACCAACGCTTTCCGTATTGCCGAAGTTCGCCCACAGGTTAACGGGATCGTACTAAATCGTAATTTCACTGAAGGCAGCGATGTGCAAGCAGGTCAGTCCCTGTACCAGATTGATCCAGCGACCTATCAGGCAAGTTATGACAGTGCGAAAGGTGAACTGGCGAAAAGTGAAGCCGCCGCTTCCATCGCGCATTTGACGGTAAAACGTTACGTTCCGCTCGTGGGCACAAAATACATCAGTCAGCAGGAGTACGATCAGGCCATTGCTGATGCCCGCCAGGCCGATGCCGCCGTGATTGCCGCAAAAGCCACGGTCGAAAGCGCCCGCATCAATCTCGCTTATACCAAAGTAACCGCGCCAATTAGCGGACGTATCGGCAAATCGACTGTGACCGAAGGTGCTCTCGTCACTAACGGGCAAACGACTGAACTGGCGACTGTCCAGCAACTCGATCCTATCTACGTCGATGTGACCCAATCAAGCAATGATTTCATGAGACTGAAGCAGTCCGTAGAGCAAGGAAATTTACATAAGGAAAACACCACCAGCAACGTAGAGCTGGTCATGGAAAACGGTCAAACTTATCCCCTGAAAGGCACACTGCAATTCTCCGATGTGACCGTGGATGAAAGCACTGGTTCCATAACCCTACGTGCGGTTTTCCCTAACCCACAGCATACGCTTCTGCCGGGTATGTTTGTGCGCGCCCGGATTGATGAAGGTGTACAACCTGATGCCATTCTTATTCCGCAACAAGGCGTCAGCCGCACACCGCGTGGCGATGCAACCGTGCTGATTGTGAATGAGAAAAGTCAGGTTGAAGCGCGTCCAGTCGTTGCCAGCCAGGCGATTGGCGATAAATGGTTAATTAGCGAAGGGCTGAAATCTGGCGATCAAGTCATTGTCAGCGGTCTGCAAAAAGCGCGTCCGGGAGAACAGGTTAAAGCCACGACCGATACCCCCGCAGATACTGCGTCGAAGTAAGGCAATCAGACATGGCAAACTTTTTTATTCGACGACCGATATTTGCATGGGTGCTGGCCATTATTCTGATGATGGCAGGCGTACTGGCGATCCTACAATTACCTATCGCCCAATACCCAACCATTGCGCCGCCTGCGGTTTCTGTTTCGGCAAACTATCCGGGTGCTGATGCACAGACCGTACAGGATACGGTGACGCAGGTTATCGAACAGAATATGAATGGTATCGATAACCTGATGTATATGTCCTCCACCAGCGATTCCGCCGGTAGCGTAACAATTACCCTCACTTTCCAGTCAGGGACAGATCCAGATATTGCGCAAGTCCAGGTGCAGAACAAACTCCAACTTGCCACGCCGTTGCTGCCGCAGGAAGTTCAACAACAGGGGATTAGCGTTGAAAAGTCCAGTAGCAGTTATTTGATGGTGGCAGGTTTTGTCTCTGATAATCCCAGTACCACTCAGGACGATATCTCGGACTATGTGGCCTCTAACGTTAAAGATACGCTTAGCCGCCTGAATGGCGTTGGTGACGTGCAACTCTTTGGCGCACAGTATGCGATGCGTATCTGGCTGGACGCCGACCTGCTAAACAAATATAAACTGACACCGGTTGATGTGATTAACCAGTTGAAAGTGCAGAACGATCAGATAGCTGCCGGGCAACTGGGCGGAACACCAGCGTTGCCTGGGCAACAGTTGAACGCCTCGATTATTGCTCAGACCCGATTAAAAAATCCGGAAGAGTTCAGCAAAGTCACCCTGCGCGTGAACAGCGACGGTTCAGTGGTTCGCCTGAAAGATGTCGCCCGTGTTGAGCTTGGTGGTGAAAACTATAACGTCATCGCCCGTATCAACGGTAAACCGGCAGCGGGTCTGGGTATTAAACTAGCCACTGGTGCGAACGCCCTCGATACGGCGAAAGCCATTAAGGCGAAACTGGCAGAATTACAGCCATTCTTCCCGCAGGGAATGAAGGTTCTCTACCCTTATGACACCACGCCATTCGTCCAGCTTTCTATTCACGAAGTGGTAAAAACGCTGGTTGAAGCCATTATCCTGGTGTTTCTGGTGATGTATCTGTTCTTGCAGAATATGCGAGCAACGCTGATCCCCACCATTGCTGTGCCCGTAGTGCTGTTAGGGACGTTTGCCATCCTCGCCGCTTTTGGTTACTCCATCAACACACTAACAATGTTTGGAATGGTGCTTGCCATCGGGCTGCTCGTCGATGATGCGATAGTGGTGGTAGAGAACGTCGAGCGCGTGATGATGGAGGATAATCTCCCGCCAAAAGAAGCGACGGAAAAATCGATGTCGCAAATTCAGGGCGCACTGGTGGGTATTGCGATGGTGCTGTCAGCGGTTTTTATTCCGATGGCATTCTTCGGCGGTTCCACAGGGGCAATTTATCGCCAGTTTTCTATCACCATTGTTTCGGCAATGGCGCTTTCCGTACTGGTGGCATTGATTCTCACCCCTGCATTATGCGCAACGCTACTCAAACCAGTCTCTGCCGAACATCACGATAAAAAGAGCGGTTTCTTCGGCTGGTTTAATACCACTTTCGATCATAGCGTTAACCACTATACCAATAGCGTTGGCAAAATCCTCGGTTCCACAGGGCGATATTTACTGATCTATGCGCTGATAGTTGCCGGAATGGTAGTGTTGTTTTTACGTCTCCCTTCTTCCTTTTTGCCGGAAGAAGATCAGGGGGTCTTTCTGACCATGATTCAACTTCCTGCTGGCGCGACGCAAGAGCGGACGCAAAAAGTGTTGGATCAAGTGACGGATTACTATCTGAAGAACGAGAAAGCGAACGTTGAAAGCGTCTTTACGGTTAACGGATTTAGCTTCAGCGGTCAGGCACAAAACGCCGGGATGGCCTTCGTCAGCCTGAAACCGTGGGAAAAGCGTGGTGGCGATGAAAACAGCGCGGAAGCAGTTATCCACCGTGCCAAAATGGAGCTGGGCAAGATCCGCGACGGTTTTGTCATTCCGTTCAATATGCCAGCCATTGTTGAACTGGGCACAGCAACGGGATTCGACTTTGAGTTAATCGATCAGGCCGGTCTGGGGCACGATGCCCTAACCCAGGCCCGCAACCAGTTGCTTGGTATGGCGGCGCAACATCCTGACAGCTTAGTCAGTGTACGTCCCAATGGTCTGGAAGATACCGCGCAGTTCAAACTTGAAGTTGACCAGGAAAAGGCACAGGCATTAGGCGTTTCGCTTTCTGATATCAATCAGACCATTTCTACGGCGTTGGGCGGAACTTACGTTAACGACTTCATCGACCATGGACGGGTAAAAAAAGTGTACGTTCAGGCTGATGCAAAATTCCGTATGCTGCCAGAAGATGTCGATAAACTTTATGTCCGCAGCGCCAACGGTGAAATGGTGCCATTCTCTGCCTTTACCACTGCACATTGGGTGTATGGTTCTCCGCGACTGGAACGCTACAACGGCCTGCCTTCAATGGAGATTCAGGGGGAAGCCGCGCCAGGAACCAGTTCCGGTGATGCGATGGCGCTGATGGAAAATCTTGCGTCAAAATTACCTGCCGGCATTGGTTATGACTGGACGGGGATGTCGTATCAGGAACGCTTATCGGGTAACCAGGCTCCTGCCCTGGTAGCAATCTCCTTCCTGGTGGTTTTCCTGTGCCTTGCGGCGCTCTATGAAAGCTGGTCAATTCCCGTCTCGGTTATGCTGGTCGTGCCATTAGGGATTGTCGGCGTACTGCTGGCTGCAACACTCTTTAATCAGAAAAATGACGTTTATTTTATGGTGGGCTTGTTAACGACAATTGGCTTATCAGCCAAAAACGCCATTTTGATTGTTGAGTTCGCCAAAGACCTGATGGAGAAAGAAAGTAAAGGCGTTATCGAAGCAACGCTAATGGCGGTGCGCATGCGTCTGCGACCTATCCTGATGACATCCCTCGCATTTATACTCGGCGTGTTGCCGCTGGCTATCAGTAACGGTGCCGGGAGCGGCGCTCAAAACGCAGTGGGTATCGGTGTAATGGGTGGCATGGTCTCTGCAACATTGCTGGCTATTTTCTTCGTGCCGGTGTTCTTTGTCGTGATCCGCCGTTGCTTCAAAGGGTAAATCAGAAACATAAAGGCGTCTTCGACGCCTTTTAAATTTTCTGGAAAAATGAGAATAATTAATAGGATAAGCATTATTTTTCCTATAACCAGCAACTCATTTGCACCTTCTCCCTTCACTATTTTTACAATTCACATAATTTGTCATTATTCATCCTAAAAGAATTATAACTACCAATGATAAAATAATATCCAGATCGTTAATAAGAGAATTCACTTATTAAGCGATAGCGTTATTATTGAGGTAACATCATGAAAAGATTAATTTCTGTGGCATTGCTCACCGCATTGCTGGCGGGTTGTGCTCACGATTCCCCTTGCGTTCCGGTTTATGACGATCAGGGCCGTCTGGTTCACACCAATACCTGTATGAAAGGTACGACGCAGGATAACTGGGAAACTGCCGGAGCTATTGCTGGCGGGGCAGCGGCTGTCGCTGGCCTGACAATGGGGATTATTGCTCTGTCAAAATAACTGAACAGAGCGCGGACTTCCGCGCTCTGTTTAACGATACAGAATCTTTCTATACGTTAAACATTGCTATATTCCGCTGGCTAATTCCCTTTTAATTAAGCATTTTATCTCGTCGCTTGCCTTTCTATCGAAATAACGCATGAATTTATTTTTCAATAACATCATCCCTTCTGATACTCACGCTAATAATCATTATTCTGCTTAGTAAAATACGCGTAAATATTTTGCGCCAAAATGTGGCGCATGTTTCATTTTCGCACCATTGCGGGGCGCTGTTTCTATTATTTCCTGTCTACACTCTGCTTATTGCGTCGCGGAATCGTGCGCAAAAACTGGCACTACTTTTGCTTATAAGAGGATGGCCACAGACAGGTAAAAAACGTTTCCCAAACGTTCTATAACGATAATTTTCGCCTTACAGGAAGCATTATGAAAAAGATGATGATAGCCACACTGGCTGCCGCCAGCGTGCTGCTTGCCGTTGCAAATCAGGCGCATGCTGGCGCGACGCTCGATGCTGTAAAGAAAAAAGGTTTTGTGCAATGCGGGATCAGCGACGGATTACCGGGGTTCTCTTATGCTGATGCAGACGGTAAGTTTTCTGGTATTGATGTTGATGTTTGTCGTGGTGTTGCCGCTGCTGTATTTGGCGACGACACGAAAGTGAAATATACGCCGCTCACCGCAAAAGAACGCTTTACTGCATTGCAATCCGGAGAAGTGGACTTACTCTCCCGTAATACGACCTGGACTTCATCTCGCGACGCAGGCATGGGAATGGTATTTACTGGCGTCACTTATTACGACGGCATTGGTTTCCTGACCCATGACAAAGCAGGGTTAAAAAGCGCGAAGGAACTTGATGGCGCAACTGTCTGTATTCAGGCGGGTACGGATACCGAACTCAACGTTGCCGATTACTTCAAGGCAAACAATATGAAGTACACGCCAGTGACTTTCGATCGCTCTGACGAATCCGCGAAGGCACTAGAGTCTGGTCGCTGCGATACTCTGGCTTCGGATCAATCACAACTGTATGCCTTGCGTATCAAATTAAGTAACCCTGCCGAATGGATTGTTCTGCCGGAAGTTATCTCTAAAGAACCGCTTGGCCCGGTGGTTCGTCGTGGCGATGACGAATGGTTTTCTATTGTGCGCTGGACCCTGTTCGCCATGCTGAATGCTGAAGAGATGGGCGTTAATTCACAGAACGTCGATGAAAAAGCAGCAAATCCGGCAACACCAGATATGGCGCACCTGCTGGGTAAAGAAGGCGATTACGGTAAGGATCTGAAACTGGATAACAAGTGGGCCTACAACATCATCAAACAGGTAGGTAATTACTCGGAAATTTTTGAGCGCAACGTCGGCTCCGAAAGTCCGCTGAAAATTAAACGGGGTCAAAATAACCTCTGGAATAACGGTGGCATCCAATATGCACCGCCCGTGCGTTAAGTAAGTGTGAGGTAACGAGCGTCGCTACAGCGGCGCTCTCTTTAGCGTTATGGTTTTCGAGGTTTCTATGTCTCATCGCCGCCCAACTGTTAAAGGCTCACTCTCCTTTGCCAACCCTGTGGTTCGCGCCTGGTTATTCCAAATCCTTGCCGTTGTTGCCGTCGTCGGCATTATTAGTTGGCTATTTCACAATACCGTGACGAATCTAAGCAATCGTGGCATTACATCAGGGTTTGCCTTTCTTGATCGTGGCGCTGGCTTCGGTATCGTCCAGCATTTGATCGATTACCAGCAGGGCGATACCTACGGACGCGTTTTTATTGTCGGTTTGCTCAATACGCTACTGGTTTCAGCATTGTGTATTGTGTTCGCTTCTGTTCTGGGCTTCTTTATTGGATTAGCGAGACTTTCAGAGAACTGGTTACTGCGAAAGTTATCCACAATTTATATTGAGATCTTCCGTAATATTCCGCCGCTGTTGCAAATCTTCTTCTGGTACTTTGCCGTGTTGCGCAATTTGCCCGGACCGCGACAGGCAGTGAGTGCGTTTGATCTGGCCTTTTTGAGCAATCGCGGGCTTTACATTCCCTCACCGCAACTGGGAGATGGATTTCTTGCGTTTATCGTGACCGTTGTGATGGCTATAGCCATTTCTGTTGGGCTATTTCGCTTCAACAAAACGTACCAGATAAAAACCGGTCAACTACGTCGCACATGGCCTGTCGCCGCTGTGATGATCATTGGTTTACCTTTGCTGGCGCAATGGCTTTTTGGCACAGCACTTCACTGGAACATTCCAGCCCTACAAGGGTTTAACTTCCGCGGTGGTATGGTGCTGATCCCTGAACTGGCTGCCTTAACGTTGGCGCTTTCGGTCTATACCTCTGCATTTATCGCTGAGATTATCCGCGCAGGGATTCAGGCTGTGCCTTATGGCCAACACGAAGCAGCCCGATCGCTGGGATTACCCAATACTGTCACACTACGTCAGGTGATTATTCCGCAGGCGCTGCGGGTGATTATTCCTCCGTTAACCAGCCAGTATCTCAACATCGTCAAAAACTCTTCTCTTGCCGCCGCTATTGGCTATCCGGATATGGTTTCACTGTTTGCCGGCACCGTGCTTAACCAGACCGGGCAGGCCATCGAGACGATAGCCATGACCATGTCGGTCTATCTGATTATCAGCCTGACTATCTCACTGCTGATGAATATCTATAACCGCCGTATCGCAATCGTTGAACGCTAAGGAGTCATGATGACGAAAGTATTGCTGTCTCATCCCCCGCGCCCGGCGAACCATAACCCAAGCCGCGTTATAGTTTGGGCGCGCAAAAATCTGTTCTCAAGCTGGAGTAATAGTCTGCTGACCATTGGTTGCCTGTGGCTGATGTGGGAATTGATTCCACCGTTGCTGAACTGGGCTTTTTTGCAGGCTAACTGGGTTGGGTCAACCCGCGCAGACTGTACAAAAGCAGGTGCCTGCTGGGTCTTCATCCACGAGCGATTTGGCCAGTTTATGTATGGGCTTTACCCACACGACCAACGCTGGCGAATTAATCTGGCATTACTGATTGGCCTGATTTCGATTGCACCAATGTTCTGGAAAATACTCCCCCATCGCGGTCGCTATATTGCGGTATGGGCGGTGATTTACCCGCTTATTGTCTGGTGGCTAATGTATGGTGGTTTTCTTGGTCTTGAGCGAGTTGAAACCCGGCAATGGGGTGGGCTAACACTTACTTTGATTATTGCATCAGTTGGGATTGCAGGGGCGCTGCCGTGGGGGATTTTATTGGCGTTAGGCCGCCGTTCTCATATGCCGATTGTGCGTATCTTATCCGTCATTTTTATCGAGTTCTGGCGTGGCGTACCGCTGATCACCGTGTTGTTTATGTCGTCAGTGATGCTGCCGTTATTTATGGCAGAAGGCACCAGCATCGACAAACTGATCCGTGCATTAGTCGGAGTGATCCTGTTCCAGTCCGCTTATGTTGCGGAAGTGGTGCGAGGTGGATTGCAGGCGCTCCCCAAAGGTCAATATGAAGCTGCAGAGTCGCTGGCGTTGGGTTACTGGAAAACCCAGGGGCTGGTTATTCTGCCACAGGCACTGAAACTGGTTATTCCAGGGCTGGTAAACACCATCATCGCACTATTCAAAGATACCAGTCTGGTGATCATTATCGGGTTGTTCGATCTTTTCAGTAGCGTTCAGCAGGCAACCGTTGATCCCGCCTGGTTGGGCATGTCGACCGAAGGGTACGTCTTCGCTGCACTGATCTATTGGATCTTCTGTTTCAGTATGTCGCGTTATAGCCAACATCTGGAAAAACGTTTTAACACCGAGCGTACACCGCATTGAGGACACTATGAGCCAAATTTTACTGCAACCTGCTAACGCGATGATTACGCTGGAAAATGTTAACAAATGGTATGGGCAATTCCATGTCCTGAAGAATATAAATTTAATCGTGCAACCGGGGGAACGAATCGTTCTGTGTGGCCCTTCTGGTTCCGGGAAATCGACAACCATCCGTTGTATTAATCACTTGGAAGAACATCAACAGGGAAGAATCGTAGTGGATGGCATCGAACTTAACGAAGATATCCGCAATATTGAGCGTGTCAGGCAAGAAGTAGGAATGGTCTTTCAGCATTTCAATCTCTTCCCACATCTGACCGTTTTACAGAACTGTACCCTGGCGCCGATTTGGGTACGCAAGATGCCGAAGAAAGAGGCTGAAGCTCTGGCGATGCATTACCTTGAGAGAGTACGAATTGCCGAACATGCACAGAAGTTTCCCGGACAGATATCCGGTGGTCAGCAGCAACGCGTTGCCATAGCTCGTTCACTCTGCATGAAACCCAAGATCATGTTGTTTGATGAACCCACGTCGGCGCTCGATCCGGAGATGGTGAAAGAAGTGCTGGATACGATGATTGGACTGGCACAGTCGGGTATGACAATGCTGTGTGTAACGCATGAGATGGGATTTGCCCGCACTGTTGCTGACAAGGTCATTTTTATGGATCGCGGAGAGATTGTTGAGCAGGCCGCGCCGGATGAGTTTTTTGCACATCCGAAATCGGAACGCACGCAGGCGTTTTTATCGCAGGTAATCCATTAAATTGGATATGGTTTCAAAATGCAAAAAGGCCATCCTTCCGGATGGCCTTCTGCTTTATTTGATGTCTGGCAGTTCCCTACTCTCGCATGGGGAGACCCCACACTACCATCGGCGCTACGGCGTTTCACTTCTGAGTTCGGCATGGGGTCAGGTGGGACCA
>NZ_KE137292.1:3167658-3535769 GCF_000408805.1 Escherichia sp. KTE159
ATCAGACAATCTGTGTGAGCACTTCAAAGAACGCTTCTTTAAGGTAAGGAGGTGATCCAACCGCAGGTTCCCCTACGGTTACCTTGTTACGACTTCACCCCAGTCATGAATCACAAAGTGGTAAGCGCCCTCCCGAAGGTTAAGCTACCTACTTCTTTTGCAACCCACTCCCATGGTGTGACGGGCGGTGTGTACAAGGCCCGGGAACGTATTCACCGTGGCATTCTGATCCACGATTACTAGCGATTCCGACTTCATGGAGTCGAGTTGCAGACTCCAATCCGGACTACGACGCACTTTATGAGGTCCGCTTGCTCTCGCGAGGTCGCTTCTCTTTGTATGCGCCATTGTAGCACGTGTGTAGCCCTGGTCGTAAGGGCCATGATGACTTGACGTCATCCCCACCTTCCTCCAGTTTATCACTGGCAGTCTCCTTTGAGTTCCCGGCCGGACCGCTGGCAACAAAGGATAAGGGTTGCGCTCGTTGCGGGACTTAACCCAACATTTCACAACACGAGCTGACGACAGCCATGCAGCACCTGTCTCACAGTTCCCGAAGGCACCATCCCATCTCTGGAATGTTCTGTGGATGTCAAGACCAGGTAAGGTTCTTCGCGTTGCATCGAATTAAACCACATGCTCCACCGCTTGTGCGGGCCCCCGTCAATTCATTTGAGTTTTAACCTTGCGGCCGTACTCCCCAGGCGGTCGACTTAACGCGTTAGCTCCGGAAGCCACGCCTCAAGGGCACAACCTCCAAGTCGACATCGTTTACGGCGTGGACTACCAGGGTATCTAATCCTGTTTGCTCCCCACGCTTTCGCACCTGAGCGTCAGTCTTCGTCCAGGGGGCCGCCTTCGCCACCGGTATTCCTCCAGATCTCTACGCATTTCACCGCTACACCTGGAATTCTACCCCCCTCTACGAGACTCAAGCTTGCCAGTATCAGATGCAGTTCCCAGGTTGAGCCCGGGGATTTCACATCTGACTTAACAAACCGCCTGCGTGCGCTTTACGCCCAGTAATTCCGATTAACGCTTGCACCCTCCGTATTACCGCGGCTGCTGGCACGGAGTTAGCCGGTGCTTCTTCTGCGGGTAACGTCAATGAGCAAAGGTATTAACTTTACTCCCTTCCTCCCCGCTGAAAGTACTTTACAACCCGAAGGCCTTCTTCATACACGCGGCATGGCTGCATCAGGCTTGCGCCCATTGTGCAATATTCCCCACTGCTGCCTCCCGTAGGAGTCTGGACCGTGTCTCAGTTCCAGTGTGGCTGGTCATCCTCTCAGACCAGCTAGAGATCGTCGCCTAGGTGGGCCGTTACCCCGCCTACTAGCTAATCCCATCTGGGCACATCCGATGGCAAGAGGCCCGAAGGTCCCCCTCTTTGGTCTTGCGACGTTATGCGGTATTAGCTACCGTTTCCAGTAGTTATCCCCCTCCATCGGGCAGTTTCCCAGACATTACTCACCCGTCCGCCACTCGTCAGCAAAGAAGCAAGCTTCTTTCTGTTACCGTTCGACTTGCATGTGTTAGGCCTGCCGCCAGCGTTCAATCTGAGCCATGATCAAACTCTTCAATTTAAAAGTTTGATGCTCAAAGAATTAAACTTCGTAATGAATTACGTGTTCACTCTTGAGACTTGGTATTCATTTAGCGTCTTGCGACGTTAAGAATCCGTATCTTCGAGTGCCCACACAGATTGTCTGATAAATTGTTAAAGAGCAGTTGCGACGCGGCTTTCAGCTCACTGTCGCGAGGTGGCGTATATTACGCTTTCCTCTTTCAGAGTCAACCCTGAATTTCAGGATTTTTCTCTGTGTCGTTCCGACCATCTTGTGAAGTGTTTCACGTTGTCGTCTCAACGGAGGCGCATTATAGGGATCCCATTTTTTTGCACAAGTACTTTTTTGATCTTTTTTTCTGTTTGTTGTTTTTTCAGCCTTTTTGCTGCATTCGCATGCAAAATGGCGCATTTTTACATAGCAAAACACTTGCTTAAGGCTAATAAAGCACCCAAAGTCATAGTTAAATCATTTTTCGCTGAGGTAAGTATGTCTGACGCTCTACGCCCATACCGGGATCTTTTTCCACAAATCGGTCAACGAGTCATGATCGACAGCAGTAGTGTGGTTATTGGTGATGTTCGTCTGGCTGATGATGTGGGGATCTGGCCGCTCGTCGTGATTCGTGGTGATGTGAATTATGTTCAGATTGGCACCCGAACGAATATACAAGATGGCAGTGTCCTACACGTGACCCATAAATCGACGGCCAATCCTCAAGGTAATCCATTGATCGTGGGGGATGATGTTACAGTTGGGCATAAAGTCATGCTTCATGGATGCACCATTGGGAATCGTGTACTGGTTGGGATGGGCTCAATTTTACTTGATGGCGCTGTAATAGAAGATGATGTGATGGTTGGAGCGGGTAGTCTGGTCCCACAAAATAAACGCCTGGAGAGCGGATATCTGTATCTCGGTAGCCCCGTCAAACAGATCCGCCCGTTAACTGATGAAGAAAAATCTGCGTTACGCTATTCAGCTAATAACTACGTGAAATGGAAAGACGAGTATCTGGATCAGGGTAACCAAACCCAACCTTGATCATCTTCGCCTTGATCCTGAATCAAGCTTTCAGCTTCTTCTTCCAGATCCCAGCGATGTTGACGAAAATTCGCTAACCAATGTTCTGGCGTATCTCCGGCAAAACGATGCGCCAGACTCTCACCAGTAATCGCACAAGTCAATTGCATACCATTCACAATAGCAGGAAAACATACGCATTTTTTACTCTCGCTCCACTCTTCCCTGTCTGGAAACTGGATTGCCTGATTCACGCGGACAGCTCCTGTTGCAATTGTTTAATGACCGGTTCCACGTCGGGCAGAACACCATGCCAAAGAAGGAAAGCATGCGCTGCCTGCGCCACCAGCATTCCTAAACCATCAGCATTACGCTTTGAACCGTGCTGCTCACACCATACCAGAAAAGGCGTTTTCCCTTTCTGGTAGAACATGTCATAACAACTAATTCCTGGATGAATGAGTGATTCCGGAATCGCCGGAACATCGCCACTAATACCACTGGATGTCGCATTAATAATGAGATCGAACTCGTGCCCCTCCAGTTCGTCCATGCTCAAGGCCTGAACACTACCAGTATGCGCAAATAATTTAGCCAACTCTTCCGCGCGAGAAACCGTTCGGTTAGTGATTGTCACCGCACAATCCAGAGAAAGAAGTGGCAGTAATACACCCCGAGATGCCCCACCAGCGCCAATGAGCAAAATACGCAAGCCGGGGCGGATAAAAGACAGGCGTTCCAGATCGCTTAACAAACCTACGCCATCAGTATTGTCACCCAGCAGGCGTCCATCTTCTAACCGCTTGAGTGTATTAACCGCTCCAGCCAACGCCGCCCGCTCAGTAAGTTCATCTGCTCTGGCAAAAGCTTCTTCTTTAAAAGGCACCGTCACATTCGCACCTTTACCACCAGCACTAAAGAAAGCATTCAATGTGTTGATGAAATCATTGATTGGCGCCAGTACGCGTCCATAGGGATGTTCAATATTCAGTTGCTGTGCAAATTGCTGATGAATGAATGGCGATTTGCTGTGGGCTATCGGATTACCAAAAACAGCATAGGCTTGCATCATGTTACCCCTGTCGAAACAGTTCACCCGTCAGGGCATCGCGAATTTCTGAAGGATTTAAACGACCGCCCGTTTCACCTGGCACAATCGGGAACTCCGCACCAAATTGTCTGCGAACTTCTTCTACTGTTCGACAGGGCGGCAACCCACTCAAGTTGGCACTGGTAGAAACCAGCGGTTTACCATAAGCCTCGCACAAAGCAACCACCAACGGATGGTCGGTGACTCGGACAGCAAGCGAATCAAAGGACCCTGTCAACCAGCGCGGCGTTGCCGCAGACGCGGGAAAGACAAAGGTGACAGGACCTGGCCAGCGAGAAAAAATGGTTTCACGCTGCGCGTCCGTCAGCATGCTGTCATCAATATAAGGTTTGAGCTGCTCGTAACTTGCCGCGATTAAAATCAGCCCCTTATCAACCGGACGCTGTTTTAACTCCAACAGTCGCATTACTGCTGTTTCACTATCAGGATCACACCCGACACCGAAAACGGCTTCCGTTGGGTAAGCGATGACTCGTTCTTCATTGAGGACATCTACCGCAGTCGCGATAGCATCTTCTTGCAGGTTATTATTCACGTTATTATTCCGCCGAAACCGGCTTTCCACATTGTTTACTGGCACAGAAATGTTTTACACCCTGCGCGGTTTTCTTTTCGATGAGTAGCGGATAGTGACACTCAGGACACTCACCGGCTATAGGTTTGAAGTTAATAGCAAATTGACACTCCGGGTAGCGATCGCAGGAGTGAAACGTTTTACCATAACGAGAGCGGCGCTGGACCAGATGGCCCGTCCGACATTGAGGGCATGTAATTGTCGTTTCGTCCGGTTTATCGATAATTTCGGTATGCTCGCATTCAGGGTAGTTACTGCAACCAATAAACATACCGAAGCGCCCCTGACGTAACACAAGGTTTGCGTCACATACAGGGCAAACCTGCCCCTCCAGAACTTTGACAACATGGCCGTCCGCAGATGATTTCAGGGGACGGACATAGTCACATGCCGGATACTGTGAACACCCGAGAAACGGCCCATGTTTCCCGGATCGAATAACCAATTCAGCCCCACACTTTGGACAGGACTCATTATTACGCACCGTGAACAGTGCTGATTTTGCCATAACAACTTATGCTGAATTAAAGAAATGATTAATGCAGCATACCTTCATTCACCTCAAAGAGTAATTCTTCCATTTGCTGGTACGCATTTTCGCAGCCCGGAATGTTGAACAACACCATCAGGATCACCCATTTCAGATCTTCCAGGTCGAACTCCGCGGTATCCAGCGCGAGCACTCGCTCTATCACCATTTCACGAGTTTCAAGGTTGAGCACCTGAATCTGCTCGAGGAAAAGCAGGAACCCACGGCAACTGGCATCCAGTCTTTCACACTCTTCCGGGGTGTAAATACGCATGGAAAGAGGATCAGAGGCCAGTTGCATCGGCTCTGCCAATCCTTCCTGATAATCCGCAAGCTTTTCCAGCCAAAGCAAGGCATTGTAGATATCTTCTCGATCGAATCCTGCGTCGGTAAGATCCTGTTCAAGTTTGTCTTGATCCACACGTAACTCGGCTTCAGTGTGAATATAGGTTTCAAACAAATACATTAGTACGTCGAACATGGCATGCCCTCCTCAATCGGACATAGCCGCCGGGTACTGCTGCGATCCACCCTGCTAACTCCAGTTCGAGTAGTTGAGTAACTACCTCTGGCACAGGTTGGCCGGCACGTTCAGCGACGACGTCAACAGGTGTTACCTCATCTCCTACGTTAGCCAGGAGCTCAGGAAATGGCAATGCCACATCTTCGTGATCTGGTGAATAAAATGAATTTTCAGGAGCATCTGGCAACCAGTGCAATCCATA
Organism: Escherichia sp. KTE159; assembly: GCF_000408805.1. Lineage (NCBI taxonomy): Bacteria > Pseudomonadati > Pseudomonadota > Gammaproteobacteria > Enterobacterales > Enterobacteriaceae > Escherichia > Escherichia sp. KTE159. Next base: position 3,173,189 of record NZ_KE137292.1, read on the forward strand.
TTGCAAATTTTCCAGAATTTCTTCCGGTTCCGTCACAAGAATCGCACCTTGTTTAATGAGCCAATGGGGCCCTTCACTACCGGGGCTACCTAATGGACCGGGTAAGGCAAAAACTTCACGCCCCTGCTCAAGCGCACAACGCGCAGTCACCAGTGAACCACTGCGCAAAGCCGCTTCCACCACCAGTACCCCTTTACTTAGACCACTTATAATGCGATTTCTTCGCGGAAAATTATAAGCAAGAGGTGGAACATCGAGAGGAAATTCCGAGACGAGAGCGCCGCCATGTTCAAGCAGACTGGTAGCCAGTCGGGCATGGCGACGAGGATGAATGGTATTGAGTCCATTCCCCAGTACAGCAATACTGACGCCATTCACCTGCAATGCCGCTTTATGCGCCACTCCATCAATTCCACGCGCCAACCCGCTGGTAATTGTTACACCTCGCACCGCCAGCGACTCGCAAAACAGCCGCCCCCAGCGTTCGCCATACCATGAATGTGCCCGACTCCCCACTACGGCAAGCTGAAATGATTGCAACGCGTGCAACTCTCCAGCAACAAACAGTGCGCCGGGGTAATCTGTCGTCGCAAGAAGTTGAGGAGGATAAAATTCGCTGTCCGCAGGGATTAAATGATGGTTTGGTTGTTCCAGCCAACGGCGTGAACTTTCGATACTCTTCTGCGAAAATGAAAGAAAGCGTTGTGCCTGCCGCAATGAAAGTCCTGTTTGCTGCAATACAACAGCATCAATATGCGGCTGTTCTACCAACCAGTGAGCAATACGAACCATATCATCGCCGTACAAGGTACTCACACTCATCAGACGCAGCCAAATTTCTGTGTCGACCATCCTTATCATCCCCTTGCCATAAGCAGCCTTAGCAATCTTTGCGATTGGTCAGTGATGCTGTCAATCAGAGGGGGATTTGTCTAGAATAGAAGAAATAATCTTTCTAACTCCTGAACACATCTCTGGAGATTTATGTCAGTTTTGCAAGTGTTACATATTCCGGACGAGCGGCTTCGCAAAGTTGCTAAACCGGTAGAAGAAGTGAATGCAGAAATTCAGCGTATCGTCGATGATATGTTCGAGACGATGTACGCAGAGGAAGGTATTGGCCTGGCAGCAACCCAGGTTGATATCCACCAACGTATCATTGTTATTGATGTTTCGGAAAACCGCGACGAACGGTTGGTATTAATCAATCCGGAGCTTTTAGAAAAAAGCGGCGAAACAGGCATTGAAGAAGGTTGCCTGTCGATCCCTGAACAACGAGCTTTAGTACCGCGCGCAGAGAAAGTTAAAATTCGCGCCCTGGACCGCGACGGTAAACCATTCGAACTGGAAGCAGACGGTCTGTTGGCAATCTGTATTCAGCACGAGATGGATCACCTGGTTGGCAAACTGTTTATGGATTATCTGTCACCGCTGAAACAACAACGTATTCGTCAGAAAGTTGAAAAACTGGATCGTCTGAAAGCCCGGGCTTAAGGATAAGAACTAACGTGTCAGAATCACTACGTATTATTTTTGCGGGTACACCTGACTTTGCAGCGCGTCATCTCGACGCGCTGTTGTCTTCTGGCCATAACGTCGTTGGCGTGTTCACCCAACCAGACCGACCGGCAGGACGCGGTAAAAAACTAATGCCCAGCCCGGTCAAAGTTCTGGCTGAAGAAAAAGGTCTACCCGTTTTTCAGCCCGTCTCCCTGCGTCCACAAGAAAACCAGCAACTGGTCGCTGATCTGCAGGCTGATGTCATGGTTGTCGTTGCCTATGGTCTGATTCTGCCCAAAGCCGTGCTGGAGATGCCGCGTTTAGGTTGCATCAATGTTCATGGTTCGTTGCTGCCACGCTGGCGCGGTGCCGCCCCGATTCAACGCTCACTATGGGCGGGCGATGCAGAAACCGGCGTAACGATTATGCAAATGGATGTCGGTTTAGACACTGGCGACATGCTCTATAAGCTCTCCTGCCCGATTACCACAGAAGATACTAGTGGTACGTTGTATGACAAACTGGCAGGGCTTGGTCCACAAGGGCTTATCGCCACGCTGAAACAACTGGCAGACGGCACGGCAAAACCGGAGGTTCAGGACGAAACACTTGTCACTTACGCCGAAAAGTTGAGTAAAGAAGAAGCGCGTATTGACTGGTCGCTTTCAGCAGCGCAGCTTGAACGCTGCATTCGTGCTTTCAATCCCTGGCCGATGAGCTGGCTGGAAATTGAAGACCAGCCTGTTAAGGTCTGGAAAGCGTCGGTCATTGATACGACGACCAAAGCTGCGCCAGGAACGATCCTTGAAGCCAACAAACAAGGTATCCAGGTTGCAACCGGTGATGGAATCCTGAACCTGCTCTCGTTACAACCTGCGGGTAAGAAAGCGATGAGCGCACAAGACCTCCTGAATTCTCGTCGGGAATGGTTTGTTCCGGGCAACCGTCTGGCCTGATAGTCCACTCTTCTAAGCCCGGTCTTGCCGGGCATTTTTATTTTTATACTTATGAAAAAACAACGTAATTTACGTAGCATGGCGGCCCAGGCCGTTGAACAAGTCGTTGAGCAAGGGCAATCATTAAGCAACATTCTGCCACCGCTCCAGCAAAAAGTTTCTGATAAAGATAAAGCACTTCTGCAGGAGTTGTGTTTTGGCGTACTGCGTACGCTCTCACAGTTAGACTGGCTGATTAATAAGTTAATGGCCCGTCCGATGACTGGCAAACAGCGGACCGTGCATTACCTGATTATGGTTGGTTTGTATCAACTGCTTTATACCCGTATTCCACCTCATGCCGCGTTGGCCGAAACGGTTGAAGGCGCAGTCGCAATTAAGCGTCCACAACTTAAGGGGTTGATTAATGGCGTGTTACGCCAGTTCCAACGTCAGCAAGATGAGTTATTAGCTGAGTTTAATGCCAGTGATGCGCGCTATCTGCATCCATCCTGGCTATTAAAACGTCTGCAAAAAGCATATCCAGAGCAGTGGCAATCCATCGTCGAAGCCAATAACCAACGCCCGCCAATGTGGCTACGCGTTAACCGTACACATCATTCCCGCGATAGCTGGATTGCACTTCTGGAAGAAGCTGGCATGAACGGCTTCCCACATGCGGTTTACCTGGATGCAGTACGCCTGGAAACACCCACGCCTGTTCATGCACTACCCGGTTTTGAAGAAGGATGGATCACCGTTCAGGATGCATCGGCGCAAGGTTGCGTAACTTATCTGGATCCACAAAACGGTGAGAATATTTTAGACCTCTGCGCCGCCCCCGGCGGTAAAACAACGCATATCCTTGAGGTGGCACCAGAAGCGCAAGTTCTGGCGGTTGATATTGACGAACGGCGCCTCTCTCGCGTTTACGACAATTTAAAACGTCTCGGTATGAAGGCAACCGTGAAACAAGGTGATGGTCGCTATCCTGCACAATGGTGTGGTAGCCAACAGTTCGATCGCATTTTATTAGATGCACCTTGTTCCGCTACCGGTGTGATTCGTCGCCATCCGGATATAAAATGGCTGCGTCGCGATCGCGATATTGCCGAACTGGCTCAGTTACAGGCAGAAATCCTCGATGCCGTCTGGCCGCATCTAAAATCAGGTGGAACGCTAGTTTATGCCACCTGTTCAGTGTTACCGGAAGAGAATAGCCAACAGATTAAAGCCTTCCTGCAACGCACTGAAGATGCAATGCTTTGCGAAACAGGAACACCAGAGCAACCGGGTAAACAAAATCTGCCCGACGCCGAAGAAGGTGACGGCTTCTTTTACGCTAAGCTAATTAAAAAGTGATGAGATAACGGGTCGCGACTGATGAAAATTATCATTCTGGGTGCCGGCCAGGTTGGTGGCACGCTGGCGGAAAACCTGGTAGGCGAAAATAACGATATTACCGTTGTCGATACCAATGGTGAGCGTCTGCGGACCTTGCAGGATAAATTTGACCTGCGAGTCGTTCAGGGTCATGGCTCTCACCCACGGGTCTTGCGAGAGGCCGGTGCCGATGACGCCGATATGCTGGTTGCAGTAACCAGTTCAGATGAAACCAATATGGTTGCCTGTCAGGTAGCCTACTCGCTTTTCAACACCCCTAACCGTATCGCTCGCATCCGTTCACCAGATTACGTCCGGGATGCCGATAAGCTCTTTCATTCAGACGCTGTACCAATTGATCATCTGATAGCACCAGAGCAGTTGGTTATCGATAATATTTACCGGCTGATTGAATATCCCGGCGCATTACAGGTGGTGAACTTCGCAGAAGGCAAAGTCAGCCTGGCAGTAGTCAAAGCCTATTATGGCGGCCCGCTGATTGGTAATGCGCTTTCGACCATGCGCGAGCATATGCCACATATCGATACCCGTGTAGCGGCCATCTTCCGTCACGATCGCCCCATTCGTCCACAAGGATCAACCATCGTTGAAGCTGGCGATGAAGTGTTCTTTATTGCCGCTTCGCAACATATCCGCGCAGTGATGAGTGAATTACAGCGTCTGGAAAAACCGTATAAACGCATTATGTTGGTTGGTGGCGGTAATATCGGTGCCGGGTTGGCGCGTCGACTGGAAAAAGATTACAGCGTCAAACTCATCGAACGTAATCAGCAACGTGCCGCCGAGCTGGCAGAAAAATTGCAAAATACGATCGTCTTTTTTGGTGATGCATCAGATCAAGAACTGTTGGCCGAAGAACATATTGATCAAGTTGATCTGTTCATCGCCGTCACCAACGATGACGAGGCCAATATCATGTCGGCCATGCTTGCTAAACGCATGGGTGCGAAAAAGGTAATGGTGTTGATCCAGCGTCGCGCTTATGTGGATCTGGTTCAAGGAAGCGTGATCGATATTGCGATTTCACCGCAACAGGCAACCATTTCTGCGCTACTCAGTCACGTACGAAAAGCAGATATCGTTGGTGTTTCCTCATTACGCCGCGGTGTAGCTGAAGCTATTGAAGCCGTTGCTCACGGGGATGAAAGTACTTCTCGTGTTGTCGGTAGGGTTATAGATGAAATTAAACTGCCGCCGGGAACAATTATCGGTGCTGTGGTTCGTGGAAATGATGTCATGATAGCCAATGATAATTTGCGCATTGAGCAAGGCGATCACGTGATTATGTTCCTGACAGATAAAAAGTTTATTACCGACGTTGAACGCCTCTTCCAGCCAAGTCCTTTCTTCTTGTAATTCATGAGGCGTCTTGTGGCGCCTTATTATTTCCTTTTGTTTTTCAAGGTTTAATTAAATTCATTCCTGACAGGAAAATGGCTTAACATTTGTTAGACTTATAAATGTCAGCTTCATAGGGAGAATAAGATGAGCATTATTAAAGAATTTCGCGAATTTGCGATGCGCGGGAATGTGGTGGATTTGGCTGTGGGTGTCATTATCGGTGCGGCCTTCGGTAAGATTGTCTCTTCACTGGTTGCCGATATCATCATGCCGCCGCTAGGTTTGTTAATTGGTGGGATCGACTTTAAACAGTTTGCTGTCACGTTACGCGATGCGCAGGGGGATGTACCCGCTGTTGTCATGCATTACGGTGTCTTCATTCAAAACGTATTTGATTTTCTGATTGTTGCCTTTGCCATCTTTATGGCGATTAAGCTAATCAACAAACTGAATCGTAAAAAAGAAGAACCGGCAGCGGCACCAGCACCAACTAAAGAAGAAGTGTTACTGACAGAGATTCGCGATTTGTTGAAAGAGCAAAATAACCGCTCTTAACAAATGCCTGAAAGCAGAAGGCCAGTGGTAAAAAAGTGATTTACTTTCTTGCCACTGGCCTCCCAGTTATTCCGGTTACCCTGTTTGCCTTTACGCATGTAACTTCCTTTCCCTTTCTTATTTTTCTCAACTCGTTGTCTGAACAAGGGATCATGCAGTAATGCTTCAATCGCATTATCCTTTATCTGCCCTTTAGTATGCTGATATCGACTCATAAAAACTCCTGTTGGTTATTTAACCGCGCGAGTGTAATCCTGCCAGTGCAATAAATCAACAGCCTGTTTTCACACCACTTGCACCTTGCTCAAGAGCTTCGAGAATTGAGCAATAAACGCTGCTATGGGCTGTTCCGCAGCAGGCATCATTAAGTCGTTGCAGTGAACGTTGCATACTCTGCAACTCAGCTATTCGTGCTTCCACTTCCTGTAGTCTTTCCTGCACAATGCCTTTTGATTCCTGGCAGGTATGATGTTCAGGATCGATACGGATCGACAACAACTCACGGATCGACTCAAGACTAAAACCGAGCTGTCTGGCATGGCGAATAAATTTCAAACGTCGGAGATCGCTTTCGGTATAAAGACGAAAACCACCTTCGGTACGTACTTCATGATCCATCATCTGCTGCTTTTCATAATAACGAATAGTGTCAGGCGTCACTTCCGCCAATTTTGCCAGCTCACCAATGCGATACATAAACGCTCTCTCAGTTGTCATTAATTTTATTCAGAAGCTTACCTGCATATTCGCCATGTAAAAATTCTGTGCTCAAACCTGCTTGTCGCAGTTTTAACTCTAGCAAAGATAACCTGCGGCTAACTTCCTGATATTGTGGATCGTCCTGACGAATGCTTTTAAGAATATCCAGAAGCTGAATTGCTTCCCTCCGCTGCTCAAGTTCTGGCGGTAAACAACCGGCATTCTTCAACAAGCGATACCCCGCACGTAATTCCGGTGGCACATGGGAATCATCATCCAGTATCAATGGTTCGCCGCTACCTGGTAGGTTATCAAACTCACCTTTCGCTTGCGCTTCTGATATATGGCGCTCTGCCCACTGGTCAAGTAACCACATAAATACTCCAGGGGATGAACAAAAAGAGTACAGCTATTGTAGATAAGTGGGGATGCGACGGGTATAAAAAAACCCGCCGGGGCGGGTTTTTTTACGTTGCTTCAGATTACTCTGCAGCAGCTTCTGCTTTCGATTCAGAACGATCAACCAGCTCGATGTATGCCATCGGCGCGTTGTCGCCTGCACGGAAGCCACACTTCAGAATGCGAGTGTAACCACCGGCGCGGCTCGCGAAACGCGGGCCCAGCTCGTTAAACAGTTTTGCCACGATCTCGTTATCACGAGTACGGGCGAATGCCAGACGACGATTAGCTACGCTATCAGTCTTGGCAAGAGTAATCAGCGGCTCAACTACGCGGCGCAGCTCTTTCGCTTTAGGCAGAGTCGTCTTGATGATTTCATGACGAACCAGTGAACCTGCCATATTGCGGAACATAGCCTGGCGATGGCTGCTGTTGCGGTTCAGTTGACGACCACTCTTACGATGGCGCATGACCTTATCCTTCTCAGTAAAACCTTAACCTGTGATCCGGTTACTCGTCAGCGATGCTTGCCGGTGGCCAGTTTTCCAGGCGCATGCCCAGAGACAGTCCACGGGAAGCCAGCACGTCTTTAATCTCAGTAAGAGATTTTTTACCAAGGTTAGGCGTTTTAAGAAGCTCAACCTCGGTACGCTGTACCAGATCACCGATATAGTGGATAGCTTCTGCTTTAAGGCAGTTAGCAGAGCGGACAGTCAATTCCAGATCGTCAACAGGGCGCAGCAGGATCGGATCGAACTCTGGTTTCTCTTCTTTCACTTCCGGCTGACGTACATCACGTAAGTCAACGAAAGCTTCCAGTTGTTCAGCCAGAATGGTTGCCGCACGACGAATCGCCTCTTCAGGATCGATTGTGCCGTTGGTTTCCATTTCGATGACCAGCTTGTCCAGGTCGGTACGCTGTTCTACACGCGCTGCTTCAACATTGTAGGCAATACGCTCTACAGGGCTGTAGCATGCGTCGACCAGCAGACGGCCGATTGGGCGCTCATCTTCTTCCGAATGAATTCGGGTAGAAGCCGGCACATAACCACGACCGCGCTGAACTTTGATACGCATGCTAATAGACGCGTTCTCATCGGTCAGGTGGCAGATCACGTGCTGCGGCTTGACGATTTCGACATCACCGTCGTGGGTGATATCGGCTGCAGTCACAGGGCCAATGCCAGATTTATTCAAGGTAAGAATAACTTCATCTTTGCCCTGAACTCTCACCGCCAGCCCTTTCAGGTTGAGCAGGATTTCCAGGATATCTTCCTGAACGCCTTCTTTGGTGCTGTACTCATGTAGTACACCATCAATCTCAACCTCGGTCACCGCGCAACCCGGCATCGATGAGAGCAGAATACGGCGCAGTGCGTTACCCAGAGTATGGCCAAAGCCACGCTCTAAAGGCTCAAGGGTCACCTTGGCGTGCGTCGAACTCACTTGCTCGATATCAACCAGGCGCGGTTTTAGAAACTCTGTCACAGAACCCTGCATTGTGTCCTCTCTTTGGTACTAAGCTTTACTTGGAGTAAAGCTCGACGATCAGGTGTTCGTTAATGTCCGCAGACAGATCAGAACGCTCCGGCTTACGCTTAAACGTACCTTCCATCTTGCCAGCATCAACTTCCAGCCAGGTTGGCTTTTCACGCTGCTCAGCCAGCTCCAGAGCGGCTTTCACGCGAGACTGCTTCTTCGCTTTCTCACGAATGCTTACAACGTCATTCGGACTAACCTGATAAGAAGCGATGTTAACAACACGACCGTTTACCATAATTGCTTTGTGGCTAACCAGCTGACGTGCTTCTGCACGAGTGGCACCGAAGCCCATACGGTATACAACGTTGTCCAGACGACCTTCCAGCAGAGCCAACAGGTTTTCACCGGTGTTGCCTTTCAGACGTGCTGCTTCTTTATAGTAGTTACGGAACTGACGCTCCAGCACACCATAGATACGGCGAACTTTTTGCTTTTCACGCAACTGCACACCATAGTCAGACAGACGCGGTTTACGCGCACCGTGCTGGCCAGGAGCTTGTTCAATTTTACACTTGGTATCGATCGCGCGAACGCCAGACTTAAGGAATAAGTCGGTGCCCTCACGACGGCTCAGCTTGAGCTTAGGACCCAAATATCTTGCCATTTTCTTTCTCCAACAAACCTGGAAAACGAAGCGTTATACGCGACGTTTTTTCGGCGGACGACAACCGTTATGAGGGATCGGAGTCACATCAGTAATGTTAGTGATGCGGAAACCTGCGGCGTTCAGAGCACGAATAGTAGATTCGCGGCCTGGACCCGGACCTTTAACCATAACTTCCAGATTCTTGATGCCGTATTCTTTCACGGCGTCAGCGCAACGCTCTGCTGCAACCTGAGCTGCAAACGGAGTGGATTTGCGAGAACCACGGAAACCGGAACCACCGGCAGTTGCCCAACCCAACGCGTTACCCTGACGATCAGTGATAGTCACGATGGTGTTGTTGAAAGAAGCATGGATATGAGCCACGCCGTCAGAGACTTGTTTTCTTACACGTTTACGTGCACGAATTGGTGCCTTTGCCATTATTCAATCACCCCGATTATTTCTTGATCGGTTTGCGCGGACCCTTACGGGTACGTGCGTTGGTCTTGGTACGCTGACCGCGAACCGGGAGACCACGACGATGACGCAAACCGCGATAGCAACCAAGATCCATCAGGCGCTTGATGCTCATGCTGATTTCACGGCGCAGATCACCTTCAACGACAAATTTGGCAACTTCGTCACGCAGCGTGTCGATTTGTCCTTCAGACAGCTCACTGATCTTAACATCTTCAGCGATACCCGCTGCAGCCAGGATGGCTTTGGAACGGGTCTTGCCGACGCCATAAATCGAAGTTAATGCGATTACGGCATGCTTATGATCAGGAATGTTAATGCCTGCTATACGGGCCACTATGCACTCCTACTATTTAATATGTACGTTCCATGCTGAAAAGCCCGTTTTCAGGATACTCAAATGGAAACGCACAGACATACAAAAGATTGGCTGGCTAATCTAGCCAGCTCAACCCAACTTTGCAAGAAAAATATGCGAATAAATCAGCCTTGGCGCTGTTTATGCTTCGGCTCGGCACTGCAAATCACACGGATGACACCATCACGCTTAACGATTTTGCAGTTACGGCATAATTTCTTGACGGAAGCACGAACTTTCATTTTTACTCTCCGTAACTTCTCGGGCGCCCAATTAACGGCCGTAGCCTTTCAGGTTCGCCTTCTTCAATGCAGACTCATACTGACTGGACATCATCAGAGTTTGCACTTGAGCCATAAAGTCCATAATCACGACAACAACGATAAGCAGTGATGTTCCACCGAAGTAGAACGGTACTTTCATTGCATCACGCATGAACTCCGGGATCAGGCAGATAAAGGTAATGTACAGCGCACCAACCAGGGTCAGGCGGGTCATTACTTTATCGATATACTTCGCCGTTTGCTCTCCCGGACGAATTCCTGGTACAAATGCACCGGACTTCTTCAGGTTATCTGCTGTTTCACGCGGGTTGAAAACCAACGCCGTGTAGAAGAAACAGAAGAAGATGATTGCAGACGCATAGAGTAACACATAAAGCGGTTGCCCAGGCTGCAAATACAGCGAAATTGTTGTCAGCCAGTTCCAACCAGTACCGCCCCCGAACCATGACGCAATGGTTGCCGGGAACAGAATAATACTGGAAGCGAAGATTGCCGGGATTACCCCCGCCATATTCACTTTCAGCGGTAAATGTGTGCTCTGTGCAGCATAGACACGACGACCCTGCTGACGTTTCGCGTAGTTTACCACAATGCGGCGTTGGCCACGCTCAACAAATACAACAAAGAACGTCACTGCAAATACTAATACTGCAACCAACAGCAACACGAGGAAGTGCAGGTCGCCTTGACGCGCTTGCTCGATAGTATGGGCAATGGCTGGCGGGAGTCCCGCGACAATACCGGCGAAGATAATGATTGAGATACCGTTGCCGATACCACGTTCAGTAATCTGTTCACCCAACCACATCAGGAACATTGTTCCTGTGACCAGACTTACAACAGCGGTGAAGTAGAATGCAAAGCCCGGATTCATAACCAGGCCTTGCATACCAGGCATATTCGGAAGACCGGTAGCAATACCGATCGACTGAAATATTGCCAGCACCAGAGTACCGTAGCGGGTGTACTGGCTGATCTTACGACGACCAGACTCCCCTTCTTTCTTAATTTCTGCCAGCGTTGGATGGACCACCGTCAGCAACTGGATAATAATTGATGCCGAAATGTACGGCATAATACCCAGAGCAAAGATAGAAGCACGGCTGAGAGCACCACCAGAGAACATGTTGAACATTTCAATGATGGTGCCTCGCTGTTGCTCAAGCAGTTTGGCAAGTACAGCGGCATCAATACCAGGGATCGGAATGAAAGAGCCAATACGGAACACAATCAGCGCACCGATAACAAACAGCAGTCTGCGTTTCAGCTCGCCTAAGCCACCTTTGGCACTTTGAAAATCTAATCCCGGTTGTTTAGCCATCTGCTACTTATTCCTCGATTTTACCGCCAGCAGCTTCGATAGCAGCACGAGCGCCTTTAGTAACACGCAGGCCACGAACAGTTACCGGAGTTGTAACTTCACCAGCCAGGATCACTTTCGCGAACTCGATCTGGATACCGATAATGTTAGCCGCTTTCAGCGTATTCAGGTCTACAACACCGCCTTCTACTTTAGCCAGGTCAGACAGACGAACTTCGGCTGTAATCGCTGCTTTACGAGAAGTGAAGCCGAATTTCGGCAGACGACGGTACAGAGGCATCTGACCACCCTCAAAACCGCGACGTACGCCACCGCCAGAACGAGACTTCTGACCTTTGTGACCACGACCACCGGTTTTACCGAGGCCAGAACCGATACCACGACCCAGGCGTTTACCCGCCTTTTTGGAGCCTTCGGCCGGAGACAGAGTATTTAAACGCATCTCTTACTCCTCAACTTTAACCATGAAGGAAACCGCGTTGATCATACCGCGAATAGCAGGAGTATCCTCGCGCTCTACGGTGTGACCAATACGACGCAGACCCAGGCCAAGCAGCGTTGCCTTGTGTTTCGGCAGACGACCGATTGCACTGCGGGTTTGAGTAATTTTAATAGTCTTTGCCATGGTTTATTTCCCCAGAATTTCTTCAACGGATTTACCACGCTTGGCAGCGACCATTTCTGGAGAACTCATATTTTCCAGGCCATCAATAGTTGCACGAACCACGTTGATCGGGTTGGTAGAACCATATGCTTTAGCCAGAACGTTATGAACTCCAGCGACTTCCAGAACGGCGCGCATTGCACCACCGGCAATGATACCAGTACCTTCGGAAGCCGGCTGCATGAATACGCGAGAACCCGTATGAACACCTTTAACAGGGTGCTGCAGAGTGCCGTTATTCAGCGCGACGTTAATCATATTGCGACGGGCTTTTTCCATCGCTTTCTGGATCGCTGCTGGAACTTCACGCGCTTTACCGTAACCAAAACCAACGCGACCGTTACCATCGCCTACTACAGTCAGAGCTGTGAAGGAGAAAATACGACCACCTTTAACGGTTTTAGATACGCGGTTTACCGCGATCAGCTTTTCCTGCAGTTCGCCAGCTTGTTTTTCGATGTGAGCCATCTTACACCTCTACCTTAGAACTGAAGGCCAGCTTCACGGGCAGCATCTGCCAGTGCCTGGACACGACCATGATATTGGAACCCGGAACGGTCAAAGGATACATCTTTGATGCCTTTTTCCAGAGCGCGTTCAGCGACAGCCTTACCCACAGCTGCAGCCGCGTCTTTGTTACCGGTGTACTTCAGTTGTTCAGCGATAGCTTTTTCTACAGTAGAAGCAGCTACCAGAACTTCAGAACCGTTCGGTGCAATTACCTGTGCGTAAATGTGACGCGGGGTACGATGTACCACCAGGCGAGTTGCGCCCAGCTCCTGGAGCTTGCGGCGTGCGCGGGTCGCACGACGGATACGAGCAGATTTCTTATCCATAGTGTTACCTTACTTCTTCTTAGCCTCTTTGGTACGCACGACTTCGTCGGCGTAACGAACACCCTTGCCTTTATAAGGCTCAGGACGACGGTAGGCGCGCAGATCCGCTGCAACCTGGCCGATCACCTGCTTATCAGCGCCTTTCAGCACGATTTCAGTCTGAGTCGGACATTCAGCAGTGATACCCGCAGGCAGCTGATGGTCAACAGGATGAGAGAAACCCAGAGACAGGTTAATCACATTGCCTTTAACCGCTGCACGATAACCTACACCAACCAGCTGCAGCTTCTTAGTGAAGCCTTCGGTAACACCGATAACCATTGAGTTCAGCAGGGCACGCGCAGTGCCAGCCTGTGCCCAACCGTCTGCGTAACCATCACGCGGACCGAAGGTCAGGGTATTATCTGCATGTTTAACTTCAACAGCATCGTTGAGAGTACGAGTCAGCTCGCCGTTTTTACCTTTGATCGTAATAACCTGACCGTTGATTTTTACATCAACGCCGGCAGGAACAACGACCGGTGCTTTAGCAACACGAGACATTTTTTCCTCCGATTAGGCTACGTAGCAGATAATTTCGCCACCAAGACCAGCCTGGCGCGCTGCACGATCAGTCATAACACCTTTAGAGGTAGAAACAACTGCGATACCCAGACCCGCCATAACTTTCGGCAGCTCATCTTTACGTTTATAGATGCGCAGACCTGGGCGGCTGACACGCTGAATGCTTTCTACAACAGCTTTGCCCTGGAAATACTTAAGAGTCAGTTCCAGTTCAGGCTTGGTGTCGCCTTCAACTTTAAAATCTTCAATAAAACCTTCTTCCTTCAGCACGTTGGCGATTGCCACTTTCAGCTTGGAGGAAGGCATGGTGACCGCAGCTTTGTTCGCGGCCTGACCGTTACGGATACGGGTCAGCATATCCGCGATCGGATCTTGCATGCTCATCTGTCTTTACTCCCGTGATTCAATTGGTGACAATTACCAGCTAGCCTTTTTCAGACCCGGGATTTCACCGCGCATAGCGGCTTCACGGACCTTAATACGGCTCAACCCGAACTTCCGCAGGAAACCATGCGGACGACCTGTTTGACGGCAGCGGTTACGCTGACGAGACGGGCTGGAATCACGCGGCAGAGTCTGCAGCTTGAGAACAGCATTCCAACGATCTTCGTCGGAAGCGTTCACATCAGAGATGATCGCTTTCAGTTCAGCGCGTTTCGCGAAGTATTTATCAGCTAAAGCTACGCGTTTTACTTCGCGTGCTTTCATTGATTGCTTAGCCATTTAGTAACCCTACCTTACTTGCGGAACGGGAAGTCAAAGGCAGCCAGCAGAGCACGGCCTTCTTCGTCAGATTTCGCAGTAGTGGTAATGGTAATATCCAAACCACGAACGCGGTCGACTTTATCGTAGTCGATTTCTGGGAAGATGATCTGCTCACGGACACCCATGCTGTAGTTACCACGACCGTCGAAAGACTTAGCGGACAAGCCACGGAAGTCACGGATACGCGGTACAGCAATAGTGATCAGGCGCTCAAAGAACTCCCACATGCGTTCGCCACGCAGAGTTACTTTACAGCCGATCGGATAGCCCTGACGGATTTTGAAGCCTGCAACAGATTTGCGTGCTTTGGTGATCAGCGGTTTTTGACCGGAGATTGCTGCCAGGTCTGCTGCTGCGTTATCCAGCAGTTTTTTGTCAGCGATCGCTTCACCAACACCCATGTTCAGGGTGATCTTCTCGACCCGAGGGACTTGCATGACAGAATTGTAGTTAAACTCAGTCATGAGTTTTTTAACTACTTCGTCTTTGTAGTAATCATGCAGTTTCGCCATCGTACTACTCCAAATTACTTGATAGTTTCGCTGTTAGACTTGAAGAAACGGACTTTTTTACCGTCTTCGAATCTAAAGCCTACACGGTCAGCCTTGCCGGTTGCCGCATTGAAGATTGCTACGTTGGAAACCTGAATAGCGGCTTCTTTCTCAACGATGCCACCCGGTTGGTTCAGAGCCGGAACTGGCTTCTGGTGTTTCTTAACCAGGTTGATACCTTCAACAATGACCTTGCCGGAAGACAGGACATTCTTAACTTTACCGCGCTTACCTTTATCTTTACCGGTTAACACGATAACTTCGTCATCACGACGGATCTTCGCTGCCATGATTCGCTCCTTAGAGTACTTCTGGTGCCAGAGAGATAATTTTCATGAACTTCTCACTACGAAGCTCACGAGTTACCGGCCCAAAAATACGCGTACCGATAGGCTGCTCGCTGTTGTTGTTCAGAAGAACACAAGCATTACCATCGAAGCGAATGACAGAACCGTCCGGGCGACGAACACCCTTCTTGGTGCGCACCACTACCGCCTTCAGCACATCACCTTTTTTGACCTTACCACGCGGAATTGCTTCTTTGATGGTGATCTTGATGATGTCGCCTACGCCTGCGTAGCGACGGTGCGAGCCACCCAGAACCTTGATACACATTACGCGACGTGCACCGGAGTTGTCGGCGACGTTCAGCATAGTCTGTTCTTGGATCATTTTAGTGCTCCGCTAATGTCAACTACTACTGAGACCCGAAAATCAGGCCGTTAAAAAGCCCCATATCGAGGGCGCGGCATTATAACACCGCTTCAACGATAAGGGTAGAAAAAATAAACGGCTCATCGCTGAGCCGTTTATTCGTATCGAGAAAGTGTACTGTATTACAGAACTGCTTTCTCTACAACGCGAACCAGCGTCCAGGATTTGGTCTTGGACAGCGGACGGCATTCGCGGATTTCAACCACGTCACCGATACCGCATTCGTTGTTCTCGTCATGTACGTGCAGTTTGGTCGTACGCTTGATGAATTTACCGTAGATCGGGTGTTTCACAAAACGTTCGATAGCAACAACAATGGATTTCTCCATTTTGTCGCTAACAACGCGACCTTGCAGAGTACGGATTTTATCGGTCATTACGCACCCGCCTTCTCAGTCAGTAAAGTCTTAACGCGTGCGACATCGCGACGCACTTGCTTCAACAGGTGAGACTGTTGCAGCTGGCCACTTGCAGCCTGCATACGCAGGTTGAACTGCTCACGCAGCAGGTTCAGCAGCTCGGTGTTCAGCTCTTCAACGCTCTTCTCACGCAGCTCTTTTGCTTTCATTACATCACCGTCTTAGTTACAAAGGTGGTTTTAATCGGCAGTTTCGCTGCTGCCAGCTTGAATGCTTCACGGGCCAGCTCTTCCGGAACACCGTCCATTTCATACAGGACTTTACCCGGCTGAATCAAGGCAACCCAATACTCCACGTTACCTTTACCTTTACCCATACGCACTGCCAGCGGCTTTTCAGTGATCGGTTTGTCCGGGAACACACGGATCCAGATCTTACCTTGACGCTTAACTGCACGGGTCATAGCACGACGTGCTGCTTCGATCTGACGTGCAGTCAGACGACCACGGCCAACAGCTTTCAGACCGAAGCTGCCGAAGCTAACATCCGTACCCTGCGCCAGACCGCGGTTACGGCCTTTGTGCATTTTACGGAATTTTGTACGCTTTGGTTGTAACATCAGCGACGCTCCTTATTTACGGCCTTTACGCTGCTGCTTTTTAGGCTGAGCAGCCGGTTTTTCCGGTTGTTCAACAGCAGCCATACCACCCAGGATCTCGCCTTTGAAGATCCACACTTTAACGCCGATTACACCGTAAGTGGTGTGCGCTTCGGAGGTGTTGTAGTCGATGTCAGCACGCAGAGTGTGCAGCGGTACGCGACCTTCGCGGTACCATTCGGTACGTGCGATTTCCGCGCCGCCCAGACGGCCGCTAACTTCAACTTTGATACCTTTAGCGCCCAGACGCATTGCGTTCTGTACAGCACGCTTCATAGCACGACGGAACATAACGCGACGTTCCAGCTGAGAAGTGATGCTGTCAGCAACCAGTTTTGCGTCCAGTTCAGGCTTACGAACTTCGGCGATGTTGATCTGTGCAGGAACGCCAGCGATGTCCGCTACGACCTTACGCAGTTTTTCTACGTCTTCACCTTTCTTACCGATAACGATACCCGGGCGAGCAGTGTGAATGGTTACACGGATGCTCTTAGCCGGACGCTCGATAACGATACGAGATACGGACGCTTTAGCCAGTTCCTTAGTCAGGTACTGACGTACTTTAAAATCGCTGTCCAGGTTGTCAGCGAATTCTTTGGTGTTCGCAAACCAGGTAGAGTTCCATGGTTTTACAATACCCAGGCGAATACCATTAGGATGTACTTTCTGACCCATTGCTAGTCTCCAGAGTCTCAGCGATCGGACACAACCACAGTGATGTGGCTGGTGCGCTTCAGGATGCGATCTGCACGACCTTTTGCACGCGGCATAATGCGCTTCATGCTCGGGCCTTCGTCTACGAAAATTTTCGTAACTTTCAGATCGTCAATGTCAGCGCCATCGTTGTGTTCAGCGTTAGCAATGGCAGATTCCAGAACCTTCTTGACCAGTACAGCCGCTTTCTTGTTGGTGTAGGTCAGAATATCCAGAGCCTGCGACACTTTCTTACCGCGAATCAGGTCAGCAACAAGGCGAACCTTCTGAGCAGAAGAACGAGCATGGCGATGTTTAGCGATAGTTTCCATCTCTTCCTCCTACCTTATTTCTTTTTCGCTTTTTTATCAGCAGCATGGCCGCGATAAGTACGAGTCGGTGCGAATTCACCCAGTTTGTGACCAACCATTTCGTCGGTTACAAATACCGGAACGTGCTGACGACCATTATGGACAGCGATGGTCAAACCGATCATGTTAGGAAAGATCGTTGAACGACGGGACCAAGTGCGCAGGGGCTTCTTGTCTCCGCTTTCCACCGCTTTCTCTACCTTCTTCAGCAAGTGCAGGTCAATAAAAGGACCTTTCTTGAGAGAACGTGGCATGGCTTATCCTCTAAAATTATTTGCTACGGCGACGTACGATAAATTTATCAGTACGCTTGTTGCTGCGGGTCTTCTTACCTTTGGTCTGAACGCCCCACGGAGTTACCGGGTGCTTACCAAAGTTACGACCTTCACCACCACCATGTGGGTGGTCTACCGGGTTCATCGCCGTACCGCGAACGGTAGGACGAACACCACGCCAGCGTGCAGCACCTGCTTTACCCAGAACGCGCAGCATATGCTCAGCATTGCCAACTTCGCCCAGAGTAGCGCGGCAGTCTGCTTCTACTTTACGCATTTCACCAGAACGCAGACGCAGGGTGACATAAGCACCGTCGCGAGCAACGATCTGAACGTAAGTACCAGCGGAACGTGCCAGCTGACCGCCTTTACCTGGTTTCATTTCTACGTTGTGAACAGTAGAACCAACCGGGATGTTGCGCATCGGCAGAGTGTTGCCTGGTTTGATTGCAGCATCAACGCCAGACTGAATCTGGTCGCCAGCTTTCAGGCCTTTAGGGGCCAGGATGTAACGGCGCTCACCGTCTTTGTACAGAACCAGCGCGATGTTCGCGGAACGGTTCGGATCGTACTCAAGACGTTCAACAACTGCCGGAATACCGTCTTTGTTGCGTTTGAAGTCAACAATACGGTAAGCCTGCTTGTGGCCACCACCGATATGACGAGTGGTGATACGGCCATTGTTGTTACGACCACCGGATTTGCTGTTTTTTTCCAGCAACGGAGCAAAAGGTTTGCCCTTGTGCAGCTCAGGGTTAACCACTTTAACAACGTGGCGACGACCCGGAGATGTCGGTTTACATTTAACAACTGCCATTGTATTACTCCTCCGACTTACTCAGCGCCGCCAACGAAGTCCAGGTTCTGGCCTTCTTTCAGGGTGACGTAAGCTTTTTTCCAGTCGCTACGACGACCGATACGCTGTCCGTGACGTTTAACTTTCCCTTTAACAACCAGGGTGTTAACGACTTCGACTTCGACTTCAAACAGTTTCTGCACAGCAGCTTTGATTTCTGCTTTGGTCGCGTCTTTAGCAACTTTGAGCACGATGGTGTTAGATTTTTCCATCGCAGTAGACGCTTTTTCAGAAACGTGCGGTGCACGCAGCACCTTCAGCAGACGTTCTTCACGAATCATGCCAGCATCTCCTCAACTTGCTTAACAGCATCAGCAGTCATTACGACTTTGTCGAAGGCGATCAGGCTAACCGGGTCGATACCAGTTGCATCGCGTACGTCAACCTTGTGCAGGTTGCGCGCAGCCAGGAACAGGTTCTCGTCCAGCTCACCGGTGATGATCAGCACATCTTCCAGAGCCATGTCTTTCAGTTTCTGTGCCAGCAGCTTAGTTTTCGGTGCTTCTACAGAGAACTTCTCGACAACGATCAGACGATCCTGACGTACCAGTTCGGACAGGATGCTTTTCAGCGCGCCGCGGTACATCTTCTTGTTAACTTTTTGACTGTGGTCCTGCGGACGAGCAGCGAAGGTCACGCCACCAGAACGCCAAATCGGGCTCTTGATAGAACCAGAACGCGCACGGCCGGTGCCTTTCTGGCGCCACGGTTTTTTACCGGAACCAGTTACTTCAGCACGAGTCTTCTGAGCACGAGTACCCTGACGAGCACCGGCTGCATAAGCAACAACAACCTGGTGAACCAGCGCTTCGTTGAAATCACGACCGAAGGTAGTTTCGGAAACAGTCAGCGCGCTCTGCGCGTCTTTCAATACTAATTCCATTGCTATCTCCTTACGCCTTCACAGCTGGTTTAACGATCAGGTCGCTACCGGTTGCACCCGGGACAGCACCTTTCACCAGCAGCAGGTTGCGCTCAGCGTCAACGCGTACTACGTCAAGGCTCTGAACGGTTACACGTTCGTTACCCATCTGACCTGCCATTTTCTTGCCTTTGAACACTTTGCCCGGAGTCTGGTTCTGACCGATAGAACCCGGTACGCGGTGAGACAAGGAGTTACCGTGAGTAGCATCCTGGGTACGGAAGTTCCAGCGCTTAACGGTACCTGCGAAACCTTTACCTTTAGAGGTGCCAGTTACGTCAACTTTTTTAACGTCAGCAAACAGTTCAACGCTAATGCTCTGACCTACAGTGAACTCTTCGCCTTCAGCCAGGCGGAATTCCCACAGACCACGGCCAGCTTCTACGCCAGCTTTAGCAAAGTGGCCAGCTTCAGGCTTGGTCACACGGTTAGCTTTTTTAGCACCGGTGGTTACCTGAATAGCACGGTAGCCATCGTTAGCCAGGTCTTTAACCTGAGTAACGCGGTTTGCTTCAACTTCGATTACGGTTACTGGGATAGAAACGCCGTCTTCTGTGAAGATACGGGTCATACCCACTTTTTTACCGACTAAACCAATCATTGTTTCAACCTCTCAATCGCTCAATGACCTGATTAACCCAGGCTGATCTGCACGTCTACACCGGCAGCCAGATCCAGACGCATCAGAGCATCAACGGTTTTCTCGGTTGGCTCAACGATGTCAACCAGACGCAAGTGAGTACGGATTTCGTACTGATCACGCGCGTCTTTGTTGACGTGCGGAGAGATCAGAACAGTGAAGCGCTCTTTGCGTGTCGGCAGCGGGATCGGACCACGGACCTGCGCACCAGTGCGCTTGGCAGTCTCGACGATTTCCGCGGTTGCTTGATCGATCAGACGATGATCAAACGCTTTCAGGCGGATACGGATTCTTTGGTTCTGCATGAGACCAGAGCTCCAATTATTTTATAAACGAAAATGATTACTCCTCAGACCCATTACGATTGATGGGAGAGTGTAACCGTTCTTACGTAGCTCCCCGATTGGGAGCATTGTTAGGTAGCCAAAATCAGCTAACTGAGGTTCAGATTGAACCTGCTGTCAACTACGACAAGCCCGCGCATTATACGTAAATCTGAGCCTGACGCAAGCATCGCGTAGAAATTAATCGTAGTGAGCATATTGCGAACTACATTCCACCAAATATGTAAGGTTGTGAAGAGAGAATTTTTCGCCGGAACCAGGTTAACAAAGTCGGCAATTCTTTGTTGCTGATTATCTGGACTTATTCGAAGGTGATACTCCATTTACAGAGGATGCTTTATGGATGCCACCTTTCCTTTTCTGATTTTATACATTTGTTTATCGTCCCTGCTTTTTTTCTATGATGCAAAACATGGCTTGCTGCCTGACAGGTTTACCTGCCCATTACTCTGGTCCGGGCTTCTTTTTTATCAAATTTGTCACCCTGGCGGTTTAGCCGATGCGTTATGGGGGGCCATTATCGGTTACGGTGCATTCGCCATTATCTACTGGGGTTATCGCATACTGCGCCATAAAGAAGGATTAGGCTATGGCGATGTGAAGTTTCTCGCAGCCCTCGGAGCCTGGCATACATGGGCATTTCTGCCACGGCTGGTTTTTCTTGCTGCGTCATTCGCCTGCGGAGCTGTTGTTATTGGTGTGCTCATGAGGGGAAAAGCATCATTAAAAAACCCGCTGCCTTTCGGACCATTTCTGGCGGCTGCGGGTTTCGTTGTAGGCTGGGATAGTCTGCTGACGGGCAGTTAATCATTAACTTTAATTTGTGATTGCAGGTAATTCTGTAGGCCTATTTTATCAATGAGATCAAGTTCAGTTTCTAGCCAGTCAATATGGCCTTCTTCATCAGCAAGAATTTCGATCATCATATCGCGGCTGACATAGTCACGGACATTGTCGGCGTAGGCGATGGCCTCACGAAGATCCTTTGCCCCTTCCAACTCTAAACGCAGGTCGGACTGCAGCATCTCTTCGACATCTTCACCTATTCCCAGCTTACCCAGATCCTGTAAATTGGGGATTCCTTCTAAGAATAAAATACGCTCGATATATTTATCAGCGTGTTTCATCTCATCGATGGATTCATGGTATTCGACGTCATTAAGGCGCATCAGGCCCCAGTTTTTAAACATCCGGGCATGAAGAAAATACTGATTGATTGCGACAAGCTCATTTCCCAATAGTTTATTGAGATAATTTATGATTTTAACATCACCTTTCATTTTATAGTCCCTCCGCTTCCACTATTAGAGCGTAGATGGGGCTAGCGGGATGTCAAAAAATAAGCGCGGGCTTCAGGCAATCTCTTTAAATTCGGGCATCTGCATCAACTCATCCTGCATCACTTCGCGTGCGGCGCGAATGCACTTACCACATTGATTTCCCACAGGAATAAACTTACGTAATTGTTGAAAAGACTGAGGATGAAATTGACGTACCGCCTGACGAATTTTTTTGTCACTTACACCATTACACAAACAAACGTACATGATTACTCCCGTTCAAATTCTGCGCAAAGTGTAAATGAGAATAGTTATGATTACAATAGCACAATTTTATTTGCACCACGGTACAGCGAGCAAGAATTACGACTAAATATTTCCAGAATAAATTACGGACAGCAAAAAGGGCGCCGAAGCGCCCTTTTCAATTCAAAACTAATTAACGAGTAATTAGCTCAGAACTTTAGCTACAACGCCCGCGCCGACAGTACGGCCGCCTTCACGGATTGCGAAACGCAGACCGTCGTCCATCGCGATCGGGTGGATCAGGGTAACAACCATTTTGATGTTGTCGCCCGGCATTACCATCTCTACGCCTTCCGGCAGTTCGATAGTACCAGTCACGTCAGTAGTACGGAAGTAGAACTGCGGACGGTAGCCTTTGAAGAACGGAGTATGACGGCCGCCTTCATCTTTGGACAGAATGTACACTTCAGATTCGAACTTGGTGTGCGGCTTGATGGTGCCCGGCTTAGCCAGTACCTGACCACGTTCGATTTCTTCACGTTTGATACCACGCAGCAGAACACCTACGTTCTCACCAGCACGGCCTTCGTCCAGCAGTTTGCGGAACATTTCAACGCCAGTACAGGTAGACTTCTGAGTCTCTTTGATACCAACGATTTCAACTTCTTCGCCAACTTTGATGATACCGCGTTCCACACGACCGGTAACAACA
Source organism: Escherichia sp. KTE159 (assembly GCF_000408805.1). Classification (NCBI taxonomy): domain Bacteria; kingdom Pseudomonadati; phylum Pseudomonadota; class Gammaproteobacteria; order Enterobacterales; family Enterobacteriaceae; genus Escherichia; species Escherichia sp. KTE159. The sequence goes on from NZ_KE137292.1 coordinate 3,196,040, forward strand.
GTACCACGACCGGAGATGGAGAATACGTCTTCGATCGGCAGCAGGAACGGCTTGTCAATCGCACGCTCTGGTTCCGGAATGTAAGAATCCAGGAAGCCAGCCAGTTCCAGGATTTTCGCTTCCCACTCTGCGTCGCCTTCCAGCGCTTTCAGTGCAGAACCACGAACGATCGGAGTGTCGTCGCCCGGGAAGTCGTACTGAGACAGAAGTTCACGAACTTCCATTTCAACCAGTTCCAGCAGCTCTTCGTCATCAACCATGTCGCATTTGTTCAGGAACACGATGATGTACGGAACGCCTACCTGACGACCCAGCAGGATGTGCTCACGGGTTTGCGGCATCGGGCCGTCAGTCGCAGCAACAACCAGGATCGCGCCATCCATCTGAGCAGCACCAGTGATCATGTTTTTAACATAGTCGGCGTGCCCCGGGCAGTCTACGTGTGCGTAGTGACGGGTCGGGGTGTCGTATTCAACGTGAGAAGTGTTGATGGTGATACCACGAGCTTTTTCTTCCGGCGCGTTATCGATCTGGTCGAATGCACGAGCAGCACCGCCGTAGGTTTTAGCCAGTACGGTGGTGATTGCAGCGGTCAGAGTAGTTTTACCGTGGTCAACGTGGCCAATAGTACCAACGTTAACGTGCGGTTTTGTACGTTCAAATTTTTCTTTAGACACGGCTATATTCCTTACTATAGTGCTCTCCCCTTCAGGAGAGAGCACGGGACTTTGGTATTAACCCTGAGGCTTATTTACCACGGGCTTCAATTACGGCCTGAGCAACGTTACTCGGCGCTTCATCATACTTCAGGAATTCCATAGTGTATGATGCGCGACCTTTGGTCAGAGAGCGCAGCTGAGTTGCATATCCGAACATTTCAGACAGCGGTACTTCAGCGTGGATCTTAACGCCAGTAACTTCAGATTCCTGACCTTTGAGCATACCACGACGACGGCTCAAGTCACCGATAACGTCACCGGTGTTCTCTTCAGGAGTTTCTACTTCAACCTTCATGATCGGCTCAAGCAGAACTGGTTTCGCTTTCTTAAAGCCTTCTTTAAAGGCGATAGAAGCAGCCAGTTTAAACGCCAGTTCAGAGGAGTCAACGTCATGGTAAGAACCGAAGTGCAGACGAATACCCATGTCTACTACTGGGTAGCCTGCCAGCGGGCCAGCTTTCAGTTGTTCCTGGATACCTTTATCAACGGCCGGGATGTATTCGCCAGGGATTACACCACCTTTAATGTCGTTGATGAACTCGTAGCCTTTCGGGTTTGAACCCGGCTCCAGCGGGTACATGTCGATAACAACATGACCATACTGACCACGACCACCAGACTGTTTCGCGTGTTTACCTTCAACATCGGTAACTTTCTGGCGGATAGTTTCACGGTAAGCAACCTGCGGTTTACCTACGTTCGCTTCAACGTTGAATTCACGTTTCATACGGTCAACGATGATGTCGAGGTGCAGCTCACCCATACCCGCGATGATGGTCTGGTTAGATTCTTCGTCAGTCCATACACGGAAAGACGGGTCTTCTTTAGCCAGACGGCCCAGAGCCAGACCCATTTTTTCCTGGTCAGCTTTGGTTTTCGGTTCTACTGCGATGGAGATTACCGGCTCAGGGAATTCCATACGTTCCAGAATGATCGGCGCATCCGGGTCACACAGGGTGTCACCAGTGGTTACGTCTTTCAGACCGATTGCAGCAGCGATGTCGCCCGCGCGAACTTCTTTGATCTCTTCACGTTTGTTAGCATGCATCTGAACGATACGGCCGAAACGCTCACGTGCAGCTTTCACGGAGTTCAGTACGGTATCACCAGAGTTAACCACACCGGAGTACACACGGAAGAAGGTCAGGTTACCAACAAACGGGTCGGTAGCAATTTTGAACGCCAGTGCAGAGAACGGCTCGTCATCACTTGCGTGACGTTCAGCCGGAGTGTCTTTACCGTCGTCCAGGATACCGTTGATCGCAGGTACGTCAACCGGGGATGGCAGGTAATCAATTACCGCATCCAGCATCGCCTGAACACCTTTGTTCTTGAACGCAGAACCACAGGTTACCAGGATGATTTCGTTGTTCAGAACGCGCTGACGCAGAGCACCTTTGATTTCTGCTTCAGTCAGTTCTTCACCACCCAGGTATTTTTCCATCAGCTCTTCAGAAGCTTCAGCCGCGGATTCGATCAGGTTCTGGTGCCATTCGTTAGCCAGTTCAACCATGTCTGCCGGGATATCTTCGTATTCGAAGGTTACGCCCTGGTCAGCATCGTTCCAGTTGATAGCTTTCATTTTCACCAGGTCAACAACACCGGTGAAATGTTCTTCAGCACCAATCGCCAACTGCAGCGGAACCGGGTTCGCGCCCAGACGGGTTTTGATCTGGTTAACAACTTTCAGGAAGTTCGCACCCATGCGGTCCATTTTGTTAACGAACGCAATGCGCGGAACTTTATATTTGTTTGCCTGACGCCATACGGTTTCAGACTGCGGCTGAACACCACCAACTGCGCAGTAAACCATTACCGCACCATCGAGAACACGCATGGAACGTTCTACTTCGATTGTGAAGTCAACGTGCCCCGGGGTGTCGATGATGTTGATGCGATGCGGCTCATACTGCTTAGCCATACCAGACCAGAATGCAGTAGTCGCAGCGGAAGTGATGGTAATACCACGTTCCTGCTCCTGCTCCATCCAGTCCATGGTTGCAGCGCCGTCATGAACTTCACCGATTTTATGGTTTACACCGGTGTAGAACAGAATACGTTCGGTAGTAGTGGTTTTACCGGCGTCGATGTGCGCACTGATACCGATGTTACGGTAGCGTGCGATGGGTGTTGTACGAGCCATTTGTTTCCTCGTTTATCTTTTAGGCGTTCAATTTAAGTAGCCCAAAGCGGGCTGCTTACTGGAAGCGCCCGCCTGGTGACTAAAACTCCGAAGGGATTACCAACGGTAGTGTGCGAACGCCTTGTTGGCTTCGGCCATACGGTGAACGTCTTCACGTTTCTTAACTGCAGTGCCTTTGTTTTCTGCAGCATCGGAAAGTTCGTTCGCCAGGCGCAGAGCCATGGATTTATCACCGCGTTTACGAGCAGCTTCAACGATCCAACGCATTGCCAGAGCATTACGACGAACCGGACGGACTTCAACTGGGACCTGATAAGTAGAACCACCAACGCGGCGAGACTTAACTTCGACAGTCGGGCGCACGTTTTCGAGAGCTACTTCGAATGCTTCCAGTTCAGATTTACCAGAACGCTGAGCCAGGGTCTCCAGCGCGCTGTATACGATAGATTCAGCAGTAGATTTTTTACCATCTACCATCAGGATATTTACAAATTTAGCCAGCAGTTCTGATCCGAACTTCGGATCTGGCAGAATTTTACGCTGACCAATGACGCGACGACGTGGCATGGAAATACTCCGTTGTTAATTCAGGATTGTCCAAAACTCTACGAGTTTAGTTTGACATTAATTTAAAACGTTTGGCCTTACTTAACGGAGAACCATTAAGCCTTAGGACGCTTCACGCCATACTTGGAACGAGCCTGCTTACGGTCTTTAACGCCGGAGCAGTCAAGCGCACCACGTACGGTGTGGTAACGAACACCCGGGAGGTCTTTAACACGACCGCCACGGATCAGGATCACGGAGTGTTCCTGCAAGTTGTGACCTTCACCACCGATGTAGGAAGTCACTTCGAAACCGTTAGTCAGACGAACACGGCATACTTTACGCAGTGCGGAGTTCGGTTTTTTAGGAGTGGTAGTATATACACGAGTACATACGCCACGTTTTTGCGGGCATGCTTCCAGCGCAGGCACGTTGCTTTTCGCAACTTTGCGAGCACGTGGTTTGCGTACCAGCTGGTTAACTGTTGCCATTAAATAGCTCCTGGTTTTAGCTTTTGCTTCGTAAACACGTAATAAAACGTCCTCACACAATATGAGGACGCCGAATTTTAGGGCGGTGTCGAAAAGGTGTCAAGAAATATACAACGATCCCGCCGTCACCAGGCCATCTGACTGGTGTGCTTAACCGTAAGTCTGACGAAATCAGTATAGTCAATTCGGATGATATCGTTCGAAATTTGACCACTCAAACCGCGAGCAATGAGGTCTTCGTTCAGGGCATAGACCTTAATGGGGGCATTACGTAGACTTTCAAGGTAGCGGTTACCGTCAACTGCGGCAGTTACGCCATCCTGCAATAACAGCAGTTCGTCGCCCTCACCGAGCAGACGCAGCAGTGCAGAAAAATCCGTCAACCAGGGGGAGCGATGTAATGTGTGCAGCATGGACGCCTCAAAATCTTAAAATAACATCATAATTGCCAAGCTCACGACGTAATGTTTCAGCTTCGAGCGGCGTGGCTTCCACGACCAATGGTGTCTCCGGATTTAACCCGCGTTCACGTAGTGAAGCCGCACAAACCCAACACTGTTCAATGTCGTAAAGCCCCAGCAGTTTAAAGGTAGCGATGTAATCACGCGCCAGCACTACATCGGGCTTTTGGCCTGGCAGAATTTGAAAAACACCATCGGCAATAAAGAAAACTGCAATATCGTCAGTTAATGCGGAGGTTGCGAGTAATGCATCTAATCCTTCACGGCCAGCCGCTGTGCCGTGGGGTGCAGTAGAAAAGACAAACGCAATTCGTTTCATCAGAACTGTACCACCCTGTCGCAGGTCAGCGAGGCTTCCGCCAGAGCGCCAAGGCCACTTAAGGTAAAGCCCGGCTGGAGATTAGCTGATGCCAGACCTAATCTTCCAGCCTCGGTTTCATCGACAATACCGCGACGTAATGCTGCCGCCACACAGATATTCAGCATCACGCCGTGTTGTGTATTCAATTGCTGCCAGCCGCGCACAAGGTCAAATTCATCACTCGCGGGAGAGGTCAACTGGTTGGCGTTGTAGACACCTTCCCGGTAGAAAAAGACGCAACTCAGCTCATGACCTTCGGCTATCAGCGCCTGCGCAAACTGAAAAGCACTACTCGCCTGTTGCGTACCGTATGCTGGCCCGGTTACCACGATGGCAAAACGCATTACTTATCTTGCCCCTGGAAATCACCGCTCTTGAACTGACGGATATAGAGATAGACAGTATGTTTGGAGATATTCAGACGGTCAGCCACCTGGTTGATCGCGTCTTTGATGTCGAAGATGCCTTTCTCGTAAAGATTCAGCACGATCTGGCGATTTTTGGCGTTATTAGAAACATTGCGATCGGCGTTCACTTCTTCAATGGTGAACTCCAGCGTTTGGGTAACCAGATCTTCAACAGAAGAGGCAAAGTTGACGCTTGAACCGACATCCGGGGTTTCTGGCGGCACAAAAGTGCTCATAATCTGCGAGAAAGGAACATCAAGATTCATATTGATACATAGCAGACCAATCACTCGCTGTTCGCGGTTACGAATGGCGATTGTCAGGGACTTCATTAATACTCCGCTTTTGGCGCGAGTAAAGTAGCATTTAGAAACGCTGCTATCCGCCCCCGTCATATCGTGCAGCATACGCAGCGCCAGATCGGTAATTGGCGAACCAATCTTCCGGCCTGTATGTTCACCGTTGGCAATACGAATGGCTGAACATTTTAAATCCTGCAAAGAGTGCAAAACGATTTCACAGTGGGAGCCAATGAGCATCGCTAACCCGTCCACCACCGCTTCGTAGGATTTCAGAATATCAAAATCGGTCTGGTCGAAAGGACGTTGATCCAGTAAATCCAACTCACTGGTTTCGTTGGTTAAAAGCGACCTGGACATGAAAAAAAACACTCCTTTTCAGGAGCCTGTCGTTAACTTTTCAGGGCAGGCTCATTAATGATGCGGGTAATTAAATTAATACAGCGGAGGTTCCGCTTTCCAGCACTAATTATATCCGGCCTGCAATAAAAAAACCGCCGCCTGGTCAGGCGGCGGTTTTTAATGCTTATTTTTTAGCAGAATCTGCTGCTTTAGCATCTGCTTCTGGCTTCGTATCAGCCTTCGGCGCTGGTTTCACATCCAGCAGCTCTACGTCAAACACCAGGGTAGAATTCGGTGGGATCCCCGGAACACCCGCTTTGCCGTAAGCCAGTTCTGGTGGAATAACCAGCTTAATCTTGCCGCCTTTCTTAATGTTCTTCAGACCTTCAGTCCAGCCCGGGATTACACCATCCAGACGGAAGGAGAGCGGTTCACCACGGGTGTAAGAGTTATCGAACTCTTTACCGTCGATCAGCGTACCTTTGTAGTTCACCACAACAGTGTCGCTGTCTTTCGGTGCTTCACCTTTACCGGCATCCAGGACTTGATACACCAGGCCAGTAGAAGAGGTTTTCACACCTTTCTCTTTGGCAAATTTCTCGCGGTACTCTTTACCTTTCGCTTCGTTATCAGCCGCATCTTTTTCCATCTTCGCCTGAGCGGAGGATTTCACGCGTGCTTCAAACGCTTGCAGAGTCTGTTCGATCTCTTGATCGGAAAGTTTGCTCTTATCAGCAAATGCATCCTGAACGCCAGCGATCAGCTGATCTTTATCCAGTTTAATGCCCAACTTTTCTTGTTCTTTCAGAGAATTTTCCATGTAACGACCCAGCGAAGCGCCCAGTGCGTAAGCTGATTTCTGATCGTCATTTTTGAACGCTGCTTTGCTGTCAGCAGTTGTAGCAGGTTTCGCCGCTTCGGCAGCAAAAGTGATTGGTGTATGCAGGGCAACAGCCATTGTGGTCGCCAGCAGCGTTACTTTAAACAGTGATTTCATCCATATCTCCAGGATCGGGGCATCTCACCCCAGGGTTAACTATTATCAGAAGGGTACTATAAAGCGTTGTCGGATAAATCTACATACAGACACGCCCTATTATCATCTATTTTCAGACTCTTTTTGTTTAAATTAGTTTCGATGCCACAAAATGAGTGCTGTCTCTGGCAACAAAGTTAAGTAGAATCCGCGGCGACCATTCGACAAAAGAGGTGAATCATGCAGGATTTATCAATGGAAGCACGCCTGGCAGAGCTGGAGAGCCGACTGGCTTTTCAGGAAATCACCATTGAAGAACTGAACGTCACGGTGACCGCTCATGAAATGGAGATGGCAAAACTGCGCGATCATCTGCGTCTGCTGACCGAGAAGTTAAAAGCCAGTCAGCCGTCGAACATCGCGTCACAGGCTGAAGAAACGCCACCTCCGCACTATTGAGGCGAAAAAAAGCGGGGAATTCCCCGCTTTTTTGTCACCTGTTCAGCCTTAGTGGCAACCGCAACCGCCGTTACCTTTACCGCCACAGCAACCTTCGCCACCGTGTTCATGACCGTGATCGTGGCCATGACCGCCGCAGCAACCGTCGTGGTCGTGATCGTGGTGATGATCGTGCGCACCATGAACGTGACCGTGAGCCAGTTCCTCTTCGGTCGCTTCACGAATCGCCACAACTTCAACGTTGAATTTCAGATTCTGACCAGCCAGCATGTGGTTACCGTCAACCACAACGTGATCGTCTTCAACGGCAGTGATTTCAACCGGTACTGGACCCTGGTCGGTTTCAGCCAGGAAGCGCATACCCACCTGCAGTTCGTCAACGCCCATAAATACGTCTTTAGGAACGCGCTGAACCAGGTTTTCGTCGTACTGACCGTAAGCGTCGTTCGCGCCAACAGCGACATCAAATTTGTCGCCAACTTCATGACCTTCCAGCGCCGTTTCCAGGCCAGAGATCAGGGAACCGTGACCATGCAGGTAGTCCAGCGGCGCACTCACCGGAGACTCATCAACCAACACACCGTCTTCTGTACGTACCTGATAGGCCAGGCTGACCACCAGGTCTTTTGCTACTTTCATGATATCTCCTGAGCATGGGAAGAATTGTGGCGCAGATTGTAGCGGAATTCTGCAGCCGTGTACTCACTAGCTTAAAAAAACTCAGCGCATATCGCTAGTCCGGATAAAAAATCCCGATAACTTGCTCATCTTTGCGAACGTGATCGCGGGCTTCTTTATCCGCTTCCCGCATTTGGTGTCCGCACTTAACGCATTCAACAATATCAATATTATTTTCGCGCCACATCGCCATTGAATCCTGCGCCTGACAGGCTGGACATTTTGCACCAGCGATAAAGCGTTTTCGTATTGCCATATTCACCCTCTACTCAAATTCATCCCAGCCGTCGAACTGACGTCGTTCTTGTTGCATCTCACGCTGGAAAATCTCTTCCAGTTCGCGTCGGGCTTCCCTGGCGCGAGAAATTTGTACGGTATCGGCATGCATCGGGATTAACTCCCGCAACATACGCATATCCAGGCGACGAAAATGGAGCTGTGCCCGCTGTGCCTGATGCGGGTGCATCCCAAGCGTAACCAGCGTTTTGCGCCCCAGCTCTAACGCACTGGAGAATGTTTCACGGGAAAACTGCGTCACCCCTGCCTGTAATAACTCATGCGCTTCCACACGTCCGCGCGCTCGCGCAAGAATATGCAAATGCGGGAAGTGTTGCTGGCATATTTCCACCAGTTTCATGGTGTCTTCCGGTTCATTGCAGGTAATGACGATGGATTCTGCGGCTTCTGCACCCGCAGAGCGCAACAGGTCAACTTGCGTAGCGTCGCCGTAATATACTTTGTAGCCATATTTGCGCATCAGGTTAACCGCGCTGATATCCCGCTCCAGCACGGTAATGCGCATTTTATTCGCCATCAGCAAACGACCAATCACCTGACCAAAACGTCCGAAGCCCACCACAATCACTTGCGGTTTATCATCGTTTACCCACGGTTTTTCATCCTCTTCTTCCGGGGCGTTGAACTGGCGGGATAGCCACTTATCCACAAGCTTCATCAACAGCGGTGTGGTCATCATGGAAAGCGTAACTGTCACCAACAACAGCGCCATCTGATCGCCCTGAAACAATCGTTGTGAAGAGGCTGTAGAAAAGAGCACAAAGGCAAACTCACCGCCCTGACTCAGCACACCAGCAAACTGCATCCGCTCGGAGCTGCGCACGCCATACAGCCTCGCCAGCAGATACAGCACGAGAATTTTCACCGCTACCAGCACAACCACACTTATCACCACCCACAGAAGATGGGTATAAAGCACCCCAAGGTTGAGCGACATCCCGACGGAGATAAAAAACAGTCCAAGCAGCAAGCCTTTAAACGGATCGATAGCCGTTTCCAGTTCATGGCGATATTCGCTCTCCGCCAGCAACACGCCCGCAATAAACGTACCGAGCGCCATCGACAGCCCCAGCGCATCCATAAATAACGCAGACCCCAGCACCAGCAGTAACGTCGCGGCGGTGAATACTTCCCGCACACCTGAAGCCGCAATAAAGCGAAATACCGGGCGCAGCAAATAGCGCCCGCCGATCAACATGCCGACAAACGCCAGCACCTTCATGCCGACCTTCATCCAGTCGAAATGTTCGTCTGCCGATCCCGCCAATAACGGCACTAACGCCAGCGCCGGGATCACCGCCAGATCCTGAAACAGCAACACCGAGAAACCTAACTGACCGGATTCGCTGCGATTCATCCCTTTCTCGCGCATTAGCTGCAACGCCATTGCGGTTGAAGACATCGCCAGACCAATTCCCCCCACAACTGCCGCCTGCCAGGCAAAGTCCGTCAGCATCAATAATCCTGCCAGCAACGCCGCGCTTAACAGCACCTGCGCTGCGCCGACGCCAAAAATGGAGCGCCGCAATTGCCAGAGCTTGGAAGGATTCAACTCGAGCCCGATGATAAACATCAGGAACACCACGCCAAGTTCCGAAAAGTGGAGGATCTCATCGACGTCGCTAATAAACCCCAGTCCCCACGGACCAATCGCAATTCCAGCCAGCAAATATCCCAACACCGCACCAATGCCCAGCCGCGATGCCAGTGGCACCGCAGCCACCGCCGCGAAGAGAAACAGCACTCCTGCAAGTAAAAAATCGGAACCTTCCATCAGCGACCTCCCACGGGCAGCGGATTTGCCAGCCAGTCGCTGTAGGCTCTGGCGTGACTCGCCAGCTCCTGTGCGCTTTGCCGTCTCGCCCAGTAAATAATGATGGGGCTTAACCAATGCATCCGGCACATGCCCGCTGCCAGTTCAAAGGGGCGCAGAACATCGCTCATCGGATAACGATTCAGCGCGTCATAACGGTAGGCACTTTCTGGTTCGCCGGTGGTGATCACGCTACGCCAGTACTTTCCCGCCAGTTGGTTTCCTCCCGGCCCGCTGGCAAACCCACGGCTTAACACCCGGTCAAGCCACTCTTTCAGTAACGCCGGGCAACTGTAGGTATAAAGCGGATGCTGAAAAACAATCACCTCGTGCTCACGCAGTAATGCCTGCTCACGGGGAATATCAATAAAAAAATCGGGATAGTGCGCGTAAAGGTCGTGCACGGTAACATTGCTGAGCTGCGTGGCCGGTTTAAGCAGTACCCGGTTTGCCACCGAGTCCTGAGATTCCGGATGGGCATACAGCAGCAAAACTTTCGCTGGCTGAGACATCATCCCCCTCCCGGTATGGTTTTGTGTATAGTCGCTGTTTTGGGCTACCATTGCGCCCGGAGCGGCAGCTCGCCCATACACTACATTATCATAATGATAATTTAACATAGTCTGAACATACGGCGCCTTATGATTGTTTTCTCCTCGTTACAAATTCGTCGCGGCGTGCGCGTCCTGCTGGATAATGCCACCGCCACTATTAACCCTGGCCAGAAAGTCGGCCTGGTGGGTAAAAACGGCTGCGGTAAATCTACCCTACTGGCATTGCTGAAAAATGAAATCAGCGCCGACGGCGGCAGCTACACCTTTCCTGGTAGCTGGCAACTGGCGTGGGTGAATCAGGAAACGCCGGCGCTACCGCAAGCGGCACTGGAATATGTCATTGATGGCGACCGCGAATATCGCCAACTGGAAGCGCAACTTCAGGATGCTAACGAACGTAACGACGGACATGCCATTGCGACCATTCACGGCAAGCTGGATGCTATCGACGCGTGGAGTATTCGCTCCCGCGCCGCCAGCCTGCTGCATGGCCTCGGTTTCAGCAATGAGCAACTGGAGTATCCGGTGAGCGATTTCTCTGGTGGCTGGCGAATGCGCCTTAACCTCGCCCAGGCACTGATTTGCCGTTCAGACTTGCTGCTGCTCGACGAACCGACTAACCACCTCGATCTCGATGCAGTTATCTGGCTGGAAAAATGGCTGAAGAGCTATCAGGGCACGCTGATCCTTATCTCTCACGACCGCGACTTCCTCGATCCGATCGTCGATAAAATCATTCATATCGAACAACAAAGCATGTTCGAGTACACCGGCAACTACAGTTCGTTTGAAGTGCAGCGCGCCACCCGTCTGGCGCAGCAACAGGCGATGTACGAAAGCCAGCAGGAGCGCGTGGCGCATCTGCAAAGTTATATCGACCGTTTCCGCGCCAAAGCCACCAAAGCGAAGCAAGCCCAGAGCCGCATTAAGATGCTCGAGCGCATGGAGCTGATTGCCCCCGCGCACGTCGATAACCCTTTCCGTTTTAGCTTCCGCGCGCCGGAAAGCCTGCCTAATCCATTGCTGAAGATGGAAAAGGTCAGCGCGGGTTATGGCGATCGCATTATTCTCGACTCGATCAAACTGAATCTGGTCCCCGGTTCGCGCATTGGTCTGTTAGGCCGCAACGGCGCAGGTAAATCAACATTAATCAAATTGTTAGCCGGTGAACTTGCGCCGATTAGCGGTGAAATTGGCCTGGCGAAAGGGATTAAACTCGGTTACTTCGCCCAGCATCAACTGGAATACCTGCGCGCAGATGAATCGCCCATTCAACATCTGGCGCGTTTAGCACCGCAAGAGCTGGAACAAAAACTGCGAGACTACCTCGGCGGCTTTGGTTTCCAGGGCGATAAAGTAACGGAAGAAACCCGCCGTTTCTCCGGTGGGGAAAAAGCACGGCTGGTGCTGGCGCTGATCGTCTGGCAGCGTCCGAATCTGCTGCTGCTCGACGAACCGACCAACCACCTTGACCTCGACATGCGCCAGGCACTAACCGAAGCGTTGATCGAGTTTGAAGGCGCGCTGGTTGTCGTTTCGCACGACCGTCACTTACTGCGTTCCACCACTGACGATCTCTATCTGGTTCACGATCGTAAAGTCGAACCGTTCGATGGCGATCTGGAGGATTATCAACAGTGGTTGAGCGACGTTCAGAAGCAGGAAAACCAATCTGACGAAGCGCCGAAAGAAAACGCTAACAGCGCCCAGGCACGTAAAGATCAGAAGCGTCGGGAAGCAGAGCTGCGTGCGCAAACCCAGCCGCTACGTAAAGAAATCGCCCGTCTGGAAAAAGAGATGGAAAAGCTGAATGCACAACTGGCACAGGCAGAAGAAAAATTGGGCGACAGCGAGCTATACGACCAGAGCCGTAAAGCAGAACTGACCGCTTGTCTGCAACAGCAAGCCAGCGCCAAATCCGGGCTGGAAGAGTGCGAAATGGCATGGCTGGAAGCCCAGGAGCAACTGGAACAAATGCTGCTGGAAGGCCAAAGCAACTAATGGCGCAAGTAACGACGACCGATCTTAACGACGCCAGCAGTAGTGCTGAATTCACCCCCATGCGCGGCTTCAGTAATTGCCATTTGCAAACCATGCTACCGCGTCTGTTTCGTCGTCAGGTGAAATTCACCCCACACTGGCAGCGGCTGGAATTGCCTGACGGTGATTTTGTCGATCTCGCGTGGAGTGAAGATCCCACACAAGCGCAACATAAACCGCGTCTGGTGGTTTTTCATGGTCTCGAAGGCAGTCTGAATAGCCCTTACGCACATGGTCTGGTCGAGGCAGCGCAAAAGCGTGGTTGGCTTGGCGTAGTGATGCATTTTCGCGGTTGTAGCGGTGAACCAAACCGGATGCACCGCATTTATCACTCTGGTGAGACGGAAGATGCCAGTTGGTTTTTACGCTGGCTACAACGCGAATTTGGTCATGCGCCAACGGCTGCCGTGGGCTATTCGCTTGGCGGTAATATGCTGGCTTGTCTGCTGGCTAAAGAAGGCAATGACGTCCCGATTGAGGCGGCGGTAATTGTCTCCGCGCCGTTTATGCTGGAAGCCTGTAGCTATCACATGGATAAAGGCTTCTCCCGCGTTTATCAGCGTTACCTGGTGAATCTGTTAAAAGCCAATGCAGCGCGTAAACTGAAGGCGTACCCCGGAACACTGCCGATAGATCTCTCGCAGTTGAAATCGGTGCGCCGCATCCGCGAATTTGACGATCTGATCACCGCCAAAATTCACGGCTATGCCGACGCCATCGACTATTATCGTCAGTGTAGCGCCATGCCGCTGCTCAATCGGATCGCCAAACCGACGCTAATTATTCATGCCAAAGACGATCCGTTTATGGATCATCAGGTGATCCCTAAACCGGAAAATTTACCCACGCAGGTGGAGTATCAACTGACCGAACATGGCGGTCACGTTGGCTTCATTAGCGGTACGTTACTCCACCCGCAAATGTGGCTTGAGTCACGCATTCCTGACTGGTTATCAATGTATCTGGAGGCGAAATCATGTTGATTCCCTGGCAAGACCTCTCCCCCGAAACGCTGGAAAATTTAATTGAAAGTTTTGTGTTACGCGAAGGCACAGATTATGGTGAACATGAGCGTACACTTGAACAGAAAACCGCCGACGTCAAACGCCAGCTACAATGCGGAGAAGCGGTGCTGGTATGGTCGGAGCTGCACGAAACGGTCAATATCATGCCGCGTAGTCAGTTTCGCGAATAACCTGCAACCGTCGGCGGACAAGATAATAATGATAGCCAGGTCATGGAGTTACTATGTCTGCCAAACATCCGGTCATTGCAGTAACAGGATCCAGCGGCGCGGGGACCACCACCACCAGCCTCGCGTTTCGTAAAATATTCGCGCAGTTAAATCTGCATGCAGCCGAGGTGGAAGGCGACAGTTTTCACCGTTACACCCGCCCGGAAATGGACATGGCGATCCGCAAAGCGCGCGATGCCGGGCGGCATATCAGCTACTTCGGTCCCGAGGCCAACGACTTCGGCCTGCTGGAACAAACCTTCACTGAATACGGGCTGAGCGGCAAAGGCCAGTCGCGCAAATATCTGCACACCTACGATGAAGCCGTGCCGTGGAACCAGGTGCCCGGTACGTTTACCCCGTGGCAGGCGCTGCCAGAACCGACCGATGTGCTGTTTTATGAAGGATTGCACGGCGGCGTGGTTACGCCACAACATAACGTCGCGCAGCATGTAGATTTATTGGTTGGGGTCGTGCCTATCGTTAACCTGGAGTGGATTCAAAAACTCATCCGCGATACTGGCGAGCGCGGACACTCACGAGAAGCAGTGATGGACTCGGTAGTGCGCTCAATGGAAGACTATATCAACTACATCACGCCGCAGTTTTCCCGCACTCATATCAACTTCCAGCGCGTCCCCACTGTTGACACGTCTAACCCTTTCGCTGCAAAAGGCATCCCGTCGTTGGATGAAAGTTTTGTGGTGATTCATTTTCGTAATCTGGAAGGGATCGATTTCCCCTGGCTGCTGGCGATGTTACAAGGCTCATTCATTTCCCACATCAATACGTTAGTGGTGCCGGGAGGTAAAATGGGTCTGGCAATGGAGTTAATTATGCTGCCGCTGGTACAACGACTGATGGAAGGGAAGAAAATCGAGTAAATGTTCTTATATGCCGGATAAAATAATATCCGGCATCATATTTTAATCATTAAATCACGCGGCTATCACTTCATAGGAGTGGGTAATATTCACGGCTTTCTCTAGCATCAGCGCTACCGAACAATACTTCTCGGCAGAGAGATCCACCGCTCGCGAAACCGCCGCGTCCTTCAGGTCGTGACCTGTGACGATAAAATGCAAATTGATGTGCGTAAACAGGCGCGGTGCCTCTTCGCGGCGTTCAGAGGTTAATTTTACTTCACAATCGACCACATCCTGACGCCCTTTTTGCAGGATAGAAACCACATCAATGGCGCTGCAACCGCCTGCCGCCATCAACACCATTTCCATCGGACTTGGCGCTTTATCGCCAGAGTTACCGTCCATTAAAATCTGGTGACCCGAGGCGGACTCGCCCAAAAAAGTTAACCCTTCGACCCACTTCACACGCGCTTGCATAATCGGAACTCCATTGCGTCAATTTTCCTGACAGAGTACGCGTACTGACCAAATCGCGCAACGGAAGGCGACCTGGGTCATGCTGAAGCGAGACACCAGGAGACACAACGCGAAAGCTATGCTAAAACAGTCAGGATGCTACAGTAATACATTGATGTACTGCATGTATGTAAAGGACGTCACATTACCGTGCAGTTCAGTTGATAGCCCCTTCCCAGGTAGCGGGAAGCACATTTCGGCAATCCAGAGACAGCGGCGTTTTCTGGCTCTGGAGAAAGCTTATAACAGAGGATAACCGCGCATGGTGCTTGGCAAACCGCAAACAGACCCGACTCTCGAATGGTTCTTGTCTCATTGCCACATTCATAAGTACCCATCCAAGAGCACGCTTATTCACCAGGGTGAAAAAGCGGAAACGCTGTATTACATCGTTAAAGGCTCTGTGGCAGTGCTGATTAAAGACGAGGAGGGTAAAGAAATGATCCTCTCCTATCTGAATCAGGGTGATTTTATTGGCGAATTGGGCCTGTTTGAAGAAGGCCAGGAACGTAGCGCATGGGTACGTGCGAAAACCGCCTGTGAAGTAGCTGAGATTTCCTACAAAAAATTCCGTCAATTAATTCAGGTGAACCCGGATATTCTGATGCGTCTCTCCGCACAGATGGCGCGTCGTCTGCAAGTCACTTCAGAGAAAGTGGGCAACCTGGCATTCCTCGACGTTACAGGTCGTATTGCACAGACACTGCTGAATCTGGCGAAACAACCCGATGCCATGACTCACCCGGACGGTATGCAAATCAAAATTACCCGTCAGGAAATCGGTCAGATTGTTGGCTGTTCTCGTGAAACCGTGGGACGTATTCTGAAAATGCTGGAAGATCAGAACCTGATCTCTGCACACGGAAAAACCATCGTCGTTTACGGCACCCGTTGATCCCATCGGAGTGGCGCGTTACCTGGTAGCGCGCCGTTTTGTTTAAGCCGATGTGGCGCAGACTGATTTATCATCCCGACATCAACTACGCACTACGACAAACACTGGTGCTATGTTTGCCCGTGGCCGTTGGTCTATTGCTTGGCGAATTAAGACTCGGGCTGCTCTTTTCTCTCGTCCCCGCCTGTTGCAATATTGCGGGGCTTGATACTCCTCATAAGCGTTTTTTCAAACGCTTAATCATTGGTGCGTCGCTGTTTGCCACTTGTAGCTTGCTAACGCAACTGCTGCTGGAAAAAGATATCCCCCTACCCTTTCTGCTGACGGGGTTAACGTTGATACTTGGCGTCACTGCTGAGTTAGGGCCATTGCATGCAAAATTACTTCCCGCATCGCTACTCGCCGCCATTTTTACCCTCAGTCTGGCGGGATATATGCCGGTCTGGGAACCGTTGCTTATCTACGCGTTAGGCACGCTCTGGTATGGACTGTTTAACTGGTTCTGGTTCTGGCTCTGGCGTGAGCAACCGTTACGCGAGTCGCTTAGCCTGCTGTACCGTGAACTGGCGGATTACTGTGAAGCCAAATACAGCCTGCTTACTCAGCACACCGATCCCGAAAATGCTCTGCCACCATTGTTGGTGCGTCAGCAAAAAGCGGTCGATTTAATTACCCAGTGCTATCAGCAAATGCATATGCTTTCCGCGCAAAATAATACGGACTACAAGCGGATGCTGCGTATTTTCCAGGAGGCGCTGGACTTACAGGAACATATCTCGGTCAGTTTGCATCAGCCGGAAGAGGTGCAAAAGCTGGTCGAGCGGAGCCATGCGGAGGAGGTTATCCGCTGGAATGCACAAACTGTCGCCGCCCGCCTGCGCGTGCTGGCTGATGACATTCTTTATCATCGCCTGCCGACACGTTTTACGATGGATAAGCAAATTGGCGCGCTGGAAAAAATCGCCCGCCAGCATCCGGATAACCCCGTGGGACAATTTTGCTACTGGCACTTTAGTCGCATCGCCCGCGTGCTACGAACGCAAAAACCACTTTATTCCCGCGATCTGCTGGCAGATAAACAGCGGCGAATGCCGTTACTCCCGGCGCTGAAAAGCTATCTTTCCCTGAAATCGCCAGCGCTGCGTAATGCCGGACGATTGAGTGTGATGCTGAGTGTTGCCAGCCTGATGGGCACCGCGCTGCATTTGCCGAAATCCTATTGGATATTAATGACGGTATTATTGGTGACGCAAAATGGTTATGGCGCTACTCGCCTGCGGATTGTGAATCGTTCTGTGGGAACCGTGGTCGGGTTAATCATTGCGGGTGTTGCGCTGCACTTTAAAATTCCCGAAGGTTACACCCTGACATTGATGCTGATTACCACGCTCGCCAGCTATCTGATATTGCGTAAGAACTACGGCTGGGCGACGGTCGGTTTTACCATTACCGCTGTGTATACCCTGCAACTGCTGTGGCTGAATGGTGAGCAATACATCATCCCACGCCTCATTGATACCATCATCGGCTGTCTGATTGCCTTCGGTGGCACGGTATGGCTGTGGCCGCAGTGGCAGAGTGGTTTACTGCGCAAGAACGCCCATGACGCCTTAGAAACTTACCAGGAGGCTATTCGTCTGATCCTCAGTAAAGATCCGCAACCCACGCCACTTGCCTGGCAGCGAATGCGGGTGAATCAGGCGCATAACACCCTGTATAACTCGCTGAATCAGGCGATGCAGGAACCGGCGTTTAACAGCCATTATCTGGCAGACATGAAACTGTGGGTAACACATAGTCAGTTTATTGTTGAACATATCAATGCCATGACCACACTGGCGCGGGAACACCGGTCATTGCCGCCGGAACTGGCGCAGGAGTACTTGCAGTCTTGTGAAATCGCCATTCAGCGTTGTCAGCAACGACTGGAATATGATGAACCGGGTAGTTCTGGTGACGCCAATATCATCGACTCGCCAGAGATGCTGCCACACGAAGGTGCGTCCGGCACGCTGGAGCAGCATTTACAACGCGTTATTGGCCATCTGAATACGATGCACACCATTTCAGCAATGGCCTGGCGGCAGCGACCACACCACGGGATTTGGTTGAGTCGCAAGTTGCGGGATTCGAAGGCGTAATTTATTCATCGCCAGAACAAAATCGAGGGTCAGATAAGGCACATACGCCGTATCCGACGCCCTTTGCCTGGTGCGACGCTTACCGCGTCTTATCAGGCTTACTCCCGTTTTACGCCGCAATCACCTTCGCCACTGCGCGGGCAAAACGCTGCATCCCTTCGTCGATATCCGCATCTTCCACCACCAGCGACGGCGCAAAACGCACCACATCTGGTCCGGCGTTCAGCACCATTACACCTGCATCCGCACCCGCATAAAGGAAATCACGCGCCTTACCTTTGTATTGTGGTTTCAACTCCGCACCAATCAACAGCCCCATGCCGCGAATATCGCTAAACACATCGTACTGCTGATCAATCTTCTGCAAATGCTCAACAAAACGCTGACGTTTCGCCTGAATGCCTTCCAGCACGACCGGCGTATTGATGATATCAAACGCCGCCCCAGCGACCGCACAGGCTAGTGGATTACCACCGTAGGTGGAACCGTGCGAGCCAGGATGAAACGCAGACGCAATCTCCGCCGTGGTCAGCATGGTGCTAATCGGGAAACCACCGCCTAACGCTTTGGCGGAGGTCAGAATATCCGGCGTCACGCCGTAGTGCATATAGGCAAATAAATCGCCTGTCCGCCCCATCCCGCACTGCACTTCATCAAATACCAGCAATGCCTGATGTTGATCGCACAGTTCACGCAAGCCCTGCAGAAACTCCGGCGTCGCAGCCGTCACGCCGCCCTCGCCCTGAATCGGCTCAACAACCACTGCGCAGGTATGATCATCCATCACTGCTTTCACCGCGTGGAGATCGTTAAAGGGAACATGAATAATGTCTGCCGGTTTTGGCCCAAAGCCGTCAGAATATTTCGGCTGGCCGCCCACCGAGACGGTAAACAATGATCGGCCATGAAAGGCGTTATGGAAGGCAATAATTTTGGTTTTGAACGGGCTATGGCGCACACAAGCGTAATGACGTGCCAGTTTAAAGGCAGTTTCGTTGGCTTCCGTCCCGGAGTTCATAAACACCACTCGTTCGGCAAAGGTCGCCTCAATCAGTTTACGCCCAAGACGTAATGCTGGTTCATTGGTGAAAACGTTGCTGATATGCCACAAGGTTTCGCCCTGGGTTTTTAACGCTTCCACCAGCGCCGGATGGCAATGACCTAACGCCGTAACCGCAATCCCCCCCGCGAAATCGACATACTCCTTACCCTGTTGATCCCAGATTCGGCTACCCTGGCCTTTTACCGGAATAAACTCTGCCGGTGCATAAATCGGCAGAATCACTTCATCGAAAGTCGCGCGTGTAATTGCTGTTTGTTCAGTTGCCATCTCATGATCACCCTGTTACGCATAAATCATTATGAAATTATAATCACAAAATATGCATAAAAAATCATTAAATGGCAACCAGAAATCAGCGATGCAGGAAATTAGCCAGCAACTGATGCCCCTGTTCGCTAAGAATACTTTCCGGATGAAATTGCACCCCTTCGAGATCCCACTGGCGATGGCGAATCCCCATAATCTCGTGGGTCTCGCTCCAGGCGGTCACTTCAAAACACTCCGGCAGCGAGTCGGGGTCCACCACCAGTGAATGGTAGCGCGTCACGGTTAATGGATTTGCCAGCCCCTGAAATACGCCTTCGCCGTTATGCGTAATGGGTGAGGTTTTGCCGTGCATTACCTTTGCGGCGCGTACCACTTTAGCGCCGAAAACCTGCGCCATCGCCTGATGCCCCAGGCAAACGCCAAGAATCGGCAACCGTCCGGCATAGTGACGAATAACCTCAAGGGAAATCCCGGCTTCATCTGGCGTACAGGGTCCAGGCGATATGACAATTTTCTGCGGTTTAAGGGCGTCAATATCCGTCAGCGTCAACGCATCGTTGCGCTTAACCAGCACATCCGTCCCCAGTTCACAAAAATACTGGTAGAGGTTCCAGGTGAAAGAATCGTAGTTATCAATAAGCAGGATCATGGCGGCTCCGGTACGAAAGAACCGCGCTATTTTACTCAGATTCCCCGGCTTCGCTTACCACTTTGCTAAATATCGTCTTCAGCGCAGAGAGATCGCCCATTGCCCCGCTCTGATTAGCCTGATTCCACACCTCTTTTTCGATGCCCTGCCAGCTCAATTGATAGCCAGCATGAATCGCCAGTTGTTCGAAGAAGATACGCTGCGCAAGGCCACTTCCCGCGCGGAATGGGTGCAGGACGTTGATTTCACAATAGTAGTGTGCCAGCCGCTCAACGAACTTCTCTTTCTCAAGGCCGACCAGATAACCTTCTTCCTCCAGATCCTGCATCAGGGCATTGCCCTCTTTTTCGATATAGGCAAAGTGGCAGAATGGTGTATCTCCTTGATAAATGTCAACTTCGCGTAATTGGCCCGCCCAGTCGAAAATATCCTGATAAAGCTGGCGATGAATAGCACGCAAATGGGGTAAACCGCGCATCAGCGGACCAAGCTCAATGGTCGCGGCGCGCAGCGCCGTCATTTCGTAAGCGGCCTGCTCCAGTCGCTGCTGTTGGCGGATATCCAGTCGGTTACGCATGATGTCGAGGCCAGGATAAAGATACGGGTCGCGCCCTTCTCCGAACTTATCGCTCATAGTGCCTCCTTAGCTCTTCAAGGCGCACCAAAGCCTCAGCGGCAGTAAGCGTCACCAAGGGGCTCTCGACACCTTCGAGACGGCGGCTGGCCTGGAAATTACGATTACGCTGAAGTTCCCAAAGACGGGACTTTTGCTTATCGGTGAGTTTCTTCACTTGATGCCTCCCTGAACGTGTCCGTTTGCCACAAGTATAAGCGGCAAATGCAGGTTACGCCGGGAGAGCAGATGCGCGGACAATATTGCCCGCGCGAGAAATCGTTACGGCAGGACTTTAGCGGAAAGGATAACGACCGGCTTTGACGGCACATTCTGGTATGGACCAACATCATGAGTCGGCACCTGGGAAATCTTGTCTGCGACATCCATCCCTTTTACCACTTTACCAAAGACGGCGTAGCCGAAATCACGCTGGCCGTGGTCGAGGAAGGCGTTATCGGCAACGTTAATAAAAAACTGGCTGGTTGCGCTGTCTTTATCAGCAGTACGCGCCATAGCAATCGTGCCGCGCGTGTTGCGCAGACCGTTATCAGCTTCATTTTTGATCGGCGGATTCGGTTTTTTCTGCTGCATCTGCTCGGTGAAACCGCCGCCCTGAATCATAAAGCCCGGGATCACCCGGTGAAAAGTGGTGTTGTTATAAAAACCGCTGTTCACATAATCGACAAAGTTTTGCACTGATACCGGTGCTTTCTGGCTATCCAGCTCCAGTTCGATATTACCAGCAGAGGTTGTTAACAATACGTGCGGGTCCCCTTTCGCTGCCATTGCTACAGGTGAGAGAGCAGAAAGAGCGAAAACAGCTACAAAAGCTGCCAGGGTCGATTTGAACATGAGATTTCCTTAACAGAGCAGAAAAAAAGCAAGTGAAGAGATTCTAAATAGCCTTCAATGACAAGGCCATTCCTTTACCTAATTTTACGTACTTGAAATATATGTAACCTGATGATCACTTATATTTCGTGATCAGAATCACTTTAAATATTGCAAATTAGCAACCGTTTGCAATTAGATATTTAATCAGATCACAAAATCACCTAAAATCGCCCGCTCGCGGCATACCCACTATGCCATTTTCTCTTTCAACGCAGGCCAATCATGACTAACAGCAATCGCATTAAGCTCACATGGATTAGCTTTCTTTCCTACGCACTCACCGGTGCGTTGGTTATTGTCACCGGGATGGTGATGGGGAATATTGCAGATTATTTCCATCTGCCCGTTTCCAGTATGAGTAACACCTTCACCTTCCTCAATGCCGGAATTTTAATCTCTATCTTCCTCAACGCCTGGCTGATGGAAATCGTCCCGCTGAAAACGCAGTTACGTTTTGGCTTTCTCCTGATGGTGCTGGCGGTTGCTGGTTTGATGTTCAGCCACAGTCTGGCGTTGTTCTCGGCGGCGATGTTCATCCTCGGGGTGGTCAGTGGTATCACCATGTCGATTGGTACGTTCCTGGTTACACAAATGTATGAAGGGCGTCAGCGCGGTTCTCGCTTGCTGTTTACCGACTCCTTCTTCAGTATGGCCGGGATGATTTTCCCGATGATCGCGGCATTTTTGCTGGCACGTAGCATTGAGTGGTACTGGGTTTATGCCTGCATCGGGCTGGTGTACGTCGCTATTTTTATTCTGACCTTCGGCTGTGAGTTCCCGGCACTGGGCAAACATGCGCCAAAAAATGACGTTCCGGTAGTGAAAGAAAAATGGGGAATTGGCGTGCTGTTTCTCTCCATTGCGGCGCTGTGCTACATCCTCGGTCAGTTAGGTTTTATCTCCTGGGTGCCGGAGTACGCCAAAGGTCTGGGCATGAGCCTGAACGACGCAGGAACGCTGGTAAGCAACTTCTGGATGTCGTACATGGTCGGCATGTGGGCCTTCAGCTTTATTCTGCGTTTCTTTGACCTGCAACGTATTCTGACCGTGCTGGCAGGACTGGCCGCGATTCTGATGTATGTCTTTAACACTGGAACACCGGCACATATGGCGTGGTCTATTCTCGCTCTGGGCTTCTTCTCCAGCGCGATCTATACCACCATCATCACCCTGGGTTCACAGCAAACCAAAGTGCCGTCCCCAAAACTGGTTAACTTCGTCCTCACCTGCGGAACCATCGGCACCATGCTGACCTTTGTGGTTACTGGCCCGATTGTAGAGCATAGCGGTCCACAGGCGGCGCTGCTCACTGCAAATGGTCTGTACGCTGTGGTATTCGTGATGTGCTTCCTGCTGGGTTTTGTCAGCCGTCACCGTCAGCATAACACCCTGACCTCTCATTAATTGCCAATATCGGGCGGCGCTTTCGTCGTCCGTTTTTTTCCTCTCTTCCCCTCAACCTATCCTCATATCTTTAAACTCTCTTATTTTGCCTATTTTTTGCACACACACGAAATATCAGACAATTCCGTAACTTAAGAATATTTATACAAATCAGTAATATACTCCTTAAGAGGTATATAAAGGTGAATTTGATTTGCATCAATAAGTGGGGTTGCTGAATCGTTAAGGTAGGCGGTAATAGAAAAGAAATCGAGGCAAAAATGAGCAAAGTCAGACTCGCAATTATCGGTAACGGTATGGTCGGCCATCGCTTTATCGAAGATCTTCTTGATAAATCTGATGCGGCCAACTTTGATATTACCGTTTTCTGTGAAGAACCGCGCATCGCTTATGACCGCGTACACCTCTCGTCTTACTTCTCTCACCACACTGCCGAAGAGCTGTCGCTGGTGCGCGAAGGCTTTTATGAGAAACACGGCATTAAAGTTCTGGTCGGTGAGCGCGCGATTACCATCAACCGTCAGGAGAAGGTGATCCACTCCAGTGCCGGACGTACCGTTTATTATGACAAGCTGATCATGGCGACCGGTTCCTACCCGTGGATCCCGCCGATCAAAGGTTCTGATACCCAGGACTGTTTTGTCTATCGCACCATTGAAGACCTCAACGCCATTGAATCCTGCGCCCGTCGCAGCAAGCGCGGTGCCGTTGTTGGTGGCGGCCTGTTAGGTCTGGAAGCCGCTGGCGCGCTGAAAAACTTAGGCATTGAAACCCACGTTATCGAATTTGCCCCTATGCTGATGGCGGAACAGCTTGATCAGATGGGCGGCGAACAGCTTCGTCGCAAAATCGAAAGCATGGGCGTGCGCGTTCACACCAGCAAAAACACCCTCGAAATTGTGCAGGAAGGTGTCGAAGCACGTAAAACCATGCGTTTTGCCGACGGTAGCGAGCTGGAAGTTGACTTTATTGTCTTCTCTACCGGTATCCGTCCGCGCGATAAGCTGGCGACTCAGTGTGGCCTGGACGTGGCTCCGCGTGGGGGTATCGTTATTAACGATTCCTGCCAGACTTCCGATCCGGATATCTACGCCATCGGTGAATGCGCAAGCTGGAACAACCGTGTGTTTGGTCTGGTAGCACCGGGCTACAAAATGGCTCAGGTGGCTGTTGACCACATTCTTGGTAGCGAAAACGCATTTGAAGGTGCAGATCTTAGCGCCAAGCTGAAACTGCTGGGCGTAGACGTGGGCGGTATTGGCGATGCGCATGGTCGTACACCAGGCGCGCGTAGCTATGTTTACCTCGACGAAAGCAAAGAGATTTACAAACGTCTGGTTGTCAGCGAAGACAACAAAACGTTGCTCGGTGCGGTACTGGTGGGCGATACCAGCGACTATGGCAACCTGCTGCAACTGGTACTGAACGCCATTGAACTGCCGGAAAACCCGGACTCGCTGATCCTGCCTGCCCACTCTGGCAGCGGTAAACCGTCTATCGGTGTTGATAAACTGCCGGACAGCGCGCAAATCTGCTCCTGCTTCGACGTCACCAAAGGCGATCTGATTGCTGCCATCAACAAAGGCTGCCACACCGTTGCAGCGCTGAAAGCCGAAACCAAAGCGGGTACAGGCTGCGGTGGTTGCATTCCGTTGGTTACTCAGGTGCTGAACGCCGAACTGGCGAAACAGGGCATCGAAGTCAACAACAACCTGTGCGAACACTTCCCATATTCGCGCCAGGAACTGTTCCATTTGATTCGCGTTGAAGGCATTAAAACCTTCGAAGAACTGCTGGCAAAACACGGCAAAGGCTACGGTTGTGAAGTGTGTAAACCCACCATCGGTTCGCTGCTGGCGTCCTGCTGGAACGAATACATTCTGAAACCGCAGCATACTCCGTTGCAGGATTCTAACGATAACTTCCTCGCTAATATCCAGAAAGACGGCACCTATTCGGTGATCCCGCGTTCTCCGGGCGGTGAAATTACCCCGGAAGGTTTGATGGCTGTAGGTCGTATCGCACGTGAATTTAATCTCTACACCAAAATCACCGGCTCCCAACGTATTGCGATGTTTGGTGCACAGAAAGACGATCTGCCGGAGATCTGGCGTCAACTGATTGAAGCGGGATTCGAAACCGGTCATGCCTATGCGAAAGCGCTGCGTATGGCGAAAACCTGCGTGGGTAGCACCTGGTGCCGCTACGGTGTTGGCGACAGCGTCGGCCTCGGCGTAGAACTGGAAAACCGCTACAAAGGCATCCGCGCACCGCACAAAATCAAGTTCGGTGTCTCTGGTTGTACCCGTGAATGTTCAGAAGCGCAGGGCAAAGACGTAGGTATCATCGCCACTGAAAAAGGCTGGAACCTGTACGTTTGCGGTAACGGCGGCATGAAACCGCGTCATGCGGATCTGCTGGCAGCGGATATCGATCGCGAAACGCTGCTCAAATATCTCGACCGCTTCATGATGTTCTACATCCGTACTGCCGACAAACTGACCCGTACCGCACCGTGGTTAGAAAACCTCGAAGGCGGCATCGATTACCTGAAAGCGGTGATCATTGATGACAAACTGGGTCTGAACGCACATCTGGAAGAAGAGATGGCGCGCCTGCGTGAAGCTGTAGTGTGTGAGTGGACTGAAACGGTCAATACGCCGTCTGCACAGACTCGCTTCAAGCACTTCATCAACAGCGACAAGCGTGACCCGAATGTGCAGATGGTGCCTGAGCGCGAACAGCACCGTCCGGCAACGCCGTATGAACGTATTCCGGTAACTCTGGTGGAGGACAACGCATGAGCCAGTGGAAAGACATCTGCAAAATCGATGACATCCTGCCTGAAACCGGCGTCTGCGCGCTGTTAGGTGACGAGCAGGTGGCAATTTTCCGTCCGTATCACAGCGACCAGGTGTTTGCTATCAGCAATATCGATCCGTTCTTCGAATCCAGCGTACTGTCACGCGGGCTGATTGCGGAACATCAGGGTGAGCTGTGGGTAGCCAGCCCGCTGAAAAAACAGCGTTTTCGCTTAAGCGACGGCTTGTGCATGGAGGACGAACAGTTCTCCGTCAAGCATTACGAAGCACGAGTGAAAGACGGCGTAGTACAACTGCGCGGTTAATGTTTTAACGGGAGGCGCAATGCCTCCCCTTTTTGCATTGTCCTGTAATAACCTTCGGTATATTGCAGGACATTTTTTAAACTCTTTGTTTTATTTTTTGTTTTTATTTTTTAAGGATAATCAAATGTTTACAGACACTATCAATAAGTGTGCGGCGAACGCTGCGCGCATCGCACGCCTGTCGGCAAATAACCCGCTTGGCTTTTGGGTCAGCTCCGCAATGGCGGGAGCTTATGTGGGTCTTGGGATCATCCTGATTTTCACGCTCGGCAATTTGCTCGATCCGTCCGTGCGTCCGCTGGTGATGGGGGCAACTTTTGGTATCGCCTTAACGCTGGTGATTATCGCCGGTTCTGAACTGTTCACCGGACACACCATGTTCCTCACCTTTGGGGTGAAAGCAGGCACCATCAGCCACGGGCAAATGTGGGCAATTCTGCCGCAAACCTGGCTGGGTAATCTGGTCGGTTCCATCTTCGTAGCGATGCTCTATAGCTGGGGCGGCGGTAGCCTGCTACCGGTGGATACCAGCATCGTCCATTCTGTCGCGCTGGCCAAAACCACCGCACCGGCGATGGTACTGTTCTTCAAAGGCGCATTGTGTAACTGGCTGGTTTGCCTGGCAATCTGGATGGCGCTGCGCACCGAAGGCGCGGCGAAATTTATCGCTATCTGGTGGTGTCTGCTGGCGTTTATCGCCTCCGGCTATGAGCACTCCGTTGCCAACATGACGCTGTTCGCCCTCTCCTGGTTCGGCAACCATAGCGAAGCCTACACTCTGGCGGGCATTGGTCATAACCTGCTGTGGGTAACGCTGGGTAATACTTTATCTGGCGCCGTATTCATGGGATTGGGTTATTGGTATGCTACGCCGAAAGCTAATCGTCCGATTGCGGACAAATTTAATCAAACTGAAACGGCTGCAGGTTAATCAGTAAGGGGTTTTACGTGGATCATTTGCCTATATTTTGCCAATTACGCGATCGCGACTGTCTGATTGTCGGCGGCGGTGATGTCGCGGAACGCAAAGCCAGGTTGCTGTTGGACGCAGGCGCTCGCTTAACGGTGAATGCATTAGCGTTTATTCCGCAGTTTACCGCATGGGCAGATGCTGGCATGTTAACCCTCGTCGAGGGGCCATTTGATGAAAGCCTTCTCGATACCTGTTGGCTGGCGATTGCGGCTACTGATGATGATGCGCTTAACCAGCGCGTCAGCGAAGCCGCTGAATCTCGTCGTATCTTCTGTAACGTGGTAGATGCACCGAAAGCCGCCAGTTTCATTATGCCGTCCATTATCGACCGCTCACCGCTAATGGTAGCGGTCTCCTCCGGCGGCACATCTCCAGTCCTGGCGCGCCTGCTGCGCGAAAAACTCGAATCACTACTGCCTCTCCATCTGGGTCAGGTGGCAAAATATGCCGGACAGTTACGCGGTCGGGTGAAACAGCAGTTCGCCACAATGGGTGAGCGTCGCCGTTTCTGGGAAAAACTGTTCGTCAATGACCGTCTGGCGCAGTCGCTGGCGAACAACGATCAGAAAGCCATTACTGAAACTACCGAACAGTTAATCAATGAGCCGCTCGATCATCGTGGTGAAGTGGTGCTGGTTGGCGCAGGTCCAGGCGATGCCGGGCTACTGACGCTGAAAGGCCTGCAACAAATTCAGCAGGCTGATGTGGTGGTCTACGACCGTCTGGTTTCTGACGATATTATGAATCTGGTACGCCGCGATGCTGACCGCGTTTTCGTCGGTAAACGCGCGGGATACCACTGCGTACCGCAGGAAGAGATTAACCAGATCCTGTTGCGGGAAGCGCAAAAAGGCAAACGCGTGGTGCGTCTGAAAGGCGGCGATCCGTTTATTTTCGGGCGTGGCGGCGAAGAGCTGGAAACGCTGTGCAATGCAGGCATTCCGTTCTCGGTGGTTCCGGGCATTACCGCAGCTTCTGGTTGCTCTGCCTATTCGGGTATTCCGCTAACACATCGCGATTACGCCCAGAGCGTGCGCTTAATCACCGGGCACTTAAAAACGGGTGGCGAGCTGGACTGGGAGAATCTGGCGGCAGAAAAACAGACGCTGGTGTTCTATATGGGGCTGAATCAGGCCGCGACCATTCAGCAAAAGCTGATTGAATACGGAATGCCAGGTGAAATGCCGGTGGCGATTGTCGAAAACGGTACGGCGGTTACGCAACGCGTGATTGACGGTACGCTCGCGCAACTCGGTGAACTTGCGCAGCAAATGAACAGCCCGTCTTTGATTATTATTGGTCGGGTCGTTGGCCTGCGCGATAAATTAAACTGGTTCTCTAACCATTAATTTAAAAAAAATTATCTAAGGCCGGATATTTCTGGCCTTTTTATTTACAATAATCACCATATTAATTTTTATTTTCAGCAGACATAAAACAACTTTTTAACTAATTTGTTTTTTAACAACTCCCCACAGTTACAGTGGCTTACAAATATAATTGAATTATTAATAGTCCACTCACTGACGTGTCATAGATATTCCTGTATTGTCTCTAACGAGCTGTTTGCTTATATTCACATAATTAATGAATATTACTCGATATATTTTACATAGGGAATGAGAATGAACAAGTTTATTAAAGTAGCATTGGTAGGTGCGGTACTGGCAACGTTAACTGCATGTACTGGTCATATTGAAAACCGTGACAAAAACTGCTCTTATGATTACCTTCTGCATCCGGCAATTTCTATTTCTAAAATCATTGGCGGCTGCGGTCCGACTGCACAGTAATCTCTTAACAGAGATCGGTTAATGCTGTTTTAATTACCTGACGCCCTCTATTTTTACCAGAGGGCGTATTTGTTTTTACCTTGCCTTTAAAAATATCGTTCACAGCAGTTAAATACAGGCAATACTCTCGCGCAAAATACGCAGCACTGTCTCCTCACCACTACGATTAGGATTAATACGAATCGCACAATGTTCTAATTGTGGATTCGCCTGACGAAATGTCCCGGAAAGACGATAAAAGAGCGGCGGAATTTCATATTTCGACTCCGCACCAACTGGATATGGCAATGCACCGCGTTTCTGCGCTTCTTCCAGTACCCTTGCAGCAATCGGCTGATGGAACTCCACAATCAACACCTTCGACTGCGCATTGGCAATGACGGCGCTTTTAACTTGTGGCACTGCGCCACCGTTGAGCAAGGTCAGCAACCTTTCAGATACTCTCGCCTGTACTGCATGCATCACTGGCGCAAAAACCAGTCCGCGCAAGACTTCCAGCGCCTGAGCGCCCTGAATCTGGCTGCCTCCGGAGTAAAGCGTGGCACGAATACGGTTGATGGCATCAGCATCGCCTACCACCGCACCAACACCCTCCGGCCCAAACAGCTTGAAGCAGGAAAAAGTTGAGACATTCGCCCCGCATTCGCAGCCAATCCGCGCCACCTTCATCACCGCATAGTTGTCATCAGTTAACGCTGGAACACCCGCCAGGCGCAACGTTGCCAGCACATCTGCCAGAATGTAGCGATCCTGCGGCTGCTGGCGTGTATGTTGTACCAGTGCCGCATCTGGTTGTTGCTCTTCGACGATTTGCTTAAGTGCCGACAGGTCATTGAAATCAGCGGTAATAAGCGTCAGCCCCATCTGCTCAATAATGACCCGCGTAGTCGGATAAACAGGCGCATCATGTACCAGAAGACGCTGCCCGGGCTTGAGCAAAGCTGCCAGCCCGGCACGGATCGCCCCAGTGCCAGCGCCTTGCACCAGCGCCGCCGCTTGCGCATGAAACACACCCGCCAGTACCTGTTCCACACGTTGAGTAATGCGCGGTTGATTCAACCCCGGCGTTAATCCCAAATCACCACAGGTAAGGAACTCACCGCCAGGGAAATAGCGGCAAATCGTGTCCACCAGCGCAAACTGCTTTTGCTGTGCTTCAGCAAGAGTCAGGCTTTGCAAGGGAAACGTCTTCATAAGTGCATTCCTTAAGCCGGAACAAACAAGCCAAGCCAGTAAAGAACATTCAGCAGAATGCCGGTGATCATCACTGCCACCACAGGTGCCGCCATTTTCTGTACCGGACGCCCCAGAGATTCGTTGAGGAAGTAAATGGCGACCGCAATAGAGAATCCGGTATAACCCGCCATTTTGATTGCCGCGAAAATCGAACCGACCAACAGAGCCACTTCCATCAGCATATTCATGGCGTTACGAATGTTATCCGACGCATTACGCACTGACGGGTAGCGCCCCAGCCATTTACCTATCGACCGTAACAACAAAACTTCCGCCGAAATAACCACTGCGCCCAATACCGCCGCAACCATCGGATTAGGCGAGAGATAGCCCACCGCATAGACAAAGGTAAAGCCAGCAACCGCATACACCCCCGTGGCTAACGCAGTGGTGGCAATCAACGGCACAAAACCCAGCCCGCGCATAAATTCTGCCAGCGCCGCCTGATTGATCAGCGTTTGCGATTGCTCCGGCGTGACGCCTGCGGAGTACGCTTTCTCAAGGGTGAAGATCGACACTTCGCTACCAGCAAAAATTTTCATACTGGCAACAGCAGCGATCAGCGCTCCGACAATGGCGATATACGGAAGATTTTTGATAATCCGCGACGTGCGCTCTTCAAAGACCGAAAATCCGCTGGCATCGATATCATTTTCATCACGATGACGCAGGTCGTGAGTTATCGCGATCCCCAGCAGCATTACCATGCCAATAAAGATTTCGATGGATTCCGGATTAAGATGCGGGAAATAACGCACCACCACGACGCGAGTCATCAACACGACGGCGGCAGCGATCAGGCTTTGCTTCCAGCCAAACTGGTAGAAAATCGCCACCAGCGGGAAGAGTGCAAAAGCAGAAACTACCGGAGAGCTTAATTCCCCCAGACTACCTAAAACATCAACCGGCAGCGCAGTCAGCAACTGGTTTACCGGCAGCAGGCAGGTGAGGATCAGTATCCCCCAGATTGCGCCAAGGCCAAACGCCATCAGGCTGTTTATCGCCAGTACGCCGAGGATATCGGTAGGAAGAAAAAGTAACCATGCGTTGAGCAGGCCGGTTTTCAGGGTAAAGGAGATCCCCACCGATGCCACAAAACCAATACTCAAACCGAAAGCGATACTCCCCGCCTCGCGACGGTTCATATAGCCTTCAATCAATTGTGGCAGGATCGGGCGAATACCATCATGAAATACGGCCGCCGAGCGATGTGCCAGAAGTGATGTCATACCGGTCAGGCACGCCACCACGATAATCTGAATATACAGATCCATAGTCGTGCCTTTTATTTCAGATGGTTAATCAGCATCGGAATCGCGTGTTCAACGTGCTCAACGGAAAGCCCAAACGCCACCTTTCCTTCAGCGATCATTTTGGCGATATGCTCGTCTTTCGCTTTAATACCAGGCCTGGCAATGGTGCAACTTTTGTTATAACCAATCACCGCGATAGCAATCGACAATGCCGCACCTGCGCCGGTATTACACGCGCCGATGTAGTAATCCAGTTGCCCGGATTTCACTTTCATTGCCGCTTCCATGTCGTTATAAATGAAAACTTCAAAACAGCCAGGAGCCGTCGTTTCAATGGTTTTTTTAATCTGCTCACGCTGTAAGCCTGCAACGCCAATCTTTTTCATGAGTCTGTCCTTATTGGAAAAATTGAGAGGGAGTTTCACGTAACATCACATCCACATCGGCCTGACTGAATCCTGACTGGCGCAACTGCGGAATAAAGGTGGTAAATAAAAAGTCATAGCCATAACCACCGTTGGCTTTTAAATGGGAACGACGAGTAATATCCATCGACAGCATGACGCGGTTAAGCAATCCACGGTCGCGGAGCGCGTGAAGCATCGCAATACGCTTCTCATCCGGGTAGTAACTGTTCTTGCCAATGGTGTCGAACTGCACATACGCGCCGAGATCGATCATCTTTAAAATGTTGTCGAGGTTGTCTTTAAGATCGCAGTGCCCGAGGGTGACCCGCGAAAGATCGACACCGTGGGATTGCAGTAGAGCCAGTTGTTCCAACCCCATAGTGCTAAAAGATGTATGAGTGGAAATGGGCCGTCCGGTCTGGTTATGCGCCAACGCGGCGGCAATGAAAACTTTCTCTTCCAGCGGCGTGATTTTGCCCTCACTGGAGCCAATCTCCGCGATGACCCCGGCTTTCAGTTCTGTGCCATCGATACCCTGTTCAATTTCATCGACCATCTCTTGCGCCAGCTCCTGCACGCTGCGGGTCGCCACATGCTCCGGGAAAAAGGCATCCTGGTAATAACCAGTACAAGGCACCACGTTGATTCCCGTCTCACGCATCACATCGAGCATAAATTGCGCATTGCGGCCCATGTAACGATTGGTCATCTCAATCACATTACGAACGCCCTGCGCCATCAGGTCGTTCATCTCCTGGCAAATGAACGCATATTGATCAAGGCGGCAATCCACGTTGTTTTTAAAGCCGGAGAGATCAATATGCAGATGCTCATGAGCAAGGGTGTAGCCGGTCGAATCGATGGTCATAAAGAGTCACCCTGAAAGCGAAGGGAAGATAAAAAAGAGCTGCCGTTTTGTGGCGGCGAAGCACGGAAAAATTCACATACTGTGGCTCCAACATCAGAGAGCGTGGGATACACACCCAGACGAGTGGCAGCCAATCCACGCTGATAAACCAGCACAGGCACTACTTCGCGGGTATGGTGGCTGTGGCCGATAGTCGGGTCGTTACCGTGATCAGCCATGACGATCAGGCAATCATCCGGCTGCATCGCCTCAACAAGCCGGGCAAGATTACGGTCAACGACCTGCAAACGTTCGGCATAACGTGCGACGTCTTCTGCGTGGCCGGCGAGGTCGGTTTCCTGAATATTGGTGCAAATAAAGGCTGTCGGATGGGCGTTAAATTCGTCGAGAGTGATATCCATAATCCGTTGGCTATCCACCAAATTTTGCCAGCTCATTCCATGAGGATTGCTGACGATATCCGCCACCTTACCCA
Organism: Escherichia sp. KTE159; assembly: GCF_000408805.1. Lineage (NCBI taxonomy): Bacteria > Pseudomonadati > Pseudomonadota > Gammaproteobacteria > Enterobacterales > Enterobacteriaceae > Escherichia > Escherichia sp. KTE159. The sequence continues at coordinate 3,229,303 of NZ_KE137292.1, forward strand.
CCAGCACCGTAGGTACGCCTACCTGATGCAGTTGTTGCGGCACCTGCACTTTTTCATCGACACCGTAGCCCATATGTACAACCTGGAAACCGCTGTCATAAGCGCCGGAACGCGGTGCATTTATGCCAATAAAACGCCCTTCCTTGCTTTCTGCGGCATCAAGAATGCGCTGGCTGTCCTGCAACAGGCCGCCAAAAGTAATAACCCTGCCAACCTGTACCTGCTCACGCACCACACGACCAATCTTGACAACTTCATCGAACGGTATCGCAGAGAGATTGGCGGTAACGTTATAGACCTGGCCTAAATCCGCTTCGAGATTGTCGCCAACTGCCACGGCCTGGTTTACCCACAGAAATTGCAACGCATCGCCACGGCGTTCGACCTGCCAGCCCGCAGCCATTAAGGCTCGTTCAACACGATCAATAACGTCGCGAAAGGGCATCCGCAGCGGCGGCAAGGGGCGCGTACCTAAAATTTCCTGATGCCCCATAAAGGTATCGCCACCTTCATGTTGCAGTTCTGCTACGCCCCAGACTGCGCAATCCGATGGCTGCATATCACCCGGCGCATAACCCAATGCATTGATTAGCCCCAACTTCTCAAGAGTCGGCAACTGTAAATGCGGCAACTGGCTAAGAATGTGACCACAGGTATTCGCCCCGGCATCCTGTGGGCGTACCCGCGCAACATCTTTCATTGCGCCTACGCCAAAACTATCGATCACTAACACCACAAATCGCGCCATTTACGCCTCCAGAAGGTTGCCGAGACTGTCATAGCGACCAACAATTTCCGCCGCGCCGCGCTGAATACCGGACACCAACACCACATCGCTACGGGTGACAAAAATCTGCGTACGAAAACAGAGCACCACCGCGCTACTTACCGGAAACTCACCAGCCAACGGCAGGTAATAGTCGATACTGTTGTCATCCACTGTTTTGAGAAGTGTTTCTGTGATGCTTTGATTTTCTGGAGTAAAAATAAGAGCGTGATGTGCATGACCACGGCGATAGTAACCACCGCCATAGCAATAACTGTCGCCACGGAAGTGGTGGGAAATTTCACTTAACCAAAGCATGGCGATACGTTCGGGTTGATCGCCCTGCTGGTTTGCCGGAATAGTGCCGGTCAGCGCATGACCAGGTTCGGCATGGGTAACACCATATTGCGCTAACACCGGCAACGAAGTGCAACTGGTCGCTGAAGGCGCGTTTAGTTGCTCAAGGGCAGTGCCAGATTTAGCCAGTTGATCCCGCGCCTGTACCAGCGTGTGAAGATTCGGCGTGGGTAAAACTTTCCCGCTTGTTTCATCCCAAAGCAGGCAAGGGAAATGGGTAAGTCCCGCTAAATGTAGTCCTGGTAGTTTTTGGATTTCAGCGACAATGTCATGCAGCGTATTTTGGGTAAAACCGCTCTCCTGCCCTGGATAAAGGAAATCATCGTCGCTATAAACTTTGAGCAGCACAGACTGTACGCATCCAGCCTTCACCGCTGCCGCAGAAATTTCCCGTGCTTTATCGAGGGTAAACACAGTGATAACACCGGTTCCCTGTTCAACGGTGTCAGATACCTGGTGACAAGGGATTTGTACCAGATGCCCCTGATGCGCCACCGGCAAACCGGCGCGACGCATCACTCGTGCCTCTTTGTAGTCCACCGCCACAATGCCGCTGTAGCCCAGCGCCAGCAGCTTTTCCGCCAGCCACGGGTTACGACCGAACTGCTTAGTCATCAGATACAGTTCAATACCGTAAAGCCGTGCTGTCTCAATGAGTCGCTTACCGTTTTCCAGTACCTGATCCACGTCGATCACCCAACAGTCCGGGGCGATCTTGCCCTGCTGCCACAGGCTTAATGCGGCAGAAATCAGCGCCGGGTTCTGGCGTTTCAATGCTTCTAAAAACATCTTGTTGCCTCGTTTCTGTTCCTTAATTCAAATATTCATTTTTTTGAATATTTAAGATGTACGACGTGGATTTGCCATGTGCTTCAAAGGTCTTCGTTAGCGGCCATCCATAATCCATAAAGGTTGGCCAGCAGATATCCTTCTTCACACGGGTTAACTTCCAACGCGAATCCCTGCAATAACACCCGATGCAACTGCATGATCGCTGGCCAGTGGCTGGATTGCGCCAGTTCCGTCAGTAATTCGTCATCCAGCGGCAGTATCTGTTCACCGCGACGGCTGCGCATCAGCGCACTCGCCATATGCGTCATCGCCATCGTTCCCTGCTCGCTACGTATGGGCAGATGACATTCTGTTTCCAGAATCTTGACAACCTGCATCATGCCTTTACAGATGTCCTTATCTATGACCCCTGCATCGCAAAGCAGGTTGAGTCTGGTTTCCATTTTAGATGCCTTTTATTTAATAACTGGGTTCCTGTTCCCCGCTGACCACCCGCTGTTGATGGGCAAGCAGGGCGTGTTTATCAACAACCGCACGCAGTAATTGTTGCATTGGGTAATCATCAGCTCGCGTCAGGATCACGGCTTCGGTGGCCTGCAAAAATCGCGGATCGTCTGTGAGCGGCGTCGCTTCTAATCCAAGCATGGCCAGTTCGCTTTCTGCCACCACATTCCAGATCACCGCATCGACATCACCTTTGACAATGCGCTGCAAACTCTCGTGATAGGAGAGATCGACGCGCTCCACACTGCGATCACCAAAAAAGACATCGGTCATGATTTTCTGATCCGCCGAGCGACTATCCAGCCCAACACGCTGCACATTACCGGATTCACCTTTGCGACAAATCAACTGGTGCTCACCAACGTAGGTGTGCGGCCCCAACTCCAGTGCGAGGCATAAACCTTTTTGTGTGAGATAACTTTCTGCCGCCAGCCGGGAAACCACTGCCATGTCATACACACCGTTAAGCAAACACTCCACGCGAATATCCGCGCCGCGCATATGCGCATAGTAAAAAGGAATGCCATCAAACTGGGCTTTTAACCCGCTCGCCAACCCTTCGTACAGACGGGTATAAGGCAGAGGCATCGCACAGACTACATTGTTGATATCGACATGGCTCAACAGCGCTTTGTTATCCATCTCCGCCAGGAAACTGCCATTACGCCCGCGACGTTCAATGCGTATCGCGCCGCTTGATTCCAGCGTTTTTAGCGCGGCCTGCGTCAGGCCAACGGACGAGCGGCATTCAGTTGCCAGCTCATCAATCGTTTTCAGGCGATTACCGCATTTTTCACCCAACAAATAACGGGCCAGCGTCGTGATGACGACACCTTCTTTTTTGATAAACGTTCGGCGCATAGTAAATTTTCAATAAAGTGAATATTTATATATTCATTAAAATGAAGATAAGTGGCAACCACGAGAGATGGAAACGGCGAGATGCTTCACATTTTTCCGGATTACTGCGAAAAAGGGACAAAAAAACCGGGTTTCCCCGGTTTCAGAGTGATGATAAAAGCAAAACTGCATGATGCGCTACGCTTTCCTTCAACATGTTGAATTTACAACATTTTATAGGCCAGATAAGGCGTTCACGTCGCATCTGGCATAAACAAAGCGCACTTTGCCAACAATGTTGAATTACGGCTTCGCTACAAAACCAATTGCTTCGTAAACCGCTTTCAGCGTGCGGGAAGCGTGTGCGCTGGCTTTTTCTGCGCCGTCTTTCATCACCTGTTGCAGGAAGGCTTCGTCATTGCGGAAACGGTGATAACGCTCCTGCAATTCAGTCAACATTCCGGAAACCGCTTCTGCCACTTCGCCTTTCAGATGACCATACATTTTGCCTTCGAACTGTTTTTCCAGCTCCGGGATGCTCTGGCCAGTCACTGCAGAAAGGATATCCAGCAGGTTAGAAACCCCCGCTTTGTTCTGCACGTCGTAGCGAACTACTGGCGGCTCGTCGGAATCAGTGACCGCACGCTTGATTTTCTTCACTACCGATTTCGGATCTTCCAGCAGGCCGATAACGTTATTGCGGTTATCGTCAGACTTGGACATCTTTTTGGTCGGCTCCAGCAAAGACATTACGCGCGCGCCAGATTTCGGAATATACGGCTCTGGCACTTTAAAGATATCGCCATACAGCGCGTTGAAACGCTGGGCGATATCACGGCTCAGTTCCAGGTGCTGTTTCTGATCCTCACCGACCGGCACCAGGTTGGTTTGATACAGCAGGATATCTGCTGCCATCAGCACCGGATAGTCAAACAGACCAGCGTTGATATTCTCAGCGTAACGTGCAGATTTATCTTTGAACTGAGTCATGCGGCTCAGCTCACCGAAATAGGTATAGCAGTTCAGCGCCCAACCTAACTGTGCGTGTTCCGGTACGTGGGACTGAACAAAGATGGTGCTTTTCTCAGGATCGATGCCACAAGCCAGATACAGTGCCAACGTATCCAGCGTCGCTTTACGCAGCTTCTGTGCATCCTGGCGCACGGTAATAGCGTGTTGGTCAACGATACAGTAAATGCAATGGTAGTCATCCTGCATGTTTACCCACTGACGCAGCGCACCCATGTAGTTACCAATGGTCAATTCACCTGAAGGCTGTGCGCCACTAAAAACGATGGGCTTAGTCATTTTTCGATTCCTGATTTTCGCTTTGCGGAAGCCCTAATGCGGGCAGAAGGTCATTGAGAGACTGATAAATTACATCAGGCTGGCTAAGTTCGATAGCCTCGCCGTAGTTATATCCATAGGTTAAGCCAACAGAAGGACAACCGGCCGCTTTTGCCGCCTGAATATCATTGCGAGAGTCGCCAACAAACAGCATTTGTTGTGGAGCAATGCCCATACGTTCAGCCACCAGTAACAGCGGATCCGGATGCGGCTTTTTGTTTTGTACGTCATCGCCACCGATGACCACGCTAAAGTATTTGGCGATATCTAAAGCTTCAAGCAATGGCGCAACAAACGGCGTCGGTTTGTTCGTGACCAGACCTAACGGCAAGCCTTTGGCCTGCAACGCACCGAGCGTATCGGCAACGTGTGGAAACAAAAACGTCCCTTCTTCAGCAACCTCGCCATAGTAGCGGTCAAACAGCTTACGCATAATACGCACCTGTTCTTGCAATGGGATGTCGTCATCAACAGGCGGCTTACCCATCGTTTTACGCAGGGTCGCACGTTCCTGACGCGCCCAGGTCAGTGCTCGTTCCATCAGAACATCTGCGCCGTTACCAATCCAGGTAATAACTCTTTCTTCGCCTGCGACAGGTAACTCCAGCGCGTACAGCGCCATATCTACCGCGGCAGCAAGACCGGGAGCACTGTCAACCAGCGTGCCATCGAGATCGAAGGCAACGCCCCGAATATCTTCAAACTTATTCATGACTTACCTTTGCCAGTTCACTGCGCATTTCATCAATGACTTTTTTGTAGTCTGGCTGGTCGAAAATGGCCGAACCAGCGACGAACATATCCGCACCCGCCGCAGCGATTTCGCCAATGTTATTAACCTTCACTCCGCCATCCACTTCCAGGCGGATATCGAAACCAGACTCGTCGATGCGGCGACGCACTTCGCGTAGTTTATCTAACGTTTGCGGAATGAAAGACTGACCGCCAAAACCGGGGTTAACTGACATCAGCAGGATCACATCCAGCTTATCCATCACATAGTCCAGATAACTCAACGGCGTGGCCGGGTTGAACACCAGACCCGCTTTACAGCCATTTTCTTTAATCAGTTGCAGCGTGCGATCAACGTGCTCTGAGGCTTCAGGATGAAAGGTAATGATGCTGGCACCTGCGGCAGCGAAATCCGGCACAATGCGATCAACCGGTTTCACCATCAAATGTACATCAATAGGGGCGGTAATGCCGTAGTTACGCAAGGATTTCAGCACCATAGGTCCAATCGTCAGGTTGGGAACGTAGTGGTTATCCATGACATCAAAATGCACGACATCAGCGCCGGCTGCCAGGGCTTTTGCGGTATCTTCACCCAGGCGGGCAAAATCAGCCGACAGAATTGAGGGGGCAATCAAATACTGTTTCATCCGCTTCTCCTTGAGAATTATTTTTTCGCGGGTGAAACGACTCCTGGTTTGTACAAAGCCAGCAGTTCGTCCACCTTTTTACGTGTGCCGCCGTTGCTGCTTATACTGCGTCGAACTTTGACGACATGCAATTTTGCGCGCTGATACCACTCGCGCGTTAGCGCAGTATCATGATTGGAAATCAGTACCGGGATCTGGCGATCAACCAGACCTTCAGCAATCTCCGCCAGATGCGCTTGTTGTTCAAGAGTAAAACTATTTGTGTGATACGCCGTAAAGTTGGCGGTTGCAGAAAGTGGTGCATAAGGCGGATCGCAATAAACGACGGATGCATCATCCGCGCGCGCCATGCTGTCGGCGTAAGACTCACAATAGAAAAAGGCATTCTGCGCTTTTTCGGCAAAGTGATACAACTCTGCTTCCGGGAAATAGGGTTTTTTGTAACGGCCGAATGGCACATTAAATTCACCGCGCAGATTGTAACGGCACAGACCGTTGTACCCGTAGCGATTCAGATATAAAAACAGTACCGCCCGGCGGAAGGGATCCTGACTTTTGTTGAACTCTTCGCGGAACTGATAGTAGACCTCAGCGCAATTTGTCTCAGGAACAAACAGCTCGTGAGCAGCCTGTACGTACTCATCGGTACGCGTCTTCACAATGTTGTAGAGACTGATCAGGTCGCTATTGATATCAGCAAGGACATAACGAGAAAAGTCGGTGTTGAGAAACACCGACCCGGCACCCACAAAAGGCTCAACCAAACATTCGCCCTTAGGCAAATGTCGTTTAATATCATCAAGCAGGGGATATTTGCCCCCTGCCCACTTCAAAAAAGCGCGATTTTTCTTCATGCTGACTAACTAATTACACCTTCTCCGGCTGTGGAGAAAGCTCCGACAGCATCCAGCGCTTCAGGCAGTTCCCGCAACGGTAAACCATTGCGGGAAATAGCCTTGATTACTTCAAATCGGCCTGTACCTGACGCAGCGGTTTCGCCCACGGGTTTTTGGCCTGAACATCGGCTGGCAATGTAGATACCGCTTTTTTCGCTTCTTCTTTCGAAGCGTACACGCCAGAAACCAGGACATACCACGGCTGACCGTTACGCGTCGTTTCATAGACAACGTAGTTTTTCAGATTCTCTTTCTTCGCCCAACCGTTCAGGTTGTCGTAGTTAGAAGAACTGCTTAGCTGCAGAGTGTAATGGCTGGACGGTGCCGATTTCAACGAGCCGACATTGCCTGTGGTCTTCGCCCCAGCGGCTGGTGTTGCCGTGGTTTGCGCCGGAGATGCCGTTTGTGCAGGCTCCGTGCTGGCGGTCGCTTTCGGCGCAGGCGTTGCTACTGGCGTAGAAGTCGCAGCAGGTGCCCTGGTGCTCACCACTGGCGCAGCCGGTTCAGTATGCTTCGGCTGTTGTGCTACTGGCTTCGGTTCCGTTTTCACGGTTGCTTGCGGTTTCTTCGGTTCAATCACCGTCTGCTGACGTGCCGGACGCGTGGTGGTCGGACGTTCAGCAGTTTGCGTTTTCGCCGTATCACGCGATGCATTGCCATTGCGAACTGGGGCTACAGTCGCAGGTTCGGTCGGCAGCGTGGAGTTGACCGCCACATTGTTCAACTGCTGCTGATTTTGTGGTTGTGTCAGCGCGTTATTCAGATCGCCCTGCACTTCAACACGTTGCTGCCCATCCATTGCCGCCGGGGATTGCCCCTGGGTCGGCGTAGAAGAGATCGGTGGCAGAGAAACATCCTGCTGGGTATTTTGCGCAGACGTGGTTCCCGGCGCTGGCTGCACACCATTCGCCTGATCGACCGCATTACCAGAAAGATCAATACTCTTCTCACCAGACGCAGTTTGATCGCTGGAAGAGGTCGAGGGGGCTTTTAGCGCAGAACCGATACCGATGATCAACAACAACAGAACCAGAATGCCGACGCCCATCATCATATACTGACGAGAAGCCGGTTTGCTGGCTGCTTTTTTACGCTTACGCGGACGACGCTCTACGCGCTCTTCATCCACAGCTTCATCTTCGGAATCATCAATTTCTTCTTCGATTTCCGGTTCCTCATTGCGCTCTTTTTGCGCACGAGTCGGACGGCGATCGTCAGTGTCATCAAGTTCAATATCATCAAAATTGATCTGCGGTTCGCCACGTTCAGTACGTTCTGAACGCTCAGAAGATTGACGAGAACGACCAGTACGACGATCGCTGGGATCGGGTTTCAGCTCGTCTTCTGGTTTGAATTCATCCATTTAACACCCCACTAAAAGGTTAATGCTTACCACGTTGCAATTAACCTGAAGCTAATAGACCACTTAATAAGCGGCCTGACCTTTCTTGTTGTTACGCTGATTGACAATCGGCAATAGCATTAAGAACAAGCTCGTGCGATACGCCGCCGCGAACTTCGCTTTTACCAATTGCCAACGGAAGAATTAAGCGCATTTCTCCCGCAAGGACTTTCTTGTCACGCAGCATATGCGGTAAATATGCCTGCGCGGACATTTCGCGCGGCCCATTAACCGGTAACCCAGCCCGCGTGAGCAGAGTAATAATACGCTGCGTTTCGGCAGAACTGAACTGCCCAAGACGTTCCGACGTCCGCGCCGCCATCACCATACCTGCAGCAACCGCTTCGCCGTGTAACCAATTGCCATAGCCCATTTCAGCTTCAATGGCATGACCAAAGGTATGTCCCAGATTCAGTAAAGCACGTAAGCCGGATTCGCGCTCGTCGGCAGCAACAACTTCTGCTTTCAGCTCGCAACAACGACGAATACAGTACGCCATTGCCGAACCATCCAGACCGAGCAATGCATCCAGATTATCTTCCAGCCAGTTGAAAAACTCACCGTCAAGAATAATGCCGTATTTGATGACTTCCGCCAGCCCCGAAGCTAACTCTCGCGGGGGAAGCGTTTTCAGACAGTCGAGATCCACCACCACGGATGCTGGCTGATAAAAAGCGCCAATCATATTTTTACCGAGGGGATGGTTGACTGCGGTTTTGCCGCCGACGGAAGAGTCCACCTGCGACAGCAGTGTCGTCGGGACTTGAATGAAGCGAACACCGCGCTGATAGCTCGCCGCTGCAAAACCGGTAAGATCGCCCACTACACCGCCGCCAAGCGCTACCAGCGTCGTATCGCGACCGTGCGGCTTTTGCAACAACGCCGTAAAAACGGTGTCGAGCACTGCCAGGCTTTTATACTGCTCGCCGTCAGGAAGGATAACGCTATCAACGTTAACACCCGCCTGTTCAAGTACGCCGCGAACCTTATCGAGATACAAGGGAGCCAGGGTTTCGTTGGTGACCAACATCACCTGCTCGCCCGATTTCAGCGGTAAGAATGAAGCTGGTTCGTTAAACAAACCAGATGCGATGGTAATTGGGTAACTACGTTCCCCGAGAGTAACGACTATCCTCTCCATAACGCGACATCCACCTTAATTACTGTACCCGCAGACGAGTGTATATAAAGCCAGAATTAGTTGCTTTCCAGCATGTGAATAATCTGGTTTGCGACCACTTTGGCGCTTTGATCATCAGTACGAATGGTCACGTCGGCAATCTCTTCATACAGCGGATTGCGTTCATTAGCCAACGCTTCCAGAACTTCACGCGGCGGCGTTTCAACGTGCAGCAACGGGCGTTTTTTATCACGCTGCGTGCGCGCAAGTTGCTTTTCGATGGTCGTTTCAAGATAAACGACAACACCACGTGCGGAAAGACGGTTACGCGTTTCGCGGGATTTCACAGAGCCGCCGCCAGTAGCCAGCACAATACCCTGCTTCTCGGTCAACTCATTGATGACCTTTTCTTCGCGTTCGCGGAAGCCTTCTTCGCCTTCTAAATCGAAAACCCAGCCCACATCAGCTCCGGTTCGTTTCTCAATCTCTTGATCGGAATCGTAAAATTCCATATTGAGTTGTTGAGCTAACTGGCGCCCAATAGTGCTTTTTCCGGCACCCATAGGCCCAACCAGAAAGATATTGCGTTTCTCTGCCATTTTTTCGGTACTACTAAGACTATTCGTTAATGATAAACCCGCTTCGCTCAGAGAGCGCCGCAGGACATGAACTGAAACCTCATAAGATATTGCGAGAGTCAGACTGAAAATTATCTCAATACTCCAGCGGGTTTGGCAACTGAATAAATCGCCCCTCCCTCTGCATATCTGGTCGTTGCAGGTGCACTGCCTTGCTATCACCGCTCTGGCGATAAATCACCGGGTAAGATTAGCGTAAAAAAGACAGCAAAATGCCGCGTGAAAGATAAATCACCATCATATAACGCAGGCAGCAAGGAACACCGACTCTCAAATCGGTACTCCTTGTATGCTAAATACCTGCGCACGTCAAATAGATGAAACATGTTCAGCATAAAAACATCGCCGTTTTTGCGGTGATTTACTCACTGGAAACCAACCGTGGCGTGATAAACACCACTAACTCACGTCGTTCATCTTCTTTTCCGTCATGACGAAATAATTGCCCGAACCAGGGGATATCGCCCAGCAGCGGTACGCTATCCTGTCCCGATTTATTTTTACGGGTAAAGATGCCGCCCAGTGCCAGCGTTTCTCCGCTTTTGACTTCAACCTGCGTTTCGATCTCCTGTTTATCAATCGCCAGCACTTCGCCATCAGCCTGTTGTAGTACTTGCCCCGGCACGTTCTGGCTGATGTGTAATTTCAACCGGATGCGGCCTTTTTGTAACACTGTAGGCGTGACCTCCATTCCCAGTACGGCCTCTTTAAATTCCACCGACGTCGCGCCGCTTTCACCGCTGGAAACCTGATACGGGATCTCGCTTCCTTGTTTAATGCTGGCAGGCTGGAGATGCGAGGCCAGCAGACGCGGGCTGGCGATAATATCCAGTTGCTGTTTTTGTTCGAGTGCGGAAAGCTCCAAATCCAGTAAACGCCCGTTGATGCGCCCAATGTTAAACCCGATATGCGTCGTCGCCGTCGCCACGGAAAGATCGCTTCCAAGTGCGGTCACTTGCCCAACGCCGCCAGCTTGTTGCGCATCTGCCAGCGTCCATTTCACCCCCAATTCCCGCAAACTTTTTTCATTAATAGTGACAATGTGCGCCGACAGTTCAACTTGCCCGACCGGCAAATCCATTTGCGCAACCCACTGTTCCAGCGCAGTTAACGCAGCTTTGTTATCACGTAGCAAAAGGCGATTGGTGCGTTTATCGACGGTCATACTGCCTTTGGCGCTAAGCAACTTCTCCCCTGCTTTCGCCAGCTCTCCGGCATCTGCGTATTGCAGAGTAATATTGCGATTTTCCAGCGGAAGATTCGCCTGCGCCCGCGCCTGTTCAGCCTCCTGACGGGCGATATTGTCATTCTGCCAGGCAACAGAATGCACCGAGAGAATGTTGCCTTCCTGGCGCGTTATCAGCCCGGCGCTTTTCACTACGGTTTGTAGTGCCTGCTTCCAGGGAACGTCAGTGAGATGTAATGACACCGTACCGTTGACGTCAGGCGAGACCACCAGGTTTAACTTTTCCTGTTCAGCCAGTGCCTGTAAAACCTGAGCTACCGGAACATCATCCACCATCAGCGTGACTTTTTGCGGCTTTGCCGCCTGTACGATGGGTATCATGATTATCAGCAGTAGCGCGGCTATCCATTGCTTCATTTTTATCTCCTTGCCGTTGCCACAACCACTGTGGCGGTTCGCAGTTTTTTCCGGTTCTCAGCGTTAATGTTTCTGGCGTCAGTTGAAAAATCGTCCAGCCATTCTCCAGCACATCGTTTTGCTGTACCCGTCGCCATTTCTTTTGGCCATCTTTTATTACGCCAATAACGCGGTCGCCTCGCCCTATTATTCCCTGATAACGCCACTGGCTGAGTTCGCTAATCCGGCATATATCCTCCGACGGTTTAAAAGGGTCACGCATCCCCGTTAAAAGGCATAATGCAACACCCGCCAACAACCAGCGTTTACCCCTCATGTGGCGTCTCCAGTTGTAGCGTGAACAAAAGTTCATCACCTTCCACGCTTAACGAAAAACGGCTCACGCTGACATTGCGTTCTGCCAGGCGTGTAAATGCAGACGGCACCGCTTCCCAAAGCGTTTTCAACGCCAACTCGCCTCCCTGGGCGGACGGGTGCCAGTAAACCAGTTGCGCGCCGGGCAACTGAAAATCCAGCGGCGAAAATGGCAATGTCTTTTCTTCGCTGATGAGAGTGGTATCTACCAGGCGATACAGTGCGACGGATTGCTGGTGATTCGTTGCTCGCAGTCGGGTTAATGCATCGCTCTCTTCCTGGCGTGCCAATGAAAGAAAGAGGAGCGTGAATAACACCAGCAACCAGAGCGTCCACCCAAACAGGCGGATACGGGGTGATGTGGCATACCACCAGTCAAAGAACGTGTTCATCGCTAACTTTCCTTGTTAACCGATACTCAAATTGCCAGCGTCCTTGTGCATCCTGCTGCGTGACCCCACGCTGGTTGAGCTGAAAAGTAGCATCCTGACGAAGTGACGTTTCCAGCGCATTTAACGCGGTAATGTTCGCCGTAAGTCCCTTTACCTCCAGCGTTCCCTGCTGCCAGCTTATCGTGGTCAGCCAGGCGTGCTCCGGTAAAAGCGTCGCCAGTGACTCCAGTGCAGATTGCCAGTCGCGGGTAAATTGTCGCTGGCGCTGACGTTGCAAACGCTGTTCGCGAAATTGTTGGCGCTCCAGCAAACGCGGCTTAGTAACCTGTAAGCCACGGGCAAGTTGCTGTTCTGCCTGAAGTAAAACAGCATCTACGCGAGCTTCGGCGTTGCTTGTCAGACGCAGCATTTGCGTTATCACAACAGCCAACAGCAAAGGAGCAACGAACATCAGCAACCAGAAGCGAAAAAAGGTTGTCCGGCGTTGCTGTCGCCAGGGCAAAAAATTGATTGGCGGATTCATCAGCGCGTCTCCCCAAGCGCCAGACCCAGCGCAATAGCGAAGTCTCCACCAGGCGGCGGTAGCGGCGGCTGACGAACAGAAACCGCGTCCCAGGGGTCAAACCCACCTTCACCACATATCGCGACACTTTCGGGGTCAACAGCTAACGCCGCCGCCAGCTCATTCGCGCTTGTCATCCCTACCGCCAGTTTGCGCCCCCAGCTATAACGCGTCGCCCATAGCCACTGTTCGTTATCACGCCAGGCCAGGCACCGCTGATGAGAGGGTAAAAAAGGCAGGAATCGCTGCAAAGCGCAGGCGTCTGGGGTAATCGCACTAACGTGAACACGCAATCTTTCTGCCAGGGTAAGCAGCGTCGCCAGCTCTTTGCTTTGCGCAGCGGTCACGTTATAAGCAGGGCTTAGCGAATCTTCGCTGTAATCAAAGCGCAGGGAGTCCGGTTCCATATCCAGCTCGCGGGCCATCGTACCTGTCAGCCAGGCCGTTTGCTCCCGTTCACCGAGGGACATCGCCGGACGCGGTATTGCCCTCTGTAACGTGCGGCTGGCAGGAAATGCCAACATAATGTGATGACGGCGCGGCAGTTCACGACTCCACGGTAACAACGTTTTGGCCAGCCGTTCCGCGTCAATAATGCGCCCATCTTTGATAATGTCTGTTGCCAGCGGCAAGCGCCACCAGCGTTGTAAAAAGCATTCTTTAGCGCCACGCACGATAGCAACCGCCACCGCTTCTTGCTGTTGTAAATGCAAACCAATTTGCCAGATCTTAAATGCCATTGTGATGATCTCCTTATCCCCCGTCACTCTGACGGGTATATCAATGCGTCTGGCTTGCCTTTATACTACCGCGCGTTTGTTTATAAACTGCCCAAATGAAACTAAATGGGAAATTTCCAGTGAAGTTCGTAAAGTATTTATTGATCCTTGCAGTCTGTTGCATTCTGCTGGGAGCAGGCTCGATTTATGGCCTCTACCGCTACATCGAGCCACAACTGCCGGATGTGGCGACATTAAAAGATGTACGCCTGCAAATTCCGATGCAGATTTACAGTGCCGATGGCGAGCTAATTGCTCAATACGGTGAAAAACGTCGTATTCCGGTTACGTTGGATCAAATCCCGCCGGAAATGGTGAAAGCCTTTATTGCGACGGAAGACAGCCGCTTCTACGAGCATCACGGTGTTGACCCGGTGGGGATCTTCCGTGCGGCAAGCGTGGCGCTGTTCTCCGGCCACGCATCACAAGGGGCGAGCACCATCACCCAACAACTGGCGAGAAACTTCTTCCTGAGTCCAGAACGCACGTTGATGCGTAAAATTAAGGAAGTCTTCCTTGCGATTCGTATTGAACAGTTGCTGACGAAAGACGAAATCCTCGAGCTTTATCTGAACAAGATTTACCTCGGTTACCGCGCCTATGGTGTCGGTGCTGCGGCACAAGTCTATTTCGGTAAAACGGTCGATCAATTGACGCTGAACGAAATGGCGGTGATTGCCGGGCTACCGAAAGCCCCCTCCACCTTCAACCCGCTCTACTCTATGGATCGTGCCGTTGCGCGACGGAACGTCGTGCTGTCGCGAATGTTGGACGAAGGGTATATCACTCAACAGCAGTACGCTCAGACACGCACTGAGCCGGTTAACGCCAACTATCACGCACCGGAGATCGCCTTCTCAGCGCCGTATCTCACCGAAATGGTACGCCAGGAGATGTATAACCGTTACGGCGAAAGCGCTTATGAAGACGGTTATCGCATTTACACTACCATTACCCGCAAAGTGCAGCAGGCCGCACAGCAAGCTGTACGTAATAACGTTCTGGACTACGACATGCGTCATGGCTATCGCGGCCCAGCCAATGTGCTGTGGAAAGCAGGTGAGTCAGCGTGGGATGACAAAAAGATTACCGATACGCTGAAGGCGCTGCCGACCTATGGTCCGCTGCTGCCTGCCGCGGTCACCCGCGCCAACCCGCAGGAAGCGACAGCAATGCTGGCGGACGGAACATCTGTAACGCTGCGAATGGAAGGAGTGCGCTGGGCGCGGCCTTATCGTTCAGATACTCAGCAGGGACCGACGCCGCGTAAAGTGAGCGATGTTGTGCAAACAGGTCAGCAAATCTGGGTTCGCCAGATGGGCGATGCCTGGTGGCTGGCACAGGTGCCGGAAGTGAACTCAGCGCTGGTATCTATCAATCCACAAAACGGCGCGGTTATGGCGCTGGTTGGTGGCTTTGACTTCAACCAGAGCAAATTTAACCGCGCCACCCAGGCGCTGCGTCAGGTTGGTTCGAATATCAAGCCTTTCCTCTACACCGCAGCGATGGATAAAGGTCTGACGCTGGCAAGTATGTTGAACGATGTGCCGATTTCCCGCTGGGATGCAGGTGCGGGTTCTGACTGGCAGCCGAAAAACTCACCACCGCAGTATGCCGGTCCAATCCGTTTACGCCAGGGGCTGGGTCAGTCGAAAAACGTGGTAATGGTACGAGCGATGCGTGCGATGGGCGTGGACTATGCCGCAGAGTATTTGCAACGCTTCGGCTTCCCGGCACAAAACATTGTCCACACTGAATCGCTGGCGCTGGGTTCTGCTTCCTTCACGCCGCTACAGGTGGCGCGTGGGTACGCAGTGATGGCTAATGGTGGCTTCCTGGTTGACCCCTGGTTTATCAGCAAAATTGAAAACGACCAGGGTGGCGTGATTTTCGAAGCTAAACCGAAAGTAGCCTGCCCGGAATGTGATATTCCGGTGATTTACGGTGATACGCAAAAATCGAACGTGCTGGAAAATAGCGACGTTGAAGATGTTGCTACCTCTCGCTCGCAGCAGAATGTTTCCGTTCCAATGCCGCAACTGGAGCAGGCTAATCAGACATTAGTGGCGAAGACTGGCGCGCCAGAGTACGCACCGCACGTCATCAGCACACCGCTGGCATTCCTGATTAAGAGCGCCCTGAACACCAATATCTTTGGTGAACCAGGTTGGCAGGGCACCGGCTGGCGCGCAGGCCGTGATTTACAACGTCATGATATTGGCGGGAAAACCGGGACAACCAACAGCTCGAAAGATGCGTGGTTTTCGGGTTACGGTCCAGGCGTTGTGACCTCGGTATGGATTGGCTTTGACGATCACCGCCGCAATCTCGGCCACACCACGGCTTCCGGCGCGATTAAAGATCAGATCTCGGGTTATGAAGGTGGAGCGAAGAGCGCGCAGCCAGCATGGGACGCTTATATGAAAGCCGTTCTGGAAGGCGTACCGGAACAACCGCTGACGCCGCCGCCGGGTATTGTGACGGTGAATATCGATCGCAGCACTGGGCAACTGGCCAGCGGCGGCAACAGCCGCGAAGAGTATTTCATCGAAGGTACGCAGCCTACACAGCAGGCGGTGCGCGAGGTGGGAACGACCATTATCGATAATGGTGAGGCGCAGGAATTGTTCTAAAAACGACGCCCGGCAACGTTAATGTTGTCGGGCTTTTTTACTATGGAAGATATCAACGAAAATGGAAATTCACTCCCCTTCTCTTTCAGAGAATTGCAGCGAAATCAGTCGTCAGTTCACCAGGCAATATGCCCCGTTCAGCCTCAACCAGACTGATTTTCTAACCATCAATGGCCTTGTTCTACGAAGATATCATCCAGATAAAGTGCCACGCCTGCACAAAGCGACTCTCTATGACATCATTGCTGTCACGTTTTTCTTGCTATTCCCTGCATCTCTCGTGATTTTAGGGATATTTAATATAGAAATTGAATTATCAGTCTGGAATAACATCACCGATGACCTTCTGTTTATACTCAACAAAAACAAAGTATTAATTATCGTATTTTGGCTACATGGTATGTTTTTTTCAGTAAAGACCTACTGGACAAGGTATAAGCAGAAAAAAGCACAGTCTGATATCTACAATCAAAACGCAATAACGGAAGGATTGAACTTTCAAATCGATGAGACTGGTGTTAAATGCTGGAAAAAATCTGGCACCCACAGCTTTTGTGTCTGGTCAGAGATAAATGACCTTATCCCCTATAAAGATATATTTGTATTGGTTATGAACAAGTCAAGTTTTATATGGCTGAGTGATAAAGAAGAGGAAGCACTGGCGTTTATTCACGAAAAACTCGCCCAGTCACGCCAGCCTGCATAACCAGGGGCTTTACAACCGCCCCTGCCCCTTCAACCACTCACGTACCAGGAACAGCGCACTGACATTGCGCGCTTCGTTGAAATCAGGGTCTTCGAGCAAATCCATCATATGCGCCAGCGGCCAGCGCACTTGCGGCAGCGGCTCTGGCTCATCGCCTTCCAGCGATTCAGGGTAGAGATCCTGCGCCACCACGATATTCATTTTGCTGGAAAAGTAAGACGGTGCCATGCTGAGCTTCTTCAAGAAAGTCAGATCGTTCGCACCAAATCCCACTTCTTCTTTTAGCTCGCGGTTAGCGGCTTCATAGACACTTTCACCGGGGTCAATTAACCCTTTCGAAAATCCTAACTCGTAGGATTCAGTTCCCACTGCGTATTCGCGGATCAAAATCAGGTGATCGTCCACAATCGGCACAATCATCACGGCTTCCCGGTTGGTTGGACGCATTCGTTCATAAACACGCCGCACGCCGTTGCTGAACTCCAGATCCACGCTTTCGACGGTAAACAATCGGGAACGGGCTACAGTTTCAACATTCAGAATGGTGGGTTTTTGTAATGATTTGCTCATCGTGGAATCTATGCTGTGAAATCAGCAGTTATTGTGCGATATCGGACACGCTTTCGGCAATGTGAATTGCATGTTATTTACATTTACGTAACCTAATAAATAATCATTCTCAAATCAAATAAAAAGTCAATAGGTTGAAATAAGTCCAGGAATTTGCTGATATTCCGCCCTCAGAGGGTTTGCTATGATCAGCGGTTACTGGGATGCGCTTAATGATGCTCAAGTTCAACTCCACGCTTGCCGATAGCCAACCGCAGAATCCTATATTGTGTCCAGGATGCGACTAACCACACCTGACAAATTAAGTAAGATGGGGAAAGCATGAGCACCATTGTGATTTTTTTAGCTGCTTTGCTGGCCTGCTCACTACTTGCAGGATGGCTGATAAAAGTACGCTCCAGGCGACGTCCACTGTCCTGGGCTAACGCCTTCGCTGATGCGCAAACGCGCAAACTCACTTCTGAAGAACGTAGCGCCGTTGAAAATTATCTCGACAGTCTGACGCAGGTTTTGCAGGTTCCCGGCCCAACGGGTGCCAGCACGGCTCCTGTTTCTCTGACCCTGAACGCCGAAAGCAACAACGTCATGATGTTGACGCACGCCATCACGCGTTATGGCATTTCTACCGACGATCCAAACAAATGGCGTTACTATCTCGATTCGGTGGAAGTCCACCTGCCCCCGTTCTGGGAGCAGTACATCAACGATGAAAATACCGTTGAACTGATCCATACCGATTCGCTGCCGCTGGTTATTTCACTCAACGGTCATACGCTGCAAGAGTACATGCAGGAAACTCGCGGCTATGCGTTACAGCCAGTCCCGTCAACGCAGGCGTCTATTCGCGGAGAAGAAAGCGAACAAATTGAATTACTCAATATTCGCAAAGAAACGCACGAAGAGTATGCGCTTAGTCGCCCGCGTGGGCTGCGTGAAGCGTTACTGATTGTCGCCTCCTTCCTGATGTTCTTTTTCTGCCTGATTACCCCGGATGTCTTTGTTCCGTGGCTGGCTGGTGGCGCATTACTGCTGCTGGGAGCAGGTCTGTGGGGGCTATTTGCGCCGCCGGCAAAATCATCCCTGCGGGAGATCCACTGTCTGCGTGGTACGCCGCGTCGTTGGGGATTATTTGGCGAAAACGATCAGGAACAAATCAACAATATCTCGCTCGGTATTATCGACCTGGTCTATCCCGCGCACTGGCAGCCTTATATTGCCCTGGATCTGGGGCAGCAAACGGATATCGATATCTACCTTGATCGGCATGTGGTACGCCAGGGACGCTATCTTTCGCTGCATGACGAAGTGAAAAACTTCCCGCTGCAACACTGGCTACGCAGTACGGTTATCGCTGCCGGATCGCTGCTGGTGCTGTTTATGCTGCTGTTCTGGATCCCCCTGGATATGCCGCTGAAATTCACCCTCTCCTGGATGAAAGGCGCGCAGACCATTGAGGCCACCAGCGTTAAACAACTGGCAGATGCCGGAGTACGTGTAGGCGATACCTTACGTCTTAGCGGTACAGGGATGTGTAATATCCGCACTTCCGGAACCTGGAGCGCGAAAACTAATTCACCGTTTTTGCCATTTGACTGCTCGCAGATCATCTGGAATGACGCCCGTTCATTGCCATTACCAGAGTCTGAACTGGTCAACAAGGCCACGGCACTGACCGAGGCAGTAAACCGCCAGTTGCACCCGAAACCGGATGATGAATCTCGCGTCAGCGCCTCATTGCGTTCAGCAATTCAGAAATCCGGCATGGTACTGCTTGATGACTTTGGCGACATTGTGCTGAAGACGGCTGATCTCTGTGCTGCCAAAGATGATTGTGTACGGTTGAAAAATGCGCTGGTAAATCTCGGCAACAGTAAGGACTGGGACGCACTGGTAAAACGCGCCAACGCCGGAAAACTCGACGGTGTCAATGTGTTACTCCGCCCGGTGAGTGCAGAATCACTCGATAACCTGGTGGAAACCTCTACAGCACCATTCATCACTCATGAAACGGCGCGAGCGGCGCAATCACTGAATAGCCCGGCACCGGGAGGATTCCTGATTGTCAGCGACGAAGGCAGTGATTTAGTCGATCAACCGTGGCCTGCGGTTTCGCTTTATGATTATCCGCCACAAGAGCAGTGGAACGCCTTCCAGAAGCTGGCACAAATGTTGATGCATACGCCTTTTAACGCCGAGGGGATCGTCACCAAAATTTTCACCGACGCCAACGGCACGCAGCATATCGGCCTGCACCCCATCCCGGATCGCTCCGGACTGTGGCGCTATCTGGGCACGACATTGCTGTTGCTAACGATGCTGGGCAGCGCCATCTATAATGGCGTGCAGGCCTGGCGGCGATGCCAACGTCACCGTACCCGTATGCTAAAAATTCAGGAATACTACGAAAACTGCCTGAATTCGAAACTGCTGACATCTTCAGAAAGCCTCATCGAATAACACGTTTGCGCGGCAGGTTATGCTACCCTGTCGCGCAAATTGCTTCACTCTGGAGATTCCCCCATGCATATCAACATTGCCTGGCAGGACGTAGACACCGTTCTGCTGGATATGGACGGCACACTGCTCGACCTCGCTTTCGATAACTATTTCTGGCAAAAGCTGGTGCCCGAAACCTGGGGCGCGCAGAACGGTGTCACGCCACAAGAAGCGATGGAATATATGCGCCAGCAATATCACGACGTGCAGCATACGCTAAACTGGTACTGTCTTGATTACTGGAGTGAGCAACTGGGCCTGGATATTTGCGCGATGACCACCGAAATGGGGCCACGCGCCGTGCTGCGTGAAGATACCATTCCGTTTCTTGAAGCTCTGAAAGCCAGCGGCAAGCGGCGAATTTTGCTCACTAACGCCCATCCGCACAATCTGGCGGTAAAACTCGAGCATACCGGTCTGGACGCACACCTTGATTTATTACTTTCCACCCACACATTTGGTTATCCGAAAGAGGATCAGCGGTTATGGCATGCGGTGGCCGAAGCTACGGGTCTGAAAGCTGAAAGAACGCTGTTTATTGATGACAGCGAAGCGATTCTCGACGCTGCCGCGCAATTTGGTATTCGTTACTGCCTCGGCGTTACTAATCCCGACTCAGGGATTGCTGAAAAACAGTATGAGCGCCATCCGTCACTGAATGACTACCGCCGCCTGATCCCCTCGCTAATGTGAAGGAGACGCCATGAAAGAAAAACCTGCTGTTGAGGTTCGACTGGATAAATGGCTATGGGCCGCCCGTTTTTATAAAACCCGCGCGCTGGCCCGCGAAATGATTGAAGGCGGTAAGGTGCATTACAACGGGCAGCGCAGCAAGCCGAGTAAAGTCGTCGAACTGAATGCCACGCTCACACTGCGCCAGGGAAATGACGAGCGAACAGTAATTGTGAAGGCGATTACTGAGCAGCGTCGCCCCGCCAGCGAGGCGGTCTTGCTGTATGAAGAGACTGCGGAAAGTGTAGAGAAACGCGAAAAAATGGCGCTGGCACGTAAACTTAATGCCTTAACCATGCCGCACCCGGACCGACGCCCGGACAAAAAAGAGCGCCGCGACCTGTTACGATTTAAACACGGCGACAGTGAATAACTGTCACCTGCAAGAGAGATGATTATGCCGCAACATGACCAATTACATCGCTATCTGTTTGAAAACTTTGCCGTGCGCGGCGAACTGGTAACCGTTTCGGAAACCCTGCAACAGATCCTTGAGAATCACGATTATCCGCAGCCGGTGAAAAACGTGCTGGCAGAACTGCTGGTCGCAACCAGCCTGCTGACCGCTACACTGAAGTTTGATGGTGATATCACCGTGCAACTACAAGGCGACGGCCCGATGAATCTGGCGGTCATCAACGGAAACAACAAACAGCAGATGCGCGGCGTCGCACGCGTGCAGGGCGAAATTCCAGAAAATGCCGATCTGAAAACGCTGGTCGGTAACGGTTATGTGGTAATTACCATTACGCCGAGCGAAGGCGAACGCTATCAGGGCGTCGTTGGTCTGGAAGGTGATACCCTGGCAGCTTGCCTGGAAGATTACTTTATGCGTTCTGAACAGTTGCCGACGCGCCTGTTTATTCGCACCGGCGAAGTAGATGGTAAGCCTGCCGCTGGCGGCATGCTGTTGCAGGTGATGCCTGCGCAAAATGCCCAGCAGGATGACTTCAATCACCTGGCGACACTGACCGAAACCATCAAAACCGAAGAACTGCTGACCTTACCGGCAAACGAGGTTTTGTGGCGTTTGTATCACGAAGAAGAAGTGACGGTTTACGATCCGCAGGATGTTGAGTTCAAATGCACCTGCTCGCGTGAACGTTGCGCCGACGCGCTGAAAACGCTGCCGGATGAAGAAGTAGATAGCATCCTGGCGGAAGAAGGCGAAATTGACATGCATTGTGATTACTGTGGTAACCACTATGTGTTCAATGCGATGGATATTGCCGGGATCCGCAACAACGCATCTCCGGCAGACCCGCAGGTTCATTAATTAGTAAATCCGGCAGAGACAACTCTGCCGGATTTTTTGTCTTAATAGCCTGATGCGCTGTGCTTATCAGGCCTACGGTATAAATCGCAAGTTATTGTAGGTCAGATAAGGCGTTCGCACCGAATCCGGCAAAAATCAGATGCGCGTTGTCACTCATTCAGATTCAAATCCAGCGTTTCACCATCCACCGTAAGATCGCGCCACGCTTTAGGCTTCGTCCCCAGTTTTCCCTCCTTCGCAGCAGTGAGTAATTTTTCTTTCGTTATTTCGCGCGGAAGTAAACTCATCGTAAGCTCTTGCCATTCTTTCTTGTCAGGATCAAAGCCATAAACAATATATCTTTCACTATTAAAAGCGAAAAGAATCCCCTCTGCCCTGCCATCACTATTCAGATCTTGCTCAACCAGTACACAGGCGTCTTTTTCAATACATATCATCGCGTTATAGAGATTTTTCATCACTGCCGACCAGAATGTCGCATCCGGTTTGCCAGAACCTGGGGCAATTAATACATTATCGGCTAATGCTTTTTCCGATATCCGCTGCTGAAGACGCAGGACTCCATCAAACGCCATAAGCAGACTCCGTCTGCGTTTCGGGTCTTTCATATACTCGACATCGCTTTTCAGCGACTCGAGCGCCGCACGTCCATAGCGACCGCTCTGTTCGAGCATGTAGATACTCACCTGGTCTGGCGTGTTTTTGCCGCTCTGATAACGCGCCATATGACTGTTCACGCTAATGCGCATACTGTCCAGCACTGGAGAATTAAGCAATACCAGTATCACCAGCACCAGCAACGAAACCGCAAGATTCACTTTACCCTGAAGAACAAGGGGATTTTGCCCTTTACGCCAGACAATACTGACAAAATATCCCAGCGACCAAACCAGTAACACCACCACAGCCAGCGCACCATGCAAGCGTTCGGCAGTCCAGCCGTACTGAGCAACCCGCAACCATAACGCCCAGGCGGCAATCAGCACATACAGCGGCGTAACCAGCAGAGCGGTTTTAATCAGGTAACGCAACGGGCCAGCCCAGGGAATTGATGCTTTTTGCGGATCGCGGACAACGGCCATTAAAAGCAGTTGCAAAAAGGCCAGCGTCAAAAGCAACCCAGCGGCAGAGATATGGCGAGAAATCGCATTCAGGCCCGCAAACGGCAGGGTGATAATAAACAGCAGCGTCAGCAATGACACCAACGGCAGTAAACCCGTGGCAATTAACGTGAACAACTTTTGAATTGAGTCAATTAAACGTGACTGTGTCCGCGCCAGGATCACCGCCAGCGCAGTAACCAGCCCCAGCGTAAGATAAATAAACCAGTCGGTTGAAAAAAAGAGCGTTTTGAAAAACGTGATGCCAACAAGTTTAAATAACTCACTCCACAGTAAAAGCACCAGCCACGTCAGGCCATTGGTGATAAAAATCACTAATAATACAAGTACGTTATGCCATACCGACTGGTAAAAATAGCTATAGCGGGTAATGTCATTGTGCACACGCAGGCTCTGTTGTATCCACGGCAGCAACATCACTCCCATCAACAGCAGATAACAACCAAAATCCCAAAGCGCCTTTTCCGCTCTCCAGGGACTCATGCCATCAATTTGCCACTTCAGCCAGCCGCTCATCCCGAGAGTGGCAATCAACACTATCGCCAACCATCCCCAAAGTCGCTTCTGTTTGAAGGACACCACGGTGAAGAGTAAAACAGATGAAAGCGCCAGGGTCGCAGGCACGCCATAGACAATCCAACTGTTATTTTTTCCGGCAAGCCAGGTTATCAGCAAGTAGCAAACCAGCCCCTGGAGTAATCCGGTAGCAACCATTCCCCAGCGTGTTACGGGTAAAAGTTCAACGTTGTCCATGTTGGTATCCAGATTCGAAAGGAGAGTTAATTATCGCATCCAGGCAGGACTAATTTGCTTTTTTCAGAAAATAATCAAAAAAAGTTAGCGTGGTGAATCGATACTTTATCTATTGAATTTTCATCAGTTTCATAAATGAATGCGATTACGCTCACAATATCCCTGCCATATAAACCAATTTTTAACCTTTTAAGAACATTTTCCACACCGGGAATGCTATTTCTGCGATAATAGCAACCGTTTCGTGACAGGAATCACGGAGTTTTTTGTCAAATATGAATTTCTCCAGATACGTAAATCTATGAGCCTTGTCGCGGTTAACACCCCCAAAAAGACTTTACTATTCAGGCAATACATATTGGCTAAGGAGCAGTGAAATGCGCGTTAACAATGGTTTGACCCCGCAAGAACTCGAGGCTTATGGTATCAGTGACGTACATGATATCGTTTACAACCCAAGCTATGATCTGTTGTATCAGGAAGAGCTTGATCCAAACCTGACCGGTTATGAGCGCGGGGTGTTAACTAACCTGGGTGCTGTTGCCGTCGATACCGGGATCTTCACCGGCCGCTCACCAAAAGATAAGTATATCGTCCGTGACGATACTACCCGCGATACCTTCTGGTGGGCCGACAAAGGCAAAGGTAAGAACGACAACAAACCTCTCTCTCCGGAAACCTGGCAGCATCTGAAAGGCCTGGTGACCAAACAGCTTTCCGGCAAACGCCTGTTTGTCGTTGACGCTTTCTGTGGCGCTAACCCGGACACTCGCCTTTCCGTGCGTTTCATCACCGAAGTGGCCTGGCAGGCGCATTTCGTCAAGAACATGTTTATTCGCCCGAGTGATGAAGAGCTGGAAGATTTCAAACCAGACTTTATCGTCATGAACGGCGCGAAGTGCACCAACCCGCAGTGGAAAGAACAGGGTCTGAACTCTGAAAACTTCGTTGCGTTTAACCTGACTGAGCGCATGCAGTTGATTGGTGGCACCTGGTACGGCGGTGAGATGAAGAAAGGGATGTTCTCAATGATGAACTACCTGCTGCCGCTGAAAGGCATTGCCTCCATGCACTGCTCCGCCAACGTTGGCGAGAAAGGCGATGTTGCGGTGTTCTTCGGCCTTTCCGGCACCGGTAAAACCACCCTTTCCACCGACCCGAAACGTCGCCTGATTGGCGATGACGAGCACGGCTGGGATGATGACGGCGTATTTAACTTCGAAGGCGGCTGCTACGCGAAAACCATCAAGCTGTCGAAAGAAGCAGAACCCGAAATCTACAACGCCATCCGTCGCGATGCGCTGCTGGAAAACGTCACCGTGCGTGAAGATGGCACTATCGACTTTGATGATGGTTCAAAAACCGAGAATACCCGCGTTTCTTATCCGATCTATCATATCGAAAACATCGTTAAGCCAGTCTCCAAAGCGGGCCACGCGACTAAAGTGATCTTCCTGACCGCAGATGCTTTTGGCGTACTGCCGCCGGTTTCTCGCCTGACTGCCGATCAAACCCAGTACCACTTCCTCTCAGGCTTCACCGCCAAACTGGCCGGTACTGAGCGTGGCATCACCGAACCGACGCCAACCTTCTCTGCCTGTTTCGGCGCGGCATTCCTGTCGCTGCACCCGACTCAGTACGCAGAAGTGCTGGTGAAACGTATGCAGGCGGCGGGTGCGCAGGCATATCTCGTTAACACCGGCTGGAACGGCACTGGCAAACGTATCTCCATTAAAGATACCCGCGCCATTATCGATGCCATCCTGAACGGTTCGCTGGATAACGCAGAAACCTTCACCCTGCCGATGTTTAACCTGGCGATCCCAACCGAGCTGCCGGGCGTAGACACGAAGATCCTCGATCCGCGTAACACCTACGCTTCCCCGGAACAGTGGCAGGAAAAAGCTGAAACGCTGGCGAAACTGTTTATCGACAACTTCGATAAATACACCGACACCCCTGCGGGTGCCGCGCTGGTCGCTGCTGGCCCGAAGCTGTAATCAGTTAAGTTAAGAGACAAAAGCCCCCGTTTCGCAAGATACGGGGGATTTTTTATAGTAGAAAGGAAGCATCAATGAGCTACGATTTAATGGTGTTTGAACGTAGTGCAGCCCCACAAGATCCGGCTGTTTTTATGGAATGGTATGAGAAGCAAACTTCATGGAGTGAACAACACGACTACAATAATTCAGAAATAAGCAGCCCCGCCCTTAGAAATTTTTACTCAACTCTGATTCAAACCTTCCCTAATTTAAATGGGCCGGATGCCCCCGATGACGAACAGTTCGATAAGCTGGATGAGTCAGGATTAGATGTTTATTTGACCGACTATTCAATTGGAAAAAATATTATCTATATGGCATTTAGCTGGTCTGTAGCAGATGACGCATTGAAAAAAGTTCGTGAAATAGCTCACCTTCATCAAGTTGGTTTTTGCAATGTAAGTAGCAATATGGAAGTTGAATAATCTTATCAACACGATGAGTCTATATTCTCGTGTTGTGAGCATAATGTATTAGAAGCGAAAAAAACGGGAGGCTCATCGCCTCCCATTTTTTTACCCTTCTTTTGTCGTGCCCTGCGCTCGCGTGACCGGTACAGGCAACCAGGCGCGAATGGAAAGCCCGCCTCGCTCGCTGGTGCCGAGCTCCAGCATCCCGTTATGGTTATCGATGATACGCTGCACAATTGCCAGCCCTAACCCCGTTCCGCTAATGGTGCGCGCGCTGTCGCCGCGGACAAACGGCTGGAATAAGTGCTTACGCTGCTCTGGTTCAATACCAGGACCATCATCTTCCACCTGGAACCAGGCGCGATTCGGCTCCGTACCACTACTGACTTTAATCCAGCCATTGCCGTAACGGGCGGCGTTCACCACCATATTTGCCACTGCGCGTTTGATGGAGAGCGGATGCATTTTTACTTCAATGCTGCCCGGCTCAAGCGCGGTTTCAATTTCCCGCTCATAGCCACTTTCCGCAGCAATCACCTCACCAAGCACGGCATTAAGATCGGCCAACTCCATCGGCATCTCCTGCCCGGTGCGTAGATAGTCGATAAATTGCTCAATGATGGCATTGCACTCTTCGATATCCTTGTTGATCGATTCCGCCAGGTAGCCATCCTGCTCACTCATCATCTCCGTTGCCAGGCGAATACGCGTCAGCGGCGTGCGCAGGTCATGACTCACCCCTGCCATCAACAACGTGCGGTCATCCGCCAGTTGCTTGACACCAGCCGCCATATGGTTGAAGGCACGGGTAACCGAACGCACCTCCGAAGCACCATATTCACGCAGCGGCGGAGGAATAATCCCCTTACCCACCTGCAAAGCCGCATGTTCGAGATCGACTAACGGTCGGTTCTGAATACGAATAAACAGCCACGCGCCGCCTATCGCCAACAGCATTATCGCCAGCGTATAGCGGAACAGCGGGGAGAAATCACCCTGATGAATTTCGGTCAGCGGCACACGCACCCAGATATTGGGCGACAGCCAGGTTTTCAGCCAGACGACAGGCGAGCTTTTGTTGACCTCGACGCGAACTTCCGTCGGACCGCCCAGTTGCTGCGCCATCTGATGGCTTAAGAATTCATAGTGTTGCGCCCAACGCAGCCCGGCCTCTTCGGCAGCTTCGTTGGAATAGAGAGAGATCCCCAGCTCACGGTAGATCTCCCGACGAAAAGCGGGAGGCACAACCAACTGCGTGCCGTCCTCCAGTTGCAGTTTGTCGGTCATCAACATACGTACTTCGTATGCGAGGACTTTATTAAACTGCTGAAGGCTCGGCAAAATCGCGAAGTTCAGTACCACCAGGTAAGTCGTCACCAGGCTGACGAACAGCAAGGTGACGATGAGCAATAACGTGCGGGCAAATGAACTTCGTGGCGAGAAGCGCAATCGCCTCATGCTTTAGAACCGTCCGGCACGAAGACGTAGCCCAGACCCCAGACGGTCTGAATGTAACGTGGGTGCGCCGGATCTTCTTCCACCATGCGGCGCAGACGCGAGATCTGCACGTCGATGGAGCGTTCCATTGCGGAATATTCACGTCCACGGGCAAGGTTCATCAATTTATCGCGGGAGAGCGGCTCACGCGGATGACTGACCAGCGCCTTCAGTACCGCAAATTCACCGCTGGTGAGCGGCATCGGCTCATCTTCACGGAACATTTCGCGCGTACCGAGGTTAAGTTTGAACTTACCGAAAGCAATTACCGCTTCTTCCTGCGACGGCGCGCCCGGCAACTCGTTCGCCTGACGACGCAGTACCGCACGAATACGAGCCAGCAGTTCACGTGGGTTAAACGGTTTCGGAATGTAATCGTCAGCGCCAATCTCCAGGCCAACGATACGGTCAACTTCTTCCCCTTTCGCCGTCACCATAATGATCGGCATCGGGTTACTCTGGCTACGAAGACGTCGGCAAATCGACAAGCCATCTTCACCAGGTAACATCAAATCCAGTACCATAAGATGGAAAGATTCACGGGTGAGCAGGCGATCCATCTGTTCTGCATTAGCGACGCTTCGAACCTGGAAGCCTTGTTCGGTGAGATAACGCTCCAGCAGCGCGCGCAGGCGCATGTCGTCATCGACCACCAGAATCTTGTAGTTCTCTTGCATTGTTTATACTCCCAAAGGTTCGCAACAATTTGTAAGCGTGTATTCTTAAAAAAGCTTACGTTCGTCACCAGCTAAATCTGGTATAAATTTCAGCCTAAATTGTTACAAAGCATATTAAACAGCAGTTTAAGTATACAATTTATTCGGCGGAACATTATTGATTCTGTTGATATGATCACGTTATACCCAATGTGCGCATTATCAAACAGACAAAGGGAATCAACGAGATGAAAACGCCCCTGATTACCCGGGAAGGGTATGAAAAACTCAAACAAGAGCTCAATTATCTCTGGCGTGAAGAACGCCCCGAGGTCACAAAAAAGGTGACCTGGGCTGCAAGTCTGGGCGACCGCAGCGAAAATGCTGACTATCAGTATAATAAAAAGCGCCTGCGTGAAATCGACCGCCGCGTGCGCTACCTCACTAAATGCATGGAAAATCTCAAAATCGTCGATTATTCCCCGCAGCAGGAAGGCAAAGTGTTCTTTGGCGCGTGGGTGGAGATTGAAAACGACGATGGTGTTACCCACCGTTTTCGTATCGTCGGCTACGATGAAATTTTTGGCCGTAAAGATTACATCTCTATTGATTCCCCAATGGCCCGCGCATTGCTGAAAAAAGAGGTTGGCGATCTGGCGGTGGTGAATACCCCTGCCGGGGAAGCGAGCTGGTATGTTAATGCCATCGAGTACGTGAAACCGTAAGGAAGAGTCTTAACCTCCTGCCGATGGCTGGCATTTTTGCCAGCCAGTCCGTATAACTATCCCCTGATTTTTGATCCGAAAAGATGAACTCAAACCATGATGAATGATTCGTTCTGCCGCATTATTGCGGGTGAAATTCAGGCGCGCCCGGAACAGGTTGAAGCCGCCGTTCGCCTGCTTGACGAAGGGAATACCGTGCCGTTTATCGCACGTTATCGTAAGGAAATCACCGGCGGTCTGGATGACACGCAGTTGCGTAATCTGGAAACGCGTCTGGGATATTTGCGCGAGCTGGAAGAGAGACGTCAGGCGATCCTCAAGTCCATTTCTGAGCAAGGTAAACTCACCGATGAGCTGGCGAATGCCATCAACGCCACTTTGAGCAAAACCGAACTCGAAGACCTCTATCTGCCCTACAAACCTAAACGCCGCACCCGTGGGCAAATCGCCATTGAAGCAGGTCTTGAGCCGTTAGCTGACCTGTTGTGGAACGATCCATCGCAAACGCCGGAAATTGCCGCTGCG
Source organism: Escherichia sp. KTE159 (assembly GCF_000408805.1). NCBI lineage: Bacteria > Pseudomonadati > Pseudomonadota > Gammaproteobacteria > Enterobacterales > Enterobacteriaceae > Escherichia > Escherichia sp. KTE159. The sequence continues at coordinate 3,259,179 of NZ_KE137292.1, forward strand.
CAATTTGTTGATGCTGATAAAGGCGTAGCGGATACCAAAGCCGCGCTGGACGGCGCGCGCTATATACTGATGGAACGTTTTGCCGAAGATGCCGCCCTGTTGGCGAAAGTGCGTGATTATCTGTGGAAGAACGCACATCTGGTCTCAACCGTAGTGAGCGGTAAAGAAGAGGAAGGGGCAAAATTTCGCGACTATTTCGATCATCACGAACCGCTGTCAACGGTGCCCTCTCACCGCGCGCTGGCGATGTTCCGTGGGCGTAATGAAGGCGTACTCCAGCTTTCGCTGAATGCCGATCCGCAGTTCGACGAGCCACCGAAAGAGAGCTATTGCGAACAAATCATTATGGATCACCTCGGCCTGCGCCTGAACAATGCTCCGGCGGATAGCTGGCGCAAGGGCGTGGTGAGCTGGACCTGGCGCATCAAGGTGCTGATGCATCTGGAAACCGAACTGATGGGCACCGTGCGCGAACGCGCAGAAGATGAAGCAATCAACGTTTTTGCCCGTAACCTGCATGATCTGCTGATGGCGGCTCCTGCCGGGCTGCGTGCGACGATGGGCCTCGATCCGGGTCTGCGTACCGGGGTAAAAGTAGCGGTAGTCGATGCGACCGGTAAACTGGTGGCAACCGACACCATTTATCCGCACACCGGGCAGGCCGCAAAAGCAGCGATGACCGTTGCTGCTCTGTGCGAAAAACATAACGTTGAGCTGGTGGCGATTGGTAACGGTACGGCTTCCCGCGAAACCGAGCGTTTCTATCTCGACGTTCAGAAGCAGTTCCCGAAAGTGACGGCGCAAAAAGTGATCGTCAGCGAAGCAGGCGCATCGGTTTACTCTGCTTCCGAACTGGCAGCGCAGGAGTTCCCGGATCTCGATGTTTCTCTGCGTGGCGCGGTATCTATCGCCCGTCGTTTGCAAGATCCGCTGGCGGAGCTGGTGAAAATCGATCCGAAATCCATCGGCGTGGGTCAGTATCAGCATGACGTCAGCCAGACACAACTGGCTCGCAAACTGGATGCAGTGGTGGAAGACTGCGTAAACGCCGTTGGCGTCGATCTCAACACCGCTTCTGTTCCGCTGTTAACTCGCGTGGCGGGTCTGACGCGCATGATGGCACAAAACATCGTTGCCTGGCGCGATGAGAATGGGCAATTCAAAAACCGTCAGCAATTGTTAAAAGTTAGCCGTTTAGGGCCTAAAGCCTTCGAGCAGTGTGCGGGCTTCCTGCGTATTAACCACGGCGATAACCCGCTGGACGCGTCTACCGTTCACCCGGAAGCCTATCCGGTGGTCGAACGCATTCTGGCGGCAACGCAACAGGCACTGAAAGATCTGATGGGTAACAGCAGCGAACTGCGTAACCTGAAAGCCTCTGACTTTACCGATGAGAAATTCGGTGTGCCGACGGTAACCGACATTATCAAAGAGCTGGAAAAACCGGGTCGCGACCCGCGTCCGGAATTTAAAACCGCTCAGTTTGCCGATGGCGTCGAGACAATGAACGACCTGCAACCGGGTATGATCCTCGAAGGTGCAGTCACCAACGTCACCAATTTTGGCGCGTTTGTCGATATCGGCGTACATCAGGACGGTCTGGTTCACATCTCTTCCCTGTCGAATAAGTTTGTGGAAGATCCGCACACCGTGGTGAAAGCGGGTGACATTGTGAAGGTGAAAGTGCTGGAAGTGGATCTCCAGCGTAAACGTATCGCCCTGACCATGCGCCTGGACGAACAGCCTGGTGAAACCAATGTCCGTCGTGGCGGCGGTAACGATCGTCCGCAAAACAACCGCCCGGCAGCAAAACCGCGTGGCCGTGAAACGCAGCCTGCCGGTAACAGCGCGATGATGGATGCGCTGGCAGCAGCGATGGGTAAAAAGCGTTAAACACTATGACTGGCCTACGGTTCAGCTTTGCACGGGTTCGTAGGCCAGATAAGGCGTTCACGCCGCATCTGGCAATAAACGCCTTAACTGACATAAAAGTGCCGGAGAACATCTCCGGCATTTGAGATTGCTGACAAACTCGCTTACGGGTCAAAACAGGCACAACTTTCCCCCCTCTCCCTAGCCCTCTCCCCGATGGGGCGAGGGGACCGTCCGTGCACTTGCCTGGCTCCGGTATTTTTATTCCACAGCCAAAACCACAATATATTCCGCTAATATTTATCACATCATTAACAACTGAAACCTTAATTAAACATCAAGCTGCCCTAATAATTCGTCACTCGAATTTTATTTTGACCAAGATATAACCTTGAGCCACATCAACATTGGCGCAAATTATTATCTAAACCAACATTCGCACACATTTTAAGTATTGCTGATAGAAACCATTCTCATTATCATTGTACTATTGATTATTTAATCTCTCCTTCGTTGGCGAATCATCTGGTCTCATGTCGCTGTCAAACGCCCCATGAGGTAGTTAACCAGTTTTACTCTAAATAATTCGAGTTGCAGGAAGGCGGCAAGTGAGAGAGTCCCCAGGTACTTACCCCAGTAAGTAACTGGGGTGAGCGACCGAAGCCGCAGCACATGCAATTTGAATTATGACGAGTATAGCGAGAAACAAGTAGGCACCTATGCAATACACCCCAGATACTGCGTGGAAAATCACTGGCTTTTCCCGTGAAATTAGCCCGGCATATCGTCAGAAGCTGCTTTCTCTTGGCATGTTACCTGGCTCCTCTTTTAATGTGGTGCGCGTCGCTCCACTCGGTGATCCTATTCATATCGAAACCCGTCGTGTAAGCCTGGTATTACGGAAAAAAGATCTGGCCTTATTAGAAGTGGAAGCGGTTTCCTGTTAATACGGTGAGAATAACAATGAAAAAATTAACCATTGGCTTAATTGGTAATCCAAATTCTGGCAAGACAACTTTATTTAACCAGCTCACCGGTGCTCGTCAGCGTGTAGGAAACTGGGCTGGTGTTACCGTCGAACGTAAAGAGGGTCAGTTCACCACTACCGATCATCAGGTCACCCTGGTGGATCTGCCCGGCACTTATTCTCTGACCACCATCTCTTCGCAGACTTCGCTGGATGAGCAAATCGCCTGTCACTACATTTTAAGCGGCGATGCCGATCTGCTGATTAACGTGGTGGATGCGTCTAACCTTGAACGTAACCTTTACCTGACGCTGCAACTACTGGAGCTGGGTATTCCGTGCATCGTGGCGCTGAACATGCTCGACATTGCCGAGAAGCAAAATATTCGCATTGAAATTGATGCCCTGGCGGCGCGTCTTGGCTGCCCGGTGGTTCCACTGGTCTCCACTCGTGGTCGTGGTATTGAAGCGCTGAAACTGGCAATTGACCGCTACAAAGCCAACGAGAATGTAGAACTGGTGCATTACGCCCAACCGCTAATCAATGAAGCCGACGCACTGGCGAAAGTGATGCCGTCCGACATCCCGCTGAAACATCGCCGCTGGCTGGGTCTGCAAATGTTGGAAGGCGATATTTACAGCCGCGCCTACGCTGGTGAAGCATCGCAGCATCTGGATGCTGCTCTCGCCCGTCTGCGTAATGAGATGGACGATCCGGCGCTACACATTGCCGATGCGCGTTACCAGTGTATTGCCGCCATCTGTGATGTGGTGAGCAACACCCTGACGGCAGAACCCAGCCGTTTCACCACTGCCGTAGATAAAATCGTGCTTAACCGATTCCTTGGCCTGCCGATTTTCCTCTTTGTGATGTACCTGATGTTCCTGCTGGCTATCAATATCGGCGGGGCGCTACAACCGCTGTTTGACGTCGGTTCCGTGGCGCTGTTTGTACATGGTATTCAGTGGATTGGTTACACACTCCACTTCCCGGACTGGCTGACTATCTTCCTCGCCCAGGGCCTGGGTGGTGGTATTAACACCGTTCTGCCACTGGTGCCGCAAATTGGCATGATGTACCTATTCCTCTCCTTCCTGGAAGACTCCGGATATATGGCGCGTGCGGCGTTTGTGATGGACCGTCTGATGCAGGCGTTGGGATTACCGGGTAAATCTTTTGTGCCATTGATTGTTGGCTTCGGTTGTAACGTGCCGTCGGTGATGGGCGCGCGAACCCTTGATGCACCGCGTGAACGCCTGATGACCATCATGATGGCTCCATTTATGTCCTGCGGCGCACGTCTGGCAATCTTCGCGGTATTTGCGGCTGCGTTCTTTGGGCAGAACGGCGCGCTGGCTGTGTTCTCACTGTATATGCTGGGTATCGTGATGGCTGTGCTGACTGGCCTGATGCTCAAATACACCATCATGCGCGGTGAAGCGACGCCGTTTGTCATGGAGTTGCCGGTATACCACGTACCACACGTTAAGAGCCTGATTATCCAGACCTGGCAGCGTCTGAAAGGTTTCGTTCTGCGCGCCGGTAAAGTGATTATCATCGTCAGTATTTTCCTGAGTGCCTTCAACAGCTTCTCGCTAAGCGGGAAAATCGTCGACAACATCAACGACTCAGCGCTGGCTTCTGTCAGCCGTGTGATCACCCCGGTCTTCAAGCCGATTGGTGTACATGAAGATAACTGGCAGGCAACGGTTGGCCTGTTCACGGGTGCCATGGCGAAAGAAGTGGTGGTGGGTACGCTCAACACCCTCTACACCGCAGAAAATATTCAGGACGAAGAGTTCAATCCGGCGGAATTCAACCTTGGTGAAGAGCTGTTCAGCGCGGTAGATGAAACCTGGCAGAGTCTGAAAGACACCTTTAGCCTTAGCGTACTGATGAACCCAATTGAAGCCAGCAAAGGCGACGGTGAAATGGGCACCGGGGCGATGGGCGTGATGGATCAAAAATTCGGTAGCGCGGCAGCAGCTTACAGCTATCTGATTTTTGTCCTGCTGTATGTACCGTGCATCTCGGTAATGGGCGCCATCGCTCGTGAATCAAGCCGTGGCTGGATGGGCTTCTCCATCCTGTGGGGGCTGAATATCGCTTACTCGCTCGCCACCTTGTTCTATCAGGTTGCCAGCTACAGCCAGCACCCAACCTACAGTCTGGTGTGCATTCTGGCGGTGATCCTGTTTAACATCGTGGTCATTGGCCTGCTGCGTCGCGCGCGTAGCCGGGTTGATATCGAACTGCTGGCAACGCGCAAATCGGTAAGCAGTTGCTGCGCAGCCAGCACCTCTGGCGATTGCCACTAAGGATACGGCAATGGCTTCGCTCATCCAGGTGCGTGATTTGCTGGCGTTACGGGGCCGTATGGAAGCGGCCCAAATCAGCCAGACGCTGAACACTCCACAACCGATGATTAACGCAATGCTGCAACAACTGGAAAGTATGGGCAAAGCCGTGCGAATTCAGGAAGAACCTGACGGCTGCCTCTCCGGCAGTTGCAAAAGCTGCCCGGAAGGAAAAGCCTGTCTGCGTGAGTGGTGGGCGTTGCGTTAACATTGTTCCACAACATTGTTCCACCACCTGTTTTGAAAAGCCCGGTATGCGTTTGCTACCGGGCTTTTTTGCGTGCCACTTTCCATAAAAATGCAACTCTTGCAGCACGACGTAAATTCCTCTGAAAGAGTCTCGCAGGGATGAAAACTGGCTAATGCACAGGTGTGGAGTGGCGCGTAGAGTCGCGGCATTCAAACAACAGGTGAAGGAACGCCATGAGCAAAAAGCAGAGTTCCACCCCACACGATGCACTGTTCAAACTCTTTTTACGCCAACCGGACACGGCGCGCGATTTTCTTGCGTTCCATTTACCGGCCCCCATTCACGCGCTCTGTGATATGAAAACCCTCAAGCTGGAGTCGAGCAGTTTTATTGATGACGATCTGCGTGAAAGCTACTCTGACGTGCTGTGGTCGGTGAAAACCGAGCAAGGACCAGGATACATCTATTGCCTGATTGAACATCAAAGCACCTCAAACAAACTGATCGCATTTCGCATGATGCGTTACGCCATTGCCGCAATGCAAAATCACCTGGATGCCGGATACAAAACGTTGCCGATGGTGGTGCCGTTGTTGTTTTACCATGGTATTGAAAGCCCCTATCCCTATTCGCTGTGTTGGCTGGATTGTTTCGCCGATCCCAACCTGGCAAGGCAGCTTTATGCCTCTGCATTTCCGCTGATTGATGTCACCGTCATGCCTGATGATGAAATCATGCAACACCGACGCATGGCGCTGCTGGAGTTAATTCAAAAACATATTCGTCAACGCGACCTGATGGGACTGGTAGAGCAAATGGCCTGCTTATTAAGTAGTGGATACGCTAATGACAGACAAATCAAAGGGCTGTTTAATTACATACTACAAACAGGCGATGCGGTACGTTTTAACGATTTTATCGATGATGTGGCCAAACGTTCACCGAAACACAAGGAGAGTTTAATGACTATTGCAGAAAGATTGCGGCAGGAGGGACATCGTCAAGGGGTACAACAAGGTGTACAGCAAGGTGTACAGCAAGGACGACGCCTGGAAGCCCTGGATATTGCCCAAACGATGCTGAAAGCGGGTATCCCCCACGAAGACATAATCTTATTTACCAGCCTGACGATGGAGGAGCTTAAAGAAATTATCCATTGATAAAACAAAGGAGAGTTTAATGACTATTGCAGAAAGATTACGGCAACAAGGAGGAGCCATGATCGTTACTATCCCACGAGATCTTGCCACCGATCCTGGCTGGTCACCGGGCACAGAGATTACCGTGGAGAAAAAAGGCGATAGCGTTAATTTGCGCGCCACAGAGCACAAGCCGCGTGGGCGTCTTACCGTCGCGCAATTGTTGAGCCAGATCGATGAAAGCGAAATTACGGAGCTAAATCAGTCGACAGAAGGATGGGAAGAAGGGAAAAAAGGTAATGAAGCATGGTAAAGGCACGGACGCCACATCGTGGTGAGATCTGGTGTTTTAACCCTGCTCCGGTTGCCGGGCATGAACTTCGGGGTCCACATTATTGCATTGTGGTAACAGACAAAGAACTCAACAATGTCTTAAAAGTTGCTATGTGCTGTCCGATTTCAACAGAGGCAAATGCAACACGTTCCACAGGGGTGACGGTGAACGTCCTCCCCCATGATACGCAAACCGGTAACCTGCATGGCGTTGTGCTTTGTCACCAGCTAAAAGCTGTCGATCTTATTACCCGTGGCGCTAAATTTCATACCGTTGCCGATGAAACATTGATTAGTAAGGTACTCGGTAAACTGGTAAATTTAATCGACCCACAATAATTTGCCCTTACTTACCACCTACACCCTCTGCTTCAACGCCACCAGCAGGTGACAAAACTCATCCGGATGAGAAATAAACGGCGCATGAGCCGCTTTGGCGAAGATATATGATTTGCTGTGAGGCCAGAGTTCATCCAGCATTGGCACTACTTTGCGCGGCACCAGACCGTCAAGATAGCCATATAAGCGCAAAAACGGCATTTGTACGCTTTGCAACGGCTGACGGAGATCGACCGTTTTCAGAATTTCCAGCCCACCATTAAGCACGTCAACCTCCGGCATCGGTAACGCCAGAACGGTTTTCTTCAGCGCTCGCGCATCCTGACGCGCCGTTTCCGTGCCCATCGTTTGTAGTGCAAGGAACCGTTCCACTGTACGCTGAAAATCTTCACTTAGCTGCTGCTGAAAACCCGCCAGCACGTCCGGTTTTATCCCCGGCCACTCGTCACGAGCACTGAAACACGGTGACGAAGCTACGGTAACCAGCGCCTGAACACGCTCGGGATGGGTTAACGCAATCTGACTTGCCACCAGCCCGCCCAGACTCCAGCCCAACCAGATGGCTTTATTCGGTGCCCGTTGCAGCACGCATTCCGCCATGTCAGAAAGCGACATCGCGCCATATCCCTGGCTGCGCCCGAAGCCAGGTAGATCAACAAGATGCAGCGTAAAATGCGAGCTGAGTTCCTCATCGATGCAACGCCACACTTCGGCATTCAGTCCCCATCCGTGCAACAGCACAAGATGAACATTCCCCTGACCTTTGGTCTGCCACCAGATGTTATTCATCCGCTATTGTTCTCTTTTGACTCACAAGGATGAATATATGCTAGCAGTACCGGGATTATGCTGGCTATGCCGAATGCCGCTGGCGTTAGGTCATTGGGGAATCTGTTCTGTCTGCTCCCGCGCCGCACGTACACATAAAACGTTATGCCCGCAGTGTGGATTACCGGCTTCACACTCACATCTTCCCTGCGGTCGCTGCCTGAAAAAACCGCCACCGTGGCAGAGACTGATCACTGTTGCCAACTATGCACCTCCATTAAGCCCGCTCATTCACCAGCTTAAGTTTTTGCGACGTAGTGAAATCGCCAGCGGCCTGTCACGTCTGTTACTATTAGAAGTCTTACACGCCCATCGGACTACCGGATTACAACTGCCGGATCGTATCGTCAGTGTTCCGTTATGGCAGCGCCGCCACTGGCGTCGGGGATTCAATCAAAGCGATTTGCTGTGCCAGCCTTTATCGCGCTGGCTGCACTGCCAATGGGATAGCGACGCCGTCACGCGTATAAGAGCCACTGCGACCCAGCATTTCCTCAGTGCCCGGCTGCGCAAGCGCAACCTGAAAAATGCCTTTCGCCTTGAATTGCCCGTGCAAGGTCGCCATATGGTGATTGTGGATGATGTCGTTACCACCGGAAGTACCGTCGCAGAGATTGCGCAGTTGCTTTTACGCAATGGTGCGGCGACAGTCCAGGTCTGGTGCCTTTGTCGAACCTTGTAGAGCCTCGATGATGGGCGTATTATAACCAACTAAAATAGTCAACTATTAGGCCATTACTATGATCCGTATTTCCGATGCTGCACAAGCGCACTTTGCCAAACTGCTGGCAAACCAGGAAGAAGGGACACAAATCCGCGTATTTGTGATTAACCCTGGCACGCCTAACGCTGAATGTGGCGTATCTTATTGTCCGCCAGACGCCGTAGAAGCCACCGATACCGCCCTGAAATTTGACCTGCTGACCGCGTATGTTGATGAACTAAGCGCACCTTACCTGGAAGATGCAGAGATTGATTTTGTTACCGACCAACTGGGTTCTCAGCTAACGCTGAAAGCCCCGAACGCCAAAATGCGTAAAGTGGCTGACGATGCGCCGCTGATGGAGCGCGTGGAGTATATGCTGCAATCGCAGATTAACCCGCAGCTTGCCGGTCACGGTGGTCGTGTCTCGCTGATGGAAATCACCGAAGACGGTTATGCCATTCTGCAATTTGGCGGCGGCTGTAACGGTTGTTCCATGGTCGACGTGACGCTGAAAGAAGGGATCGAAAAGCAGTTGCTGAACGAATTCCCGGAACTGAAAGGTGTACGTGACCTCACCGAACACCAGCGCGGCGAACACTCTTACTACTAAGTTATCCCCCTCTTTTGTAGATTGCCCGATGCGACGCTAAAGCGTCTTATCGGGCTACGTTGAACATGTGCCAGACGTTGGCACGGCATTACCTCAGTAAATCTAATCCCTTCATTTCCCCACGATAATATGACCAACCTCTCATAATTTAAATTTACCCCGCTCTGGTGATTCTCAAGCGCATAATGTTACCCGTATCATTCTCATGGGCACCGAACACACTCATAACATTTGACGACACTAACTCGTTTTAGGAGTCATCAGCCGTGGTGCCGTTATATCTCTGTTCCCAGTTGGGACAACCAGGATTTGTCGTCAGAAACCTGACGTTACCCATAACAAATTAAAGGCCAGGTAAATCATGCCATTAGTCATTGTTGCTATCGGTGTAATCTTGTTATTACTCCTGATGATCCGCTTCAAAATGAACGGCTTCATCGCTCTCGTCCTGGTGGCGCTTGCTGTTGGATTAATGCAAGGGATGCCGCTGGATAAAGTTATTGGCTCTATCAAAGCCGGTGTTGGCGGAACGCTCGGTAGCCTTGCCCTGATCATGGGTTTTGGCGCAATGCTGGGCAAAATGCTGGCAGACTGCGGCGGCGCACAACGTATCGCCACCACGCTGATCGCCAAATTTGGTAAAAAGCACATTCAGTGGGCAGTGGTACTGACCGGTTTTACCGTCGGTTTTGCCCTGTTCTATGAAGTGGGCTTCGTACTGATGCTGCCGCTGGTGTTTACCATCGCCGCTGCTGCAAATATCCCGCTGCTGTATGTTGGTGTACCGATGGCCGCTGCGCTTTCCGTAACCCACGGCTTCCTGCCACCGCATCCTGGCCCGACTGCGATTGCAACCATTTTCAATGCCGATATGGGTAAAACCCTGCTGTACGGTACTATTCTGGCAATCCCGACCGTTATTCTCGCGGGTCCGGTTTACGCTCGCGTGCTGAAAGGCATTGATAAGCCGATCCCGGAAGGCCTGTACAGCGCGAAAACCTTTAGTGAAGAAGAGATGCCGAGCTTTGGCGTCAGCGTCTGGACTTCTCTGGTTCCGGTTGTACTGATGGCAATGCGTGCCATCGCTGAAATGATCCTGCCGAAAGGTCACGCTTTCCTGCCGGTAGCAGAGTTCTTAGGTGACCCGGTAATGGCAACGCTGATTGCCGTACTAATCGCGATGTTCACCTTTGGTCTGAACCGTGGTCGCTCAATGGATCAAATTAACGACACGCTGGTTTCTTCGATCAAAATCATCGCCATGATGCTGCTAATCATCGGTGGTGGCGGTGCGTTCAAGCAGGTGTTGGTAGACAGTGGCGTGGACAAATATATCGCCTCCATGATGCACGAAACCAATATTTCCCCGCTGCTGATGGCCTGGTCTATTGCCGCCGTACTGCGTATCGCGCTGGGTTCCGCAACCGTTGCGGCAATTACTGCGGGCGGTATCGCTGCGCCGCTGATTGCAACAACTGGCGTCAGCCCAGAGTTGATGGTTATCGCGGTTGGTTCCGGTAGTGTGATTTTCTCTCACGTGAACGATCCGGGCTTCTGGCTGTTCAAAGAGTACTTTAACCTGACTATCGGTGAGACCATCAAGTCCTGGTCGATGCTGGAAACCATTATCTCGGTGTGCGGTCTGGTAGGCTGCCTGCTGCTGAATATGGTGATTTGATAACACTGACTGCCGGATATGGCGTGAATGTCTTATCCGGCTGCTCTAATGAGTAGGCCGGATAAGACGCATCAAGCGTCGCATCCGGCATTAACCGCACTCTACGTCTTCTTCCCTGCCGCCCTGCGCCGTCTGTCCAAATCCTTCAGTAACTTGTTCACGCCATCATCGGAAAACATCGTCTCAAGGGTTGTAGACAGCTTGCGCCGCCAGTTTTTGTACTGGTAACTGGTGCCAGGAATATTCACCGGTTCCGCCATATCCAGCCAGTCTTCCGGCTGTAGCCCTAACAGAGCGCTGTTACTGTCGGCAATGTACCGCTGCAAACCACGATTAAGCATCGGCGTCATCGACATCAGCGATGCCTTATGTCCGGCACGTTTTGGCAGACAACCATATTTATGCAGCGCATCCAGTAGCCCTTGCTTCGCCAGCTCGCGATCCTGATACAAACCGCGCAGCACTACTTCATCCGGGTACAGCCCCAGCGTTTTGCCCAGCGTTAAATCCCCGCTCTCCCAGTAACCACGCAGCGTTGGCAGGTCGTGCGTTGCTGCTACTGCCATCGACTGTTCCGGATACGCTTTCGGTGCGCGGAACGTCTTCTCATGGTCACTTTCGAAATAGAGCACTTTGTAGGAGTAAACCCCGCTACTGCGCAGCTTACCGACAATCTCTACCGGTACAGTGCCGAGATCTTCGCCAATCACCATGCAGCGATGGCGTTTGCTTTCCAGCGCCAGAATAGCGAGCAGATCATCCACCGGATAGTGAACATACGCTCCCTGATCCGCCGTTTCACCATACGGTATCCACCACAAACGCAGCATCGACATCACATGGTCAATTCGCAATGCGCCGCAGTTTTGCATGTTCGCGCGCAGCAGTTCGATAAACGGTTCATAGGCGCGCGCGGTGATGATATGCGGGTCCATCGGCGGCAAACCCCAGTTTTGCCCTAACGGGCCAAGGATATCTGGCGGTGCGCCAACCGATGCTTTCAGGCAATACAACTCACGGTCACACCAGGTTTCTGCCCCACCTTCCGCTACGCCAACCGCCAGGTCACGATACAAGCCAATCGGCATTTCATAGCCCTGGCTTATCTCCCAGCAGGCGGCAAACTGGCTGTAGGCCAGCCACTGCAGCCAGAGATAAAAATCGACGTCATCACGATGTTCTTCACAGAACTGACGCACTTCTGGCGAGTCTACGTTCTGATACATCTCGGGCCATGCTGGCCAGCCCCAGCGCATTTCGTCTTCTTTTACTTGTTGTGCATGTAGCGCATCAAACGCCGCCTGCCAGAACAGGCTGTCGCCCTGTTCAGCAACAAACTGGCGAAACGCTACCATTTGTCCATCATCACGTTGTGCGAAGACTTTCCACGCCATCCGCAGTGCGGTCATTTTCAGTGCGGTGACGGTAGAGTAATCGACCCAGTCAGTATCCCGCGCCTGTTGCAGCGCCTGTTGCGTAGTCGGCATGTGCCACCAGGCCTGCGCCTCCTCGCTAAGATGGAAATCTTCAACGGCGTTAACATCAATATAAATCACGTTCAGCCAGCGGCGAGAAGACGGGCTATACGGGCTGGCACTTTCCGGGTTTGCCGGATAGAGCGCATGAATCGGGTTCAGGCCAATGAACGACCCGCCGCGTTTCGCCACATCCACCAACATGGCTTTGAGATCGCCAAAATCACCGATGCCCCAATTTTTTTCCGATCGCAGGGTATAAAGCTGAACGCAAGCGCCCCACAGTTTTTGTTTATTCAACAATGCCTGCGGTTCGTAGCAGCGTTTCGGTGCGACAATCACCCGACAATGGGCGCGCTGTTCGTCCTGGGTAAGCGTCAGCGTGTGATAACCTTCCGGCAGCTTCGCCGGAAGATTGAAGGCTTTGCCACCACTCACGTTGCCTTTGTACTGTGTTCCTTCTTCGGTAGTCAGCAGCCAGCTAAATTCGCCGCTGCCCTCCACCGCCATTGGCATTTTTTTACCGAAGGTATACACCATGACGTTGGGTACTGGCGTTACCGCCACTTTCGTGGCGGTACTCCGATGCATCGCGTCAAGCAAACGCCGTTTGGTTTCGGCGCCAATCGACTGCGGTTTACCGTGGGCATTGATGTAATTGGGGCTGATCCCCGCCGCCAGCGCGGCATTATCCAGACGTTTGCTTTCCATCGAGCTTCCTTAGCGTTTTGCCTGCCAGATACGAGCCTGATAATCGCGAATAGAGCGATCCGAGCTAAACATACCGCAGCGGGCGGTATTGAGGATCGCCGCGCGTGTCCAGGCTTCCTGGTCGCGGTACAGCACATCCACCTGCTTTTGTGCCTCTACATAGGCTGCGAAATCCGCCATCACCAGATATGGATCGCCGCCCTGCTTACCGATACTGTGCAGCATCTGGTCAAACGCATGTTTATCGCCGTCGCTGTATTTACCGCTTTCCAGCTCTTTCAATACTGCATCGAGCTGCTTGTCTTTCTTACGCCATTTGAGCGGATCGTAGCCCTTCGCTTTCAATGCCTTAACCTGCTCCACGGTATGACCGAAGATAAAGATATTTTCTTCACCGACTTTTTCAGCAATTTCGACATTTGCGCCATCCAGCGTACCGACAGTGAGCGCACCATTAAGAGCCAGTTTCATATTGCCCGTGCCAGAAGCCTCTTTCCCAGCAGTCGAGATCTGCTCAGAGATATCCGCCGCCGGGATCAGCATTTCCGCCGCCGAGACACAGTAATCCGGCAGGAACACCACTTTCAGCTTGTCACCCACTTTTGGATCGTTGTTGATCACTTCAGCCACTTTATTGATCGCAAAAATAATGTTCTTCGCCAGATAGTAGCCCGGCGCGGCTTTCGCCCCGAACAGGAACACGCGCGGTACGCGGTCAGCTTGCGGGTTTTCGCGAATCTCTTTGTACAACGCCAGAATATGCAGCAGATTCAGGTGTTGCCGTTTGTACTCGTGCAGACGTTTAATTTGGACGTCGAAAATTGCCTGCGGGTTGATTTCAATACCAGTACGCGCTTTTACAAACTCTGCCAGACGAACTTTATTCGCCTGTTTGATTTCGCGATATTGCTGGCGGAATTTCGCGTCATCAGCGAATTTTTCCAGATTAATCAACTGATCGAGATCGTTAGCCCACTCTTTTTTCAGCGATTTATCCAGCAGCGCCGCCAGTGCCGGGTTGCACTGTTTGATCCAGCGACGCGGAGTAATACCATTAGTGACGTTATGGAATTTGTTCGGCCACAACTGGTGGTATTCCGGGAACAAATCTTTCACCACCAGATCCGAGTGCAGCGCCGCCACGCCATTCACCGCAAAGCCGCTAACCACACACATATTGGCCATACGAACTTGTTTGTCATGTACCACCGCCAGTTTCGCCCATACCGCCTTGTCGCCCGGCCAGGTTTGTTCCACCAGCTTCTTAAAGCGGTTATTGATTTCGTTGATTACCTGCATATGGCGTGGCAACAGCGCTTTAATCAGCTTCTCATCCCAGCACTCCAGTGCTTCTGGCATCAGGGTATGGTTGGTATAAGCGAAGGTTTTACTGGTGATTGCCCAGGCGTCATCCCAGCTCATTTGGTGCTCATCTATCAGCACACGCAGCAGTTCAGGAATGGCAATAGTCGGGTGTGTGTCGTTAAGTTGAATGACTTCGTAATCCGCCAGCTCGTGCAGTTTACGCCCCGCCAGATGATGGCGACGAAGAATGTCAGCAATCGAACAGGCGCACTGGAAGTATTGCTGCATCAGGCGCAATTTTTTACCGGCGGTATGGTTGTCGTTTGGATAGAGAACTTTAGTCAGTTTTTCCGCGTTGATGCCCTGTTGTTCAGCACGCAGGAAATCACCGTCATTAAATTTGGTAAGATTGAACGGATGAGCATGAGTCGCCTGCCACAAACGTAGCGGCTGTGCTACGCCGTTACGGTAGCCCAACACCGGAAGATCCCACGCTTGCCCGGTAATGGTAAATTCCGGTTCCCAGCGTCCATCTTTCGTCACTTTGCCGCCAATGCCCACCTGCACATCCAGCGCTTCGTTATGGCTAAACCACGGATAGTTGCCACGATGCCAGTCGTCTGGCGCTTCAGACTGTTTGCCACCGACAAAGGACTGACGGAACAGGCCATACTGGTAGTTAAGACCATAGCCAGTAGCTGACTGCCCAACGGTTGCCATTGAGTCGAGGAAACACGCAGCCAGACGCCCCAGGCCACCGTTCCCCAACGCCGGGTCGATCTCTTCTTCCAGCAGGTCTGTCAGGTTGATGTCATAAGACTTCAATGAATCCTGAACAGCCTGATACCAGCCGAGGTTTAACAGATTGTTGCCTGTCAGACGACCAATCAAAAACTCCATTGAGATGTAGTTAACATGACGCTGATTCGCCGCCGGTTTGGCAAAAGGCTGGGCCCGCAGCATTTCCGCCAACGCTTCACTCACAGCCAGCCACCATTGGTGAGGGGTCATCTCAGCCGCTGAAGTTAAACCATAACGCTGCCACTGGCGTGACAGGGCTTCCTGAAATTGCTTTTCATTAAAAATGGGTTGTGACATAGGAGTTCCAGTTTTCTTAGATATTAAACACAACGTTATCGTTAGTTTGCCAGGCTCCATGTTGACCTTCCTCATCCTACGGGGGATTAGGCGGGGAGGAGTGACGGGGATGAGCAAGAAAATGTGATCGCGCCCACTTAAAGGTAGTGCAATCAACTGCAAAAGTATCAGCTCAGTGCCAGAGAGCGCAGAAAACCTGTTATTAACAGTCAGAAATGGCCGTTGCGTATTATCAAAAAGCGGAAAGTAACTCTATAAATTAAGTAAAGCGGCGAAATAGTTTCAACAATGAAATATCCATCAAAGGGCATCTCATTCTTAATAGATTTATTAAGATCATCTTTCCAGAGAGACCTTTCATCAGGAATTAAGGAGGTTTCATTGCTTTAATGAACCTTTTGGATTAAGGGAAAACACCCTAGGATCCAATATCCACACTGCATTTGCGTTGTTTTAAGATGAGGCATTAATAAACGTTTGGAATTGTGACAGAGTGCAAATTCAGACACATAAAAAATTGTCATCGCTTGCATTGCACAGGTTTCTGGCCGAACTTATAACTATTAATTACGAAGCGCAAAAAAAATAATATTTCCTCAATTTCCACAGTGAAGTGATTAACTATGCTGATTCCGTCAAAATTAAGTCGTCCGGTTCGACTCGACCATACTGTGGTTCGTGAGCGCCTGCTGGCTAAACTTTCCGGCGCGAACAACTTCAGGCTGGTGCTGATCACAAGTCCTGCGGGTTACGGAAAGACAACACTCATATCCCAATGGGCGGCAGGAAAAAACGATTTGGGCTGGTACTCGCTTGATGACGGCGATAACCAGCAAGAACGTTTCGCCAGCTATCTGATTGCCGCCGTGCAACAGGCAACCAGCGGGCACTGCGTCATCAGTGAAACAATGACGCAAAAACGGCAGTATGCCAGCCTGACGTCACTGTTTGCCCAGCTTTTCATTGAGCTGGCGGAATGGCATAGCCCACTTTTCCTGGTGATTGACGATTACCATCTGATCACCAATCCGGTTATCCACGAATCCATGCGCTTCTTCATTCGTCATCAACCAGAAAATCTCACCCTGGTGGTGCTGTCACGCAATCTTCCGCAATTGGGCATTGCCAATCTGCGCGTACGTGAACAACTATTAGAAATTGGCAGCCAGCAACTGGCTTTTACCCATCAGGAAGCCAAGCAGTTTTTTGATTGTCGTCTGTCATCACCGATTGAAGCGACCGAAAGCGGTCGGATTTGCGATGATGTGTCCGGTTGGGCGACGGCGTTGCAGCTAATCGCGCTCTCTGCGCGGCAAAATACCCACTCGGCCCATAAATCAGCGCGCCGTCTGGCGGGCATCAATGCCAGCCATCTTTCTGATTATCTGGTCGATGAAGTGCTAGATAACGTTGATCTGGCGACACGCCATTTCCTGCTAAAAAGCGCCATTTTGCGCTCAATGAATGATGCGCTAATCACCCGCGTGACCGGCGAAGAAAACGGGCAAATGCGTCTTGAAGAAATTGAGCGCCAGGGGCTGTTTTTGCAACGGATGGATGATACTGGCGAATGGTTCTGCTATCACCCGCTGTTTGGTAACTTCCTGCGCCAACGCTGCCAGTGGGAGCTGGCGGCGGAGCTGCCAGAAATCCACCGTGCCGCCGCAGAAAGCTGGATGGCACAAGGCTTTCCCAGCGAAGCTATTCATCATGCGCTGGCGGCAGGCGATGCTTTGATGTTGCGCGATATTTTGCTTAATCACGCCTGGAGCCTGTTCAACCATAGTGAACTGTCGCTGCTGGAAGAGTCACTCAAAGCCCTGCCGTGGGACAGTCTGCTGGAAAATCCACAGTTGGTGTTATTGCAGGCCTGGTTGATGCAAAGCCAACATCGCTACGGCGAAGTGAACACCCTGCTGGCGCGAGCCGAACACGAGCTCCAGGACATCAGAGAAGGCACCATGCATGCAGAGTTCAACGCCCTGCGCGCCCAGGTGGCCATTAACGACGGTAATCCGGAAGAAGCCGAACGACTGGCAAAACTGGCTCTGGAAGATCTGCCTCCGGGTTGGTTCTATAGCCGCATTGTTGCGACCTCTGTGCTTGGCGAAGTGTTGCACTGTAAAGGTGAGCTGACCCGCTCGCTGGCATTAATGCAACAAACTGAGCAGATGGCGCGTCAGCACGATGTCTGGCACTACGCCTTGTGGAGTCTGATTCAGCAAAGCGAAATTCTGTTTGCTCAAGGATTCCTGCAAACTGCGTGGGAAACGCAGGAAAAAGCGTTCCAGTTGATTAACGAACAGCATCTGGAACAGTTGCCGATGCATGAATTTTTAGTACGTATCCGCGCGCAACTGTTATGGGCATGGGCACGGCTGGATGAAGCCGAAGCCTCGGCGCGTAGTGGAATTGAAGTCTTATCGTCTTATCAGCCACAGCAACAGCTCCAGTGTCTGGCAATGTTAATTCAATGTTCGCTGGCTCGTGGCGATCTGGATAACGCCCGTAGCCAACTTAACCGCCTGGAAAACCTGCTGGGGAATGGCAAATATCACAGCGACTGGATCTCTAACGCCAACAAAGTTCGCGTTATTTACTGGCAGATGACCGGCGATAAAGCCGCCGCAGCAAACTGGTTGCGCCATACTGCGAAGCCGGAGTTTGCCAATAACCACTTCCTGCAAGGTCAATGGCGCAACATTGCCCGTGCACAAATCTTGCTGGGCGAGTTTGAACCTGCGGAAATTGTCCTCGAGGAACTCAACGAAAACGCCCGCAGTCTGCGGTTGATGAGCGATCTGAACCGCAACCTGCTTTTACTCAATCAGTTGTACTGGCAGGCAGGGCGGAAAAGTGACGCCCAGCGCGTATTGCTGGACGCATTAAAACTGGCGAATCGCACAGGATTTATCAGTCACTTTGTCATCGAAGGCGAAGCCATGGCGCAGCAGTTACGCCAACTGATTCAGCTCAATACGCTGCCGGAACTGGAACAGCACCGCGCGCAGCGTATTTTGCGGGAAATAAACCAACATCACCGGCATAAGTTCGCTCACTTTGACGAGACCTTTGTCGAACGTCTGCTAAATCACCCGGAAGTGCCGGAACTTATCCGTACCAGCCCGCTGACCCAACGCGAATGGCAGGTGCTGGGGCTGATTTACTCCGGTTACAGCAATGAACAAATTGCGGGCGAACTGGAAGTGGCAGCGACCACCATCAAAACGCATATCCGCAATCTGTATCAGAAACTCGGCGTTGCCCACCGTCAGGCTGCGGTACAGCACGCACAGAAACTGCTGAAGATGATGGGATATGGGGTGTAAGTTTGGTCGGATAACATTCCTGCTCCGACTTACATCCCTGCATTATTCAACGCTAACTCGCGTTACATCGTCTGTTTCAGTCAGAGTAAACCGCACAGGTAAGAACCGTTCCACCACCGCGATATTGGTCAGCAGATGGCATGAGGGATGCGCGACCGTAAACGCCCCCGCACCCGCCAACGCCATGGGCAACACCAGTTGATCTGCGAGATATTCACCTACTGCCGCCGGACTTGCCAGGTAACGTTTCACTTCTTTAACCAACTGCGCTGCTACCACTTCGGCACTGACGCGCTTTTCACCGACGGCAAAAAAGCGTTCGGTAATATTTTCGCTTTCCACTTCTAGCGAGACGGTATTTCCCGGTCCCTGCTCACGCGGCAAGAGATGGATATTCTGCTCATACAGCGAAAAACTGGCTGCCAGCGCAACGAGTTCACGTTCTCCGACATGCCGCGGCACACCAGCTAATAATACTTCGCCGCGTAATCGCATAACGGTGCCCCGCTCGCCCAGTTGTAACGCGTTTAGTGATGCCACGGGCGTGACTTCCGCTACCACCACACCGCCTCCGGCAGGGTAAAAACCGTGGCGTAACAGCGTGGTTTGCTGATGAATCCCCATTTGTGCCAGCAGAGGTTCCAGCACGCGGCAGATAAAACCCGCGGGCGGCGCCGACGGGTTTTCGGTGCCACCGCTGACTTCTACGCGAGAAGGTCCATCGGCAAACCACAGCGCAGGCAACACCGTTTGCAGCACCAACATGCAGCTTCCGGCACTACCGATAGCAAAGCGATAATCGCCGCCACGCACATTACCGGGCCGGAAGACCAGGCGCTGCGAACCCAGTTCCGCGCCGTCTACTATAGCTCCGCAAATTTCCGTCGCCGCCTTTACCGCGGTCAGATGCTGGCGCAACAGCCCCGGTTTCGCCCGTCCGGCACGAATGCCTGTGATGGTAAACGGCTTACCGGTTATCATCGACAGACTTAACGCCGAGCGCAGGATCTGCCCGCCACCTTCGCCCTGTGCACCATCCAGCGCAATCATCCTTTTCATCATTTATCCTTTTACGCACACCACCTGACGCAGGGTGTAGACGACTTCCACCAGATCGCTTTGTGCTGCCATTACTGCATCAATGTCCTTATACGCCATCGGGATTTCGTCGATCACCTCGGCATCTTTACGGCATTCCACATGCGCTGTAGCACGGATCTGATCTTCCACACTAAACAGTTTTTTCGCTTTGGTACGGCTCATCACGCGACCTGCACCGTGGCTGCATGAGCAGAAAGACTCTTCATTTCCCAGCCCACGCACGATAAAGCTTTTCGCCCCCATCGACCCAGGAATAATTCCGTACTGCCCGGCACGCGCAGACACCGCGCCTTTCCGCGTCACATAGATCTCTTCGCCAAAGTGCAGCTCTTTTTGCACATAGTTGTGGTGGCAGTTGATCTCTTCCATTGCCAGCGTTTGCGGCTGTCTCACCGTTTTATGCGTAATGCTCTGCAACGCCGATACCACGTTTTCCATCATCGCATCACGGTTGAGGCTGGCAAAAAGCTGCGCCCAGGCTACTGCTTTCAGGTAATCGTCAAAATATTCCGTTCCTTCAAGGAAGTACGCGAGATCACGTGACGGCAACGTTTCAAGCTGTTCCTGCATCTCTTTTTGCGCCAGGTCGATAAAGTAAGTTCCGATGGCGTTACCAATTCCGCGTGAACCGGAGTGCAGCATAATCCACACCCGATCCGCCTCATCAAGGCAGATTTCAATAAAGTGGTTACCCGTTCCCAGCGTTCCCAGGTGTTTATAGTTATTGGTATTCAGGAAACGCGAGTATTTTTGCGTTAACCACTGATAACCGGCTTCCAACCCGGCCCATTTAGCATCGACGTTAACAGGCGGATTTTCCCATGCACCTTTATCACGTTTACAACGCCCGGTAGTACGCCCGTGTGGCACGGCAGTTTCAATTGCCTGACGCAGCTCCGCCAGGTTTTCAGGCAAGTCTGCCGCCGTTAACGCGGTACGCAGTGCGTTCATTCCACAGCCGATATCCACGCCCACCGCCGCCGGAATAATCGCCCCTTTGGTCGGGATCACGCTACCAATGGTGGAACCTTTCCCCAGGTGCACATCGGGCATCACCGCAATATGCTTGAAAATAAACGGCATCTTCGCCGTATTTATCAGTTGCTGGCGCGCATCGTCTTCTACCGGCACGCCTTTGGTCCACATTTTTACCGGGGCATTTTCAGTGGTCAGTAATTCGTAATTCATTTTCTTTTTCTCGTTTCGTTGTTTGCTGTCCTGATAATTGCAACCGTCGTGCCAGAAAATTAAATCAGCAGATTAAATCTATAATTAATTGTTTTTATTTAATTAAAAGTACAAAGTCCGTATACGGAGATTTTCTATAAAGCCACTTAACCGATAATGAAATATCGTCTTTTATAAGGATATCTAAGATGCGTAAAACAGTGGCTTTTGGTTTTGTCGGAACCGTACTGGATTATGCCGGGCGCGGTAGCCAACGCTGGTCGAAATGGCGGCCGACACTCTGTTTATGCCAGCAAGAATCATTGGTGATTGATCGACTGGAATTATTACACGACGCCCGCTCACGCTCGCTGTTTGAAACGCTTAAACGCGATATCGCCAGCATTTCACCAGAAACGCAGGTTGTAGGTGTAGAAGTGGAACTCCATAATCCGTGGGATTTCGAAGAGGTCTACGCCTGCCTGCATGATTTCGCCCGTGGTTACGCTTTTCAACCTGATAAAGAAGACTATTTAATTCACATCACCACTGGCACCCACGTAGCGCAAATTTGCTGGTTTTTGCTGGCAGAAGCGCGTTACCTGCCCGCCCGACTGGCGCAAACTTCCCCGCCGCGTAAGAAAGAACAGCCGGATAGCGCAGGCGCAGTGACGATTATCGATCTCGATTTAAGCCGTTATAACGCTATCGCCAGCCGCTTTGCCGAAGAACGCCAGCAAACGCTCGATTTTCTTAAGTCGGGCATCGCCACGCGTAACCCACACTTCAACCGCATGATTGAACAGATCGAAAAAGTAGCGATTAAATCCCGCGCGCCAATCCTGCTTAATGGCCCGACCGGCGCGGGCAAGTCGTTTCTGGCACGACGCATCTTCGAATTAAAACAGGCACGGCATCAGTTTAGCGGCGCGTTTGTTGAAGTGAACTGCGCCACGCTGCGCGGTGATACCGCCATGTCGGCGCTGTTTGGTCATGTGAAAGGTGCGTTCACCGGCGCGAGAGACGCGCGGGAAGGGTTATTACGCAGCGCCAACGGCGGCATGTTGTTTCTTGATGAAATTGGCGAACTGGGCGCAGATGAACAAGCCATGTTGCTGAAAGCCATTGAAGAGAAAACTTTTTATCCGTTTGGCAGCGATCGCCAGGTGAGTAGCGATTTTCAGCTTATCGCCGGAACGGTGCGCGATTTGCGCCAGTTGGTCGCTGAAGGGAGATTTCGTGAAGACCTGTATGCGCGGATAAATCTCTGGACCTTCACTCTGCCAGGACTACGCCAGCGTCAGGAGGATATTGAGCCTAACCTGGATTATGAAGTGGAGCGCCACGCCTCACTCACCGGCGATAGCGTGCGTTTTAACACCGAAGCGCGGCGCGCATGGCTGGCTTTTGCGACATCCCCCCAGGCAACATGGCGCGGTAATTTTCGCGAACTTTCTGCCAGTGTTACGCGTATGGCGACGTTTGCCAATAGCGGACGCATCACTCTGGAAGCTGTGGAAGATGAGATTCGCCGTCTGCGCTATAACTGGCAGGAGAGTCGCCCTTCGGCACTTACGACGTTGCTGGGCGCAGAGGTGGAGAACATCGATCTCTTCGACCGAATGCAACTGGAAAACGTGATTGCCATTTGTCGCCAGGCAAAATCGCTTTCCGCCGCCGGACGTGAACTTTTTGACGTTTCGCGCCAGGGCAGAGCCAGCGTTAATGACGCGGATCGGCTACGCAAATACCTGGCGCGTTTTGGTCTGACGTGGGAATCGGTACTGACTCAGCACAGTTCCAGTTGAATATGATGGTCCGTCAGCACCTGCATCACCCCCGCAGGCGGCATGGTGTCGGTGTAAACGGCATCGACCATGCTGATGCTGCCCATGTTTACCATCGCATTACGGCCAAATTTTGAGTGATCGACAACCAGCATAACGTGGCGCGAGTTCTCAATAATGGCGCGTTTGGTGCGAACTTCATGGTAATCGAACTCCAGTAACGAGCCGTCGCTGTCAATGCCGCTGATCCCAAGAATGCCGAAATCGAGGCGGAACTGAGAGATAAAATCCAGCGTCGCTTCGCCAATGATCCCGCCATCGCGGCTACGCAATTCACCACCGGCGAGAATAATGCGGAAATCTTCTTTCACCATCAGCGTATTAGCGACATTGAGATTGTTGGTGACAATGCGCAAATTGCTGTGATTGAGCAGCGCGTGCGCCACCGCTTCCGGCGTGGTGCCGATATCAATAAACAGCGTCGAACCGTTGGGGATCTGCTCGGCCACTTTACGGGCGATACGCTCTTTTTCTTCGGTCTGGGTAGCTTTGCGATCATGCCACGGCGTGTTAACCGAACTGGAAGGCAGCGCCGCGCCGCCATGATGGCGCAGGATCAGGTTCTGTTCCGCCAGTTCATTGAGGTCACGGCGAATAGTCTGCGGGCTGACGGAAAAATGCTCTACCAGCTCTTCGGTGCTGACATAGCCCTGCTGCTTAACCAGTTCGATAATACCGTTGTGTCGTTGTGTTTGTTTCATTTATAAATCCCTGGAATTATTTTCGTTTTCGCGCATTGAGCGAATCAACAAAAGCCATCGCTAAACCCACGGCTAACCCGGCGATGTGTGCTCCATTCGCCATCGACATCCCAAACAAATCAAACCATCCGGCAACAATCCAGATCAGCGCAAAGATGATTAACCCACGTTGCAGGTAAATACCGCTTTGTGGATCGCGCTCGCCGCGTAGCCAGACGTAGCCCATCAGTGCATAAACCACACCAGAAAGCCCGCCAAACCACGGCCCACTGAACTTTTGCTGCACATAGCCGCTTAGCAGGGCGCTGATGAGAGTAATGACTATCAGCTTACCGCTACCGAGGCGTTTTTCCACTGCGCCACCGAGATACCACCACCAGAGCAGGTTAAAGAGGATATGCATCAGCGAGAAGTGCATTAACGCATGCGTGAAGTAGCGCCAGAACTCAAATTTCAGCGTCGGATCGAATGGCCAGGCCAGCCATAACATCACTTCCTGATCGCCAAGAATTTGCATGGCGATAAACACCAGCACGCAGGCAATCATCACTACCCAGGTGACCGGGCCTGCACGTTCACGCAAAGTGGCAAAGAAAGGAAAACGGCGATAGTGCAGGCCACTACCGGTATGACCTGACTGCCAACTGGCGGCGAGATAACGCGGATCTGCCGGGTTTTCGAGAAAACGCGCCAGCTCTGCCCGCACGCGTTCGGCCTGGGATTCATCCGCCAGCCAGACATCGCTTTGGTTATGTTGTTGAATCGTGAGGATAACGCCCTGTGTCGCCATGTAATCAACAAATGCCTGCGCCACGCGGGGGTTAGCAAAAGAGGTAATCATCAACATCGTTGCTGTCGCTTATTCCACACAAAAGGGGACAGTATAAAGCGTTACGCGCCGTAAGCCACCTCTACGGGAAACTGACGCTGCCAGGCTTCAAAGCCACCATCGATACTGTAAACCACATCATAACCCTGTTGCAGCAGATACTGCGCCGCGCCTTTGCTGCTATTACCGTGGTAACACATCACCATTACCGGGGTATCGAAGTCATTTTCGCGCATGAACGCACCCAGCGTGTCATTGGTTAGATGGAAAGCCTGCGCCGCATGCCCCATTGCGAAACTTTGTGGATCGCGAATATCGACCAGCACCGCCTCTTTTTCCTGCAACTTCTGGTGCGCGTCGGCAACGTTAATACATTCGAACTGATCCATGCGTCTCTCTTTCTTTACAAACAAGTGGGCAAATTTATCGCACAGTTTACGTCGGAGCGGCAGATAAACGCCATAATGTTATGCATATCACTCTAAAATGTTTTTTCAATGTTACTCAAAGCGCGTTTGTTTGCTAT
Organism: Escherichia sp. KTE159; assembly: GCF_000408805.1. Lineage (NCBI taxonomy): Bacteria > Pseudomonadati > Pseudomonadota > Gammaproteobacteria > Enterobacterales > Enterobacteriaceae > Escherichia > Escherichia sp. KTE159. The sequence continues at coordinate 3,284,287 of NZ_KE137292.1, forward strand.
TATGTTCGATAACGAACATTTATGAGCTTTAACGAAAGTGAATGAGGGCAGCATGGAAACCAAAGATCTGATTGTGATAGGTGGCGGCATCAATGGTGCTGGTATCGCGGCAGACGCCGCTGGACGCGGTTTATCCGTGCTAATGCTGGAAGCGCAGGATCTCGCTTGTGCGACATCTTCCGCCAGTTCAAAACTCATTCACGGTGGCCTGCGTTACCTTGAACACTATGAATTCCGTCTGGTCAGCGAGGCGCTGGCAGAACGTGAAGTGTTGCTGAAAATGGCCCCGCATATCGCTTTCCCAATGCGTTTTCGCCTGCCGCATCGCCCGCATCTGCGTCCCGCGTGGATGATTCGCATTGGTCTGTTTATGTACGATCATTTGGGTAAACGAACCAGCCTGCCGGGATCAACCGGTTTGCGTTTTGGCGCAAATTCAGTATTAAAACCGGAAATTACGCGCGGATTCGAATATTCCGACTGTTGGGTCGACGACGCCCGTCTGGTATTAGCCAACGCCCAGATGGTCGTGCGTAAAGGCGGCGAAGTGCTTACCCGTACTCGTGCCACGTCTGCCCGCCGCGAAAACGGTTTGTGGATTGTGGAAGCGGAAGATATCGATACCGGCAAAAAATATACATGGCAGGCTCGCGGCCTGGTTAACGCCACCGGTCCGTGGGTGAAACAGTTCTTCGACGAAGGAATGCATCTGCCCTCACCTTATGGCATTCGCCTGATCAAAGGCAGCCATATTGTGGTGCCGCGTGTGCATACCCAGAAACAAGCGTACATTCTGCAAAACGAAGATAAACGTATTGTGTTCGTGATCCCGTGGATGGATGAGTTTTCCATCATCGGCACCACCGATGTGGAATACAAAGGCGATCCAAAAGCAGTGAAGATTGAAGAGAGTGAAATCAATTACCTGCTGAAAGTGTATAACACGCACTTTAAAAAGCAGTTAAGCCGTGACGATATCGTCTGGACTTACTCCGGCGTGCGTCCGCTGTGTGATGATGAATCCGACTCACCGCAGGCAATCACCCGTGATTACACCCTTGATATCCATGATGAAAACGGCAAAGCACCGCTGTTGTCGGTATTTGGCGGCAAGCTGACGACCTACCGCAAACTGGCGGAACACGCGCTGGAAAAACTGACGCCGTATTATCAGGGTATTGGCCCGGCGTGGACGAAAGAGAGCGTGCTGCCGGGTGGTGCCATTGACGGCGACCGCGACGATTATGCCGCCCGCCTGCGCCGCCGCTATCCGTTCATTACGGAATCGCTGGCACGGCATTACGCGCGCACTTACGGCAGCAACAGCGAGCTGCTGCTCGGCAATGCAGAGGCGATAAGCGATCTCGGGGAAGATTTCGGTCATGAGTTCTACGAAGCGGAGCTGAAATATCTAGTCGACCACGAATGGGTACGCCGCGCCGACGATGCCCTGTGGCGTCGCACGAAACAAGGCATGTGGCTGAATGCAGAACAACAATCTCGTGTGAGTCAGTGGCTGGTGGAGTATACGCAGCAGAAGTTGTCGCTGGCGTCGTGATTTAACGTAAGCTGCCAGGTCAGATTTCAATCTGACCTGAGACTGATGACAAACACAAAAACTGCCTGATGCGCTACGCTTATCAGACCTACGTGGTTTATGCAATATATTGAATTTGCATGATTTTGTAGGCCGGATAAGGCGTTCACGCCGCATCCGGCATGAACAAAGCGCACTAATTCCATTTGGTTGTCCTTTATTATTAACGGACAGTTTAAACTGTCAGGATAAACCTATCCTCTAGATGATATCTATTCAAAATCCGTGCAATAAAAAACTGTGCAAGGCTATTGAGAATGTCAGGAGTTTGTTGATAAATTCATTATTTCATAACGTTCATTCATTAACGCTATGTAGAAACACAGAAATATGGGACTCTATCCATCGTATCATTTCATTATGCCTGAAGCAGACATTCTCACCGTTAATTTTTCCACATAAACCAAAACCATCAAAATAGATATCACATTTTTTATTTTGATATGAAGTGATATTCACGCGCCACCTCAGATTAGTAACATTTTCCTCTTGTTCAGCATAATCCATCTGTAATAGCTCAACAATTTTTTTACTTTCTTTATCATCAAGCTCAGTGATTTCAACCTTGTATTTATAAATTTCATTCAGCCGTCCCTCATCAATTGAAACTGGCGAAGTGTATCCCTGCGGATAATTTATAATCTCTAGTTTATCTACACGATTACCTATGTGGCATAAATCGTTCACTTTGCCTTCGGCAACTGCGGATCCGGCGTAAATCATAAGCAAAACCGTTAAAGCTTTTTCTATTTTTTGTTTCATATTTTATTGAGTAACATTAACAGAGTCGTTTAGCGTTGATTTCTCCCTGTTGCCATCATCACTCAAGTAAATTAATTTATCGATATTATAATCAGGGTAAACTGCATATGATGTTGAAATATTTAACCTGTCCTCAAACGGACTTTTCACGCTCACTCTCAATAAAACAGAAACTGATGGTCCTCTGACTTGATTCTCTATATCCGGGCAACGAAAAGCATAATATTGGTACAAGTCAAATTCATTTTCTGAATAATACTCAGACAAATTAATTCCGGGGTTAATTTGCTCTCTTTCACAAGCTAATGTGTAATGCAGGAAAGGCGGTGAAATACTCTGGTGGGCAGCATTACTCTCAGGAAGAAAGAGTAAGCAACTGCTGATAGGTAATAAAATCTTCATATCCATATCTGCCCCCTGTTTACTTTATTATTTAATATCTGATAACGTTTTATACAGCGGCACATAACCAACATCATCTACCAGGCTCTGCCCTTGTGGCGTTAAAAACCACTCCACCAGTTTTTGTGTTTCTGACGTTGTATTTTCCCGCGTCACCATGAACGCATCGACGATGTACGGATATTTGCCGTTGCGAATGTTTTCCGCAGTCGGCGCAATGCCGTTAATCGCTAATAATTTTATATTCTTATCAGCATTCATTTGCGTGGCGTAATAGCGGAAGGTGTAACCAATTGCGTTGTTTGTATTACGGTATTCGGCAACGACTTTAATCATTCCTTCCATCACACTTGCTACTTCTGTTTCCTGCGGAGAGATCATGCGGATATTTTTCATGACCTGTGATTGCATCACCGTCTGACTACCCGAGTCTTCCGGGCGTTGCCAGGTCTGGATCTCCTGATCATTACCGCCAACCGTGTGCCAGTTGGTAATTGCGCCACTGAAGATGTCACGCACTTGTTGTTCAGTCAGGGAATTAACCGGGTTATCCGCATTGACGATGAAAACAAATGCTTCGCGAGCAAAAGGTGTGTACATCAAAGTAACACCTGATTCCTCTGCACGTTTTTTCTGCCCACCGGAAGGTTGAGCCACAAAAATAATATCAGCGTCTCCCTTAACGATTTTGTTATACGCCTCCGGCGTGCGAGAGTTCGCCAAATATTCCCGGGTGTGTAAATCTTCCGGTATTACGCTTAACGCATAAAATGCAGAGGCATAAATTGGGTACGCTGCCGTAGCGCCATCGAGTCGCGGCCAGTTTTGCGTAAACTGGATTTGTGGTTTACCACGCAGCGCTGTAAGTTGATTATTGAGTTTATCGGGTCGCCAGGCCCAGGTATCAATATTTTCGCGTACACCAACGCCGGGATTGAGCTGTTTATATAAATAAGCCTGATAACCAGCGACAAAACCAAGCATGAGAAGGATAAACAGGAGAGAATTACGGCAACGTAGCCCGGATGTACCGGTTAAAGAATGTCTGGTTGGCCAGGAGTATCCCAGCGAAAAACTGATATGCGCCCCAACGGGAATTATGACTATCCACCAGAACTCACCACCAACTAATGAGACTAACAAAACGCCCATCCAGGGAAGCATAAGGTTTGCCAACCAATCTGCTCCCATCTGGCGAAATTGATAATCTGCCAGATGTAGCGTGATTATCCAGCCAACCAGGATTAATAGTGCCGGTAACAGAAAAAAGCATTGTCGCCAGGCGGCTATTTCTCTTTTTTCTGGAGCGCTATCGCCCGCCCATACTCGCCCCGAGAAAAATAGCATTATCGCGCCCAGCGCCAACATAAAAATGTTAAGCAGAAGGTAAATTGTTGGCGTGAAGAGTAAATTGCAAACCTCAAGAATGGCGGTAAGTCCGACCCCCAGCATGGCAACAACCGCTGCCAAAAATTGCGTCAGTATGGGGATGCCGAAAAAAGTCATTACCAGCGAGGTCAAAATCCATTTTCCGTTTTGCATATTATTCATCCTTGCTGTTACTGCGCTTTATTTTGCACCGATGGCTAAAAGCGGGCTAATCCGATTCTGTACTCACACACATTACTGATATTCCACCCGCAAAATAGCCAGGGCGTTATAACGACCCGCAGCAGGTAGCCGCCCTGTGGTACTGACGGGGAGAGACAGAAAAGTCACGTCTGCCGTCTGAGCTGACGCAGCCCGGTTTTCAACTAACTTAAATGGCACGCCAACATGCGCAGCCAGCTCATTCAAGTCTACGGACTCCTGTTGGCTATCCATAATCATAATGCCAACGTCTGGGTTATCCTCCGCCTGAATAATGCTTTGCCGACCATTAACATCTCTCGTTGATGAAATATTGCCATCAAAAACCAGCGTCATTACGGCATCAATATCTTTATTTGTACAGTTTATCGGAATAGTGGTTGCAACCGGGGAAACGCCCGTTGGCTTCACTCCAGCACCAGCCCGACTTAGCTCACTGGCCCAGACATCCGGCATATTAACGGTAAAACTGGTGCCCTCATTAATTGTGCAACCTTGTGGAACCTCAATATTTAAGTTACCAATATAAGCATTAAATACAGGAACTGGTCCGTGCTCCGTTGGGAACTGGCTGACATACAAAGAAACCAGCAGCACGTTATTTATTGAGATGTCGGATATTATTTTTTTATCAAGTCTGATTTTTATATAGCCTTCTGTTCCGGATGACCAACTCGATGGTTTACTTCTGTCTGCTGGATAATTGGTGCTATAGTTTTCAAAAGGAACTGTCTTATCTGTCATTGTTTCATTTCTCTTATAGAGTTTTATATGTGTTGAAACCGATATCTCATGAGTCAAGGGGATAAATATATCGCTTCCCTGATGATCACCAGACGCACCTGATGGATCTATGCCAGATGTGGCTGTAAAATAAACCTCGTAATCATCCAGGGAATTGCAATACGCTTTATAAGTCCCTATTTTCCAGTTCTGCACTGGTAATATTTTTCCGGGAGAATTATTATTAACATCTGAGACAGTAACAGTACCAAAATTATAAGAAAATGTCGCAGGAGTAGTATTATTCCCTGGCTTTCCAGGATAACAAAAAGCGCGATCCCGTCCCATATCTTCTGCATACACGATGTTATAGCAACTACTGATTAAAAGAAAAAACAATATACAAATTACTTTTATATTTCCCCAGAAATAAGTTAACATTCTGCTTCTCCAGTTATCCATGTATCGCTACTGCACCCATAACATTATTTTGCAAAACATTTAATTTCACGTTACATACAGGTAAGGCATTATTATAAAGATCCAACGTTTGCCAGTTAACCTCACAATATCCTTGCCGCAAACACCAATTCTGTTGACGATGGCTAAATGGTGCGACCATGCCACCATTTATGCTTTTACCATCAATAGATAAATTATAGAGTGTCACATACCAGGGGGTAGGGTTAAAAATGGTGACAGTTTCATTGTTTCGCGACCAACGTAACTGTTTATAAGCGTCAAGTGGATTACCTGATAATGTCTCCGGGCGATAAAATATTTTCATCCTATTGCGTACGGCTACCTGGAGTTGATTTTCGTTCTTAAGCTGTGAGTTTGGTTCCTGAGCAGGTAACGCTGCAATATTCAGTATAAATAAACTCTCACGATCTGCAGGTAACTGGCCACCCACGTGATTAATTCTTATTTTGGTATGTTTATCTTGTTTAAGTACTAATAATGGTGGCGTCGCAATAAATATCTTATCTGGAAGTAAAGGCTGGGATTCCACTGTCCCTTTTAACTGACGTCCATCATCAGGTGTCACGGAAATTTTAACCAACATATCTTTACTGGCAGTATTTTTAAGCTCGACCGATATTGATGACTGCTTTTCTGGGTAAACAAAACGGGTACTGCCAACGACAACCCCTGCTTGCGCATTTGTGCAACATATTAAAAAGAATATCAGCACATTAATCATAAGTGACGATAAAGGAAACTGATGCATTCGCATCTCCTGGTTGTACATCATTTTTTATGGCTTTATAAGCCGCAAAGAAATGCAATGTGTTATCTACCAATGGCGTAAGAGCATAACTGGTGCTTATTATACCATTACTAATACTTTGTCTGTTGTTATCAAAAATAGCCAGCGCTAACCCCTCAACAGATCCCTCATCCAGTTTATACAGGGTGGTATCTTCACTTACTGATGTTCCATCAAATTTGATATTGGCATTACTGACATCACTGCCACAGCGGGTTAATTTTATAGAGAAGTCAATTTTTTCAGTGACATCTCCTGAATTTCTAACCCTATAACTGGGCACATCTGGCATGTTGACCGTAAAATTTTTAGACTCATCGGCAACAATGCAAGTCTTTGCCGTTATTATTCCTTCTATACGTACAACACCTGTATGCGTTGTATCATCAGCAATGGATGATATTGATATCACAGAGAATAACAAAGCAATTAAATTACAATAGCGCGTCATATTATCCTCACTGATAGTCTATATCAAAGTACAACAGTGCATTTGCCTGCCCCGCATGTACGTTTTGCTGAGTTGACTTATAGCGGAGTTTAAAGTCTAAACTGGCATCGCCATTATTATCTAAAACTAATTCTTTGAAACCTGACTCATCATTAATTGCAATAACTTTATCATCGTTATCTAAAATTTCGACGCCCACTCCAGTTGCACTATCTGCACTGGAAGTAAGGCGTAATAAGGTGGTATTGATGGTGTCTGTATCCCCGCTAAACCGCACATTAGCACTGACTCCTGAACTATAAATAGTACTGGTTGCCGTTGGACATCCTTCCAGATTTATCGTAAATGTATGACTGCCAGAAACATCTCCCACATTTAAAAAATCATTGGCGTCATAAGTTCCCATGCTTACTGGCTGGTCTTTACTTCCAGTTGTAATATCACATGTTTTTGCTAATAACTGACCTGTAAATGTGACCACGACGGTATCGTTAGCAAGTGCATTACATGAAACCACCACCATGAATAATGAAGTAAAAATTAATAAAATAAATTTCTGTAATATATTCATTAGCGGCACTCCAGATTTGCATAGCTAATAGCATTATCTATCTCGCTTTTCGGTAATTGATAGCTTGCCTGACATTGCTGATAAGAACCGTCTCCCCACTGTATATTTATTATGCCTTGTAAAGGCAAACCGGAGAGATAAACCTGACCACTGTCGCCAACTATTCCTGTAATCTGAGTCGTCCCCTCAGTGGGTACACTGGCTGTCGCACCAAATGGAACAGGTTTATTACGATAGCGAACATTAAATAAACCACGAATACCGACATGGGCATTAAACTCAGCGCGAACTAAAGCGCCTTTACTGGGTATCACTTCCATGCTGGTAGCATCTAATTCTGTATGCATACTCATAGACATAGGGTCTAAAGAGATATTATTACGCCGGTATTCCGTGGCATAAGGTACGACAGCATAGCCACGCCAGTCTGTCTTCACTCCCGTTCCACGTTCCACATTTACATTGTTTGCCCCAGGTGCTTTTATCAGTATATTTGTTTCACCTAACGGCTGGCTTAGCGTGAGACCATTTTCATGAACAACCAGGGCACCACTTAAACCATAGTTAAATTGCTGGTTACCATTATTATCGTAGCTGTATCCTGAATTTAGTGAACCATAAGCACCACGGTAGTTTAAACCTACCGATCCATTCCCACCATTATTCTGATTGGCGAAATTTTGTTGAATGTTATAGTTAAGATTATGTTGCTCCAGCAGTGAGCCTGATACTCCAGCATACTGATTCACATGGCCGCTATTATCCTGACTGTAACCATAAGTCGCAGTCATAGAATTTGATGCATTACGCCCATCAACGGCTGGTGATAGCCAATTGCTGATCGGCAATGAGACATTGACGGATAAGATTCTGTCAGCATCAGAACCCGGTGATTTGCTATAATTATAAGCAACATTTAAATAAACCCCATGCACGCTCGTATTATAGCCGACCTGATATAAGGTATCTTTATTATTCGTATTCCAGTAACTTTGCTGACTTGCCGCCAAATACATAGAACCATATTTACCTAATGGTTGCGATATATTTGCCTGAAACTTTCCTCTTTTGTTATAACGCAAATTGTAAAAATCATTCCAGTTATAAACATAGTCTTTTTCATTAAGAGTATCTGGATCGATAACTGTCCCCGACATTTGTTTATATGTGGTATCACTCAACGAATAAAATCCTTCCGTCGAGTAACGATAACCAATAATCTGAAAAGCCGTACCTGTTTGCACTAATGATTTTGAGTATAGAAAACGGTACGATTTCCCTTGATGTTTACTGCCATCGGCAAGCGTGCTATTGGCTTGCGTCAAATCGAATGACGTCGCTCCAAACATACCAAGATTGAACCCCAGCCCGAGAGCTATTGCCCGATAATTATCAGAATATTGTATTCCTCCATATGCAGTAATATCCCAGGGTAATCCCCAAATCAAATCGCCCTGAAAGATATATGGATTATTTTGATTGTAACTATTAGTACGATATTTACCGGCCGTCGCGGAATATTTTATATGGCCTTCGCGTTGAAGGATGGGAACAGCGGCGTAAGGAATGGTATAGATAGTTTCGGAATTATCAGACTCTTTGATCGTAACTTCCAAATCCCCTGCGGAAGACGTAGGGTTCAGATCGTTGATTTCAAAAGGTCCGGGAGGAATATAAGTCTGATAAATAACATAGCCATTTTGTTTAATCGTTACCTGAGCATTGCTTTTAGCAATGCCGCGCACAGTAGGGGCAAAACCACTTTGGCTATCGGGCAGCATGTTTTCGTCGGACTCAAGTTTAGCACCACGAATACTCACGCTGTCGAAAACATCTGATGAAGACCAGGTATCACCCAGTGTTAATTCACTTTTGAAAGGAATAATTACCCGTTGTAATGTACTACTCACATGTGCAATTTTCCCCGGTGAATTACCTGAACGACTCCATGTAGAGTAATCACGAAAACGCCACGCCCCTAAATTTAAACCTGAACGCAGATTTAAATAATAGCTATCAGACACGTAGTCGCCACGATCACTATTGCCAGAAAAATCATAATTAATAAGAACTGCCGGGATACCATTATCCCATTCTTCAGGTGGAATATAGCCACGTGCCTCATGCTTTAATATTGCCTGCGGGAAAGTCAGTTTGAGTCGTTGCGCATCAAGTTCAGGTGTATATTGAACTTCTGCAAACCATATACGCAAATCGAGACAATGATTCCCCTCATCTTGCGCCTGCTCCGGCAATGCACTTTTGTTAATTCCTAAAATGACTAATTCATCGAGCGAAAAACAGGGAATCAACTGATTCTGCTCATCAGCTTTGAAAGTGACCTTACGTGATGTCAAAGGCGAATCATTGACCCATATTTCAACCTCATAACTACCAGGTAGATAAGTCATCCCTTTCTCAAAACGAGATAAATCAGCAACAGCTTCAGTATCACCCGACAGAAAGGCAGGGTTAAAGCGCATACCCGCCGCTGAATACGCAGGCAAAAGTGTCAGTAGAAGCGGTATACACTGCCCCATCTGCTTGTTCCTTGCCATCCAGTGTTCGAGTTTTTTGAGCTTTAGGTTCATGTCCCTGACCTGAGTTGCTTTAACGTTTTAATCTTCCAGGTTTATTGCATCGTTCCCTTTTGCCTGGCCGTTGTGGCACCGTAATCATTGATAGTTTGATAAGTAATTTCGCCCGCTAACGTCACCGGAGAAGATACTGTGATGTCGCTTTTTGGGGGAACAAACGTATTGGGTAATTTTACCCCTTGCACCCTGATTCCTGTCACCGTCAGATAATAGGGAGAAGGATTAATGATTTTCAGTTGTTTACCTTCGTATTTAAATCGCAACATATCCCGTGCTTTACCAGCCTGAACGGGTAAGTTAGTCGGACGGTAAAATAATTTAATCCTGTTTTGTAACGCCAGTTGTAATGTGTTTTTCTGGGTATTCTTCTCATCCGTCGGCGGAATCGCTTTCACGTTCATCCAGAATAGTGTTTCACGGTCAGTCGGTAACTGTGTTTTACCAATAAACATTATCCGCAGTGATGCTTCTTTTCGGGTTGGCAACATAAATAATGGAGGCGTAACCACAAAGTTTGGACTTTTCTTACCGCTTTGATTGTCATCCACCCATGACTGAATTAAATAGCTGGTATTGGACCCACCATTCTGCACACTTAACGTAATTTGCTGACTGTCAGATGGATAAACCAGACGCGTAGAACCAAGACCAAAACCACCCGCTGCAATAGCGTTGATAGATATGGCGGACAGTAAAAATAGAGCACCGACCCTTATGGCATATTGAGTCTTCAGCGAAGGTTTAATGTTTCTATTTGCAAAACATTTATTTTTTGAAATCCATCTCATACTGCATCCTTGTAGATGAAAATTAACTGCAATTATTAACTCGTGTATATTTATTATAAATAAACACGTAGTATTAATTTCAGGCTACAAATAACTGTAACCTGAAATTATATTGCTGTAATTATTCGTACAGCACGACGAAACTGGCCGTAGATTTCACCAGACCTGGTGCAACGGTACTACCGTTCTGAGCATATCCCGCGGTAAATGCAGCGATAAAATCATGGGCGGTTGCATCGCCAGGAATCACGTAAGCCGCCGAAGAACTACTCCCCTGAGGAGATTGTGTATTCAGTTTAACCAGGCCATCAGTTGTCGTGTTTTTAGAATAAATACGAATCCCTACTCCAGTTGCTCCCGCTTCGCCAGTACCATCAGCATCAGCAGCCCCTTCCACTTCATTGGCAAGCGTCTGGTTGGCACCGTCCGCTGCACCAGTAAAACGGAATTCAATATTTTGACTGGTCGTATTGCTACAATCGGTTAGTTTAATGTTGAAGTTAGTCTGGTTACTGGCACCCGTTGCTTCAGTATCGATGCCCGTGAAAGCGTTAGAAGGTACGACTGGCAGTACCACTTCAATCTGTTTCGATTCTGTTGCAATCTTACACGTTGCTTTAACCACGCGACCAGTAAAACGAATGTTTCCGCCCATCGCATCGGTGTTGTCATCCATATCGGTAAGTTTCGGATAATCAACGGTGCTCCAGTCTGTATCGGCACCACCAAATTGTGATGCATCGCCTGGCGCAGCGGTTACCGCAGTTGACATCAGCATACCTGATGCGAGTAAAACTACGGATAAATTAGATAGATTGAATTTCATTTATACCTTTCCTTTTGTTAAAAAATCCAAGCAATATTGGCGATTATTATTACATTCAGCTTTAACAAGTCACATTATTAAGATGAGCAAAGCTGGCGTTGGTGAATCCCAGGGGGATTTTATTAAGGGATAGATTGACTTAAAAATATTATATGTGCTGTTTAGCAATGTAACTAAAAAATCCCATACTCGCAATGAGTGACTTTATATAAACATACAGTAGATTGAAAATAAAGGGTTTTATTTTAAACAGAATAGCTGAGGAGTGGTGAAATATATAAATATAACGAATGATTTATTGGTTATTTATTTATGGTGTTTATTATATGATGCGTACTCAGATGAAATTTTTTATTAATAATTTATTATTAATAGATGCTGTGTGTAAATCGTCATGACATATTATTTATCTGATATAAAAATGCCGTATGCCCATTAACGATAGTTTTAAATGGAACACACGGCAGTTATCACTTTGCGAAATTACAATCTCACTGGATCAATATGCCAGATAAGATCGGCGTACTCTTTGATGGTCCGATCAGAAGAGAAGTAGCCCATATTGGCGATGTTCAGCATCGCTTTGGCTGTCCACTCTTCCGGACGCTCGTAAAGTTCGTCAACCTTATCCTGGCAATCGACATAGCTGCGATAATCCGCCAGTACCTGGTAGTGATCGCCAAAGTTGATCAGCGAATCAACCAGATCGCGGTAGCGGCCCGGATCTTCCGGACTGAACACGCCGCTGCCGATTTGCGTCAGCACCTGATGCAGTTCTTCATCTTTCTCGTAGTATTCACGCGGTTTGTAGCCCTGACGACGCAGTTCTTCCACTTCTTCCGCTGTGTTACCAAAGATAAAGATATTGTCCGCACCGACATGATCCAGCATCTCAACATTCGCGCCGTCCAGCGTACCGATAGTCAGCGCACCGTTAAGTGCAAACTTCATGTTGCTGGTGCCAGAAGCTTCTGTCCCTGCCAGTGAGATCTGTTCGGAAAGATCGGCCGCCGGGATGATCAACTGCGCCAGGCTGACGCTGTAGTTCGGGATAAACACCACTTTCAACTTGTCGCCAATCTGCGGATCGTTGTTGATCACCGTCGCTACATCGTTGATCAAATGGATAATGTGCTTCGCCATGTAATAGGCCGATGCTGCCTTACCGGCAAAAATATTCACACGCGGAACCCATTTCGCATCAGGATCGGCCTTGATACGGTTATAGCGGGTGATAACGTGTAACACATTCATCAATTGACGTTTGTATTCGTGAATACGTTTGATTTGCACATCAAACAGCGCTTTCGGATTCACCACCACATTCAGTTGTTGTGCGATGTACTCCGCCAGACGCTTTTTGTTATCCAGCTTCGCCTGATGAACAGCATGATTGACCATCGGGAAATCACAGTGCTGTTGTAGCTCGTTTAATTGGCTCAGGTCGGTACGCCAGTTACGCCCCAGGTGTTCGTCCAGTACGGCTGAAAGCGACGGGTTCGCCACCGCCAGCCAGCGACGCGGCGTCACACCGTTGGTGACGTTGGTGAAACGTCCTGGGAAGATTTTCGCAAAGTCGGCAAACAGCGATTGCACCATCAGATTAGAGTGCAACTCCGACACACCGTTAACTTTGTGACTGACCACAACAGCCAGCCAGGCCATCCGCACACGACGCCCATTAGATTCATCAATGATCGACGCCCGTCCCAACAAGTCGGTATCGTTCGGATACTGCTCCTGCAAGGTTTTCAGGAAATAGTCGTTGATCTCAAAGATAATCTGCAAATGACGCGGCAGAATTTTACCCAGCATATCGACCGGCCAGGTTTCCAGCGCCTCGCTCATCAGCGTGTGGTTGGTGTATGAGAAGACCTCACAGCACACTTCAAAAGCGTCGTCCCAGCTAAATTTGTGCTCATCAATCAGCAGGCGCATCAGCTCAGGAATCGACAGCACCGGATGGGTGTCGTTGAGATGAATCGCGATTTTATCCGCCAGATTATCGTAGGTTTTATGCAACTGATAATGGCGACTTAAAATGTCCTGAATGGTTGAGGAGACCAGGAAATACTCCTGACGCAAACGCAGTTCACGCCCGGAATAGGTGGAATCATCCGGGTAAAGCACGCGGGAAACGTTCTCGGAGTGGTTTTTGTCCTCCACCGCCGCGAAGTAATCGCCCTGGTTAAATTTACCGAGATTAATTTCGCTACTGGCTTGTGCGCTCCACAGACGCAAGGTGTTTGTCGCGTCAGTATCATAACCTGGGATGATTTGGTCGTAAGCCACGGCCAAAATTTCTTCGGTTTCAATCCAGCGCGTTTTCTTGCCTTCTTGCTGAATACGACCGCCAAAACGCACTTTGTAGCGCGTATTGTGGCGTTTAAATTCCCACGGATTGCCGTACTCCAGCCAGTAGTCCGGAGACTCTTTCTGACTGCCGTTAACGATGTTCTGTTTGAACATACCGTAGTCATAACGGATTCCGTAACCGCGTCCCGGCAACCCTAAAGTCGCCAGTGAATCCAGGAAGCAGGCCGCCAGACGCCCCAGGCCGCCGTTACCGAGGCCCGGGTCATTTTCCTCATCAATCAACTCTTCGAGATTTAATCCCATCGACTCCAGCGCACCCTGGACATCGTCATAAATACCTAACGACAGCATGGCATTGGAGAGAGTTCGGCCAATCAAAAACTCCATCGACAGGTAGTAAACCTGACGAGTTTCTTGCGATAGCTGGGCACGGTTCGAGCGTAACCAGCGCTCCACGAGACGATCGCGCACAGCAAATAACGTTGCGTTCAGCCATTCATGTTTATTGGCTACGACCGGATCCTTTCCAATCGTAAACATCAGCTTATAAGCGATAGAGTGCTTAAGAGCTTCTACGCTAAGCGTGGGCGATGAATATGTAAACGGAGCATTCATATAGGCGTTTCCTGAAAACTATTTCAAGCGATAGTAAAGCTCACGGTACGACTTCGCCGCGACCTGCCAGCTAAAATCCATTGCCATAGCCTGACGTTGCACAAACCGCCACAGCGAAGGGCGGGACCACAGAACAAAAGCGCGCCGAATAGCCCGTAACAACGACCAGGCATTACTATCTTCAAAGACAAACCCACTGGCGACGCCATCTGCAAGGTTCTCAAGAGAACAGTCAGAAACCGTATCAGCAAGCCCACCGGTACGCCGCACCAATGGCAGCGTGCCGTACTTCAATCCATAAAGTTGCGTTAAGCCGCACGGTTCAAAACGACTGGGCACCAGAATGACGTCCGCGCCGCCCATAATGCGATGCGAAAATGCTTCGTGATAACCAATCTGTACACCAACCTGCCCGGGATGTTCCGCCGCTGCGGCAAGAAAACCTTCCTGCAACACCGGATCGCCCGCGCCGAGTAACGCCAGTTGTCCACCCTGTTCCAGAAGGCCCGGTAAGGCCTCCAGCACCAGGTCAAGACCTTTCTGGCTGGTCAGACGGCTCACCACTGCAAAAAGCGGCACTTTATCGTCAACCTTAAGCCCCATTGCGATTTGCAACTGGCGCTTATTCTCCGCTTTATCCTCCAATGAATCGCGGGTGTAACGCGAGGCTAAAAGTAAGTCCGTCTCTGGACTCCATATTTTCTCGTCCACGCCGTTCAGTATGCCGGAAAGCCGCCCTTCACGATGACGTTGCTGGAGCAGACCTTCCATACCGTAGGCAAACTGAGGTTCAGTAATCTCACGAGCGTAGGTCGGACTAACCGCGGTAATGTGGTCAGCGTAATACAATCCGGCTTTCAGGAAAGAGATTTGCCCGTTGAACTCCAGTCCGTGAACATTAAAGAATGACCATGGCAATTGGATGTCATTCATGTGATGTGCATAAAACATGCCTTGATAGGCCAGATTGTGCACAGTAAACACCGACTTCGCCGGACTCCCACTTGCCGCCAGATACGCAGGCGCAAGGCCTGCATGCCAGTCGTGCGCATGCACCACATCGGGACGCCAGAATGGGTCAAGCCCACTTGCCATCTCTGCCCCAACCCACCCCAGCAGTGCAAAACGCAATACGTTGTCGGTGTAGGCAAATAAGTTGGTATCGTGATACGGGCTTCCGGGACGATCGTAGAGATGTGGCGCATCAATCAGGTAAATGCCAACCCCGTTGTAATGCCCGAACAGCAGCGTGAAATGCCCGGCAAAGGTATCACGACGAGATACCACCTTTGCATCGGTCACGCCGCGGCGAATATCGGGAAATGCAGGCAACAGTACGCGAGCGTCAACGCCGTCTGCGATTTGTGCTGCGGGTAATGCCCCAATAACATCAGCCAGACCGCCGGTTTTAAGCAGCGGGAACATCTCTGAACATACATGTAAAACCTGCATTATCGCTCCTGTTTATACCCTAACTTCCGTAGCATTTCGCGCGTAACCAGCACGATGCCTTCTTCTGAACGATAGAAACGACGTGCATCCTCTTCTGCATCCTCACCAATCACCATGCCTTCCGGAATAACACAAGCGCGGTCAATGACACAGCGACGCAGACGGCACGAGCGACCTACCCATACTTCTGGTAGCAATACGGCGGAATCAATGTTGCAGAATGAATTCACGCGAACGCGTGAGAACAGAACGGACTGCACCACCACCGAACCAGAGATCACACAACCGCCAGAAACCAGGGAGTTAAGGGTCATCCCGTGGCTACCGGAGCGATCCTGAACGAATTTCGCTGGCGGCAATGATTCATTGTAGGTACGAATCGGCCAGTTGCGATCGTACATATCCAGTTCCGGCACGACAGAGGCCAGATCGAGGTTCGCTTTCCAATAAGCTTCCAGCGTCCCCACATCGCGCCAGTACGGCTCGGCGTCCGGGTCGGACTGTACACAAGAGAGCGGGAATGGATGCGCATAGGCGAGGCCTTCTTCGGTAATTTTTGGAATCAAATCTTTACCAAAGTCGTGGCTGGAGTTTTCATCGCGATCGTCTTCTTCCAGCAGTTCATACAGGTAGTCGGCGTCAAAGACGTAGATCCCCATACTCGCCAAAGATTTGCTCGGATCGTTTGGCATTGACGGCGGGTTAGCCGGTTTCTCAACAAATTCGATAATTTTATCGTTTTCATCGACTGCCATAACACCAAATGCAGAGGCTTCTTCAATTGGGACTGGCATACAAGCAACGGTACAACGCGCACCTTTTTCGACGTGGTCGATAAGCATTCGCGAATAGTCCTGCTTGTAGATATGGTCACCCGCCAGGATCACTACATACTCCGCTTTATAACGGCGAATAATGTCGAGGTTTTGGGTAACTGCATCAGCCGTACCGCGATACCAGTTTTCCCCTTTCATTCTCTGCTGCGCTGGCAGCAGATCGACAAACTCGTTCATTTCTTCATTGAAGAACGACCAGCCGCGCTGAATGTGCTGCACCAGGGTGTGAGACTGGTACTGGGTGATCACGCCCATACGGCGGATACCGGAGTTGATGCAGTTGGACAGAGCAAAGTCGATAATGCGGAACTTGCCGCCGAAGTGTACGGCAGGCTTTGCTCTCTTATTGGTTAAATCCTTCAGGCGAGTACCGCGTCCCCCCGCCAGAATCAAGGCAACAGACTTCAATGGCAGCTGGCGTGCCAACATTAAGTGATCGTTCTTCTCTAAACTAATCATGACTAACTCCTTTTTTATCATCTCTGGAACACACACAATCCGTGTGCAGGTCCCGGCCAGACAGCCGTAATCACTGGGTTATCCTCTCCAGCGAATGGGGGAATGGCATGCCACTCCCCTGCAGGTAAAACAATCTCTGTTACCTCAAGCGTGGCGTTTATTGCGATCAAGAAACGCTCCGAAAGCAAAATTTGCAGTTGCTTCGGCCCGTTCTGCCACTCATCCGAGCTTAAAGATTGAGCATATCGATTTAGCCAACGGACATTGCCGTCGCCTTCTTCCCACCAGCGATCCTCTACCAAAGCAGGAATGCGCTTGCGCAGATGGATTAACGCGGCGGTAAACGCGATTAAACCACTGCTTGCTTGCGACCAGTCCAACCACGTTAGTTGGTTATCCTGACAGTAAGCATTGTTATTGCCATGCTGGCTGTGACCATGTTCGTCACCGGCCAGTAACATCGGCGTACCCTGGGAGAGCAACAACGTTGTTAACAGGGCGTGAATGCTGTCGCGCCGCCGTTCAACCAGATCAAGAGTACCGCCTAATCCTTCTTTACCATGATTGTTACTGTAATTGTTGTTGGTTCCGTCGCGATTTTCTTCTCCATTTGCTTCATTGTGCTTATGGTTGAAACAAACGCAGTCGCGAAGCGTAAAACCGTCATGTGCTGTGACCAGATTAATCGCAGCACTCGGCAGACGGCCATTACGTTTAAAAACATCACTGGATGCGGCAAAGCGTCCGGCAAACTCTCCCAGAGGTAAATCATAATGCAGCCAGAAACGGCGGGCGGCATCGCGGAAATGATCGTTCCACTCGGCAAACAGCGGAGGGAAATTCCCCACCTGATAGCCGCCGGGTGCGATATCCCACGGTTCAGCAATCAGCTTCACTTGCGAAAGCACCGGGCAATTCTGGATAGCGATAAACAGCGGCGCATCCTGACGAAACTCCGGCGTTCGCCCCATGACTGTTGCGAGATCGAAACGGAAGCCATCAACGTGACAGGTTTCCACCCAATAGCGTAGACAGGCGCTGGCGTATTCCACCACTGCCGGATGGCTCAAGTTGAGCGTGTTGCCACAGCCGGTCCAGTTGTGATAATCGCCGTCTTCTCTTATCCAATAATAGCTACGGTTATCGATCCCGCGCAGTGAGAATACCGGACCGTCGAGATCCAGTTCCGCACTGTGGTTGAGCACGATGTCGAGAATGACCTCAATGCCCGCTTTATGCAGGGCTTTGACTGCATCACGAAACTCATCCAGCGCCGTTTCTGGCGAGCAGGCATACGCCGGATGCAGCGCAAACAGCGCCACCGGGTTGTAACCCCAGTAGTTGCTTAGCCCCATGCGTTGCAAACGCGGCTCACTGGCAAATTGCGCCACCGGCAGCAGCTCCAGTGCGGTAATGCCCAACCGTTTTAAATAGTTGATCATCACCGGATGCCCCAGGGCTTTATAAGTGCCGCGGATCTCTACCGGGATCTCCGGGTGCAAGTAGGTTAATCCTTTGACATGGGCTTCATAAATGATAGTGCTGCCCCACGACGTGCACGGCGGGGCATCATCCTCCCAATCATAGTGGTCCACTACCACGACGCATTTCGGCGCAATGGCAGCATTGTCGCGATAGTCAGGTTCACTATGGCCAGCGTGCAGCAGCGGGTTATCTTTAAATTCCCCGACAATTTGCCGCGCGCAAGGATCAATCAACAACTTCGCCGGGTTAAAGCGATGCCCCATGGCGGGTTGCCATGGGCCATGAACGCGATAACCATAACGCAAACCCGGGCGCGCATCCGGCAGATAACCGTACCAGATATCGCCACTTCGTCCTGGCAAGTCATACCGATGTTCTACGTCCTGGGCGTCAAACACACACAGCTCTACCCGCTCGGCATGAGCGGAGAAGAGCGTGAAGTTGACGCCCTGGCCGTCGTAATGCGCGCCAAGGGGAGCGGGTTTGCCAATGGCAAGTTGTGTCATTCTCCCTCCCGAACCAGCCAGATAGTGGCCAGCGGCGGTAGTGTAAGGCTTAATGAATGCTGACGACCGTGGCTGGCAATCTCATCGCTGTGTACCGCGCCGCCATTGCCGGCATTACTACCGTGGTAGTGCATGGAATCAGTGTTGAGGATTTCACGCCATTTACCCGGCTGATTAATGCCAAAGCGATAGTCATAGCGCGGCACCGGCGTAAAGTTACTGGCAACGATAATTTCATTCCCCTCTTTATCGCGGCGAACAAAAATCAGCACCGAGCGTTCATGGTCATCCACCACCAGCCATTCAAAGCCATACGCGTCGAAATCCAGCTCATGCAGTGCTTTATGATGACGATAAGTGTGGTTCAGATCGCGTACCAGACGCTGGACACCGTGATGCCAGTTGTCACCGCCTTCCAGCAGATGCCAGTCGAGGCTGGCATCGTGGTTCCACTCTCGCCCTTGGGCAAATTCATTACCCATGAACAGCAGTTTTTTGCCCGGAAACGCCCACATCCAGGCATAGTAGGCGCGCAAATTGGCAAACTTCTGCCATGCATCACCCGGCATTCTGTCGAGAATCGATTTTTTGCCGTGCACCACTTCGTCGTGCGACAACGGCAGGACGAAGTTTTCAGTGTAGTTGTAGAGTATCCCGAAGGTGAGTTTATCGTGATGGTATTGACGATAAATCGGGTCGAGCTTCATGTAATCCAGGGTGTCGTGCATCCAGCCCAGGTTCCATTTGTACCAGAAGCCCAGGCCGCCAATATCCTGAGGACGAGAAACGTTCGGGAAGTCGGTAGACTCCTCCGCCATCGTTACCGCGCCAGGAACTTGCTCACCGATAATACGGTTGGTATTGCGCAGGAACTCAATCGCTTCCAGATTCTCGCGTCCACCAAACTCGTTGGGGATCCACTCACCCTCTTTACGGCTGTAATCACGATAAATCATCGACGCTACTGCATCGACACGCAGCGCATCAATACCAAAACGTTCAACCCAGTACAGCGCGTTACCGACGAGGAAATTGCTGACTTCACGACGTCCATAGTTGTAGATCAGGGTATTCCAGTCCTGGTGGTAGCCTTCACGCGGATCGCTGTGCTCATACAGGTTCGTACCGTCAAATTCGGCAAGCGCAAAGTCATCAGTCGGGAAGTGCCCCGGCACCCAGTCGAGAATAACGTTCAAACCGGCTGCGTGTGCGGCATCAATGAAATAACGGAAGTCATCACGAGTACCAAAACGACGAGTTGGCGCATACAGACCCGTCGGCTGATAGCCCCAACTGCCATCGAACGGATGTTCATTAATCGGCAACAGTTCGAGGTGGGTAAAGCCCATCCACTTGGCGTAAGGCACCAGTTGATCAGCCAGTTCGCGATAGCTTAGCCAGAAGTTGTTGTCGGCGTGACGACGCCAGGAGCCCAGGTGAACTTCATAGATAGAGATTGGCGCATCAAACTGATTCGCTTTTTTGCGCTCTTCAGTCTGTACGACTTTTTCAGGCAGTCCGCAAATAAGGGAAGCGGTTTCCGGGCGCATCTGCGCTTCGAAAGCATAGGGATCAGACTTCAGACGGAGATTACCGTTAGCATCAATCATCTCGTATTTATAGAGCTGACCGTTATGCGCGCCAGGGATAAACAGTTCCCAGATACCGCTTTCTTTACGCAGACGCATTGGGTGACGGCGGCCATCCCAGTAGTTGAATTGCCCAACGACCGAGACTCGTCGGGCATTTGGTGCCCAGACAGAAAAACGCGTGCCGGTAACGCCATCCATAGTATCAGCGTGCGCGCCTAAGGTTTCATATGGGCGCAGGTGAGTACCTTCAGATAACAGCCAGGCATCCATTTCCTGGATTAAAGGACCAAAACGGTAAGGATCATCAATCAGGTTCTGCTGACCATGCCAGACAACAGCCAACTGATAACGGAAAAAATTCTTACGCCGCGGTATGACGCCGCTAAAGAATCCACGAGAGTCAAGACACTCCAGTTTAGCGACTTTGCGTCCGGTTTTTGGTTCAATCACCCACACATCGGTGGCATCAGGTAAAAGGGCACGGACTTCCAGTCCCGCTGTAGTTTTATGCATTCCCAGTACGGAAAATGGGTCTGCAAAATGGCCTGCAATTAGCGCGTTTATCACGTCTCTATCGATACGAACGGACATGCTTGTCTTCCTGTTTTATTGTGTCACCCCATCCAACTGATTTTTGACATCTGGTTGTGACATTTTTTTGACCTGAACGACGCAGCACTCTGTGCATCCTCTCTGCGTCGTCCTCCCTTCAGGTAAGGCAGTGAATACCCAGGTATTCTGCCACCCTTAAAGAATAGCCAATGCTTTATCTAACTCCCGGTAAATCATGAAACATCTGCGCTTACTCCTGTATTACGCACTAAAAGGGGCGGCATCGCGCCCCAAATTTAATGAATAAAGATTACGCCAGTTGACGAAGCATCCGACGCAGCGGCTCCGCGGCCCCCCACAGCAACTGATCACCCACGGTAAAGGCTGACAGGAATTCTGGTCCCATATTCAGTTTACGCAGGCGGCCTACAGGCGTGGTCAGCGTGCCGGTAACGGCTGCTGGGGTTAGCTCACGCATCGTGATTTCACGATCGTTTGGTACTACTTTCGCCCACGGATTGTGCGCAGCCAGCAGTTCTTCCACGGTCGGAATGGATACATCCTTTTTCAATTTAATGGTGAATGCCTGGCTGTGGCAGCGTAGTGCCCCGACACGCACACATAAGCCATCTACCGGGATCACGGAAGATGTGTTGAGGATCTTGTTAGTTTCCGCCTGCCCTTTCCACTCTTCGCGGCTCTGACCATTATCGAGCTGTTTGTCGATCCACGGAATCAGGCTACCAGCCAGCGGCACGCCAAAGTTATCAACTGGCAGTTCGCCGCTGCGGGTTAGCGTCGTAACTTTGCGTTCGATCTCGAGAATAGCAGAGGAGGGGGTCGCAAGTTCATCCGCCACATGGCCATACAACTGACCCATCTGGGTTAATAACTCACGCATATGTCGCGCACCACCGCCGGAAGCCGCCTGGTAGGTCGCAACGGAAACCCAATCAACAAGATTATTAGCGAATAAACCGCCCAACGACATCAACATCAGGCTGACAGTACAGTTACCGCCAACAAAAGTCCTGATGCCTTTATTTAATCCGTCGGTAATGACGCCCTGATTAACAGGGTCAAGGATGATGATGGCGTCATCTTTCATGCGCAGAGACGATGCTGCGTCAATCCAGTAACCTTGCCATCCGCTTTCACGAAGCTTTGGATAGATTTCGTTGGTATAATCGCCGCCCTGACAGGTCACGATGATATCGAGAGCCTTCAGCGCTTCCAGATCAAAAGCATCCTGAAGTGTGCCGGAGGTGCCGCCAAAGGACGGCGCAGCCTGGCCAGACTGGGAAGTCGAAAAGAAGACAGGGCGAATGGCGTCGAAATCGCGCTCTTCAACCATGCGTTGCATGAGAACGGAGCCGACCATACCGCGCCAGCCGATAAAACCAACATTTTTCATAAGCGTTTTTTTCCTGCAAAGATGTGTGCTGTATAAATGTGCCTGTGTCCTCATGGCACATCTTTCACCATACAAAAAGCAGCCAAAGTCGCAAGTGAAATTAATCAATGATAGCGAAGCCATCAGTAATGCGACTTATCCTGCTTTAACAGCACGCAGAAAGTCCACCGCAATTATCAGGGAACTTGAGTTATGAATGAAATCATTTCTGCAGCAGTTTTATTGATCCTGATTATGGATCCGCTCGGAAACCTACCTATTTTTATGTCCGTACTAAAACATACTGAACCGAAAAGACGCCGGGCAATCATGGTGCGAGAATTGCTCATCGCGCTATTGCTGATGTTAGTGTTCCTGTTTGCGGGCGAGAAAATTCTGGCATTTCTTAACCTGCGGGCAGAAACCGTCTCTATTTCTGGCGGCATCATTCTTTTTCTGATTGCCATTAAGATGATTTTCCCCAGCGCCTCGGGTAACAGTAGTGGACTTCCGGCAGGTGAAGAGCCGTTTATCGTGCCGCTGGCAATTCCACTGGTGGCGGGGCCGACTATCCTCGCCACGCTGATGCTGCTGTCACACCAGTACCCGAATCAGATGGGCCATCTGGTAATTGCCCTGCTGCTGGCCTGGGGCGGCACATTTGTCATCCTGCTACAGTCATCGCTCTTTTTGCGCCTGCTGGGCGAGAAAGGGGTAAACGCACTGGAACGCCTGATGGGGTTGATTCTGGTAATGATGGCAACCCAGATGTTCCTCGACGGTATTCGGATGTGGATGAAGGGGTAATGTTCAAACAGGTGCTGCGCGCAACCAGCATTTTTCGCCGCTGATTAACCACAGCATCTATAGCTTCCCATTGCCCTTCCCTGAAGGTAGCGGTGGCGTTACTTAACATCCGTTGTAACAGCAATTCAGCTCCGTGTTTCTCCATCATCTTCTCCTGCGTCCGTTAACGCTGTGATTAGAATGGATAATGAGCCAGTGTTTTTGCGAGAGAGATCAAAAAGATGAAGAGAGGGGAAAAGAGAAATGAATTACTGCGAGCAAGCTCGCAGTAATTTGTCGCGGTAATTAACTCAACAACTGAAACGCAATCATCCCGACGATGGCACCGACAGTACCAAGAATGGTTTCCATCATGGTCCAGGTTTTCAGCGTTTCGGCTTCGGTCGCGCCGGTAAATTTACCGAACAACCAGAAACCGGCGTCGTTAACATGGCTGACTACAATCGAACCACCAGCGATACAAATCGACAGCGCCGCCATTTGCGCACCGGAGTAATTCAGTTGTTCAATAACCGGCATCACCAGCCCCACCGCCGTTAAACAGGCAACGGTTGCAGATCCCTGAATGATGCGCACCGCCGCTGCCAGCACGAAGCAGGTGATCGCAATCGGCAGGCCCATCCCGGTTAACGCTTCGCCCAGCGCCGGACCTACGCCAGAGTCAACCAGCACCTGTTTGAACACACCGCCCGCACCAATCACCAGCAGAATAATCCCCGCAGGTTGCAGCGCGTGACCGCAAATCTCCATCACTTTGTCTTTCGGCATACCCTGACGCATCGCCAGACCATAAATCGCCACCAGACAAGCAACCAGAATCGCGGTAAATGGATGGCCAACAAACTCAAACCATTCATAAGCCGTTGACCCTTCTGGCACAAAACGTGCAGCAATGGTTTTCAGCCCAACCAGTACTAACGGCAGCAGGATCAGCGACAAACTGAATCCGAAGGACGGCATTTTGCCTTCGCCAAGATGCGGTTCACTGATGTCGTCAGGAATATGCAGCTCAACGTAACGGCTGATGAAATTACCCCACAGCGGGCCGGCAATAATCATCCCCGGAATTGCCGCACACAGGCCAATCAGGATCATCCAGCCAAAGTCGGCATTCATCTGCGATGCCAGCAGCATTGGCGCTGGCCCCGGCAGCAAGAACGCCGCTGCCGCTGCTACGCCTGCAAACAGCGGGATAACCAGCTTTACCAGGTTTGTGCCCGTGTGGCGCGCCATTGAGAATGCAACGCTAATCAGCAGAACAATCGCCACTTCAAAGAACAATGGTAACGCACAGACCAGACCCGCAAGGCCAATGGCATAATGCGCGCGGCTGTGACCGAAGGATTTGAGCATTTTGACGGCAATCTGATCGACTGCGCCGGTTTCATGTAAGATCTTGCCAAACATGGCTCCCAGGGCGACAACCACCGCCAGGAAACCAAGGGTACCTCCCATCCCTTTTTCCATCGTCGCTGCGATTTTATCGAGCGGCATACCGGAAAAAAGGCCTGCCCCCATAGACACCACCATCAAAGCCAGGAAAGCATGCATACGCGCCTTCATGACTAAAAACAGCAGCAGTAAAACAGACCCTACTGCTGTTAAAACAAGCGTTAATGTAGTCACTACTTATTTGCCTTTTTTAATAACCTCAATGGTGCTTGCCACAACACCTTCCAGCGGCTGATCGATATCTACCACCAGTACATCGGTTTCGTCCGCACCCGGTTCCTGCAGCGTTTCAAACTGCGTCACCAGCATTTGGGTTTTAAAGAAATGGCCTTTGCGCGCTTTCAGGCGGCTTTCAATCACATCAAAATCGCCTTTCAGGTAGATGAAAGAGAGATTTGGATTACCTTCACGCAGCAGGTCGCGATAGTGCTTTTTCAGTGCAGAACAGACGATCAGCGACACTTTATTGGTACGCTGCATGGCAAACGCGGCGTCGTTCAGCGCCTGTAACCACGGTTTACGATCATCATCATTCAACGGTTCACCGGACGCCATTTTTTCGATATTGCGACGCGGATGGAGGAAATCGCCATCAAGAAACGCGGCATGAAGTTGATGCGCCACTTCACTGGCGACCGCAGATTTGCCGCTGCCCGATACGCCCATCAGAACGTAAATGTGGTGATCATGATTAGTCGTGCTCAAAGTGGTGCCCCCACAGTACAAGAATTAAAAATGTTACGGGTAACTGTTATCGGTAACATTGTCAGGCCGGACAAAAACAGAAGCAATATCCATCCGTGCCTTAAGTGTATAAGTGTGAGCTACTTCAAATTTGTGAGCTTAAATAGATCCGCCCGGTGACAAGGTGAAACCTAAATCTAACATTTTCGGTGTCACCGCTTCGCCACGAATACGCGCCAGCAGGCGCTCAGCGCCAATGCTGCCCATCCGCTCACGCGGCGTCAGCACGCTCGCCAACCGTGGCTCCATCACCTGACCAATATCGTGACCGTGGAAACCGGCGATCGCCATATCATCAGGGATTTTCAGCCCCAGGCGCTGACATTCAAATGCCGCGCCAACGGCCAGGTCATCGTTGGTACAGAACACGCCATCTAACTGCGGATATTCCCGCCGCGCCTGGCGAATCAGTTCAATACCAGAAGAGTAAGAAGAGGATTGCTCGACCATCACGCTATACGGCACCAGGCCGGCATCCAGCATCGCCTGCTCATATCCCTTCTGTTTGATGATAGTACGTTCATCGAGGCGCGCACCAAGATAAGCCACATGACGATGCCCACGGGCAATGATAGCGGCGGTCATCTGCCGTGCCGCTTCAAAGTTATTAAATCCGACGGCGATATCGAGACACGGCGACTGGCTGTCCATCAGTTCCACCACCGGAATACCTGCCACTTCAATCATCTTTAATGTGCGCGGCGTGTGGGTACGTTCGGTAAGGATCAGCCCGTCGATATTCCACGAGAGCATCGATTCGAGGCGTTCTTGCTCCATTTCCGGTTTATAACCGTAGTGAGCCAACATGGTTTGATAACCGTGTGCGTCGGTAACGCTTTCAATTCCGCGTAACACTTCGGCAAAAACCTGGTTAGTCAGAGAAGGTAGCAGGACGCCAATCGCCCGACTGGTGGCGTTTGAGAGGATATCGGGTGCGCGATTGGGAATATAACCCAGTTCATCAAGAGCGGCAGCGATCTTGCCGCGCAGGGCGACGGAGACTTGCTCCGGGTTGCGTAAAAAACGACTGACCGTCATTTTGGTCACGCCTACACGATCAGCCACATCCTGAAGTACGGGTCTTTTCTTTTTCATCGTCCTGAAAGGTACAAAAGGGATAGATTCCTTTAGTTTACCACGGACGCATCAGAACCTTCCCGATTCCTCGGGAAGGTTTGTGAGATAAATTTAGACTGGCGGTAAATCGAACAGCAGAATTTCACTGTCGCTATCGGCGTGGATGGATATCGCCTGCTCATCCCAAATTGCCAGGCCATCGCTGGTCGAGGCTTTTACGCCGTTAATGGTGACGTTGCCTTTCACCACCTGGATCCAGACGCGGCGTTCAGCGGCAATCTGATGTATTGACTGTTCATCTTTCACCAGCGCCCAGCGATACAGCTCCATATCCTGATGCACTTTCAACGAACCGTCACGCGCATCCGGCGAGAGCACCAGTTGTTTGCCCTGTACGGCATCGAAGCGACGCTGTTCATAACGCGGCGTAATGCCGTTTTCTTCCGGCATGATCCAGATCTGATACAGATGCAGACGCTCGGTGCTACTTGGGTTGTACTCTGAGTGACGAATACCCGTACCCGCACTCATAATCTGAAACTCGCCCGCCGGAACCTGTTCTTTGTTCCCCATGCTGTCCTGATGCTCAACCGCACCTTCCAGCACATAGGTCAAAATTTCCATATCTTTATGTGGGTGAGTGCCGAAGCCCTGCCCTGCTTCAATCACGTCGTCGTTAATCACACGCAGCGCGGAGAAGCCCATAAAGTTCGGATCGTAATAGTTGGCAAAAGAGAAAGTGTGCCAGGAGTCCAGCCAGCCATGATTCGCATGGCCACGTTCATTTGCTTTGCGTAAGTAGATCATTTGTATTCGCCCCCTGAATGATTTGATGGGCTTAGTGTGGACCCGATCCGTCCGGGATGATAGAGGGTGAAAATTGACCCCTCTGTTCAAAAAAATTGAACTATTTGAGGGGGCATAAAACTTACTTCGCGAGAGTTACCGTGGAGGGTGAAGCTTGCTCAAAACCACGCTCAAGGATTTCCAGATTAGTAAGAACTTCAGATTCCTTGACGTAATTTGGTGCACCGGTAGTAATGGTTTGATACAGCGCATCGTAGACGCGTCCGTAATCTCCCACTTCCGGCTTCATTTCCTCTCTTACCGTAACGCCCTCGTCATTGACATACTCCAGCACACCGACCGAATCATCCGCCGCGAATCCCGCTTCGCCCGGCATAATATTAGCCTTCAGGCTGGTTTCCTGCTGGTCAATACCGTATTTAATAAATGTACCTTTCTTACCGTGAACGATAAATTTCGGATAATCGATTTTCACCAAATGGCTGGTTTTGACGATGGCTTTCAAATCACCATAAAACAACTGCGCTTCGAAAGTGTCGTCCGGATTGGCTTTATTACGCAGGCTGCGAATATCGTAAGCCACATGATCCGGGCGACCAAACAGTGAAATAATCTGGTCGAGGGTATGCACGCCAAGACCATAGAACGCGCCATCTTGCGGTAGTCCGGATTTAGTTTCTGCCACCGGGCGGTAGTAGTCAAAATGGCTTTCCACTTCGACAATCTCTCCCAGCTTGCCGCTTTCAATCGCTTTTTTCGCCGTCAGGAAGCAGGAGTCAAAGCGACGATTCTGATACGGCGTGACGGTCAGCCCTTTACTTTTTGCCAGCGCAAACAGCTCTTTCGCTTGCGCAAGCGTAGGGGTGAACGGTTTTTCGACCAGCACATTTTTTCCGGCCTCCAGCGTGCGCTTCGCATACTCGAAGTGGCTGTCAGCATGGGTGCAGACGACAACCAGCTTAACGTCGGGATCATTTAATACTTCGTCGAGATCGCTGGTGAAATGAATATGGGAATAGATGGGAGCCTGTTCTTCCGGCCTGGCATGGCGGCGAAAAATATGCGCGACATGCCAGCTATCCTTGCGGTTAAGTACATACGGCAGATGGTAACGGGTGGTGCTTTTACCGAAGCCAATGAAGGCGCAGTTAATGACCATAGTTTCGTCCTTTTTAAGGTGGTTAGTGACACCTTAGCGCAAAGCGGACGTGGTTCCTATGCCTGTGTTTCAGTACGTCAGATTGTTGGCAAAGTGCACTTTGATCATGCCGGATGCGGCGTGAACGCCTTATCCGGCCTACACAAAATGGCATCGGTTTGTAGGCCTGATAAGCGTAGCGCATCAGGCAATTTTGCATTTGTCTCAACACGAGCACTTCCCGTGGGCAAAATAGCAAGTCAGCCTGGCTGAAACGAAAGCAAAAAAAAAGCCAGCACCCGGCTGGCTAAGTAATACTGGAAGCAATGTGAGCAATGTCGTGCTTTCAGGTTCTCCGCGAGGGTCTTCCTGATCGCGAGACAATAATAATCATTCTCATTCGCACTTGTCCAACACTTTTTGCAAAAAAATGCATTTGACTCGCTTTTGAAAGTCAATGATGTTGAAAGGGACATTTACACCAAAGAGGACAGAGGAATGAATGAGATAGTGATACGCCACGCTGAAACGCGCGATTACGAGGCTATTCGGCAGATTCACGCCCAGCCGGAGGTGTATTACAACACGCTACAGGTGCCTCATCCTTCCGCTCATATGTGGCAGGAGCGACTCGCCGGGCATCCCGGCATCAAGCAACTCGTCGCCTGTATTGATGGAGACGTCGTAGGTCATCTTACCATTGACGTACAGCAACGCCCGCGTCGCAGTCATGTTGCCGATTTTGGTATCTGCGTCGACTCCCGCTGGAAGAATCGCGGCGTCGCCAGTGCCCTGATGCAAGAGATGATTGAAATGTGCGACAACTGGTTGCGGGTAGATCGCATTGAGCTAACGGTGTTTGTCGACAACGCCCCGGCAATTAAGGTCTATAAAAAATACGGCTTTGAGATTGAAGGAACTGGCAAGAAGTACGCATTGCGAAACGGTGAATATGTTGATGTGTATTATATGGCGCGGGTGAAATAGAAAATTTGCAATCTAAGTTTGTCATTTAAGCCCTCACCTACCGGGAGAGGGCTTAACATATTAATACCCCGCCGTTAAATCATCTACCGAACGTGGATCAGATGCGCCGTACAACTCACCGTCCGGAGCAACCATAATGCTTTGCGTGCTGCCCATCGCTTCTTTCAGCGCCACTTTCTGGCCTTTTGCTTCCAGTAGCTTGAGCGTATCCGGGCTAAATCCTTTCTCCACTCGCAACTCGTCCGGCAACCACTGATGGTGGAAACGCGGCGCATTAGTCGCTTCAGCGACGTTCATTCCATAATCGATACTGTTCACTACCATTTGCAGCACGGTGGTGATAATTCGGCTACCGCCAGGGCTGCCAGTGACCAGCCAGGTTTTGCCATCTTTCACCACAATGGTTGGTGACATCGATGACAGCGGGCGCTTGTTCGGCCCTACAGCATTGGCATCACCGCCTACCAGCCCGTACACGTTCGGTACGCCCGGTTTGGCCGAGAAATCATCCATTTGGTTATTAAGCAAAATACCGCTCTCGCCCGCGACAATGCCCGTACCGAAGGTGGTATTCAGCGTATAGGTCACCGCCACCGCGTTACCGTCTTTATCCACCACTGAATAATGGGTGGTTTGATTACTCTCATAAGGCACAAGCTTGCCGGGGCGAATTTCGCTGGACG
This sequence comes from Escherichia sp. KTE159, assembly GCF_000408805.1. Lineage (NCBI taxonomy): Bacteria > Pseudomonadati > Pseudomonadota > Gammaproteobacteria > Enterobacterales > Enterobacteriaceae > Escherichia > Escherichia sp. KTE159. Next base: position 3,314,765 of record NZ_KE137292.1, read on the forward strand.
GCTTCGCTTTATTGATATCAATTTGATCGGCAATAGATTTGGCATAGGCCTTATTCGTCAGCGCCTGCCACGGTACTTTGACAAAATCCGGGTCGCCAAGGTATTCCGAGCGATCGGCATAGGCATGTTTCTCGGCTTCGGCCATGATTTGCATCGCATCGGCGCTACCAAAGCCATATTTCTTCATATCGAAGTTTTCCAGAATATTGAGGATCTGCACGATATGAATCCCACCAGAAGATGGCGGTGGCATGGAGTAAACCTGATACCCGCGATAATCGCCGCTAATCGGTGTGCGTTCGACCGCTTTATACGCAGCTAAATCCTCTTTGGTAATCAAACCACCGTTTTTCTGCATCTCCTGGGCAATCTGCTCAGCTATTGTGCCTTTGTAAAACGCGTCCGGGCCATTTTCGGCAATCATCTCCAGGCTCTTTGCCAGGTTCGCCTGCACCAACTTGTCGCCCTTTTTCAGCGGCTCCCCCTCTTTCCAGAAGATAGCCTTGCTGTTTTCGTGATTCGGCAGCACTTCGCTACCATAGGTTTTGAGGTCGTCAGCCAACGCATCGTTAACGATAAAACCATCACGCGCCAGTTTAAACGCGGGCTGAACCACTTTGTTCAGCGGCATGGTGCCGTATTTATCCAGCGCCAGCGAGAAACCTGCTACCGTGCCCGGCGTGCCGGAGGCCAGATGCGAAGTGAGTGATTTTTTACTGTCCGGGTTGCCCTGGTCATCGAGGAACATATCGCGGGTCGCTTTGGCAGGTGCCATTTCGCGGAAGTCGATAGCGGTGGTGTTGCCATTTTTAGTGCGGATCAGCATAAAACCGCCGCCCCCCAGATTCCCCGCCTGCGGATGCGTTACCGCCAGCGCATATCCCACCGCCACGGCAGCATCCACGGCATTCCCGCCCTCCTTGAGGATATCTACCCCCACCTGAGTGGCAGTGGCATCGACAGAAGCCACCATTCCCTGCTTCGCGCGCACCGGATGGAAGACATCCTCCTCCACGCCATACGAGACGGGCGGCGGCGCAGGTGGCGCGGCTGCCGCACTAAAACAACATCCTGAAAGTAAAGTAGCAATCGCCGCCCGGCGTAAAAACGTCGGTTTTATCATCGTTATTCTCCAGTTGTATGAGGGGCCTTCCCCACTTAAGCCTGGTGTATAACTCTGAAATAATCATCGTTTTGCCGGGAAACGAGTAAACTTAAAGGATATCTTCAGAGGAGGATACGCGATGAAACGACTTCTGCTTTTGACGGCACTCCTGCCGTTTGTCGGCTTTGCACAGCCCATTAATACTCTGAATAATCCTAACCAGCCGGGATATCAAATCCCCAGCCAGCAACGGATGCAAACCCAGATGCAGACTCAGCAAATCCAACAAAAAGGGATGCTGAATCAGCAACTGAAAACTCAGACGCAATTACAACAGCAGCATTTAGAAAATCAGATTAACAGCAACTCGCAGCGGGTATTGCAGTCGCAGCCGGGGGAGCTAAATCCCGCCCGGCAGCAAATGCTGCCCAACAACAACGGCGGGATGTTAAACGGCAACCGTAATCCGGATAGTTCGTTGAATCAGCAGCATATGCTGCAAGAGAGGAGAAACGGCGACATGCTGAATCCACCCAGCACATCGCAGCCTGACCTTCCGTTGAAAACTATTGGGCCGTAAAATTTGGCCCGATCACGTCAATCGCATCAGTACAGATGCAATCCACGCCCCAGCGCAGCAACTCTGCCGCTCGCTGGGGTCTGTTGACGGTATAAACCAGAATCCGCAACCCAGCGTCTTTCAACTGCATCACTCGCGCTTTATCGAGCAACTTATGATTGAGATGAATAGAAACGCAGCCCAGCCGCGTAGTCAGTTCGCGCCAGTCGTCGCGCCACTCATCAAGCAACAAACCGCGCGGCAGTTCCGGTGCTGCCAATTGTGCGGCTTCTAAAGCATCAATCTCAAACGATGACAGCAGCGGCGGGGTCATCTCCGCCCAAAGTTCGCGTGCCGCCAGTGCCACCATTTTGCCCGTCGACGACCCGGTGCCGGTGGTGGGTTTGATTTCGATATTCGCCATCATCCCGTGTTCGCGACAGCGTTCCGCCACCTGCGAAAGCAACGGCAGCGGCTCACCTTTAAACGCTTTGCTGTACCAACTGCCTGCATCCACGCGCAGTAAATCCTGCCAGTTCAGTTCGCCCGCGACGCCCCAGCCGTTGCTGGTACGTTCGAGGTTGTCATCATGGAGCAAGAAGATCTCACCATCTTTCGATAACTTCGCATCAAATTCGATCATCTTATGACCGTATTTTGCCCCCACGTCGATTGCCGCCAGGGTGTTTTCCGGGGCAAGTTTACCGCCGCCACGGTGGGCGACAATGCGGGGATAAGGCCAGTTACTCATACTCGTTGTCCTGTTTCACCATCAAAAAGATGTAGCTGATTTTCCGGCAAATGCAGCCACAACATGCTGCCTGCCGTCGGGCGTTCCTGATGCGCCAGTCGTACCACCAGCTTCTGATCGCCCCAGCGTCCGTGCGCCAGATTATCAGCGCCGAGGATCTCCAGCGTGTCCATCACCAGCGGCACGCCGCCTTCTGCCTGCGAGCTTAACGCAATATGTTCCGGGCGGATACCGAGGGTCATTTTACGCCCGGCATACTGCCGATAATAACCGTTCAACGGTAGTACGATGCCGCCGTCCAGCTCGAAGTGCGTACCTTCGTTATTCACGCGACCTGTCAGCAGGTTCATCGCCGGACTGCCGATAAAACTCGCCACAAACAGGCTGGCGGGTTTTTCGTACACTTCAACCGGCGTGCCAATCTGTTCGGCAACGCCGCCGTTCATTACCATCACTCGCTGGGCGAGGGTCATCGCTTCAACCTGATCGTGGGTGACGTAGAGTGATGTCGTTTTCAGACGACGGTGTAACTGCTGCAACTCAAGACGCATCTGTACGCGCAGCTTGGCATCGAGGTTAGAGAGCGGCTCATCAAACAAGAACACCGCCGGATCGCGCACAATCGCGCGCCCCATCGCCACACGCTGACGCTGACCGCCAGAAAGCTCGCGTGGACGGCGCTTAAGCAAACCGTCAAGTTCGAGAATGCGTGCTGCTTCTTTGACACGTTCAGCAATTTGCTGCTTGCCCATACCGCGAATTTTCAGCCCCCACGCCATATTCTCCTCTACGCTCATATGCGGATAAAGCGCGTAGTTCTGGAACACCATCGCAATCCCGCGATCTTTCGGCTCCATTTCGGTTACGCGCTGCTCGTTGATCCAGATATCGCCCTCAGTCACCTGCTCCAGCCCGGCAACCATGCGCAGTAGCGTGGATTTTCCGCAGCCAGACGGCCCAACCATCACAATAAATTCACCGTCTGCCACATCAAGCGTCAGCGGTTTAATGACCTGGGTTTTGCCATCCCAGCTTTTGGTTACTGCCTGTAATTTCAGTCCTGCCATCTTATTTCTCACTATCGACCAGGCCGCGCACAAAGGCACGCTGCATCACTAAAACAATCAATACTGGTGGGATCAGGGTTAACAACATCGCAGCCATCACCGAGTTCCATTCTGTCGTGCCTTCGCCAGTGGCGATCATCCCTTTAATCCCCGCCACGGTGGTGCCGAGATCAACATCGGTAATAATCAGCAGCGGCCACAGATACTGGTTCCAGCCGTAGATAAAGGTGATCACAAACAGCGCCGCCAGATTGGTTTTTGACAGCGGAAAGACAATGTCGCAAAAGAAGCGCATCGGTGACGCACCGTCGATACGAGCCGCTTCCACCAGCTCATCCGGCAGCGTCATAAAGAACTGCCGGAACAGGAACGTAGCGGTCGCTGAGGCCATCAGCGGCAGCGTTAAACCTGCGTAGCTGTCGAGCATCTTCAGATTGGCGATCACTTCTACCGTCGGGAAAATACGCACTTCAACCGGCAGCATCAGAGTAATAAAAATCATCCAGAAGAAGAGGTTACGCAGCGGAAAACGAAACCAGACGATGGCGAATGCCGAGAGCATCGAAACGGTAATTTTGCCCAGCGTAATGCTGAACGCCATCACGAAACTGTTAAGCAACATCCGCCAGAATGGCGCGCTATTCGTGCCTACTCCGTTTACCCAAATGTTATGGATATTCTCCAGCAGATGCGTGCCGGGGATCAGCGTCATCGGCGCGGCGTAGACTTCCTGTTTATCCAGCGTCGCTGCGACAAACGCCACGTACAGCGGGAAGAGGATCACCGCAATCCCAAGGATCAGCATGGTATGGCTGAATATCGTCAGCCACGGACGGTTCTCAATCATTGGTAACGCACCTTGCTTTCAACATAGCGGAACTGCACCACCGTCAACACGATGACGAGGAACATCAACACCACCGACTGCGCGGCAGACGAAGCCAGATCCAGTCCGGTAAAGCCTTCGCGGTAGATCTTATAAATCAGCGTGGTAGTGGCCTGTACTGGCCCACCGGACGTAGCGGCATCAATCACCGGGAAGGTGTCGAAGAAGGCGTACACCAGATTAACCACCAGCAGAAAGAAACTCACCGGAGCGATAAGCGGTAACGCGATCTTAAAGAAGCGGCGAATCGGGCCTGCGCCGTCAATGGCCGCCGCTTCGATCAGTGAACGGGGAATGGATTGCAGCGCGGCATAGAAGAACAGAAAGTTGTAGCTGATTTGCTTCCACACCGAGGCGAACACCACCAGAAACATCGCCTGGCCGCTGTTTTGCGCGTGGTTCCAGTCATAGCCGAACTCAGCAAGAAAATGAGTGATCAGCCCGCGACCGGGGTTAAACAGGAAGATCCACAATACGGCGGCAACGGCGGGAGCCACGGCATACGGCAACAACATTAAAGTTTGATAGAAACGGCTGCCGCGCACGATGTACTCCACCAGCGCCGCAAAGAACAGCGACACCAGCAAACCGCTGACGGTGACAAAGGTGCTAAATTTTATCGTCGTCCAGAAGGAGTCGAGATAGTAACTGTCATGGAACAGCGTGACGAAGTTATCCAGCCCGACAAACTGGCTGGAGAAACCAAACGGATCGACGCTTTGTAGCGAGTACCACAACGCTTCGCCCGCAGGCCAGATAAAAAAGATAACGGTGATGATGAGCTGCGGCGCGACCAGCAAATAAGGCAGCCAGCGCGAGCGGAACACCGGACGGGATGATGACATTACGGTTAATTCCTGAACTGTGCCGGATGCGCTTCGCTTATCCGGCCTACACGCGATGCCAGGTCAGATAAGCGAAACGCATCCGACATTACACTGATTAAGACTTCGTCGATTTCTCAAAGCGGCGCAGCAACTGATTCCCACGCTCAACGGCGGTATCCAGCGCCTGCTGTGGCGTCTTCTTACCGGTCCACACGCTCTCCAGCTCTTCATCCACAATTACGCGGATCTGCGGCATATTGCCCAGACGCAGTCCTTTGGTATACGGCAACGGCGGCTTGTTCAGCATCTGACGCGTCGCAGTATCCGCTCCTGGGTTTTTCTCGTAAAAGCCCTGCTCACGGGTCAGGTCATAAGCCGCTTTAGTGATCGGCAGATAACCGGTTTTCTGATGCCACTCAGCAGCGTTTTCTGGCTTCGCGAGGAAGTCGAGGAACTTCGCCACACCGGTGTAAGTATCCTTATCTTTGCCCTGCATCACCCACAGGCTGGCTCCGCCGATAATGGCGTTTTGTGGCGCATCTTTCGCATCGGCGTCGTAAGGCATCATGCCTACGCCATAGTTGAATTTGGCATACTCTCGAATGTTGGCAAGCGAACCGGAAGAGGCGGTCGTCATCGCGCAATCACCGTTATAGAACTTCTCGGTGGATTCATCCTTACGCCCGACGTAGCTAAAATCGCCCTTCTTGTTCATCTCTTCCAGCATGGCGATATGTTTCACCTGCTCCGGCTTGTTGAACTCCAGCACCGCATCTGTGCCGTCAAACCCGTTGTTTTTGCTGGCAAATGGCAGGCCATTCCAGGCGCTAAAGTTTTCCAGTTGGATCCAGCCCTGCCAGCCGCTGGCGTAGCCGCACTTCATACCGGAGGCTTTCAGTTTTGCGGCATAGTCAGCCAAATCCTGCCAGGTTTTCGGCGGCTGCTCCGGGTCTAACCCTGCTTTTTTGAAAGCATCTTTGTTGTAATAGAGAACGGGAGTCGAGCTGTTGAACGGTTGGGAGAGTAAATGTCCGGTTTTGCTGTCGGAGTAGTAGCCTGAAACCGTCGGCACAAACTGCGACTCATCGAAGTTAATCCCCGCATCTTTAAATACTTCATACACCGGTTTAATCGCTTTCGACGCCATCATGGTGGCGGTGCCAACTTCATAAACCTGCAAAATAGCCGGCGCGTTACCGGTACGAAATGCTGCGATACCCGCGCTTAAATTCTGTTCGTAGTTGCCTTTGTAGGTCGGTACAATTTTGTAATCCGGGTTTTCGGCGTTAAAACGTTGAGCCAGAGAATCCACCTCTTTACCCAGTTCCCCTTCCATCGAATGCCAGAGCGGAATAGTCGTCACGGCCTGTGCATTCCCCATTAACGCCAATCCGAGCGCCAGTGCTGAAGCTGTATAATGTAACGGTTTCATTGATTATCTCTCTTGTTGTACCGGATGCGCGAATTCACGCGTTTTATGCTCGCGGGGTAACATGACATGCTCGAATTACAGAAAAATAACTCTTTTGTTACATTTTTAAGATAGTAAGGTGTCAGAAAGATGACAAGGCGGTGACGGTACGGGTGAGGGAAAATGGGAGATGGGGCACGGATAAGCGGGAAAATAGAAGGTCTGAGTCAAACTCTACAGATTGTAGATAATGTGCTCATCGTTTCATGCCGGATGCGGCGTGAACGCCTTATACGGCCTACAAGATCGTGCAAATTCAATATATTGCAACTCACCCAATAGGCCTGATAAGCGCAGCGCATCAGGCAATTTTACATTTGTCACCTGTCTCAAAGGAGTCTTTTGACTCCTTATCAATCAACGCGTTATTACCCGCCTAAATACGCGCTTCTCACCGCTTCGTTCGCCAGTAGTGCGTCGCCGGTATCGGAGAGCACCACATGACCGTTTTCCAGCACGTAGCCGCGATCTGCCAGCTTCAGCGCCTGATTGGCGTTCTGTTCGACGAGGAAGATGGTCATTCCCTGCTCGCGCAACTGCTCGATGGTGTCGAAGATTTGTTGGATGATAATCGGTGCCAGTCCGAGCGATGGCTCATCAAGCAGCAGCAAACGCGGATTGCTCATCAGTGCACGACCAATCGCCAGCATCTGTTGTTCACCGCCGGACATGGTGCCCGCCCGCTGAATACGGCGCTCATGCAGACGCGGGAACAGCTCATAGACCCACTTTATGCGCTCCTGAAACTGATCTCTTTCGGCAAAGAAACCGCCCATTGCCAGGTTCTCTTCCACCGTCATCCGCGAGAAGACACGACGCCCTTCCGGGACAATCGCCACTGCTTCACGCATGATTTTCGCCGTCTGCCAGTCGGTAATGTCTTTATCATCAAACACAATTCGTCCGCTGGTGGCGCGCGGGTCGCCGCATAACGTACCGAGCAAGGTGGTTTTCCCTGCGCCGTTCGCACCAATCAAGGTAACAATCTCTCCCTGATTAATATGCAGGCTCACCTCATGCAGCGCCTGGATTTTGCCGTAGTGGGCGCTGACTTTGTCAAAGGACAACATGACTTTTTCCATCTTATGCCTCACCTAAATAGGCACGGATCACGTCCGGGTTATTACGGATCTGCTCCGGCGTACCATTTGCCAGTGGCGTCCCCTGATTAACCACGTAGATTCTGTCTGAAATCCCCATCACCAGCTTCATATCGTGCTCAATCAACAAGATAGTGGTGTTGTGATGATTACGCAGCTCGGCAATCAGCTCATCCAGTTCTTTGGTCTCTTTCGGGTTAAGACCTGCCGCCGGTTCGTCGAGCATTAAAATCTCCGGCTGCGTCACCATGCAGCGGGCAATCTCCAGACGACGCTGGTCGCCATAGGCCAGGTTGCTCGCCTGGCGGTTGGCGTGTTCCAGCAAACCAATGCGCTCAAGCCAGGTTGCGGCGCGGTCGAGCGCTTCACTCTGGGCGCGACGGAAAGAAGGCGTTTTCAACAGGCCGGAAAACAGCCCGGTTTTTAGTTGCTGATGCTGCGCCACCAGCAGGTTTTCAATCACTGTCATTTCACGGAACAGACGCACATGCTGGAAGGTGCGCACCACGCCCATGCGGGCAATTTGCTGGCCGGGCAAACCTTCCAGATGCTGATCGCGCAGTAAAATGGTGCCGCCGGTGGGTTTGTAGAATCCGGTCAGGCAATTGAAGACCGTGGTTTTTCCGGCACCGTTAGGGCCGATTAACGAGACGATTTCCTGCGGGTACAGCTCGAGATTGACGTTGTTCACCGCCAACAGGCCGCCGAAGCGCATCATCAGGCCGTTAACAGATAATAATGGCTGACTCATGCCTGCTCTCCTTTCGCTTCGCCGTTCTTCAGCTTCAGTTGCGGGCGTGTCATGGGCAGCAAGCCCTGTGGACGCCAGATCATCATCAGCACCATCAGGCCACCGAGCATCAACATGCTGTATTCGTTGAAATCACGCATCAACTCGCGCGACACCACCAGCAGAACTGCCGCCAGAATCACCGCAAACTGTGACCCCATGCCACCGAGCACCACAATTGCCAGCACAAATGCCGATTCGGCAAAGGTGAAGGATTCCGGGCTGACAAAGCCCTGGCGCGCAGCAAACAGCGTTCCGGCGAAACCCGCAAACGCGGCGCTGATGGTAAAGGCTGTCAGCTTGATACGGCGCGGGCTTAAACCCAGCGAACGACAGGCGATTTCATCTTCACGCAACGCTTCCCATGCGCGACCCAGCGGCATCCGCAGCAGGCGATTAATGACGAATAAGGAAAACACCACCAGCAACAAGGCCACCAGGTAGAGAAAGATGACGCGATCGGACGGATCGTATTTCAGGCCAAAGAAATTACTGAAGGTATCCCAGCCGCCTTCACGGGCAGTACGACTGAACTCGAGGCCAAAAAAGGTCGGTTTAGGGATCTGGCTGATGCCGTTCGGACCGCCGGTAACTTCAGTATTATTGAGCAGCAAAATACGCACAATTTCACCGAAGCCGAGAGTAACGATCGCCAGATAATCACCGCGCAGACGCAACACCGGGAAACCGAGCAGGAAGCCCGCCGCCGCTGCCATCAGACCGGCAATCGGCAGACAGGTCCAGAAGCCAAGACCATAATAGTGATTGAGCAGCGCAAAGGTGTAAGCACCAATGGCGTAAAATCCGCCATAACCGAGCACCAGCAGGCCGGAAAGCCCTACCACCACGTTCAACCCGAGGCCGAGGATAATATAGATCATGGTCAGAGTGGCGATATCCACCGTCCCTCGCGACACCATAAACGGCCACGCCACCGCAATCACCAGCAGCGCCACGAGGAACAGCTTCTGTTTCACCGTGGAACCATCAATCGCTGGCAGGATGAACTTCGGCCCGGAAACGCTTTTCAACCCTTTCTGGAAAGCAGGTCGCACAAGCTGAAAGAAAAAGACCACCGCCGTGCCGATAAACACCCATTCCCAACGGACATCCGAAGCCGCGTCGACCACCAGTTTGGTGCCGTCCAGCTCCAGTTGCACGCCCATAAAGACGCCCGCCAGGACAAAGAACATGGCGGCAGAGAGCAGCGCCATTGCAATATGCATCGGTTTCATACTTTCTCTACCTCCGGACGCCCCAGAATACCGGTCGGCATCACCAGCAACACCAGAATCAGCAAGGCGAATGAAACCACATCTTTATATTCCGTACTCAGATAGGCAGAAGAGAGCGCCTCCGCAATCCCCAGGATCAGCCCGCCAATCATCGCCCCCGGAATGCTACCAATCCCGCCGAGTACCGCAGCAGTAAAGGCTTTCATCCCGGCCATAAAGCCAATATAGGGGTTAATCACGCCGTAGAACTGACCGAGCAGAACGCCTGCCACCGCCGCCATCGCTGCGCCAATCACAAAGGTCAGCGCAATCACCCGGTCGGTGTTAATGCCAAGCAGACTCGCCATTTTCAGATCTTCCGCGCAGGCACGACACGCGCGTCCCATACGGGAATAGCGAATGAAAATCGTCAGCGCCAGCATGGCGAGGAAGGTGACAATCCAGATCACCGCCTGCATGGTGGTAATAGACGCAGAGAAGTTTTCGCTATGACCCACTATCCACTGACCGTTAAACAGGCTGGGCAGCGCCACGTCGCGCGAACCTTCGGTCAGGCTGACGTAGTTTTGCAGGAAGATAGACATGCCAATCGCGGAAATAAGGGCAATCAGACGTTTAGAGTTACGCACCGGGCGATACGCTACCCGTTCGATACTCCAGCCGTAAGCGCTGGCAATGACTATTGCACCGACGAATCCCGCCGCCACCAGCAGCCAGCCGGTATCAATGCCCATCATCATCAGCGCAGCGATGATCATAAACGAGACGTAGCTGCCGATCATATAAACCTCGCCGTGGGCGAAGTTGATCATGCCGATAATGCCGTAAACCATGGTGTAGCCGATGGCAATCAGCGCGTAAGTACTGCCCAGCGTGACGCCGTTAAACATCTGCTGCAAGAAATACAAAAACTGCTCAGACATAAGGTAACCTTTCTAAACCTGCCCGCTTTTCACGGGCAGTGGGATGATTACTTGGCTGCCGTGGAAGAACCGTCGGCGTGCCACTGGAAGACACCAAAATCAAATCCCTTCAGATCGCCTTTTTCATCCCAGTTCAGCGGCCCAATCACGGTATTAGCACCGTTAGCTTTTAAATCTTTCACCAACGCCAGCGGTTCATCGCTGCCGGTACGCTCAAGGGCAGTCGCCAGAGATTGCACCGCTGCGTAGGTGATCCAGACATAGGGACCGGTTGGATCTTTCTTGTCGGCTTTCAGCGCATCAACAATGCCCTGGTTTGCCGGGTCCTGGTCATAGCGTTTTGGCATGGTGACCAACATACCTTCGGCAGCATCACCGGCAATGTTCGACAGCGACGCGTTACCGACACCTTCCGGCCCCATAAACTGGGTTTTCAGGCCGACGGAACGAGCCTGGCGCAGCATCTGCCCCATTTCCGGGTAGTAACCGCCGTAGTAAACGAAGTCGATGTTTTCTTTTTTCAGGCGGGCAACCAGCGCGGAGAAATCTTTCTCGCCAGCAGTAATGCCGTCGAAGAAGACGATATTGGCATTAGCCGCTTTCAACGCGTCCTGCACCGAACGCGCCAGCCCTTCGCCATACTGTTGTTTGTCGTGAATAATGGCGATGCGCTCGGGTTTCACCGTCTCAACAATGTATTTCGCGGCAGTCGGCCCCTGGGAGGAGTCCAGCCCGGCAGTGCGCATGATGTGTTGATAACCGCGTTGAGTCAGTTCCGGGTTGGTCGCCCCCGGCGAGATCATCAGAATACCTTCGTCTTCATAGATGTCCGACGCAGGCTGGGTAGAGGAGGAACAGAGATGACCAATAACGTATTTAATGCCGTCGTTAACGATTTTGTTGGCGACCGCAACGGCTTGTTTCGGATCGCAGGCGTCGTCATATTCCACGCCAACCAGCTTATCGCCTTTAATTCCTCCTTTCGCGTTAATGTCTTTGATTGCCTGGCGAGCACCGTTAAATTCCATATCGCCCCACTGGGCAACCGGGCCAGACATCGCGCCGACAACGGCAACTTTAATATCGTCGGCCAACGCGGTGTGTGATATTGCCAGTGCAATCATCCCTGCGATGATAGTTTTCGCATTCCGTTTCATTATTCAAAATCCCCACTCGTAATGTTGTGTTGCTTTGTTTTTATGTATTAAAAAATCTGGCTGTTCTTTTTTTATACTGCGCTGTTTTGCCTGTCTGATTAAGGGTTTAGCGCAGTATTTTGTGATAATAGCGATTAAAATCCCTATTTTTCAGTCGATTAAGAACAGATAATATTCTGAATTTATTGATAGATAAACAGAAAAAAGCGCCGTTGTCAGCATAAAATAACGACACAAAGGGCGGAATAATTCACTACCATTCAGGGGATTATGCTGGACAATTTTCATTCTCTAATGTTTTTAATTTGTAATTATTGCTGAAAAAAAATTAATCACCTGCCAAAAGAAATAAAAAAGAGAAAGCCTCCGATTAAATTATTTCGCTACACTGGTTCCACTTTTGTGATTTGTACGGGTTACCTATGAAGCTGACCATCATTCGATTAGAAAATTTTAGCGACCAGGACCGGATTGACCTGCAAAAGATCTGGCCGGAGTATTCCCCTGCGTCTTTACAGGTTGACGATAACCACCGTATCTACGCCGCGCGTTTTAACGAGCGCCTGCTTGCTGCCGTGCGAGTAACCTTAAGCGGCACTCAGGGGGCACTGGATTCCCTACGCGTGCGGGAAGTCACCCGCCGACGCGGTGTGGGGCAATATCTGCTGGAAGAGGTGTTACGTAACAATCCTGGCGTTTCATGCTGGTGGATGGCGGATGCCGGTGTGGAAGATCGCAGCGTGATGGCGGCGTTTATGCAGGCGTTGGGATTTAAGGAACAACCGGGCGGCTGGGAAAAGCATTAATATTCAGGTGTGATGACAAACGAGGGATTGCCTGATGCGCTACGCTTATCAGGCCTACAATGTGTATTTCAATTTACTGATTTCTGTAGATCTTGTAGGCCGGATAAGGCGTTTACGCCGCATCCGGCATGAAGCAATGAACTTGATATCAGCAATTTGACGGCAACCCTGGGTTGCCGATTAATGATTACTTCGCATCGGTCGCCGTGCCATTAGCGTGCCAGTCAAACACGCCGAACTCGAAACCTTTCAGATCGCCTTTCTCATCCCAGGTCAGCGGCCCCATCACCGTATCAACCGGGTTCGCTTTCAGGTATTTGGCGATCTCAGCCGGATCGTCGGACTGGTTCAGACCCGCCTGTAAAGATTGCAGTGCCGCGTAGGTGGTCCACACGAATGCGCCGCTTGGATCCTGTTTTTTCGCTTTGATCGCGTCAACAATTGGTTTGTTCGCCGGAACCTGATCGTAGTTCTTCGGCTTGGTCACCAGCAGACCTTCCGCTGACTCGCCCGCGATATTAGACAGCGAGACGTTAGCCACACCTTCCGGCCCCATAAACTGGGTTTTCAACCCCGCCGCACGTGCCTGACGCAGGATCTGCCCCATTTCCGGGTGGTAACCGCCGTAGTAAACGAAGTCGATATTCTCTTTCTTCAGACGCGCCACCAGGGTTGAGAAGTCTTTTTCTCCGGCGGTGATGCCGTCAAAGAACACCACGTTAGCGTTACCTTTCTTCAGGCCGTCCTGCACCGCACGCGCCAGACCTTCACCGTACTGCTGTTTGTCATGAACGATAGCAATACGCTGCGGTTTCACTTTCTCAAGAATATATTTCGCCGCTGTTGGTCCCTGGTCAGAGTCCAGGCCAGTGGTGCGCATGATCAACTTATAGCCACGCGCGGTCAGTTCTGGCGCGGTTGCCGCTGGGGTGATCATTAAAATACCTTCATCTTCATAGATGTCAGACGCTGGCTGCGTTGATGAAGAACAGAGGTGGCCAATCACATATTTTATGCCGTCGTTAACAACTTTGTTCGCCACTGCTACCGCCTGTTTCGGGTCACAGGCATCGTCATATTTTACGATTTGCAGTTTGTTGCCTTTAACGCCGCCTTTGGCGTTAATATCCGCAACTGCCTGCTCTGCGCCAGTAAATTCCTGGTCACCATACTGGGCTACCGGGCCAGACATCGCTCCGACAACCGCGACTTTGATATCTTCCGCCAGAGCCATATTGCTGAATGCCAGCGCGATACATCCTGCCAGTAACGCTTTACCCTTTATATTCATCCTGAGAATCCCCATTCTTCTGGTTATTACGTGTATTGTGATGTTGTTGTACAGCACTTTATTTCGTTTTGTGTATGACTACCCGTGCCTTAGCAGCATACTCTGCTAAAACATACCCGATTTTTATGATTTTGGAACGAGAAATTTAGACGAAACACCACAAATTCATAACAAAAATTACCATCATTGAGAACCATATCTTCGCTTAGATATTTATAACCACATGAAATGTATATTAATATATTATTTGCTATATTTATGGCATATCTTAAATAAGATATTCAGTTCAAGAATAAATAAAACATTAATCATCATTTAAAACAATAAAATATAACCCACCCTTCCTCTTATTTATTACAAAAAGTTTATTAGCAATTTTAGCCAACGCTACCATCTGTGATCCTGTTAACATTTTAATTTATTCGAATTAATATAAAATCTTAGACCAAGGATTCATCCTTAATATGATAAGAAACATAACATTCGAATTATGAATATTTATTTCTTATCAGCCGCGCCATAACTATAAAAGGAACTTATCATTTGAATCAGTTCGATATTATAATTCTGACACACGGTGAAGCTGGTAATTATTTATTATCCAGCAGCGAAATGATTGTAGGTAAAACAAAAAATTCCACGTCGCTTTCTCTGCAGCCTGGAATGTCACCTGAAACACTTATGCTACAAGTAAAAGCGGTACTCAGGCCTGGTATTGATACGCTCATATTCACAGATATCTATGGCGGAACGCCATCAAATATTGCCCTCCTTCTTTCTAAAGATTTTCCCATTCGCTGTATCAGCGGTGTCAATTTGGCTATGTTAATCGAAGCCAACATGTTACAGGATTCTGACGAAATACTTACCTTTGAAGAATATGTTCAACATGTACATGATGCGGGTAAAGAAATGGTTCAAACTTATTACTTTAATAAAGGATGATAAACTATGAGTATAGTACATGCCCGTATTGATTACCGTTTAATTCATGGACAAGTTATAACAAAATGGTTAAAAAGAAGTGATGCTAATAAAATAATTGTCATTGATGACCCTTTATCACGCGATCCTTTTCTTGCCGAAGTCTATAAGATGGCAGCGCCAAGTGGCGTCGAAGTAATAATGACATCTATTGAAGATGTATTACAGCGCTGGAATAGCAATAACTTCTATGAAGGAAAGCTATTAATACTTTTCAAATCGATCGATTCTGCATTACAAACCATACAAGGTGGTTTAATGCTAGAGGAATTACAGGTCGGCGGCGTTGAAAACACTCCAGGAAGGAAAATAGTTTTCAATCAAATATCACTCAATCATGAAGATGCCGACAAACTTCAAATCATCGAAGATAAGAATATAAAAGTTTATTTCCAAACTATTCCTGAAGAAGATCCTGCCAGCCTACAAAAAATCAAAAATAAGTTACCTTAATTAAGGAGAGGAACTTATGTCTATTTTTACCGCAGCAATTATTGCCCTGGTATATTGGATATCCCAGGCAAAAGTATGGTACGGTTTTTCTATTATGCGTATGCCATTATCGATAGCACCTATTATGGGACTAATCTTTAATGATATGCCAACCGCTTTATCTGTTGGGGCCACCTTACAGATGATCTATATCGGGAGTATTGCCCCGGGAGGAAACCCTCCTGCCGATGAAGGTTTAGCCTCGTGTATCGCAATCCCAATTGCACTTACCGCAGGTATTAAACCAGAAATTGCTATCTCTTTAGCTATTCCTCTGGGGTTGCTGGGCGTGGTTCTGGAAAACGTGCGCAAAACACTGAACACTACGTTTGTCCACATGGCTGACCGCTATGCAGAAAAAGGGGATATCAAAGGCATACAACGCGCAGCCACAATATATCCTCTCCTGTTAGCCTTTCCGATGCGTTTTGTACCGGTATTCATCGCCTGTTTGTACGGCCCGGATGCCATTGCCTCTTTTGTAAACCTGCTTCCCGCCTGGTCGACGAATGGACTGGCGATTGCCGGTAATATTCTGCCTGCACTCGGTTTCGCAATAACCATCATTGTCATCGGTAAAAAACAATATATCCCTCTGTTCATTATCGGCTTTTTCCTCGTGACCTATTCAGGTTTGAATACTATTGGCATCTCTATTTTTGGACTCTGTGCCGTCCTCTTATATATGCAGTCACAAAATGCAAAAGGAACGCAAAATGGATAATACAATTGAGTCAGGATACTCAGCATCCTCACCAATTACGCAAAGAGATGTTCAGATTGTTTGGCTAAAATGGCACGCGTTCTCTGAAACATCTTTGAATTTCGAACGCTTGCAAGCGCTGGCATTTTGTAACGCAATGACAGGGGTATTAGCGAAATTATATCCCGATGAAAAAGATCTCGCTAAAGCCCTACAACGCCATTTAACCATGTTCAACACTCAGGCGAACTGGGGATCGGTTATCGCTGGTATTAGTATTGCGCTGGAGGAAAAAGCAGCCCAGGAACCAGAAGAACAACGTGAAGCAACAACGCAGCTCGTTACGGGTTTAAAAACGGGTCTTATGGGGCCTGTATCAGGTATTGGTGACACGTTAGACTTTGGTACATTGCGCCCCATTGTTATTGGTGTCTGTATCCCGTTTGTTATTCAGGGATACGTTATTGCCGCACTTCTCCCCCTGATTTACCAGGTTGTTTACATGTTTTTCGCCAGTCGATTTGCACTCAATATCGGCTATAAAAAAGGGAAAGAATCAATCCTGGAAATCCTGCATTCTGGTAGCATTCATCGAATCATTGAAGGCGCAGGAATGTTCGGGTTGTTGATGATGGGGGCGCTTTCAGCAACATATGTAAAAATTAAGACGCCATTGCACATTACAACCGGTGGCGGTAATACCATCGTCTTACAAGATATGCTGGATAAAATTGTACCTAACATGTTGCCGCTTATTGCCGTGTTGGGTATTTATTTTTACATACAAAAGTGTGGCCCACATTTCTTACGCATTCTGGTAACTATTCTGTTTTTAAGCCTGGCGTTTTCTTTCTTTGGAGTTTTATAAAATGAAAAAGATAACTATCACGCCAAGACCTTTTGTTGATAAAGGCAAAGTCTATATTGAAAAACTACAATCTGCAGGTTATGACGTTGAATGTAATACCAGTGGAGGTCGATATAGCAAGGAAGAACTCATCGAGAAAATTAAATATGCAGATGCCATTATTACCGGCAACGATCCTTTAGACAGAGAAGTGATTGATCAGGCAAAAAACTTGAAGGTTATATCGAAATATGGTGTAGGGTTAGACAATATAGATGTCGATTACGCGAATAGAAAAGGCATCGTAGTGCACAAAGCTCTCAATGCCAATTCTATTTCCGTTGCAGAGATGGCCATCCTGATGATGCTCTCCAGTTGCCGAAAATATGTCGAAACCGAGAATCAAGCCAGAAATGGTCAGGATGTCAGGCTTGTCGGTCATGAGCTATATCAAAAAACGCTGGGATTAATTGGGCTTGGTGCAATTGGTCAGCATGTTGCCCATATTGCTCATTCTCTTGGAATGATTATCACCGCCTATGATCCCTATCTCGATAAAAATAAAGTTCCATCTTATATAGAGCTTAAATCACTGGATGATATTTATCATCATAGCGACATCCTTTCTCTACATTTGCCGTTACTGGATAATACTCGTAATCTGATCAACGAGACGGTATTCGATAAAATAAAACCCTCGGCCATTTTAATTAACACAGCAAGGGGGGGATTGGTTGATGAAGAATCTTTATATAGCGCACTTATTAATCAGAAAATAGCCTTTGCCAGCGAAGATATTGAGTTGAAGGAACGTTCAGCAAAAATTAAAGAACTAAAAAATTATTCTATTACACCTCATGCTGCTTCATTCACCAATGAGGCCGAGCATAACACCATGCAAATTTCTATCAAAAATGTCCTACAGGAACTGGAGAAAGAATAATGAAAGAGCTTAAAGGGATTATTACCGCAATGGTAACGCCTTTCGATGAAATGGAAAAAATGGACATTTCAGCAGCAAAAAAAATGGCACGTTGGTTAGTCGATAAAGGCGTACACGGCTTGTTTATTTGCGGAACGAACGGTGAGTTTCATTTGCTCTCCGATGACGAAAAAGTTGAACTAACAAAAGCCGTAGTTGAAGAAGTTGGCAATGAAGTGACTATTTGTGCAGGCGCGGGTTGCTGTAGCACAAAACAAACTATTGAATTAACAAGACGCTTAGTAGATGCAGGTGCCGATTACATTTCCGTTGTGACACCATACTACCTGGTGCCTAACCAGGAAGATTTATACCGCCACTATTATGATATTGCCTTAAGCACAACAGCCCCCATTATTCTTTATAACTTGCCGGGTCAGACAGGGTTGAGTATTGAATATGAAACGGCAAACCGTTTAGCCGATATTGAAAATATCGTAGCGATAAAAGATAGCAGTGGTAAATTTGAAGTTCAGAAACAATATCTGGAAATATCTAAACATAAAAACTTTAAGGTGTTAAATGGCTCAGACTCCTTAATGCTGGATGCATTTAAAGAAGGTTCTGTGGCTGCTGTTGCTGCAACGTCGAATGTTCTGCCTACTATTGAAGTCGATTTATATAACTACTTCATGGCCGGTGAACTGGATAAAGCACTGGAAGAGCGCAACAAGATGGATTCGCTACGCATGACCATTAAAAAAATGACTGCGCCTGCGGTAATGAAGGAAGCACTAAACCTGATGGGCGTGAAAGCCGGTATTACCCGTAGACCAATTCATATGCCAAACGACGCGATCGTCGAAGACATCAAGGAAATGCTAAAAGGCTATAAATTCCTGTAAATGATAAATGCCGGATGCACCTTATCCGGCAAGACAGCAGAAACAAAAACCCCCGGACTCGCTTCCAGGGGTTATCAGGTACAGCTCAACGCGTTGTGCAGTTACGCTTCAATAGCAGCGCGAAGTTTTTTCATCGCGTTCTTTTCAAGCTGACGCACACGCTCGGCGGAAACGCCGTAACGGTCAGCCAGTTCCTGCAACGTAGATTTGTTGTCTTCGTCAAGCCAGCGCGCGCGGATGATGTCCTGGCTACGTTCGTCCAGACCTTGCATCGCGTCGGTCAGACGGTTTGCCGCCTGCTCTTCCCAGTTATCATCTTCAATGCCGTCGGCAAAGTTAGATGATTTATCCTGCAGATAGAGCACCGGAGCCATCGGTTGGCTATCGGAATCGTCGTCGGAAGACATATCGAATGTCATGTCTTGTGCCGCCATACGCGATTCCATCTCACGCACGTCTTTGCTGGTAACGCCCAGTTCGCGAGCCACCATTTCGACTTCATCCTGATTAAACCAGCCCAGACGCTGCTTGGTTTTACGCAGGTTAAAGAACAGTTTGCGCTGTGCTTTGGTCGTCGCAACTTTAACGATACGCCAGTTACGCAGAACGTATTCGTGGATCTCTGCTTTGATCCAGTGGACGGCGAAGGAGACCAGGCGCACACCCACTTCCGGGTTGAAACGGCGCACTGCTTTCATCAGGCCGATGTTACCTTCCTGAATCAAATCCGCCTGTGGCAGGCCATAGCCCGCATAATTACGAGCAATATGAACAACAAACCGCAGGTGAGACAGGATCAGCGTTTTAGCTGCTTCCAGATCGCCATGGTAATGCAGCTTTTCAGCCAGCGCCCGCTCCTCGTCAGCCGACAACATCGGCCACGCGTTAGCTGCCCGGATGTAGGAATCCAGGTTGCCAACAGGGGCTAAAGCTAAACTTTGCATTTTGTCAGTCATTCAAATCCTCTCAATCGATATCTTCTGGCGCCTCAGTGGTAGCAACAACTGTGCCAGAGCTTAAGAGCAACGAGATTATCATTCACAGTTTTATCAGACCGTGATTTTATCCACAAGTTCAATGCTGGCTTGTGAATAAATTACGCACAAAATGTGACATAGAGATGAAATACCGGGAAGAGACAACGGGGTCTCTTTCCCTGCTACGGAACCCATTGCAGGGAAAGAGTATAGCACGCTTTTATTATTCCGGCGTAAAGTGGCGTAAATGCTGTACCGTGGCAAGCCACGCTGCCACCCAGCCAATCATCGAACACACCAGCAACAACAACAGGCATTCATCGAAAGATAACCCATTGATATCAAACTTCGTTCCGAATACCTGTGCCACTTCTGCAACCGCCGATGACAAACGTAGCACCAGGATTTCTGACAAAATTAATGACAGCAATGCGCCAGAAAATCCCAGCAGCGCACCACCGTACAGGAACGGGCGAAGGATGAAACCATCCGTCGCGCCAATCAGTTTCTGCACGTTAATAGAATCACGACGGGCAAAAATGCTCAGACGCACACTGTTGCCGATAACAAGGAACACTGCCGCCACCATCAGCACGCCGATCATTGCCGAAACACGCCCAACCAGCCCAGTTAGCGCGGTCAGACGGGCAAACCAGCTATCGTCCATTCGCACTTCATCAATGCCGTTAATCTGGGTAATACGGTCACGTAGCGTATTCAGTGACTCCGTACCCTGAAAATCGAGTTTCGGGATCACCACCGCTACTGCCGGAAGCGGGTTTTCCTCCAGCATATCCAGCGCACCGCCAAAACCAGACCAATTACGGAACTCGCCCAGCGCGTCTTCACGAGAAAGATAATTCACTTTCTCCACGCCCTGCTCGGCCTGTAGCTGCGCAACCACCCCCGCTGCTGCATCATCGTCCAGCGTTTTTTGCAGATAAACGGTGATTTGCGGTGACGGATAATATTGCGTCGCCGCATGGTTGACGTTTTTGTACACCATATAACAAACGCTGGGCAGCGTCAGGGAGATGGCGATCACCATCACCGTTAAAAACGTGGCGAACGGTTTGCTTTTTAGATCCTGCAAAGCACCGTGGAACGCATAGCGCACCTGTTCGTTGAAAACATTGGTTTTGCGATTCGCCGGTTTCGGTGATGACTTCGCTCGTTTCGGCGCGTTACGACCACCGTCGCCAGAGCCGCCGACCGATTTACGGAAGCGATCCAGACGTCCACCGAACTGGCGAATATTATTAATTGCATCGCGCTTATTCATGGGTCACGCCTCCATGCAAGTGACCATCGCTCAGAGTGAGCATGCGATAGGAACGCCGCGAAATCAGGTTAATATCGTGCGTTGCCATTAATACTGTTACTCCAACGCGGTTAAACTCTTCAAACAAACGTAAAATCCCTTCTGACAGCGCGTCGTCCAGGTTACCGGTCGGTTCATCCGCCAGCAGTACCGCAGGTTTGTTAACCACCGCACGGGCAATGCCAACGCGTTGTTGTTCACCGCCAGAAAGCTGAATAGGAAAGTTCTTCGCTTTGTCCAGTAGCCCGACTTTATCCAGCGCCGCCGATACACGGCGACGGATATCGTCACCACTGGCACCGGCGATAATCAGCGGGATCGCCACGTTATCGTAGACAGTACGATCCATCAGCAGATGGTGATCCTGGAAAATCATACCGATCTGGCGGCGCAGAAACGGAACTTCACGGTTTTTCAGACGCGTGATGTCATGGCCGCTAAACCAGATTTTCCCGGCGCTGGGCCTCTCAATCCCACAGATCAGCTTCAGGAGGGTACTTTTCCCTGCGCCGGAATGACCGGTCAGAAACGCCATCTCACCCGGCTGCATATGGAACGTCACGCCCTGCAGCGCCTGCCTCCCACCGAGATAAGCCTTGCTGACATGTTCAAAGCGAATCATTTTTAGTCCTCTCGGGCAAAAAGTGCCTCAATAAAGTCGTCCGCTTTAAACGGACGCAAATCCTCAATACGTTCGCCTACACCAATATAGCGGATAGGAATACCAAACTGGTCAGCCACCGAGAAAATTACCCCGCCTTTCGCCGTGCCGTCCAGTTTCGTCAGCGTGATACCGGTTAAGCCAACCGCTTCGTGGAACAGTTTGGCCTGGCTTACCGCATTCTGCCCGGTGCTGGCGTCGATAGTCAGCATAACTTCATGCGGAGCTTCAACGTCGAGTTTCTTCATCACGCGAACGATTTTCTTCAGCTCTTCCATCAGGTGCGATTTGTTCTGCAAACGTCCGGCGGTATCGGCAATCAGGACATCAACATTACGCGCCTTAGCGGCCTGAATGGCATCGAAGATAACAGAGGCGGAGTCCGCACCGGTATGCTGGGCAATCACCGG
Organism: Escherichia sp. KTE159; assembly: GCF_000408805.1. NCBI lineage: Bacteria > Pseudomonadati > Pseudomonadota > Gammaproteobacteria > Enterobacterales > Enterobacteriaceae > Escherichia > Escherichia sp. KTE159. The sequence goes on from NZ_KE137292.1 coordinate 3,336,955, forward strand.
AATATTATTGCGCTGTCCCCAGACCTGAAGCTGCTCAACCGCTGCCGCACGGAAAGTATCGCCTGCCGCCAGCATTACCGACTTGCCCTGCTGCTCAAACTGACGCGCCAGCTTGCCGATGGTCGTGGTTTTACCCACACCGTTGACGCCCACCATCAGGATCACGAATGGTGTTTTGCCTTCGACATTCAGAGGCTCATCAACCTTCGCCAGAATCTCACCCATCTCTTCTTTCAGCAGGCCGTAGAGCGCCTCAGCATCGCGAAGCTGCTTGCGTGATGCGCCTTCTGTCAGATTGGTGATGATTTTGCGTGTGGTTTCCACGCCCACATCGGCAATCAAAAGCTGTTCTTCCAGCTCTTCAAACAGATCATCGTCGATTTTTTTCCCACGGAACAGGCTGATAAATCCGGAACCGAGGTTTTCTTTCGTTTTTAACAGGCTGCGCTTCAGGCGCGCGAAGAAACCTTCTTTGGTTGGTTTTTCCTGTTCCTGAGCGATTTCTTTAACCGGCTGATCTTCTTCTGCCGGAGTAACCACCATCACCGCCTCTTCTACCGCTTCGGCGGCCAGTGCCTGCGCTTCCAGCTCTTCGTCAGTGATTTCTTCTTGCGCCGCTTGTTCTTCCGCCGCGTCGACAATCTCCACGGTTTCCGCTTCTGCCTGCCATTCTTCTGGCGAAACTTCCTGGGCTTTGACTTCTTCCGGCAGCGGCAGTTCTTCACGCTCAATAGCCACCGGTTCCGGCATGACTTCAGGTTCAACTACCGGCGCTGGCGCTTCTTCAACTATAGATTCCGGCTCTGCAATAACTTCCGGTTCGCTAACAGCTTCAGGCTGCACTTTCTCACTTTCGACAACCTGTTCGCTTACTTCCACCACTTCGGCAGCAAAAGTTTCCGCCCCGGCTTCAGTATGAACCTGCGGCTGCTCTTCAACAGCTTGTTCAGCTACTTTCGCAGGCTCTTCTGCCTGAACGATTTCTTCTACAACCTGTTGTTCATTTTGGACTTCTGTCTCTTTTTCCGGGGTCTGCTCTTTTTGACCAAAGCCCAGCCAGGAAAAAAAGCCACGTTTTTTTTCTTTCGCCATCTGCGACTATACTCCTCGCTGTTGCTTCATGGCACAGCGTTCACGCTATGTACATAGCAGCTAAAAAAATGATGAAATAGTCTATCACTTAACTTATTCCACATCACCGCCTGCAATTATGTGTTATCTGGCGGATTGAGCACTTTATCATGAAAAAACCGAATCATTCCGGCAGCGGTCAAATCCGCATTATTGGCGGGCAGTGGCGAGGCCGTAAACTCCCGGTTCCTGATAGCCCAGGTCTACGCCCCACCACTGATCGCGTACGTGAAACCTTGTTTAACTGGCTAGCGCCGATAATTGTTGATGCGCAATGTCTGGATTGCTTCGCAGGTAGCGGGGCTCTGGGGCTGGAAGCCTTGTCACGCTACGCTGCGGGAGCTACGCTGGTTGAGATGGATCGTGCAGTATCTCAGCAGTTAATCAAGAATCTGGCGACGCTGAAAGCAGGCAATGCGCGAGTCGTGAACACCAATGCGATGTCTTTTCTGATGCAAAAAGGAACGCCGCATAATATTGTGTTTGTTGACCCACCGTTCCGCCGTGGCTTGTTGGAAGAAACCATTAATTTACTGGAAAACAACGGCTGGCTGGCTGATGAAGCCTGGGTTTATGTTGAAAGTGAAGTAGAAAATGGCCTTCCCACCGTTCCGGCAAACTGGTCGTTGTATCGCGAAAAAGTGGCGGGTCAGGTCGCTTATCGGTTGTATCAGCGTGAAACACAAGGAGAAAGTGATGCTGATTAATATTGGACGTTTGTTAATGCTCTGCGTTTGGGGATTTTTAATCCTCAATCTTTTTCAACCATTCCCACGCCCGCTGAATATTTTCGTTAATGTCGCGCTGATTTTTACGGTTCTGATGCATGGTATGCAACTGGCGCTGTTGAAATCGACCTTACCGAAAGATGGCCCACAGATGACCACTGCCGAAAAGGTGCGTATTTTCCTTTTCGGCGTGTTTGAACTGCTGGTCTGGCAGAAGAAATTTAAAGTTAAAAAATAACCTTATTGCTCGCCAACAAAGCTGACAAAACGCGTTCCTTTAAAGCTCAACGTACCTTTATCACCCACCGTCAGGGCATGGTACTGTTGAGCGTCAAGACGGAACGTCTGCTCCAGTCCGCCGCTTTGCGGTTTGAAACTCGCCTCATAACGCAGACTGGTGCCAGCCGGTATCACTTCCTGCTGACGCGAACGACGATCGTTAATCGGTGTTTCTCGCTTATTGCTCACCACCACCAGTTGTTGCTGGAGCGGTGCCATATCATTATCAGCTTTTTCCCGTCGCTGCTGCATAAAGCGAAACGATGCGGCGACAATGATTAAGCCAATGATAACAATAAAGAAAAGAGGTGCCTTGCTCATCTTTATCCCTCATCGGAAAATGCGGAAATAAGCATACCCTGCCAGTTATGGTGTTGTCATCCGTCCACCCTCGCCACTAAACTGGAAGCAAGACTGTAGGCATTCCGCTTACGAAAAAATAACGAATTCAAGGAACTAAGATGCTTTGGTCGTTTATCGCTGTCTGTCTTTCCGCATGGCTATCTGTGGATGCATCGTACCGTGGGCCAACCTGGCAACGCTGGCTATTTAAACCGTTAACCCTTCTTCTCCTGCTATTGCTGGCCTGGCAGGCACCAATGTTCGACGCGATTAGTTATCTGGTGCTGGCGGGGCTGTGTGCGTCACTGCTGGGTGATGCGTTAACCCTGTTACCACGCCAGCGTCTGATGTACGCCATCGGCGCGTTTTTCCTCTCACACCTGCTGTACACCATCTATTTCGCCAGCCAGATGACGCTCTCCTTCTTCTGGCCGTTGCCGCTGGTACTGCTGGTGCTGGGCGCGCTATTACTGGCCATTATCTGGACGCGTCTGGAAGAGTTCCGTTGGCCTGTCTGTACTTTTGTCGGTATGACGCTGGTAATGGTGTGGCTGGCAGGTGAGCTGTGGTTCTTCCGCCCGACCGCTCCCGCACTCTCTGCTTTTATGGGCGCTGCACTGCTGTTCATCAGTAACTTTGTCTGGCTGGGTAGTCACTATCGCCGCCGCTTCCGTGCGGATAACGCCATTGCAGCGGCTTGCTATTTTGCCGGTCACTTCCTCATCGTCCGCTCACTGTATCTCTGATAAAACTTGACTCTGGAGTCGACTCCAGAGTGTATCCTTCGGTTAATGAGAAAAAACTTAACCGGAGGATGCCATGTCGACTCCTGACAATCACGGCAAAAAAGCCCCTCAATTTGCCGCATTCAAACCGCTAACCACGGCACAGAACGCCAACGACTGTTGCTGCGACGGCGCATGTTCCAGCACGCCAACACTCTCTGAAAAAGTCTCCGGCACTCGCTATAGCTGGAAAGTCAGCGGCATGGACTGTGCCGCCTGTGCGCGCAAAGTAGAAAATGCCGTGCGCCAGCTTTCTGGCGTGAATCAGGTACAGGTGTTATTCGCTACCGAAAAACTGGTGGTTGATGCCGACAATGACATCCGTGCGCAAGTTGAATCGGCGGTGCAAAAAGCGGGCTATTCCCTGCGCGATGAACAGGCCGCCGAAGAGCCAAAAGAATCACGCCTGAAAGAGAATCTACCGCTGATTACGCTCATTGTGATGATGGCGATCAGTTGGGGACTGGAGCAATTTAATCATCCGTTCGGCCAACTGGCGTTTATCGCCACCACGTTGGTTGGGCTGTACCCGATTGCTCGCCAGGCGTTGCGCTTAATTAAATCCGGCAGCTATTTTGCTATTGAAACGTTAATGAGCGTAGCCGCCATCGGCGCGCTGTTTATTGGCGCAACGGCAGAAGCCGCGATGGTATTGCTGCTGTTTTTGATTGGTGAACGGCTGGAAGGTTGGGCCGCCAGCCGCGCACGTCAAGGCGTCAGCGCATTAATGGCGTTGAAACCAGAAACCGCCACGCGCCTGCGTAACGGCGAACGTGAAGAAGTGGCGATTAACAGCCTGCGCCCTGGCGACGTGATTGAAGTTGCTGCGGGCGGGCGTTTACCTGCCGACGGTAAACTACTCTCACCATTTGCCAGTTTTGATGAAAGCGCCCTTACCGGCGAATCCATCCCTGTGGAACGCACAACAGGCGATAAAGTCCCTGCAGGTGCCACCAGCGTCGACCGACTGGTTACACTGGAAGTGCTATCAGAACCGGGTGCCAGCGCCATTGACCGCATTCTGAAACTGATCGAAGAGGCCGAAGAGCGCCGCGCACCGATTGAGCGATTTATCGACCGTTTCAGCCGTATTTACACGCCTGCGATTATGGCCGTCGCCCTGCTGGTGACGCTGGTGCCACCGCTGCTGTTTGCTGCAAGCTGGCAGGAGTGGATTTATAAAGGGCTGACATTGTTACTGATTGGCTGCCCGTGTGCGTTAGTTATCTCCACGCCTGCGGCGATTACCTCCGGGCTGGCGGCAGCGGCGCGTCGTGGGGCGTTAATTAAAGGCGGCGCGGCGCTGGAGCAGTTAGGTCGTGTTACCCAGGTGGCGTTTGATAAAACCGGTACGCTAACCGTCGGTAAACCGCGCGTTACCGCGATGCATCCGGCAACCGGTGTTAGCGAATCTGAACTCCTGGCGCTGGCGGCAGCGGTGGAGCAAGGGGCAACACATCCACTGGCGCAGGCCATAGTTCGTGAAGCGCAAGTTGCCGCACTCAGCATTCCTGGCGCAGAGTCACAGCGAGCGCTGGTCGGCTCTGGCATTGAAGCGCTGGTCAACGGCGATCGGGTGCTGATATGCGCCGCAGGGAAACATCCTGCCGAAGCATTCGCCGGTTTGATTAACGAACTGGAAAGCGCCGGACAAACGGTAGTGCTGGTGGTGCGTAACGATGACGTGCTTGGTGTGATTGCGTTGCAGGATACGCTACGCGCCGACGCCGCAACTGCCATCAGTGAACTAAACGCGCTGGGCGTTAAAGGGGTGATCCTCACCGGCGATAATCCGCGTGCAGCGGCAGCCATTGCCGGTGAACTGGGGCTGGAGTTTAAAGCTGGATTACTGCCGGAAGATAAAGTCAAAGCCGTGACCGAGTTGAATCAACATGCGCCACTGGCGATGGTGGGCGACGGTATTAACGACGCACCAGCTATGAAAGCCGCAGCCATTGGGATTGCAATGGGTAGCGGCACAGACGTGGCGCTGGAAACCGCCGATGCAGCGTTAACGCATAACCACCTGCGTGGTCTGGTGCAGATGATTGAACTGGCACGCGCGACTCACGCCAATATCCGCCAGAACATCACTATTGCGCTAGGGCTGAAAGGGATCTTCCTCGTCACTACACTCTTGGGTATGACCGGCCTGTGGCTTGCGGTGCTGGCAGATACGGGGGCGACGGTGCTGGTAACGGCGAATGCGTTGCGGTTGTTACGCAGGAAGTAAAGGTGTTGCCTGATAGCCTCTGGCTATCAGGCTTAACGCTGGGGCGGGAACGGCGGCATAGTCAGGAAAGCGTAATATAGCGCTAACATCAGAATGACGGAGATAACACTGAATGCAGCAACCAGGCGAGATGCTAATGATGGCCTTTTGAACATCAACCACAGAGCATAAGCAAGCCCGACGCCGTTGAGTAAAGGTAAAAATATCATTAGCCAGAGCCAACCCCATGCAAGTACCCCCAGCCATCCCCCCACGACGATAAAAACAGGGGCAGCCAATTGGGGGCGAATATCGCGAGCAATCCCAGCAATCCCAGACAAACTGGAATTAAATAATCCATTTGTGCATTCCATTACACTTGCTTGCCGGATGCGGCGTAAACGCCTTATCCGGCCTACACAGGGCATCGAACTCGTAGGCATGATAAGACGCGACAGCGTCGCATCAGGCATTGTGCACCATATCGCCAGATGCAGCTTAAACGCTTTATTCGTTATACAAACCGGTTGCAAGCCGCAAAATTGAGCGCGATCGGCCCCCTCGCCCCTCTGGGGTGAGGGTTAAGGTGAGAGGAAAAGGCGGCATCGAAGCCAATCTGCCCCCATCAGCCACCTTTGCGAATCAAATAACGATAAGGCAGTCCGTCCGTCTCTTTGGCCACCAGTTCGTGTTCCATAAAGGTACAAAACCCAGGAATATCGCGGGTCGTGGCCGGATCATCGGCAATAATCAGCAACGTTTCGCCAGGCTGCATATTACGCACGGTTTTACGCACCATCATCACCGGTTCCGGGCAGCGCAGGCCTAGTGCGTCAAGTGTGTGGTCAGGGCTGGAAAAGAGATCGGTCATTTTCTTCTCGTCACATAAAAAAACGGCGCTAGTTTACGCCCTGCGAGTCCGTAAGCAAACCAGGTTAACGATTGCGTGAAAATTAACCATTGCATTGTTAACACAAAGCAGTATCATGCGGCGGCTCGAAAAAAGGGTAAGCACGTTATTATCTCACTATAAAATAACGTGCCGTACGTATTGGGTTCCCTCACCCCAATGGTTAATCAAAAAGGTACAATATGAACGCTTTCTCGCAAACTCAACGCTATAAAGCGTTGTTCTGGTTATCGTTATTTCATCTACTGGTGATCACCTCCAGTAACTATCTGGTACAGCTTCCGGTCTCTATTTTCGGTTTTCATACCACCTGGGGCGCGTTTAGCTTTCCGTTTATTTTTCTTGCTACCGACCTGACCGTGCGTATTTTTGGCGCGCCGCTGGCTCGTCGTATCATCTTTGCGGTGATGATCCCCGCGTTGCTGATCTCCTACGTCATCTCGTCGCTGTTTTATATGGGTTCATGGCAGGGATTCGGCGCTCTCGCCCACTTCAACCTGTTTGTCGCCCGTATCGCTACCGCCAGCTTTATGGCCTACGCGCTGGGACAGATCCTCGACGTACACGTCTTTAACCGTCTGCGTCAGAGTCGTCGTTGGTGGCTGGCACCGACGGCTTCCACACTTTTCGGTAACGTCAGCGACACATTGGCCTTCTTCTTTATTGCTTTCTGGCGCAGTCCGGATGCCTTTATGGCCGAACACTGGATGGAAATCGCGCTGGTTGATTACTGTTTCAAAGTGTTAATTAGCATCGTTTTCTTCCTGCCAATGTATGGCGTATTACTCAATATGCTATTGAAAAGACTGGCAGATAAATCCGAAATCAACGCTTTGCAGGCCAGTTAAAGGTTCGTTATCAGACTTGTGATAAGATGGATGAATGAGCCGTTATGGCCGTTTATCAAAAGGAAGATGTCAATGCGCAATCTGGTTAAATATGTCGGAATTGGCCTGCTGGTTATGGGGCTTGCGGCCTGTGATGATAAAGACACTAACGCTACAGCGGAAAGCACAGTCGCGGAAAGTAACGCTACCGCGAATACCGTCAACCTGCTTGATGGCAAGTTAAGCTTCTCGCTGCCAGCAGATATGACCGACCAGAGCGGTAAGCTGGGAACACAGGCCAATAACATGCACGTCTGGTCCGACGCCACTGGGCAGAAAGCAGTGATTATTATTATGGGCGATGATCCGAAAGAAGACCTGGCTGTGCTGGCGAAGCGTCTGGAAGATCAGCAACGTAGCCGCGATCCACAACTGCAAGTGGTGACTAACAAAGCCATTGAGCTGAAAGGTCACAAAATGCAGCAGTTAGACAGCATCATCTCCGCTAAAGGCCAGACGGCGTACTCTTCCGTCATTCTGGGTAACGTGGGAAATCAAATGCTGACGATGCAAATCACGCTGCCTGCTGACGATCAGCAAAAAGCGCAGACCACTGCAGAAAACATCATTAATACACTGGTGATTCAGTAATTTTAAGATGATGAAACGGCCTCCGGTACTTGCTCCGGAGGCCGTTTTTTTAATCGCCACGTCAGCAATAACGCGATTGCTACCAATCCCGCCGCCGCCAGATAAATCACTGGCACACCTGCCCAACTCATCACCAGCCCAGCCAGCGGCCCGGTCACGCCCAGCGATAAATCCATAAACACAGTATAGGTTGCCAGCGCCGCCCCCTGATTCTGCTGAGGCACCGCTTTTACCGCCACCACGCCCAACGCCGGGAACACCAGCGAAAATCCCGCCCCCGCCAGTAGGACGCCGATTTTCGCCATCCACGGCATGGTCGCCACGCCAACCAATAGCAGGCCGATAATCTCAACGCTAAAGCAGATCATCGCCACGTTTAAGCCGCCAATACGATTAATACCGTTAGGGAATAACAGCCGCGTACCGACAAATGCACAGCTAAACAGCGTCAGCGCGAAAGCTGCGCCGTCCCAACCTTTAGCGTCATAAAACAGTGTGATAAAAGTGGCGATGACACCAAATCCGGCGGAAGCTAACGCCAGTGCCATGCCGTATAGCCAGACGCGCCCAAGCACCGCGCGAAACGGCAGCGGCTTGCCTTTGTTGGCTTTCACTGAAGGACGCGGGATCGCCAACAGAATTGCCACCAGTGCCACGCCCATAATGATTAACGCCAGCGCCTGCAAACCGCCCCAGTGATAAAACAGCACGCCCAACGGCGCGCCCATAGCCATCGCCCCGTAAGTGACAATGCCGTTCCAGGAAATGACTCGCCCGATATGCAGCGAACCAACCACGCCAACGCCCCACAGTGTCGAGCCGGTTCCGGCAAAACTTTGTCCAATGCCGAGAATTACACGCCCCAGACACAGTAATAACAGGCTGATGACGGGCAGACTGGCGGTTAATCCTGCCGTCAGATACCCCAGACCACTCAAAAAGCAGCCGCACAGACCAAAGATGACTATCTTTTTTGGCCCCAGCAAATCGGCGTAACGGCCGGCATGAGGACGACTCAGCAAGGTGGCGAAATATTGCAGGCTGATAACCAGCCCCGCCCAGAAGGCGCTAAAACCCATCACATCATGGACATAGCCCGGCAATACAGCGAGCGGCAACCCGATGGTAAGGTAGCTGGCGAAGTTAAACATGACAATGGAGACAATGCGCAAATTCAGGCGCAATCCGTTAAATGCCGGTTCGGCAACGGGTTCGGGCATGAGGATCACCACGTTTTTACAACAGTGTTTCATTTTTACCACGTGCTGACGTGGAAATCAGCAGTAAGAATCAGAATATTGCTGGCGTGACTCCCGCTACACTTAATACAAAAAGTCACAAGGAAGCCCCAATGGAAACCCCTCAACCCGATAAAACGGGTATGCACATCCTGCTGAAGCTGGCCTCACTGGTGGTGATCCTCGCGGGTATTCACGCAGCAGCAGATATCATAGTGCAACTGTTGCTGGCGCTGTTTTTCGCCATTGTCCTCAACCCGCTGGTCACCTGGTTTATTCGTCGCGGAGTCCAGCGTCCCGTTGCCATTACGATTGTGGTGGTAGTAATGCTGATCGCACTTACCGCGCTGGTCGGCGTGCTGGCGGCATCGTTTAACGAATTTATCTCCATGTTGCCGAAATTTAACAAGGAACTGACGCGTAAACTCTTTAAATTACAAGAAATGTTGCCATTTCTTAATCTGCATATGTCGCCGGAACGGATGCTTCAGCGGATGGACTCAGAAAAACTCGTAACATTCACCACTGCGCTAATGACCGGACTTTCCGGGGCAATGGCGAGCGTGCTTTTGCTGGTGATGACCGTGGTTTTCATGCTGTTTGAAGTGCGCCACGTGCCTTACAAAATGCGCTTTGCGCTGAATAACCCACAGATTCACATCGCGGGATTACACCGCGCACTTAAAGGCGTTTCGCATTATCTGGCCTTGAAGACGCTGTTAAGTTTATGGACGGGCGTGATCGTCTGGTTAGGGCTGGCGCTGCTGGACGTACAGTTTGCACTGATGTGGGCAGTTCTGGCGTTTTTGCTCAACTACGTGCCCAATATCGGCGCGGTGATCTCCGCCGTGCCGCCGATGATTCAAGTGCTGCTGTTTAATGGCGTTTACGAATGCATCCTGGTCGGCGCACTGTTTTTAATCGTCCATATGATCATCGGCAATATTTTAGAACCACGGATGATGGGCCATCGCCTTGGAATGTCCACCATGGTGGTGTTTCTTTCATTGTTAGTCTGGGGATGGCTGCTCGGCCCGATTGGCATGCTACTTTCAGTACCACTAACCAGCGTGTGTAAAATCTGGATGGAAACCACGGAAGGCGGCAGCAAACTGGCGATTTTACTGGGACCAGGCAGACCGAAAAGTCGGTTACCGGGATGAGGCGACAAGTGATACGATACGCACTTTCCATCATAATTAAACGTTGGCCCTGATATGTATCGGATAGTTCTGGGGAAAGTTTCGACCTTAAGCGCAGCTCCACTGCCACCGGCTTTGCGCGATCAAGCACCGCAAGGCCCACGGCGAGAACGCTGGCTGGCGGGGCGTGCATTGCTTTCGCACACGCTTTCTCCACTACCGGACATCATCTACGGTGAACAAGGGAAACCCGCCTTCCCCCCGGAAACGCCGCTCTGGTTCAACTTAAGTCATAGCGGTGACGATATCGCCCTGCTGTTGAGCGATGAAGGTGAAGTCGGCTGTGATATCGAAGTGATTCGCCCGCGCGCCAACTGGCGTTGGCTGGCGAACGCGGTGTTCAGCCTCGGAGAACATGCCGAAATGGACGCTGTGCATCCTGACCAACAACTGGAAGTGTTCTGGCGTATCTGGACACGCAAAGAAGCCATCGTTAAACAGCGTGGCGGCAGCGCCTGGCAAATCGTCAGCGTAGACAGCACCTACCAGTCATCGCTGTCAGTCAGCCATTGCCAGCTCGACAATTTAAGCCTGGCAATCTGCACCCCTACTCCCTTTACGCTCACCGCCGACAGTGTGCAATGGATCGATTCACTTAACTGATCCGCCCGTCCGACTGCCTATCTCTTGATCCAGAACAGGTTATCAGTATGACGAATACTTAAAATCGTCATACTTATTTCCGCCATCTATTTTAATCCATTGGGGTTACCATGTTCTCCACACTCCGCCGCACTCTGTTTGCGCTGCTGGCTTGTGCGTCTTTTATCGTCCATGCCGCCGCGCCAGATGAAATCACCACCGCCTGGCCGGTGAACGTCGGGCCACTAAACCCGCACCTTTACACGCCTAACCAGATGTTCGCCCAGAGCATGGTTTATGAACCATTGGTGAAATATCAGGCAGACGGTTCGGTGACCCCGTGGCTGGCAAAAAGCTGGACCCATTCGGAAGATGGCAAAACCTGGACCTTCACCCTGCGTGATGACGTGAAATTCTCTAATGGTGAACCGTTCGATGCAGAGGCCGCAGCAGAAAACTTCCGCGCAGTGCTCGATAACCGTCAACGTCACGCCTGGCTGGAGCTGGCAAATCAGATTGTTGGTGTCAAAGCACTCAGCAAAACCGAGCTACAAATCACCCTGAAAAGCGCCTACTATCCTTTCCTGCAAGAACTGGCTCTGCCGCGCCCTTTCCGCTTTATCGCTCCGTCACAATTTAAAAACCACGAAACCATGAACGGGATTAAAGCCCCGATTGGCACCGGGCCGTGGGTTTTGCAGGAATCGAAACTGAATCAATACGATGTCTTCGTCCGTAACGAAAACTACTGGGGTGAAAAACCGGCAATTAAAAAGATCACCTTCAACGTGATCCCCGACCCGACTACTCGCGCGGTAGCTTTCGAAACCGGTGATATCGACCTGCTGTACGGTAATGAAGGGCTGCTGCCACTCGATACCTTCGCCCGCTTTAGCCAGAACCCGGCTTACCACACTCAACTGTCACAACCGATCGAAACTGTGATGCTGGCGCTTAATACCGCCAAAGCCCCTACCAACGAGCTGGCAGTGCGGGAAGCGCTCAATTACGCCGTAAACAAAAAATCGCTGATTGATAACGCATTGTATGGCACCCAGCAGGTTGCCGACACTCTGTTTGCCCCTTCTGTGCCTTACGCTAATCTCGGCCTGAAGCCGCGCCAGTACGATCCACAGAAAGCGAAAGATTTGCTGGAAAAAGCAGGCTGGACGCTGCCTGCGGGCAAAGATATCCGCGAGAAAAACGGTCAGCCGCTGCGCATTGAACTGTCGTTCATCGGCACCGATGCGTTAAGCAAATCAATGGCAGAAATCATTCAGGCCGATATGCACCAGATTGGCGCTGATGTCACATTAATTGGAGAAGAAGAGAGCAGTATCTACGCCCGCCAGCGTGACGGTCGATTTGGCATGATTTTCCACCGCACCTGGGGCGCGCCATACGATCCACACGCTTTCCTGAGTTCGATGCGCGTACCGTCGCACGCTGACTTCCAGGCACAGCAAGGATTAGCCGACAAGCCGCTGATTGATAAAGAGATTGGCGAAGTGCTGGCGACCCATGACGAAACACAACGTCAGGCACTATATCGCGACATTCTGACCCGTCTGCACGACGAGGCGGTTTATCTGCCAATCAGCTATATCTCGATGATGGTGGTGGCAAAACCGGAACTGGGCAACATCCCCTACGCGCCGATTGCCACTGAAATTCCGTTCGAACAGATTAAACCGGTGAAACCTTAATGTTGCGTTATGTATTGCGCCGCTTTCTGCTGCTGATCCCGATGGTGCTTGCCGCCTCGGTGATCATTTTTCTGATGCTACGCCTCGGCACCGGCGATCCAGCGCTCGATTATCTGCGTCTGTCCAACCTGCCGCCGACGCCGGAAATGCTGGCTTCTACCCGCACAATGCTCGGTCTGGATCAGCCGCTGTACGTGCAATACGGCACCTGGCTGTGGAAGGCGCTACATCTTGACTTTGGTGTCTCATTCGCCAGCCAACGCCCGGTGCTGGACGATATGCTGAATTTCCTGCCCGCCACGCTGGAACTGGCAGGCGCGGCGCTGGTGTTAATTCTGCTCACTTCCGTGCCGCTCGGTATCTGGGCGGCGCGCCATCGCGATCGCCTGCCCGATTTCGCCGTGCGTTTTATCGCGTTTCTCGGCGTGTCGATGCCTAACTTCTGGCTGGCATTTTTGCTGGTGATGGGGTTTTCGGTGTATCTGCAATGGCTGCCCGCGATGGGCTACGGCGGCTGGCAGCACCTCATTTTACCTGCGGTATCCATCGCCTTTATGTCGCTGGCGATAAACGCACGTCTGCTGCGCGCCAGTATGCTGGACGTCGCCGGTCAGCGTCACGTGACCTGGGCGCGGCTACGCGGTCTGAACGACAAACAGACCGAACGCCGTCACATCCTGCGCAATGCCTCGCTGCCGATGATCACCGCCGTGGGGATGCACATTGGCGAGCTGATCGGCGGGACAATGATTATCGAAAATATCTTTGCCTGGCCGGGCGTCGGCCGTTACGCCGTGTCGGCAATTTTTAACCGTGACTATCCGGTCATTCAGTGTTTTACGCTGATGATGGTGGTGGTTTTTGTGGTCTGTAATTTGATTGTTGATTTGATCAATGCTGCGCTGGACCCGCGTATTCGTCGTCATGAAGGAGCGCACGCGTGAACTTTTTCCTCTCTTCCCGCTGGTCGGTACGTCTGGCGCTGATCATTATCGCCCTGCTGGCGCTGATTGCGCTCACCAGCCAGTGGTGGCTACCGTATGATCCACAGGCGATTGATCTGCCTTCTCGCCTGCTTTCGCCAGATGCGCAGCACTGGTTGGGCACTGATCATTTAGGCCGCGATATTTTCTCGCGGCTGATGGCGGCGACTCGCGTGTCGCTCGGCTCAGTAATGGCCTGCCTGCTGCTGGTACTGACGTTAGGGTTGATTATTGGCGGTAGTGCCGGGCTGATTGGCGGGCGCGTCGATCAGGCCACCATGCGCGTTGCGGATATGTTTATGACCTTCCCGACCTCGATTCTGTCGTTCTTTATGGTCGGCGTACTCGGCACCGGGCTAACCAACGTGATTATCGCCATCGCCCTGTCGCACTGGGCGTGGTACGCACGTATGGTGCGCAGCCTGGTGATTTCACTGCGCCAACGCGAGTTTGTGCTGGCGTCACGGCTTTCTGGCGCGGGCCATGTGCGGGTGTTTGTCGACCATCTGGCAGGCGCGGTGATCCCTTCGCTGCTGGTACTGGCAACGCTGGATATCGGCCATATGATGCTGCACGTGGCGGGAATGTCCTTCCTCGGCCTCGGCGTGACCGCGCCGACCGCCGAATGGGGCGTGATGATTAACGACGCGCGCCAGTATATCTGGACTCAGCCGCTACAAATGTTCTGGCCGGGGCTGGCGCTGTTTATCAGCGTGATGGCCTTTAACCTGGTGGGTGACGCACTGCGCGATCATCTGGATCCTCATCTGGTGACGGAGCACGCACACTAATGCCGCAACAGATTGAACTGCGCGATATCGCGCTACAGGCCGCAAAGCCGCTGGTGCACGGTGTATCGTTAACCCTGCAACGCGGCCGCGTGCTGGCGTTAGTTGGCGGTAGCGGCAGCGGGAAATCATTAACCTGCGCCGCGACGCTGGGCATTCTACCCGCAGGCGTTCGCCAGACGGCTGGGGAAATTTTAGCCGATGGCACACCGGTTTCTCCCTGCGCCCTACGCGGTGTCAAAATTGCTACCATCATGCAAAACCCACGCAGCGCCTTTAATCCGCTGCACACCATGCACACCCACGCGCGGGAAACCTGCCAGGCGTTAGGGAAACCCGCCGATGACGCCACGCTTATCGCAGCCATAGAAGCAGTGGGGCTGGAAAACGCTGCGCGCGTGCTGAAGCTGTACCCGTTCGAGATGAGCGGCGGCATGTTGCAGCGCATGATGATTGCGATGGCAGTGCTGTGTGAATCACCGTTTATCATCGCTGATGAACCAACTACCGACCTTGATGTGGTGGCGCAGGCGCGCATCCTTGATCTGCTGGAAAGCATTATGCAAAAGCAGGCTCCGGGAATGTTGCTGGTCACTCATGATATGGGCGTAGTGGCGCGTCTGGCGGACGATGTAGCAGTGATGTCACACGGTAAGATTGTCGAACAGGGCGATGTCGAAACGCTGTTTAACGCGCCGCAACATCCGGTGACGCGCAGCCTGGTTTCCGCTCATCTCGCGCTTTACGGTATGGAGCTGGCATCATGACTTTACTTAACGTTTCCGGCCTTTCACATCACTATGCGCACGGAGGATTTAGCGGTAAGCACCAGCATCAGGCGGTACTGAATAACGTTTCTCTGACCCTGAAAAGCGGTGAAACTGTCGCCTTGCTGGGGCGCAGCGGCTGTGGGAAAAGTACTCTCGCACGGCTGCTGGTGGGTTTAGAGTCGCCGTCGCAGGGCACGATTAGCTGGCGCGGTGAACCGCTGGCGAAGCTCAATCGCGCCCAGCGTAAAGCGTTCCGCCGTGATATTCAGATGGTGTTTCAGGACTCCATCAGCGCCGTTAACCCACGCAAAACCGTGCGCGAGATCCTGCGTGAGCCGATGCGTCACCTGTTATCGCTGAAAAAATCGGAGCAACTGGCGCGCGCCAGCGAAATGCTGAATGCGGTAGATCTCGACGACAGCGTGCTCGACAAGCGCCCACCGCAGCTAAGCGGCGGTCAACTCCAGCGCGTCTGCCTGGCGCGCGCGCTGGCAGTCGAACCGAAATTGCTGATTCTGGATGAAGCCGTTTCTAACCTTGACCTGGTACTGCAGGCGGGAGTGATTCGCCTGCTGAAAAAGCTGCAACAGCAGTTTGGCACCGCCTGCCTGTTCATCACCCACGACTTACGCCTGGTAGAACGTTTTTGCCAGCGGGTAATGGTGATGGACAACGGGCAAATCGTCGAAACCCAGGTGGTGGGAGAGAAATTAACCTTTTCCTCTGACGCCGGACGTGTGCTACAAAACGCGGTATTACCCGCATTCCCCGTGCGCCGTCGCGCCACAGAAAAGGTTTAACGCAAATGCAACGAGTCACCATCACGCTTGATGACGATTTACTGGAGACGCTGGACAGCCTGAGCCAGCGTCGCGGCTATAACAACCGTTCCGAAGCTATCCGCGATATTCTGCGTAGCGCTCTGGCACAGGAGGCTACCCAGCAGCACGGCACACAAGGTTTCGCGGTGCTCTCCTATGTGTATGAACACGAAAAACGCGACTTAGCCAGCCGTATTGTCTCCACGCAGCATCACCACCACGACCTTTCGGTCGCCACGCTGCATGTGCACATTAATCACGACGACTGCCTGGAAATCGCCGTGCTGAAAGGTGACATGGGCGATATACAGCATTTTGCCGATGATGTTATCGCCCAGCGCGGCGTGCGGCACGGGCATTTGCAGTGCTTGCCGAAGGAAGATTGATTTATTTCTGAAACGAGGAAAGAAAAGATATTAACTGAACTTAATTTATAAAATTAAGTTCAGTTGCATAGATAGATCCTGTAAAGGCAGATGTTCTGCGTAATGAACGCAGCTAAAATTTATGACTTCGCTTTATGACATCACAATATGAAGCCAGGTTTCCCTTCCTTACGCCATTGTCCCAATCGTCTTCCTGAATCGCAGTAGCGCGATGGTGAAAAACGCGCCGCCAATTGCCATCAGCGTCAGGAACTGCGGCCAGACGATTTCGAATCCGGCACCACGGTAGAGAATGGCTTGCGCGAGGCTAACAAAGTGTGTCGTCGGCATGGTCAGCATAATATCCTGCACCATCTGCGGCATACTTTCGCGCGGGGTAGAGCCACCGGAAAGCATTTGTAACGGTAGCAACACCAGAATCACCAGCAGCCCAAGCTGTGGCATCGAACGTGCTATCGTCCCCATAAAAATGCCGATTGACGTGGTGGCAAACAAACTGAGCGCTACACCCAGCATAAACAGCGGGATCGAGCCTTCAATCGGTACGCCCAGCACACCTTTCACCATCAGCACCAGCGATAATCCCGACACCACCAACACCACCAGCCCCATCGACCAGACCTTCGCCATCATGATCTCAAACGGCGTTATCGGCATCACCAACAAGTGTTCCACCGTGCCGTGTTCACGCTCACGGATCAGTGCCGATCCGGTGAGCACAATCGCCAGCATGGTAATGTTGTTGATGATCGCCATCACCCCGCCAAACCACGCGGGGTCGAGGTTCGGGTTAAAGCGCATGCGGGTTTCCAGCGATACCAACGGTTCGCTGTTATCACGGTAGCGCGCGACAAAGCTATTCACTTCACCGTTGATAATATTCTGGATATAACCGTTGCCAGTGAATGCCTGGCTCATGCGCGTGGCATCGACGTTCACCTGAATATCTGGCTGGCGTCCGGCGAGGACATCACGCTGAAAATTTGGCGGAATATTTATCGCGAAGGTATAGCGTCCGGCGTCCAGTCCGGCATCCATCTCATCGGCGGTGATCATCTCCGGTGGCAAAAACCACGGGCGATAGAAGCTGTTAACGATCCGGTTCGACAATTGCGATTGATCCATATCGGCAATAGCGATCGGCGCGAGGTTCAACGATCCTGGCGTAACGGTTGCCGACGAGTACACCGACACCGTAAACGAGAAGACAATCAGCGTCAGCATCGCTTTATCACCGAGCAGACTGCGCAACTCTTTGATACCCAGATTAAAAATATTGCGTAAATGGCGCATCATCCCTCCTGTTTTTTCAGTAGCAGGATGCTTAAGCCCATCACCAGCGGTATGGCTATCAGCAACGGGATGAAAAGTTGCCACAAATCAGTCAGATCCAGCGCCTTCGAGAATGTCCCACGGGCGATAGTCAGAAAATGGCTGGTCGGATAAACCTCGCCAATCCAACGTCCCGGCCCTTCCAGTGAAGCTACCGGATCGATCATCCCGGAAAACTGCGTCGCCGGAATCAACGTGATTATGGCAGTACCGAAAATGGCGGCTATCTGGCTTTTCATAAAGGTGGAGATCAGCAGCCCCATTCCGGTGGCGATGATGATATACAGCAGTGCCGCCAGGGTGAGCGTCAGGAAACTGCCTTTATGCGGCACGCCAAACACAAACACCGACAGGCCGCAGAGCAGGAAAAAGTTCAGCATTCCCAGCGCGATGTACGGTAGCTGTTTACCGAGCAAAAATTCGCTGCGGGTAGTAGGCGTAACGTAGAGATTGATAATCGACCCCAACTCTTTTTCCCGTACCACGCTAAGGGCGCTTAGCATTGACGGAATCATCATCAACAGAAGCGGGATCACCGCCGGAACAATCGCTGGCAGACTTTTTACGTCCGGGTTATAGCGATAGCGCGTCTCAATGTTCATCAGACCGCTTTGACTGGCTGGTGTCGATTGTTGGCTTGCCTCGTTCTGTAGCCAGTTCTGATGCATCGCCTGCACGTAACCTTTTACCGTTTCAGCGCGGCTGGGCATCGCGCCGTCGATCCAGACGCCGATTTCCACCGGCGTACCGCGTGCGATATCGCGGCCAAAATTGGGTGGGATCTCAATCGCTACCGTCACATCTCCTGCACGCATCCGGCGCTCAAGCTCGTCGTAACTGGTGAGCGGCGGCTGTTCGATAAAGTAACGGGAACCGGAGAGATTGAGTGTCCACGCCTGGCTGCTGACAGTCTGGTCGCGGTCAAGCACCGCAAAGCGCAGGTTTTCCACATCCATACTGATGCCGTAACCCATTATCAGCATCAGGATCACCGTCCCCATCAGCGCCAGCGTTGAACGTACCGGATCGCGTCGCAGTTCCAGTGCTTCGCGGCGGCTGTAGCTAAACAGACGACGCAGGCTAAATCCCTGACGCGGCGCGTGAGTGGTGTCATGTCCCACGGGCGGTGCTTCAACTTCGTTGCTCTGCCCTGCCGCTTCCTGCAAATAGGCGATAAATGCCTCTTCCAGGCTGGCAGCCCTGCGTTTCTCAACCAGCTCCTGCGGCGTGCCGCTGGCGAGTACTTTTCCGGCGTGCATCAGCGAGATGCGGTCGCAGCGTTCCGCTTCGTTCATAAAGTGGGTGGAGATGAAAATGGTCACTTTGTCCTGGCGCGAGAGATCCACCATCAACTGCCAGAACATATCCCTCGCCACTGGATCGACGCCAGAAGTCGGCTCATCGAGGATTAACATCTCCGGGCGATGAATCACCGCCACAGCCAGCGAAAGTCGCTGACGAATACCGAGCGGCAGGGATTCCGGCAGTGCATCTTCAACATCGTTGAGCTTAAAACGCTCGCTCATCTCAGCAACTCGCGCAGGAATGTCCACTTCCGGAATGTGAAACAAGCGGGCATGTAACTCAAGGTTTTGCCGCACGGTGAGTTCGTTATAAAGCGAAAACGCCTGCGACATATAACCCACCCGCCGGCGGGTATCGATATCTTTTGGATCGACTGGTTGCCCAAACAACCACGCTTCACCTTCGCTGGCAGGCAGCAGCCCGGTGAGCATTTTCATGGTGGTGGATTTACCGCAGCCGTTCGAACCGAGAAACCCAAAAATCTCCCCGCGTGGAATGCGAAAATTAACGTGATCAACAGCGACAAAGGAACCAAAACGCATGGTCAGATCGCGCGCTTCGATGGCAATCTCTGCGTTTTCAGGTTGATACGGTGGGATGACTACCGCCTGATGCGCCTGGCGTTGCGCTTGCGGCAACAGATTTATAAATGCTTCTTCCAGCGTGGCGCTTTGCGTTTGCTGCCGCAGCTCTTCGGCACTTCCGGTTGCCAGCACTTCTCCGGCATTCATCGCTACCAGCCAGTCGAAGCGTTCGGCCTCTTCCATATAGGCGGTGGCAACCAGCACGCTCATATTACTCTGCCGCTGGCGGATGCTGTCGATCAGATCCCAGAACTGGGCGCGGGAGAGCGGGTCAACCCCCGTCGTAGGCTCATCAAGAATCAACAATTCCGGATCGTGGATTAACGCACAACACAACCCAAGTTTTTGCTTCATGCCGCCGGAGAGTTTACCCGCCGGACGATCGCGAAAAGGTGCTAACCCGGTACTGGTCAGTAGTTCATTAATTCGCACTTCCCGCTCCGCTTTGTCGTGACCGAACAAGCGGGCGAAAAAATCGACGTTTTCATACACCGACAAGGTGTGGTAGAGGTTTTTGCCCAGTCCTTGTGGCATCCAGGCGATGCGCGGGCAGACGTCGCGGCGATGCTTCGGGTCGCGCATATCGCCGCCCAATACCATCACGCTGCCCTGCTCAATGACGCGGGCACCAGAAATCAACGACAACAAACTCGACTTCCCGACACCGTCAGGGCCAATCAGCCCGACCATACAGCGGGCCGGAATATCGAGAGTGATATTGTTCAGCGCAACGGTTTTTCCATAATGCTGGCTCACGCCCGCCAGTTGCGCGACAGGCGGGACGGGAACCAGTTCCAGATGCGTCATTGCGGCAACCTCACCGCCAGGTCTTCAGGCCACGGAAGTTCTTCATTCACCCGCACCCACGCCACGCCCGGCAAGCCAGTTTTGACATATTCCAGATGCTGCTGGAGTAATTCCGGT
Organism: Escherichia sp. KTE159; assembly: GCF_000408805.1. Taxonomy (NCBI): domain Bacteria; kingdom Pseudomonadati; phylum Pseudomonadota; class Gammaproteobacteria; order Enterobacterales; family Enterobacteriaceae; genus Escherichia; species Escherichia sp. KTE159. The sequence goes on from NZ_KE137292.1 coordinate 3,357,441, forward strand.
GGGATACGCGCTTTGACGCGGAACATCAGTTTCAGCCGTTCATCGCTGGTTTCGACGGTTTTTGGCGTGAACTGGGCAACGCTGGCGACAAAGCTGATGGTCGCCGGAATACGCAGATCTGGCGCGGCATCAAGGATCAGACGCGCTTCCCCGCCCAGTTTCAGCGTGCCAGCCTGTTCGGTTGGCAGGAAGAAGGTCATATAGACATCGCTCAGGTCGACCATATTCAGCACCCGACCGCCTGCCGCCAACACTTCACCAGGCTCAGCAACCCGATACTGCACACGTCCGTCGCGCGGGGCTTTCAGTTCACTATCGTCGATATCTGCCGCGATACGCCGTTCAGTGGCTTGTGCGGCTTCGACACGCGTTTGCGCCTGAATGATATTGGTGCGTGCCGCTTCTATAGCGGCTTTAGAGGCAGAAACCTGGGCTTTTGCCGATTCCAGCGCAGCACGGGCGCTTTCGGCAGCGGCGCGGTCATCATCCAGTTGTTGCGCAGAAATAGCCCCACTATGGGCGAGCGAGCGGGAACGGGTATGACGTTTGGCAACGGAGTCCAGTTCAGCCTGGCGTTGATTGACCAGCGACTGCGCGGCGCGAGTTTCACTTTGCCTCTGCTCCAGCAAGGCCCGGGCGGCAGCAACGGCGCTTTGTGCTTCTTTGATTTGTGCGATGGCTTCCAGCCGCTGCTCCTGCAACACGCGGGTATCCATTTTCGCCAGCACTTCACCTTCGCGGACAAACTGGCCTTCTTTCACCAGAATAGTGTCGATACGCCCGGCGATTTTGCTGGCGATATCCACTTCCGTCGCTTCAATGCGCCCATTACTGACGGCAAAACCTTCCGGCACACCTGTCGGGCGCAACAACCACCATGCCACGACGGTAGCAACCGCCAGAACCCCGACAACCCACCACGCCAGATGGCGTTTACTCTTATCCATAATCGATCCGCCATAATCCCTGTAAGCAAACGAAACGTGTTACAACTGCCACTGAACGACGTTCAGCGGATTCTTCCATCCGGGATAAGAAGGAAACGGCATATGCGGCCAGGGCGCTGCAAGATGAGCACCAACGGGGAAGGCTTAGTGAAAACGGGTAGTAATGTTGTCATCATCAGCATTCCTGGCCGTAAATGAAACACGCATACTCATAATTGAAATCAATTAAATACTAACAGTTATATTCATGTTGTCTATTTGATTACTATCAGCTTGTGATACACCACGATGTTCTACATTTCGATTACGTTCTTAACCAAAAATCCTTTTTACAGGTTCTCAGGTTGTGCGACATAAATTTTCACAACAGGAAATAATGTAACTATCACACAGAGTTATTATCCCCTTGAGTACGAATATTTCACGAATGTGAATACGTTTTTTACGAAAAGATGATGAATGAGAAAAGACTGCACCTTACGCAACGATGAAAATAAGAAAAATATATTAATTCAGAATTCATCGTAGGATAAATATTTAATTACCAGCTTTAATCCATCTCTAAAAGCCGATACTTACAACAATAAATCCAGCTATAGTAAAGTCACTTTTTACAATTAGTGGTATCTCATTGTTATATTTAATTAGCTGAAAATACTACTTATACGTTTTCTGATATTAGCAGAAAAACATATGGAGATAGAGATGAATATCTATATTGGATGGTTATTTAAATTAATCCCTTTGCTAATGGGGGTAATATGCATCGCATTAGGTGAGTTTGTATTAGCAGGTTCTGGACAAAGTGAATACTTCGTTGCAGGGCATGTTCTGATTTCTCTCTCTGCAATATGTCTGGCATTGTTCACTACCGCATTTATTATTATCTCTCAGTTAAATCATGGCGTGAATAAACTCTACAACACATTATTCCCTGTTATTGGTTATGCTGGCTCCATTGCAACTATGATTTGGGGATGGTCATTTCTGGCCAGCGATAATGTGATGGCAGATGAATTTGTCGCCGGGCATGTGATTTTCGGTGTTGGCATGATTGCCGCCTGCGTATCAACCGTGGCGGCCTCTTCCGGGCATTTTCTGCTGATCCCGAAAAACGCAGCGGGTAGTAAGAGTGATGGAACACCATTGCAGGCGTATTCTTCAACTATCGGTAATTACTTAATTGCTATCCCCGTTCTGCTCACTCTCTTCGGTTTTATTTGGTCAATAGTGCTGTTACGCAGCGCAAATATCACACCACATTATGTTGCAGGCCATGTACTCCTGGGGCTAACAGCAATTTGCGCTTGTCTTATTGGTCTGGTTGCTACCATCATCCATCAAACGCGGAATACGTTCTCAGCGAAAGAACATTGGCTCTGGTGTTATTGGGTTATTTTACTCGGCTCACTTACCGTTATTCAGGGCATCTACGTATTAATCAGTTCAGATGAAAATGCCCGTCTGGCTCCGGGTATTATTCTCATTTGTCTGGGGATGATCTGCTACAGTATTTTCTCCAAAGTGTGGTTGCTGGCGCTGGTCTGGAGACGCGCCTGTTCGTTAACCAACAGAATACCCATGATACCCGTATTTACCTGTCTGTTTTGCCTGTTCCTCGCGGCATTCCTTGCTGAGATTGCGCAAACCGATATGGCTTACTTTATTCCCTCGCGGGTTCTGGTTGGCTTAGGTGCAGTGTGTTTTACGCTGTTTTCAATTGTTTCTATATTAGAAGCAGGGTCTGCAAAAAAATAATAGAAAAGACTTCAGATAAGACGCTGAGCGTCTTATCTGGGCTTTATTCAGGTTGATTCCCCCTGATTTCACTGCGAAAACGAGGGGGTACTTTACGTCTTATTCTGCCGCCAAATCCTGCGCACAAGCCCACGCGCTGGACCACGCCCACTGGAAGTTATAGCCTCCCAGCCAGCCTGTGACGTCCATCACTTCACCAATAAAGTACAGCCCAGACACTTTGCGCGCTTCCATCGTCCGTGATGAGAGTTCATTGGTGTCCACGCCGCCGAGAGTCACTTCGGCGGTGCGATAGCCTTCGGTGCCGTTGGGTTGTACGCGCCACTCGGTCAATGTGGTAATCAGCGCCTGTTGGTCACGCACGTTGAGCTGTTTTAGCGGGACGTCCGGGATTTGCCCAAGTTGTTGCAACCGTTCAACCAACCGTTTCGGCAGATGAACCGCCAACGTGTTCTTCAGGCTCTGATTCGGATGTGCACTGCGCTGCTCGTTAAGGAAGGCTTCCAGGTCGACATCCGGTAGCAGATTGATGCTGACAAATTCACCCGGTTGCCAGTAGCTGGATATCTGCAACACCGCCGGACCAGATAAGCCACGATGCGTGAAGAGTAAATTTTCACGGAACACCGTGCCGTTTTCAGCGGTGATCACTGAAGGTACTGCAACGCCTGCCAGCACCTGTAACTCTTCCAGCAACGGTTTATGCAGTGTGAATGGCACCAGACCAGCGCGCGTCGGCAACACGTTGAGGCCAAATTGTTCGGCAATCTTATAACCGAACGGCGACGCGCCCAGACCCGGCATCGAGAGGCCTCCGGTCGCAATGACCAGTTTATCGCAGCCGACGGTCATACCATTCAGTTCAAGCGTAAAACCCGTTTCATCCTTTGCCACACTCAGCACTTCGCTACGCAATCTGAAGGTCACATTACCCTTCTCACACTCTGCCACCAGCATGTCAACAATCTGCTGTGCGGAGTCATCGCAAAAGAGTTGCCCTAACGTTTTCTCGTGCCAGGCGATGCCGTGTTTATTGACCAGATCAATAAAATCCCACTGCGTAAATCGGGCGAGGGCAGACTTACAAAAATGCGGATTCTGGCTCAGATAGGCACCAGGCTCGACATAAAGGTTGGTAAAGTTACAGCGCCCACCACCAGACATGAGGATTTTGCGCCCCGGTTTTTTACCATTATCGATCAGCAAAACTCTGCGCCCTGCCTGACCTGCCAGCGCAGAACAGAACATACCAGCCGCACCAGCGCCTATAATAATGGCATCAAACCTTTCCACGTTGCGCTCCTCTTAGAAAAAATGGGCGTGAATTGTAAAGATTCCTCAGTGGCCGCACCAGCATCAATATTACTTAGGGGAAGTATTTATCTGAATTATATAAGATAATTATTTTTTGAGTGAAATTCATACAGGAGGCAAATCAAAAAAATCTATATTTCACTTTGCCCGCGCCGCGAAAGTCACTGATAATGCGCCGCGTTCATGTCCTCAAAATGGCGTAACGTCCTATGCTACATTTGTTTGCTGGCCTGGATTTGCATACCGGGCTGTTATTATTGCTTGCACTGGCTTTTGTGCTGTTCTACGAAGCCATCAATGGTTTCCATGACACCGCCAACGCCGTGGCAACTGTCATCTATACCCGCGCGATGCGTTCTCAGCTCGCAGTGGTTATGGCGGCAGTGTTCAACTTCCTGGGTGTTTTGCTGGGTGGTCTTAGTGTTGCCTATGCCATTGTGCATATGCTGCCGACAGATCTGCTGCTTAATATGGGATCGTCTCATGGCCTTGCTATGGTGTTCTCTATGTTGCTGGCGGCGATTATCTGGAACCTTGGTACGTGGTACTTTGGTTTGCCTGCATCCAGCTCCCATACGCTGATTGGCGCGATTATCGGTATTGGTTTAACCAATGCGTTGATGACTGGTACGTCAGTGGTGGATGCACTCAATATCCCGAAAGTATTAAGTATTTTCGCATCTCTGATCGTTTCCCCTATTGTCGGCCTGGTGTTTGCTGGTGGTCTGATTTTCTTGCTGCGTCGCTACTGGAGCGGCACCAAGAAACGCGCCCGTATCCACCTGACCCCAGCGGAGCGTGAAAAGAAAGACGGTAAGAAAAAGCCGCCGTTCTGGACACGTATCGCACTGATCCTTTCTGCTGTCGGCGTGGCGTTTTCTCACGGAGCGAACGATGGTCAGAAAGGCATTGGTCTGGTTATGCTGGTACTGATTGGCGTCGCACCAGCAGGCTTCGTGGTTAATATGAATGCCACAGGTTACGAAATCACTCGTACCCGCGATGCTATCAACAACGTGGAAGCTTACTTTGAGCAACACCCTGCGCTGCTCAAACAGGCGACCGGTGCTGATCAGTTAGTGCCGACTCCGGAAGCAGGCGCAACACAGCCTGCGGAGTTCCATTGCCATCCGTCGAATACCATTAACGCGCTCAACCGCCTGAAGGGCATGTTGACCGCCGATGTGGAAAGCTACGACAAGCTGTCGCTTGACCAGCGTAGCCAGATGCGCCGCATTATGCTGTGCGTTTCTGACACTATCGACAAAGTGGTGAAAATGCCTGGTGTCACTGCGGATGATCAGCGTCTGTTGAAGAAATTGAAGTCCGATATGCTTAGCACCATCGAGTATGCTCCGGTATGGATCATCATGGCGGTCGCGCTGGCGTTAGGTATCGGGACGATGATTGGCTGGCGTCGTGTGGCGACGACTATCGGTGAGAAAATCGGTAAGAAAGGCATGACCTACGCTCAGGGGATGTCTGCCCAGATGACGGCGGCGGTGTCTATCGGTCTGGCGAGTTATACCGGGATGCCTGTTTCCACCACTCACGTACTCTCCTCTTCCGTAGCGGGGACGATGGTCGTTGATGGCGGTGGCTTGCAGCGTAAAACGGTAACCAGCATTCTGATGGCCTGGGTGTTTACCCTCCCGGCTGCAGTGCTGCTCTCCGGCGGGTTGTACTGGATCTCTTTGCAGTTCCTGTAATCGCACGCATAAAAACGAGCGGGTCAGTTTTCTGGCCCGCTTTTTTTATGCCTTATTGCCGTGGTACTTAATGCCAAATCATCAATGCAATCAGGCTTATCACCACCAGACCACACAATGCGCTGGTCAGGATAAACTGCCGACGCACACGCTCGCAGCGACGAATAAACTCATCATCGTGATGATCACGATACCTCTGAGCATAGATATACCAAACGAGACGAACCTGTTTGTTGGGTTGGCCATGTGAGGTAAAAAAGCCCCCTCCATCAACATATTGATAGAGCAATGGATCGCAATTACGCAGTACCACTAACAACGCGCGTAGTGATGAGAAATAGCGCGCCATGTTAACAATGCAAACGACACATAAAGCCCAAAATAATGCGACGGTGCTTATCATACCTCCTCCCCGGCGACCTGCCCACGGAGTTCCACCCCGGGGCTACCGCTCCCGATACGCTGCCAATCAGTTAACACCAGGTCCTGGAGAAACCGCTTTTGTCGTAACGAACATCCGAGCGGCTCTATAGATAGTGTAGGAGATCAGGTTGTTTTTTTTCCATAAGGTTAACCACTATCAATATATTCATGTCGAAAATTTGATTATCTGATTGGTAAGCAAGGCGGATTGACGGATCATCCAGGTCGCTATAAGGTAAGGATGGTCTTAACACTGAATCTTTACGGCTGGGTTAGCCCCGCGCACGTAGTTCGCAGGACGCGGGTGACGTAACGGCACAAGAAACGCTAGCTGGCCAGTCATCGACAACTTTATGGAAGGAGTAACACTATGGCTTATAAACACATTCTCATCGCGGTCGATCTCTCCCCGGAAAGCAAAGTTCTGGTAGAGAAAGCGGTCTCTATGGCCCGCCCCTACAATGCGAAGGTTTCTCTGATCCACGTAGATGTAAACTACTCTGACCTATACACCGGACTTATTGATGTGAATCTGGGTGATATGCAGAAACGCATTTCCGAAGAGACTCATCACGCGCTGACTGAGCTTTCCACTAACGCAGGCTACCCAATTACTGAAACTCTGAGCGGCAGCGGCGATCTGGGTCAGGTTCTGGTTGATGCGATCAAGAAATACGATATGGATCTGGTGGTTTGTGGTCATCACCAGGACTTCTGGAGCAAACTGATGTCTTCCGCACGCCAGCTAATCAACACCGTTCACGTTGATATGCTGATTGTTCCACTGCGTGACGAAGAAGAATAATCATTCCCCTCTACTTGCTCCTGAACGCCCGCTCATGCGGGCGTTCTGCTTTTTGTTTTGAGCCGATGTTAATCTGCAGTCAGAAAGCTCACTGCGTAGCGAGCAATTCAAATTTACACCCCATAAAAAAGCATGTAACGCCATTACACATAAAAACATCAGCATGATTGGCTGGTTATTTTTGCTGTGATAGTGCATTAATGCATTCATTACATCAATATTAAGAATTTTAGACGCGTGTAAAATCTTTCGCGCGCAATCACTTACGCGTTCATACTTTTCAGGACGGTATTGGAAGGTTAATAAATATGAATACAACAACACCCACTGGGATGCTGCAGCAACCTCGCCCATTTTTTATGATCTTTTTTGTCGAATTATGGGAACGATTCGGCTACTACGGCGTGCAAGGCGTGCTGGCGGTTTTCTTCGTTAAACAGCTCGGATTTTCACAAGAGCAAGCCTTTGTCACCTTTGGTGCCTTTGCGGCGCTGGTCTATGGCCTTATCTCGATCGGCGGTTATGTTGGCGACCATCTATTGGGAACCAAACGCACCATTGTTCTCGGGGCAATTGTGCTGGCGATTGGCTACTTTATGACCGGGATGTCGTTACTCAAACCTGACCTGATCTTCATCGCGCTGGGGACTATCGCCGTCGGCAACGGCTTGTTTAAAGCCAACCCTGCCAGCTTGCTTTCTAAGTGCTATCCGCCAAAAGATCCGCGGCTCGATGGCGCTTTCACCCTGTTTTACATGTCAATCAACATCGGCTCGTTGATAGCATTATCGCTGGCACCAGTTATCGCTGACAGATTTGGTTATTCCGTCACCTATAATCTGTGCGGTGCGGGGTTAATTGTCGCGTTACTGGTCTACATCGCCTGTCGTGGAATGGTAAAAGATATTGGTTCTGCGCCAGACTTCCGACCAATGAGCTTCAGCAAACTGTTGTACGTGTTGATTGGCAGCGTTGTGATGATCTTCGTCTGCGCATGGCTGATGCACAACGTGGAAGTTGCCAACCTGGTGCTGATAGTCCTCTCCATCGTCGTCACCATTATTTTCTTCCGTCAGGCATTCAAGCTGGATAAAACCGGGCGCAACAAGATGTTTGTCGCCTTTGTGCTGATGCTCGAAGCGGTGGTGTTTTACATCCTCTACGCCCAGATGCCAACATCACTGAACTTCTTTGCCATCAACAACGTGCATCATGAAATCCTCGGCTTTTCCATCAACCCGGTCAGCTTCCAGGCGCTCAATCCGTTCTGGGTGGTCATTGCCAGCCCGGTACTGGCGACTATCTATACCCGTCTGGGCAGCAAAGGCAAAGATCTCTCGATGCCGATGAAATTCACCCTTGGCATGTTTATGTGTTCATTGGGTTTTCTGACTGCCGCCGCTGCGGGGATGTGGTTTGCTGATGCCCAGGGACTGACATCGCCGTGGTTTATCGTCCTGGTTTACTTGTTCCAGAGCCTGGGTGAACTGTTTATTAGCGCCCTGGGTCTGGCGATGATTGCTGCGCTGGTGCCGCAGCATTTGATGGGATTTATTCTCGGGATGTGGTTCCTGACGCAGGCAGCCGCATTCTTGCTGGGCGGCTATGTAGCGACATTTACCGCCGTGCCGGACAACATTACCGATCCGCTACAGACATTACCGGTCTACATCGATGTGTTTAGCAAAATTGGTCTGGTCACGCTGGGCGTTGCGGTGGTAATGCTGCTGATGGTGCCGTGGCTGAAACGGATGATTGAGACGCCAGAAAGCAATTAATTTTTCCTGCAGCAAACCGGGTAGCAGTAACGCTACCCGGTTTACTTTTACGCTGGTGTCCCGGCATAAATATCAAAGCGATGCCCTTTGGTAACGACCGCGTTAGGCGTGGCGACATTCGCCAGCGGCGGGGCGTAGTCCGGCCGTTTGACCACCACGCGTTTTGTCGCTAACTGGCGAGCAGGCTCCAGCAACCCATCCGCATCGAGATCCGGCCCAACCAGCGACTGAAACACGCGCATCTCTTTTTTCACTAACGCACTTTTCTGCTTATGCGGGAACATCGGGTCGAGATAGACCACCTGTGGGCGCGGGGTAATATCGGTCAGCGCCGTCAGGCTGGAGGCGTGAATTAACTGCAAACGTTCCTGTAACCAGCCGCCGATTTCCGCATCGGCATAGCCACGCGCCAGGCCATCATCGAGCAGCGCGGCAACCACCGGATTACGCTCCAGCATCCGCACGCGGCAGCCCACCGAAGCCAGCACAAAGGCATCGCGCCCCAAACCTGCAGTGGCATCGACTACATCCGGCAGATAATCACCCTTAATGCCCACCGCTTTTGCTACCGCCTCACCGCGTCCGCCGCCGAATCTGCGTCGGTGTGCCATCGCTCCGCCAACAAAATCAACAAAAATACCGCCAAGTTTCGGCTCATCGCGCTTGCGCAGTTCCAGATGCTCCGGCGTTAACACTAAGGCCATCAGGTTGTCTTCATCGTGCTCCAGCCCCCAGCGGGTCGCCAGAACAGATAAGGCACCGTCTCCGGTGCCCGATTCATCAATTAAGCAGATTTTCACTGACTGATCAGCCCTTAATGCCGTAATGCTCCAGCATCGCATCCAGTTGCGGTTCACGACCACGGAAGCGTTTGAACAGCTCCATCGGCTCTTCTGAACCGCCACGGCTCAGAATATTGTCGAGGAATGACTGTCCGGTTTCACGGTTGAAAATACCCTCTTCTTCAAAGCGTGAGAAGGCATCCGCCGCCAGCACGTCGGCCCACAGGTAGCTGTAGTAACCTGCTGCATAACCTCCGGCAAAAATGTGACTGAAAGCATGTGGGAAACGCCCCCAGGATGGAGACGGCACCACGGCAACCAGTTTTTTGATTTCTGCCAGCGTTTCGAGGATCTTCGCGCCTTGTTCAGGACGGAACTCCGCGTGCAGACGGAAATCGAACAGGCCGAACTCCAGTTGACGCAGAATAAACAGCGCTGCCTGGTAGTTTTTCGCCGCCAGCATTTTATCCAGCAGCTCTTTCGGCAGCGGTTCGCCGGTTTCATAATGACCAGAGATAAACGCCAGCGCCTCCGGCTCCCAGCACCAGTTTTCCATAAACTGACTCGGCAGTTCGACTGCATCCCACGGCACCCCGTTGATACCGGAAACGCCTGCGGTCTCGATGCGGGTCAGCATATGATGCAGGCCGTGACCGAACTCATGGAACAGGGTGATCACTTCGTCGTGGGTAAACAGCGCCGGTTTACCATTCACCGGACGGTTGAAGTTACAGGTCAGGTAAGCGACCGGTTTTTGCAGCGAACCGTCGGCTTTACGCATCTGGCCTACGCAGTCATCCATCCACGCCCCGCCGCGCTTGTTTTCACGGGCATACAGATCGAGGTAGAAGCTGCCGCGCAGTTCGTTGTTCTCGTCATAGAGTTCGAAGAAACGTACATCCGGATGCCAGACATCGACATCCTTACGCTCTTTGGCGGTGATGCCGTAAATACGTTTAACCACTTCAAACAGGCCGTTAACCGCTTTGTTTTCCGGAAAGTACGGACGCAGTTGTTCGTCGCTGATGCTATAAAGATGCTGTTTTTGTTTTTCGCTGTAGTACGCAATATCCCACGGCTGCAACTCATCGACGCCAAATTCGGCTTTGGCGAAGGCGCGCAGTTGCGCCAGTTCTTTTTCACCTTGTGGACGTGCGCGTTTTGCCAGATCGGTTAAGAAATCAAGCACCTGCTGCGGATTTTCTGCCATTTTAGTGGCGAGTGATTTAAAGGCGTAGTTTTCAAAACCCAGCAATTGCGCCAGTTCATGACGCAAGGTGAGGATCTCTTCCATCACTTTACTGTTGTCCCACTTACCAGCGTTCGGGCCTTGATCGGAGGCGCGGGTGCTGTAAGCGCGATACATCTCTTCACGCAGGGCCTGGTTGTCGCAGTAGGTCATTACCGGCAGATAGCTTGGGATATCCAACGTCAGCAGGTAACCTTCCAGTTCTTTCGCTTCGGCCTGAGCTTTTGCCGCAGCCAATGCACTTTCTGGCATACCCGCCAGTTCCGCTTCGTCGGTGACGAGTTTAGTCCAGCCCATCGTCGCATCGAGGACGTTGTTGCTGTACTGGTTGCCCAGTTCGGAAAGACGGGTAGCAATCTCACCGTAACGCTGCTGTTTTTCTTTCGGCAGGCCGATGCCAGAAAGTTCAAAATCACGCAGTGCGTTATCAACCGCTTTTTTCTGCGCTGTGTTCAGCGTGGCGTAGTAATCGCCATCGCGCAGGTCACGGTACGCTTTATATAGCCCTTCATGTTGCCCTACCCAGGTGCTGTATTCCGACAGCAGCGGCAGCGTTTGTTCGTAAGCTTCACGCAGTTCCGGGCTATTTTTCACCGAGTTCAGGTGGCTAACCGGGGAGAAAATACGTCCCAGTACATCATCGACTTCTGCAAGCGGCTGGCAGAGATTTTCCCAGGTGTACGGTGCCCCTTGCGCTACCACGCGCTCTACATTTTCGCGGCAGTCGTTCAACGCCTTAGTGACGGCTGGAACCACATGTTCCGGGAGGATTTTTGAAAACGGCGGGAGTTCAAAGGGAGTCAGTAACGGATTCGTCATAGGTACAGTCCTGGTTAAATAGGGGGAACGAAACGCTCGCAGGCGCTTTCGCCGGATGCGACGCAGGCGTCTTATCCGACCTACTTTGGTAGGCCGATGCCATCCGACGCGTAATGGGTAATAGCATGGGGTTAAGTGTAGTGAATTTCAATGAGAAACGTTACGCTTTCGCGGCGGCGGCCTCTTTTCGGTATACTGTTCTGATACGCTTTTGTGCGCCCCGAATACGGGCCGATTTTTACTTACCGGAACACCTTTACCCATGCTCAGTTATCGCCACAGCTTTCACGCTGGCAACCACGCCGACGTCCTTAAACATACCGTTCAGAGCCTGATCATTGAGTCGCTGAAAGAGAAAGATAAACCGTTTCTCTATCTCGATACCCACGCGGGTGCGGGGCGTTATCAGTTAAGTAGCGAACATGCCGAGCGTACAGGCGAATATCTCGAAGGCATCGCCCGTATCTGGCAGCAGGATGACCTGCCCGCAGAATTGGAGTCGTACATCAATGTGGTAAAACACTTCAACCGTAGTGGGCAGCTACGTTATTACCCTGGTTCGCCGTTGATTGCCCGTCAGTTACTGCGTGAACAAGACAGCCTGCAACTGACCGAGTTGCACCCCAGCGATTATCCGTTACTGCGTTCTGAATTTCAGAAAGACAGCCGTGCGCGCGTAGAAAAAGCTGACGGCTTCCTGCAGCTTAAAGCTAAACTGCCGCCGGTCTCCCGCCGTGGCCTGATCCTTATCGACCCGCCGTATGAAATGAAAACAGACTATCAGGCGGTGGTCAGTGGGATAGCAGAAGGCTACAAACGTTTCGCCACTGGCACTTACGCATTGTGGTATCCGGTAGTGCTGCGTCAGCAAATTAAGCGCATGATCCACGATCTGGAAGCGACCGGTATTCGCAAAATTCTGCAAATTGAACTGGCGGTGCTGCCAGACAGCGATCGCCGTGGCATGACCGCTTCTGGCATGATTGTCATTAACCCTCCGTGGAAGCTGGAACAGCAAATGAATAACGTGCTGCCGTGGCTACACAGCAAACTGGTTCCGGCAGGCACCGGGCACGCTACCGTAAACTGGATCGTACCGGAGTAATTGCAGCCATTGCTGGCACCTTTTACGTCTCGCGCTACAATCGCGGTAATCAACGATAAGGACACTCTGTCATGACTAAACACTATGATTACATCGCCATCGGCGGCGGCAGCGGCGGTATCGCCTCCATCAACCGCGCGGCTATGTACGGCCAGAAATGCGCGCTGATTGAAGCCAAAGAACTGGGCGGCACCTGCGTGAACGTCGGCTGCGTGCCGAAAAAAGTGATGTGGCACGCGGCGCAAATCCGTGAAGCCATCCACATGTACGGCCCGGATTATGGCTTTGATACCACCATTAATAAGTTCAACTGGGATACATTGATCGCCAGCCGTACCGCCTATATCGACCGTATCCATACCTCCTATGAAAACGTACTCGGTAAAAATAACGTCGATGTAATCAAAGGTTTTGCTCGCTTCGTTGATGCCAAAACGCTGGAAGTTAACGGTGAAACCATCACTGCTGATCATATTCTGATCGCCACCGGTGGCCGTCCGAGCCATCCGGATATTCCGGGCGTGGAATACGGCATTGATTCTGATGGTTTCTTCGCCCTTCCCGCTTTACCAGAGCGCGTGGCGGTTGTTGGCGCAGGTTACATCGCCGTTGAACTGGCTGGCGTGATTAACGGCCTCGGCGCGAAAACGCATCTGTTTGTGCGTAAACACGCACCACTGCGCAGCTTTGATCCGATGATCACTGAAACACTGGTCGAGGTGATGAACGCCGAAGGCCCACAACTGCACACCAATGCAATCCCGAAAGCGGTGGTGAAAAATGCCGATGGCAGCCTGACGCTGGAGCTGGAAGATGGTCGCAGTGAAACGGTGGATTGCCTGATTTGGGCGATTGGGCGTGAACCTGCCAATGACAATATCAACCTCGAAGCTGCTGGCGTTAAAACCAACGAAAAAGGTTATATCGTCGTCGATAAATATCAAAATACTAACGTTGAAGGTATTTACGCGGTGGGCGATAACACTGGCGCGGTGGAACTGACGCCGGTTGCAGTAGCAGCGGGTCGTCGTCTCTCTGAACGCCTGTTTAATAACAAGCCGGATGAACATCTGGATTACAGCAATATTCCGACCGTCGTTTTCAGCCATCCGCCGATTGGTACTGTTGGTTTAACAGAACCGCAGGCGCGTGAGCAGTACGGCGACGATCAGGTGAAAGTGTATAAATCCTCTTTCACCGCCATGTATACCGCTGTCACCACTCACCGCCAGCCGTGCCGCATGAAGCTGGTATGCGTTGGGCCAGAAGAGAAGATTGTCGGTATTCATGGTATTGGTTTTGGTATGGATGAAATGTTGCAGGGCTTCGCGGTAGCGCTGAAGATGGGCGCAACCAAGAAAGACTTCGACAACACCGTCGCTATTCACCCGACGGCGGCAGAAGAGTTCGTTACTATGCGTTAAATGTTAAAGGGCAAAGAGTGGTGTGCTCTTTGCCCTTAGCTACGTTTCCGCTATCAGTTCAGAAGCTGAAGCAGGAAGCGGATCAGTTCCAGCAACGCAATTAACGCCCCAAGAACAATGATTGCTTTATCAATCACCCGTTTTCTCCATGCTATGGAGTGAGAATGCATCCGCTTACTCATCCATTGCCTGTCACGGTGCATGTCTCATTGTTAGATAACGACTATCTCACTCCGACCAGGGCCACCAACTCTGGGCTGGAAAGTAAAAAACCGACGACAAGTCGGTTTTTTTACGTCCTGATTCAGACCCCTTTTCAAATAAATACCCAACTCTTAATTCACACCCATTACCTTCCTTTGCACCTATACATCCGTTAAATCATATATGTTTTTGACTTATTCATTTCGAAGAGAGACACTACCTGCAACAATCAGGAGCGCAATATGTCAATTCTGTTACCCATCCAACTGTTCAAAATTCTTGCCGATGAAACGCGTTTGAGTATCGTTTTACTGCTCAGCGAGATGGGTGAGTTATGCGTCTGTGATCTCTGTACTGCCCTGAATCAGTCGCAGCCCAAGATCTCACGCCACCTGGCATTGCTGCGTGAAAGCGGCTTATTGCTGGATCGCAAACAAGGTAAGTGGGTTCATTACCGTTTATCGCCGCATATTCCTTCCTGGGCTGCGAAAATTATTGAGCAGACCTGGAGATGTGAACAGGAAAATGTTCAGGCAATTGTCCGTAACCTGGCCCGACAAAATTGTTCCGCAGACAGTAAGACCATTTGCAGCTAAAAAATTCACCCACACATATATGAATTTTCGCATATGTTATTTCAGGGAGGCATTATGTTACTGGCAGGCGCTATTTTTGTCCTGACCATCATATTGGTTATCTGGCAGCCGAAAGGTTTAGGCATCGGCTGGAGTGCGGCGTTGGGCGCGGGACTGGCGTTAGTTACGGGTGTGGTACATCCGGGCGATATTCCTGTGGTGTGGAATATTGTCTGGAATGCGACTACTGCATTTATTGCCGTTATTATCATCAGCCTGCTGCTGGACGAATCCGGTTTTTTCGAATGGGCGGCGCTGCATGTTTCACGTTGGGGTCATGGGCGTGGCCGCTTGCTGTTTACCTGGATAGTCCTGCTCGGTGCGACCGTTGCGGCTCTGTTTGCCAATGATGGCGCGGCACTTATTTTGACGCCGATCGTTATCGCCATGTTGCTGGCTTTAGGTTTCAGTAAAGGCACAACGCTTGCATTCGTCATGGCGGCTGGATTCATTGCCGATACCGCCAGCCTGCCGCTTATCGTATCCAACCTGGTAAATATCGTTTCGGCAGATTTCTTTGGCCTCGGCTTTAGCGAATATGCCTCGGTCATGGTGCCGGTGGACATCGCCGCAATACTGGCCACGCTGGTGATGTTGCATCTCTACTTTCGCAAAGATATTCCACAGAACTACGATATGGCATTGCTGAAACCTCCCGCCGAAGCAATTAAAGATCCTGCCACCTTCAAAACGGGCTGGGTTGTTTTATTGCTTTTGCTGGCGGGATTTTTCGTTCTGGAACCGCTCGGTATCCCGGTAAGCGCCATTGCGGCAGTGGGCGCGCTAATTTTGTTTGTAATCGCTAAACGCGGCCATGCTATCAATACGGGTAAAGTGCTACGCGGCGCACCCTGGCAGATTGTCATCTTCTCACTCGGCATGTATCTGGTGGTTTATGGCCTGCGCAATGCGGGGCTAACAGAATACCTTTCTGGCGTACTTAATGTATTGGCAGATAACGGTCTGTGGGCCGCGACGCTGGGCACCGGATTTCTGACCGCCTTCCTCTCTTCTATTATGAACAATATGCCTACGGTACTGGTTGGTGCGTTGTCTATTGATGGCAGCACGGCGTCCGGCGTGATCAAAGAAGCGATGGTTTACGCCAACGTTATTGGCTGCGATCTGGGGCCGAAAATTACGCCAATTGGTAGCCTGGCAACACTGCTCTGGTTGCACGTACTTTCGCAGAAGAATATGACGATTAGCTGGGGGGATTACTTCCGTACAGGAATTATTATGACCCTGCCGGTGCTGTTTGTAACGCTGGTCACGCTGGCGCTACGTCTCTCTTTCACTTTGTAATGAGATACTGATATGAGCAACATTACCATTTATCACAACCCGGCCTGCGGCACGTCGCGTAATACACTGGAGATGATCCGCAACAGCGGTACAGAACCGACTATTATCCACTATCTGGAAACCCCACCGGCTCGTGACGAGCTGGTCAAACTCATTGCCGATATGGGAATTTCGGTACGCGCGCTGCTGCGTAAAAACGTTGAACCATATGAGGAACTGAGTCTTGCAGACGATAAATTTACTGACGATCAGTTAATCGACTTTATGTTGCAACACCCGATTCTGATTAACCGTCCAATTGTGGTAACACAGTTGGGAACCCGGCTGTGCCGCCCTTCGGAAGTAGTGCTGGAGATCCTGCCGGATGCTCAGAAAGGGGCGTTCACCAAAGAAGACGGTGAGAAAGTGGTTGATGATTCAGGTAAACGATTAAAATAAACAAAGGGGGCGACTGTGCCCCTAATCGTTGACGCAGCGCGTATCATTTCTTAGCGGATGCGAGATCGTGCAATTTCAGTAAATTGCGCTTCCTGCCCTCACAGATAAATAGTTTCCCTTTTAATAAACAGTTATCACCATAATGATAATAATTAGCACTCTATGTTCCATAAGAGAAAAAACAATTTAATTAAAATAGTTAAATAAAGGACTAGTATTATAAATAGACGGGTAATAACATCACACAGCAATGCTCTCTCTGGGACTAATGTTCAAGATATAAATATCAGACAGGTTTACATTACTATCAGGCATATCACCTGAGAATTGGATGAAAACCATAAAGAAATATCTATTATGGTTTTAACATTTGTTGATAAGGATAGTAACATGAACAAGACAAAAGGTGCACTCATCTTCAGCCTTTCATTTTTTCTTGCCGCATGTAGTTCGATTCCGCAAAATATCAAAGGCAATAACCAACCTGATATTCAAAAAAGTTTTGTTGCTGTTCATAACCAACCAAATTTGTATGTTGGTCAACAGGCACGCTTTGGCGGTAAGGTTATCAACGTTATTAACGGCAAAACAGATACGTTGTTAGAAATCGCCGTATTACCGCTGGATAGCTATGCCAAACCTGAAATTGAAGCCAACTATCAGGGTCGCCTGCTCGCCAGACAAAATGGCTTCCTTGACCCAGTGAACTACCGTAACCACTTTGTCACCGTTCTCGGCACGATTCAGGGCGAACAGCCAGGTTTTATCAATAAAGTCCCGTATAACTTCGTTGACGTGAATGTACAGGGGATTCAGGTGTGGCATTTGAGAGAAGTGGTCAACACCACCTACAACCTGTGGGATTACGGCTACGGCGCATTCTGGCCAGAACCCGGCTGGGGCGCACCTTATTACACCAATGCGGTTAGCCAGGTAACGCCAGAACTGGTGAAATAATTTAGTTTAAAGATGCAGATATTTTCCAAATATCTGCATCTTTAATATGAATATTAATATACAACTATAATTATAAGTCCTGCCCTGTTTATTACCTTTGGCAACCTGATTATGAAGTTAATGCTCGCAACAGGAGTCGGTTATGTTTCTTATAATTACCAAAGACATCATGTTTTTCACCGCAATGAAAAATATTTTGAGTAAGGGTAATGTCGTTCATATACAGAACGAAGAAGAGATTGACTTAACGTTGCATCAGAGTGCTTTGGTGATTATTGATACATTAATGAATAATGTATTCCACTCATCAATGCTCAACAAAATTGAACGTCTGCAACCTGTCCATGTCATTGTTTTCTCGCCGTTTAATATTAAACGCTGTCTGGGGAAAGTCCCGGTAACTTTTGTTCAGAGAAATATTACGATTATTGACTTTGTCGCGCTGCTCAATGGCAGTTACTGTTCTGCGCCAGAAGCGGATGTGTCACTCTCGCGCAAACAGCATCAGGTTCTGACCTGCATTGCAAATCAAATGACGACAGAAGATATTCTGGGAAAACTAAAAATCTCATTAAAAACATTCTACTGCCATAAACACAATATTATGATGATCCTCAACCTCAGGCGGATCAACGAACTGGTACGGCATCAACATATTGATTATCTGGTCTGAATTCTCCAGCCGATATTTATAAAGAGGCCCGGCGACAGCCAGACCTCCGGACAATGACACGTTACGCAGCAACGCCTTCTTGCGTCAGTGCCGCAATCTGTTTACGCCATTGCGCTTGCTCTTGTTCGCCTTCTGTACGTTGACCATAAAGTTGCGCAATCTGCGTACCATCATGGGCAAACAATTCCAGGCTGGTCACGTAGCCATCGCTGGTCGGTTTACGGGTAACCCAGGTTTCAGCGATGCTCTCTTCTAATAGATGAAGAGTAAATGTTGGGTTGAAAATATTCAGCCAGCCTTTCATTGGCACCACTTTTTCTACCACACCCGTGAAAATTTGTACGCAGCCACGGTTGCCAACAAACACCATGATCTCATTGCCATCTCGCTGGGCGGATTCCAGAATCTGCGCCAGCGCACTATTGGCGACTTTGCAGGCCAGATCGTCTGCCACCAGTTTAAACGCCTGTTGGCGCATCAGGTTATGCCGCTTGAGCAGCGTAAAAAACTGATGAACATCCGTCATCGCACGCCACTCTTGCTCTACAGCACTGGCATCGACGTTGCTATGCGCAGCAGGTGCATCAACCGTTGTTAACTCAAGCGGCGTATTTTCCTCGACAATAAAACGCGCCAGAAGCTCGCTCCATGCCGCCATATCGGTATTGTCGGTGGCATAAACTTTCAGTAACGCATCGCCCTGATGATCAAAGAACTGAACACTCTGACGTTCGCCGCGAGCCGTGGTTTCTTTTATATGGAAAACACTGGCCCACTGGTTGAGAAACAGACGCAGATCCAGCGCGCGCGGATTGAGTATTAATCCGGCATGGCCGTTCAAATGCTGGTTGGTAAATGCCCCAACTTGCTCATGAACAGCATATTCATTACGACAGATACATTTGGTTTCGCCAACGCTTTCCAGCGCCGCGAGAATTTCACGAATATCGCCGCGCATCCGCCACGCATCGTGCGTGACACGGGCAAATGCCAGTTCTGCTTCGCTGATATTCATTAAACCTGCGATGTCACGCGCGTACTTTCCGGGATTTTGTTCTTTTAACTCAAGCCAGCGTGTGTAGTGGTTCATTGTCTCTCTTCCTTCCAGATAAATGCCCCGAAATATCGGGGCTGATGATTACCATTGATAACTCACGAAAATTTTTCCGTTACGACCATCCTGCGGGATACCCTGCGGTGACCAGTACTCTTTATCGAAGGCGTTGCCCAGTACCAGAGTGGTGGTCATGCCTTTGAGCGCCTGCTGTCCTTGATAACTAACGTAGAAATCATTCACGCCGTAGCCTGGTTGTTTGCTGTAACTGCTGCTGACATGTGTTGAGCGATCGGCAAACGTACCAACCCAGCCGACAGAGAAGCCACTGTGGGCGATCGGAATATTCAGGGTGCTGGTAACGGTATCCGGGTTAATGCTGGAGATATATTCTCCGGTATCGGTGTCTTTGCCGCGGGTACGGTTATAGGCCACATCAAGGCTAAACAGGTCAGTGGTATATTTCGTCATTACATCCCAACCCCAGATTTTGGCGTTCGGGACGTTATAAGACATGGTTGTCGCCGCCGCGAAATCGACGGTTGTGGAGATGTAATCCTTCGCTTTGGTATCAAAGTAGCTGGCTTTAAATTCCAGGGCATCATTGGACAACATCAGGTCATCAAAACGCAGCCCAAAGCCGTATTCCTGAGTTTCGTTGGTTTCCGGACGTAAGTTCGGGTTCGGCACCCAATAGTTGGTATAGAAGCGACCAATCGAGAAGTGCTTAGAATCGTTGTACATTTCACCCATCGTCGGCGCACGGAATGCCTGGGCATACGAACCAAATAACATTAGCCAGTTGGTCGGGTTGATAGTCATCCCCGCGCGAGACGACCATTTGTCGGCATCAACATCTTTGTAACCATCACTGCTGCCGCGATAGCTGTCATAGCGGGTTCCGCCGAGCAGGGTAATCGGCAGATCGCGTAAGGTGATCTCATCCTGTAGCCAGCCGGAGCTGAAATCGATTTTCGCTTGCGGGAAGCCCGTTGTCGCACCGCCCGGATGCTGTTCCTGACGATAATACTCACCGCCATATGTCAGCAGGTGAGAAGCAAAACTATCGGCAAACAGCGTGGAGCGGTTCTCCAGTTTGGCACCTTTTGTTGTCTGTTCACGATATTCGCCGGAACTCCCCGTGTTCTGGGCATTAATACGGACTTCCGACCAGTAAACTTTTGCATCGGCATTTAACCAGTCGTTGCCCACTGGCGCGAGTTTATAAGCAAGTTGCGCATCACGTTGAATCGTTGAACGATCAACCATCGGATTACTGCTGTCAGAAGCTTCAACGGTCTGCGGATTTTTTGGTTCGCGCGCGTCGTTATTGTAATAACGCACTAATCCACTCAGAGCCTGGGCAGAATCAATTTGCCAGGTCCCTTTCGCCAACATGTTATTAATGGCCTCATCATTCGGCGCGGTTTCGCCATTGCTCTGGCGTAAATCACCACGATCGCGGCTGGACCAGGCCACAATACCATCCAGATTTTCCGTTCGCCCAAAAGCACTCGCGCCTAACCCCAGGCTATGATCTCCCGTGCCGCCAGTGCCAAAGACACGAAAACCGCTGCTTTGTCCTTCCTGCAATAAATCTTTTGCATCGACCGTATCGTAGGAGATAACCCCTCCCAATGCGCCACTGCCATACAGTAATGCCGAAGGTCCACGGACAATCTCAACACGTTTGATCAGCGCCGGATCGAGGAAAGTCCCATTCAGGTGCCCGGTATCGGTTCCCTGACGAACACCATCAACAAGGATCAACACGCCGCGATGGTCATAGCCACGCATATTCACATCCTGTCCATTTGTACGCCCAGTACCATCAAGGGTAATCCCTGGAACATGACGCAGTAGATCGGTGGCTGACGTAGCCGTTTGGTTTTCAGGGGCGGAAGTGTCGATAACGCTGACCATCATTGGCGCTTCGAAGGAACTGCGTGCATTCCCTGTTGCCGTAACGGTCATGGTTTCAGTAGCAAAAGCAATCATCGGCAAGCTGGCAGAAACAGCCAAAGCCAACAAACTCAAGCGCAACGAGGTAAATTGCGGACGTGACATAGCGATTCTCCATGAGGAAAATAAAAAATGCTGGCTGCCTGGGTAAAAACCGGGGTGGCTGGCGAAAAATAAATTTATTTGTGATTCAACGCGATAGTATTAGCCGGGTGAGTTAATTGGCGTTTATATCCCGTGAAATTACCTGGTATTTCTGACCATTGCGCAAAAGCACGCCCTCTTTGTCAGGCAAAGTGGTACACCACGTCTGAAGTGAAGAGTGCTGTGCGTTATCCTTCGCAAAAGCTATGAATTTGTTATCCATATAGTCATATTTTGTTAAAGCCAATCGTGATAATGAGAATTATTATCGATCAATTTTTTATGATCAAGCTTTTTTTTAACCGCTATTAGCACAATAAACAGGGGGTTATGAAATCTATCTTGTCTCCTGGAAACCATCCTGTTCTTGTGGTAATTCCTCACGGCGTCATCACGAAGCTTTGTCGTTAACGGCAATAATTTCCCCATCTCTTCGCTCTGTAAGCCGCAATATCTCTGAGATCTCCGCTTTTTCCCGCCCTGAAATTTAGTCGGCAACAATAACGTTAGCTGACGAAGCATCTTGATAAAAATCAAAAATAAATACGCTTGTAACACCTTGTGTATTGAATCGATGGTTGTGTTTCATATATAACTCAAATGATAATCATGATCATTCTCAATTTGATACGAGTTCTCATATGCTGCCAAGGATCACCAACAGGCTGTTTATTTTTTCCCCACTAACGTTATGTATTTCAGTTATGGCCTCCACCGCGAAGACCACTGTAAAACGTATCCCCATGAAAAAACTGTTTACGGCAGTGTTGGCACTTAGCTGGGCCTTTAGTGCAACGGCTGCCGAACGCATTGTGGTCGCAGGAGGATCACTGACGGAGCTGATCTACGCGATGGGCGCTGGCGACCGCGTGGTTGGTGTCGATGAAACGACATCTTATCCACCAGAAACCGCCAAACTGCCGCATATTGGCTACTGGAAACAGCTAAGCAGCGAAGGCATTTTGTCACTTCGCCCGGATAGCGTAATTACCTGGCAGGATGCAGGACCGCAAATTGTGCTCGACCAGCTACGGGCGCAAAAGGTCAATGTCGTCACTCTGCCGCGTGTACCCGCCACCCTTGAGCAGATGTACGCCAACATTCATCAACTGGCAAAAACGTTACAGGTTCCTGAACAAGGTGACGCGCTGGTGACACAAATTAATCAACGCCTGGAGCGAGTACAGCAAAGCGTGGCGGCAAAAAAAGCCCCGGTTAAAGCGATGTTTATTCTCTCTGCTGGCGGCAGTGCGCCACAGGTTGCCGGTAAAGGCAGCGTCGCAGACGCCATTTTGTCGCTTGCCGGAGCAGAAAACGTCGCTACCCACCAGCAATACAAAAGCTACAGCGCGGAATCGCTGATTGCGGCTAACCCTGAAGTGATTGTCGTAACCTCACAAATGGTCGATGGCGATATTAATCGTCTGCGTTCTATTGCCGGAATTACCCACACTGCCGCCTGGAAGAACCAGCGTATTATCACCGTTGATCAAAACCTGATTCTGGGAATGGGCCCGCGTATTGCTGATGTCGTTGAGTCGTTACACCAGCAACTTTGGCCGCAATAAATGGATTTGAATCAGACATATGAATACGAATACTACGTTAGATCTCAAGCCACATTTTGCTTTAGACGGTACGCAGCCATTTAAAGACAGACGCGCCATGATGCCATTTCGCGGGGCTATTCCGGTCGCCAAAGAGCAACTGGCGCAAACCTGGCAAGCGATGATCAACCAAACAGCAACACCACGTAAACGACTGGTTTATCTGCACATTCCATTTTGTGCGACACACTGCACGTTTTGCGGTTTTTATCAGAATCGTTTTAATGAAGATGCGTGTGCTCATTATACCGACGCCCTGATTCGAGAAATCGAACTGGAGTCAGACAACGTATTGCATCAGTCCGCGCCCATCCATGCGGTCTATTTCGGTGGCGGTACACCTTCCGCGCTTTCGGCACGCGATTTGGCCAGAATCATCACCACATTACGAGAAAAGCTGCCATTGGCACCTGATTGCGAAATCACGATTGAAGGCCGGGTGCTGAATTTTGACGCTGACCGAATCGACGCTTGCCTTGATGCGGGAGCAAACCGCTTCTCGATTGGCATTCAGTCATTTAACAGCAAAATCCGCAAGAAGATGGCACGCACCTCAGATGGCCCAACTGCCATTGCGTTTATGGAAAGCCTGGTCAAACGCGACCGTGCTGCGGTGGTCTGCGACCTGCTGTTTGGCCTGCCTGGTCAGGATGCACAAACCTGGGGAGAAGATCTGGCTATTGCCCGTGATATCGGCCTCGACGGCGTCGATCTCTATGCGCTCAACGTCCTTCCCAACACGCCGCTGGGCAAAGCCGTGGAAAACGGGCGCACTACCGTGCCCTCTCCGGCAGAACGTCGCGATCTTTACCTGCAAGGATGTGATTTTATGGAAGACGCGGGCTGGCGCTGCATCAGTAACAGCCACTGGGGCCGCACCACACGCGAACGCAATCTCTATAACTTGCTGATTAAGCAAGGTGCCGATTGTCTGGCCTTTGGTTCCGGCGCAGGCGGTTCGATTAATGGTTACTCCTGGATGAACGAACGCAATCTTCAGACCTGGCATGAATCCGTCGCGGCAGGCAAAAAACCGTTGATGATGCTCATGCGTAACGCCGAACGTAACGCGCAGTGGCGTCATACCTTGCAGTCGGGTATTGAAACGGCGCGTGTACCGCTGGACGAACTTACGCCACATGCCGAAAAACTCGCACCGTTACTGGCTCAGTGGCACCAAAAAGGCTTAAGCCGCGATGCTTCAACTTGCCTGCGGTTGACCAATGAAGGTCGTTTCTGGGCAAGCAACATTTTGCAGTCTCTTAATGAGCTAATTCAGATACTTAATGCGCCAGCGATTGCGCTTGAAAAACCATAACAGGAGTGACTTATGAGCCATGTCTCGTTACAGGAATTTTTGAAAACGGAGCCAGACGGTACGCTGGAGGCCATTGCCGAACAATACAATACCTCACTGCTGGAAGTGGTGAAAAACCTCCCCTCCCCGACAATCGTGCCAGGCGATAAATTCGATACTGTCTGGGATACCGTCTGCGAATGGGGCAAGGTCACCACGCTGGTGCATACCGCTGATGTGATCCTCGAATTTAGCGGCGAACTACCTTCCGGTTTCCATCGCCACGGCTATTTCAACCTGCGCGGAAAACAGGGCATGTCCGGGCATATCAAAGCAGAAAACTGCACGCATATTGCCTTGATCGAACGTAAATTTATGGGCATGGATACCGCCTCTATTCTCTTTTTCAATAAAGAAGGCAACGCCATGCTGAAAATTTTCCTCGGTCGGAATGAGCATCGTCAGCTCCTGAGTGAACAAGTCAGCGCCTTCCATACTCTGGCGGCATCTCTGAAGGAACACGCCTGATGACGCCCTGGCTACTCTTTGGCGCAGGCGGAAAGGGGGTTGGAGCCAGAACGCTCGAACTGGCACTGGCGGAACAACGTCCGGTCGTCGCTGTCGTTCGTCATGCCGATGCCGCCACGAGGCTGGCGCAACAAGGCGTACAGGTTTTTACTGGTGACGCTTGTGACGCCAGCATAGTCGCAGCCGCCTGTCGCGCTGCGGGTTCGGATGCGCTTGTCATCTCATCAATGGGTGGCGCACAGGATTATCTGGCGCACAGAACAGTGATTGATGAAGCCGAAAAAGCAGACATCAGACGCATGATTCTGGTGACTTCTTTGGGATGCGGCGATAGCTGGCCGTTCTTATCGGAGCGGGCAAAAGCCGCGTTTGGTCAGGCGGTACGGGAAAAAACACTGGCGGAAAGCTGGCTACAAACCAGCCGGCTTGACTACGCCATTCTCCGCCCTGGCGGACTGCTTGACGGCGCAGCAACAGGCAAAGCACAACGGATACAAAATCAGGAGTGTCATGGTTTTGTCCGCCGTGCCGATGTTGCCGCACACATTCATGAACTGGCAAACGCGCCAGCACTCAATAAGCAGATCTACAGTCTGATTGAACCGGGCCTGAAACCGGCGTAATCCCATGCGGCGCAGGCTCTCCGCGCCGCAACGTCATAACGGAGTTTTACGTGCTCAAGGATTCATTTTCTTCCGCCAGTGTCTTTATGGGGCTATCACTATTATTGCTTGCCCTGGTGCTGTTCGGTGCCAGTCAGGGAGCGTTAAAAATCAGCTTTAGCGCCCTTCTTGATGAGGAATACCGCGATATCTGGCTGAATATTCGCCTGCCACGCGTTTTACTGGCAGTGCTGGTAGGCGCAGCGTTGGCAACCGCTGGGGTAATTATGCAGGGGCTTTTTCGCAACCCCATGGCTGACCCAGGATTGCTCGGCGTCAGTAGCGGTTCAGCATTAATGGTTGGCGTGGCAATTGTCCTGCCCTTTTCCTTCCCTGTGGTGCTGGTGCTCTATGAGCAAATGGTGTTTGCCATCGCCGGAAGTTTAGTGGTCTGCACCGTCATTTTTCTCATCACACAGCGCCATCGCGATGGCAGCATGATGCAATTGTTACTCGCCGGGATCGCCATCAACACCCTGTGCGGTGCGGCGATCGGCATACTGAGCTATATAGGCGATGAGCAGCAGCTACGACAACTCACGTTGTGGATGATGGGCAATCTCGGTCAGGCGCAATGGCCGACATTATTGGTCGCCAGTTCATTCATTCTGCCAGCCATTATGGCAACAACCTGTCTCGCCGGGACGCTGAATTTGCTGCAACTTGGTGATGAAGAAGCCCATTACCTCGGCGTGAACGTAAAGCGTAAACGCCAACAATTACTGTTGATTAGCTCGCTGCTGGTTGGTGCTGCGGTATCGGTAAGCGGCATTATCGGTTTTATTGGCCTGGTGATCCCGCATCTGATTCGCATGACGACCGGGGCGAATCACCGCTGGCTAATCCCTTGCTCTGCCCTCGCCGGAGCCTGTTTGTTACTGATGGCAGACACACTTGCCCGCACGCTGGTACAGCCAGCAGAAATGCCCGTAGGATTATTAACCAGTCTGCTTGGTGGGCCTTATTTTATGTGGTTGATTCTGCGTAACCGGAGGATCGCATGATCAGCGCCAAAAACCTGGTTTATAGCCTTCATGGGCGACGTCTGACTGACAATGTCTCGCTGACTTTTCCCGGCGGAGAAATTGTTGCCATTCTCGGCCCTAACGGTGCGGGAAAATCCACGCTGCTTCGCCAGCTAACCGGCTATCTTCAACCTGATAGCGGCGAATGCCGGTTGTTTAATAAGCCATTAAATGAATGGTCAATTACCGAACTGGCGAAACACCGGGCCGTGATGCGTCAGAATAGCCATATGGCGTTTCCATTCAGCGTACAAGAAGTGATCCAGATGGGGCGACATCCTTATCGTACCGGTAATCAGGGTGATGAAACGGCACAAATACTGGCGTTATGTGACTGTCAGTCGTTAGCTAACCGCGACTACCGGCAATTATCCGGCGGCGAACAACAGCGTGTACAATTGGCTCGCCTGCTGGTGCAACTCTGGGAAGCAATACCCTCGCCAAAATGGTTATTTCTTGATGAACCAACTTCGGCGTTGGATATTCACCATCAACAACATCTATTTCGTTTATTACGTCAGTTAGTTCGAGAACGGCAATTTAACGTCTGCTGCGTATTGCACGATCTTAATCTTGCTGCCCGTTATGCTGACCGTGTCGTATTAATGCAAAAAGGCAGAGTTGTCGCAAATGGCAAACCGCAAGATGTGTTGACGCAGCAGGCGCTAACTACGCTCTACGGCGCGGATATTACAGTATTAAGCGATCCCGCTAATCATTCGCCACTGATCGTCCTCGATCATTAAATACGACGGGAGTGCCAGTCTGGTACTCCTGTCGAATTAACTATTATGAACATCAGCTAATTGAAACACCTTTCACCCCTGCCATTCCTTTTAGTAATCGCAACAGGTCTTCTATCGGCGTCGTAGCATGAAGCTGGATATCAATAGCAACCACCTCATGATCTTCATTTTCCTGCAACGAAACTAAATCTGTTTTTATTTTTTTCTGCTTAAACCAGTCGAGCATCGACACTGTATTACCGTTCACCAACGTAAGCTGCAAATGATAATTTTTGCTCATCAGGCGGAAGGTTAATTGATGGAAGACTTCCAGCACCAATAAGGTCATTACAGAACCGTAAATCCCCAGTTCATACATGCCGCTGCCAATCACCATACCGATCGCTGCTGTTACCCAAATATCCGCAGCGGTAGTTAAACCGACAATATTTTGATTACGAACGAGGATGTTCCCCGCGCCGATAAACCCGACGCCAGTGACGACCTGAGCGGCAATACGGCTGGGATCAAGCCCGACATGGTCGAACGCCAGCACATCAGCAAAACCATATTTCGACACAATCATAAACAGCGCACTGCCCATACCAATCAAGACATGGGTACGTAAACCAGCACCTTTGCCGCGTATTTGCCTTTCTATGCCAATAGCACCACAAACAATTGCGGCCAGGATCAAACGAATAATGAATTCGCTAGTCATATAAAAACGCAAAAAGGAGCAGCAAGATGGCTCAACTTGCTACTCCTTTTTGCTTTATTCCTGTTAATTCGGCAGGACATTTGCCAATTTATCTTTGAAGGTATACAAATTTTTCTGCGGATTTTTCTTACAGTATTCAATCACTTTAGGGATCTGAGTCAGGTCAGTTTCGTTTAAGGTTACAGTATCACCGCCTTTATAAACTGTTTCTTCATGCAGCATCCACCATGCAACAGGTGTCATTGCTTTTGGATTCAGGTCAATAAATTCCTGACAAGTCATATCCTTAGCAGATTCATTAGCAGCCAGTGCAGATTGCGCATTCACCAGTGACAGAGCTGCTACAGCGCCAACGAAAACAATGGCTTTACGTAGAGATGAAATATTCATTTTACAACCCATTCAATAAATAATTTACATATGAACAGGAGGATCACCTGCTTTTAACGCAAGGTATTCCGGCCTGTTCAATATTTAAGGAAATACGATGTAACGCATTCCCTTAATTACATATCTTTCTTGATTTTGTCCCATTCGCCTTTAACTTTATCTTTAAAGCTGGCTTTTTTATCCTGGGTACAAGCCTGAACGATAGCAGGCGTTACGGTTGCAATACCCTGAACATCTAAAACCGCATCTTCTGGTTTGTCTTTATTATTCAGAGCCTCAGCAAAACCGACTGCAGTCGGCTGGAAGGATTCGTCTACAGCCAGGAAATCTTCACAGGTCCAGGAGTTGACCGGTTTTTTATTGTCGGCTGCTTTTTGCGCATCGGCTGCATTGCTCACTACAGGCAGAAGAAGCAGACCACCTAGAATAACGCCTAATACTTTTTTCATCGTAATATCCTCAACTATAAAGTGAAAGAGCCGTCACGAATCAATTTCGACATTGAGGTTATAACCTGGTTTTCTGGGTATGTCATGTTGAGACAAAATATCAAAATCAGATATTTTTATTATAATACAATAGGTTACATAGTCATCAAGCACAGTAATTAGGAAATTTTTATTAAATCAACTGCATTCTCTGATGCATTTTTGGCATAGATTGATAGCAGGGGTTTTCCTTCTTAAATTTATAGGGTGGTTCTATGTTATATATAGATAAGGCAACAATTTTAAAATTTGATCTGGAGATGCTTAAAAAGCACCGCAGAGCGATCCAGTTTATTGCCGTGCTGCTGTTTATCGTCGGTTTGTTATGTATCAGTTTCCCGTTTGTTTCTGGCGACATTCTAAGCACAGTCGTTGGCGTATTATTAATCTGTTCGGGTATTGCGCTTATTGTTGGATTATTCAGCAACCGCAGTCATAATTTCTGGCCTGTATTATCGGGTTTCCTCGTGGCGATAGCCTATTTATTGATCGGCTATTTCTTCATCCGTGCACCAGAACTGGGGATTTTCGCCATTGCGGCGTTTATTGCAGGATTGTTCTGTGTCGCAGGGGTTATTCGCCTGATGAGTTGGTATCGCCAGCGCTCAATGAAAGGCAGTTGGTTACAACTCGTTATTGGCGTGCTGGATATCGTCATTGCCTGGATCTTCCTTGGCGCAACGCCAATGGTTTCTGTGACATTGGTGTCAACCCTGGTAGGGATCGAACTGATATTTAGCGCTGCCAGCCTGTTCAGCTTTGCTAGTTTGTTCGTAAAAAATAATAACTAGCAGACCTATCTCTGCTCCATTTTTTAGCCAGGATCATAGTTACGTATAATAACTATGATCCTGGCAATATTCACATCACCGCATTACTCCTTTGATAAATTACGTACTATTGTTGAAATAACTATCACACAACGATTAAACCAACCATTTAAAAATTTTATATTTTTCTTTATTTTGCAGCAAATTAGCCATTTCAAACATTATCATGGCTGATATTTTTCGTTGTCAGGTTTAATGTTTTAGAAGTGCTGTGAGAAAGTGAACTGAAGGTTCCATAAACGTCGACACTATGGGTACAGTCTGGGGTTTGTTTTTGCACTATCAATGCACTAAAAGAAAGCTGGCAATCCAATTGCCAGCTTAAATAGAAACAAGGAGACTCAATATTTAAATCGGATTACGCTTTAACTTTAGTAATATTCTTCAGAGATCACAAACGGATAAATTATAACTTATTCTTGGGTAGATTCCTGCAAACTGTTAATATTCTGTTTACTAATCACAAATTGATAACAACCAGGAATATTACCTAGGATCAATATATGGAGTACGTAATGGATAAATCTGAAGTTTTGATTAGTGTTAATAGACGTATTAGTTCACGAAGGGCAAAGTTCTTATAGGCGTTTACTATATTGAACACCATATTCGGACATGGATGTAAATAATGAAAAGGACAACATGTTCGAAACGATAACGGCTAAGGAGCAAGTTATGATTTTTCTCATGACGAAGGATTCTTTTCTTTTACAGGGCTTTTTGCAGTTGAAAGATAATCACGAAATGATAAAAATCAACTCCCTGTCAGAGATAAAAAGCATAGGCAACAAACCATTCAAGGTGATCATTGATACCTATCATAATCATATCCTTGATGAAGAAGCGATTAAGTTTCTTGAGAAATTAGATGCCGAAAGAATCATTGTTCTGGCACCTTATCACATCAGTAAACTTAAAAGTCAGTCACCTATTTATTTTATCAGCCGCAAAGAAAGCATTAACACTCTGCTTGATATTACCTATGGAAAACACTTGCCCCATAAGAATTCTCAATTATGTTTCTCGCATAATCAATTCAAAATCATGCAACTGATTCTGAAAAATAAAAATGAAAGTAATATCACGTCAACACTGAATATTTCTCAACAAACATTAAAGATCCAGAAATTCAATATCATGTACAAGCTGAAACTTAGACGTATGAGCGACATCGTGACTCTGGGGATCTCTTCTTATTTCTAAATAAGGAGTCGATGTGGCCCAGCGATAATTGCCTGAAATTAATGGCTGGCATGACGAGGGATGCAAATGCTGACTCCATTACTCCCGGTGATAACCAAAGGAGAAGCAAAAACGAGCTTATTCCCCTGGTATGTGTATCCACCAGTAGAAACCTTCGTTGCCCGGATGCAGGCAGAGACTGTCGGCAGAACGGCAACATTTTTTTTGCCATTCGCGTCACTATATTGGTCGCTCTGCCTACATGCTCCCTCGCTGGCTTACAACCCCATGGCTTGCATTATGCCGCTGGTCTGTAAATCCCTCATACCTCTCCCCGCGCGTAATTCAAAGAACCGTTATTTCTCACGAATTTTCAGGGACTAAAATGAACAGAAAAAGAAAACTGTTAATACCGTTGTTATTCTGCGGCGCGATGCTCACCGCCTGCGATGACAAATCGGCGGAAAATGCCGCCGCTATGACGCCTGAAGTGGGGGTAGTGACGCTCTCCCCCGGTTCGGTCAATGTGATGAGCGAACTGCCCGGCAGAACCGTTCCTTATGAAGTTGCCGAGATACGCCCCCAGGTGGGTGGCATTATCATTAAACGCAACTTTATCGAGGGTGATAAGGTCAACCAGGGGGATTCACTTTATCAGATTGACCCTGCTCCATTGCAGGCAGAGCTGAACTCCGCGAAAGGTTCGCTGGCGAAAGCCCTCTCCACCGCCAGCAATGCCCGCATCACCTTCAATCGCCAGGCATCGTTGCTGAAAACCAACTATGTCAGCCGCCAGGATTACGACACCGCGCACACCCAACTGAATGAAGCGGAAGCCAATGTCGCCGTCGCCAAAGCGGCTGTTGAGCAGGCAACCATCAATCTGCAATACGCTAATGTCACCTCGCCCATTACTGGCGTCAGCGGAAAATCGTCGGTGACCGTCGGCGCATTAGTCACCGCTAATCAGGGAGACTCTCTGGTAACCGTGCAGCGTCTGGACCCGATTTATGTCGACCTCACCCAATCAGTGCAGGATTTTTTGCGCATGAAAGAGGAAGTCGCCAGTGGGCAAATCAAACAGGTTCAGGGCAGTACGCCAGTGCAGCTTAACCTGGAAAATGGCAAACGTTACAGCCAGACCGGCACGCTGAAATTCTCCGACCCGACAGTGGATGAAACCACCGGCTCCGTCACGTTGCGTGCAATTTTCCCCAACCCGAATGGAGACTTGCTGCCTGGTATGTACGTCACGGCTTTGGTGGATGAAGGTAGTCGGCAGAATGTGTTGTTAGTACCGCAAGAAGGCGTTACCCATAACTCCCAGGGCAAAGCAACGGCGCTCATTCTGGATAAAGACGATGTTGTACAGTTACGCGAAATTGACGCAACCAAAGCCATCGGAAATCAGTGGGTTGTTACCTCTGGTTTGCAAGCTGGCGATCGGGTGATCGTTTCCGGTTTGCAACGCATTCATCCAGGTATCAAAGCACGCGCAATTTCCTCCAGCCAGGAAAACGCCAGCACCGAATCGAAACAGTAACGTTGCAGGCTTAAGGGGACTTTCATGGCTAACTATTTTATTGATCGCCCGGTTTTTGCCTGGGTACTTGCCATTATTATGATGCTCGCGGGTGGGCTGGCGATCATGAACCTACCGGTTGCGCAGTATCCGCAGATTGCGCCGCCGACCATCACCATCAGCGCTACCTATCCGGGGGCTGATGCGCAAACGGTAGAAGACTCGGTCACTCAAGTGATCGAACAAAATATGAATGGGCTGGATGGCCTGATGTATATGTCATCAACCAGCGATGCGGCAGGCAATGCTTCCATCACCCTGACCTTTGAAACGGGAACATCGCCCGATATTGCGCAGGTTCAGGTGCAGAATAAACTGCAACTCGCGATGCCTTCGTTACCAGAAGCGGTGCAGCAACAAGGGATCAGCGTTAATAAGTCGAGCAGCAACATCCTGATGGTAGCGGCGTTTATTTCTGATAACGGTAGTCTCAACCAATACGATATCGCGGACTATGTGGCTTCTAACCTCCAGGATCCACTAAGCCGTACCGCGGGCGTCGGTAGCGTGCAGCTCTTTGGGTCAGAGTACGCCATGCGTATCTGGCTGGACCCACAAAAACTCAATAAATACAGTCTCGTTCCTTCTGATGTTATTTCCCAAATCAAGGTACAGAACAACCAGATTTCCGGTGGTCAACTGGGGGGGATGCCACAGGCGGCAGACCAGCAACTGAACGCCTCAATCATTGTGCAGACGCGTCTACAAACGCCGGAAGAATTTGGCAAAATCCTGCTGAAAGTGCAGCAAGATGGTTCGCAAGTATTGCTGCGCGACGTTGCCCGCATCGAGTTGGGGGCAGAAGATTATTCCACTGTGGCGCGTTATAACGGCAAACCTGCTGCCGGGATTGCTATCAAGCTGGCTGCCGGAGCGAATGCCCTTGATACCTCGCGGGCGGTAAAAGCGGAGTTAAACCGATTATCAGCCTATTTCCCCGCCAGCCTGAAAACGGTTTACCCTTACGACACCACACCATTTATCAAAATTTCAATTCAGGAAGTTTTCAAAACGCTGGTTGAAGCTATCATCCTCGTCTTCCTGGTCATGTATCTGTTTTTACAAAATATTCGCGCTACGATTATCCCAACTATCGCCGTGCCGGTCGTTATTCTCGGCACATTTGCGATTTTGTCGGCGGTCGGTTTTACCATCAACACCCTCACCATGTTTGGGATGGTGTTAGCTATAGGGCTTTTGGTGGATGATGCCATCGTGGTGGTAGAAAACGTTGAACGCGTGATAGCGGAAGATAAACTGCCACCGAAAGAAGCGACGCATAAATCGATGGGACAAATCCAGCGTGCGCTGGTCGGGATTGCCGTTGTTCTTTCTGCGGTATTTATGCCGATGGCCTTTATGAGCGGCGCAACCGGGGAAATTTATCGCCAGTTCTCCATTACGCTGATCTCCTCTATGTTGCTTTCGGTGTTTGTGGCAATGAGTCTGACCCCAGCCCTTTGCGCCACCATTTTGAAAGCCACACCGGAAGGCGGTCACAAACCGAACGCCTTGTTCGAACGCTTCAACCATCTGTTTGAGAAATCGACTCAGCACTATACCGACAGTACCCGCTCACTGTTGCGCTGCACTGGTCGCTATATGGTGGTATACCTGCTGATTTGTGCCGGGATGGCGGTGCTGTTCCTGCGTACACCGACCTCTTTCTTACCGGAAGAGGATCAGGGGGTATTTATGACCACGGCGCAGTTACCGTCAGGTTCCACAATGGTTAACACCACTAAAGTGCTGCAACAAGTAACCGATTACTATCTGACAAAAGAGAAAAATAATGTCCAGTCGGTGTTTACCGTTGGCGGCTTCGGCTTTAGCGGCCAGGGACAAAACAACGGTCTGGCATTTATCAGCCTGAAACCGTGGTCTGAACGCGTCGGTGAGGAAAACTCGGTGACCGCAATCATTCAGCGGGCGATGGTGGCTCTGAGCAGTATCAATAAAGCGGTGATTTTCCCGTTCAACTTACCTGCGGTAGCGGAGCTGGGTACAGCATCAGGTTTTGATATGGAACTACTGGACAACGGCAACCTGGGGCACGAAAAGCTGACCCAGGCGAGAAACGAGCTGCTGTCACTGGCAGCACAATCGCCTGACCAGGTAACGGCGGTTCGCCCGAACGGCCTGGAAGATACGCCAATGTTCAAAGTGAACGTCAACGCCGCGAAAGCCGAAGCGATGGGCGTGGAGCTGTCTGATATCAACCAGACCCTCTCTACCGCCTTCGGCAGTAGCTACGTGAACGACTTCCTCAACCAGGGGCGTGTGAAAAAAGTGTATGTCCAGGCAGGAACACCGTTCCGTATGCTGCCGGACAACATCAACCAGTGGTATGTACGCAACGCCTCCGGCACGATGGCACCGCTTTCCGCTTATTCTTCAACAGAATGGACCTACGGTTCGCCGCGACTGGAACGCTACAACGGCATTCCGTCGATGGAGATTTTAGGGGAGGCCGCTGCTGGAAAAAGTACCGGTGACGCGATGAAGTTTATGGCAGAACTGGTGGCTAAACTTCCGGCGGGCGTCGGCTACTCCTGGACTGGGCTGTCGTATCAGGAAGCGTTATCGTCCAACCAGGCACCCGCGCTGTATGCCATTTCACTGGTCGTGGTGTTCCTCGCCCTCGCCGCGTTGTATGAAAGCTGGTCAATTCCATTCTCGGTGATGTTGGTTGTTCCGTTGGGCGTTATTGGCGCATTACTGGCAACTGACCTGCGCGGCCTGAGCAATGACGTCTACTTCCAGGTCGGTTTGCTGACCACCATCGGGCTTTCAGCCAAGAACGCCATCCTGATCGTCGAATTTGCGGTTGAGATGATGCAGAAAGAAGGGAAGACACCGGTAGAGGCGATTATCGAAGCGGCGCGGATGCGTTTACGCCCGATCCTGATGACCTCTCTGGCCTTTATTCTTGGCGTACTGCCACTGGTTATCAGTCATGGCGCAGGTTCCGGCGCACAAAATGCGGTCGGTACAGGCGTTATGGGGGGGATGTTTGCAGCAACCGTGCTGGCGATTTACTTCGTTCCCGTCTTTTTCGTCGTTGTGGAACATCTCTTTGCCCGCTTTAAAAAAGCGTAACGTATGAATGAGAGTAAGGCTGAACGTGAATGTTCTGCCTTACTCTTTCCTGACAACCATTCACTACTCAACAACCAGCTAACCATCAGGAATACCAGACTTAGCAAACAGCATTGAAAGTAGAAACCACTCCAGCCATTGGTCATCAACTTGAACAGTACGACACAAACCAGCATTCCCGTAATTATATGAATAATCAGCTTAATAACTCCAAACATGCTGCACCTTTTCCTCCTGAAAATACTAATATCCGTTTGCGAACTGCCAAAGAGAACTTGCCGGTGCCCCCGGCAAATATGGATGGGAAAAGATTTTTACATGAAGCGTAAAGCAGATCCTGACCGACTTTCGAATGATAGATGAAGTCAGGAAAAAGTCCCTGTTGACTGTTGCGCAAACTGGTGTGGTGTTACGCCATAATACTGGCGGAAAGTGTTAATAAAGTACGACGTACTGCTATAGCCACATTTTTCTGCGATCATCGGTAGCGGGAATTGTCGTAACTCGAGCAATTGTCTGGCCATCGACATTCGCGAGGCCAGTAATATTTTACTAAAGCAGGTGTTTTCATCCTGTAGCTTCTTTTTGATTAGGCTTTCACTGGTATACATCTTTTCTGCGATATCACGCAGATACCAGCGTCTGGCAATATCAAAGCTAATAATGCGTTCAACTTTTCCTGCAATGGTACTAATACTATTAAAAAGGAATGGAATCAGCTCTTTATTTCGTGAAAACATCGAAAGGCAGGAGAAATAGAGCATATTATTTAATGTCGTTGAAGCAATGTCCTCTTTAGTAAAACTATCGAATATTGCTGTAACCAACGGCATCGGTGGGGTCATGTTAACTAACAGCTTTTTTTTATTGTGCAATCCTAAACACCGGAACGGTGGACGGACATTGTGTAAGTAATGAGTAATTATTCGTTCATCAATATCCAGCCTGCGGACATTTGATTCATTAAAGTCAAAACTCTCCGCCATATTTTTTTCTATCAGTAGAATACTATCTTTATACAAAGATAGTTTTTGCTGCTCATGGTATATATCAAATGAGCGACAGGTGAGGATCACCGAACAAACATGTGCCATGACAAGCCCTTATATTCCATTACCACGAACATTACAATTTCAGTATACAAATGAAATGATGAATGATTCACTCCGTGAGCCAAAACTGCCAAAATTGGTAGGACCAAAAGCCAGCCATAGCGCAGTGTACATAACAGCTAATTACTAATAAGTAAATGCGTCAGCAATATATTTTAAGAAAGCGTATAGCTTATGTTTATAAAAAAATGGCTGATATTATCGACAATTAAAGTTATATTTTATTTACTGAGAGCACAAAGTTTCCCGTGTCAACAAGGAGCGTTATAACGGTTTATTAGTCTGGAGACGGCAGACTATCCTCTTCCCGGTCCCCTATGCCGGGTTTTTTTTATGTCTGAGTAAAGAATCAGAGTCTTATCCCTTCAGCATGGCGTTCAGAACTGTAAAAATTTCCCTGCCCAACAAAACTTGCTATCGGGTCACCATTCAGTATTCCCTGCGCTATTCGCTCCTGATACTCTGTCGGCGTCATACCATAATAGTTTCGAAAGACATAAATAAAATACGACGCACTGTTATAACCGCAGGATACGGCTACTCGTTTTATTGGAAAACCATGAACAACAATCAGTTGCAACGCCCGCTGCATTCTACATTCAGTCAGTAACTGTGAATACGATGTCTCTTCTTCACGCAATTTTTTCTTTAACAAACTCGGACTCACCAATAACTCACTGGCAATCTGTGCTAATGACCATTCATGAGCAATATTATTATTGATGACCGTGCAAACCCGCGTTCGCATATTCGGTCGCAAAATATTCATAAGCAGTGGTATAAACTGTTTATCTTCAAGAAAAATAGACAATAACGCAAATGTTAATGCTCTTTTACGTAATATCTCACCATAGCGGAGATCTTGATTTTGCGAAAGATGTACAACTTCCTGAAAAACAGGGATCTCTCTGGAACAATGATGAACAACTAACGAAGGAGCTTTTTTATAGGTATAAAGATTTAGCGTCTCCTCCTTGAGCATCGGGAGAAATAGTGAAAGTGTGTCCTTCGTGACTAATACGACGTTACCTACACACTTATCAATCAAGATCTGGCTTGCATCCGCAAAAACCACATCACCACCATTAAAGCAGCGATATTCACCATTCAACATAGTGAGAATAAATTTATGTTTTGCGTACGCAATTAAACAATTCCCATATTGTGATTGCATAGTTGACTTAATATAACATAAATATATTACTGATTATTAATGTAGCACGCCGCCATCTTAAGTCAAATTTATTGGCAAATAAATTTAAACAATTTTGACAGGGGAATTGATTAAATGTGAAGGAAAATTGTGTAAGAGCATTGAATTTATAATAAAAAATCGAAAGTACCAACGTAAGGAGATTAATACAAAACAAATGATCTACTGGCGTCATTTTGTTTGATTTTAGAAAGATTTATATTAGATACAACTTAACAACGCCATGAATACAAAATCAATATAATATTAATATTGCGCTAATGAACGTATGCCCCGGTTTTCAAACCGGGGCAAAGATTATTATAACGCCCTGTTATCAGGTATGTTTAAAGCTGTTCTGCTGGGCAATACCCTGCAGTTTCGGGTGATCGCTGAGGTATTTCAGGGAGGCTTTGTAGTCTTCCAGCAACAGTTCAGCGAAGTCCATTTCGAAGCCACGACGACACATAATACGCATCACCACGATGTCAGTGGCTTCACCGCCAAGGGTGAAGGCTGGAACCTGCCAGCCGCGCAGGCGCAGACGTTCAGAGAGGTCATACAGGGTGTATCCCGGATCTTCCCCGTCTTTCAGTTTGAAGCAAACCGCCGGGATACCTTCGTCCGGGCGACCGGTGCAGATGAACTCATACGGTCCCAGTTTAGCGATTTCATCCGCCAGGTAAGTGGCGACCTGATAAGAGGCGTTCTGCACTTTGGTGTAGCCTTCACGACCGAGGCGCAGGAATTCATAGTACTGGGCAATCACCTGACCCGCCGGACGCGAGAAGTTGATGGCAAAAGTCCCGATTTGCCCGCCGAGATAGTCAACGTTAAACACCAGCTCTTTCGGCAGTGCTTCTTCGTCACGCCAGATAACCCAGCCGCAGCCCAGCGGAGCCAGACCAAATTTATGACCAGAAGCACTG
This sequence comes from Escherichia sp. KTE159, assembly GCF_000408805.1. NCBI lineage: Bacteria > Pseudomonadati > Pseudomonadota > Gammaproteobacteria > Enterobacterales > Enterobacteriaceae > Escherichia > Escherichia sp. KTE159. The sequence continues at coordinate 3,396,295 of NZ_KE137292.1, forward strand.
ATCGATTTCACGCGTGGCAGGCGGAAGTCCCAGACGATATCCGGGGCGACGAACGGTGCCAGGAAGCCACCGCTGGCAGCGTCGATATGCATATCGATGTCGATACCGGTGTCGGCCTGGAACTTATCCAGCGCATCGTGCAGCGGTTGCGGGAACTCATAGTTACCGGTGTAGGTCACGCCGAAAGTCGGCACCACGCCGATGGTGTTTTCGTCGCAGGCCTCAATCATCCGTTTCGGATCCATAAACAACTGACCGGGGCGCATAGGGATCTCACGCAGTTCCACATCCCAGTAACGGGCGAATTTATGCCAGCAGATTTGCACAGGACCGCACACCAGGTTTGGTTTATCGGTCGGTTTACCTGCGGCTTCCATACGCTTGCGCCAACGCCATTTCATCGCCATCCCGCCGAGCATACAGGCCTCGGAAGAACCAATGGTGTTGGTGCCAACGGCCTGACCGTTTTTCGGCGCAGGCGCGTGCCACAGATCAGCAACCATGTTTACGCAACGCAGGTCAATTGCTGCAGATTGCGGGTATTCTTCTTTGTCGATCCAGTTTTTATTTATCGACAAATCCATCAATTTATGGACATTTTCATCGTCCCAGGTCTGGCAGAAAGTCGCCAGATTCTGACGGGCGTTACCGTCGAGAAATAATTCATCATTGATAATCTGGAATGCGATGTCATCGCGTATTTCATGCAGCGGAAAACGTTTCGATTCCGCGATAGTGGAAATTGCCTTTGCGCCAAAACGTGAATCTAGTAGTTCTGAGCGGAAATCCGTTAACAACTTCTGGTCCATTTCGAACTCCTTAAATTTATTTGAAGGCAATAAAAAAGTAGGATTTATCTGTAATAGACGCAAGGAGTTGCCGGTGTAATTTAAATAACAAAATCCTAAGAGTGAAATAACGTTATTTATATAATCAGTTATCGCTAATAATATTATATTTATAGCTTATTAAAACAAATGTATATTTTGGCATTTCTTTATTAATTTTTATTTTAATTACAAAAAAGTTGGTGACCTTCTGCATTGTTACACAGGTAGCCGCTACTCTTATTCGTAACAACAATGACATATCCTGATTTCTCAACAGATTACATGAATATTCCGAAAGTGAAGAATGACGGGAAACAACATATATAATATTCTCTTTGAATATTAGTGAGTTATATTTTTTCTCCATTAATAAACGTGATCTACCGCACGCTTTGTCGCCCACCAGGCGGAACGAATGACTACCCTTAAAGGAAAGCCCGATAATTAGCGACGAATTTCGGAGGTCGGATCCTTATGCTCAATCAGAAAATTCAAACCCCTAATCCAGACGAACTGACGATCGAAGTCGATCTCTGTTATGAGCTGGATCCGTATGAATTAAAACTGGATGAGATGCTCGAGGCAGAGCCAGAACCCGAAATGATTGAGGGATTGCCTGCCTCTGACGCGCTAACGCCTGCTGACCGCTATCTCGAACTGTTCGAACATGTTCAGTCGGCAAAAATTTTCCCCGACAGTAAAACCTTTCCCGATTGTGCGCCGAAAATGGACCCGCTGGATATATTAATCCGCTACCGTAAGGTTCGCCGCCACCGTGATTTTGACTTGCGCCGATTCGTTGAAAATCACTTCTGGTTACCGGAAGTCTACTCCAGCGAGTATGTATCGGACCCACAAAACTCACTAAAAGAGCATATCGACCAGCTATGGCCAGTGTTAACCCGCGAACCGCAAGATCACATCCCGTGGTCTTCTCTGCTGGCGCTGCCGCAGTCGTACATTGTCCCCGGAGGCCGTTTTAGCGAAACCTACTACTGGGATTCCTATTTCACCATGCTGGGGCTGGCGGAAAGCGGACGCGAAGATTTACTGAAATGCATGGCCGATAACTTCGCCTGGATGATCGAAAACTACGGCCACATCCCCAACGGCAACCGCACCTACTATTTGAGCCGCTCACAGCCACCGGTTTTCGCTCTGATGGTGGAGCTGTTTGAAGAAGATGGGGTACGCGGCGCACGCCGTTATCTTGATCATCTGAAAATGGAATATGCCTTCTGGATGGACGGTGCAGAATCGCTGATCCCCAATCAGGCCTATCGCCATGTTGTTAGGATGCCGGACGGTTCGCTGCTTAACCGCTACTGGGATGACCGTGACACACCGCGCGACGAATCCTGGCTTGAGGACGTAGAAACCGCAAAACATTCCGGTCGCCCCCCCAACGAAGTGTATCGCGATTTACGTGCGGGCGCGGCTTCTGGCTGGGATTACTCCTCCCGCTGGCTGCGTGACGCGGGTCGTCTGGCGAGTATTCGCACCACCCAGTTCATCCCCATCGACCTGAACGCTTTCCTGTTTAAACTGGAGAGTACCATCGCCAACATCTCGGCGCTGAAAGGTGATAGAGAGACAGAAGCGCTGTTTCGCCAAAAAGCCAGCGCCCGCCGCGATGCGGTAAACCGTTATCTCTGGGATGATGAAAACGGAATCTACCGCGATTACGACTGGCGGCGCGAACAACAGGCTCTCTTTTCCGCTGCGGCCATCGTGCCGTTATATGTCGGCATGGCAAACCACGAACAGGCCGATCGTCTGGCAAATGCCGTGCGAAGCCGTTTACTGACACCAGGCGGGATTCTGGCAAGCGAGTATGAAACCGGTGAGCAGTGGGATAAACCCAACGGCTGGGCACCGTTACAATGGATGGCGATTCAGGGATTTAAAATGTACGGAGATGACCATCTGGGTGATGAGATCGCTCGTAGCTGGCTGAAGACGGTGAATCAGTTCTACCAGGAACACCACAAACTGATCGAGAAATACCATATTGCCGATGGTATCTCCCGCGAAGGCGGCGGCGGTGAATATCCGTTACAGGACGGGTTTGGCTGGACCAACGGTGTGGCACGCCGTTTAATTGGTTTATACGGCGAACCGTAATATTTTTTACAGCCAGCCGCTAATATCCTGCTGGCTGTAAAATTATCCTCTTCAGGAGGAGATATTTAACATCATTGCCGCCTGGGTTCGGTTTTTCACTTCCAGACGTCGATAAAGCGATTCCAGATGCGCCTTTACCGTTCCGGTGCTGATATTTAACGCCCGGCCAATCTCTTTATTCGATTCGCCTGCCGCCAGCATGGTTAAAATTTCCCGCTGGCGGGCGCTTAATGATGCGAGATCTTTCGACTCTTTTTCCGGCGCTGTTCGCCAGTCGCCGGGCAGAAACATCATGCCCATCACCGCACTATTTACCGCCAATACGAACGTCTCAACGGTTGAATCACGCGGCACAATGGCCATCACATTAAAGTGGATAACCTCCTGCAACCATCGTTTGTTGCAATCCGTCGCCGTGATTAACACTTTAATATCAGGAAATTGCACCACGGTTTTTTGCAATAACCACTGGCAAAATTCACCGTCTTGATCGCCATCCAACATCACTAAGGCTTCGGGATAGCTTTCAAGTCTTTGCCATAGCTCATCTGCCTGACTGACGCCCTGAATACCTACCCCTGGAATACGCTGTTGTAAACTGATTTTCATTCCATGAATAAATATTGACTGCCTGTCAAACATGATTATTTGCATTACTGAATCTCCACCTGAATACGTTAAAAAGACTTAAGTAGTGGAAGGGTATTACCCGAGAGACAAAATAAGAATTCGCCATTTGGCGGTGGCCATTCTACAGAGATGAAACGTAGAAAATAGTTACCGATATAAATAGTTACAGCTAAATGCCCGAAATTACATGTCGAGGGCACTATTTAAAAAATTCTTAAGGAATTCCTTATATTTTGCACCGCATTCAGGCAAGTAAAGTAGATTTATCGCTCGTTTTAATAACGTCTACGGTTAAAGAAAATGATTAGATTGCGCACTAATCCGCAATACGCTGTTTGTGCATTTTATGAAATGAGTCAAAATTATGACCTTCTGCTGGTTATTTCTCTATTCAGGGAACGCTAATCCACCCTTTATTCTCTAAAATATCCTCACTTTCTGCGTTGCACCGTTGTGAAATCATGCATTAGATGTTAGAAAAAACAATAAATAATGCGATATGCGCGTTACTGTTTCGCTGTGAACAACAATCGGTCAAAGAAATGGATAAAATTCACGCAATGCAGTTGTTCATCAAAGTCGCGGAGCTGGAAAGTTTTTCCCGCGCGGCAGATTTCTTTGCTCTGCCGAAAGGTAGCGTCTCGCGTCAAATCCAGGCACTGGAAAACCAGCTTGGCACCCAGCTCCTCCAGCGTACCACGCGGCGGGTACAACTGACGCCGGATGGTATGACCTATTATCAACGGGCGAAAGATGTGTTGAGTAATCTCAACGAACTGGACGGCCTGTTTTTGCAGGATACCACCAGCATCAGCGGTAAATTGCGCGTCGATATCCCGGTCGGAATGGCGAAAAATTTGTTGCTGCCGCGGTTACCCGATTTTCTGTATCAGTATCCGGGTATTGAACTCGAATTAAGCAGCAGCGACCGTCAGGTAGATATTCTTCATGATGGCTTTGATTGTGTGGTTCGCACAGGTACGTTACCCGACGATGGACTCATCACCCGTCCACTCGGCAAACTGACGATGGTCAACTGTGCCAGTCCGCACTATCTGACGCGCTTTGGTTATCCGCAAAATCCCGACGATCTGACTTCACACGCGGTAGTGCATTACACGCCACATCTGGGCGTGCACCCATTGGGTTTTGAGGTCGCCAGTGGTCATGGCGTCCAGTGGTTTAAGTCCGGCGGCATGTTGACGGTAAACAGTAGCGAAACCTATCTCGCCGCCGGTCTGGCGGGGCTGGGGATTATTCAGATCCCCCGCATCGCCGTGCGCGAAGCCCTGCGCGCCGGACGGCTTATTGAAGTGTTGCCCAGCTATCGCGCCGCTCCACTCTCCATTTCCCTGGTTTACCCTCAGCGTCGGGAGCTTTCCCGCCGTGTAAACCTGTTTATGCAGTGGGTTGCAGGCGTAATGAAAGAGCACCTGGACTGACCGACTATACTTTTTAAGACAGACAACGACTGAAGGACTAAAGAGCGGATGACGCAGGAAAACGAGATCAAACGTCCCACCCAGGATCTGGAGCATGAGCCGATTAAGCATCTGGATAATAGCGATAAAGGCGGCAAAGTCAGCCAGGTGCTGGAAACTGTCACCACCACCGCCGAAAAAGTCCAACGCCAACCGATCATCGCGCACCTGATTCGCGCGACTGAACGCTTTAACGATCGACTGGGTAATCAGTTTGGCGCAGCGATCACCTATTTCTCGTTTTTGTCGATGATCCCGATTTTGATGGTGTCGTTTGCCGCTGGGGGTTTTGTGCTGGCTTCGCATCCGATGCTGTTACAGGATATCTTCGACAAAATTCTGCAAAACATCAGCGATCCAACGCTTGCCGCCACGTTGAAAAACACCATCAACACCGCTGTTCAGCAGCGTACTACCGTAGGTCTTGTTGGCCTGGCGGTGGCACTTTATTCCGGCATCAACTGGATGGGCAATTTACGTGAAGCGATTCGCGCCCAGTCGCGTGATGTCTGGGAACGTTCGCCGCAAGATCAAGAAAAATTCTGGGTTAAATATCTGCGTGATTTTATTTCGCTGATTGGCTTGTTGATTGCGCTGATTGTGACGCTCTCAATCACCTCCGTTGCCGGTTCTGCGCAGCAAATGATTATTAGCGCATTACACCTTAATAGCATTGAGTGGCTGAAACCGACGTGGCGATTGATTGGCCTGGCGATTTCCATCTTCGCCAACTATCTGCTTTTCTTCTGGATCTTCTGGCGGCTGCCGCGTCACCGCCCACGGAAAAAGGCGCTAATTCGCGGGACATTCATCGCAGCTATTGGTTTTGAAGTGATTAAAATTGTGATGACCTACACCCTGCCATCGCTGATGAAATCCCCCTCCGGCGCAGCCTTTGGTTCCGTGCTGGGGCTGATGGCATTTTTCTACTTCTTCGCCCGTCTGACGCTGTTTTGCGCGGCGTGGATTGCCACCGCCGAGTACAAAGATGACCCGCGAATGCCGGGTAAAACACAACATTAAAATATGCCGGATGCGGCGCAAACGCTTTATCCGGCCTACGAATTTATTCGGTCTGGCTCCCCCTGGCCGGGTAAGATGCTCCAGCATCGCATCCGGCTATAACGCGCACATAACCTCCTGAAACTCTTCCCCCTTCGCCTTTTCAGTATCGCTTCAGGAGCAAACAATTTCATGCCAACTCATAAGCTCAGCATATAAATCCAGTTGGTAACTTTTATTTAACCTAAAACCAGTTTTATCGACTATTTATGAAATTATGTGAAGCATTTCATAGAAGAAAAATCACCAGCCTAAACATTATCCCCTTTTTGCCTGGTTTTTAGTCGTTTTCGTGGTTTGTTACACATTGAAATATCACTTTTGCTGTGCGTAATATGGCTATTCGTTAGACAAAAAATAAGAAAAAATTATGCAAGCAACAGCCACAACACTCGACAACGAGCAAGAATACACGCCGATCAACTCGCGTAATAAAGTCCTTGTCGCCTCCCTCATTGGCACGGCCATTGAGTTTTTCGACTTCTACATTTACGCCACTGCGGCCGTTATTGTATTCCCGCATATCTTCTTCCCGCAGGGCGATCCGGCGGCGGCGACACTACAGTCGCTCGCGACCTTCGCTATCGCTTTCGTCGCGCGCCCCATCGGCTCTGCCGTGTTTGGTCATTTTGGCGATCGCGTTGGGCGTAAAGCGACGCTGGTCGCCTCTTTGCTAACGATGGGAATTTCGACGGTGGTCATCGGCCTGCTGCCTGGCTACGCAACGATTGGTATTTTCGCCCCGCTGCTGCTGGCGCTGGCTCGATTTGGTCAGGGCCTGGGATTAGGCGGTGAATGGGGCGGCGCAGCGCTGCTGGCGACCGAAAATGCGCCGCCGCGTAAACGTGCGCTGTATGGCTCCTTCCCGCAGTTGGGCGCACCGATTGGCTTCTTCTTTGCCAACGGCACTTTCCTGCTGCTTTCCTGGCTGCTAACCGACGAGCAGTTTATGAGCTGGGGCTGGCGCGTGCCGTTTATCTTCTCGGCGGTGCTGGTGATTATCGGCCTGTATGTTCGCGTGTCGCTGCATGAGTCGCCGGTGTTTGAGAAAGTCGCTAAAGCGAAAAAGCAGGTGAAGATCCCGCTGGGTACGCTGCTGACCAAACACGTACGCGTTACGGTACTCGGCACCTTTATCATGCTGGCGACCTATACGCTGTTTTACATCATGACCGTCTATTCAATGACCTTCAGTACCGCCGCCGCACCAGTCGGGCTTGGCCTGCCGCGAAATGAAGTGCTGTGGATGCTGATGATGGCAGTAATCGGTTTTGGCGTGATGGTGCCGGTAGCCGGATTGCTGGCTGATGCCTTTGGTCGTCGTAAAAGCATGGTAATCATCACCACACTGATCATCCTGTTCGCACTGTTCGCCTTTAACCCGCTGCTCGGTTCTGGCAACCCGATTCTGGTTTTTGCCTTCCTGCTGCTGGGGTTAAGTCTGATGGGGCTGACCTTCGGGCCAATGGGCGCGCTGTTGCCAGAGCTGTTCCCAACGGAAGTGCGTTACACCGGAGCATCATTCTCTTACAACGTATCGTCGATTCTCGGGGCTTCCGTTGCACCGTATATCGCGGCCTGGCTGCAGACTCACTACGGGTTAGGTGCGGTAGGGTTATATCTGGCGGCGATGGCCGGCTTGACGCTAATCGCTCTGCTGCTGACGCATGAGACGCGACATCAGTCGTTGTAATAAGAGTGAAAAGCCTGATGCGCTACGCTTATCAGGCCTGAATTTCCATACAATGTATTGAATTCACAAGGATTAGTAGGCCGGATAAGGCGTTCACGCCGCATCCGGCATGAACAAAGCACACTTTGCCAACAATCTAAATCTGTTTAATTGCCGGATGCCAGACATCCGGCAATTATCATCACTTCTTCATCTGCGACAAAATCATCCGGCACTGATTAGCTTCACCTTCTGAAGGTGATATCAACGCCAGTAATGCCGCCGCAGGTGTCACCAGCGTTGCCAGTGCTGCCGCAACAGCACCACGGGCAATCAACGGCCCTGCTTTCACCCCTGCCTGCGGATTTTTGAACGTTCCGCGGACATACAGCGGCGAACGCAGCGTGATAATCCGAATACCTTTGCTCTCTGGATCGACAGTTAAATCCAGTTGCTCCGAAGCAAAACTTGCCGTGCCGGTAACATTAATCAACGCATTCTCAGTATCGAAAGCAAAAATCTGCGGACGCACCACGCCGTTGGCAATATCCAGATTCGCCGCCGCGCAGTTCATCCGCACCTCGTCATCACCAAAAATCGCACCGACAATGTAGTTACCGACGTTCAAGCCGACAATCTCCATCAGGTTACGGCTCACCAGCCCGTCATTCATCAACAGTTTCAGGTTGCCATTACTATTTCCCAGCAGCGCCGCCACCGAGTTGCCGCTACCGCGTAGTTCAGCATCGCCGTTCATTTCACCCAGTGTTTTCTGCATCAGCGCCACATCCGGCATCAACGCTTTCAGTTTCAGCCGACGAGCCTGAATATCCGCCCGACCCTGCATCGGTTTTTTATCCCCTTCCAGATGAATGTTCGCCGCAATACTGCCGCCCGCCATGCCAAATTTCAGCGGTTGCAGGCGCAGGTCGGCGTTTTTGAGGATGATATGGGTAGAAAGATCGCTAATCGGCAGACTGCTGCCATGCTCAATGCGCCGACCTTTAAAACGGACATCGGCATCCATCGCATCCCATTTATCGGTTTCGAAGCGGTCATATGGCAGCACTTTGCCCGCAGGCTGAACATTCTTTTCGCCCTTCTTCTGTTCAGACCGTTTCGACTTTTCCGCACCTTTCCCGGAATCAACGCCAATCAACGGCCCCAGATCTGCCAGCCGTAACTGCCGCGACTCGACGTCACCTTCCAGTTTTGGTCGTGGTTTGCCGGTGGTGTAGACCAGAGAACCGTGAATATCGCTATCACCAATGCGCCCGTTAAAGCCGCGATAATCAAAGACCGACGATTTTTCAGTGTCGATTTTCGCTACCAGTCGGCCATCGGTTTCAAACGGCGGCGTATCGGGCAACAGAACGCCGGTCAGTTCGTAGAGATCACCCAGCGAATCGCCATAAAATTTAAGCCGTAAATCGACGCCGCCCATTTTCATTGGGTCATTCACCACGCCATCAAAAGCGACACGGGTGTTACCGGAGCGAAAATCAGCCTGTACCGGAAACGGTGTCCCTTCACCACGCAGCGCTAGCATACCGCCAATTTTACCCGTCCCCATGAGTGGTTCGCCGTTATAGCGCCCTTGTGCTTTCAGGCCAAAAACGTAATCGCCCACCTTTTCTTGATCCGTTTTACCTTTCGATCCGGTCACTTCGCTGAACGGCAACGGCTTGCCTAACGGATCAACAAAAATCTCCAGATCCGCTTTGCTTACTTTGTCATCAATAGCGATCCGCCCTTGATCGAACAGAATATTATCCAGCCGAAACGACCACGCCGATGGTTTTGCATTCGCGTCTTTGTTGTCATCGTTGCCGAGGTTGAACGTCCAGTTGTTGTTCTTTTCAGAGAGGCGAATCAGGCGCGCATCAGGCTTTTCCAGCTTGATCCACGGCAACCAGACCGTTTTGGTCAGCAGCGCCAGCGGAGCCAGCGTCGCTTCTACGCGCGGCAAATGCACCATCGTTACTTCGGGAATATCCGGCGGGTTGCCGAGAATGATGTCTTCTGCGTGCACATGAGGCCACGGCACCCAGCTACGCCAGCCGGTTTCTTGTTTTTGCCGCTCCCACACCACGCCCAGATCGCCACGAATAGCGAAGGGGCGATTCAATTCCGCAGAGACTTTCTGGTTGATGGTCGGTTTGAGACGATTCCAGTCAAAAGTCGCAATCAAAATGATCGCCACGACGACCAACAACAAGAAAGCCCCTGAAATCGCAGCGGTTATTTTGCCTGCCTTGCTCATAGTTCGCTTCCTCATGTTCTTCCTGTGCCAGTCCTAAAGATAGTCCAGCCAGGCGAAAAATGAGGCGGCTTACAGAGCCAGCGCCACTGAATCCAGCGTTTCTATCGGCGCAGGGCGCGAAAGAAACCAGCCTTGTGCAGCGAATGCGGGAGAATTTTGCACATCGCCCCATTCTTCCTCAGTCTCGACACCTTCGACAATCACGCCGCGGCAGTAGCGGTTCATCAAATGCAAAAGCTGGGAAAAGAGCGTGCGGCCTTCCGGAGACTGGCGCAGCATCACAAACAACTCGCGAGCGATTTTGATGTAGTCATAACGCACTTCACTTAGCGCAGAAAAGTTTGCCATCCCGGTGCCAAAATCATCCAGCCACAGCGGGCCAAATTCGCACATTGAGGCAAATGTTGAATCTTTCGGCAGGCGGATGTGTTCCACCAGTTCAAAGCGCAGCCAGGGAAGACGGTCAATCTGGCGTAAAATCTCCGGCCGCTGACGCAGGGCGAGAAGTGTAGGACCATCAATATTAACCGATGCCAGCAGACCGTGCTCAGCAAAGAACGCGGCTTTTTTCGCTAGTAAATCAATCTGTTCTTTCACCACATCCATCCGATGCCTGACGGTGATTTCGGCAAAATAACGATCTGGCGGCAGTCGTTGCAAAGGATTATCGGGATGCGTGACAACCGTTAAAAGCTCCACGGCCATCAATCGCCCGGAAGTCTGGTAAATCGGCTGCCAGGTGTAAGCTCGCTCACATTGCAACCAAAAACGCCGTTCCTGCAAGCTCTCGATGCTTGCTTCAGGGTTGCTTATTCGCTGGATAACCTGCCTTATCATCGAAGATGTCCTGTGTTTAAAAGTGATACTGGCCGGACTCGACAAATATTATCGGCGCGCTACGGCAGAACTTTACCGCCAGAGAGGAGTTAATTTGCCCGCGCAACGACGGAATTTCTCAGGAATACGTTCTGGCTCAAAAAAATAATGGAACAGTGTTTTAATATAGTTGACCAACAAACCACCGCAGCGCAAACTAACGCTAATTTTTTACAGATCAGGTTCACGACTATGTCCAAAAAGATTGCCGTGATTGGCGAATGCATGATTGAGCTTTCCGAGAAAGGCGCAGACGTTAAGCGCGGTTTCGGCGGCGATACCCTGAACACTTCCGTCTACATCGCTCGTCAGGTCGATCCTGCGGCATTAACCGTTCATTACGTAACGGCGCTGGGAACGGACAGTTTTAGTCAGCAGATGCTGGACGCCTGGCACGGAGAGAACGTCGATACTTCCCTGACCCAACGGATGGAAAACCGTCTGCCGGGTCTTTATTACATTGAAACCGACAGCACCGGCGAACGGACTTTCTACTACTGGCGTAACGAAGCCGCGGCCAAATTCTGGCTGGAGAGCGAGCAATCGGCGGCGATTTGTGCAGAACTGGCGAATTTTGATTATCTCTATCTGAGCGGCATTAGCCTGGCGATCTTAAGCCCCACCAGTCGCGAAAAACTGCTTTCTCTGCTGCGCGAATGCCGCGCCAATGGCGGGAAAGTAATTTTTGACAATAACTACCGTCCACGCCTGTGGGCCAGCAAAGAAGAGACGCAGCAGGTCTACCAGCAAATGCTGGAATGCACGGACATCGCTTTCCTGACGCTGGATGATGAAGATGCGCTGTGGGGTCAACAGCCGGTGGAAGACGTCATTGCGCGTATCCATAACGCGGGCGTGAAAGAAGTGGTGGTGAAACGCGGCGCAGATTCTTGCCTGGTGTCCATTGTGGGCGAAGGGTTAGTGGACGTTCCGGCGGTAAAACTGCCGAAAGAAAAAGTGATCGATACCACCGCTGCGGGCGACTCTTTCAGCGCCGGTTATTTGGCTGTACGCCTTACCGGCGGCAGTGCAGAAGAAGCGGCAAAACGCGGGCATTTGACTGCCAGCACCGTGATTCAGTATCGCGGCGCGATTATCCCGCGTGAGGCGATGCCAGCGTAAAAACAGCATATGCAAAAGGCTGGATAAAGTGTTACTCCTCTATCCAGCTCTTCCATAAATGCCTGATGGTTGTGCTAACTCATCACCATCAGGCATTACTGTGCGGGTGGAATATCCGTCACTTCAGGATGCACATCATCTGCGGCTACAGATGTGGCGGCAGCCGCAGTAGATGGTGCCATGATTTGATCCCAGGCGGCCTGCAATCCTTTCATGTTAAATTCCGGCTCACCTTTCGGCTGCAACAGAATTAACGCCATGTCGTTCGACAACTGCTGACGCAGATCCTGATTTAACATTTCTACCGTCAGGCTGTTAAGAAAATCCTGACGCAGTTTCTGATATTGCTCTGGCGCGATATCGACGACCTGATTTTGCAGTGAACGCATCCGCTGCCCCATCAGAATATCGGTATCAGCTCGCGCATAAGCAGCAAACAGTTTCTGTAACTCCAGTTTCTTTTGCGCAACCAGAGCGTTGAACTCTTCTTCTGGCAGGCCTTTATCACGAACTTTCGCCAGTTCACGCGCAACCAGATTCAGGTTGCTGTTCAGTTTGTCGTTTGGCGACTCGATGTTGATGGCACATTGCGCACGCTGATACAGCACACGGCAGTCAAAACCGAGGCCGATATCTTTGCTGTTATTGGCGCTTAGTGCTTGCTGAACATGCCAGAACAGCGCCTCACGGGCCAGATCAGCACGCCAGTAGCGCAGGAGCGCCGCTGACTCACGAATCGGCTGCCACGGCGTATCCCACATAATGGATAACCGGTCCTGACGCACTGCGTCAGTCATAATGCTTACCGCTTCGGCGCGCAGCGGAGAAAGCGTCGGCACTGGTGCCGGTGTTTCACGTTTGCCTTTCAATTCGCCAAAGGTTTTGTTGATTTGGTCGACAACCGAGCGCGCATCAACATTACCCACCACCAGCAGCGTCATAGCATCTGGGGTGTACCATTTCTGGTAGAAATCTTTAATTTTCGCCGCCTCAACGGGTTGTTTCAGCGAATCAGCAGGATCGTGACCTAGCAAGGTAGATCCTTTCAAACGATAGCGCCACCAGCCTTCTTTGGTGTCGGCTGGCCAGGTTGCCACCATGTCCTGGCTTTGCAACGCATGGTTTACCGTTTCTGGCGTGATGGTCAGCTTGCCGGTCGTATTCGCCAGATAAGAGAGCGCTTCTTTCAGCAGGTCGTTACGGTTATTTGGCAAACTAAGATTAAACAGCGTGGTGTCATAAGAGACGATCACCGGCGGCATTGGACGCTTAGGGTCGATCCCCTGTTGCCACAATGAGCGTGCCTGTGCTGCTTCCAGGCCACCGCTTTGCGTTAGCGCAATACGAGGAATAGCGTGGCTGTAACCGCTCTGTTGTGTACTTTCAGCGAGCGAACCGGTATTAACCAGCAGGCGAATTTCAACACGATCGCTGGGACGCTGAGGCGTGGTCAGCACTTGCCACTGTAAACCGTTGGAGAGCGTCCCCTGTTGCCATGCTGGATCAGGCTGGAGCGCATCTGCCTGCACATAGCCAGCAGTGGCCATCACCAGCAAACCGCCCGCTAAAAGTCGAATTTTTGTGCCCTGCATGTGAACCCCTGATCAACTATCCTGGTAATAAAAGACTGCCCGTTGTCGGTCAGTCTGAATGACGTTAAAAACACTTCGTGTTAGACCGCAAGAACATGAAAATGTCACGGAGGAAGTGAAATAAACCCGAACTCACCCAGGGGGTCAGTTCGGGCACAGGGGTCAATTATGCGCAAACACCCGCACTCGGGGAAGGGAGTGCGGGCATAAGTAGTGAGATTAAGAGGATAATTCGTGCGTTTTGCCATCCGGCGCACGATTATTCAGCACATCATCCAGTTTTTTGTGGTCCAGTTCTTTAACCCACTTCGCTACCACGATAGTTGCGACACCATTACCGACAAGATTAGTCAGCGCACGAGCTTCCGACATAAAGCGGTCGATGCCGAGGATCAGCGCCAGACCAGCCACCGGTAAATGACCCACGGCTGAAAGCGTCGCCGCCAGCACGATAAAGCCACTGCCCGTTACCCCTGCCGCCCCTTTGGAAGAAAGCAGCAACACAACTAACAGCGTGATTTGGTGGACGATATCCATCTCACTGTTGGTGGCCTGGGCGATAAACACCGCCGCCATCGTCAAGTATATCGATGTTCCGTCAAGATTAAACGAGTAGCCTGTTGGGATAACCAACCCCACCACCGATTTCCGGCAACCGAGTTTCTCCATCTTGTCGAGCATACGCGGCAGCGCTGACTCGGAAGAAGACGTCCCCAAAACAATCAGCAATTCTTCACGGATATAACGGATAAATTTGAAGATACTGAAACCGGTCGCTTTAGCGATTGAACCCAGTACCAGCACCACAAACAGGATACAGGTGATGTAGAAGCAGATAATGAGCTGCCCCAGTTGCACCAGTGTGCCGACGCCGTATTTACCGATAGTAAACGCCATCGCCCCAAACGCACCAATGGGTGCCAGGCGCATGATCATATTGATAATGCCGAAGATGACCTGTGAGAAACTTTCGATAACGTTAAAAATCAGTTGGCCTTTGCTACCCAAACGATGGAGCGCAAAACCAAACAGGACGGCAAACAACAGCACCTGCAGGATGTTACCGCTGGCAAATGCGCCAATAACACTCGCCGGGATGACATCCATAATGAAGGCGACAATGCCCTGATCTTTCGCCTGCGCGGCGTAAACCGCGACCGCTTTCGCATCAAGACTTGCCGGATCGACGTTCATTCCGGCACCAGGCTGCACGACGTTAACGATGATAAGACCAATAATCAGCGCGATGGTACTGACAACTTCAAAGTAAAGCAGTGCGACAGCGCCGGTACGACCGACCGCCTTCATGCTTTCCATGCCCGCAATGCCAGTTACGACAGTACAAAAGATGACGGGAGCGATGATCATCTTAATGAGCTTAACGAATCCGTCGCCAAGCGGTTTCATTTGCTCGCCTATTTCAGGATAGAAATGGCCAAGGAGAATACCAATGGCTATCGCTGTCAGGACCTGAAAGTAAAGGCTTTTAAACAGAGAGGTCTTCATAGGGTGTCCTTTAGTAAAACCACAGGTCTTGTAAGGTTATGGTGTACCTGCGGCCTTAAAATAACACCCAGACAACATCACAGAAATGTACCTGGATCATAATTGAAACAAAAAGGTTAAAAAGTTTGAGCTGGCTCGCACAAACCAGCACTTTTTAAAGTTTTGTAATCAGTTTGGGGTAGTTATTTATCTTCCAGGTAACTCTCTTCGAAGATTTCAATGGGGAGTGGCCGTGCAAAAAGGAAGCCCTGGGCAATACCCACGCCCGCTTTTGCCAGCCAGTCGCGTTGCGCTTCAGTCTCCACGCCTTCGGCAATCATTTGTAGGTTCAGACTTTGCGCCAGCATGATAATTGCGGTAATCATGCTGCTATCTTCTGGCAAGCCTTCAACGAACATTTTGTCGATTTTCAGCACGTCTATTGGCAACGATTTCATATGCTGCAACTGACGTAGCCCTGCGTAACCCATGCCGAAATCATCCAGTGCCACCTGTACTCCGGCATTTCGCAGCGGACGGAGGATCGCCACCGCCGCTTGCGGGTCATCAATACGTCGACTCTCTGTCACTTCCAGAATCAGCGTTCCCGGCTGAATGCGATAGCGGGTTAACAACTCCAGCATATCCGGCACCATATTCGGGTGCATAAGCTGTAGCGCCGAGAGGTTCACCGACAACGGCAGCATAATGCCGCGCTCTTGCCAGGCGGCAAGCAGCCGACAGGACTCCTCCAGCACCCAATGACCAACGGTAACCATCAGTCCACAGGACTCAATTCGATCGATTAGCCCATCCGGCAATTCCCAACTACCATCCGGTTGCTGGATACGCAACAACACTTCCGCACTGACTAATTTGCCACTGGTCATCTCCACCTGTGGCTGCAACCAAATAGCAAACTGATGATTTTCCAGTGCATTAAGGATATCGCTCTCTTCCGTCAGCCGCTGTTGAGCTTCTTCCATCTGCTGCGGATCATAGAACTGAATTTGATTCTTCCCTTTATGACGAGCAGTAAACGCCGCTGAAATAGCACGACCATAAAGTTGTTCGGCAGTAAGATCGCCATAGAACATCGCCACACCAATGCTACAGTGTGGACGCAGTTGAATACGTTCAATTGGCAAACGCTCGCTCATGATAGTAAGCACTTGCTGACCTAATGTGATAGCGTGCCACGGCTCCTGTACGCCGTTAGCGATAACAGCGAAGTCATAGCCGCTGACCTGTGCGAGGATCATGCGTGGCGACAGCACAGATTTGATTTTCTCCACCAGCGTCAGTAGCAGGATTTCCCGCTGCGCCTCTTTCAGCACGCCTGCGGTATCACGCAGCGTTTCACAAGTGATGATCATCAGTGCGGTGGTTTGTTTACGTGCAACCACCTGCTCCAGCATCTCCATCAGCAAGGCTTTGTTTGGCAAATCCGACACCGGGAAGCGCATCGCATTTTCGCACTGTTCTTCATAATGGCGCTGCAACAATTGCTGATTAAGGTTGTAACTGCGCACCAGCATACCGATTTCGTCGTCCTGATGCAGACGCGGCAAGGCCAGTTGATGACCAACAATCTCTTGCGGTGGAATGGCGTTTAGTTCGCGAGCAATATTACGTAAAGGATGTAATATCAGTCGGTTAATGCACCAGCTAATCGCCACCGTCAGGATGAGTGACAAAAGTAAGTAAATGGTCACTAACGTAGAGACGGTGCTCATCACGAACTTGTACATGCGGAAGGAATCTGCCTGTAACACCAGATAGGCAATCGGCTGCGGGGTGGCCGGACGCTCCAGCGAGTAGACGCCCAGCGAGATTTGTACCGGTAACTCAAACAATCGGGTGAACATCACTGGCACCGGGCGCTCTGGAATAAAACTTTTACGTAGCGCCTGGAACTGGTTAGGTAATACAACATCGGCGCGGCTGACCACACCCGCCGGTTTTATGCTGGCAAGAATAGCTTCCGCCTGCGGAAT
This sequence comes from Escherichia sp. KTE159, assembly GCF_000408805.1. NCBI lineage: Bacteria > Pseudomonadati > Pseudomonadota > Gammaproteobacteria > Enterobacterales > Enterobacteriaceae > Escherichia > Escherichia sp. KTE159. The sequence goes on from NZ_KE137292.1 coordinate 3,413,429, forward strand.
ATCACCTTTCAAAATGGCGGAAGATAAGGGTTCGCGGACAGAGCGAGCAATGCTTTCCAGTTGCGTAGCCGTGTTATAGCGGTTCTGCTGTACCAGATGAAACAGCAAAACAGTGCAAAAAACAAAAACGAATACCATGACAACGGCCGCCACCATTGCCATCTGCTTAATTGTTAACGAGCGACTAACGCGCAAATTGTCTCCCCCCGGAAATCCCAGATTGCCGCCCGAGTATACCCGATCGCAGCGGCATTAAGAGAGGCGCTATCTGAAAACTTACCAGTCGGCGTAAGGTATCAGCGGCTGCGGCGGTAAATCCATGTCGCCCTGCCATCCGGCGGCGGAATACCGTACATAGAGCAGGAAATGGCTGGGCGCATAATCTTTCGCCTGCTGGATATCGATTGCCGTACCGACAAACCAGTTGGATGTGACGCGGCGTTCAAGTAATGCCCGCGCCGTGTAGCCAAAGCCCTGACTGCTGCCACCGTCGTTGGTCTGGCCGGCTGCATCGTCTTTCCAGTCAGTCGGGATCAGGTTCATCAGCGGATAACGCGGCATGGTTTTGGTTCGTGAATGCGACCACGAGCCAGACGCACCCAGCTCCCACGACCAGTTTTCCGTCCGCTCACGCCACATCACCGGTACGGCAAACGACAGGTATTCCTGCGGGCTGTAGTAACCGCCCTGACCGAGTGAGTACCCACTCAGGTCTTTGTCGTAATGCCAGATCATATTGTTCAGACCAATGGTGACGCGGCGATTGTTCTGGTTGATGACTTTATAGTAATAGCCCGTCATCCAGCGCACGCGCCAGTTATCTTCAACATTTTTACCGGTTAACTGGTCGCCGCTAAGCGATGCCCAGACGCCGTTCGCTTCACCTTTATCGTAGCTCAGGCTTAGCCCCACGCCATCAGCACGCACGCCGCCCCATTTTTTCCCGGTGTTGCCCGGGGAGTCTTTTTGCCCGCCAAAGGCCAGCAAGGAACTGGAGATGGGGCGACGATGGGCGTTAATGGTGTAACCAAGCGGCCCCACGTCGTCGCTGTAACTGATGCCGCCAACGACATCCACCACGTTGAAGCCCATCGGCGTGGTGCCGATATCCCAGCTCCAGACGTCATTGCGCCAGCCGACAGCAACGCTGGCACCGGAATCCGACTGACTGCGATTGCCGCTACAATCCTGTAACGTACAGGTGCCCCAGTTGTTATCCCATTTACCCTCAGCGTCGGCGGAGAAACTGCCAACGTTCATATTGACGAAATCACTGCGGAAGAACATTCGCCCGTCGGAATACGGCGCATCCACCTGCAACATGGTGGTGTGCGCTTTCAGATCAGAATAGCCACCAGTACCGCTCGAACCCCAGTAATCATGTTCGAGGGTGACGTTGAGATCCTGCTGACGATAGAGGTCCGCCGCATCGCTGCGCACGCCGCGTTTCAGCCAGTCGTCCTTCTCGTCATTGCGGGTCAGACGGGTAAAGGTGTCGTTATCCTGCGGACGCGTTGTCGCCACACCGGATGCGACCATTGCGTCTTTGTAGGTTTCCAGCGCCTGCTGCGGTTCCCCCGCCTGCGCTTCAAAACTCGCGCCATCGCGCAGTACCATCGCGCTTTCCATCGACGGTGGTTGAGATTTTGCCTGTGGGATCAGCCTGTTAAACGTCTGCTGCGCCGCCGCGGTATCGCCAAGCTGTGCCTGCACCAGCGCCACACGCCGTTGCGTGTTCAGCGACGCGTTATCGGTGGCGGGCAGTTTCGCCAGTTGGCTGCGCGCTGCCGCTTTGTCGCCTGCAGCAATATCCACTTCCGTCAGGCCAAGAATGGCGTCGATGTTATTCGGCTCGCGCGTAAGGACATTCTGATACGCAGCGCGGGCGGCGGTGTAATCACGCCGTTGCTGCGCCCAGTCGGCCAGCGTGAGGTCAATGCGCGTGGAAGGTGGTTGCTGGCGCAGCATCGCTTCCGCTTCGGCCTCTTTGCCGCTTTCCCGCAGACGGTTAGCGGTTTCCAGCACCTGATCGCTTTGCAGCCGATTAACCAGCTCCTGAATATTGCTGTTCCACTGCGCGCGCGGCAGGTTGTTGATATGCGCCAGCGCCGCCCGCTCCTGATCGTGACCGGAGAGATACAGCCCGTAAGCGTAAACCTGCTCCGGATCGTCTGGTTTCTGCTGTGCCAGATTGCGCATCAGGGTATCGGCCTGGCTACGTTGCCCGGCCTGCCAGAGATCCTGCGACAGCCGGTAAGTAATCCATACACTGCCGGGATCCAGCGCCAGCCGTTGCCGCTGAAGCGCTGCCGCCTGCGCCCATTTGCCCTGATTTTCCAGTGCCTCCGCCTGCTGTGCCAGACGATCGTTTTGCAGGCTGCGTTCGATGTCATCAACGCTGCGCCGCTGGCTGGCCGGGAGCGAGGCAATAAACGCTTCGGCTTTTTCCGGTGACTGCTGGCGATAAATATTCGCCAGTCCGCGCACGGCGTTGGTGTTGCTGCTGTCCATGCGCAGCGTCTGCTGATAATAACGTTCCGCGGCGGGGTAATCTTTGCGCGCCATTGCCACATCACCCAGTCCCAGCACTGCATAGCTGTCGGCGTTATCAACACTGCGCGCCTGCCGGAACAACCGTTCGGCCTGCTCTGGATTATTGGCTTTCAGCGCAGCATCACCCTGCTGGATCGCCAGCCAGTAGCGGTTCACTTTCAACAGGCTGTTCCACTTGTCATTGTTGCTGCTGTGCGGGTCCAGCGCGAGGGCTTTTTCCAGATTCACCACCGCATTCGCGCGATCGCCTTTCTGGGAATACGCCTGGCCCAGCGCCCCCAGAGCTTCACTGTCTTTCGGGTTAGCGCGCACCGCCTGTTGCAGTTCGGGAATAGCTTTACCCGCCATGCCTGAATCCACCGCGGCTAAACCTTGCGCACGAGCGCGGAAATTAGGATCGGCCAGTTGTTTTTGTTGTTCTGCCAGTTGCGATTGCGCCAGTGCCACACTATCGCCATCGCTAAAGATTGAGAGATATTTTTTCAGCGCCTGCACGCTGGCATCACTGACAGGCATGTCTTTTATCTGTGCGTACCAGATTTTAGCGGCACCCTCTCGCCCGGCGTTGGATTTCGCCATCTGTTCCAGCACGGCAAAACCTTCGTCACGGCGATCGCTGCTAAACAGCAATAACGCCAAATTGTTTTGCAACCCCGTATTGCCCGGTGTATCCGCATTGATGCGTTTTAGCTGATTAATCGCTTCGCCACGACGCGCCGGAATTTTCGCCACTGTACTCCAGTACTCGACGGCAATATCACCTTCCGGCGGCGCTCCGTTAAACAGTTTGTTGTAACCTGCCACGGCTTCTTCTGCGTGCCCCGTGGTGGCCTGTAAACGCGCCTGTTGCAGTGCCTGACGACCATCTGCCGTGGAAAGCAGCATGATGGTACGCGACGATTTATACGCATTTGAACTCGGCGCTAATTGCGACAGTCGGTCGAGCTGTTTTTGCGCCCCGTCAGTGTCTCCCTGACGTAATAATGAACGAAAACGAGCAGCAACCACATCCGGGTTATTCGGATCGATAAGCTCCAGACGATACAGCGACTGCTGCACCAGGTCTTCACGATGGGTAGCTTCGCCCACCCGAACCTGCTCCAGCAACTGTTGCTGGGCGGTTGGTGCCGCCTCGACCATCGGCATCATAGCCAGACCGAGGGAAAGCGTAAGAATATTTAGTGTGAATTTGCGCATTCCAGGCCCCAGTCAGGTAATAACTCACCCTTTGTCGAGAAGCGAAAACGGTGTTGATCCCAGCCTTGTCCAAACAGGGTCAACACATAGTTGTAATAGGCATCGCTACCAGGAAAGTTATCGGCTACGCGCTGGCGCTGTACAGCCTGCGCATCACGGTTCTGAAGAAACGGCAACATAGCCGCAGAAAAACCGACTGGCCCTTTACCCTGCGCTTTCCCCGTCGCGACATCAACTTTCTCCGGTGGATAACCATTTTTCTCGGTAAATGTTGCCATCGGTTTAAAACGGTTGAGCATCCGCGCTTTTTGCGGATCGCTATCCGGCATCATGCCGACCCACATATAGACGCGAATAGCGTCGTAACTGCTGATCAACGTTTTCTCCGGCTTTAACTGCCAACCTTTGTCTTTCTCATAGCGTACCCAGTCTGGCGAAAAACCTTTCGGTGCAGTTTCCAGCAGTAAGCGCTGATTGGTTTCGCGCAGCGTAGTCCACGGCGCGCCAAAGCGGGTGAAATACTGCGCCAGCGTTGGAGGCAGGTAACTCGGGTTAAAGCGCCAGGTGTTATCCTCAGCAAAGCCCACTTTGCCCGGTAACAGCATGGAACCCAACCCTGGCACCGTCACCACTTCTTCTTGCGCAATGCGTTTTAACAACGCGCTACCGATGTCGGTATAGCGTTGCTCTTTCCACAATCGTCCTGCTTCCAGCAGTGACCAGGCCATCCAGATATCGCCGTCAGAGGCGGAGTTACTGTCCAGCACTTCCCACTTCGTGTTTTCTTTCTTGCCCCATAGCCAGGCGGGCAAATGTTCTTTTAATGACCCCTGGGCGAGATTGTTCTGCGTCCAGTCGAGAAGGTTGTCGAAAGCCGCACGGTCGTTAGCCGCCAGGGCAAAGAACATGCCGTAACTTTGCCCTTCGGAGGTGGTAATTTTGCGCGCATCACTGGGGTCAATGACGCGCCCCTCCTGACTGATGTAATCCTTTTTGAACTGCTCCCAGGCAGGCCAACTGCAGGCAGCCTGAACACTAAAGGCAGCCAGCAGCAGCATCGTCACGATTCCACTACGCAAAACATTCATCATCAATTACTCATTATCCGGGTTAAGACGACGACGGCTGATGATACGCAGCAGACGCCACAGTACCCAGGCCAGCAACACCACGCTGATTGCCGCCAGCACCGCCAGCAGAATCGGGTGATTCGCCAGTGCATACCACAAGCGTTCGAACCACGGCAGATGTCCGACGTAATAGATATCACCGACACGCAAACTGTTTACGCCAGATTCACGGATCACCGCTACCGAGCCAAACATGGTGGCGCGTTTGCCGCTGTCGTTCACCGCATCGTTAAGCATTTCATAACCGCGAGGGCTGTCCGCCAGCAGCGCAATCACACTGCGCTGGTCGTTATACGGTGACTGGAAGCCAATCACCGCCGCCATCGCGCCGGAAGACGTCAGCGTTGACTGGGTTTCTGCCGCGCGGTCGTTTTCGTCCGGCACAATCCCCGGGAATGGCGTCTGACGCATCGGCGTTTTCACCCAGCTTTCTGTGGCCTGTACCAACATATCGATCTGCTTATCGTCTTTCAGTTTTTCAGGGATACCGCCGATGATCATGATATCGGCGTCTTTCCCCTGAATGGCGCTGCCGTCATCGGTCACCGTCAGGTTAATCGCCGGGAAGCCCGTCTGTGCGCCAATAAAGCCAACGGTATTGAGCAGCGTTTCCATCTGCGCTTCATTTGGCGTTTTTGGCATCACGGTGATGGTTTGCGACAGATCCGCCATCCGGCTGAACGGGAAGCCCGCGTTAGCAAACGCGCGCAAATCCGGCATCGGTATAAAGTGGTAATACTTCGAGAAGTCGATGGTGGAGTCATCGCCAATCACCACGTGATTCTGCACCGGCTGGAAGGTAATACAGTTATTCACCGAACCGCCCGGCATCGGGTTCATGTATTCAAAGTCAAAGCGTAACTGGTTGGTGGCTCCCAGTTTCAGCGCCGGAATCGAGACATCGGTTTTACCATCCAACAAGCCTTGTAACACAGGTATACGCAGCAGCAGGCGATTTGCCTCCTGTTTGCTACTCAGATTGAAGGATTGCAGGAACTGGTTGTTCAGGCTGATATCCATCCGTGAACTGTCTTTCACCGGCGGCGTGGTGTAGCGATAGTTGATATCCATATCGATACCGGTACTACGCATCAGATAGAGATCCGGCGGCAGGTTTAGCGAGACGTTAATCGCTGCCGGTTCCAGACCGCTGGACTGTAACTGTTCTTCATAGGTTTTCAGCTCGCCAAAGGTGACCGGACGATCGGTACGCACCCAGTTCGGCGCATCGTACGGCTTACGTGGCAGCAGCGGTTTGACTTCTTTCACTTCTACGCTGTCGCCGCGGAACAGAATATTGCCCTGGGCGATACCTTTCGCTGCCTGCAACAGGTCTTTGTCGTCACGACCAAAAACCACCAACAGCTTGACGTAAGGATTTTCCGGATGGTTGATCATCTCAATCACCGGGGCTTTTACTGCCGGATGATCGCGCAGGAAGTCCGGGCGTTTGTCGTTAGTGGCAAAAACAATGGCATTGCGATCAGGAAGTTGATTATAGAGTACCGGGAAGTTCTGCCCACGCCAGCCGGAACGGGAACCAAACCACGAGGCAACAATGGCGGAAGCCTGTTGCAGCCCCACATCCGGCGCACCGGCAAAGACCATCGGGAGCGTATTAGTACGGTTATCGCGTGGGTCGAAGAACGGTATCGGGAAGTGCGACAGGTCATTTTTCACATTCAGTGATTGATACGTCAGATCCAGCCCACTACTGCGTCCGACATCCAGCCAAAGTGTGGTGCTGGCCGGGTTTTCGCACACATCCTGATAATGACCGACAAACTCCAGCCGCACGCGGTTGAAGTCGGTAATAAACAGCGGATTAATCGGCATTTGCGCCAGTGTCTTTTTACCCAACTGTTCTTTGGTCACTGGCAGCACACCCATCAGTTCATCATTCAGATAAACCTTTAACTGCGACTGGACAGGCAGCAATGACGGCGACGGCGTATATTCAAGGTTAAGCATCGCCTTCGTTACCACTTCGTCGCTGCGCATACCAAACTCAATACTGCCGTTCGGGTTGATGCCACGCAGCACCATGCTGCCCGGCGGCGGCGCGATTTGCGCAAAAGTCAGCTTCACATCCCGTGAAGGGCCGTTCTGCGCGACGACTGGCGCATCCGCTCCCTGCACGCCCGGCATCACCTGCCCCACCTGCGGGCTCTGCTCCGCCTGAGTAGGTACGGCTGGCTCAGCATTGATCAGTGGTTGCGTTGCAGGCGTCGCATGCGTCATGTAAGAAGGGAATGCACTCATCCCCATTGCCACTGCACAAATCCAGAATAGTTTTCTTTTCATCGCGTTATCATCATTGTTGAGCCAAAACCTGATCCGATGGTTGTACCGTTTCGCTCCGCTCCGGGCGGCGCGGAATGAACGAAACAACCCAGGAAACCAGAGAAGTCAGCGCGCGGAAAATGCCCTTCACTGAAGAAGGCGCAAACTCCGCCAGATGGCGGTAGCCACGGAAGCCGAGCTTCAGAATATCCAGCAGACTTTCCAGCGGCTTATCTTCCGGGTAGCTGTCCTGCCAGAGCGCCCATGTATCCGCACGGGCAAACGTACACTGCACAAAATCGATATGTTGCTGGGTAGTAAGCGGCATCAATTGCAGCCCAACTTCGTTACCCATCACGCGCGCCACCTGAGTCGGGAAGACATATTCCTGCTGACCGCGTTTGAGCAGTAAGTTCACCTTCTGTCCTTCCAGAATCTGCGCCTGACCGTTGATCTTGATCCCCAGACCGCCGTCAGAGAAGTCCTGAACAGTGCAGGAGAAAAGGTGGCCGTCTTCGCGGGCAATGGCCGCTGGCATCGTCATTTCTACACGATGCGAACGCCGTACCTGTTTACTTTCAACCGATACCGCTACCGCGCCGCCGAGAATAATCAGGTTGTAGAACACCCACACCATACTGACAACCACGGTGAGCATTTCAGTTGGCGGGCCGTAGAAGTAACGCCAGATGCCAACAGCGACACCAAACAGGTTGAGCAGGACGAGGAAGATGTACGGTCGCGAGATCACCCAATCGACATATTCTTCCTCCACCAGGCCGCCTTTGGCGGTGACGTTAAATTTGCCTTTATGCGGGTTAATTAACGCCACCAGCGTCGGCGGCGCGATATACCACGCCAGCACTGTTTCGTAGATTTCACTCCAGAACGAGTGGCGATATTTACCCTGAATCTTCGAGTTGGTCAGGCTGGCATGGATCATGTGCGGCAGCACAAACAACGCGATCATCAACGCGGGTGCGTAGATGATGTAAGCATGAAGCAGCAGGAACGCCAGCGGCGCGGTCAGGAAGATCAGCCGTGGAATGCCCGACAAGAAGTGGAACATGGCGTTGACGTAACACAGCCGTTGCGCGAACTTCAACCCTTTACCGGTAAGCGGGTTATCAAGACGGAAGATTTGCACCATCCCACGCGCCCAGCGAATACGCTGACCGATATGTGCCGACAGGCTTTCGGTCGCCAACCCCGCCGCTTGCGGAATACGCATATACGCAGAGGTGTAGCCACGACGGTGCAAACGCAGAGATGTATGCGCATCTTCGGTCACGGTTTCGACAGCAATGCCGCCGATCTCATCTAACGGCTTACGGCGAATCACCGCACAAGAACCGCAGAAGAAGGTGGCATCCCACATATCGTTACCGTCCTGCACCAGACCGTAGAACAGCGTGCCTTCATTCGGCGTTTTACGAAAACGCCCCAGGTTGCGTTCAAATGGGTCTGGTGAGAAGAAATGGTGCGGTGTCTGCATCATCGCCAACTGCTTCTCTTTCAGGAACCAGCCCATCGTCATTTGCAGGAACGAGCGCGTCGGTACGTGGTCGCAGTCAAAAATCGACACGAACTCGCCTTTGGCATATTTCAGTGCGTTGTTGATATTTCCGGCTTTAGCGTGTTCATGAGTTGTTCGGGCGATATATTTCACCCCAACATTTTGTGCAAACTGACGAAACTCTTCCCTGCCGCCATCGTCGAGGATCCAGATATTGAGTTTATCTTTCGGCCAGTCGATACCCAGCGAGGCGTAAATCGTATTTTTCACCACGCTAAGATCTTCGTTGTATGTCGGCACAAAAATATCCACCGATGGCCATTGCGACATATCTTTTGGCAGCGGTACTGGCTGACGGTTCAGCGGCCATACCACCTGGAAGTAGCCAAGCACCAGCACAATCCACGCGTAAGTTTCCGCGAACAGCAGAATTAAGCCACACACCAGGCTAACCGGATCGTCCCAGTTCAGCGTGGAAGTGTAGCGCCACCAGATATAACGGCACGAAACGGTGAGCGACAGCACAATCAGCATCAGTGCAGAGAAGCGTCCCGGTAAACGCCGCACCATTAGCGCTACACCCCACAGCAACATCAGGAAGATAAACTGTGACAGTGGGTTAAACGGCTGGGTGACGCAAATCAGCGCCAGAATCAGCGAGAACGTCACGATGATGCCAAGAATAAAGCGCCGAGCTCCGGCGCTTATATGGCCCAGCTCTTTTTTCTCATCAAGATGTTGCGTGTTATGACTGAAGCGAGCCGGAAGCTCATCCATCCATTGATGATAACGACCACGAATATTCTGCAAGCGTGAAAACGAACGCCAGCGCGGTTTCGCCGTTTCTCTGCGTGAAGCACTGATTAACAACCAGCAGGTCTGGATTACATAGCGGACCGGATCCAGCGGACGCGGGCGCGCGGCGTTGATATGCGGATAAAGGTTTTTATGTTCTGCTCGAATACGCTGCCAGCGCGGATGTTCCAGCGGAATAAATACCCAGGCGAGAATCAGCCAAAAACAGCCGAGCGTCGCGCTAAAAGGCGACGCGCCGTGACGACGATATTCCCGATAACGCCCGATAAGACGTGCGTTGACCGGCGGGATAAGCAACCACCGGGTCAGAATACTCATGATTCGCTCCCGGCTGACGCTTTCAGCCCGGAATAGTTCAACAGACACCAGTTCGCCAGCGTTAGAATCTCTTCTGCCGCCAACGCATCGCTACGGTATTCGCCCAACGGTTGTTTTGCCGCCAGACATTCAGCCATCGCTTCATCACGATGGATCAACATCGGCAACAAGCGCCGCTGGCTTTGCAACCATAGTTGGTAAATATCATCCTGAACCTGGCTACCTACGCGAAAATCATTAATTAAAATATGCGCGCCAGCAGGTAGTACCTGCTGATGCAGCCGAATATGACAGTTGGCATCCACTTTAACGATTGCCAGGGTGTGATCGCACAGACTCAGCAACTGATGCGTTATCTGCGAGGCGTCGCGTGGTAAATCGATCAAAATCCATTGATAACGCCCGCTAGCTTTCAGTTGCTGAATACCGGTGCAAATCTCGCCCAATCGCGTTTGCCAGTGTTGGGGATTTTCATGTTCTTCGAGAGTCAGTTGACCAAAGGGCAGCAGATCGAGCTGCGAGGTATAACGTAGCCCGGCATCACGCCAGTCCTGACCATCCAGCATGGCTCTTGCCCAGCCCTGACGGTGAGAAAAATCAACGTTAAATGACAGGCGCAGCAAATTGTCCGGGCAGGCATCGACCACCAGGACATTTTCTCCTAACATTTGCAATGACCAGCCTAACGCGGCAGTGATGGTTGTAGTACCCACGCCACCCCGCACCCCCTGCAATCCCAGTACGGCCATTTACCACTCCCCTACTTCTGCTGCGCAAACTCAGCCAACAGCGGCCAGCGTTTTAATGCTGCAGCCAACTGTTCGCGTTGAGAAATATCGGCATAATCAATATCAGGCAGTGAAAAAGCCTGTTTTAGCGCCAAAATATCATTCTGGAAGATATAGCCTATCGCGGGATCAGGCAGAATATCGGGTTCATTGTTATTCATTATGGATGATCCCTATGAAATAAACATATTACACAGTAAGACACTTTCACCGCTTTATTGCTAACGGTGGCACAGAAGTTCGCTCATTTTTTGGCTTTCCGTTACGCAACAGAAAAACTAAAAAACGAAAAGGCTGATATCACAAGGCTTCTGACCTGCTAAATTGATTCACATGCTAAATCTGATAAGTTTTAATTTCAATGGTAGGTTTATTTCTTAGCTTTCGCTAGTAAACTGATAATCAGACAAAATGGCGACTTGAGGGACACTGTGGACCCTGTATTCTCTATCGGTATCTCATCCTTATGGGATGAGCTGCGACATATGCCAGCAGGCGGCACCTGGTGGTTTAACGTCGATCGCTATGAAGATGCTATCAGTCTGGTGAATCAAACCATTGCATCTCAGGCCGAAACCGCGAAAGTCGCGGTCATTAGCATGGGCAACGATCCTGACAAATACTTCAAATTAGATGATTCTCAAGGACCAGAAAAAATAAAATTATTTTCGATGCTAAATCATGAAAAGGGCCTATACTATTTGCCACGTGATTTACAGTGTTCTATTGATCCTCAAAATTACCTTTTCATTCTTGTTTGCGCAAATAACGCATGGCAAAACATTCCTGCCGAGCGGCTTCGCTTATGGCTGGAGAAAATGAACAAGTGGAGTAGATTAAACCATTGTTCACTGCTGGTAATTAATCCTGGAAATAATAACGATAAACAATTTTCATTGTTGTTGGAGGAGTACCGTTCGCTTTTTGGACTCGCCAGTTTACGTTTTCAGGGTGATCAGCATCTGCTGGATATCGCCTTTTGGTGTAACGAAAAAGGCGTCAGCGCCCGTCAGCAACTGACCGTCCAGCATCAAAATGGCATCTGGGCGTTAGTTCAGCGTGAAGAGGCAGAGATCCAACCACGCAGCGATGAAAAACGTATTCTCAGTAATATTGCTGTACTGGAAGGCGCGCCACCGCTATCGGAACACTGGAAGCTATTCGACAATAACGAAGCCTTGTTCAATGAAGCCCGTACCGCTCAGGCAGCAACGGTCGTTTTCTCTTTACAGCAAAATGGACAAATTGAACCTCTGGCCCGCAGTATTCATACTCTGCGCCGCCAGCGTGGCAGCGCATTGAAAATCCTCGTGCGGGAAAATATCGCCAGCCTGCGCGCCACCGACGAGCGTTTATTGTTGGCCTGCGGCGCAAATATGGTTATTCCATGGAACGCTCCACTCTCTCGCTGTCTGACGATGATTGAAAGCGTGCAGGGGCAGAAGTTCAGTCGCTATGTACCGGAAGATATCACCACACTGCTGTCGATGACTCAGCCGATTAAACTGCGGGGGTTTCAGAAGTGGGATGTGTTCTGTGATGCGGTTAATAACATGATGAATAACACCTTGTTACCTGCCCACGGTAAAGGCGTTCTGGTGGCTCTGCGCCCGGTGCCTGGCATCCGTGTCGAGCAAGCACTGACGCTGTGCCGCCCTAATCGTACCGGAGATATTATGACGATTGGTGGCAATCGACTGGTGCTGTTTCTCTCTTTCTGCCGGATTAATGATCTGGATACCGCGTTGAACCATATTTTCCCACTGCCTACTGGCGATATTTTCTCCAACCGCATGGTCTGGTTTGAAGATGACCAAATCAGCGCCGAGCTGGTGCAAATGCGCCTGTTAGCGCCGGAACAATGGGGTATGCCGCTGCCTTTAACGCAAGGCTCCACGCCAATCATTAATGCCGAACACGATGGTCGCAACTGGCGACGCATACCTGAACCACTGAGATTGCTGGATGATGCTGTGGAGCGTTCATCATGATGACCATCAGCGATATCATTGAAATTATTATCGTTTGTGCACTGATATTTTTCCCGCTGGGTTATCTGGCTCGACATTCTCTGCGGCGTATTCGTGACACTTTGCGTTTGTTATTCGCTAAACCTCGTTATGTAAAACCGGCCGGTATATTACGCCGTGCGGAAAAAGCCAGGGCAACCAAAAAATGACTCAATTTACCCAAAACACTGCTATGCCTTCTTCCCTCTGGCAATACTGGCGCGGCCTTTCTGGCTGGAACTTCTATTTTCTGGTTAAGTTCGGCCTGCTGTGGGCGGGCTATCTTAACTTCCATCCGCTACTAAACCTGGTATTTGCCGCGTTCCTGCTGATGCCGATTCCACGCTACAGCCTGCACCGTCTACGTCACTGGATAGCCCTGCCAATCGGTTTTGCATTGTTCTGGCACGACACCTGGTTGCCTGGCCCGGAAAGCATCATGAGTCAGGGTTCGCAGGTCGCCGGTTTCAGTACCGATTATTTAATCGACCTCGTCACTCGCTTTATTAACTGGCAGATGATCGGAGCCATTTTTGTATTGTTAGTGGCCTGGTTATTCCTGTCGCAATGGATTCGCGTCACCATTTTTGTCGTCGCCATTCTGGTGTGGTTGAACGTACTTACCCTGGCGGGTCCAAGTTTCTCCCTCTGGCCAGCCGGTCAACCGACCACGACGGTGACAACGACAGGTGGCAACGCAGCAGCAACTGTCGCTGCCGCAGGCGGTACGCCGGTGGTTGGTGATATGCCTGCGCAAACCGCGCCGCCGACAACCGCAAACCTTAATGCCTGGCTGAGTAATTTCTATAACGCCGAAGCGAAACGTAAGTCAACCTTCCCATCTGCTCTTCCGGCTGATGCACAGCCATTTGAATTGCTGGTCATCAACATCTGCTCACTCTCCTGGTCGGACATTGAAGCTGCCGGGTTAATGTCGCATCCGTTATGGTCGCATTTTGATATTGAGTTCAAGAACTTCAACTCCGCCACCTCATACAGCGGTCCGGCGGCAATTCGTCTGCTGCGCGCCAGTTGTGGGCAGACTTCGCACACCAATCTGTATCAACCAGCCAATAATGACTGCTATCTGTTCGATAACTTGTCAAAACTGGGCTTCACCCAGCACTTGATGATGGGGCATAACGGCCAGTTCGGCGGCTTCCTGAAAGAAGTGCGCGAAAATGGCGGTATGCAGACAGAATTGATGGATCAAACAAACCTGCCGGTTATTTTACTGGGCTTTGATGGTTCGCCAGTTTATGACGATACCGCCGTGCTTAACCGCTGGCTGGACGTAACCGAAAAAGATAAAAACACCCGCAGTGCCACGTTCTACAACACGCTTCCACTGCATGATGGCAACCATTATCCGGGCGTCAGTAAAACAGCAGACTACAAAGCGCGGGCGCAGAAGTTCTTTGATGAACTGGACGCCTTCTTTACCGAGCTGGAGAAATCGGACCGTAAAGTGATGGTCGTCGTCGTACCAGAGCACGGCGGCGCGCTGAAAGGTGACAGAATGCAGGTATCAGGTCTGCGTGATATCCCTAGCCCATCAATCACTGATGTCCCCGTTGGCGTAAAATTCTTCGGCATGAAGGCACCGCATCAAGGCGCACCGATTGTTATCGACCAACCCAGCAGCTTCCTGGCAATTTCTGACCTGGTGGTTCGTGTTCTCGACGGTAAAATTTTCACCGAAGACAATGTTGACTGGAAAAAACTCACCAGCGGATTGCCACAAACAGCGCCGGTATCTGAGAATTCAAACGCGGTGGTGATTCAATACCAGAACAAACCTTACGTTCGGTTGAACGGTGGTGATTGGGTGCCATACCCGCAGTAAACTCGAAAAAGGCCGCAGAGTTTTATCCCTGCGGCCTGGTTCGGGCGCAAATTGCCATTACGGCAGCCGACGCCCGCATGGCACGTTACTTCCGCTTATTCAGCCAGCTCACGATCAGGCTGGCAAGGATGCCAGCAATGACCGGAGCCGCTAAATCGTGCCAGAAGGCCATGCCTAACTGCGCGAGCGTCATATAGCCGCCTGTGTTGTAATGACAACGTTTCGCGGCTATTCTTGAGTTGTTTGGGTTCAAGAATGGCCCCCGTGATGTTGTCAGGTATATATCTGCAACGTGCGGGGGTTTTCTCTTTCCAGCAACCAATGCCACCAGGGATAAAGCCCCGCAACATTGCGCCTCACCGGAACCCTCCGGCTTGCCGCTGATTCTACGGCAGCGTATCTGTCCTGAAATATCTCAATTTTTCACTCTGTGCTGCGCATTCCGCAGAATATTATCGGCTTGCAGCCGTTGCATTTTTCTCACGAAAAAGACCGCAGAGTTTTATCCCTGCGGCCTGGTTCGGGCGCAAATTGCCATTACGGCAGCCGACGCCCGCATGGCATGTTACTTCCGCTTATTCAGCCAGCTCACGATCAGGCTGGCAAGGATGCCAGCAATGACCGGAGCCGCTAAATCGTGCCAGAAGGCCATGCCTAACTGCGCGAGCGTCATATAGCCGCCTGTGTTGTAATAACAACGTTTCGCGGCTATTCTTGAGTTGTGTAGGTTCAAGAATGGCTCCCGTGATGTTGTCAGGTATATATCTGCAACGTGCGGGGGTTTTCTCTTTCCAGCAACCAATGCCACCAGGGATAAAGCCCCCGCAACATTGCGCCTCACCGGAACCCTCCGGCTTGCCGCTGATTCTACTGACGCTTTCTGCCCCTGGTATCTGCCTGTTTTTCACTTTGCGCGATGCATTCCAGCTTATTTTCATGTTTGCAGAATTTTCACTGTCCGCATTACCCGCGATCTGACACCAGGCTGGTAGTGAAATGCGCAATTTTGTAGAATTGCGCCTCCTCGCGATTCTCCCCGGTGAATCTGTTGCCTCATTCTTAGCACACTGCGTATTCGACTTCTCCGCCTGTTGCGCAAGAGAAACGGGGGATAACCATCTTTGCGGGGCTGACTTCTTTCTGGACAGGACTTTATGCAGGACAACACATTACAACTACGCGATCAGAAATTGCCATTTACGCGATACGACTTCGGCTGGGTTTTATTATGCATAGGAATGGCAATTGGTGCCGGAACGGTGCTGATGCCAGTACAAATTGGGCTGAAGGGAATTTGGGTATTTATCACCGCAGCCATTATTGCTTATCCGGCAACCTGGGTAGTACAGGATATTTATTTAAAAACACTTTCTGAAAGTGACTCCTGTAATGACTACACCGATATTATCAGTCATTACCTGGGGAAGAACTGGGGAATATTCCTCGGCGTCATTTACTTTTTGATGATTATCCACGGAATTTTTATCTATTCCTTATCTGTGGTTTTCGACAGTGCTTCATATCTGAAAACCTTCGGGTTGACTGATACCGATCTTTCACAATCTTTAGTCTATAAAGTGGCTATTTTCGCCATACTGGTCGCTATCGCTTCCGGTGGAGAACGGTTGTTGTTTAAGATTTCCGGGCCAATGGTAGTGGTCAAAGTGGGCATTATTGTGGTGTTCGGTTTTGCAATGATCCCCCACTGGAATTTCGCCAATATAACCGCTTTTCCGGAGGCTTCTGTCTTCTTCCGCGATGTCCTGCTCACGATTCCTTTTTGCTTCTTTTCTGCGGTATTTATTCAGGTGCTTAACCCGATGAATATTGCCTACCGTAAACGGGAAGCAAATAAAATACTGGCAACGCGACTCGCACTGCGTACTCACCGGATTAGCTATATCACGCTCATCGCAGTAATTCTGTTTTTTGCCTTTTCGTTTACCTTTTCGATTAGCCATGAAGAGGCGGTTTCCGCGTTTGAGCAAAATATCTCAGCACTGGCGTTGGCCGCTCAGGTGATCCCCGGGCATATCATCCATATCACCTCTACGGTGTTGAATATCTTTGCTGTACTTACCGCTTTCTTTGGCATTTACCTTGGATTCCACGAGGCCATTAAAGGCATTATTATCAATCTGTTAAGCCGAATTATTGATACCCAGAAAATTAACTCACGCATGCTGACACTGGCAATTTGCGCTTTTATCGTCATTACGTTGACCATTTGGGTTTCATTTCGGGTATCGGTGCTGGTGTTCTTTCAGTTAGGAAGTCCGTTATATGGCATTGTGTCGTGCCTCATTCCGTTTTTCCTGATCTATAAAGTCGCACAACTGGAAAAACTTCGCGGGTTTAAAACCTGGCTGATTCTGCTGTACGGTATTTTGCTGTGCTTGTCGCCACTGTTGAAGTTGATTGAGTAAAAGCAACGGGGCTGCTCACAGCAGCCCCAGACGATGTCGATAGCATTGCAGTACAGCCTGGATATGCTCCTGAGTCACAAAAAGGGTCAAAAAAGACATGTATTCGATATGTAAAACACTAAAAGATTATTTTTGATATGAGACCGGCATGAAAACCGGTCTCATCGGGTGGGTTATACAACTGGCTTCTGCGGATTTTCATCCTGATCAACAGCAAAGCAGGCCACCAGTTGACCGCCATAGTCTTTTAGCTGCGGCTGCAACTGTGTGCAGAGGCCGAAACGTCTACGACAGCGAGCGTTGAAGGCGCAACCCGGCGGTGGATTCAGTGGGCTTGGCAGTTCACCGGTGAGCTTGATGCGTTCGCGACGATCGTCCGGGTTCAGGCGCGGCGTCGCAGAGAGCAGCGCCTGAGTGTACGGATGACGCGGGTTATTGAAGATTTGCTCCTTCGTTCCCTTCTCCACGCAGCGCCCCAGGTACATCACCATCACTTCATCGGCAATGTGCTCCACCACCGACAGGTCGTGCGAGATAAAGACATAAGAAAGCCCCAGCTCTTGCTGTAGGTCCATCATCAGGTTGAGCACCTGCGCACGCACCGAGACGTCCAGCGCGGAAACCGGTTCGTCGGCAATCACCACGTCCGGGTCAAGCATCAACCCACGGGCGATGGCGATGCGCTGACGCTGTCCGCCGGAGAACATATGCGGATAGCGGTCGTAATGCTCGGTTTTCAGGCCGACTTTCGCCATCATCGACAGGGCTTTTTCCCGACGCTGTTCTTTGCTTAAGTTGGTGTTAATCAGCAGCGGCTCTTCGAGAATTTGCCCGACTTTTTTACGTGGATTCAGCGAACCGTAGGGGTTCTGGAAGACGATCTGGATTTTCTGCCGACGCAGTTTCTGCGCCTGCGGATCGTGCTTGAGCAGATCCTGCCCCTGGTAATACAGTTCGCCGCCGGTCGGCGTTTCGATCATCGTCAGCAACCGACCGAGGGTCGATTTACCGCAGCCAGATTCTCCCACCACCGCCAGCGTTTTGCCGCGTTCAAGGGTAAACGAAACGCCGTCCAGCGCCTTCACCAGACGTTCCGGCGCGAACATACCTTTCTTCACCGGATAATGCTTTTTCAGGTCGATAGCCTGCAACAATGGCTGTTGCGAGGTGGCCTCTTGCGTACTCATAGTGTGGGCCTCCCGGCATCATCAAGTGGGTAATGGCATTTGGACTGACGCCCGTCAGCGAGCATATTCAGCGCCGGTTCTTCAGCGCGGCATTTGTCAGTGGCATAGGGGCAGCGCGGATTAAGCAGGCAGCCGTTCGGGCGGTCGTATTTTCCGGGAACCACACCAGGTAACGACGCCAGACGTTCTTTGTCCTGGGCAAATTCCGGCAACGCACGCAACAATGCCTGGGTATATGGATGACGTGGCGCACGGAAGATAGCGTGGGCATCACCCGTTTCCACCACCTGACCGGCATACATCACGATGATTTTATGCGCCGCTTCCGCCACCAGCGCCAGGTCATGCGTAATCAATACCAGCGCCATGTTCTCTTTCTGCTGTAACTCCAGCAGCAGTTCGATGATTTGCGCCTGAATGGTCACGTCCAGCGCGGTGGTCGGTTCATCGGCAATCAGCAGTTTTGGCCGACAGGCAATTGCCATCGCGATCATTACACGCTGGCTCATCCCGCCGGAAAGTTGATGCGGGTAAACGTCCAGACGCGATGCCGGATCGGGGATGCCGACCAGATTCAACAGGTCAATCGCTCGCTGACGGCGGGTGCTTTTGTTACCCCCCTGATGCACCTTAATCGCTTCCATAATCTGGAAACCAACGGTGTAACACGGGTTGAGACTGGTCATCGGGTCCTGGAAGATCATCGCGACTTCGGCACCGACCAGGTTGCGGCGCTCTTTTTCCGAAATACGCTGCAAATCCTGACCGTTAAATTCCAGCTTTTCTGCCATCACGCGACCGGGATAATCAATCAGCCCCATAATCGCCAGCGAACTAACCGATTTGCCAGAACCAGACTCGCCAACAATGCCAACCACTTCGCCCTGTTTCACGCTGTAGCTGATGCGGTCTACGGCGCGGAATGGTGCGCTTTCATCACCGAAATGCACCGATAATTTATCTATATTTAATAACGCCATCTCGAACCTCTTACTGCTTCAGTTTGGGATCGAGCGCGTCACGCAGACCGTCACCCATCAGGTTAAATGCCAGCACCGTCAGCAGGATCGCCAGACCCGGGAAGGTCACGACCCACCAGGCACTTTGCGCGAACTGCAATACATCGGAGAGCATGGTGCCCCATTCCGGCGTTGGCGGTTGCGCGCCCATGCCAAGGAAGCCGAGGGCAGCCATATCGAGAATGGCGTTAGAGAAGCCGAGCGACGCCTGAACAATCAGTGGTGCAAGGCAGTTAGGGAGAATATTGACGAACATCTGGCGCAGCGCCCCAGCCCCCGCCACGCGGGAAGCCGTCACATAGTCGCGGTTCACTTCCACCAGCACGGCAGCGCGCGTCAAACGGACGTAATGCGGCAGGGCGACAAAGGTTAATGCCAGCGCGGCGTTGCCGATAGATGGGCCGAAGATAGCCACCAGCACCAGCGCCAGCAGCAGGCTTGGCAGCGCCAGCATGATATCGACCACGCGCATGATGATGTTATCGACCAGACCGCCAAAGTAACCAGCGATCAAGCCGAGAATAACGCCCATAATCAGCGACAATACCACCACCAGACAACCGACCAGCAGTGACAGCCGGGCACCATACATCAGGCGCGACATCACATCGCGACCGACGTCATCGGTGCCGAGCAAATGCGCCATGCTGCCGCCTTCCTGCCAGGCTGGCGGGGCGAGCAGCGCATCGCGGAACTGCTCCGCCGGGTTATACGGCGCAATCCAGTTGGCAAAAATCGCGATAAACAGCACGATGACCACGTAAACAAGCCCGACGACTGCGCCTTTGTTGCGTTTAAAATAGTGCCAGAACTCCTGTAACGGGGTCATCGGCACCGGTGCAGTAATCACTTTATTTTCAGTAACCTGTGACATGATGTTCCCTTACTTCTTATGACGAATACGCGGGTTCACCACGCCGTACAGCAGATCGACCAGCAGATTGACGAGGATAATCATCGTCGCCACCAGCAATACGCCCCCCTGCACTACCGGATAATCGCGGCGTTGCAGCGCGTCAATCAACCAGCGCCCCAGACCCGGCCAGGAGAAAATGGTTTCGGTCAGAATCGCCCCCGCCAGCAGCGTGCCCACCTGCAGGCCGATCACGGTAACCACCGGCAGCATGGCGTTGCGCAGCGCATGGACGATAATCACCCTAAGGCGGGTCAGGCCTTTGGCGCGAGCGGTGCGGATATAGTCTTCGCCCAGCACTTCCAGCATCGAGGAGCGCGTCATACGAACGATAACCGCCAGCGGAATCGTACCCAGCACCATCGCAGGTAAGATCATATGTGCGACGGCGTCGATAAAGTTACCGTCTTCACCCCAGATGGCGGTGTCGATCAACATAAAACCGGTTAATGGATTAGCGTCATCGAGGAACACCATGTCGCTCACGCGACCGGAGACCGGCGTCAGGTTCCAGTGCACTGAAACCAGCATGATCAGCATCATGCCCCACCAGAAGATCGGCATTGAATAGCCGGTCAGCGCCAGACCAACCGCCGTGTGATCGAAAATGGAACCCCGTTTAACTGCCGCCAGCACACCAACCGGAATGCCGACCGCGGTCGCAAAAATCATCGCGCAGACGCCAAGTTCCAGCGTGGCCTGGAAGCGCGGCACGAACTCTTCCCAAACCGGGATGCGGCTTTTCATCGAAATGCCTAAATCGCCATGCATAACGCCCCAAATGTAGTGGAGGTACTGCTGCCACATCGGTTTATCTAAGCCGAGTTCAGCCAGCAGTTGCGCATGACGTTCTGGGGAGATCCCACGTTCGCCAGCCATGATCATCACCGGATCGCCGGGGATCATGTGGACAAAGGCAAAAGTGAGAAGGGTAATACCGATAAACGTGGGGATGACGAGTCCCAAACGTCGGAGAATAAACTGCAACATAACCCGGATTCTCTGTAGTGACGCACAGCCTGGAACTGCGTGTCTGCATTGCTCACCAATCAATTCCTGTCCTTATCGGACAGGGAATGAAGTATTGCTACCGGATGGCGCTGTGCGCAGAGGCCAGCGCCACCGGGTATACAGATTGTTGACAAAGTGCGCTTTGTTCATGCCGGATGCGCCGTTAACGCCTTATCCGGCCTACAAAATCTTGCAAACTCAATGCATTGCAAAATTCTCGTAGGCCTGATGAGCGGAGCGCATCAGGCAGTTTTGCGTTTGTCATCAGTCTCGTATGGCTTTTAATTATTCAATAGAGACGTTTTCGAAGTGATGTTTGCCTAATGGATCAACCACATAGCCTTTAACTTCTTTACGTACCGGTTCAAACACGGTGGAGTGAGCGATGATCAGTGCCGGAGCCTGATCGTGCATGACCACCTGCGCTTGTTTATACAGTTCAACACGTTTGTTGTGGTCGTCGGTAGCACGCGCCGGTTGAATCAGATCTTCAAACGGTTTGTAGCACCATTTTGAGTAGTTAGAGCCTTGTTCAGAAGCAGCGCAGCTAAACAGGGTGGCGAAGAAGTTATCCGGGTCCCCATTGTCGCCAGTCCAGCCCATCATTACTGTCTGGTGCTCGCCATCTTTTGCACGCTTGAGGTACTCACCCCATTCGTAAGTGACGATTTTGGCCTGTACGCCCACTTTCGCCCAGTCAGCCTGAATCATCTCTGCCATGCGACGAGCATTCGGGTTATACGGACGTTGTACTGGCATTGCCCACAGATCGATGGAGAAGCCTTTTTCCAGACCCGCTTCTTTCAGCAAAGCTTTCGCCTTTTCTGGATCGTAGGTGTAGTCCTGAACGTCGTCGTTATAGCCCCACATAGTTGGTGGGATCAGGTTTTTTGCTGCCACGCCAGCGCCCTGATAAACCGCTTTGATGATCGCGTCTTTGTTCACCGCGTAGGTCAATGCCTGGCGAACTTTCACGTCATCCAGTGGTTTTTTCTGCACGTTATACGAGAGGTAGCCAACGTTCAGCCCCGGCATCTCCATCAGGTTGATGGATTTATCCTGCTTCATGCGGGCGATATCTGCCGGGTTCGGGTACGGCATCACCTGGCATTCGTTCTTCTGCAACTTAGCGTAACGCACGGAAGCGTCAGGGGTAATAGAGAAGACCAGCGTGTCGATCTGCGGTTTGGTGCCCCAGTAGCCATCAAACGCTTTGTAACGAATACGGGAGTCTTTTTGATACTGCTGTAACTGGAACGGGCCGGTGCCGATTGGGTTGAGGTCCAGTTTTTCCGGCGTACCGGCTTTCATCATCGCGTCAGCATATTCTTTTGACAGAATAGAGGCGAAGTCCATTGCCAGGTCAGCCAGGAACGGCGCTTCCGGGCGAGTCAGCACGAACTGAACGGTGTTGTCATCCACCTTTTTCACTTCGCTGATCAGCTCCGGCAAGCCCATGCCTTCGAAGTATTCGTAGCTGCCGCCAGAAACTTTATGGTACGGGTTTTGCGCATTTTTCTGACGATCGAACGAGAACACCACGTCATCGGCGTTCAGTTCACGCGTCGGTTTAAATTCTTTGTTGTCGTGCCACTTCACACCTTTACGCAGATGGAAAGTATAGGTTTTACCGTCGTCGCTGACTTCCCACTTTTCAGCGAGGGCGGGGATCACTTCGGTGGTGCCGATTTTAAATTCAACCAGGCGGTTATAAAGCGGTACAGAAGAGGCGTCATAGGTGGTGCCAGAGGTAAACAGTTGCGGGTTAAACCCTTCCGGAGAACCTTCTGAACAATAAACCAGAGTTTTAGCCTGAACACTTGCTGCAACGGTCATAGCCACCAGGCTGAGACCAAGCTTCAGCATCCCTGACTTTTTCAAGGAAATACGCATTATTCTGCTCCAATTGTGATGTTTGTTGTTTTAACCCTTTGCAGTGGGTTGTCGCTGCCTGACCTTTTTTGTTTTTTGCCCGGTCGGGTCAACGTAAAGAGGTGGGGATGCCGTACTTATTTACATCAGTGTAACAGTGCGGATCCTCCATAAAATGCCCCTCATGACCTACAATCTGTCAACAGAATGTGAAAACGTCAATACAGCCAACCGGGATTTACAACAACGGTGAGATTCCACAAACAAAGATTAAAAAAACTTCGCAAGGCTATTTGCAGCAGAGAAATTTGTGCTATGCCAACATAACCAGAACAATCACCTTAATATTTCGCAACAACTGGTGATTAAGTTTTAGGCAGATAATGAAAAAAATCTGATGGAATGGTGGTTATCTGAGCGATTAATACCGCGAACGTTAAAGCGCACAGCGGAAAATGCCAGCGCCAGCCATAAGTAACGCAAGAAAAGATTTAAGCAAATATAAAAAAAGACAATGGAATATGTCACAAATCCGTTAATGGATAGTGAGATATGGGGCGCAAATTTGGCAGTGAAATGCGTGGTGTGTAGATTGGATAAAGCGTTTACGCCGCATCCGACAATGGGCTGACACATTTGCCTGATGCGACGCTGGCGCGGCTTATCTGGCCTGAGTTCGAGCGGGCACAAATGCAAAAAAGCCTGCTCGTTGAGCAGGCTTTTCGAATTTGGTCGGTGATAGAGGATTACTCGCCACTTCGTGGCTTGCCCTGCGGGCCGTTGCTGGCGCAACGTTCTCTCGCTTCGCTTGAGTCGAACCTTTCTGCCCCCGGAGGTTCTCATCCTCTTCAAACCGCAGAAAGCAAAAAACCAGCCCGTAGGCTGGTTTTTCTAAATTGGTCGGTGATAGAGGATTCGAACCTCCGACCCCTTCGTCCCGAACGAAGTGCGCTACCAGGCTGCGCCAATCACCGAATGCGGGGCGCATCTTACTGCGCAGATACGCCCTCGTCAATCCCTTAATAGCAAAATGCCTTTTGATCGGTGAGAAAGTCGGCAGACCATTTAGTTGGCTGCAACGTCCTTCGCCTGCGGGATATGACACCAGTTGTTGTTTTCGTTAATGCCACCGTCCGGTGAAGTATAACCAAGGCAGCCCATGATGGTATCGTACAGCTCTACATGGCGGCGCGGTACTTTCATTTCCGCTTCTTTTTTCAACTGTGCAAATGCCTGCGCGTTGGCCGGATTTTCCAGATATTTATCCGACATCCAGACCATCATCGGTACACGGAACTGTTCCGGCGGTGCATATTCGCGTGGTGTACCATGCAAGTGTTCGCGCTCGTTAATCGACTCACCGTGATCCGCCGCGTAGAAAATAATAGCTTTCTTATCGCGGAATTTGTCAATCACTGTGTCGATAAAATGATCAACGTAGGTTATAGAGTTATCGTATGAGTTAATCATCGGTGCTCGTGGACATTTACGATCAACTGCATAGCACTCTGGTTTCCACTGGGCAAACTGACGGGGATAACGCTGAGTATAGTTGTAGTGCGACCCTTTGGTATGCAGCACAATCAGATGCTTGCCTTCTGGCTTTTTCTCCAGAGAACGCTCGATTTCATTGACCAGCAACATATCGTCCACCGCTTTCCCGCGGTTACGTGGCTCAGCCGCAATTTGCTCACGATAGGCAATGTTGTCAGCCATGGTATTGCTGTAGAACCACATCTCGCTCTGCATGGCGTACAAATCCGAGCTAAAGCCTAACTGCTTGAGAACTGCGAATACGTTCTGCTCTTTGAGCGTACGTTGTGGGTTATCTTCCGTTCCGCCTTCGCGGACAAACATACAGCGTAGTGATAATTTAGTCGCGGTATCACAAGAATAACCACGGTACATCACCAGATTTTTCTCTTTTGCCAGCTTCGGCGTGGTATCACGCTCGTAGCCCAGCATCCCCATATGATCCCAACGCGTGGTTTCACCAATAATAAAAATTACATAGGTGTCGTCGAGATTTTGCGTCGGGGTATAAGTGAATTTTTTCGCCGGATTCATCAACGAACGATTATCTGAAGATTCATCCACCTGTGCCCAGGCGTACAGCCCCAACGCAGAAAGCCAGTTCGAAGGTAAATACGAGTTCGCCAGCACCCCACCATAACTTGGCATATCCACCCCAGCCATGCGGTCTGCACGCTTTTGAGCGACGTCCATCAGACGGATAGGTCCCCATACCAGTAGACCCGCCAGCAGCACGGTAAGCGCACTACGCCAACGTGTTTTCGGTGTACAAAGCTGACGCCAGAAGGTGTCTTGTGAGCGGTTCATCCAGATAAGTATCAACGGGATAATACTCACCAGTACAATCCATGCGATAAGCGACCAGCCAACTACTTCTTTCGACAAATCGATATCGGTAGTCATCACCGAAGCGACAATCCCATAGCCAATCATGACGTTCATAAATGTCATGTAGTAGCTGGCTCCGGCAGAGACCAGCACCAGCAACGAGGCCAACACTTTCCAGACTGTTCTGCCGAAGAGTGAAATTAAGCGTAAAAAGAAGAAGGTAGCCAGGACAGTACCGGCCAGTTCGATAACCGCCGATACACCATTAAGAAAAGTAAAATTATGCGCATAACCATCGAACCGACGGAAATAGACTGCGCAATTCATAAACAGACCGATATAGACAGCGAGCAAAAAGCTTAGCTTTTGCTGCGTTATCGTTTTGATATATCTCATGCAAACAAACCCTGGAAAAACAGGTGATAACACCCTGCATAATAGCTTTTCAGGCCAGGCAGGGGAAAAGTGCGGAGGTTGTCAGATAAAGAAAATCTGCACACGCAGACAAGTAAACCACAGCAAAAGGAAAAAGTGTGGGGAAAGAGTGTACATGAAGCACAAATTTACAAAAATACAAGTATGAAAGGATACTTTTTGTAAATTGAACGCTTAAAAGGACCATTTAAATGGCACCCTTCAGAGCAAAAAAACTCAGGTTGTCTGCATCAGGTTGGCCATCTATAGCAATAAGCATTGAGCATTTTTACAGAAGGCCCGCCTCTTTAGTGAACATAGAAAGCGCAAGGGATCATTCGTACTCTACAGAAAAGTTGACCAATGCATTTGCAATGCCGGATGTTGCGTTAGCATTCACCACCACATAACTCGCGACGTAATCAAGCTGTGATGTAGCACCAGTCACAGGCCACTCAATCTCTGCCCCACCAGCCACCTTCGGAATTTGTTGTGTACCCTTACCATCAACAATTTTGAGGGCAACGCCCGCCGCGCCTCCAGGATCAAGGGCAAAAAGGGAAGAGTCACTCGCATCGGGAAGCCCATCCATTGTGACTTTAGCCTTCGCGGTGCCATCGCAATCTTTTAAACTGATCGCGAAATTGCGTTCTTTTAAAACCTGTCCAACCGAGATTGGCTTTGTCAGTGTCATTTTCCCCATATCAACTTCCAGATCAGATGACTCAAACTCACATCCTTTTGCCACAACAGCAAGAGAAAATGTCAGCTTTCCTACTTCACCCAAGCTGGTTTTAGCTTCTACATTGATACAGCTTGTCAGGGCTAAAAGCGGTAATAAAACGAGTAATATATTCCTTCGCATTGCTATTACTCCATATCCAGAAAAATCGTCGCAACACCACTGTATTGTCCAGTCGCAGGAGCATTTCCTGTCGTGCTAATGGGTTCCGCTTTTAACTTAATTGTCGCTGCGCGATGCTGTTGGGAATCATTCTGACCCAGAGTTAAGTTTGTACTGCTATTTGCATCATTAGGTTTCAGGATATTACCGTTTGGATCTTTCACCAATACACCAATATCCGGGTTCCCCATATCGATGGCCCGAGAATCTGCCAGGTTTGATGAGCCTTCAATCCTTAGAGAAACCTGGATTCCATTAGCAATATTCTCACAATCAAACTGGAGATCAATTTCTTTCTCCGTTCCACCGTCCGGCATAGCACCTCGTTTATTTCTAAATGCGGAAGGTGAAAATTCACCAAAGGGGACATCCAGCACAGTTCCCGCATTAATTTTACAACCTTGTGAGAAACGTAATTTCCCTGCAATACTGACGGTAGAAAGTGGGTCCCTATAGGTGTTTTTCTTCTTTGATGCATATAATGTTGCAATTTGTGTATAGGGTATTTCAACTTCACCCTGAACAGGTTTTGCAATATAAAAAGACAAATAACCACTACTACCAAACTGACCTAAATTTTTTCCCACACAATCTTGAGATGAGTTATTTAAATTAGGAACCTGCGTATTATTCCCTGGCACATGAAATAACATATTTGGCCCTTGAATCATTGTCATCACTTCCAGCTCTTCGGTTAACCGGTAGTATTGCTCACTGTTTATTTTTCGCGTTGCCTTAGATAAATTACTCTCGACTTTAATTAGTGTATCTTTTTCCGTCTTATAAGTATCAGGGCACTCACAAATAAAACTAAAAGGCTGCCCAACACCAGCCCATGAGTAAATTAATTTTAATTCAGTGCCCGCTTTATTTTTGCTGGCATCCATAATATCAATATCAAAATTGACCGGGTAATCATGAACACCTGAAGTCGATGTACATGGTCCCCAATCAGCAGCCATCGCATTAAAAGCTGAAAACATCATAATTGCTGAAAATAATAGCTTTAATAGCTTCATCATCTTATCCCTCCCTGGTTACTGGCAGTTTGCTGTAACAGAAATAATCCTGGAAATTTTTTGCTCAATTGGTAGGGTATATTTTGCAACACATTGCTGAGAAGCTGCTTTACCCCACACAACCTTCACTTGCCCCTCTTCAGGCATCCCGCTGATGTATAACTGTCCCTCTTCACCGACAATACTACCAGGTTGCTCACTCTTGTCTGACACCAGTGTTGCCGTTGCACCAAAAGGTACATTCATGCCATTTTTCTGTGTTAGAGCCATCAGAACGCGATATCCCACACGGGTATCGAAACGCGCCCGCACTACAGCACCGCGCGTTGGCACTACCGTCTGGAATGCGTTACTGATATCCACACTGTCACTCAGCGTTTCACTGCGTATAGATACATCATTCTCACGATAGATACTCAGATAAGGCACTATCGCATTTCCTTGCCAGTCGATACTCACGCTGCTGCTATTTAATACTTTAGCCCCCCTACCACCAGGTGCTGAAACGATGCCAATTGTTTCACCTAGTGGTTGAGAAAGCGTGACCCCTTCACTGTGTGCCACCAGACCACCACGAAGGCTGTAGTTAACCTGCTGATAATCTTTGCCATAGCTATAACCCAGGCTGATATTCCCGGCGCCGCCCTGGTAGCCCAGGCTGGCATTACCGCTATTACCAACACCATTACTTGAATACCCTTCCTGAATATTGTAATTAAGGTTGTGATCTTCCAGAAGTGTGCCGCTTACGCCTAATTGCTGCGTGGTTCGACCATCCTGATCAGTGGTAACGCGGTAGTTACTCCATGCGCGACCCAACGGAATCGAAATATTAAACGACCACAGCTGATCGTTCTCATCCCATTCAGGACTCTTATTCCAACTGTAAGCAATACTGTAATTTACGCGACCAATACGACCATTGTACCCTGTCGATAGGGAAAGGCGCTTACCATTATCGTTCCAGTAATCCTGTTGAGTCATGTTGAAATACACCGACCCATAGGTCCCCAATTGCTGTGTCAGGTTACCCTGAATTTCACTACGTTTATGGTAACGGCTGTAATCACTATCGGCACCGCTACGCACATCCGTTGCCTCCTGGAAAGTATAAAATCCACTTGTTGAATATTTATAACCTAACAGACGGAAATCAGTACCACTGGCAAAACTTTTTGAGTAAAGGAAACGATAAGATTGTCCTTGATCGGTCGAGTCATCTTGTAATGTGCTTTTTGCCTGCGTGATATCTACTGATATAGCCCCAATAGAACCAAAGTTTTTCCCCAGCCCCAACGCAAAAGCATTATATTCTTCAGAGATCAATGCTCCGCCATAAGCCGTCATGCCAAACGGTAAACCATACATGGTATTAAACTGCCCAAAATGTGGGCGGTCACTGTTATAATTACCTGCGCGATATTCCCCGGCAGCGAGACTATATTTTAGATGTCCTTCACGCTGGAAAATAGCGACAGAAGAGAATGGTTGAATAAATCGTTGTTCGCTACCATCAGCTTCTTTAATAATAACCGTTAAATCACCGCTGTTGGCTGTAGGATAGAGATCATTTATTTCGAATGCACCGGGCTGAACAAATGTTCGGTAAATAACATAACCATTTTGTTCAATACTAACTTCCGCGTTACTTTTCGCAATACCACGCACTACAGGGGCAAATCCCCGTTGACTGTCTGGCAGCATTTCATCATCGGATGCCAGTAACGCCCCCCTCATCTGCACACTATCAAAAATATCCGAGGGTGTGGCTGTATCGCCTAATGTAATTTGTGCTTTCAGTGGAACAATCGACCGCGTTAAATAAGTGCCAATATTATCCCAGTTCTTTTCACCGCCACTGTAGCTCCAGTTACTGTAATTACGCAGACGCCACGCGCCAAGGTTCAAACCACTTCGCAGGCTCAGATAGTAGCTCTCGCTCGTTTGACTACTCTCATTATCATCCTGTCGATGATTTCCATTTTCATCAACGTAGCTGCGATAGTCTTTTACATCATACGAATTGTTGCTACCGCTGAAGCTGTAATCAAGTAATAGGGCTGGAACGCCATCATCCCAACGGGATTCTGGTACAGTACCACGCGCAACCTGGTGCATTGCCGCTTGCGGAAAACTCATTACCAGCTTTTGCTCATTAAAATCAAAATGACTGGTTGCATGAGGAATAATTTCATCAAATGCCACACAGGCTTCTGCTGGCATAAGATTCAGTGCAGGAAAACTATCTACACGCACACCCATATCCGCTAACTGCGTCCGGCTCAAGCAAGGTATAAGGGATTCACCCATAATTTTACGTTGAGATTCAGTTGCCGCCTTAAATTCAAGGGTACGTGTTTCCATTTTTTGTTCATTCACAAAAACAGTAACACGGTATGTACCAGGCAATTGTGCACCACGGTCAGACTCGTACATAGAGAGATCAACATGCTGGCTAACTCCAGCAGTGTCTTCCAAAAAACGCGGGTTAAACTTACCAGCCATCGCAGAAAACGTACTGGCAACCGTAAGCGCCAGCACAGAAACAGAGAAGGGCAGAGAGTAATATGTACGCGAGACAGCCTGCCGTGACATTAAAAAGATTCCCCTGAAAATATTAACGAATATCTCGGATCAACAGTTCACCTGATGATCCAAAATCATTAATGGTATTATATTTTATTTGAGACACCACATTTACTCCGGCGGGTAAGTTAATATTCAATGAACCTTTTGCAGGCACCATACCGGATTTTTCAATTTCGTGGCCATTAACAAAAAGCTGGTTAAATGTAAGATTATAAACGGATGGATTATCTACTTTTATTTGATTACCGTTTCGTGTAAAACGCATCTCACCGGGTGCAGATTTAATATCTCCCTTTAGTCCTTCCGGGCGATAAAAAAGTTTTATACGTGTACGCACTGCAATTTGCAGCACATTTTTACCTTCACTATCATCACTTTTTGAGGGAATCGCTTTAACATTGACCCAGTAAACTGATTCACGGTCCTGAGGTAATGATGGATTAACATTTACAATACGAAGGATATTGTTTTTTTCAGGATCGAGTTTAAATAATGGTGGAGTAATGATAAAAGGTGTTTTTTTGTTGCCAGCAACATCATCAACCCATGACTGGATAAGGAATTCTTCATTTTTGCTTTTATTTTGTACTGTCAGAGAGGCTTCTTTCTTGCTGCCGTCATAAATCACGCGGGTAGAACTTAATGCAACCCCACTCGCCAGAGAAGTCTGGGAGATTAACGTAGAAACAGCCAACGCAATAATTTTGCTTTTCATCATTCTATCCATGAATTATTGACCATGTATGGCGGGGATAATCCACCACCATACATGAAAGCTGACGATTACTCGTAGGACAGGTCGAAATCAACCTGAGCGTTGCCGTAACCAGTACTAACTGTTGCCAGAGTAGAAACGTAGTTTGCAGTGAAGTAGAGAACTGTCTGGCCTTTTTTCAGATCAGCAGTAGTATTTCCGGTATTCATTGGAACCAGAGTATTACTGTTGTCATAAATACCAATACCGACGCCTTTTGCTGCACCAGATTCAGTACTTACAGAAATTAACTCAGGTTTGTCCGCATCGCCCACACCGCTGAAACCAACTTTCACCTTTTTCAGCGTAGTGATATCGCAATCTTCCAGTTTAATTTCAAAAGGTTTAGATGGAGATTTATCGCCTATTGCTTTAAACACAGATTTTTGAACCTGTCCCAGAACAACTTCCTGGTTCTGAGAATCAACAGACAGTACGCAAGCTGCGTCTACGATTTCACCAGTAAATTTAACGGTACCATCACCAGAATCAGCAGCGAAGACTGAACCAGAAGTTAATGCCAGTGCGGACAAGGCAAAAATAACCTTTTTCATGAAAAACTCCATTTATAAAAATCACAGTAAATGCAAACATTGATGATTCAAAAAACATCAATTTTGAAGGCGGGATTATACGAATAAATGTGGAAAAGAAAATTAAATATATAAAAATATTAATAGTAAGGCACTTTATGAATTGTGATTATAATCATATGGTTATGCTTTAGCATAAAAAGTCATTTTGTTTTTTTAGGAATATATTAATGCAAACTATCAATATAATTTCATGGGAATATTCATACAAACAATATTATAGAGACTATTAATTTATTTCGATACGTTCATATGCAAAAAAAAAGAGGGGATAGTCACCCCTCTTCATTCATCAATAGTGTCATTTATTTATATGTGAGCCTCATACAACACCTTCTGCCCTGGCTGGCGAATGGTCGTTGAAAGCGCCAGCGAAATAATCAGCAAGGCGAAAATGACGTAGAAGGTTACATAGAAGCCGCCAAACAGTGAGGCGATAATCGAGCCGCAAATACTACCGATACCAAACCCGAGGTAAATCACACCGTAGTTTTTCGCCAGGTTATTAAGCCCGAAGAACTCACTAACCAGTGACGGGAAGACGGTAATGGTGCCACCGAAGTTAAAGGCCACACAGGCAATCGCCGCAAAGAATGTCAGCGCATTGAGTGGAGCAAACAACAGCGCTGCCATACCCACCAGCGAAATCACCTGACCAATGGTGATGACACGAATACGGGCAATTTTGTCAGACAGAATGCCCAGCACCAGACGACCAGAAAGGTTAGCAATAGAAATAACCGTCACTGCGTTAGCTGCTGATACTGCATCAAGATGCGCCAGGCTCTGGGCGATATCTTTCGCCACACCAATGACATACAAACCGCTCATACAGGCGGTCAGGAACATCACCGCCAGCATCCAGTATTGCGGTTTACGCATCGACTCTGCCAGAGTGAAATCATTTTCCACCACGCCATTATGGGTTTTGACTTCCTGCTTCGGCGCGTCTTTCATTAAGGTTGCGCCAAAGACAATCATCACCAGCACAATCGCGCCCCAAATCAGAAAGGTTTTTTCCAGGCCGACCGTCTCCAGCAGATGCGAGTCGATAAATTTGAATCCCAGGCTACCCAAACCATAGGAACCAATGGCGAACGCGGAGATCAAACCTTTACGCTCCGGGAACCACTTCACGCAGTTAGAGAGCGTCAGCAGGTAACCCGCGCCATCTGCCAGACCGACCAGCACACCAGCGCTCAACCACAGCATCATCAGACTGTTGGAATGCGCGGTAAGGAAGAAACCCAGCCCCAGTAAAATGCCGGACGCCATAGTGACGCGTTTTACGCCAAAACGTTCCTGCAACTTACCAGCCACAGAAGATGAGATAGCCAGTCCCAGACTCAACAGGCCAAAGGAGAAAGCGACCTGGCTTATCGGAGCATCCAGCTTGGCGGAAAGCGCGCCGTTAAACAGGCTCCAGGTATAAACCGAACCCAATGCAAACTGGGTAATGATAGTACCAATGAGTGTCAGCCAGCGGGTACGCTGATAGTTTGAAGGTGTCATGGCAGTATTCCTGCATTAATAAAAAGGAAAATTCTCTGCTGACAACCATAACGAAGTGCATTTTATGCCAGGGGGAAAACGGCATGAAATGCCATCAGAACGGAATGAAATGCCTCAGTTCAGGAATGAATGACGTGACAAACATTCACAACAATAATTATTAAGTCAGTTAGCACCCACTATCAATACAATGATTGTTATAACCGATCCCGCACTGTAAAAAACAAGTTAAAACCTGGCACTAACCCCCATAGTATACAAATAATCACTATTATTGGCGCTGTTCTCTGCCTGGGATAACGCAGCATAAGCGGCAATATTTTGGTTAAGCAACATATCGGCGCCTACGGTCACATCAAGCCAGTTGCCGTTCTGATTTGTCGCCGTCATGCGACTCAGGCCTGATTGAGCCTTCCAGATATTTTCACCAAATTGCTGGTTGTAGCTGATTTGCGCCCAGGGGCGGAAATCGCCAAGTCGGGAATCAACACGCCAGCCCAACGTACTGACGCTGGCATGCCATAACGGATCGGTCAGTGTTGCAGTGCTGTCGCCAAACTCGTTATACATCGAAGTGGTCGTTCCGTCGTAATGCAATGCGGCGACCGGGCCTGTTGTAACGTGTTCATATAAAGGGAAGTTCCAGCCCATACTCATGCTGCTGGTTACATCCGCGGGAGTTTCTTCCGCCAGATTAACTTCCAGTCCCAGCGCTCTTTGGCTACTTTGAATACGTTGCGACAAAATATCGTTGTAATCAGGTTGGTGATCGCTATCCCAGGTATAACGCTCTGTGGTATGTCCTGGCTGCGTATCAACGATATATTCTTGTTGCCAGGCGTAAGCTGTGTTGAGAAAAAAAGAACTGATTACCACGCTCGCCAGCAGACTTAGGGGCCAGCGACCACCGCATTTTTTTATGATCATTAACACGACTCCAGGGAAGAGCCGAATTCGGCATTATTATTGTCATTGTATGAAGGATATCGGGCATATTAGTCCTGTATTAAATATTGACTTTTTCGCCGGTGCGTCAAGAAAAGCAGGTGAAATTTTTACGAACAGGTGCATAGAGAGGGAAAGTATGGAACGTTGCGGCTGGGTGAGTCAGGACCCGCTTTATATTGCCTACCACGATGAAGAGTGGGGCGTGCCTGAAACTGACAGTAAAAAACTGTTCGAAATGATCTGCCTTGAAGGGCAACAAGCTGGGCTGTCCTGGATTACCGTCCTCAAAAAACGTGAAAATTATCGCGCCTGTTTTCATCAATTCGATCCCGTGAAGGTCGCTGCAATGCAGGAAGAGGATGTTGAAAGGCTGGTGCAGGACGCCGGAATTATCCGCCATCGCGGGAAAATCCAGGCCATTATTGGCAATGCGCGCGCATACCTGCAAATGGAACAGAACGGCGAACCATTTGCCGACTTTGTCTGGTCGTTCGTAAATCATCAGCCGCAGGTGACACAAGCCACAACGTTGAGTGAAATCCCCACATCAACGCCCGCCTCCGAGGCGCTTTCTAAGGCATTGAAAAAACGCGGTTTTAAATTCGTTGGATCAACGATTTGTTACTCCTTTATGCAGGCATGTGGGCTGGTGAATGATCATGTGGTTGACTGCTGTTGCCATCCGGGGAATAAAGCATGATTAGACAAGCACAACGTTCGGAACTGCCCGCAATCCTTGAACTGTGGCTGGAAAGTACAACCTGGGGACATCCCTTTATAGAAGAAAGTTACTGGCGTGACTGCATTCCGCTGGTGCGTGATGCATATCTTGCCAACGCGCAAAACTGGGTATGGGAAGAAAACGGTGAATTTCTCGGTTTTGCCAGCATTATGGAAGGGCGGTTTCTGGCAGCAATGTTTGTCGCACCGAAGGCTGTCAGACGCGGTATCGGTAAGGCTTTGATGCAACATATGCAACAGCGCCATCCTCATTTATTGCTGGAGGTTTACCAGAAAAACCAGCCAGCAATAAGTTTTTACCATGCGCAGGGTTTTCAAATTGTCGACTGCGCATGGCAGGAGGAAACCCAACTCCCTACCTGGATTATGGACTGGCAGGCGGATCAAACGCTGTAAGTTTAAGTTCAGGCCCCGTGTATTTTTCCAGCCACGCCAGCGCCGTGTTACCCGCACAACCATTACCCAGCCGCGAGCTTGGGAAGTCTTTGGTCAGCACATTCACCGCGCCATTTTTACAAATGCCGCCAGCAGTAAAATCCAGATCTGGCCATGCCCCTTCGTGAATGCAAATCACACCAGGCCTGATGCCTTCACTAATCACCGCTCCGGCAAGAATTTGCCCGCGCGAGTTCCACAACCGAACAGTATCGCCATCTTGTATGCCGCGTGCCTTTGCATCGTCAGGATGAATGGTGACAGGCTCACGGTTTGCCACCGCATACAATTCACGAAGTGAACTGTAATTCAACTGACTGTGCAGGCGATGCGCCGGATGGGCTGAAAGTACCTGCAACTGCTCTGCTTCGGCGTTGCCCCACCACTCATCGGGTTCCAGCCACATCGGATGGCCTGGACAATCCCGATAACCGTAATCCGCAATGCGCTGCGAGAAGATCTCAATCTTACCACTGGTCGTCTTTAATGGGTGTGCCTGCGGGTCGCGGCGAAAATCCGCGAAACGGATAAACCGCTCGCTGTCTGGATTTTCTGGCATCTCAATTAACTGATTGGCTTCCCAGAACTCGTCAAACGGCGGTATTTCAACCTGCTGATTTTCTCCACGCCGCCGCGCAACGTTATAGAACGTTTCCAGCCATTGCAGCTCACTTTTCCCTTCCGTAAACCGGGCATAGCCGCCCTTCTCCCAGCGCTCACTTAACTCAGCAAAAACATCAAAATCATTACGCGCTTCACCACGCGGTGGCACCACTTGCTTCATCGGCACCAGATGTTGATTGCTGTAATCGCCGGTCATAGTGAGATCGTTACGCTCAAACGACGTAGTCGCGGGGAGGACGATATCGGCATGTTTCGCCGCCGCCGTCCAGAAACATTCCGATATCACCACCAGCTCCGGTTTTTGCCAGGCGCGAATCAGACGATGAGTATCCTGATGATGGGTGAAGTTAGCGCCGCCCGCCCACCAGATAAAACGAATATCCGGGAAATGTCGGTTCATGCCGTTGTGTTGATACGCGCCGCCAGGGTTTTCTAATGCTTCGACAATGCGGGCTACGGGGATTTTATCTACCGCATCGGTGCCACCCGGCAAACTGCCCTGCATGGAAGGTAGCACCGCAGCGCGGCGGGTCGGGTTGCCGCCATTAGCAAAATGGTAAGAAAGACCAAAACCGCCACCGGGCGTGCCGATTTGCCCTAACATTGCCGCCAGCGTGACTATCATCCAGTGTTTTTGCTCACCAAACTGCTGGCGCTGCATTCCCCATCCAGCCATCAGCATAGTGGTATTTTGGTGGAAAATAGCTGCCAGCTCGCGGATTTTCTCTGCGCCAACACCGCAAATCTCCGCGGCCCATTCGGCATTTTTTGCAATGCCATCACTCTCGCCCAACAAATAAGAGGCGAAGACGTCATAACCTGTGGTGCAACGCGCCAGAAATGCCTCGTCGTGCCAGCCGTTTTCCACCAGCGTGTGAGCTATCCCCAGCATCAGCGCCACATCAGTCCCCATATGCGGAGAGACCCATTCCATTTTATCGCCAAAGAAATCGACGGTTTCCGATCGCATTGGATCAATGCAGATCAGCTTTTTCCCGCTGTCACGCAGTGCGGCAAAGTAAGAAAGTCCCTGCTCATCGGACGCATTCCACGCAATTTTCAGCGTGTTTAATGGGTTAGCACTCCACAGCACCACCACATCGCTATTTTCCAGCACCAGAGGCCAGCTAGTCTGCTGCTGATAGACTTCGCTGCCCCCCACGACATACGGCATGATCGCCTGTGCCGCGCCGGTTGAATAATCGCCCAGATGGCCGGTATAACCGCCTGCCAGCGCCATATAGCGTTGTAACAAGGTTGACGCTTTATGCAGCACACCGTTTGAACGCCAACCGTAGGAACCGGCAAAAATCGATGCCGGACCATAAGCCTCACGAATGCGTTTATGCTGATGGTGGATGAGATCCAGCGCCTCATCCCAACTCACACGAACAAATTCATCCTGCCCGCGAACGCCTTGTGGTTTTTCTGGCGATGCGAGGAAACCTTTGCGCACCATCGGAAATTGCACTCGCGTGTTGCTATGAACCTGGTCACGAACCGCGCTCTGCAAGGAATTTTCCATTTCTGTGGCTAACGCACCACGCGAGCTGAAGACTGTTTCACCGTCGGTTTCAACCAGCATGGGCCCCCAGTGGGCGGCAGTAAGAACGGAATAACGTGAGGATGAGATGGCCAAACCGAAGGCTCCTGAAAGGTTAGATGTATTGAGCAGTTAAATATTACTTACAAATTTCCGAGTATTCCCAGGAATAATCTTCATGTTCACACGGCATAATCTCCCGCCACGAAACCCGTGACCAAGAATAAAAAGGTTATTAAGGATTAACAATGAAGAAACGTGTTTATCTTATTGCTGCCGTAGTCAGCGGCGCTCTGGCGGTATCTGGTTGTACAACTAACCCTTACACCGGCGAACGCGAAGCAGGTAAATCTGCTATCGGTGCAGGTCTGGGCTCTCTCGTTGGCGCGGGTATTGGCGCTCTCTCTTCTTCGAAGAAAGATCGCGGTAAAGGTGCGCTGATTGGCGCAGCGGCAGGTGCGGCACTGGGTGGCGGCGTTGGCTATTACATGGATGTGCAGGAAGCGAAACTGCGCGACAAAATGCGCGGCACAGGCGTTAGCGTAACCCGTAGCGGAGATAACATTATCCTCAACATGCCGAACAACGTGACCTTCGACAGCAGCAGCGCCACTCTGAAACCAGCAGGTGCTAACACCCTGACCGGCGTTGCAATGGTGCTGAAAGAGTATCCAAAAACGG
Organism: Escherichia sp. KTE159; assembly: GCF_000408805.1. Lineage (NCBI taxonomy): Bacteria > Pseudomonadati > Pseudomonadota > Gammaproteobacteria > Enterobacterales > Enterobacteriaceae > Escherichia > Escherichia sp. KTE159. Next base: position 3,451,431 of record NZ_KE137292.1, read on the forward strand.
CGGTTAACGTGATTGGCTACACCGACAGCACTGGTGGTCACGACCTGAATATGCGTCTGTCCCAGCAGCGTGCTGATTCCGTTGCCAGCGCATTGATCACCCAGGGCGTGGACGCCAGCCGTATTCGTACCCAAGGTCTTGGCCCGGCTAACCCAATCGCCAGCAACAGCACCGCAGAAGGCAAAGCCCAAAACCGTCGCGTAGAAATTACGTTAAGCCCGCTGTAATCACTGTCATGCCAGGTGACGAAGAAATCACCTGGCATTCTTCGGTTTTCCTGCTTCATTTTTCAGGCTAAGGTGATCGCCTTATCAGTGAATGGAGAGAAGAATGAAGCCGTCCGTTATCCTCTACAAAGCCTTACCTGATGATTTACTGCAACGCCTGCAAGAGCATTTCATCGTTCACCAGGTGGCAAATCTCAATCCACAGACCATCGAACAAAACGCGGCGATTTTTGCCGAAGCTGAAGGTCTACTGGGTTCAAATGAGAATGTTGATGCCACGTTGCTGGAAAAGATGCCGAAACTGCGTGCCACTTCAACTATCTCTGTCGGCTATGACAATTTCGATGTCGATGCGCTTAATGCCCGGAAAATCCTGCTGATGCATACGCCAACCGTATTAACGGAAACAGTAGCCGATACGCTGATGGCGCTGGTGCTGTGTACCGCGCGTCGGGTTGTGGAAGTCGCGGAGCGCGTAAAAGCGGGCGAATGGACCGCCAATATCGGCCCGGACTGGTACGGCACTGATGTTCACCATAAAACACTGGGGATTGTCGGGATGGGACGGATCGGAATGGCGCTGGCGCAACGTGCGCACTTTGGCTTCAACATGCCAATTCTTTATAACGCTCGTCGCCATCATAAAGAAGCTGAAGAACGCTTTAACGCCCGCTACTGTGATCTGGATACATTGTTACAAGAATCAGATTTCGTTTGCCTGATCCTGCCGCTAACTGAAGAAACTCATCACCTGTTTGGCGCTGAACAATTCGCCAAAATGAAATCTTCCGCCATCTTCATTAATGCAGGGCGTGGGCCGGTAGTTGACGAAAATGCACTGATTGCCGCATTACAGAAAGGGGAAATTCACGCCGCCGGGCTGGATGTCTTCGAACAAGAGCCATTGCCCGTAGATTCACCGTTGCTATCAATGACCAATGTCGTTGCAGTACCGCATATTGGTTCGGCCACTCATGAGACGCGTTATGGCATGGCTGCCTGTGCCGTGGATAATTTGATTAATGCGTTGCTGGGGAAGGCTGAGAAGAACTGTGTGAATCCGCACGTCGCGGGCTAAGCCGCGACTGCGTAGATAAAAGCCCGATAACTTCTCGGGCTTTTACCGTTTATTGGGTTGCAGTTACTGCTGCGGTCCAGGCCTGATTAAACGCCTGATGCTGTGCCGGTAATGGCGCGATCAGTTTGTTATATTCACTTGCCTGCTGGGAAGTCGGGAACTGAATGCCGTTCGATACAAAGCTCACCTGAGTACCTTGCTGAGCAATGTAGTCTCCAACCATCACCAGTTGTTGCGTGAAGGTTTGTGCCGCTGGAATCAGCGGTTGCAAGGCATCGGCCGGAGTAGTCACCACTTTAGTGAATGCCTGATCAAAGACCGGTTTCAGATCGTCAGCTTGTTTTAGCGCAGAGTGCGCGGCATCTGCCTGCAACTTCGCATTTTGCAATTGTTGCGCCAGTACGCCCAGAGAACCGTTCATTTCACGCAGTGGACCACTTTGCGTGACGTAATCCTGCGGTACACGAATCGCGTTAACGCTGTCTACAACCGGACGCAGACCGGAATCCATCGCCTGATTAACCTGTTGGGAATAGCCATACAGGATCGCGTAATCAGAGACAAAAGGACCAAATTGTTTTTTCTGATCGGCAGTCAGGGTTGGTAGACGTTCACCGCTACGCATCACAGTATTCTGCAGGAAGTCGATAAACGCTTTACGCTGATCGCCTTCTTTATCAAAACACCCACTCAGGCTAACTACCATTAATAACGCCGCAAGAGGCGCAAACCAGCGAGAGCAGGACTTTCCTGTCGCCATTTTCTTACTCCTTTCACCCAAAAAAAGCGCACAACGACACACGCGTGTCTGACGCAGACAAGGATAGTCCAGGACAGGCCTACAGGATACCCTTTATGTATAATCTTCCTGGGAAAATGATGGAGAAAATGAAGTAAGGTTAATTTGTTGTTTCATTGTTAAAAATTGATATTGCCATTGTGTTTTTGTTGCCAGGACTTTCCTTCTCGTTGGGAGGCCAGATTTTCGAAATCTTTACAAATCACGGCCAGTACGAGATATATCTGCATATATCAGATCGTTAGGTGACTATAAGTCACGGTGACTGACGGGCTGAATCGAATCACACTCAAAGCATGTCTAACTTCTCCCCGCTATGCCTGTTTTCCCGACTATTCTTAATAAGCTTCGATGAAATTCACGATCCCGCAGTGTGATTTGAGGAGTTTTCAATGGAATATAAAGATCCAATGCATGAGTTGTTGAGTAGCCTGGAACAGATTGTTTTTAAAGATGAAACACAGAAAATTACCCTGACACACAGACCAACACCTTGTACCGAAATTGAGCAATTACGCAAAGGGACAGGGTTAAAAATTGATGATTTCGCCCGGGTTTTGGGCGTATCTGTTGCCATGGTAAAGGAATGGGAATCCAGACGCGTGAAGCCTTCCAGTGCCGAACTAAAACTTATGCGCCTGATTCAAGCCAACCCGGCATTAAGTAAGCAGTTGATGGAATAGGTTTTTATTCCCTTTTTTGATGATGACGGTCCTGCTGACAGGGCCGCTTTCTGAACGATTAATCATAAATTTGAAAAATAAATGTTGCATCACCACCCAATGCGTGGCTTAATGCACTCAACGGTTTGACGTACAGACCATTAAAGCAGTGTAGTAAGGCAAGTCCCTTCAAGAGTTATCGTTGATACCCCTCGTAGTGCACATTTCCTTTAACGCTTCAAAAATCTGTAAAGCACGCCATAACGCCGAAAGGCACAATTAATTATTAAAGGTAATACACTATGTCCGGTAAAATGACTGGTATCGTAAAATGGTTCAACGCTGACAAAGGCTTCGGCTTCATCACTCCTGACGATGGCTCTAAAGATGTGTTCGTACACTTCTCTGCTATCCAGAACGATGGTTACAAATCTCTGGACGAAGGTCAGAAAGTGTCCTTCACCATCGAAAGCGGCGCTAAAGGCCCGGCAGCTGGTAACGTAACCAGCCTGTAATCTCTGCTTAAAAGCACAGAATCTAAGATCCCTGCCAATTGGCGGGGATTTTTTTATTTGTCCTGGACTGACCCCATAAAGTTGGACAGTTCATGTTAAGCGGCTTTCAGGGTCTGGGTTCGGTATTCTACCGGACTCAGGCCTTTTAATTTCAGGCTGCTCCGCTCGTTGTTATAATAATGGATATAGTCCTCTATCGCCTTCCTCAGTTCATTCAGTCCGGCATGCCTGTCCACTCGCTTCAGGGCATTCATATTGTGATACCACGTACTGCGGGACATACCCGCTGCACGCAGAAGATCACCGAGCGCATGCTTAAGCCTTAGCTCACTGATTATCCGGGCTTTCTGCCGTTTTTCTCGCTTTGAACTAAGGCCTTCAGCTTTTTTAGATAGGCATTCTCTGCGCGAAGGTAACGGGGTTCCGCCCACAGTTCTTCGGGAGATAACTTTTCCAGTTCTGCATCGGTAATTGGAGGTGTTTTTTGAGGTTTTGTCATGTCCTTGCTCCGACCTGGTTTTATGTTCAGAAGTCCTTCTTCACCGGTGTCTTTGTAAACCTTCACCCAGTGCCGGACCACGGATTCATTTGAGATATTAAACCGTGCGGCGGCCTCGCGCATGGTAAGTTCTTCACTCAGAGCCTTCAGAACAACCGTCAGTCGAAACTCAGGAGAGTGGCGGTCATTTTTCCATGTAATATCATCAATACCGTGGAGTTGCCAGGCTCTTACCCAGCGTCGCACAAATGTTTCTTCAACACCAAAACGTTCAGCGGTACGACGTGCGCCATCGTGTCCGGCAAGATAATGATTAACGACAGCTAATCTGGTTTCGAGAGAATATTTTGGCTTTGCCATAAAAAACTGCACCTTAATCAGTTGGGTGTCCAACTTTTGGGGTGCAGTCCATCTGGCAGGCTTTTTACTAAAGGAGTTATTACTGCAACAACGAAATATCCGCAACGCGCAGGAACAATTCGCGCAGTTTTTCCAGCATGGTCAGACGGTTGATACGCAGATCTTTATCATCAACCATAACCATCACTTTATCGAAGAAGGCGTCAACCGGTTCACGCAGTTCAGCCAGTTCGACCAGCGCATCCTGGTAACGACCTTCAGCGAAGTATGGCTCCAGCTTGTCGCGCAGTACAACCACCTGCATCGCCAGCTTAATTTCTTCCGGCTCTTTCAGGGTAGATGCGTTCACACGATCGCTCAGGACTTCGTCAGATTTCGCCAGAATGTTGGATACGCGCTTATTCGCTGCCGCCAGTGCAGCCGCTGCTTCCAGAGTACGGAAGTGCGATACGGCCTTCATACGGGCATCGAAATCTGCCGGACGAGTTGGGCGGCGCGCCAGAACGGCCTGGATGGTGTCGACGGTATAACCTTCGTCCTGATACCAGGCACGGAAACGGCCAAGCATAAAGTCGATAACGTCATCGACCACATTAGCGTTGGTCAGCTTATCGCCGTACAGACGCACCGCTTCTTCGGTTAGCGTTTGCAGATCGAGGTTCAGGTTCTTCTCGACGATAATACGCAACACGCCGAGTGCCGCACGACGCAGCGCAAACGGGTCTTTATCGCCTTTCGGATGCTGACCAATACCGAAGATACCAGCCAGAGTATCCATCTTGTCAGCGATCGCCAGCGCACAGGCCACCGGGTTAGACGGCAGAGAATCACCAGCAAAGCGCGGCTGATACTGCTCGTTCAGCGCGACAGCCACATCTTCCGCTTCGCCATCGTGGCGCGCGTAGTGCATACCCATCACGCCCTGAGTGTCAGTGAACTCGAAGACCATATTGGTCATCAGGTCACACTTGGACAGCAGCCCCGCACGGGTCGCGTGGTTGACGTCAGCACCAATCTGTTCAGCAATCCAGCCAGCCAGCGCCTGAATGCGGTCAGTCTTGTCGCGCAGCGTACCTAATTGTTGCTGGAACAGCACGGTTTGCAGACGCGGCAGGTTATCTTCCAGACGTTTTTTACGGTCGGTATTAAAGAAGAACTCTGCATCCGCCAGACGCGGGCGAACGACTTTTTCATTACCGGAGATAATTTGCTGCGGATCTTTTGATTCGATGTTGGCAACGAAGATAAAGTTCGGCAGCAATTTGCCGTCGTTCGCATACACCGGGAAGTATTTCTGGTCACCTTTCATGGTGTAAACCAGTGCTTCAGACGGCACCGCGAGGAATTTCTCTTCAAATTTCGCAGTCAGAACGACAGGCCATTCCACCAGCGAAGCCACTTCTTCCAGCAGGCTTTCGCTTAAGTCAGCGTTACCGCCAATCTTACGCGCGGCTTCTTCGGCATCGGCTTTAATCTTCGCCTTACGTTCTTCGTAATCAGCGATGACTTTACCGCGCTCACGCAGAATTTCCGGATATTGATCGGCATTATCGATAGTAATTTCCGGCTCGCCCATAAAGCGGTGGCCGCGAATCACGCGATCGGACTGAATACCCAGAATGGTTGCCGGAATGACTTTATCGCCCAGCAGCAAAGTCACAGTATGAACTGGACGCACGAAGTGTACGTCGCTTGCGCCCCAGCGCATCAGTTTCGGAATCGGCAATTTCGCAAGCGAAGTAGCTACCATGTTCGGTATCAGCGCTTCGGTGCTTTCGCCCTTCACGTGAGCGCGATACAGCAACCATTCACCTTTGTCAGTAGTCAGACGCTCAGCCTGGTCAACGGAGATCCCGCAACCACGCGCCCAACCTTCTGCAGCTTTGCTCGGTTTGCCTTCGGCGTCAAATGCCTGGGCAATTGCCGGGCCACGTTTTTCGATTTCACGATCAGGTTGTGCTTCCGCAAGGTTAGCCACTTTCAGCGCCAGACGACGCGGAGCAGCAAACCATTCAACAGTACCGTGTGCGAGACCGGCGTTATCCAGCTCCGCAGTAAAGTTCGCAGCAAAGGACTCTGCCAGGCTGCGCAGTGCTTTTGGTGGCAGCTCTTCAGTGCCAATTTCCACCAGAAAAGTTTTCTCAGACATGGCCGCCTCTTACTTGTCTTTGTTGCACATCGGGAAGCCGAGGGCTTCACGGGAAGCATAGTATGCTTCTGCCACTGCTTTGGTCAGGGTGCGAATGCGCAGAATGTAACGCTGACGCTCGGTGACAGAGATGGCTTTACGCGCATCCAGCAGGTTGAAGCTGTGGGCGGCTTTCAGAATACGCTCGTAGGCTGGCAACGGCAGCGGATTTTCCAGCGCCAGCAATTGCTGTGCTTCTTTCTCGTACTGCTCGAAGCAGGTGAACAGGAAGTCCACATCCGCGTATTCGAAGTTGTAGGTGGATTGCTCCACTTCGTTCTGATGGAAGACGTCACCGTAGGTGGTTTTACCCAGCGGGCCGTCGCACCAGACCAGGTCATAAACGCTATCTACGCCCTGAATATACATCGCCAGACGTTCCAGACCGTAGGTGATCTCACCGGTAACCGGTTTACACTCCAGACCACCAACCTGCTGGAAGTAAGTGAACTGCGTTACTTCCATGCCGTTCAGCCACACTTCCCAGCCCAGTCCCCAGGCACCCAGCGTCGGGTTTTCCCAGTTGTCTTCCACGAAACGGATATCGTGGATAGTCGGATCCATGCCCAGCTCTTTCAGAGAACCGAGGTACAGCTCCTGGATATTGTCCGGTGATGGCTTAATCACCACCTGGAACTGATAGTAGTGCTGTAAACGGTTGGGGTTTTCGCCGTAACGACCATCGGTCGGGCGACGAGAAGGCTGAACATAAGCAGCCGCCATCGGTTCTGGCCCCAGCGCGCGCAGACAGGTCATTGGGTGAGAGGTTCCCGCGCCGACTTCCATGTCCAATGGTTGAACAATGGTGCAGCCCTGGCGAGCCCAGTAATCCTGTAAGGTCAGGATCAAGCCCTGGAAGGTCCTGGTATCAAACTTTTGCATATTATTTCGTGCTGGATACGTGTGGATTTAAAGGAAGGGATCAGTATACCCGCTGGATGGAAGATATACAGTACGAAACGGGAAAAAGGCTGCGCTTAACGCATGGAAAGATGCAAAAAATGGCCATCCGCGTCAAAAGAACAGACAAACTGTTCTTTCCTGAAGGTATAACCGCGCATTTCATAGCTCCCCTGGAACTGTTCAAACGCGATGACGTCGTTTTTTTGCTCGCCAGTGTTATAACGTTTTGCCACCTGATCCTTGCACAAGATTTCCATATTCAACGAACGCAGCGGTTCAACCTTTACCCGTTGCGCTTTCTGTTCGGGTGGTGGTGCCGAACATCCCACTAACACAATGAGCGTCATTGCCGGAAAGAAATAGTTCATCATCGTTAAATTACCGTCTGGTTTGCAGGTGAGTCTTATTATTAATATCGGTATAGTGGCTGGATCTTATAAATTTTCTCAAGCATCTCTAAGATGTAGTGATCAAACTCAGATTATTCCAGTGCATCAGCCGAATGATTTATCGGTCAGACTTTTTTTAACCAGATACAGAGACACAGATGCAGCCCAAAATTTATTGGATTGATAACCTGCGAGGGATAGCTTGTTTAATGGTGGTGATGATTCATACCACTACCTGGTATGTGACCAATGCCCATAATGTTAGCCCTGTAACCTGGGATATCGCGAATGTTCTAAATTCGGCCTCTCGTGTCAGCGTGCCGCTATTTTTCATGATTTCCGGCTATCTCTTTTTTGGCGAACGTAGCGCCCAACCGCGTCATTTCTTGCGTATCGGCTTGTGTCTGCTGTTTTATAGCGTCGTCGCACTGCTCTACATTGCGCTGTTTACCTCCATCAATGTGGAGTTATCGCTGAAAAAACTGCTGCAAAAACCGGTGTTTTATCACTTATGGTTTTTCTTCGCGATTGCGGTGATTTATCTGGTTTCGCCACTGGTTCAGGTAAAAAACATCAGCAGTAAAATGTTGCTGGTGCTAATGGTGGTGATTGGCATCATCGCCAACCCAAACACAGTGCCCCAGAAGATCGACGGTTTTGAATGGTTACCAATTAACTTATATATCAATGGCGATACTTTTTACTACATCCTGTATGGCATGCTGGGCCGCGCCATTGGGATGATAAACACACAACATAAATCTCTATCGTGGATGAGTGCCGCACTGTTTATAGCGGGAGTATTTATTATCTCTCGTGGGACATTATATGAATTACAGTGGCGCGGAAACTTTGCCGATACCTGGTATCTTTACTGTGGACCGATGGTTTTTATCTGCGCAATCGCGTTACTGACTCTGGTAAAAAATACTCTGGATACGCACACTATTCGCGGGCTTGGGCTGATATCCCGTCATTCTTTAGGTATATACGGATTCCACGCGTTGATTATCCATGCGCTGCGTACCGGTGGTATTGAGCTTAAAAACTGGCCAATACTGGATATTATTTGGATCTTTTGCGCGACGCTGGCAGCAAGTTTGTTACTTTCTGTGCTGGTGCAACGAATCGACAAAAACAGATTAGTGAGTTAAGTAAAAACCCGGTCAGTGTGACCGGGCTTACGTGGGTTATTCGCTATATTCTTCCTGCACAGTCATCGTTTCTTTTGATGCGTTGATTCCGGCATCACGGATATTCTTCTGCACCGCTACCGTACCAAACAAGCTTAAAAAGAAGGCCAATCCATAAAAACCTTTTTCACTAAGTAATAACGTTGCATTCCACAGACCTACCATCAGTAAAGCGACAGAGATGATAAAGACCACCAGGCAGGTCATATAATAAATAGACGTAGTAGGAATGCCTTCATATTTATCCCGAACGGTCTTTTGATAGGAAGCTGCCGAAAACAGCCCTAACACCAACACGGCAAAATAATACCCTTTTTCATTTAACTGCATCTCTGCATTCCATAGCCCTAACAGATAGGTAACGATACCGCCTGCGAGAGCTATCCATGACACAATACCGAATGCTGGAGAATAGGTTGATATTTTGTTTTCCATCACAGATTTCCTTTCATTCCTGAATCATTAAGAGCTTTATGTCGATCATACCGTGCGGAACAAGCGCATTTGACCAAACAAGCAGACGAAAAAGGCGAGCGGATAGATCACCATCTCATACGCGTTAATGGGCGCATTTAAAACACCGATAAACAAAAGACCGATAGTGATTAACGCAACTAACTGGCAGACACGAATAAAGAATTCATCCAGTTGCCCAAGTTTTTCTGCGCGCAGATAGGCATAGTTGCCAAAAGTCCCCGTCATTAACACGCCAAGAAAATAGCCTTTGCCGCTTAACAATGGGCATGAGATCCATAGTCCTATCAGATAAACCAGCGCCCCGATAACAAATAATAGTTTTGCCACAGTCTTTGAGGTTTTCATAACGATCTCCATATCTACCTGCGATACATTACGAGTAACCAACAAAAGACAAAACTGAAAAACACCATTAACAAATGATTTTCAGAATAAATTCATATAAAAAATTAATAAATTATAAATATACATAGTTGTGAATTATCCCCCGTCACATAAGACAGGGGAAAATATTATGTCATCATCGGCAGAAGTTGCTGATAGAGACGACGGAAAGTTTCTCGTCGTGGCTGATAAGCAGCATAATGTTGTGCATCCGGCTGATGCGACTGTTCCAACGGCAGTTGTGGTAACAGTTCAGCGAGTGATTTATCTGGATTCATCGCAATCTGAGCCAGCCTCGCTGCGCCCAATGCAGGCCCCACATCGCCGCCTGTGCGGTAATCTAGTTGCTGACCACTGATATCCGCCAGCATCTGGCGCCAGTACTCGCTACGTGCGCCACCACCAATCAATGTAATACTTTGCGGTTGAATGCCGCAGGCATGTACGACATCCATACCATCGGCTAACGCATACCCCACGCCTTCCAGTACGGCACGCGCCAGTTCCGCGGGGCCGTGCTGATGGGTCAGACCGAAGAAAACGCCCTTTGCCTGTGGGTTATTGTGCGGCGTACGCTCGCCGGAAAGATAAGGTAAAAACCAGACAGGATCGACACTCTCATTAGCCTGCTGCGCTGCAGTAATTAAAGCGGGAACATCACCCATGCCGGTTAATTTCACCGCCCAGTCCAGACACGATGCCGCACTCAACATTACAGACATTAAATGCCAACGCTCCGGTAAAGCATGACAAAAGCTGTGTACAGCACTTTCCGGCTTGCTTAAGAACCCTTCGCTTACTGCAAAATAAACCCCCGAAGTTCCCAACGACAGCATTGCCTGGTTGGCATCCACCATACCCACACCAATCGCACCTGCCGCATTATCACCGCCGCCCGCGACAACTGGCACCGCCGCCATTCCCCACGCTTTTGCAACCTCGGGTAGCAAAGTGCCAGTAATATCGCTGCCTTCGTATAATGCTGGCATCTGATCACGAGATAGCTGGCAAGCCTCCAGCATGACATCACTCCAATCTCGCTTTGCGACATCCAACCACATGGTGCCAGCCGCATCAGACATATCACTAACAAACTCCCCCGTCATACGCAGACGCAAATAATCTTTCGGTAATAATACTTTGTCGATTTGATGGAATATCTCCGGCTCATGCCGCTGAACCCACAGCAATTTAGGCGCAGTAAATCCGGGCATCATAAGGTTGCCGGTAATCGTCCGCGATTGCGGAACTCGCGATTCCAGCAAAACGCACTCCTCTGCACAGCGCCCGTCGTTCCACAAAATGGCAGGACGTAGCACCCGCTGTTGAGCATCAAGTAAAGTTGCACCGTGCATTTGCCCGGCAATACCCAATGCTTTAACGTCTCGCAGAGAATGCTGCTCACCCAGGGTTCTCATCGCGCGATCAGTCACCTGCCACCACTGTTCCGGATCTTGCTCCGACCAGAGTGGATGCGGACGCGAAACGGTCAGTTTTTCCGTTTGCGAAGCGACCACCTCACCTTGCTCGTTGAGCAAAATAACTTTTACGCCCGATGTGCCAAGATCTATCCCGATATACATAGCGATCGTTCCTTAAAAAAATGCCCGGTATCGCTACCGATAACCGGGCTTGAGGCTGCGCAATTAGCCGTTATCTGTCGAACAGATAATGATTTACCAGGTTTTCCAACTGCTCCTGGCGTCCACTCTGATGCACCGGAGCCAGATTATGTTCCTGAGCATATTTTGCTAAATCCACCAGTGACATTTGGCCTTTCAGGATTTGCTGACCCAGTTCGCTATTCCAACCGGAATAACGTTGCGCTACGCGTTTATCCAATTCGCCGTCTTCAATCATGCGTGCTGCAATTTTCAATGCCAACGCCATCGTATCCATCGCCCCAATATGACCGTAGAACAGATCATACTTATCAGTACTCTGACGACGTACTTTGGCATCAAAGTTCAGACCGCCGGTCGTGAAACCGCCTGCTTTAAGGATTTCATACATTACCAGCGCGTTCTCTTCCACACTGTTCGGGAACTGGTCAGTATCCCAGCCAAGCTGCGCGTCGCCGCGGTTAGCATCGACTGAGCCGAACAGACCAAGCGCAATGGCGGTGGCAATTTCATGGTGGAAAGAGTGACCCGCCAGCGTCGCGTGGTTAGCTTCAATGTTCAGTTTAATTTCTTTTTCGAGACCAAACTGTTTCAGGAAGCCATAGACCGTCGCGGCATCGTAGTCATATTGATGTTTAGTCGGCTCTTGCGGTTTCGGTTCGATAAGTAATGTGCCCTGGAAGCCTATTTTATGTTTATGTTCAACAACCATCTGCATAAAGCGACCAAGCTGTTCACGTTCCTGACGCAGGTCAGTATTCAGTAAAGTTTCATAACCTTCACGACCGCCCCACAATACATAGTTTTCACCGCCCAACTTATGCGTCGCTTCCATCGCGGTAACGACCTGAGTTGCCGCCCAGCTAAAGACTTCGGGATCTGGATTCGTCGCCGCGCCCGCGCCATAGCGAGGATGAGTAAAGCAGTTAGCGGTTCCCCACAACAATTTCACACCGCTCTCTTCTTGTTTGCCAGCCAGCACATCAACCATTTGCGCAAAGTTATTGATGTACTCTTTTAACGACGCGCCTTCCGGAGAAACATCCACGTCATGGAAGCAATAAAATGGCACATGTAATTTGTGGAAGAACTCGAATGCGACATCAGCTTTACGCTTCGCCAGTGCCAATGCCTCGCCAGGTTGCTGCCACGGACGGTTAAACGCGCCTACACCAAACATATCCGCTCCGTTCCAGCAGAAGGTATGCCAGTAGCAGGCGGCAAAACGCAAGTGGTCTTCCATACGCTTGCCCAGCACCAGTTCGTCGGGGTTGTAATGACGGAATGCTAACGGGTTAGAGGATTTTGGACCTTCGTAACGAACGCGATCGAGCTGGTCAAAATAGGCTTGCATAATGAACTCCATAATCAGGTAATGCCGCGTGTGATGGTTGATGTCGTAATATTGGGCACTCCCTTTCAGTTGCTCAATTATGTTATTTCACACTGCTATTGAGATAATTCACAAGTGTGCGCTAGCTCGCAAAATAATATGGAATTATGAAACTGGGTAATTCCTCGAAGAGAAAAATGCAACAAGTACAATTAAGCAACAAAAGTAAGATCTCTGTCATAAATCAAGAAATAAACCAAAAATCGTAATCGAAAGATAAAAATCTGTAATTGTTTTCCCCTGTTTAGTTGCTAAAAATTGATTACGTTTATCGCGGTGATTGTTACTTATTAAAGCTGTCCTCTAACAAAAGAAGGCCTCTACACCATGAAAATAAAGAACATTTTACTCACCCTTTGCACCTCACTCCTGCTTACAAACGTCGCGGCGCACGCCAAAGAAGTCAAAATAGGAATGGCAATTGATGATCTCCGTCTTGAGCGCTGGCAAAAAGATCGTGATATCTTTGTGAAAAAAGCGGAATCTCTCGGTGCGAAAGTATTCGTGCAATCTGCAAATGGCAATGAAGAAACCCAAATGTCGCAGATTGAAAACATGATTAACCGGGGCGTCGATGTTCTCGTCATTATTCCATATAACGGTCAGGTATTAAGTAACGTTGTAAAAGAAGCCAAACAAGAAGGTATTAAAGTATTAGCTTACGATCGCATGATTAACGACGCGGATATCGATTTTTATATTTCTTTCGATAACGAAAAAGTCGGTGAACTGCAAGCAAAAGCCCTGGTCGATATCGTCCCGCAAGGAAATTATTTCCTGATGGGCGGCTCCCCGGTCGATAACAACGCCAAACTGTTCCGCGCCGGGCAAATGAAAGTATTAAAACCTTATGTTGATTCAGGAAAAATTAAAGTCGTTGGCGACCAATGGGTTGATGGCTGGTTACCAGAAAATGCGCTAAAAATTATGGAAAACGCGCTGACAGCTAACAATAACAAAATTGATGCAGTTGTCGCTTCAAACGATGCTACCGCCGGTGGGGCAATTCAGGCATTAAGCGCGCAAGGTTTATCAGGGAAAGTGGCTATTTCCGGCCAGGATGCGGATCTCGCGGGAGTTAAACGTATTGCCGCGGGAACGCAAACCATGACGGTGTATAAACCTATTACTTTGTTGGCAAATACCGCGGCAGAAATTGCCGTTGAGTTGGGCAATGGCCAGGAACCGAAAGCAGATACTACGTTAAATAATGGCTTGAAAGATGTTCCATCCCGCCTGCTGACACCTATCGATGTGAATAAAAACAACATCAAGGATACGGTAATTAAAGACGGATTCCACAAAGAGAGCGAGCTTTAAGCGTTACCTCCCCGGCGCTGGCCGGGGGTGTGATTTCTCTCCATGCCGCGTGAATTGATTGGCTTAGGTGGAGTCGTTATGTCTTATCTACTTGAAATGAAGAGCATTACCAAAACCTTTGGCACGGTGAAGGCAATTGATAACGTCAGTTTGCGGTTGAGCGTTGGCGAAATCGTCTCACTCTGTGGTGAGAACGGTTCGGGTAAATCAACATTAATGAAAGTGCTGTGCGGAATTTATCCTTTTGGTAGTTATGAAGGTGAAATTATTTTTGCAGGTGAAGTAATCCAGGCGAGCCATATTCGCGATACCGAACAAAAAGGTATCGCCATCATTCACCAGGAATTAGCGCTGGTGAAAGAATTGACCGTGCTGGAAAATATCTTTCTGGGCAATGAAATAACCCATAATGGTATTATGGATTATGACCTGATGACGCTACGCTGCCAGAAGCTATTAGCACAGGTCAGTTTATCCATTTCACCAGATACCCGCGTTGGCGACTTAGGGCTTGGGCAACAACAACTGGTTGAAATTGCCAAGGCGCTAAATAAACAGGTACGTTTGTTAATTCTCGATGAACCGACAGCCTCATTAACCGAGCTGGAAACTACGGTTTTACTGGATATTATTCGCGATCTGCAACAACACGGCATAGCCTGCATCTATATCTCGCACAAACTCAACGAAGTCAAAGCAATTTCCGACACGATTTGCGTTATTCGCGATGGTCAGCATATAGGAACCCGCGATGCAACAGGAATGAGCGAAGACGATATTATCACTATGATGGTAGGGCGAGAATTAACAGCGCTTTACCCTAACGAACCACATACCACTGGTGATGAAATATTACGCATTGAGCACTTGACGGCATGGCATCCGGTTAATCGTCATATTAAACGGGTTAACGATGTTTCTTTTTCTCTGAAACGCGGTGAAATACTGGGTATTGCAGGGTTAGTCGGCGCCGGGCGCACCGAGACCATCCAATGTCTGTTTGGCGTCTGGCCCGGACAGTGGGAAGGGAAAATATTTATCGATGGTGAACAGGTAGATATTCGTAATTGCCAACAAGCCATCGCTCAGGGTATTGCGATGGTGCCGGAAGACAGAAAGCGCGATGGTATCGTTCCGGTAATGGCAGTTGGCAAAAATATTACCCTCGCCGCACTCAACAAATTTACCAGTGGTATTAGCCAACTTGATGATGCTGCAGAACAAAAATGCATTCTGGAATCAATCCAGCAACTCAAAGTGAAAACGTCGTCACCGGAACTTGCTATTGGACGTTTGAGCGGCGGCAATCAACAAAAAGCGATCCTCGCACGCTGTCTGTTACTCAACCCGCGTATTCTCATTCTTGATGAACCCACCAGGGGTATCGATATTGGCGCGAAATACGAGATCTACAAATTAATTAACCAACTCGTCCAGCAAGGCATCGCCGTTATTGTCATCTCTTCTGAATTACCTGAAGTGCTTGGTCTTAGCGATCGTGTACTGGTGATGCATGAAGGAAAACTAAAAGCCAACCTGATAAATCATAACCTGACTCAGGAACAGGTGATGGAAGCCGCATTGAGGAGCGAACATCATGTCGAAAAGCAATCCGTCTGAAGTGAAATTAGCCGTACCGACATCCGGTGGCTTCTCTGTGCTGAAATCACTGAATTTACAAGTCTTCGTGATGATTGCTGCAATCATCGCCATCATGCTGTTCTTTACCTGGACTACTGACGGTGCCTATTTAAGCGCCCGTAACGTATCCAACTTGCTCCGTCAGACCGCGATTACTGGCATCCTCGCAGTAGGGATGGTGTTCGTCATTATTTCCGCTGAAATCGACCTCTCGGTCGGTTCCATGATGGGGTTGCTAGGTGGCGTCGCCGCTATCTGTGACGTCTGGTTAGGCTGGCCGCTGCCACTCACCATCATTGTTACGTTAGTACTGGGGCTGCTTCTCGGTGCCTGGAATGGTTGGTGGGTAGCTTATCGCAAAGTACCTTCTTTTATTGTCACCCTGGCGGGCATGTTGGCATTTCGCGGCATCCTTATTGGCATCACCAATGGTACGACCGTTTCACCCACCAGCGCCGCGATGTCACAAATTGGGCAAAGCTATCTACCAGCCAGCACCGGTTTCATCATCGGCGCGCTTGGCTTAATGGCTTTTGTCGGCTGGCAGTGGCGCGGAAGAATGCGCCGTCAGGCTTTGGGTTTGCAGTCCCCGGCATCTACAGCAGTAGTCGGTCGCCAGGCATTAACCGCCATTATCGTTTTAGGTGCAATCTGGATGCTGAATGATTACCGTGGCGTTCCCACACCTGTTCTGCTGCTGACGTTGCTGTTGCTCGGAGGAATGTTTATGGCAACACGAACAGCTTTTGGGAGACGCATTTACGCTATCGGTGGCAATCTGGAAGCCGCGCGACTCTCTGGAATTAACGTTGAACGCACCAAACTTGCCGTATTTGCTATCAACGGTTTGATGGTGGCCATCGCCGGGTTAATTCTTAGTTCGCGGCTTGGCGCTGGTTCACCTTCTGCGGGTAATATCGCTGAGCTGGACGCGATTGCAGCCTGCGTGATTGGCGGTACTAGTCTGGCAGGTGGTGTGGGGAGTGTTGCCGGTGCAGTAATGGGGGCATTCATCATGGCTTCACTGGATAACGGTATGAGTATGATGGATGTACCAACCTTCTGGCAGTATATCGTCAAAGGTGCGATTCTGTTGCTGGCAGTATGGATGGACTCCGCAACCAAACGCCGTTCCTGATTTTGATAAAAATTTTCTCAAAGCCGGTAACTTATTGCCGGTTTTGAGTTTTTTGCATGATTCAGCAGGAAAAGAACCATGTTTACTAAACGTCACCGCATCACATTACTGTTCAATGCTAATAAAGCCTATGATCGTCAGGTAGTAGAAGGCGTAGGGGAATATTTACAGGCGTCACAATCGGAATGGGATATTTTCATTGAAGAAGATTTCCGCGCCCGCATTGACAAAATCAAGGACTGGTTAGGAGATGGCGTCATAGCCGACTTCGATGATACACAAATCGAGCAGGCGCTGGCTGATGTCGACGTCCCTATTGTCGGAGTTGGTGGTTCGTATCACCTGGCAGAAAGTTACCCGCCCGTACATTACATTGCCACCGATAACTATGCGCTGGTTGAAAGCGCATTTTTGCATTTAAAAGAGAAAGGCGTTAACCGCTTTGCTTTTTACGGTTTGCCGGAATCTAGCGGCAAACGTTGGGCAGCCGAACGCGAATATGCGTTTCGCCAGCTTGTTGCTGAGGAAAAGTACCGCGGAGTCGTTTATCAGGGGCTGGAAACCGCGCCAGAGAACTGGCAGCACGCGCAAAACCGACTGGCCGACTGGCTACAAACGCTACCACCGCAAACAGGGATTATTGCCGTCACTGACGCCAGAGCGCGGCATATTCTGCAAGTATGCGAGCATTTGCATATTCCCGTACCGGAAAAATTATGCGTGATTGGCATCGATAACGAAGAACTGACCCGTTATCTTTCGCGTGTCGCCCTCTCTTCTGTCGCCCAGGGCGCGCGGCAAATGGGCTATCAGGCGGCAAAACTTCTGCATCGGTTATTAGATAAAGAAAAGATGCCGTTGCAGCGGATTCTGGTTCCGCCTGTACGCGTTATTGAACGGCGCTCTACGGATTACCGTTCGCTGACCGACCCCGCTGTTATTCAGGCCATGCATTACATCCGCAATCACGCCTGCAAAGGCATAAAAGTGGATCAGGTACTCGATGCAGTTGGCATATCGCGCTCCAATCTTGAGAAGCGTTTTAAAGAAGAGGTGGGGGAAACCATTCACGCCATGATTCATGCCGAGAAGCTAGAGAAAGCGCGCAGCCTGCTGATTTCTACTACCTTATCGATCAACGAGATATCGCAAATGTGCGGTTATCCATCGCTGCAATATTTCTACTCTGTATTTAAAAAAGCGTATGACACGACGCCTAAAGAGTATCGCGATGTAAATAGCGAGGTAATGCTGTAGCGAGAGTGAAAAAGCGGTCAGGCATCATGAGAAGCGTTAACGTCGCATCAGGCAATGTTGCACAGCCACCTGACGCAGAGCAAAAGCCTTATCCGACCAACAAGTCGGATAAGGCTGAAAGGAATGCAATTACATATGTGCGGCGATTAACCGCTGGTTATCCTGGTACATCGCGAACAGGTAGTTGTTATAACTCTGCCCTTTCGTTGAATAACCTTTCAGCTTATGAATCATCGCTGTAGCGGTAACTTCCTGATCCGCTTTACGCAATTGCGCGCGCGATTTACGGAACGAAGCGTAAGCCGGGTGCGTATTCAGGTTAGTGACATAGGCGCTCACCGATTCTTTGACAGAACTAAATTGTGAGTATCCCTTCACTTTACCCGGTGCATTGGTGCAACGCCCTTTCATGCATTTCATGCCGAACAGGTTGTTGTTGCTACGCGCCAGTTTTGACGTACCCCAACCGCTTTCTGCCGCAGCCATCGTCGCCACCATGCTGGTAGGAATAATATCTACACGTTCAAGCAGCGTATTCCACGGGATTTTTCGCGTATTACCAGACCACTTCACCTTGTAGCGTTTGGCGATATCTTGCAAACGCGCACGCTCTGCAGGTGACCATTGTCCCTGGTATTGTTTTGAAATCAGCCAGTTACGTTCCGCCGTAATGGCAGCATTTTGGCTGGTAATATAGGGCATCACGGTCCGGAGAAACGCTTTTTTTCTTGGTGTTCCGGAAGGGTATTTTCGCAAATCAGGAAATGAACTGCTCTTTGCACTATTGCGAGAATACTCTTGTTTACTGCTTACCTGTTTATTACTAGCTTTAGTTAAATGGGACTTCTGACTCGCTGTTGTTGTATGCGTCTTCGCTAACACCTCACTCGAAAACACCAGAGTGAGTAACATAAGAATCATCGCCCCATATCGTCGTATGGGAGTCAAAATCATCAGGTCTCCTGATCGGATTTAATCATTCAAACACCTTATACTCGTCATAGTTCAAGTTGCATGTACTGCGCAAACGCTGTTCAAAACACCATCGGTGTTTTGTCCTGCAACTCGAATTATTTAGAGCAATATTTTTCCCAAATTTGAGAGTTGAATCTCAAATCATATCAAAAATAGCGGCCAAGAGCACCCCAAGGAATAGTCCAAATCTGAAACTATGTCACGCGGTAATGGTTCAGATTGGTGCTAAATCGCAGAAAATGTGGGGGTTATCGCAAAAAATAAGCTTAAATCTCAGGTGAAATACTCCCCCTTTCGTCTCATCCTGGCGCAATCCTCATCAGGGAGGAGTTTTACCAGTATTATCACTGGCAAACTGGTGAAATTCGCAGCAACAAGGACTCATCCGTTATGAAACTTGCCGTCTGTTTTCTGACACTCATTCCCGGCTTTGCCGTTGCCGCTGGCTGGACTTCTCAGGGATTTCCCACCTTCACTGAAGAGAGCACAGGAACATTTGTCAGCCACGCACCGCTGACCAAAGGTACGCGTTCGTTGACGCTGAATTTTAATCAACAATGCTGGCAGCCTGCGAATGCAATAAAACTCAATCAGATGCTTTCTCTGCAACCTTGTAACAACACACCGCCACAATGGCGATTGTTCAGAGATGGTGAATATAAGCTGCAAATAGACACCCGCTCCGGCACGCCAACATTGATGATTTCGATCCAAAACACTGCCGAACCAATAGCAAACCAGATCCGTGAATGCCCAAAATGGGATGGACAGCCATTGACGCTTAATGTCAGCGCCACCTTCCCGGAAGGTACGGTAATCCGTGATTATTACAGCCAACAAATCGCGACGGTGAAGAACGGTCAAATAACGTTACAACCTGCCGCCACCAGTAATGGCTTGCTGCTGCTGGAACGGGCAGAAACCGACACGTCCGCCCCCTTCAACTGGCATAACGCCACGGTTTACTTTGTGCTGACAGACCGTTTCGAAAACGGTGATCCCAGCAACGACCAGAGCTATGGTCGTCATAAAGATGGCATGGAGGAAATTGGTACTTTTCACGGCGGAGATTTACGTGGCCTGACCAACAGACTGGATTATCTCCAGCAACTGGGCGTCAATGCCCTGTGGATCAGCGCCCCCTTTGAGCAAATTCATGGCTGGGTTGGCGGCGGTACAAAAGGCGATTTCCCACATTATGCCTACCACGGTTACTACACCCAGGACTGGACGAATCTTGATGCCAATATGGGCAACGAAGCCGATCTGCAAGCATTGGTTGATGGCGCGCACCAGCGAGGTATCCGTATTCTCTTTGATGTGGTGATGAACCATACCGGCTATGCCACGCTGGCGGATATGCAGGAGTATCAGTTTGGCGCATTGTATCTTTCCGGCGACGAGTTACAAAAAACGCTGGGCAACCGCTGGAGCGACTGGAAACCCGCAGCCGGGCAAACCTGGCATAGCTTCAACGATTACATTAATTTCAGCGACAAAGCCGGCTGGGATAAATGGTGGGGAAAAAACTGGATCAGAACGGATATCGGTGATTACGACAATCCAGGATTCGACGATCTCACCATGTCGTTGGCCTTTTTGCCGGATATCAAAACAGAATCTACCACTGCTTCTGGTCTGCCGGTGTTCTATAAAAACAAACCGGATACTCACGCAAAATCTGTCGACGGCTTTACCCCTCGCGATTATTTAACCCACTGGTTAAGCCAATGGGTTCACGACTACGGTATTGATGGTTTTCGGGTCGATACCGCCAAACATGTTGAGTTGCCAGCCTGGCAGCAACTGAAAACCCAGGCCAGCGCCGCCCTGAAAGAGTGGAAGAGCGCTAACCCTGGAAAAGCGTTAGATGACAATCCTTTCTGGATGACTGGCGAAGCCTGGGGTCACGGCGTGATGAAAAGTGACTACTATCACCACGGCTTCGACGCGATGATCAATTTCGATTATCAGGAGCAGGCAGCGAAAGCGGTCGGTTGCCTGGCGCAGATGGATACGACCTGGCAGCAAATGGCAGAGAAACTACAGGATTTCAACGTGCTGAGCTACCTCTCCTCACACGATACCCGCTTGTTCCGCGAAGGGGGCGATAAAGCCGCAGAGTTATTGTTACTGGCGCCAGGTGCGGTACAAATCTTTTATGGCGATGAGTCCTCGCGTCCATTCGGTGCCACTGGTTCTGATCCGCTGCAAGGCACACGTTCGGATATGAACTGGCAGGATGTTAGCGGTAAATCTGCCGCCAGCGTTGCGCACTGGCAACGCATCGGCCAGTTCCGCGCACGGCATCCAGCCATTGGTGCGGGTAAACACACCGCATTGTCACTGAAACAAGGTTATGGATTCGTCCGTGAATACGGCGACGATAAAGTGATGGTCGTCTGGGCGGGGCAACCGTAACTTTTCCGGCTTCCCGCTTGCAGTATGCCGGGAAGCCACCTTTTAGTATAAAATGCCAGCATAAATAAAAAACTCAGCATAACACGCCAACCTCTTGCAGAAGCCCGATTTGCACCCTGGCAAATGTAGCGTTATTGTTACTTTCCTTGCTTCAGAGTTCGAATGATATCCCGCTATGACATTCTCCCTTTTTGGTGACAAATTTACCCGCCACTCCGGCATTACACTGCTGATGGAAGATCTAAACGACGGTTTACGCACCCCCGGCGCAATTATGCTCGGCGGCGGAAACCCGGCGCAGATCCCGGAAATGCAGGACTACTTCCAGACACTGCTGTCCGACATGCTGGAAAGCGGTAAAGCAACGGATGCGCTATGCAATTACGACGGCCCACAAGGAAAGACGGAGCTACTGTCGCTACTTGCCGGGATGCTACGTGAGAAACTAAGTTGGGATATCGAACCACAGAATATTGCACTAACAAATGGCAGCCAGAGCGCGTTTTTCTACTTATTTAATCTGTTTGCCGGACGCCGTGCCGATGGACGGATCAAAAAAGTGCTGTTCCCGCTGGCTCCGGAATACATTGGCTACGCGGACGCCGGACTGGAAGAAGATCTGTTCGTTTCTGCGCGCCCAAATATTGAACTGCTGCCAGAAGGTCAGTTTAAATATCACGTCGATTTTGAGCATCTGCACATTGGCGAAGAAACGGGGATGATTTGCGTCTCCCGACCGACGAACCCAACAGGTAATGTAATAACCGATGAAGAGTTGCTGAAACTAGATGCGCTGGCAAATCAGCACGGCATTCCGCTGGTGATTGATAACGCTTATGGCGTCCCGTTCCCTGGCATCATCTTCAGCGAAGCGCGCCCGCTGTGGAATCCGAATATCGTGCTGTGCATGAGCCTTTCCAAGCTGGGTCTGCCGGGTTCGCGCTGCGGCATTATCATCGCCAATGAAAAAATCATTACCGCCATCACCAATATGAACGGCATTATCAGCCTCGCACCTGGCGGTATTGGCCCGGCAATGATGTGTGAAATGATTAAGCGTAACGACCTGCTGCGCCTGTCAGAAACGGTGATTAAACCGTTTTACTACCAGCGTGTTCAGGAAACTATCGCCATCATTCGCCGCTATTTACCGGAAGATCGCTGCCTGATTCATAAACCTGAAGGGGCAATCTTCCTCTGGCTATGGTTTAAGGATTTGCCGATTACCACCGAGCAGCTTTATCAGCGCCTGAAAGCGCGCGGTGTACTGATGGTGCCGGGGCATAATTTCTTCCCCGGGCTGGATAAACCGTGGCCACACACGCATCAATGTATGCGCATGAATTACGTGCCGGAACCGGAAAAAATTGAGGCGGGTGTGAAGATTCTGGCGGAAGAGATTGAACGCGCCTGGGTTGAAAGCCATTAATGAGACTGATGGCAAACGCAAAATAGCCTGATTCGCTACGCTTATCAGGCCCACACGAATTATACAACATATTGAATTTGTGTGATTTTGTAGGCCGAATAAGGTGTTCAGGCTGTATCCGGCATAAACAAAGCGCGCTTTGCCAACCCTCTGATTAATACGTTATTCCGGCGTTGAGAAGCGCCGGAATAACGTCTCAAACAGGTTGCTGCTGTAGTCGTTGACGCTGGATTTTCTCGACATCCATACATTGCAACGCCTGTGTCGGGCAGGCTTCAACACAAGCCGGTCCCGTCGCCCGATGCCAGCAGAGATCGCACTTAATCGCCCTCGCCTTTGCGCGCGATGAAACGACTTCCATCGCACCAAACGGACATGCCAGCATACAGCTTTTACAGCCAATACAACGTGATTGTTCCACGAAGATATGTCCATGTTCGCGGCGAATCGCGTCCACAGGGCAGACATTCGCGCACGGCGCATCTTCACACTGATGACAGGCTACTGCCGTGGTACAGGTATGGTCTTTGATGACACGAATACGCGAAATAAACTCGCCTGGTGACAACGCAGCGCAATCCTGATTCTCCTGATGCGACACTGCGCAGGCCACTTCACAGGTACGGCAACCGATACATTTCGTCGCATCCGCAATAATAAACCGGTTCATGATCACTCCTTTGCACTAAAACCGCAGCGTGCCAGAAAGCGCGCCATTATTGCTTTGATCCAACAAAGGGATTGTTACAGTTTTGTCACTTATCCCGGATATTATGTGATCACGCCCTGCTCCCGGACGGTAAATCCCAGCTCATTGGAGATAGCCTGGGCAGTTTCACGCAGTGGTTTCAGGAGATTCTTCTCCCCCACCTGTTTCAGACGCGACGTAGAAAGAGAGATAGATACGGCATACGGCACCCGTCCGTGAATATCAAATACTGGTGCAGCAACACAGGAAACACCGAGTTCATTCTCTTCTCTGTCCATCGCCACTCCACTTTCACGAATCTGCGCCAGTTCGTCAAACATCGCGGGCAAATCGGTAATGGTATTGCGGGTTAGCGGCTGGATCTCATTCAGATGGCTTTCCCAATACGATTTCACGTAATCCTGGTGACCAAATGCCATATAGATCTTACCCATCGCAGAGCAGTAGAGCGGCATATGCTGACCGATATAGGCGCGGGTTCGCAGCATACCGGTGGTAGGTTCGAGTTTATAAATCAAGATCGCGTGATCATCTTCGCGGCTGGAGAAGTTAATCGTTTCACCGGTGGCGATGTTCAGCGTCTCAAGATGCGGCGCAGCAATATGAATGATATTTAGCGATGACAGCGCCTTTTGCCCGACAGCAATAAATTTGGTCGTCAGGCGATAGCTGCCTGCTGCGGGCGCGGTGGTCACATAGCCACAGGACTGTAACCCCTGCAATAAGCGATGGACGGTGCTTTTATTCAGTCCAGCCAGTTCCGAGAGATGCGCCAGCGGACAACCGTTTGGGTAGTTGCTCAGGATCTCAATCAACATCAACCCCCGAAACAAGCTCTGACTTCCGGCAGGCCGCTCTTTATCCTGCGCTATCTCGTGCTCTTTTTTTCCCATCGCTTACCTCCCCTTTTTGGCGCGCCCTGATGGTAGCGCAAAGTGTGTCGCAGTTCACGATCTCAACAGATAAATTATAACTTTTTGATTTTTATGATTTTTGAAAATCATCAATCAGATTGCTTTGTTAAAAAGTGATCGATATATTTGAAATCAAATTTCGCATAGTGGAATTTTAAGCTAAAAAAGCGTTCAAAAAAACAAGGAAACCAGGGATGAAAGTGACATTTGAGCAGTTAAAAGCAGCCTTTAACCGGGTATTAGTTTCACGCGGCGTTGACAGCGAAACCGCCGATGCCTGTGCAGAAATGTTTGCCCGCACCACCGAATCCGGCGTTTATTCTCACGGCGTTAACCGTTTCCCGCGTTTTATCCAACAACTGGATAATGGCGATATCATCCCTGACGCCGGGGCCAAACGTATCACCAGCCTTGGGGCAATTGAGCAGTGGGATGCCCAGCGCTCAATCGGTAACCTGACGGCGAAAAAGATGATGGATCGCGCCATTGAACTGGCTGCACATCATGGGATTGGTCTGGTAGCGTTACGCAATGCCAACCACTGGATGCGCGGAGGCAGCTACGGCTGGCAGGCAGCGGAAAAAGGCTATATCGGCATCTGCTGGACCAACTCTATCGCGGTGATGCCACCGTGGGGTGCGAAAGAGTGTCGTATTGGCACCAACCCATTAATCGTCGCCATTCCTTCCACGCCGATCACCATGGTCGATATGTCGATGTCGATGTTCTCCTACGGCATGTTAGAGGTTAACCGTCTGGCGGGTCGTCAGTTACCGGTTGATGGTGGCTTTGACGATGAAGGCAATCTGACTAAAGAACCTGGCATAATCGAGAAAAATCGCCGCATTTTACCGATGGGTTACTGGAAAGGCTCCGGTATGTCGATTGTGCTGGATATGATCGCCACTCTGCTTTCCGACGGTGCCTCCGTTGCCGAAGTAACCGAAGATAACAGCGACGAATACGGTATCTCACAAATCTTCATCGCCATCGAAGTGGACAAACTGATCGACGGCACCACCCGCGACGCCAAATTGCAACGCATCATGGATTACGTTACCACCGCCGAGCGTGCTGACGAAAACCAGGCAATTCGTTTACCAGGCCACGAATTTACCACCCTGCTGGCAGAAAACCGCCGTAACGGCATCACGGTTGATGACAGCGTGTGGGCAAAAATCCAGGCGTTATAAGGAGACAGACCATGATATTTGGACATATCACGCAGCCTAATCCGTGCCTTTTACCCGCTGCCATCGAAAAGGTACTCGGTTTTCTGCGCACCACCGATTTCAATGCTCTGGAACCGGGCGTTGTTGAAATCGACGGTAAAAATATTTATGCGCAGATTATCGATTTAACCACTCGCGAAGCAGTAGAAAACCGCCCTGAAGTTCATCGTCGCTATTTGGACATTCAGTTCCTGGCGCGGGGCGAAGAGAAAATAGGTGTAGCCATTGATACCGGAAATAATAAAGTCAGCGAATATCTATTAGAACAGCGCGATATTATTTTTTATCACGACAGTGAGCATGAATCATTTATCGAAATGATACCGGGTAGTTACGCTATTTTCTTCCCGCAGGATGTTCACCGCCCGGCATGTAATAAAAATGCCCCAGCGGCAATACGGAAAATCGTGGTTAAAGTAGCCCTCTCTGCTTTATAAAAAAGTTATTACTGGAGCACAAAATGAAAGCGAATAATGCCGGTTATATTATCGGCGCGTATCCCTGTGCACCTTCTTTTCACCAAAGAAGTGAAGAGGAAGAGAAGGAATTCTGGCGACAATTATCAGAGACCCCTGATATTCGAGGTCTGGAACAACCCTGCCTGGAAAATTTCCATCCTCTTGGCGATCAATGGTTACTCCGTCATACGCCAGAGAGTTGGCAATTTGTCGTCACCGCAGTAATGGAAACCATGCGTCGCCGCAGCGAAAACAACGGTTTTGGTCTCGCCTCCAGCGACGAAGAACAACGCAAGGCGTGCGTGGCGTACTACCGCCACCTGTTCAATAAAATCAACTCATTACCGGCTAATAAAGTGCTCGCACTTGAGATCCAGGCTGCACCATTAGCAACCAATCCCAATGTTATGCAAGCGACAGACGCTTTTGCCCGCTCGTTGAAAGAAATCGCCAACTGGGACTGGCCGTGCAAACTGGTGCTGGAACACTGCGACGCCATGACCTCCCCCGCTCCGCGTAAAGGTTTTTTGCCGTTAGAAAATGTTCTGGATGTCATTGCTGATTATGACATCAGCGTCTGTATCAACTGGGCACGTTCGGCCATTGAAGGACGCAATACCACATTACCGCTTACCCATGCCCTGATGGCAAAACAGGCCGGGAAACTCGGTGCGCTGATGTTCTCAGGAACCACACTCAACGGAGAATATGGTGAATGGCAAGACTTACACGCGCCATTCGCTCCTTTCTGCCCGCAAAGCCTGATGACCACAAAACATGTTAGCGAGTTATTTAATGTGGCAGAACCATCAACATTGCAATTTTCTGGCATCAAGTTATTAGAAATCCATGCTACTGCTGATGTTCATCACCGTATCGAAATATTACGTAACGGCATTCACTCTATGAATGAATGTCGTTAAATCGTTTCACTCATATATCGCATTAAATCTCTAATTAGTCGTTTCCAATAATTATTACGAATACCTACAACATTAATTAATGAAAACATATGACATAACAAGAAGGACTCGTTATGAAACGGATGCTCGAAGGCATTCTTGCGGTCATCATCGCAATACTGTCTTGTATTATTTTTATTAATATAATTCTTCGATATGGATTTCACACAAGCATATTATCGATTGATGAATTATCCCGACTTTTATTTGTCTGGTTAACATTTATTGGCGCTATCGTGGCGTTTATGGACAACAGCCATGTACAGGTTACTTTCTTAGTCGAAAAACTCTCACCCACTAATCAACAACGTGTTTCGCTGCTAACCCATACGCTTATTTTATTGCTTTGCCTGGGCCTGGCCTGGGGGGCAATAGAAAAAACAGCGCAAGACTGGAGTAACTTATCGCCCATTCTCGGCGTACCTGTTGGCTTAATGTATGCCGCCGCAATCCCCACTAGCCTGATTATCGCATTGCTGGAATTGCGCCATTTATACCGGCAGTTAACAAGTGCCCCCAGCCGAAACCAACAAGGAGCCTGACGATGACAATCCTTATATTTATTGTCAGTTTGTTAGGGGCTATCGCCATTGGTATTCCCATCGCCTGGGCATTATTACTGTGTGGCATTTCATTGATGTTCTGGATGGATATCTTTGATGTGCAAATTCTGGCGCAAACACTGGTCAATGGTGCAGACAGCTTCTCCCTGTTAGCCATCCCCTTCTTTGTACTGGCGGGTGAGATCATGAACGCGGGCGGCCTGTCGCAACGTATTGTCGACTTGCCGATGAAACTGGTAGGCCACAGACCGGGAGGTCTGGGTTACGTCGGCGTTCTTGCTGCGATGATCATGGCAAGCCTTTCTGGTTCTGCGGTTGCCGATACCGCTGCCGTCGCGGCACTGTTGGTGCCGATGATGCGTCAGGCCAACTATCCGGTAAACCGCGCCGCCGGGCTTATCGGATCGGGCGGTATTATCGCGGCCATTATTCCGCCATCTATTCCACTCATTATCTTCGGTGTCTCCAGTGGGTTATCCATCAGCAAACTGTTTATGGCTGGCATTGCGCCGGGCATCATGATGGGCATCACGCTGATGATTACCTGGTGGTGGCAGGCAAAACGGCTAAACCTGCCTTGCCAGCCGAAAGCCTCGCTGCGGGAAGTCTGGCAATCTTTAGTTTCCGGTATTTGGGCGCTCTTTTTGCCAATAATTATTATTGGCGGTTTCCGTTCGGGATTATTCACACCAACAGAAGCTGGCGCGGTTGCGGCATTCTACGCCTTGTTTGTCTCGGTGGTGGTCTATCGCGAAATGACGTTCGCCACGCTTTACCATGTTTTGGTTAACGCGGCGAAAACCACTTCCGTGGTGATGTTCCTGGTGGCTTCCGCTGCGGTATCCGCATGGCTAATCACCATTGCTGAACTGCCGATGATGGTATCGGAGTTATTACAACCGTTGGTTGACTCGCCTCGCTTATTATTCATCGTAATTATGCTCGCCATTATGGTGATCAGTACAGTCATGGATTTAACTCCTACCGTATTAATTCTTACGCCGGTATTAATGCCATTAGTAAAAGAAGCGGGAATAGATCCTGTCTATTTTGGCATTATGTTTATTATTAACTGCTCAATTTCGCTAATTACGCCCCCGGTTGGTAACGTACTTAACGTCATATGCGGTGTTGCGAAGCTTAAATTTGACGATGCTGTAAAAGGCGTTGCGCCTTACGTCATGGTTTTATTCATGTTGTTAGCATTATTTATTTTTATCCCAGAATTAATTACCGCCCCACTAAAATGGATGAGCTAAAAGGAAAATATTATGAAATTACGTTCTGTAACCTACGCTTTATTAATTGCTGGAGTGGCTACATTCAGTACATCTTCTCTGGCGGCACAATCATTACGTTTCGGTTATGAAACATCACAAACCGATTCGCAACATATTGCGGCAAAAAAATTCAATGAATTATTGCAAGAGAAAACCAAAGGTGAGCTGAAATTAAAACTGTTCCCGGACAGTACCCTCGGCAATGCACAGGCGATGATCAGTGGTGTGCGCGGTGGCACCATTGATATGGAGATGTCCGGCTCGAATAACTTTGCGGGACTCTCACCCGTGATAAACCTGCTGGATGTACCTTTCCTGTTCCGCGATACCGCCCACGCGCATAAAACCCTCGATGGCAAAGTGGGCGACGAGTTGAAAGCCTCCCTCGAAGGCAAAGGACTGAAAGTACTGGCGTACTGGGAAAACGGCTGGCGTGATGTGACTAACTCTCGCGCGCCGGTAAAAACCCCTGCAGACCTGAAAGGACTGAAGATTCGCACCAACAACAGCCCGATGAATATCGCCGCATTTAAAGTGTTCGGTGCCAACCCAATCCCGATGCCATTTGCTGAAGTCTATACCGGCCTGGAAACTCGCACCATCGACGCGCAAGAGCATCCGATCAACGTCGTCTGGTCAGCAAAATTTTACGAAGTACAAAAGCACCTTTCTCTGACACATCACGCTTATTCACCGCTTCTGGTGGTGATCAACAAAGCGAAGTTTGATGGCTTAAGCCCGCAGATGCAGGAAGCTCTGGTCTCCTCCGCGCAAGAAGCGGGTAGCTACCAGCGCAAACTGGTTGCTGAAGATCAGCAAAAAATCATCGACGGTATGAAAGACGCCGGTGTAGAAGTCATCACCGATCTTGACCGCAAAGCCTTTAGCGACGCCCTGGGTACTCAGATCCGCGACATGTTTGTTAAAGATGTTCCGCAGGGTGCTGATCTGCTGAAAGCCGTGGATGAGGTGCAATAAACCATGACGCAATACTGGCTGGGGTTAGATTGTGGCGGTAGCTGGCTAAAAGCCGGACTGTATGACCGCGAAGGCCGGGAGGCGGGCGTGCAGCGCCTGCCGCTGTGCGCATTAAGCCCGCAGCCAGGTTGGGTAGAGCGCGATATGGCAGAACTGTGGCAATGCTGCACTTCCGTCATTCGCGATCTGCTTGCAAATACCGGTGTCAGTGGTGCTCAAATTGTCGGCATCGGCATTTCAGCACAAGGTAAGGGATTGTTTCTACTAGATAAAAACAACAACCCGCTCGGTAACGCCATTTTATCCTCTGACCGCCGGGCGATGGCAATCGTTCGTCGCTGGCAGGAAGAAGACGTACCGGAAAAGCTCTACCCACTGACCCGACAAACGCTGTGGACCGGGCATCCTGTGTCGCTGCTACGTTGGCTGAAAGAGCACGAACCAGAACGCTATGCACAAATTGGCTGCGTGATGATGACACATGACTACCTGCGCTGGTGTTTAACCGGCGTAAAAGGCTGCGAAGAGAGCAATATTTCGGAGTCCAATCTCTACAACATGAGCAGCGGGCAATATGACCCACGCCTCACCGACTGGCTGGGGATCAGTGAAATCAATCACGCCCTGCCGCCTGTTGTCGGTTCAGCCGAAATTTGCGGGGAAATCACCGCTCAGACAGCCGCATTGACCGGTCTGGAAGCGGGTACGCCCGTTGTCGGCGGTCTGTTTGATGTGGTTTCCACCGCGCTCTGCGCCGGGATCGACGACGAATTTACCCTCAACGCAGTGATGGGCACCTGGGCGGTGACCAGCGGTATTACATCAGGTCTGCGTGACGGCGAAGCGCATCCGTATGTCTATGGCCGCTACGTCAACGACGGTGAGTTCATCGTTCACGAAGCCAGCCCGACCTCCTCCGGCAATCTCGAATGGTTTACCGCGCAGTGGGGAGGAATCTCATTTGATGAAATCAACCAGGCCGTTGCCAGCTTGCCAAAAGCCGATGGCACTCTCTTTTTTCTGCCATTCCTGTACGGCAGCAACGCCGGACTCGAGATGACCAGCGGTTTCTACGGTATGCAGGCGATACACACCCGCGCACATCTGTTGCAGGCCATTTATGAAGGTGTGGTGTTCAGTCACATGACGCATCTCAACAGGATGCGTGAACGTTTTACCGATGTGCATACCCTTCGCGTCACTGGTGGCCCTGCGCATTCTGATGTCTGGATGCAAATGCTGGCAGATGTCAGCGGCTTACGCATTGAACTGCCGCAGGTAGAAGAAACCGGATGTTTTGGCGCGGCGCTTGCCGCCCGCGTCGGTACGGGGGTTTATCGCAATTTCAATGAAGCCCAGCGCAACTTGCAGCATCCGGTACGCACACTGCTACCGGACATGACCGCACATCAGCATTACCAACAAAAATATCAACGCTATCAACATTTAATTGCCGCAATTCAGGGCTATCACGTCCATATCAAGGAGCATCATTTATGAGCCAACCTTTTCTACAACTGGCCCTCGACCACTCATCGCTTGAAGCCGCACAGCGCGACGTGACGCTGTTAAAAGACAGCGTCGATATCGTCGAAGCGGGCACTATTCTCTGCTTAAACGAAGGGCTTGGCGCGGTGAGAGC
The DNA here is from genome assembly GCF_000408805.1 of Escherichia sp. KTE159. Lineage (NCBI taxonomy): Bacteria > Pseudomonadati > Pseudomonadota > Gammaproteobacteria > Enterobacterales > Enterobacteriaceae > Escherichia > Escherichia sp. KTE159. The sequence goes on from NZ_KE137292.1 coordinate 3,483,039, forward strand.
CTTGCGTGAACAGTGCCCGAACAAAATCATCGTCGCTGACTGGAAAGTTGCCGACGCCGGTGAAACGCTCGCTCAACAGGCGTTTAGCGCGGGAGCCAACTGGATGACCATTATCTGCGCCGCACCGCTCGCCACGGTAGAAAAAGGCCATGCGATGGCGCAACGCTACGGCGGTGAAATTCAGATTGAACTATTCGGCAACTGGACGCTGGACGACGCCTGCGACTGGTATCGAATTGGCGTGCGACAAGCGATTTATCATCGTGGTCGCGACGCGCAGGCCAGCGGGCAGCAGTGGGGCGAGACCGATCTGGCACGTATGAAGGCACTTTCTGATATCGGCCTCGAACTTTCTATTACCGGCGGAATTACCCCTGCCGACCTGCCGCTATTTAAAGATATCCGCGTGAAGGCGTTTATTGCCGGGCGAGCGCTGACGGGCGCAGCAAATCCGACACAGGTTGCTGCCGATTTCCATGCGCAAATCGATACTATCTGGGGAGGCGCGCGTGCGTAATCATCCGTTAGGTATTTATGAAAAAGCACTGGCAAAAAATCTCTCCTGGCCAGAGCGGTTGGTGCTGACAAAAAGCTGCGGTTTTGATTTTGTCGAAATGTCGGTGGATGAAACTGATGAGCGTCTGGCGCGCCTTGACTGGAGCGCCGCACAAAGGGCTTCGCTGGCCACCGCGATGATCGAAACAGGCGTTGCCATTCCATCAATGTGCCTTTCTGCCCATCGCCGTTTTCCTTTTGGCAGCCGTGACGAGGCGGTACGCCAGCGGGCGCGGGAAATCATGAGTAAAGCGATTCGCCTGGCGCGCGATCTCGGCATTCGTACTATTCAACTGGCGGGTTACGACGTCTATTACGAAGACCATGACGAAGGCACGCAGCAACGTTTTGCTGAAGGGCTGGCGTGGGCGGTTGAACAGGCGGCGGCATCGCAAGTGATGCTGGCGGTGGAGATTATGGACACCGCGTTTATGAACTCCATCAGCAAGTGGAAAAAATGGGATGAAATGCTCGCCTCGCCGTGGTTCACCGTCTACCCGGACGTCGGCAACCTTAGCGCCTGGGGCAATGATGTTCCCGCTGAACTGAAATTGGGGATTGACCGTATCGCGGCTATTCACCTGAAAGACACTCAACCAGTCACAGAGCAAAGCCCTGGTCAGTTTCGTGATGTGCCGTTTGGCGAAGGCTGTGTCGATTTTGTTGGCATTTTCAAAACGCTGCATGAGCTGAACTATCGCGGATCATTTCTGATTGAGATGTGGACCGAAAAAGCCAACGAGCCGGTGCTGGAGATTATTCAGGCGCGGCGGTGGATTGAAGCGCGTATGCAGGAGGCCGGATTTATATGTTAGAGCAACTAAAAGCCGAAGTGTTGGCGGCGAACCTGGCGCTTCCCGCTCATCATCTGGTGACGTTCACCTGGGGCAATGTCAGCGCGGTAGACGAAACGCGACAATGGATGGTGATCAAGCCTTCCGGTGTCGAGTACGACGTGATGACCGCCGATGATATGGTGGTGATTGAAATAGCCAGCGGTAAGGTGGTGGAAGGCAGCAAAAAGCCCTCTTCCGACACGCCAACGCATCTGGCACTCTACCGTCGCTATGCAGAAATCAGCGGTATTGTGCATACCCACTCGCGCCACGCCACTATCTGGTCGCAGGCCGGGCTGGATCTCCCCGCCTGGGGCACCACGCACGCCGATTACTTCTATGGTGCCATCCCCTGCACGCGCCTGATGACCGCAGAGGAGATCAACGGCGAGTATGAATACCAGACCGGCGAAGTGATCATTGAAACTTTCGAAGAACGCGGCAGGAGTCCGGCACAAATCCCGGCGGTGCTGGTGCATTCTCACGGTCCGTTCGCCTGGGGTAAAAACGCTGCCGATGCGGTGCATAATGCCGTAGTACTGGAAGAATGCGCCTATATGGGCCTGTTCTCACGCCAACTCGCGCCGCAGCTTCCTGCCATGCAAAACGAACTGCTGGATAAACACTACCTGCGTAAGCATGGGGCCAATGCCTATTACGGACAATAATCTCTCACGCCGGGGCTTCATCGCCCCGGAACGATGAATTGATATGCTTCCGATTACATTGCGCACAAAAATCAGAAACGTTTAACGCAGGCGATTATAGTTACCGACCAGTTCATTATAAGCTTGTAATGATTTCGGATATGAGTCCTCGACCATCCAGCTTGTGTTTGCGTCCTGAAGTTTCTTTTTATCCCAGTCAGAATACGGGACTTTATCTCTGATACGACGAACATATTTTTTAGATGCAATTTGATATCGGTCTGCTGCCCCTGTGAAGAGAGAATTCATACTGTCTTTACTCACTTCTTTGGCTTGCGCCACCAGCGTTTCAAGTTCAGCCACTTTCTTCATTGCCGCTTCTGCATCAAACTTCTCTTGCGATATCAGGTTATTAATTTGTTTCGCTGAAATCATGGCAGCCAGAGAGTAGTAGTGGAATGTTTTGCCTTCTCTTTGTTCAATATTTTTCAGTTCTACAAGCTGACGCTTATCATTAATTTCCTGAATTGCCGCATGATAAGATTCTGCTACAGGTTCAAAGGCTTCAAGATTTTTTAAGAATGTCTGGTGCAGCGTTTTCCCTTTGGCAAACGCATCGTCTTTATAATTTTCCTGGGTGTAATATTTATCCATTTCATTAATAGTATTCCCCAGCGCGACTGCGGTATTAATATAATTCAACGCTACGCCATCAATAGGTTGCAGCTCAGGCGTTAACGCCACAACACTTTTCACGCCTTTTTCGCACTCAGAAAGACTGGATTCACTAATGCCGTAGATGCCATAAACATGACTCTCTTTGCCCGTTGGTCCCTGTTTAAAATCTTTCAGCCAGTCGGCATAACGCGCCAGACTGCGCTGTACCGGGATCTGTAACTTGTTGTAGCACTTGATATAGATATCCATTTTTTCGTCGAAAACCGCTTGTTCATCGACCACCGGTTGCGCAGGTGTTTCAGGTTTAGCTTCTGCTTTTGCAACGGGGGCTTCTGTAGGTTTCGCTTCAGGAGCAGGTGCGGCAGGTTGACTATTGGCGGGCGGGGGAGTTTCTGTTTCGGCTTTTTTATCATCACAGCCAGTGATACCGAGGGCCATTATGGCGGCTATAATAGCGGAAGATAATAAATTCCTTTTCATTTAATTGCCTTATAAATAGATAAATAAGAGAGTGAATATAATAAAGGAAAAAAGAAAGCGTCACTACACGCGTTTTGTTTATAAATAAATAGATACAATTCACAAAATGAATAAGCTCTGCAATTTAATATATAAATCGCAGAACTTAATTTAATTAACAGTTCAGCCGTTGCGGAGGGGGAGTTTCCTGCTCCCCATTATTTAAGCCCCGATTACATCCCATAACGTTCAGAAATAGCAGCATGCTTCTCTTCATTCGCACCGGCTTCTTTGGCAAGACGCCACCAGCACAACGGATGTTCCCAGTCAGCGGTCAATTCACTCAGGCTCTTATCGATATCACCTTTAGAAACTGAACGCGGTGCACTGATGACAAAGTAGAACGCAGACAGCGGCTGTGCATCTTCTCCCTGATGACTGTCCGTTAACGTATAGTCATCATTACTGTTGCTCCAGTAGTACCAGTTTCGTTCACGGAGCGCCTCACGGAAGGTATTAAACTGTTCTTCACCAGGCATAACACCTTCGCAGAACCAGGACTCGCCGTACCCGGTCGGGATAATGGTTTGCAGGCACCCATAGAGCGGAGTGAAATTCTTCTGCTCTTCTTCGTCTTCTGGTCGGGTATTCAACATTTCCGCATCGAAAACGACAATTTCATCAACATGTTGCGGGAAATCGGTCCGGTAAGTCGGCTCTATAATCCTTGCCGTTACCGGCCCAATCCGCTGGGCATAGTAATAGCGGTATTCGAAGTTTTCCCGGAAACGGATGTTCAATACCCCCCATTTTTCGTCGATAAAACCTTCGCCTTCCGTAAGTTCTATTTCCAGCTCGGCTGCAATAACACGCACCAGATCCCATTGTTGTAAGATGCTGGCGGTCGCCATGATATCCCACTGGAGATTGCGAATATCTTCTTCACGGCTAATCAAAAGCTGCTGTAATTGCTGTAAATAATCCAGTTGCCGATCCCAGGCATCCTGTTTTTGCGCCGCCCAGGAGCACATACGATAAACGCCTGGCCACTCGCGCCCTTTTGCGTTTTCCAGCAATTGTTGACCAATTGTCTCCAGTTCACTCCAGTCTTCCTGTTGGTTGATCACTCGCGCGCGGAACCACAGCGCCATATGTAGCAGCCCCGCCTGTTCATACAGCTTCGCCAGGTGCTCAATGGTTTGCTGATCGCCACGGTTAAGCAACAAATCCAGCAGGTCGAAACAGAGACCGTTATCTTCCTCAATATGACTTTCAACGTAACATTGCAAAAGTTCGATCGACTCATTGATCGCATTACAGGCGTTTAATGCATTGACCAGTTTGCCCAGCAATTCAGCATCATCTGGCGTGTTCAGGTAAGCACGGCGGAATACCTCTACGTCTTTTTCTGGGTCTGGCTGCGTTTCTTCATCGCTATTTTCAGATGCTTCCACTATCGGGCGAGCAAGCAACTCCGCCTCTTTGGCGGCGATTTTTTCGCTGAGTTCGAGAAATTCACGATCGACACCTAATAACGCGCGTAATTTCGGCATGTGCCGCTGGGCCAGTTTCATCGCCATTTTAGCAACCCAGACAGATTCACGTTCCAGCGCGAGGGTGATTTGCAGTTTTGCCAGCTCAACCACTTTGCGGTGCGCCCCAGCCTGCGAACGATGCTCCAGCATTTGTTGGATAATGCGCGCCAGTTGCCAGTGGTTTCTCTGCGGATGGCGAGGAAGCAGTACGGTAATAATCTTTACCCACATGCCCCATGAATAGGGAGTCAGATCTGACCAACGCGGCAATTCCTTCCAGACTTCTTCGTCCTGTCCGCATAACGCCATGATGTACAGTTTTTTCAACTGATAACTGATACGGTCGCGTCCCCAGTAATCATTTTCTTCTGCCAGTTCATCAATCAATTTGCGTGCTTCATCGTAACGCTGAAGGGCAACCAAAATATCGGCACGGGTCGCCAGCAGCGCTTCTAAATATTCACTCCCCGCTGCGTTTACCGCGTCGATTTGCCTGTCGATATAAACCAACGCCTCTTCTGTTTTGTTGGAGTCCACCAGTGCGCTGGCATATTCGCAGGATAAACACATAAAACAGCTCCAGGTCGGATCAATGCGCGCGATGGTCTCTTCACATACCGCCATGCGTTCATTAGCCCAGCCTGGGGCATCTATATTCTCGTAGCAGGCGGATAAATCCTGCGTAACGCAGATAGATTGCGGGCAATCTTTCGCCTCTTCCCGATGTGCTTTTTCAAACAGCGCCACCACATCAGGCAGCACTTTTTCGCCTTCTTCGTGGTTAGTCAGACGATGGCGCATTTCCCAGTGTCCGATAAATATTTCCAGCCACGGATTTTTTGCCACCTGATTAAGTGCTTTCATTTCCGGTAATAATGAATCGCACTTTTCCATTTGCAGATGCAAAACACCTTCTGAAAAATCATCAATAAGTTGCGGAATATATTCTTGCCCGGCATCGCGCAACTCCTGACTATATTTATTGTACCACTCCCATGTATCCATTTTATTTTCCTTGATTAATTAAAACAGGAATAACCTGAGTAAAATCTTCCAGTGCCTGGTGTAAATCCCACTGCTGCTCTTTATTACCGCTGGAACACAAAATCACTTTTAGCGATTTTAATAACCGTAATGCCGCCGCTGGTTGCTGTTGATGTTGTAATGCTGTCACCAGTTGCATGACGCAGGGATTATTAAGGTTGATATACAGACTTGATGTTTTGGTCTTTTGAATTTGCGAGGTAAATTGCCGCGCCAGCATTAACGCCGCGGTGCTGATGCGCTTATCGGCATCATCCTGCTCAAGAATTTGTTTTAATTCCGCTTCCCGGTCTGGCGTGACGACTAACGGTAAAACGGCCGGTTCGAAGCGGGAAATAATTAATTGCTCACCATCGCAGAGCTGCTCTTCCAGATACGCAACCTGCTCTTCGGGCAACTCCGCCAGGCTGAACAACTGCTCATTACCCGTTTGCGTACCGACTTCGATAATCCGGCAGTGATATAACAGCGCCCAACGGCGTAAAAATGGCACCACGGCATAGCGATCGCCACGCGCAACGGGTCGTTGCAGAATGTGGAACAACATCTCTTCAAAACCGCCGTCGCGGCTTAACAGAATATGAATGCTGTTATTGATGCGTAAATCTTTCGCCAGCAACGCTCCTTTTGAGGTTGGCACCTGCAAACGGTCTTTCAGCAAATCAAACAGACGATCATCACACAATGCCGCACCCAGTAACGCCTCGTTATGGCGCATTAATACCCGTCGCCATATTTCTGGCTGGTTTTGTGCGAGATCGGACAAACCAGAGATCAGCGACTCTTTTAACGCCTCCTGCACCGCAACCCAGGTTTCATCTCGCTGAAGATCTTCCCGGCTCGCCGTCGGCGTCAGTTTCGATGATTCAATCACACCGCCAATAAAACCGGCCCAGGGCGGTAACAGCTCACGCGCTTCGTCATCGAGTAACATGCCGCGCAAAAACAACGACAGGTTGCGGTTATCGCTGGTGCCGTAAGTTGCACCATCCTGAATCCATAAAATCCCGACGGCATCGCTCATCCCCGCCGGTACTACCGGAATGGTACAAATCGGTTCGAAGGAGGATTCAAACTGGGCGGCAAAGGCGAGATTTTTACGCTGCACCAACGCGCGGTGCATGGTTACGCCTTCGGGGGCAACTTCACGCCACGGCGGCTGGAGTTTATTCACCGGCTCGCTGGCATCGCCCACATAGACCGGCTCGTGCAGCAATATGCAGTAGCGGGAAAGAACGCGGTTCAGCAAATTGTTACTCGCCAGATGGCTGTACTCTTCTTTGAGCGTCAGAATGACCTGCGTACCCGGAGCCGAGTTTTGATGCGGGGTAACGGTGTATTTTTGCCCGTCGGTAGAGTGGTATTTCCAGCTCTGATCCGGCGTTTGCCAGGATGTGGTCAACACCGTGACCTCTTTTGCCAGCACAAAGGCCGACAAAAAGCCGAGGCCGAACATGCCAATGAGTCCCGTATCGTCATCCTGCTGGCGTAACATTCGGGTATAACCCACACCAACCGTTGCCAGAAAGCCATGAATTTCACTTTCCGTCAGGCCTGCGCCGGTATCGCTAATGGTGATGGTGGACTTCGCCACGTCAGCTACCACACGGATTAGATTGTCCTTTGGTGCATCAGGTTGCTCAATCCTGCGACGCACAATTGCATCATGCCCGTTCTGCACCAGTTCGCGCACGGCAACCACAGGTGTGGAGTAAAGATGCTTGCTGAGCACCTCAATTAAGCCGTTTAAATTAACTTCTGTTGAATATGAACTGCCTGGTAACTGTAATGTACTCATTTTTCAATACTCATAATCCATCACCCACTATTGAAAATACATTGAGGTTGACAACAAACACGAAATTGCCTGATGCGCTGCGCTTATCAGGCCTACGGAATTCATTAAATCTGTACGATTTACAGGTCGGATGAGGCGTTTTCGCCGCATCCGACAAAAATATTTTGCATTTTGTCAGTAATACTTATTGCTGTTTTTAATGCTGGAATAAAATTGTTGTTTCCCTTTACTCATTAGTTACACGTTTTTATTTATTGATACGATGATTAGTTCAAAACGTCCATATAAATAATATCATTAATTCATCACGTAACGTGAGAGAAGTATATCTTTAACCGCCGGAGTTAACGAGGATATTTACTACAAATAAACAGTAATTATATTTAAATGCTGAATAATATGTTGAGGATTATTTAATAAAAAAATAAAACCGCAACCCGTAATCAGAATTGCGGTATTTTTTAATGATGAATTAAACGCTGAGGATGGGTATAAACCGTTGCCCTGCCTGGCTTACAAAAGCCCACTAATGTCAGGTTACAACGCTTAGCAACTTCCACCGCCAGCGTTGTCGCGGCAGACACCGCAAACAAAATCTCTACGCCGCACATCGCTGACTTTTGTACCATTTCATAACTGGCACGACTGGAAACCAGCACCGCACCTTGCAGCCAGCTTTCGCCTTCCCGCGCCCGGCGACCCAGCAGTTTATCCAACGCTACATGGCGACCCACGTCTTCATGTCCGCCCACCAGTTCACCAGAAGGCAGCATCCAGGCAGCGGCGTGCGTACAACCAGTCAATTGCCCCACGGGCTGGAAGTCATTGAGATGACGTAATGCGTCATCCAGTTTGTTGAGATCAAAGGTCTGGGTGAACGGCAGTGGCTGCACCGGTTTACCAATGTCATTAAGTTGCTCTACGCCACAGACACCACAGCCCGTGCGCCCGGCCAGCGCCCGGCGGCGCTCTTTCAGCCCCATAAAGCGGCGGCTGGAAAGCTCGATTTGCACTTCAAGACCGTTACAGGAAGGAACAACGTCCATACCGAAGATATCACGCGGGTTTTCGATAATTCCTTCTGAAAGCGAAAAACCGAGCGCAAAGAGCTCAAGGTCTTTTGGCGAGGCCATCATCACCACATGCGAAATACCGTTGTAGACCAACGCAACGGGAACTTCTTCCGCGACTTCATCAAGCCGGGAATGTTGTAAATCATCACGCCGCCATAACTCAATTTGACGCATCCCTGTGATATTTGTCACATTTTCGATTTCTTTTTGCTGTGTTTTTTTCACTTTCTCTTAACCAGATAAGAACACACACACCAAGATTATGGTATTCTGTTACAAACCCTTCCTGGATGGAGGGAAATTGAGCCAATTCTGGACCTTTGCGGCCTCTTCCGCAAAGAAAAATAACTCCCACTCCCTGCACGCGCAGCAAGCGAATGTAAATGGGACGTGACAATGTCGAAACAAGGAGCAATCCATGCAGGTCAGCAGAAGGCAGTTCTTTAAGATCTGCGCTGGCGGTATGGCAGGCACCACGGCAGCGGCACTGGGTTTTGCACCCAGCGTAGCACTCGCGGAGACAAGGCAGTATAAACTGCTGCGCACCCGCGAAACCCGTAATACCTGCACCTATTGTTCTGTTGGTTGTGGGCTGCTGATGTACAGCCTCGGTGACGGAGCAAAAAACGCCAAAGCATCTATCTTCCATATCGAAGGTGACCCGGATCACCCGGTCAACCGCGGTGCGCTTTGTCCGAAAGGCGCTGGCCTGGTGGATTTCATCCACTCCGAAAGCCGTCTGAAGTTCCCGGAATACCGTGCACCTGGTTCTGATAAATGGCAGCAAATCAGTTGGGAAGAGGCGTTTGATCGCATCGCCAAACTGATGAAAGAAGACCGCGATGCTAACTACATTGCGCAAAACGCCGAAGGCGTGACTGTTAACCGCTGGCTCTCCACCGGGATGCTGTGTGCTTCCGCGTCGAGTAACGAAACCGGCTATTTAACGCAAAAATTCTCGCGCGCGCTGGGTATGCTCGCGGTCGACAACCAGGCGCGTGTCTGACACGGACCAACGGTAGCAAGTCTTGCTCCAACATTTGGTCGCGGTGCGATGACCAACCACTGGGTCGACATCAAGAACGCCAACCTTGTCGTGGTGATGGGCGGTAATGCCGCTGAAGCTCACCCGGTCGGATTCCGCTGGGCGATGGAAGCCAAAATTCACAACGGCGCGAAGCTGATTGTGATCGATCCTCGCTTTACGCGTACGGCAGCGGTGGCTGACTACTATGCCCCTATTCGTTCCGGTACTGACATTGCTTTCCTGTCAGGCGTATTGCTGTACCTGCTGAACAATGAAAAATTCAACCGCGAATACACCGAAGCCTATACCAACGCCAGCCTGATCGTGCGTGAGGATTACGGCTTTGAAGATGGCCTGTTCACCGGCTACGACGCGGAAAAACGCAAGTACGATAAGTCTAGCTGGACTTATGAACTGGACGAAAACGGCTTTGCCAAACGCGATACCACGTTGCAACACCCACGTTGCGTATGGAACCTGCTGAAACAGCACGTTTCCCGTTATACGCCAGATGTGGTTGAAAACATTTGTGGTACGCCAAAAGACGCGTTCCTGAAAGTCTGCGAATACATCGCAGAAACCAGTGCTCACGATAAAACCGCCTCGTTCCTCTACGCGCTCGGCTGGACGCAACACTCCGTTGGTGCACAGAACATCCGCACGATGGCGATGATCCAGTTGCTGCTCGGCAATATGGGGATGGCAGGCGGTGGCGTTAACGCCCTGCGCGGTCACTCCAACATTCAGGGGCTGACGGATCTGGGGCTGCTGTCGCAGAGCCTGCCGGGTTACATGACGCTACCGAGCGAGAAGCAAACCGATTTGCAAACCTACCTCGCCGCCAGCACGCCGAAACCGCTGCTGGAAGGTCAGGTCAACTACTGGAGCAACTACCCGAAATTCTTCGTCTCGATGATGAAAGCATTCTTTGGCGATAAAGCAACGGCGGAAAATAGCTGGGGCTTTGACTGGTTGCCGAAGTGGGATAAAGGTTACGACGTCCTGCAATACTTCGAGATGATGAAAGAGGGCAAGGTCAATGGCTATATCTGCCAGGGCTTTAACCCGGTTGCCTCATTCCCGAACAAAAACAAAGTGATCGGTTGTCTGTCGAAACTGAAGTTCCTCGTGACCATCGACCCGCTGAACACTGAAACCTCTAACTTCTGGCAGAACCACGGTGAGCTGAACGAAGTCGATTCTTCGAAGATCCAGACCGAAGTGTTCCGTCTGCCATCGACCTGCTTCGCGGAAGAAAACGGTTCTATCGTTAACTCCGGTCGCTGGTTGCAGTGGCACTGGAAAGGCGCGGATGCCCCGGGGATTGCGCTGACTGATGGCGAAATCCTTTCCGGTATCTTCCTGCGCTTGCGCAAGATGTATGCCGAACAGGGCGGCGCTAATCCGGATCAGGTGCTGAACATGACCTGGAACTACGCCATTCCGCATGAGCCATCTTCAGAAGAAGTGGCGATGGAGAGCAACGGTAAGGCGCTGGCCGATATTACCGACCCGGCAACCGGAGCGGTCATTGTTAAAAAAGGCCAACAACTTAGCTCGTTTGCCCAACTGCGTGATGACGGAACAACCTCCTGTGGCTGCTGGATTTTCGCCGGTAGCTGGACGCCGGAAGGCAACCAGATGGCGCGTCGTGATAACGCCGATCCGTCTGGCCTCGGTAACACGTTGGGCTGGGCATGGGCATGGCCGCTTAACCGCCGCATTCTGTATAACCGCGCCTCCGCAGACCCGCAGGGTAACCCGTGGGATCCGAAGCGTCAGTTGCTGAAATGGGACGGCACCAAGTGGACCGGCTGGGATATTCCAGACTACAGCGCAGCGCCTCCGGGCAGCGGCGTCGGGCCGTTTATCATGCAGCAGGAAGGCATGGGTCGTCTGTTTGCCCTCGATAAAATGGCGGAGGGTCCGTTCCCGGAACACTACGAGCCGTTTGAAACGCCGCTGGGGACTAACCCGCTGCATCCAAACGTTATCTCAAACCCGGCTGCGCGTATCTTTAAAGATGACGCTGAAGCATTAGGTAAAGCTGATAAGTTCCCGTATGTCGGAACCACCTATCGTCTGACCGAGCATTTCCACTACTGGACTAAACACGCGCTGTTGAACGCGATTTTGCAGCCAGAGCAGTTTGTGGAAATCGGTGAGTCGCTGGCGAACAAACTTGGCATTGCCCAGGGCGATACCGTGAAAGTCTCCTCCAACCGCGGCTATATCAAAGCCAAAGCAGTGGTGACCAAACGTATTCGCACGCTGAAAGCGAACGGCAAAGATATCGATACCATCGGTATTCCGATTCACTGGGGCTATGAAGGCGTAGCGAAAAAAGGCTTTATTGCCAATACGTTGACGCCATTCGTCGGTGATGCGAACACGCAGACGCCGGAGTTTAAATCCTTCCTCGTGAATGTGGAAAAGGTGGATACCTAATAGATTTCAGATTGCAGGGAGCTGGCAACGCCATGAAGACCGGGAGCATAGAAACACTATGTGACCGGGATGAATAAGGAAGCCAGCGAACCTGCAAGCTGAAAGATGAAGGGTACGGAGACGAAATATGGCTTACCAATCTCAAGATATCATTCGTCGTTCCGCGACTAACGGTCTGACCCCCGCCCCTCAGGCGCGGGATTTCCAGGAAGAAGTGGCGAAACTCATCGACGTCACCACCTGTATCGGCTGTAAAGCCTGTCAGGTGGCGTGTTCAGAGTGGAACGACATTCGCGATACCGTCGGCAATAACATTGGGGTGTATGACAACCCTAATGATTTAAGCGCCAAATCGTGGACGGTGATGCGCTTCTCGGAAGTGGAGCAAAACGACAAACTGGAATGGCTGATCCGCAAAGACGGCTGTATGCACTGTTCCGATCCAGGCTGCCTGAAAGCGTGCCCGGCGGAAGGGGCAATTATTCAGTATGCCAACGGTATCGTCGACTTCCAGTCCGAGCAGTGCATTGGCTGCGGTTATTGTATCGCGGGCTGTCCATTCGATATTCCTCGCCTCAATCCGGAAGACAACCGCGTCTACAAATGCACGCTGTGCGTAGACCGTGTAGTGGTTGGGCAAGAACCGGCCTGCGTGAAGACCTGCCCGACAGGCGCGATTCACTTCGGTACGAAAGAGTCGATGAAAACGCTGGCGAGCGAGCGCGTGGCTGAGCTGAAAACCCGCGGTTACGACAATGCGGGTCTGTACGATCCGGCTGGCGTCGGTGGTACACACGTGATGTATGTGTTGCACCATGCTGACAAGCCGAATCTGTATCATGGCTTGCCGGAAAATCCGGAAATCAGCCAAACCGTAAAATTCTGGAAAGGCATCTGGAAACCGCTCGCGGCTGTTGGCTTTGCGGCTACCTTTGCGGCCAGTATCTTCCACTACGTGGGTGTCGGTCCGAACCGTGCGGATGAGGAAGAGAATAATCTGCACGAAGAGAAAGACGAGGAGCGCAAATGAAACGACGTGACACCATCGTGCGCTACACCGCACCGGAACGTATCAACCACTGGATCACAGCCTTCTGCTTCATCCTGGCGGCGGTAAGCGGGATGGGATTTTTGTTCCCCTCTTTCAACTGGTTGATGCAAATCATGGGCACGCCGCAACTGGCGCGAATTCTGCACCCGTTTGTTGGCGTGGTTATGTTTGCCTCGTTCATCATCATGTTTTTCCGTTACTGGCATCACAACCTAATCAATCGGGATGATATCTTTTGGGCGAAGAATATTCGTAAGATCGTCGTCAACGAGGAAGTAGGTGACACCGGGCGTTATAACTTCGGTCAGAAATGCGTTTTCTGGGCGGCAATTATTTTCCTGGTCCTGCTGCTGGTGAGCGGTGTGATTATCTGGCGTCCTTATTTTGCGCCTGCTTTCTCAATCCCGGTGATCCGATTCGCGTTAATGCTGCATTCATTTGCCGCAGTGGCGTTAATTGTGGTTATCATGGTGCATATCTACGCCGCCCTTTGGGTGAAAGGCACGATTACCGCCATGGTGGAAGGATGGGTTACCAGCGCATGGGCGAAGAAACACCATCCACGCTGGTATCGTGAAGTCCGCAAGACAACGGAAAAGAAAGCTGAATGAGTATTCGCATAATCCCGCAAGATGAGCTGGGTTCGAGCGAGAAACGTACGGCGGATATGATTCCGCCGTTATTGTTCCCTCGGCTCAAAAATTTATACAACCGCCGCGCCGAGCGTCTGCGCGAGCTGGCAGAAAATAATCCGCTGGGTGATTACCTGCGCTTTGCTGCGCTTATCGCCCACGCCCAGGAAGTGGTGCTGTACGACCATCCGCTGGAGATGGATCTGACCACACGCATAAAAGAAGCAAGCGCACAGGGCAAGCCACCGCTGGATATTCACGTACTGCCGCGTGATAAGCACTGGCAAAAACTGCTGATGGCGCTGATTGCTGAACTGAAACCTGAAATGAGCGGTCCGGCGCTGGCTGTGATTGAGAATCTGGAGAAGGCATCGACCCAGGAACTGGAAGATATGGCCAACGCGCTGTTTACCTCTGATTTCTCGTCAGTCAGCAGTGATAAAGCGCCGTTTATCTGGGCCGCGTTGTCGCTCTATTGGGCACAGATGGCTAATCTGATCCCTGGCAAAGCCCGTGCAGAATATGGCGAACAACGTCAGTACTGCCCGGTTTGTGGTTCGATGCCGGTTTCCAGCATGGTGCAAATCGGCACGACTCAGGGCCTGCGTTATCTGCACTGCAACCTGTGCGAAACCGAATGGCACGTGGTGCGCGTAAAATGCAGCAACTGCGAACAGAGCGGCAAACTGCACTACTGGTCGCTGGATGACGAACAGGCTGCAATTAAAGCCGAAAGCTGTGATGACTGCGGCACTTACCTGAAGATTCTTTATCAGGAAAAAGATCCAAAAGTTGAAGCTGTGGCGGATGACCTCGCCTCTCTGGTACTGGACGCGCGAATGGAGCAAGAAGGCTACGCCCGCAGTTCCATCAACCCGTTCCTGTTCCCGGGTGAAGGGGAGTAATCTCTGACGTTTTCCGGGGGGCACAGGTCGCCCGGATTACAGTTCATAGGGTGTGACAACACCTGCTATTCCCGCAAAATCTCTCGTATTTCGCGTTACCAGTTCGCAGCCATAAATCTGTGCCGTTGCCAGAATAATGGCATCTGGCTTTTTGATTTTATATTCAAGAATGAAAAAGTCTTTTTGTCATTCCTCATGCACCTTACACGGATTCTTCAACACCTGGCGCCTCCCCCTTTTGCCTGCCTCCCTTTGCCTTACGTACCGGAAATTGCTGCCGCTCCAGATATTGCTCCACCGCTTCGCGTAAAATTGCAGATCGTGAAACTTTACGCCAGCCCCTGAGTTTGTTCAGTCTTTTAATTGCCTCTTCTGACAAATGAAGAAAAACCGTATTCATCGCCATCGTTACCACCTAACATATACTGTTAATTAATGTATGAAACTTACACTGGAAAATTAATTAACGAAAGCTGGTTTCCGCATGTGGTTTTGTTTTTGCGAGACACTTTCCAGAAACAATGCAACAGTTACAGTTATTTTAATTATTATTAAAAAATCGTTTAGCATCGCCCATGATTGTTTATTTCTCTTAATTAGGTCGGATCGCATCCACAGAAAAGCGACAACAAATAATAAGGACGAGTTATGGTGCTATGAATATATTATATTCAAGGATATTTGTTTTTTGACTGGGTCTTCATTTACATCATCAGGATAGTGTACCCGAAAAAGTCAGCGTATTTACCGCATCAGGCTTAAGATAAAATTTATCGCCCATCGCAGACCGGTCAGTGCCGCCACCAACCGGTATTTAATTAAAACGGCCGCCCTACTCTTCTTCGTTCCCGCCCTCTTCATACGGGCCAAATGGCTTCGCGGGCAGAACGATATATGTGCCTTCAAACACCGCGCCTGGCGTATCGTCGCCAAAGATTTCGACCTGCATTTGCACCCGCGCTTTACGCCCGCGCGCCAGACGGTCGAGATCGCCGCTTAACGCACCGAGGTCGGCCACCGCATGAGGTTTGCCGCTAATCGGCTTGCTGTAGCGGATATGCGCATCGGCAAGAATAATCGTTCCGCCGAGGTGGCGTTCGCGCAGCATCAGCCAGATAAGCCCCCAACCGGTGAGCGTTGCCAGAGAGAATAAACTCCCGGCAAACAACGTGTGGTGCGGATTCTGATTGCCGGTTTCCGGCATGGTGGTGATAAATTTTTGCCCGGTATATTGCTGAATGCGCACGCCCATTTTTTCGCTTAACGGGATGTGTTCATACCACGCCTGCTGGAGCTGGGCGCACCAGTCGCCGCGATGCAAAATGTCATCCAGAGTAGCGACGGGTTTAATCATCAGAAAATGGCGAATCGGCGTGGTGGTTGGGGTGGTGATCTCCCCCTGATTCACAAACCCCAGCTTAGCGAAAAACTCCACCGCGTCTTCACGGGCGCTACAGGTCACGCGCTTAACGCCTTCCTGACGCGCTACCGACTCCAGGGTCATCGCCATCAGCGTGCCCAGGCCTTTGTCCTGCACGTCGGGATGAACGGCCATAAAGCGAATGGAGGCTTCATTGTCGGCATTAATATACAGTCGGCCTACCGCTACCAGATTACCCTGCTCGTCGACGACCATCTGGTGATGCGCCATCGCATCCCACGCGTCGCGTTCCGAACCTTTTGGTTGATGCAGGGGCTTACGCAACATCTCCCAGCGGAATTGATAGTAGCGCTCTAATTCTTCTTCTGTTTGTGGAACCCGAAGGTGATACATAGCGATACTCTCTCTTGTTTCCCGTGACACACCTGGAAGCTGGCTCATACCTGCAACCAGAATGTCACGGGGCCATCATTGACCAGCGATACCTGCATATCGGCAGCGAAGCGTCCTGTTTGCGTGTTCATTTCCTGCTGACGGCAGCGTTCGACGAAATAGTCATATAACGCCTCTGCGCGATCCGGTGAAGCGCCTTTGGAGAAACTTGGGCGCATCCCCCGTTCGGTATCTGCGGCAAGGGTAAACTGGGAAACCACCAGTACACTGCCGCCCGCCTGTTGCACGTTGAGATTCATCTTGCCTTCGGCATCGCTAAAGATGCGGTAGCCGAGCACACGCTCGCACAGACGGTTTGCTTTCTGTTCGTCGTCATCCTTTTCGACACCCAATAACACCAAAAGTCCCGCGCCAATTTCGCCCGTCACTTCTCCCTCCACGGTGACGCTGGCTCGGGTTACGCGTTGAATTAATGCAATCATGGTTCGTCGTCTTCTTCTTGTTCAGCAGCTTGTTTAAGTTTGCGGTATTCCCCGAGAGTGACAGTAATTTCTGCACCAAGCAAGACGATACACCATGTCCAGTAGACCCAGACAAAGAGGATGGGGATCACCGCCAGCACACCGTAAATGAGCTGATATGACGGGAACATGGTGATATAAAGCGCGAAACCTTTCTTTCCTGCTTCGAACAGGAGTGCGGCGACAAACGCGCCGACAATCGCGTCGCGGTTAGGTACGCGAATGGTAGGAACAATGCTGTACAGCAGCCAGAAGGAGATCCACGACAACAACAGCGGAAAAATACGCAGCACATTGTCGATGACAGTATTGAGATCGCTCGCCCAGCGCAGGGAGAGTAGATAGGAGCTGATCGCCAGACTGGCCCCCGCCAGCAGCGGCCCCAGCGTCAGGATCATCCAGTACACAGCAAACGAATAAATTTTGGGGCGTACCCGTTTACTGCGCCAGATGGCATTCAGCGCGCTATCGATGGAGTACATCAACAATAATGCCGTGACGATCAGACCACACGCCCCGACGGCGGTCATCTTGTTGGAGTTGGCAACAAACTGTTCGATATATTGCTGGATAACATCGCCTGTGGCAGGAAGAAAGTTGGCGAAGATAAAATGACGCAACTGAATGCTGACGTCAGAAAACATGGGAAACGCGGCGAAAAGTGCAAAAACAACGGCAACCAGCGGCACTAATGAGAGCAATGACACGTAGGCAAGGTTACCTGCCAGGGTTGTCATGTTGTCCTCATTAATGCGTTGCCAGAGTAGTTTCAGCCAGGCCCATAGCGGACGGGTACGATGCCTGGCTTTTTCATGGATGGTTTTTAGCATAACACCTTCGCGAAATAGTCCGGGATGGTGGTTTTATCTTTCACCAGAATGCTGGTAATACCTAGCTGATTAGCTCCTTCTATATTATCGGCGTTATCGTCGAAAAAGACCGTCTCGTCTGGTGAAAAACCTTCTGCCCGCAAAACATGCTGGTAAATTCGCGCTTCCGGTTTGCGCATACCTAAATCTTGCGACAAGTAGATATGGTCGGCAGCGCTACGGATTTCCGGGTATTCCTCTGGCCAAAAGGTAGTATGCAGGCGGTTAGTATTGGAAAGCACCACCACGCGATGCCCCTGCTCACGCAGTTTATGCATAATGGCGATCACTTCCGGGCGTAGCGCGACAAACACCGCCTGCCAGCCGTGGGAGAACTGTTCGTAACTTAACGGTAAGGCCATCTCATGACACAGCGCCTCAGCGAACTCTTCATCACTAATTTCCCCGCGCTCATGCTGATGAAACGCCTCACCCATATGAAAACTCTTCTTAAGCGACGCCAGCGGAATACGCGTTAAATCGCTCCAGGTTCCCAGCACACGGTTAAAGTCGATATCGACAATCACATTACCTAAATCAAAGATATAGAGCATTTTTGCCTCCTTTCACACCACAGGAAATTAACTGTAGCGGGAAAGGATGGGTTTGGCTATGTGGCAATAAGGGTAATCTTGTGACGCTGATTGCGAAAAAGCAGAGTAATTTCACTGACTTTTTCGCATTAGATGAATGGTTAAGATTCAGGCGTAAATTGCCAACGGGTTTCGATGACCAGCGGCTTATCTGGTGTCACAAATTCCGGCGTTAGATTTATTGCGTTAGGTGCCTGAGTAAGCGGGTTAACACAGGTGGCATCAGGCTGTTTATCAAATACAACCAGACTGTTTGCTGAAGAAGTCATGGTCATCGCGAGTTTACCTGGCCACAGTAACTTAACCTTTAACCCGTCATAAAAACCAAAACAGTCATCCCAGGGGCCGACTTGAGGAGAGATGCGATTTCCTGTTGGCAGTTCATCACTACCCGCTTCTTCTTGCCAGTCCGCATCAAAAAGCACCTGCAACGACGCTGTACTTTGCGGAGCCAGCTTTTTCGCAAACCACGGATGCCAGCCCGCAGAGGCCGGGAATGTATCGGCATGTGAATGGATTTCCAGTTGTAAAACCAGCGCATCGTTCTCCAGCAAAAAAGTCTGAATCACTTCCCCTTGCCATGGCCACGGTGAAGCCAGAGGCATACGTAAAGTCAGGGAATCTGTTGTTTTGGCGATAATTTCCCATGTTGAATAGCACGCCATACCATGTAACGCATGTGGTGGTTTATTGGCGGGTAAAGAATAACATTGCCCACCAGCATTCAGCGTCGCGTTCCCCAATCGCCCTGCCCACGGCACCATTGGGAAACAGCCGTACTGAAAAGCTCTGCGTTGCGGCTGCCATTGGCGTAATACTTCACAACCAAATGCCTGTAATGAGGTGATCCTGGCACCATCATGCGGATAAATCTGCAGGCGAATACTGCCTTTTTCCAGCGTCACAGACTCTCCCACAGGCCCAGGCCAGGGCGCGTCAAACGCCTGTTGTAGCGCCAGATAATGCTCGTTATTCCGTTCAGTTTTCATGAGATTGTTCCCTGATGTAGCGGTAAGAAGCGGTTTCTTGTTCATCGGTCGGCTCAATCAGCCAGACGCAAACAAAGGAAAGAACTGAGACAGCAAATAAAAACAGAGCGACATACCACGGTTTTCCCCCTCCCAGCGCCAGCAAACTTGAGGCGATAAGGGGGCTTAGTCCGCCAAGTATTGCGGAAAATTGATAGGCAAAAGAAAGACCGGTATATCGTACTTTGGTGCCGAACATGCGGGTGAAAAGTGTCGGCTGCACGGCAAACATCATCGTCGGGCCTAAGTTATAGCCGAGGATCATACTGCACCAGATGATGAGCGTACTTTTACTATCCAGTAATAAGAAGAAAGGAAACGCGAACAGGACACAAAATCCCGCACCTGACAAATACAGACATTTTTGACCTATACGGTCTGATAACCACCCGACCAACGGACAACTGAAAATACCGATCGCCGAGGCAATCAACATGCCCGTCAGAGGAATATCTCGCGATAATGCTAATTGGCTGGAAATATAAACGATACCAAAGGCGTTAATAATATTGGAGGAGACACTCTCTGCCAGCCTCGCGCCCAGCGCTAATAAAATATTTCGCGGATGTTTTTTGAATAATTCAATCAACGGAGGAACGGACTTTTCTTTATTATTCGTCGTTTTTTGCTTTTGAAAATCCAGTGTCTCCTCAGTATGCAGGCGGATAAATAACCCAACGATCAACATCACCGCAGAAAGCCAGAACGGAATACGCCATCCCCAGGAGAGAAACTGTTCCTGAGTCAGTAAATGGTTACAGAGCGCAAAAATACCGGTTGCCAGCATAATCCCCACTGATGCAGCCGTTTGTGGGAGCGAACCTAAAAAACCGCGCCGGGATTCGGGCGCAGATTCAATGGTCATCAATGCCGCTCCGCCATACTCGCCACCAAGACCAAAGCCCTGAATTAAGCGCAGCGCCATTAATATGAGCGGTGCCCAGATCCCAATTTCCTGATACGTCGGAATAAAACCAATCAAAAATGTGGAGCAACCGACAATAGCCAGTGTCCAGATAAGCGTTATTTTTCGCCCAATTTTATCGCCAAAATGGCCAAAGACGATGCCACCTAAGGGACGAGTCAAAAAACCGACACCAAAGGTAGCAAAGGCGGCTATAAGACCTATAAAAGGATCGCTGTTCGGGAAAAAAAGCGGAGCAAATACCAGCCCTGCTGCCGTGCCAAAAATAAAGAAGTCATACCATTCCATCAACGCGCCCGCGAAACTGCCCATTACGACACGTCTCATGGCTTTACCGGAAAGTCCTTCTTGCGGTGTAGGTAACGTTTCAGACATCATTTTCCTCTCCTGGTCGGCGAGAAATTGGGGAATAACCCACTACAAAGTGGGCAGTCTGATAAATACGCGCATCGACCTGATGCCGATACGCGTTATGTTTATTTGTTCAATTCCGCCAGAACTTCCGCGTCTTCGGCATCCACATTCGCCCCCAACGGTTCCCAATTAATCAATACGCAGGTCAGGAATCCCAGGAATGGCACAATTGCCAACCAGTAAAACGCTTCAGTTTTCAACGCACCCCACAGCATCGGCCAGAAAATAAGCCCGGCAATCGCACCGGTGCGCATAATCGCACGGGCAAATCCCACCCCAGTAGGGCGAATAGCAGGAGGATATGAGAGTGTGGCAATGGTCATGCCCAACCCACCAGGCCCCGCTGAATGGAAGAAAATAATTGATCCCAACAACCCTAAAGACAGCCAGGGATTAGTCGTCGCCAGTGCGCCTAACGACAGCAATGCTAAGGTCACAACGGCAAATCCATACATGGACTGTCGGCGGGTGCCTAATCGTTGGAGAATAAACGAGCCGATCATCCCGCCGGTTACCCCACAAAGGGCATTCACGACGGCAGAACCCGTCAACGCGCCAGTAAGCCCGCCACTTATTATTCCCGCCAGGGTAAGAGGAAGATAAACACCTACAGCGTTATATTGCCACGCCTGCATGGTTGCCACGACACAGCCGAGGATGGTGCGTTTGCGGTAACGATCATTAAATAAGATGCCATATCCACCTCTGTATTTATTCTCTACCTTTTCCGCAGATCTGGCTTCTGCTGTACCCGGTGTCGCAACACGAGCCTGAACACCGTAACGTTTTCCCAGGATGTCGCACGCTTCCTGGTAACGCCCGACGCGTGCGGCCCACATTGCGGATTCACCGATAAAGACGTAACGCAAAATCATGAAGATGACTGCGAAAATAGCCCCGATGAATATTCCGTAACGCCACAACTGTTCTTCAGCAATACCAGACAGAAGCAGAGGCAAAAGCACCAGATAGACAACGGTAGTTGAAACATACCAGGCCATTTGCCAGAGATTGACCGACGTTCCGGTTTTCTTCGACGTTGAACCACGAAGCTCTGCCACGGCATTGGTTGCCAAAGGGAAGTCGATGCCTAAGCCAAAGCCCATGATGACGCGACACACCAGCACCCACCAGATACTGGGCGCAATAGCCACCGCAGCAGCACCGATGGTGCATAACCCCATGCCAATAATAAATGCTCGCTTTTGCCCAAAGCGGTTGATGACCCGATTCGCTAATAAACCACCTATTAATGCGGCGATTAATACTGAAGCATTAACGGTTGCGGCAAGCCCAGGAGAAATACCAAATTGAGCGGCAATATATTTATTACCAAACCCCACCATCGCCGCCTGATAGGCATCAATCAATATGCCGCCCAAAGCAATAAAAATAACGCCGATACTGGTGTTGATCGCAGAGTTCTTATTAACAATATCAATTACGTCCTGTGGACGACTAATTGAATAAATTGCAGGACTGGTGATTTGACTCATCGCAGTGTCCTTTTTAATTGTTGTAGGGTGGCGCTGACGTAGCGCAGCGCCAGACAGAGATTTAGAAAATCATTCCGGCGCAAATTGCAGCATGACTTTTATGGAGTCATTTTGCTGCGCGCGTTCGAATGCTGCCGCTGCGTCATCAATGGCAAATAAATCAGTAACCAGCTCACTGGTATCAAACCGCCCATCCGCCAGCCATTCGATAACGGCATCGAAATCTTCAGGGATGTACATGCCAGAGTTGAGCAAGTCACGCTCGAAACGTTGCATCATCGGTAGTGGTATTTCACGCGGCCCACTCGGTACGCCCATACACACAATGGTGCCTCCGGCATACACACGGGTACAGGCATCATTAAGCGTGGCCTGCGCTGCAACGACATCAATCGCTCCCGTAAATCGCACATCTGCGGCCAGTTCTCCCGGTGCCCAAACCTCTGCAGCACCCAATTTTAACGCCAGTGCACGTTTGGCCGCGTCAGGTTCAATCACGGTAATCTTTCCTGCCCCCATAATGCGCAGTGCCTGCACAATGGATAAGCCAATTGTTCCAGCACCAATCACCAGTACGCTCTCCAGAGAAGCCTTCGGCATTCGGTTAACACAGTGACGAGCACACGCTGCCGGTTCGGCAAAGGCCAACACTTTTAGCGGTAAAGAGGCTGGTGCGACATGGCAATTACGCGCAGGAACAATGTGCTGTGAGCGAGCAAAGCCCGGCGCGCGAAAACCGGCAACCTGCGGTGGTTCACAAAGATTAAAACGCCCTGCTTTGCAGGCCCGGCATTCCATGCAAGCCATGATGGGATCGACAACCACATGATCGCCCGGCTGTACATGTTTGACGTCGCTACCCACTTCCGTAACACGCGCTGCAATTTCATGACCGGGAACGACTGGCGGTTTGGCAAACGGATGACCGCCTTTCAAAACATGCAGATCCGATCCGCATATCCCGTAGAACACAGGCGCAATCCGTACTTCGTGCGATTTAAGTTGCTGGTGTGGTACTTCAACATATTGAGTGGTGACTTTCCCAATATCTGAAAATAAAACCTGGGTAATTTTATCCATCATTATTCTCCAGAATCGTTATCCATAGGGAATTAGCGTTGCGCGATACCTTCATCGACAATTTCAGCCAATCGTTGTAAGCGTGGAACGGAGACATCGCGCAGCATAGTTTGTGGATCTTGTGCACCAACAACCGACGCCCAAACCGCTCGTCCTGCCAGGAAGCCAGACGCGCCGCTTTTCATCGCAATACTTACCGCGCGTCCAAAAATATCGGCATCGACGCCAGAAGAAAGAATTACCCACGGCATCTTCATCTGATCGTTAAGTTTCTGGCAGGCGGAAAGTAAGGTTTTTTCATCGCCTTTGCCTCCTAATGGCATCTCGGCTTTGTAAAGATCAGCCTCTGTTCCACCAAGCTCTGCGGCGGCGGCAACAATGGCGCTTTCACGATCAAAGTCCCAACCACGACGAGGTGGACGCACCACAGGCTCAATAATGCTGACCAGCCCGGCACTACGGCAGCGACGAACAAACTTATCGACCATTGCCAGACGTTCCTCTGCAGGTTCATCTTCACGCCAGAGCACAAGTAATTTCATCGCCTTCGCCCCCATTTCACGGGCTTTATGCGGGTCGACGGACATATCTATTTCAACGCTATCAACCGGGATGCCATTACCTGGGATAAAAAGATCGGCAGCGACAATCAGACCGCAAGAATTAGCAACAGCGCCCTGCTCGACAATTTGATCAAGACAAAATTGTTTATCCGCCAGAACGGCAGAAGCATAAGGAGAAAGGATGCGGGTCGCGGCGACTTTAAAATCGGTGAGTACACTGTCGGAGACGGGTTTTGGCTGTCCTGCTGCCGCAAACATCAGACGCATAGCTTCACGCTGATCGACAGCTAACATGGCAAATCCACCACCTGGGCGGGAGATATCTTTCAGCGTAAATGGGGTGAAGTGGGATGACATAGAAACTCCTGTTAATAGATAAAATTAAAGACCAGCCTGCTGACGAACCTGATTTAGCAGGGCGCTCCAGTCCTGCCGCCCTTTACCGTCTTGACTTGCTGCGGCGTAATAACTTTCTGCTGCAATCCCCATATTGAGCGGCGCCCCCGTCTCCTGAGCGACATCAACAGCAATACGCAGATCTTTCAACGCCAGATCCACCATGAAGGCGGGAGAAAGATCGCCTTTCAGCACTTTGCCAGGCCAGGTGGTCGTAAAATGCCCTTTCCCTGCTGCCGTACCACTCATCACCTTAATTGCGATATCAAGATTTAATCCCAGTGACTCACATAACACAGCGGCTTCGGAGGACAGCGCATTAAGCGCAATGCTCATATAGTTGTTAATTAGCTTCACGCGGATCCCCATTCCCGGGCCGCCAGCTTCGACCAGCTCATTACCCATGCACATGAGAATCGGGCGTGCGCGCACAATCTGCTCATCAGTGCCACCCGCTAAAATCAGCAATGTGCCATCAATCGCATTCACAGACGTTCTGCCCACGGGGGCGTCCATCATACTGATGCCTTTTTCTTGTAATTCCCGTATTAATGCATCGGTCTGTAAGGGATGAATAGTCGACATATCAATCACTAACGCGTCAGATGAAACAGTTTCACAGACACCTTTTTCCCCCAACAACACCTGCCGAACAATGTCACCATTGGGAAGCATAGTGATGATAAATTCAGCGCCTACTGCCGCTTCCGCTGGGGTTTGTGCCGCAGTGGCCCCCTGCGTGACTAGCGCATCGACAGCCTGTGTATTGACATCAAATACCTGCAATAAATGCCCTTTTTGCAATAGATTGTTAGCCATTGGGCTACCCATCTGCCCCAGCCCGAGAAATGCAATGGTTGCCATGAACGCTCTCCTGTCTGACATTGACAAAATAATGACAATTGAAAATTCGTTTTCGTCTGTTTTTGAGCATATTTGTAATTTATGTTCAAAAACACGACACACATCACTAATTTGATCATTTGTGTCATTTAAATTGACCAAAGACGACAAAATTAAACAGGACAAGACAAATATGACCAGAATTGCATGTGTAGGTATCACTGTTCAGGACAGGATTTATTCTTTGCCCTGTCTGCCAGAGGGCGGCGGGAAATATCAGGCAAATCATTATCTTGAGATTGGTGGTGGCCCGGCGGCAACAGCCGCTGTCGCAATAGCAAAACTCGGCGTGGAGGTTGATTTCATCGGTCGCGTCGGCGATGACAGTTGTGGAAATACCTTACTTGCAGAACTTGAGAGTTGGGGCGTCAATACGGCATTTTGCCGCCGATATCTTAATGCCCGTTCGTCGCAATCAGCGATCCTCGTTGATCAGCATGGCGAACGGATTATCGTTAATTATCCAAGCCCCGATCTCGATACTGATGCCGAATGGTTAGAAGCGATCGATTTCTCTCGTTATGATCTGGTTCTGGCCGATGTTCGCTGGCATAGCGGCACTGAAAAAGCATTCTCGCAAGCGCGCCTTGCGGGCGTGACAACGCTTTTAGACGCCGATATGACACCGCAGGATATTTCTCCACTTGTCGCGCTTGCCGACCATGCTGTGTTCTCAACGCCAGGGCTGAAACGTATGACCGGCCTTCAGTCACCTGAAGAAGGCTTGTACCAGGCTGCCACACAAACAGCAGGTAAAGTGTATGTCACGCTGGGTTCTGAAGGTTCGTTGTGGATTGAAGATGATCATTTGTGTCAACAGGAGGCATTTTCTGTCAATGTGGTTGATACCACTGGAGCAGGCGATGTTTTTCACGGCGCACTCGCGGTAGCGTTAGCAGAAAAAATGCCCACAAAAGAGGCTATTCGTTTTGCCAGTGCGGTTGCCGCGATGAAATGTACCCAGGCTGGCGGTCGGGCTGGCATTCCTAATCGTGAGCAAACCGAATCATTTTTGTCACTTTATGCGTAAAATGGTAAACATCTACCGAGGAGGGGCAAGGGAGTATTCATGAGTATCATCGAAGTGACAGGTAATCCACGCCATGACCAACTCGTTCATCTAATCGCAGAACGCGGTTATATGAATATTGAAGAACTGGCACAACTGCTGGATGTTTCAACGCAAACCGTGCGCCGGGATATCCGAAAACTAAGCGAGCAGGGGTTGATCACCCGTCATCATGGAGGGGCTGGGCGCGTCTCCAGCGTCATGAATACCGCTTTTGAGCAACGGGAACTTTCGCTCACCGCCGAGAAACGGGCGATCGCTGAGGCGGTCGCTGATTACCTTCCCGAACGCTGTACCGTCTTTATCACCATCGGTACTACGGTCGAAGCCGTTGCCAGGGCATTACTCAACCGCCGTGATTTACGCATTATCACTAACAGCCTACGTGTAGCACAGATTCTTTATAAGAATCAGGATATTGAGGTGATGGTGCCGGGAGGCACTTTACGCGCCCATAACGGCGGGATCATCGGCCCCGGAGCTGTGGATTTTATTGAAGGTTTCCGCGCAGACTATTTAATCACCAGTATTGGTGCCATTGAGCATGATGGCACCCTGCTGGAATTTGATGTCAATGAAGCGTTAGTCGCGAGAACGATGATTAAACATGCGCGGAATACATTGCTAGTGGCAGATCATACTAAGTTTGCCGCGTCTGCTGCCGTTTCAATTGGCAATGCACGAAATGTCAGAGCATTTTTTACTGATGCTCCACCGCCCAATTCTTTCTGCCAGTTATTAAGCGAAGAGAATGTCGAACTGGTGGTTGCCGAGCAAGAAGTATTCTGAAATTGAAATTTCGAAAAATCCGCTGGAGATTTCAGCGGATTTTGTTTTGCCGGATGCGATGGTTGATACGGTTTTCATTGGCCGGATTAAACACATCCGGCCATTAATTAAGCTTCAGTCGCCAGCATCTCTTTCTTACATTGGCTAATACGCTTAACCAGCATTACGGAAACCACCGCACCACAGAATGCGAAGCAGGCCATAATGCCAAACACGATTTTGTAGCCAATAATCCCCGGATTTAAATCCAGAATGTAGCCATACAGACTGAAGCAGAACATCGCCGGGGCGTAACCAATAAAGCTACCCAACGCCATCGCCGCGCCTGTTTTATTTTCAGCAATTTTTGCTTCGCCGATAGGTGCAAAAAATACGGCTCGCTGTGTAAAGACTATCGCACCAAAGCCCAGCGTACATGCCATCCCTAAATATACCGGCATACTTTCGTGCGGCAGCATAATCAACATTATGAGTGCCGCGGTGCTGATGATAAAGGTGTAGCACAGATATTTACTCGGTGATTTCAGGATCTTATCTGAAATCATGCCGCCAATAGGCCCACCGATCATCTTCAGACAATATTGATTTATGATGCCGTAAGCCCCCACCAGCGCAACGGGCAGCAGATAGATGTTTTTCAGGAATGGGATGAAGAACGTCAGGCCACAGTAAACCGCGTAAACGAAGAAGACGTTGAAAGCGATAAGCCAGATTGTTTTGTCTTTCAGCACCGAGCTCATACTGGTATTTTGCGATGCTTCGTCTTCTTTTTTCACCTCAACGGAAGGTGCCTCTTCTTTGTCATTCAGTACAAAGAAAATGATAATGCCCACGGCAATCACAATAAGGGAATAAAACCAGATACCCGCTTTAAAGCCCAATAAGCCACTACCAAACCAGGTAAATACTGCCAGCGCAGAAAATGCCACCACGGTATCGACAATGCCACGTCCTGTTTCGAAGAAACCAAACAACCGGCCTTGTTGTTCGCTATTGCCCAGCCGACTTACCGACTTGAGCAAAACAGGCCAGTTCATCATGTCGCAAGTAACGCCAAATAGCGCCCAGACAAAGAGGATGCCCCAATACCCCGGCATTGTCGTCAAATAAACTCCCAGTAATCCCGTAGCAATGAGTGAGAATGACATGGTGTATCTGCGCGGTAGTTTATCGGCAAAATAAATAGACAGAAAAAAACCCACTGTCGTGACAAATGAGTTTACTGACATGGCATTACCAATTTGGCCATTGGTCAAATTGAAATACTCCTGCATCGGGATATAAAACGCATCTTTTAACGACGGTAATTTATAAATTGTACCGCCACACAGTGTTAATAGACTAAATAACGCCCATTTCTTTTTTGTGAGCATAACATCCCCTAAGCGATTTTTAAAATCACTGTTTTAAAGGCAATAAGATACCGACCATTCTTATAGAATGGTTTTTATTAACTGCGGATGAGTTAAAACTTATTAGTGGTTCAGAAGATGGCTTGCCTCTTGCTTGATTTGTTGTAGTACGTTACGCACATGATATATCTGATTAATTGCATCTTCTTTTTCTTTACGTAACCGCGCATCCAGCAAATGCTTTTCTGGCAATGGTGTTTCACTCATCTGGCGATATGGGATCCACGGATTATCATCTTCGTCTTCAAAGCGGAACGCCGGAGCATAATAATCAACCTCTTCTTCCAGGCCATATGCCGTCACCTGCGGTTCATCATCACCCAGGCAGATAAGGTGCGTTAATAACTCTTTGAACGGCATATCTCCCTGACCTGAAATACAGGCTTTATGCCCCAGACCACTCTGTTCTTTAACGATCAATGCATCTTTGATATGCACCTGAGTAATATGCGGTGCCATCGTTTTTAAGGCGTCCATGGGATGCTCATTTGCATTGATCATGTTCGCAAAATCAAACAGTAAGGAAAGAGACTCCATCTCACTTTCTTTGACCAACGATACCAGCTCATGGCTTTTCAAATCTTCATGCTGTTCGATCGTAAAGGTCAGGCCGCTGTCCTGATACGCTTCCCGCACATAAGCAATATCGTTAGCGATGATCGATAATACATCGCGCAAATTACCTTCATAACGCGGATAAAAACGCACGGACGATGCCCCGGTTTTCAGTGCGATGGCGACGGCTTCGTCAATAGATGCTTTATCTGAGGCACTGGTTTCAATATGAATATCAAGGTTCAGACGGCGAGCTTTATCGCCAAAGGCAGAGAGTTCTTTATCTGCCATATTACCCAGAGAAAAACGTTCTCCATCCAGAACATGAATTTTGACGCCTCGCAGATTATTTTCACTCGCTATATCAAGTAAATCAGTCGGCAATACTCTTTCCAGCCGCATATTTAAATGAAAAGCATAGGCATGTAAATAAAGAGGAAGAGTATCGACACGTTGTAGAATCTTTCTTGCGTTATTTATTGTCACCATAAAACACCTACAGATTAATGATGAGGTCTACAGCCTCAAATCGCCAATATTCAATATCTATCTGGACAATATTCCCTTGCTGGTCGGCGCGATGTTTTTCAATTAAGATCGCTGGCATACCCGCAGAACCGCCAAGATATTTGCTGATATCGCCAGGCATTCTGACGGGTTTGAAAATCAATTTTTTTACTACCGTCTCTTTTTGGTAGCATTTTTCCCAGACTGAAGAAAATGAATGGTTTTCAAGTTGCTCAATAAAACCAGGGGCAACTTCAGGATTAATATACGTCTCGTGATAGAAAACTTTATGCCCTTCCAGCGCCCCCCAACCGGTAATGCGATAGAGTTCGGTTGACGGCGTTACTGTAATCAGTGGCATGAGCGTCTCGGGAATATCGCTGATACGACTTTTCTCGGTAAATCCCCAGGAAGGTTCCCGCCCTTGTTCAATTGCAGCCCGTTGAAAGCTAGCCGACAGTTCCGGGCTGTAATTAAAACGCGGCTGAGTAACGAACCAACCTTTACGATCCTTACGGAAGATTTTGGATTCTGCCTCGAGGTTCAGCAACGCCTGGCGCAGCGTCATACGTTTAATACCCAGCAACTCTCCCAACTCTCTTTCTGAAGGGAGTTTTCCACCCGGCGTGGTGATGCCATCTTTTAACCACCGATCCAGTTTCTCTTTTGCATTTTCTACGGTGGATTGGTTTCCGGCCATTGTTTAATCCTTTTGGTTTAAACCAGATGAAGCATCTTACGCTTACGCCAAAAAAGAAAGCAATTAACGGCGTGTGACTTTGCAGATAATTGTGACAAAGCTCTCTATTGCTGTAGTCACAGACTTACAAGGGAGATACTCGCACTGGTGAGAACTTACAACAGGCAAAAAAAAACCTGCCATCGCTGGCAGGTTTTTCACGACTAAAAAGAGAAATTAATCTTCTTTCGGACCACGGTTAGCGCGGCGACGATCGTTTTCCGTCAGGTGACGTTTACGAATACGGATAGAGGTCGGAGTGACTTCTACCAGTTCGTCATCATCGATGAACTCCAGTGCTTGTTCCAGAGTCATGCGGATAGGCGGAACCAGAACAACGGCTTCATCAGTACCGGAAGCACGCATGTTGGTCAGTTTCTTACCGGTCAGGCAGTTTACAGTCAGGTCGTTAGAG
Organism: Escherichia sp. KTE159; assembly: GCF_000408805.1. Taxonomy (NCBI): domain Bacteria; kingdom Pseudomonadati; phylum Pseudomonadota; class Gammaproteobacteria; order Enterobacterales; family Enterobacteriaceae; genus Escherichia; species Escherichia sp. KTE159. The sequence goes on from NZ_KE137292.1 coordinate 3,513,775, forward strand.
CGGCTGTGAATACCGATAATCTGACCTTCATAAACTTCTGCACCGTGACCGAGGAACAGCTTACCGCGATCCTGCAGACCGAACAGCGCGAACGCTACCGCTTTACCCTGACCGTTAGAGATCAGTACGCCGTTCTGACGCTGACCCACTTCACCCGGACGCACATCGTCGTAGTGGCTGAAGGTGGAGTACAGCAGACCAGTACCGGAAGTCATGGTCATAAACTCTGAACGGAAGCCAATCAGACCACGGCTTGGGATCACGTAGTCGAGACGTACGCGGCCTTTACCGTCTGGATTCATGTTTTTCAGCTCGCCTTTACGTTCGCCCAGCGCCTGCATTACAGAACCCTGATGCTGTTCTTCAACGTCCAGAGTCACGTTTTCGAACGGCTCTTGTTTACGACCGTCGATTTCACGGAAGATGACTTTCGGACGGGATACCGCCAGTTCGAAACCTTCACGACGCATGTTTTCGATAAGAACAGACAGGTGCAGTTCGCCACGACCAGAAACGCGGAACGCATCGGCGTCTTCGGTTTCTTCTACGCGCAGCGCAACGTTGTGTACCAGTTCTTTGTTCAGACGATCCAGAATCTGACGAGACGTTACGAACTTACCTTCTTTACCGCAGAACGGAGAGGTGTTAACGCAGAAGAACATAGAAACGGTCGGCTCATCAACGGAGAGTGCCGGCAGCGCTTCAACGTTTTGCGTGTCGCAAACGGTGTCAGAAATGTTCAGTTCACCAAGGCCAGTGATTGCCACGATATCGCCAGCTTCCGCCAGATCGGTTTCGATACGTTCCAGACCAAGGTGGCCCAGCACTTTACCAACTTTCGCGTTACGGGTTTTGCCTTCACTATCGATGATAGTAACCTGCTGGTTCGGCTTCACTTTACCGCGCTTGATGCGACCAATGCCGATAACACCAACATAGCTGTTGTAATCAAGCTGAGAAATCTGCATCTGGAACGGACCGTCAAGGTCTACGTCCGGTGCAGGAACGTGGTCGATAATCGCCTGATACAGCGGGGTCATGTCTTCCGCCATATTTTCGTGGTCCAGACCCGCGATACCGTTCAGCGCAGAAGCATAAACGATCGGGAAGTCCAGTTGCTCGTCGGTCGCATCGAGGTTAACGAACAGGTCGAATACCTGATCAACAACCCAGTCAGGACGCGCGCCAGGGCGGTCAACTTTGTTGATTACCACAATCGGCTTCAGGCCGTAAGCAAACGCTTTTTTGGTTACGAAGCGCGTTTGCGGCATTGGGCCGTCAAATGCGTCAACCACCAGCAGCACTGAATCTACCATGGACATTACACGTTCAACTTCACCACCGAAGTCGGCGTGCCCCGGGGTATCAACGATGTTGATACGGTAATCATTCCATTTGATAGCGGTGTTTTTCGCGAGGATGGTAATCCCACGCTCTTTCTCCAAATCGTTGGAGTCCATCACGCGCTCTTGGGTTTCGGCACGAGAGTCGAACGTACCGGATTGTTGGAGCAGCTTATCTACCAGGGTGGTTTTACCATGGTCGACGTGCGCGATGATGGCGATGTTACGCAATTTTTCGATCACAACTTTGCCTCAGGCATTAGAAATAGCGCGTTATTGTACACGGATTAATCGCACTACAAAACAGGATCACAAACATCCTCCGCAAACAAGTATTGCAGAGTCCCTTTGTGATCGCTTTCACGGAGCATAAAAAGGGTTATCCAAAGGTCATTGCACCAACATGGTGCTTAATGTTTCCATTGAAGCACTATATTGGTGCAACATTCGCATCATGGTGCAGCCCTTTTGCACGATGGTAAGCATGATAACGCCTTTTAGGGGCAATTTAAAAGTTGGCACAGATTTCGCTTTATCTTTTTTACGGCGACACGGCCCAATTAATTGCAGATTTCGTTACCACGACGACAATGACCAATCCAGGAGAGTTAAAGTATGTCCGCTGAACACGTACTGACGATGCTGAACGAGCACGAAGTGAAGTTTGTTGATTTGCGCTTCACCGACACCAAAGGTAAAGAACAGCACGTCACTATCCCTGCTCATCAGGTGAATGCTGAATTCTTCGAAGAAGGCAAAATGTTTGACGGCTCCTCGATTGGCGGCTGGAAAGGCATTAACGAATCCGACATGGTGCTGATGCCAGACGCATCCACCGCAGTGATTGACCCGTTCTTCGCGGACTCTACCCTGATTATCCGTTGCGATATCCTCGAACCAGGCACTCTGCAAGGCTATGACCGTGACCCACGCTCTATTGCTAAGCGCGCTGAAGATTACCTGCGTTCCACTGGCATTGCCGACACTGTACTGTTCGGGCCAGAGCCAGAATTCTTCCTGTTTGATGATATTCGTTTCGGCTCTTCTATCTCCGGTTCTCACGTCGCTATCGACGATATCGAAGGCGCATGGAACTCTTCCACCCAATATGAAGGTGGTAACAAAGGTCACCGTCCTGCAGTGAAAGGCGGTTACTTCCCGGTTCCGCCGGTAGACTCTGCTCAGGACATCCGTTCTGAAATGTGTCTGGTAATGGAGCAGATGGGCCTGGTGGTTGAAGCACATCACCACGAAGTGGCAACCGCAGGTCAGAACGAAGTGGCAACCCGCTTCAATACCATGACCAAAAAAGCCGACGAAATTCAGATCTACAAATATGTCGTCCACAACGTGGCGCATCGTTTCGGTAAAACGGCGACCTTTATGCCGAAACCGATGTTCGGTGATAACGGCTCCGGTATGCACTGCCACATGTCACTGTCTAAAAACGGCGTCAACCTGTTCGCGGGCGACAAATACGCTGGTCTGTCTGAGCAGGCGTTGTACTACATTGGCGGTGTAATCAAACACGCGAAAGCGATTAACGCGCTGGCAAACCCGACCACCAACTCTTACAAGCGACTGGTTCCGGGCTACGAAGCACCGGTAATGCTGGCTTACTCTGCGCGTAACCGGTCTGCATCTATCCGTATTCCGGTGGTATCTTCTCCGAAAGCGCGTCGTATCGAAGTGCGTTTCCCGGACCCGGCAGCTAACCCGTACCTGTGCTTTGCTGCCCTGCTGATGGCGGGTCTGGATGGCATCAAGAACAAGATCCACCCGGGCGAAGCAATGGACAAAAACCTGTATGACCTGCCGCCAGAAGAAGCGAAAGAGATCCCGCAGGTTGCAGGCTCTCTGGAAGAAGCACTGAACGAGCTGGATCTGGACCGCGAATTCCTGAAAGCCGGTGGCGTGTTCACTGATGAAGCGATCGATGCGTACATCGCTCTGCGTCGCGAAGAAGATGACCGCGTACGTATGACTCCGCACCCGGTAGAGTTTGAGCTGTACTACAGCGTCTAATAGTTGAAGTAGTCATACCCGGCGCACAAACGCCGGGGTTTTAGTTGCCGTGGAAATTTCAGCCCATCTCTGCATGGGCTTTTTTCTCCGTAACTTCTCTGATGCTTCGCGCTTTTTATCCGTAAAAAGCTATAATGCACTAAAATGGTGCAACCTGTTCAGGAGACTGCTTTATGGCAACAGGCACGCAGCCCGATGCTGGGCAGATCCTCAACTCTCTGATTAACAGTATTTTGTTAATTGACGACAACCTGGCGATCCATTACGCCAACCCCGCCGCGCAACAACTGCTCGCCCAAAGTTCCCGTAAATTGTTTGGTACGCCGTTACCGGAACTGTTGAGCTACTTCTCGCTAAATATCGGTCTGATGCAAGAAAGTCTGGAGGCGGGGCAAGGTTTTACCGATAACGAAGTGACGCTGGTGATTGACGGGCGCTCGCATATTCTTTCTGTGACGGCCCAGCGTATGCCGGACGGCATGATCCTGCTGGAGATGACACCGATGGATAACCAGCGTCGCTTAAGCCAGGAGCAGCTACAGCACGCCCAGCAAGTTGCTGCCCGCGATTTGGTCCGCGGCCTGGCACATGAGATCAAAAATCCACTTGGCGGCTTACGAGGTGCGGCGCAGTTACTCAGCAAAGCGTTGCCCGATCCGTCTCTGCTGGAATATACCAAAGTGATTATCGAGCAGGCGGACAGACTGCGAAATCTGGTCGACCGTCTGTTGGGGCCGCAACTACCAGGCACACACGTCACCGAAAGCATTCACAAAGTGGCAGAGCGCGTGGTGACGCTGGTGTCGATGGAATTACCGAACAATGTACGGTTGATTCGTGATTACGACCCCAGCCTGCCAGAACTGGCGCACGATCCGGATCAGATTGAGCAAGTACTGCTGAATATTGTGCGCAATGCGTTACAAGCGCTGGGGCCGGAGGGCGGTGAAATTATTCTGCGTACCCGCACCGCGTTTCAACTGACCTTGCATGGCGAACGCTATCGGCTGGCAGCACGAATTGATGTGGAAGATAACGGGCCTGGTATTCCGCCCCATTTGCAGGATACGCTGTTTTATCCGATGGTCAGCGGTCGCGAAGGCGGCACCGGGCTTGGTTTATCCATCGCCCGTAACTTGATTGATCAGCATTCAGGCAAAATTGAATTTACCAGTTGGCCGGGTCATACCGAGTTCTCGGTTTACCTGCCTATCAGGAAATAAAGGTGACGTTTATGCAACGAGGGATAGTCTGGGTAGTCGATGACGATAGTTCCATCCGTTGGGTGCTTGAACGTGCGCTCGCTGGAGCGGGTTTAACCTGCACGGCATTTGAGAACGGTGCCGAAGTGCTGGAGGCGCTGGCAAGCAAAACGCCGGATGTACTGCTTTCAGATATCCGTATGCCCGGAATGGACGGGCTGGCGTTGCTCAAGCAAATTAAACAGCGTCATCCGATGCTTCCGGTCATCATTATGACCGCACATTCCGATCTGGATGCCGCCGTTAGCGCCTATCAACAAGGGGCGTTTGATTATCTGCCCAAACCGTTTGATATCGACGAAGCCGTGGCGCTGGTTGAGCGAGCCATCAGCCATTACCAGGAACAGCAGCAACCGCGCAATATTCAGCTTAACGGACCAACAACCGATATTATTGGCGAAGCGCCTGCCATGCAGGATGTGTTCCGTATTATTGGCCGTCTCTCACGTTCTTCTATTAGCGTGTTGATCAATGGCGAATCCGGCACAGGTAAAGAGCTGGTCGCTCATGCCCTGCATCGCCATAGCCCGCGCGCCAAAGCGCCGTTTATCGCGCTGAATATGGCAGCTATCCCGAAAGATTTGATCGAATCAGAACTGTTTGGTCACGAGAAAGGCGCGTTTACCGGTGCCAATACCGTTCGTCAGGGCCGTTTTGAACAGGCCGATGGGGGCACGTTATTCCTTGATGAAATTGGCGATATGCCGCTGGATGTGCAGACACGGTTACTGCGCGTGCTGGCAGACGGTCAGTTTTACCGCGTTGGCGGCTATGCGCCGGTGAAAGTGGATGTGCGTATTATCGCTGCGACTCACCAGAACCTGGAACTGCGTGTGCAGGAAGGCAAGTTCCGTGAGGATCTGTTCCACCGCCTGAACGTTATCCGTGTTCATCTGCCGCCACTGCGCGAGCGTCGGGAGGATATTCCCCGTCTGGCACGTCATTTTCTGCAAGTTGCCGCGCGTGAGCTGGGTGTAGAAGCGAAGTTACTGCACCCGGAGACAGAAGCCGCCCTGACGCGTCTTGCATGGCCGGGGAACGTGCGTCAGCTAGAAAATACCTGCCGCTGGCTAACGGTGATGGCCGCCGGACAGGAAGTGTTGATTCAGGATTTGCCTGGCGAACTGTTTGAATCAACCGTAGCGGAAAGCCCTTCCACAATGCAGCCGGACAGTTGGGCAACGCTGTTAGCGCAATGGGCCGATCGGGCGCTGCGTTCCGGTCATCAAAACTTACTTTCTGAAGCGCAACCTGAGCTGGAGCGGACATTGCTGACCACCGCGTTGCGACATACGCAGGGGCATAAACAAGAAGCGGCGAGACTGCTTGGTTGGGGACGTAACACACTGACACGTAAGTTAAAAGAGTTGGGAATGGAGTGACTCAGGCTTGCTGTGTAAAGATTGATTATTGAGCGCAAATTGCTGTTATTTTGCGCTTTACTGTTCCGATAAGTTCAGTATGATCTTGCCCGGAAAACGGGGAGAGTCATTATGTTAGAATCAATAATTAATCTGCTATCGAGTGGCGCAGTTAGCAGTCACGCGCCGCAAACTGCCGTTGCTGCCGTGCTGTGTGCCGCGATGATTGGGCTGTTTAGCTGAAACTCGTTGTTCATGCCGGATGCGGCGTGAACGCTTTATCCGGCATACAAAAACAGGTTTTGTTGGCCTGATAAGCGTAGCGCATCAGGCAGTTTTGTTCTCAGTCAATTGATGGCGCTTTCGTTTATCACCGTTGTAAACGAAGCGCCATTCAACTAAATCACCCGCGAGAACTGCTGCATTCGCGCTTTCTGGCGCAAATAAGTATCAAAGCACATGCAAATGTTGCGGATCAGCAAACGACCTTTCGCTGTCACCTGAATTCCCTTCTCATCGACATCCACCAGCCCGTCTTTTGCTAATGGGGCGAGCAGCTTGAGGTCTTCCGCAAAATAATCAGCGAAGTTTAAATCCCACTGCTGTTCAACGGGGGCGTAATCCAGACGGAAGTTGCAGATCAGCGACTTAATTACATCACGGCGAATACAGTCATCGCGCGTTAACGCAATACCGCGCCACAGCGCATTGCCTTGCTCATCTACCTGCTGATAGTAACGCTTCAGCTCTTTCTGGTTCTGCGCATAGCAATCGCCAATCATACTGATGGCAGAGACGCCCATTCCCAGCAGATCGGTATCGCCCTGGGTGGTGTAACCCTGGAAGTTGCGATGCAGCACGCCTTCACGCTGGGCCTCCGCCAGCTCATCATCCGGGCGGGCAAAGTGATCCATACCAATGAACTGATAACCCGATTGCGTCAGGAAGGCGATGGTTTCCTGCAGGATATCCAGTTTTTGCTGCGGACTCGGCAGGTCAGCATCTTTGATTTTACGTTGAGCAGCAAAAATGGTCGGCAGATGCGCGTAGTTAAAGACGCTCAGACGATCAGGGTTCAGTTCCGCCACGCGTTTCAGGGTAAAAGCGAAACTCTCCGGCGTCTGTTTCGGCAGGCCGTAAATGAGGTCAATGTTGGTGGAGGTAAAGCCGATCTCACGCGCATGGTTAAGCAGGGCAAAGATGAACTCTTCATCCTGCTCACGGTTGACCAGACGTTGCACTTCTTTGTTGAAGTCCTGCACACCCATGCTCAGGCGGTTAAAGCCTTCGGCACGTAAATGATCGAGGACATCCAGTTCAATTTCACGCGGATCAACTTCGATCGAGATTTCCGCATCAGTATTAAACTGGAAGTTTTCCCGCAACAGATTCATCAGACGGCTAATTTGCTCTTTGTTCAGGTACGTCGGCGTACCGCCACCCCAGTGCAACTGGCTGACTTTACGTCCGGCAAACAGTGGCGCACGATGAACGATTTCTTGCTCCAGCGCGTCCAGGTATTGGTCGGCTTTATGCTGCTGGCGAGTCACAATTTTATTGCAGCCACAGAAATAGCAAAGCTTGTGGCAGAACGGGATATGCACGTAGAGAGATAAGGGACGCTCAGGGTAGCGCGCCACGGCTTGTAAAAACGCCTGTTCACCGAAGTCTTCTGAAAACTCCAGCGCGGTCGGGTACGAGGTGTATCGTGGCCCGGAATAGTTATATTTCTGGATCAGGGCCAGGTCCCAGTCGATTTGCTGTACAGACATGCTCACTCCTTCCGATGGCGTCTCTGGCGGCTACGGCGTACCGGCTGATGTCCGTTTTGGGTCATCAACCGGTTGCGCAGCCACTTTTGTCGCCGCGACAACCGCTGTAGTTTAACGAATAACCACACCAGATAACATATAACCGGAAGGGTTATCAGCAGAACGGGAAGGCCCACAGTGGCAACCCGTTAGTTGCCTCGCAACAGACGCATCATGTCTTCTTGCTTCTCGTCTTCTTCCTCTTCTTCATCGTCGTCATAAGAGAGTCCGAGTTTCTGCATCAGCTCATCAATTCGATCCAGTTTAGCATCAACCCAGGATTGCTCTTCGGCACTCAGGGTTTCGCCCGCTTCCAGACGTTCCAGCAGCGCATCCAGACGCTCATCCGTTTCCAGTAACTCCAACTCCGCCTGCGGTGAAAGCATAGGTTTCTCACTCTTCGGTTTGTGCTGTTTGGTGACTTTTTCAGTCACACCCAATGGAATAGGGGTTTTACTGCCAATGCGTGGATCTTTCGGTGCGTTCTGGCCTTTACTGCCCGATGTAGCGCTACCGCCCGCTGCACGACTGCCTGGCGCATGACCACGACGTTTTTTCTGACGCTTGCGGTCACGAGCTTCCTGATCCAGCTCTTCGCGTGTTTTTCGACGCGCTTTTGCGTGACCTTTGCTGCGTGAGTTTGAAGATGATGGTTTCATAATAGTTCGTCTTTTAGCCGTTTTATTCAGTATAGATTTGCGGCGGAATCTAACAGAAAGCAAGCAAAGAAAAAAGGCGACAGATTACTCTGTCGCCTTTTTTCCTGACTCATAACCCTTAACGGGTCTTACAATCCTTGCAGGCCGCCAACACACCCTGTTTTTCCATTAGCCAGAACATTCCGTGTTGATTCCATTTCCGTTTAATTACGTCTCCGGACGTTTGTCTTCCTGACAATCCTCTGTCTTCGCCTCCTGGCGCTCCTGACCCTCATCCTGAGTCATCTTCCTGTTAGCGTCCTCGCTCTATGGGTGCTACTTTACGCTTCTGCACCAAACAAACAATAAACTATCATCAGTATTTACTCATTTTCAGATTATTGTATAAAACTAATCACCTGATTTCTTTGACCTATTTGACATGCATCGCAGAATTTTCTCTACGATTTCGCATAAAAATGATCGGCAATATCTCACAAAGCATATGGTTTTTACTTACACCACTCCCCCGAAAAATCCGTCTTTTATTGTGGTTCAGGTATAATCGCCGCAACGCTTTGACTGATGGAGACGACCGCTTTGACTAATTTGAATTACCAACAGACGCATTTTGTGATGAGTGCGCCTGATATTCGCCACTTACCTTCCGATACCGGAATCGAAGTGGCTTTTGCAGGCCGTTCCAACGCAGGGAAATCCAGCGCGCTGAACACGCTGACTAACCAGAAAAGCCTGGCGCGTACCTCGAAAACGCCAGGACGCACCCAGCTTATCAACCTGTTTGAAGTGGCTGACGGCAAACGTCTGGTCGATTTGCCGGGCTATGGCTACGCAGAAGTTCCGGAAGAGATGAAGCGTAAATGGCAGCGCGCATTAGGGGAATACCTGGAAAAACGTCAGAGCCTGCAAGGCCTGGTGGTACTGATGGATATTCGCCATCCGCTGAAAGATCTGGATCAGCAGATGATTGAGTGGGCGGTAGACAGCAATATCGCCGTGTTGGTGCTACTGACCAAAGCGGACAAACTGGCAAGCGGTGCACGTAAAGCGCAATTGAATATGGTGCGTGAAGCGGTGCTGGCGTTTAACGGTGATGTGCAGGTAGAGACATTCTCTTCTCTGAAGAAGCAAGGTGTGGATAAGCTGCGTCAGAAGCTGGATACCTGGTTTAGCGAGATGCAGCCTGTCGAAGAGGCGCAGAGCGGCGAATAATTTTCTTGCCCTTGTGCTGGTGCCGGATGCGGTATAAACGCCTTATCCGGCCTTTAAAGTGAAGAAAATTCAATAAGTTGTTATTCACAATAAACCTGATACGCGTAGCGAATCAGACAATACAGATATTTTCTTTCGTGCAATAAAAAACGCCCCAGTCATTACTGACTGGGGCGGCTAAAAAATTCAGCCAAATCCGATTACGTGAAGTAAAAGGTCTGAAAGATAGAACATCTTACCTCTGTACCCTACGCGAGTAACTTTACTCTTTTTTGTTCAGTTCAGAAAGCACTTTTTGTAATTTTTTTTCAGTTGTTGCATAGGAATTTCTAATAGTCATCACAAAATGTGGCGAGTTATGTTGCTTACTTACGAAAAAAAGGCTTGCTCAGGCGAATCTTAGTGCGCCTGATCCCAGTTTTCGCCACTTCCCACTTCCACCAGCAACGGCACATCCAGACGGGTACAGTTTTCCATCAACTGATGGATTTTCTTCGCTACCACATCGAGATCATCTTTATGAACTTCAAACACCAGTTCATCGTGTACCTGCATAATCATACGCACACGCGGTTGCTCGGCCTGGAGCCATGCATCAACGGCAATCATCGCCCGCTTGATGATATCGGCCGCGGTGCCCTGCATTGGCGCGTTAATTGCTGCACGTTCTGCCGCGGCACGGCGCGCACCATTGCTGGACTTAATATCCGGCAAATAGAGGCGGCGTCCGTCCAGCGTTTCAACGTAACCCTGTTCTTTCGCCTGGGCGCGGGTGCGTTCCATATACTCCAACACGCCTGGATAGCGTTCAAAGTAGAGATCCATGTACTTCTGCGCTTCTTTACGCGGAATGTTCAACTGGCGCGCCAGACCGAAAGCACTCATGCCGTAAATCAGGCCAAAGTTGATCGCTTTCGCGCTACGACGTTGTTCGCTGGTGACGGTTTCCAGTGGCAAACCAAACACTTCTGCAGCCGTTGCCCGGTGGATATCTTTTCCTTCTGCGAAGGCGGTCAGCAAGCCTTTATCACGTGAGAGATGCGCCATAATGCGCAGTTCAATCTGCGAGTAGTCCGCAGAAACAATCACGTAATCCTCTGGCGCAATAAACGCCTGACGAATACGGCGACCTTCTTCGTTACGCACCGGAATGTTTTGCAAGTTAGGATCGGTTGACGACAAGCGCCCTGTCGCAGTCACCGCCTGGTGATAAGAAGTATGCACGCGCCCGGTTTTCGGGTTGATCATCAGCGGCAGCTTGTCGGTGTAAGTCGATTTCAACTTCGCCAGACCGCGGTACTCCAGAATCACTTTCGGCAATGGATAGTCCAGTGCCAGCTCTTCCAGCACCTCTTCCGACGTTGACGGCGCACCGCCCGGTGTTTTCTTCAGCGGTTTAATCCCCTGTTTTTCAAACAGAATGGTTTGTAACTGCTTGGTGGAAGAAAGATTAAATTCTTCACCAGCAATTTCATGCGCTTTCTTTTCCAGCTCCGCGAGACGCAGAGTGAGTTCTTCTGAATGATTGTGCAGAACTTTCGGATCGATCTTCACACCGTTACGTTCAATGCGCGAAAGCACCGGCACCAAAGGCATTTCGATGTTTTCAAAGACGTTCAACGGTCCTTTTTGTTTTTGCAGATCCGGCCACATTTTCAGATGCAACTGCAAGGTGACATCCGCATCTTCGGCGGCATAGCGTCCGGCCTCTTCCAGGGCAATCTGGTTAAAAGTCAGTTGATTTTTACCTTTACCGGCAATCTCTTCAAAAGTAATGGTTTTGTGCTTCAGCCAACGGTCCGCAAGGCTGTCCATGTCGTGACGCCCGGCAACACTGTTGAGAATGTAGGACTCCAGCATGGTATCAAAGGCAATTCCACGCAGCTCAATACCGTAGTTCGCCAGAATGCCGCGATCGTATTTCAGATTTTGCCCAACCTTCAGCGCCTTCTCATCTTCCAGCAGTGGTTTCAGCAGTTCGAGGGCGCGCTCGCGAGAGATCTGGTCGGGAGCATCGAGATAATCATGAGCAACCGGTACATACGCCGCCACACCTGGCTCGATGGCGAAAGATAGCCCCACCAGGTTGGCAGAGACGTTATCGAGGCTGTCGGTTTCGGTGTCAAAAGCAAATACCGGCGCTTTTTCCAGCTTCGTAATCCATTCTTTCAGCGTATTTTCATCAAGGATGGTGACGTAATTGTCGTAAGAAATCACCGTCGCAGTCACTTCCGGCATTTCGTCGACAACAATGGTTTCCTGCGACTTTGTGGCCGGTTTCGCCCCTTTGGCCTGTAACCACTTGCCTGCTTCAACATCGGCAACCCAGCGTTTGAATTCATACTTTTTAAACAGCCCTAACAACTCTTCAGCCGCCGGTTGCTGCACTTCCAGTTGTTCACAGGTCAGCTCCAGCTCAACATCAGTTTTAATCGTCGCTAACTGGTAAGAAAGATATGCTACCTCTTTATTTTGCTCGAGCTTCGCCGCCATTGTTTTCGCACCGCGGAAGCTTAGGCCAGCAATTTTTTCCGGCTCAGCATACAGCGTATCCAGCCCACCAAGACCTTGCAGCAGTGCCTGCGCGGTTTTTTCACCCACGCCCGGTACGCCAGGGATGTTATCTGAAGAGTCGCCCATCAGCGCGAGGAAGTCGATAATCAGTTCCGGCGGTACACCGTACTTATTCACGACCTCTTCCGGGCCAAGGATCGTATTCGTCATGGTATTGATGAGTGTGATATTTGGCGTTACCAGTTGCGCCATATCTTTATCACCGGTGCTGATCAGTACCGGGCGACCGGCTTTTTCTGCTTCGCGTGCCAGAGTGCCGATAACATCGTCTGCTTCTACGCCAGAAACGGCCAGCAGCGGCAAGCCCATCGCTTTAACCATCGCATGCAGAGGCTCGATTTGCACTCGTAGATCATCCGGCATTGGCGGGCGATGTGATTTGTAATGTTCAAACAGTTCATCACGAAAGGTTTTTCCCTTGGCGTCAAAGACCACCGCTGCATGCGTCGGTTTATATTGCAAGATCAGACTGCGCAGCATGTTGAGGACACCATACATCGCACCGGTCGGCTCGCCTGCGCTGTTGGTCAGCGGCGGAAACGCGTGATATGCGCGATAAAGATAAGATGAACCATCTACAAGGATAAGTGGGTTTTGGGGGATCTGAACCATAATGTCCGTGCCTGTTTATCAGATTATGGGTAAAGGATGCCACAGACGGGATAAAAACATGAGTTTTTCACCGCTTTTCGTGAAAATCTTTTGTAGATCTTCTGGATCGCTCGCTAATCCCCATGTGGATAACTTTGTGCATAAATTATTTACATCGCTTTTAATTTATTCTCATGCTTTTTACAGCATAATATTTATCGTTTACTTTCATGAAGTTAAAAATATCCCCTCAACGAACAATTGAGAAAAAGGGATTTTTTATAATGTGGATAGATATGATTTATTTTTCTATTTAAGGATCATCCGTTATTTGGATCGTTTTCTGCTAAAATCTGCGCCTTGCGCTTCTTTCGCGCACTGTCTATGGCTAACTTTTTGAATAAATTAATTATGACGAGAATACTCGCTACGATAACCCTTTTGCTGAGTATCGTATTGACCATTTTGGTCACCATTTTTTGTTCTGTCCCGATCATCATTGCCGGGATCGTAAAACTGTTGTTACCTGTACCAGTAATTTGGCGAAAGGTTTCACGCTTTTGTGATTTTATGATGTATTGCTGGTGTGAAGGATTGGCGTGTTTGCTGCACCTTAACCCACACCTGCAATGGGAAGTTCACGGGCTGGAGGGGTTAAGTAAAAAGAACTGGTATCTACTTATTTGTAATCATCGTAGCTGGGCAGATATTGTCGTACTGTGCGTGCTGTTTCGTAAGCACATTCCGATGAATAAATATTTCCTCAAACAGCAACTTGCCTGGGTGCCTTTTCTTGGCCTGGCGTGTTGGGCACTGGATATGCCGTTTATGAAGCGTTATTCCCGCGCTTATTTATTACGTCATCCGGAGCGGCGTGGTAAAGATGTTGAAACCACTCGGCGCTCATGCGAGAAGTTTCGTCGGCATCCCACCACTATTGTGAATTTTGTTGAAGGCTCCCGTTTCACGCAAGAGAAACATCAAAAAACCCATTCTGCATTTCAAAATCTTCTGCCGCCAAAAGCTGCCGGTATTGCGATGGCACTGAATGTGCTGGGTAAACAATTCGATAAATTACTCAACGTTACGCTGTGTTATCCGGACAATAATCGCCAACCATTCTTCGATATGTTAAGTGGCAAACTGACACGAATTGTCGTGCATGTGGATTTACAGCCCATTGCTGAAGAGTTGCATGGCGACTATATCAATGACAAAGGTTTTAAACGCCATTTTCAGCAGTGGCTGAACTCACTGTGGCAGGAAAAAGACCGGCTTCTGACATCTCTGATGTCATCACAGCATCAGAATAAGTAAGTTTTACTCGCCTCTGAATTAGCAGAGGCGAGGCATCATTTTAATGAATAAAACGCCCTGCACGAGACATAAATTCTTCTTCACTCATCTCCTGCCCATTGAAAACAACTTTACCTGGCATATAACGCAGTTGCAGTGAGGCGATATTGTTATCAATGGTGATTAACTGAAACATCTTACCTAACGCCATCATTCCGCTAATTTGTTTATCAGCCCGCCTCTGGGCTTTTTCAGCATCCATTCCTTCAGATAAATTAATTTGCTTTGATATTTCAGTGACGACATTAAGCGGTAAAGTCACGTCAAAATTGAGTGATTTAATATCTTTATTTGTGGCCGATGATGATTTAGCAGGATCAGCAATACTGATATCCAGATTAGCGTTAAGTTCTCCGACTGTATTTTTCCAACTAATCGGTAATTTAATAACCGGTTCACTTTTTTGTAATAGCGGTAAAGACTCTTTGAACAACGCAGCATTCACTTCTTCTTGCGCATTTTGATCGTTAGCTAACTCAGGGTGTGCTGCATACTGCTTCTTCATCGCAATATTGTACTGAATGATAAATTGACGAACTGCCGTTGGGTCGATAGATTCAGCAATCAGCGACCATTGACCACTACCTAGCGCCTGATTTCCTTTGGTTAATTTCTCAATACCATAAGTCAAATTAGCATTGATAAAGTCTTTATCTTTAACACGCTCAAGCGTTGTCCTGGCTATGAATGCATCAATTTTGGCAACCTCTTCACCACGATTGATAATGCTGACCTGATTAAATTTTGACTCATTTTCACCAATCGGAAATTTATTTCCTTCCAGTCTTGTCAGGGAGTTCACAGTAAAGGTTTTTGCTATTACTTTATTCATCGGCGATAAGTTCAGAGTGATATCTTCGACTTTTCCTTCAATATTCAGGTTAGACAATGAACTATTATCGCCGCTAAAAGTAAACTGGCCTTCACCAAAGGATACCTGACCATACTCTGCAGGAGCAACATCTAATATCGTAGAGAATGAGCCACCAAATGCGAATCGCAATGATGCTTCGACGGGCGATTTATCTTTCGCAGCGATAAATAGCGACTGTGTCAGTTCATTATTCACTAATTTCACTTTTGCAGCCGCCAGAGCAGGGATGACATTACCATGCATTAACATCGTGATGGGAAACGGGCCGTGCTCAACATCCACATCAAATGCAACTTTCTGGCCTGGTTTGATATTGAGATCTGGAGCTCCGTTATCAAATGTAATTAGCATTTGAAAATGGGAATTAAAAAAACCTTTTTCAAAGTTTTCATAGCTTGCCGTCATCTCGTAGGCATGTTCACCTTTCTTTTTCCCATCGTTAAAATCTTTAATAAATTTTTCGACACCCGGCTGAATTTGCGTGCCAGTGTACCATGTACCACCACTCCAGATAACGGCTAACGCAATAATTACACCCGTAGCTGACTTACGTATCATATAGATATTCCCTGATAAAACAGCAAAAGTTTGAATATCCACTTATGATGAAATAATGTCCAGCAACTGGACGCATTATCAGAAAGTATTTATATTTATTTAAAAATAAAAAAGCCCGCGAGTATTCACGGGCCTTATGTAATTCACAATGAATTATTTTTTCTCAGACAGATATTTCACTGTGTCAGCATATTGCTGAACGAAAACATCCATATTGCTGGTATCCATACCCTGCGGATTCAACTGATATTTACCGTTAACAAACATCGCCGGAACGCCACGCAATTGCACATCTGCGGCCGCTTTTTCTTGCTGTGCGACCAGAGATTTAACGACAAAACTGTTCCACGCCGCGTCGTACTCTTCACCTTTAATACCTGCGTTGATAAATACATCGCGGATATCAGATGCAGAGCGAATGGTCTGAGTTTTCTGTACGCCTTCAAACAGCGGAACAGTAACTTTGTCTTCTACACCCAGCGCCATCGCCACTGCCCAGGCCTGAGTCAGATCTTTGCCCAAGTCTCCACCCATGAAGTTGACGTGGTATTTGGTCATCTTCACGCCTTCCGGCAGTTTTTTCTTCACGTTATCAGAAATATGCAGAACTTCTTCAAACTGATAGCAGTGCGGGCAGAAGAAAGAGAAAAACTCCAGCACTTGCGGCGCGCCAGCAACCGGTTTTTCCAGGGTGGTGTACTGTTTACCATCTTCATACTGCGCCGCCGATGCGCTAAACGCTAAAACCAAACCAGCCAGCGCCAGCCAAATCTTTTTCATTGTCTACTCTCTCCGATTAATACATAGGTGTTAATTGTAAAGGGGGTTCTTGTAGAACTTTTACCTGTTCTATAAAAGTCGCCGTCTGTCGCAGCCAGTAATCTTCCCCGGTTAACCACGGGAAATTTTTCGGGAACGCGGGATCAGCCCAACGCCGCATCAGCCAGGCAAGATAATAAACCAAACGCATGGCGCGTAAAGGTTCAATCAGTCCGATTTCAGCGGTGTCGAACTCGCTAAATTCTTCATAAGCTTCAATAATAGTTTCCAATTGCATCCGCTGCTCGGCTTTATCGCCATTGAGTAACATCCACAGATCCTGTACCGCTGGGCCATTGCGTGCATCATCCAGATCGACAAACATCGGACCATCGCGCCAAAGAATATTTCCAGCGTGGCAGTCTCCATGTAGCCGCAGAACGGTGAAATCTTCCCGCCAATGCGCTGTAACAGCGGTAATCAGTTGATCTGTCGCTTTCAGGAATGCGGTCTTCAACCCGGAAGGTATTAGTGTGGCGTCCTCAAACAGCTTACGTGGCTCAGTAAGATATTCATTCAGGCCAATAGTCGGACGATGGATAAAAAGCTGTTTATGCCCCGTCTGGTGCATCCGCCCCAGATAGCGCCCCACCGCTTCCATCTGATCAATATTGTCGGCTTCGAATTGACGACCACCGACGCTTGGAAAAACAGCGTAATAAAATCCCTGATGATTCAATAAAGTTTGACCGTTATAGGCTAACGGCGCGGCGACTGGAACTTCGTCGTTTACCAGTTGTAACGCAAATTGATGTTCTTCGAGGATTTGGTCGGCTGTCCAACGTTCAGGACGATAAAATTTAACGACGAAGCGTCGACGCTCTTCGTCCTGAAATTGATAGACTCGGTTTTCATAGCTGTTAAGTGGGGTAAGACCGGAATCCACCCGGATCCCTTGCTCAAACAGAGCGTCCATGATGGTGTCCGGGTGTAGTGTCTGGAAAGTAAAAGCGCTGTTGTTCATCCCATCATCCGGAAAACATTACGAATGATGAAGGATATCATTTCACGATGATTTTGTTGGTGCCGCTTACAAGCTTTTACTCTTTAATTACGCCACGTGCGCGTAACAGCGCCGTTTTGAAATCTTCTTCATAATCTTTCTGCAAACCCGGGATCACCGCATCTTTTGCGGAATCGCGCATTTTCAGGTGGTAGATTAGAATGTCATCCGTCAAATCCGCCAGTTCGCCGTCAAAACCTGACTCTTTCGCCAATTTCTGCAAAAATTGCAGCAGGTTAAGGTCTGGCTCTTTTTGCCAGGCTGGCTGGAGGAGTTCAATAACTTCATTCAGACGTTTACATTTCATAGTGATGCTCCTTACTCTTGAGACAGACACGTTAGCAGGGTCAATCCCACAATAAAAGAGGCGATATCGGTGAATCTGATGACGACGATAACAGGCGTGGTGCTGGCAGGCGGTAAAGCCCGACGCATGGGCGGCGTAGATAAAGGATTACTTGAATTAAACGGCAAACCGCTGTGGCGGCATGTCGCTGACGCGCTAATGACGCAGTTATCTCACGTTGTGGTTAATGCCAATCGCCATCAGGAAATCTACCGATTAAGCGGTCTGAAAGTAATTGAGGATTCACTGGCAGATTACCCAGGCCCTCTGGCGGGAATACTTTCAGTAATGCAGCAAGAAGCTGATGAGTGGTTTCTGTTTTGTCCGTGTGATACGCCTTATATCCCCCAGGATTTAGCCTCCCGACTTTATCATCAGCGAAAAGATGCATCTGTAGTGTGGGTCCATGACGGCGAGCGGGATCATCCAACTATTGCCCTGGTAAATCGCACTATTGAGCCATTATTGCAGGAATATCTGCATTCCGGAGAGCGCCGGGTGATGGCCTTTATGAATCTTGCTGGCGGTCATGCTGTTGATTTCAGCGATCGTAAAGAGGCATTTGTTAACGTAAATACGCCAGAGGAGCTTGCCCGATGGCAGGAAAGACAATAATCCCTTTACTCGCCTTTGCTGCATGGAGTGGCACCGGCAAAACCACACTGTTAAAAAAACTTATTCCGGCATTGTGCGCACGAGGGATCCGTCCGGGTCTTATTAAGCATACGCATCATGATATGGATGTTGATAAGCCGGGCAAAGATAGCTATGAGCTACGCAAGGCCGGAGCGGCACAAACCATCGTTGCCAGCCAGCAGCGTTGGGCTTTGATGACAGAAACCCCAAACGCAGAAGAACTGGATTTGCATTTTCTCGCAAGCCGGATGGATGACTCAAAGCTGGATTTGATTCTGGTTGAAGGGTTCAAACATGAAGAGATCGCGAAGATTGTGCTGTTTCGCGATGGGGCCGGACATCGACCGGAAGAGTTGGTGATAGACAGGCATGTCATTGCTGTGGCCAGCGATATACCGCTTAATGTTGATGTCGCGTTACTGGACATTAATGATATTGAGGGGCTGGCTGATTTTGTTGTTGGGTGGATGAGTCAGCAGGCTGAATAAGCAGGAGTAGGTCGGATAAGACGTGGCAAACGTTGCATCCGGCATTTTTTCCGCACCAGCGCAAAAAGGCCATCCTTACGGATGGCCTTTCGCTTTATTTGATGCCTGGCAGTTCCCTACTCTCGCATGGGGAGACCCCACACTACCATCGGCGCTACGGCGTTTCACTTCTGAGTTCGGCATGGGGTCAGGTGGGACCACCGCGCTATCTCCGCCAGGCAAATTCTGTTTATTAACCCGCTTATCGCCGGCTAATCTAATCTGTATCAGGCTGAAAATCTTCTCTCATCCGCCAAAACATCTTCGGCGTTGTAAGGTTAAGCCTCACGGTTCATTAGTACCGGTTAGCTCAACGCATCGCTGCGCTTACACACCCGGCCTATCAACGTCGTCGTCTTCAACGTTCCTTCAGGAGACTTAAAGTCTCAGGGAGAACTCATCTCGGGGCAAGTTTCGTGCTTAGATGCTTTCAGCACTTATCTCTTCCGCATTTAGCTACCGGGCAGTGCCATTGGCATGACAACCCGAACACCAGTGATGCGTCCACTCCGGTCCTCTCGTACTAGGAGCAGCCCCCCTCAGTTCTCCAGCGCCCACGGCAGATAGGGACCGAACTGTCTCACGACGTTCTAAACCCAGCTCGCGTACCACTTTAAATGGCGAACAGCCATACCCTTGGGACCTACTTCAGCCCCAGGATGTGATGAGCCGACATCGAGGTGCCAAACACCGCCGTCGATATGAACTCTTGGGCGGTATCAGCCTGTTATCCCCGGAGTACCTTTTATCCGTTGAGCGATGGCCCTTCCATTCAGAACCACCGGATCACTATGACCTGCTTTCGCACCTGCTCGCGCCGTCACGCTCGCAGTCAAGCTGGCTTATGCCATTGCACTAACCTCCTGATGTCCGACCAGGATTAGCCAACCTTCGTGCTCCTCCGTTACTCTTTAGGAGGAGACCGCCCCAGTCAAACTACCCACCAGACACTGTCCGCAACCCGGATCACGGGTCCACGTTAGAACATCAAACATTAAAGGGTGGTATTTCAAGGTCGGCTCCATGCAGACTGGCGTCCACACTTCAAAGCCTCCCACCTATCCTACACATCAAGGCTCAATGTTCAGTGTCAAGCTATAGTAAAGGTTCACGGGGTCTTTCCGTCTTGCCGCGGGTACACTGCATCTTCACAGCGAGTTCAATTTCACTGAGTCTCGGGTGGAGACAGCCTGGCCATCATTACGCCATTCGTGCAGGTCGGAACTTACCCGACAAGGAATTTCGCTACCTTAGGACCGTTATAGTTACGGCCGCCGTTTACCGGGGCTTCGATCAAGAGCTTCGCCTTGCGGCTGACCCCATCAATTAACCTTCCGGCACCGGGCAGGCGTCACACCGTATACGTCCACTTTCGTGTTTGCACAGTGCTGTGTTTTTAATAAACAGTTGCAGCCAGCTGGTATCTTCGACTGATTTCAGCTCCACGAGCAAGTCGCTTCACCTACCATCAGCGTGCCTTCTCCCGAAGTTACGGCACCATTTTGCCTAGTTCCTTCACCCGAGTTCTCTCAAGCGCCTTGGTATTCTCTACCTGACCACCTGTGTCGGTTTGGGGTACGATTTGATGTTACCTGATGCTTAGAGGCTTTTCCTGGAAGCAGGGCATTTGTTGCTTCAGCACCGTAGTGCCTCGTCATCACGCCTCAGCCTTGATTCTCCGGATTTGCCTGGAAAATCAGCCTACACGCTTAAACCGGGACAACCGTCGCCCGGCCAACATAGCCTTCTCCGTCCCCCCTTCGCAGTAACACCAAGTACAGGAATATTAACCTGTTTCCCATCGACTACGCCTTTCGGCCTCGCCTTAGGGGTCGACTCACCCTGCCCCGATTAACGTTGGACAGGAACCCTTGGTCTTCCGGCGAGCGGGCTTTTCACCCGCTTTATCGTTACTTATGTCAGCATTCGCACTTCTGATACCTCCAGCAACCCTCACAGGCCACCTTCAACGGCTTACAGAACGCTCCCCTACCCAACAACACATAGTGTCGCTGCCGCAGCTTCGGTGCATGGTTTAGCCCCGTTACATCTTCCGCGCAGGCCGACTCGACCAGTGAGCTATTACGCTTTCTTTAAATGATGGCTGCTTCTAAGCCAACATCCTGGCTGTCTGGGCCTTCCCACATCGTTTCCCACTTAACCATGACTTTGGGACCTTAGCTGGCGGTCTGGGTTGTTTCCCTCTTCACGACGGACGTTAGCACCCGCCGTGTGTCTCCCGTGATAACATTCTCCGGTATTCGCAGTTTGCATCGGGTTGGTAAGTCGGGATGACCCCCTTGCCGAAACAGTGCTCTACCCCCGGAGATGAATTCACGAGGCGCTACCTAAATAGCTTTCGGGGAGAACCAGCTATCTCCCGGTTTGATTGGCCTTTCACCCCCAGCCACAAGTCATCCGCTAATTTTTCAACATTAGTCGGTTCGGTCCTCCAGTTAGTGTTACCCAACCTTCAACCTGCCCATGGCTAGATCACCGGGTTTCGGGTCTATACCCTGCAACTTAACGCCCAGTTAAGACTCGGTTTCCCTTCGGCTCCCCTATTCGGTTAACCTTGCTACAGAATATAAGTCGCTGACCCATTATACAAAAGGTACGCAGTCACCCCATAAAGAGGCTCCCACTGCTTGTACGTACACGGTTTCAGGTTCTTTTTCACTCCCCTCGCCGGGGTTCTTTTCGCCTTTCCCTCACGGTACTGGTTCACTATCGGTCAGTCAGGAGTATTTAGCCTTGGAGGATGGTCCCCCCATATTCAGACAGGATACCACGTGTCCCGCCCTACTCATCGAGCTCACAGCATGTGCATTTTTGTGTACGGGGCTGTCACCCTGTATCGCACGCCTTTCCAGACGCTTCCACTAACACACACACTGATTCAGGCTCTGGGCTGCTCCCCGTTCGCTCGCCGCTACTGGGGGAATCTCGGTTGATTTCTTTTCCTCGGGGTACTTAGATGTTTCAGTTCCCCCGGTTCGCCTCATTAACCTATGGATTCAGTTAATGATAGTGTGACG